>CAWEKQ010000030.1:0-207702 GCA_963809655.1 Terriglobia bacterium | reverse complement strand
GACTACGCGGTTCTCATCGTCGTTGGACTGCCCGCAACTCATTGAGTGGCCGCACGCAGGGCTCGACCGCTCACACGTGACCACGCCGACACCCGAACGCTACTTCTCCACCGAGCGTCCGGAGCGCCTCCAGGACAGATTCATAGCGGAAGGATCAGACTATAGCTTCGTGACGCGACGTAAAGGGCTGTTGTCGGGCCAGACCGGTCTGTAGCGGCAGAATCGGCTGTGTCCACCAAAGCCTCAAAGAGGGCACTTCAAACCCAAGCCCTGGAAAGATGCGCGATCCGAAGCTTCGGGAAAACGAATTCTTCGACCCGCCCGACCTCGTGCAGCTCAAGAAACGACTAATTTTAATAGTATGGTAGTGCGAAGATGTTTGCGCCCCGGGTCCCCAAAGCACAGGCGAAGGTAGACACACGTTCGACAACCATACCGCGAGCATGCGCCTGCGGCGGAACGTGTCCGAGTTGCCGGGGGAAGCAGCCCGAGCATGTGCACCAAACGTCGGCCCTTCGGGAACAATCCGAAGCGCCGCCGATCGTTACCGAGGTACTTCGCGCTCCCGGCCAACCATTCCATACCACCACTCGCACCTTGATGGGAGCGCCGGTTTTCGACACGACTTCACCCGAGTGCGCCTGCACACCGATGCTAAGGCAAACGCTCAGCGGCCGCGGTCAACGCGCGCGCTTACACTGTCGGCCCTCACATCGTTTTCGGAACCGAGCAGTTTGCGCCCGCAACCGCGGAAGGAAGGAAGTTGATCGTGCACGAGTTGGCTCATGTCGTGCAGCAGGGGGGCGCTGGAACGGGGATTCGAAACGCGCTGAAGATCGGACCGGCGGGGGACACGCACGAGCGAGAGGCCGAGCGGTTTGCCGAGACGGCCGTGGCTGAAATGCCCGGCCCGCTTACACCGAAATTCTCGCCGCGTTCTTCCGCGGCATTAAGCCTGCAGCGTGATCAATGCAAGAAGTCTGACGACCATATTCCAACCGGCCCGCTCACACCACCGCCGTTCGACTTCGATTGCGAGCCAAGCCCTGCAACCCTGGCTGCGGTCAGGGCCGTGCCCGGTGTGCCCCCCACGATTTTGGGAATTACAGAGACCTCCATGGTTGACCAAAGCCTTACATTCACCGAGGGCGGAGGCAGCAGGTGCACCGCGGCAGTCAACAGCTACGCGACGTTGCAGAACACAAACTTCCTGTATACGAAAGCAGGAGACCATCCAGACGGCACGGAGATCACCCCTGCCGGGCGTGCTTGCAAAGAAGGCAGGCGGGTCGCTAAAGTCCTTCGAGTTACTGATAAAGGCGCAGAGACACTGAAGCTGGGCGAGAAAGAACATTGCGAAGACCACAAGTCAGCTTTCACGCTCAGCCACAGCAAATACAATCAGGCGATCAAAGAACTTCAAGGTGCATACTGCGCCGCCGGGACACACCGGCGGGTGGGCAGATATGCGGGCCGGAGTTCGAAAAACGGTTCAAAGATCGAACCGGAATCGATTTCGACCAGCGGCAGGCAATCGCAGAGTGTTTGTTAAAGAAATCGAGCCTTCGAGATGATCGGAAATGGCATGACGCGCATCCTGGAACCTGGTCCTACGATAGAGATTGCAGAACGGTGACTTACATTATCGATCCGAGTGCACTTCCCGAAGTGGGCAGACACCCTTCTTCAGAGATTGTCAAAGGCTGCGGTGAAGACGGCGCCAGAGCGAACCCAACGACTCCTCCAGGTAACAAGCCAGCAACTCCCCGGCTAACACACCAGCGGCTGCGCCAGCAACTCCGAAGTGAGCCGCTAAGCGCCGGATCAATCGGCTATTCGGAAAGCGCGGCGCCATGGATAGTCGCCAGTGATGTTGGAAATCTATCTCGAGTGATTCGGCGCGAGAAAGCGCGATAGCGGTATGAAGCAGATCGCCGGATCAGTTCAGATAGAGCCGTTTGAAGGAAGGCGACCGCGTTTGCGGTGGGCGTGGTCTCTCTTATGGCGAATTGCCTGATTGGCTGAAGTGGCGTGATTTCTGAGATATTGACACCATTGCCTGGATGCGCGTTCCCGGTATCGTCTTCGATCGCCACCGTGGCCCGACGGGCGAGGTCCGGTGGGGCAGGTATCCTTTGATCCTCCATCGTTCTAAAACCTTCCCCGGTGCTGCATCTCCACAACGTGCTGCGCAAACGAAGTACCGCATGTTGTTTTCGCCCAGACGCCGCCGTCGACCGAACGGACCCAACGGAGACCTCATCGAAGCTGTGGTGGCAATGAACGGCGTTTCCCGGGCCTGGGGTTGTCCCGCATTGCTCAACAGATCTCGTTGGCTTTCGGGGTGGAGATCGATGATAAGGACATCATCCGCCGTGCGCTGAGCATTTATTACCTGCCGGAATCGGGTTCGGGAGGTCCTCGAAGCAGCCAACGCCCGATATGACGAAATGCGCTCGTAGATTGAAGCTCTCGCGAAAAGCATCCCACCAATGCCGGCCAAGGCATTAACCAGGAAATCCAGCATTCGCGCCGAGGAAGAAGTAGACGTATGGTTCTTCACCGGAAATCAAAAGATTTTGTGGTCGCCGCCCAACTATTCGATATATAATCGTGCCCTGTGGCGAGACATGGCGCGGTAATTCAGCGGATTCGTCCAGGTAGACTGCCCGATTTTTGCGGTTTATTCCCCAAGGAAAACTCCGCCCGGCCTTGTCGCCTTCCACCAGAACAAGAAGGGAGTTTATGCCGCCTACATTTACGTACCCGGGTGTTTACATCGAGGAGTTATCGAGCGGCGTTCACACCATTACCGGAGTTGCCACCTCTATCGGGGCTTTTGTCGGCTGGGCGCCGCAGGGCCCGGCAGAACAGGCCACGCTGGTCCAGAGTTGGGCGGAGTATCAAAGGCTTTCGGAGGCCTGGACTCCCGAAGCTACCTGGGGTACTCCGTAAACCAGTTCTTCGCCAACGGGGGTCAGCAGGCTTATATAGTCCGCATATTGTGGGACGGCAGCCTGACTCCGGCTCCCGGGACGTTTCCGCTGCCCAGCACGACGGCGCGCGCGGCCCGGCATCGGCCTCGCTTCTACCTTAATTACCGCCGCATCGGGCGCGATTTCGGGGGGCGCCAGCCTTTTCATCGGCGCTCCGGTGTTACAAAGCATCGCGATTACGCCATCCGTTCCACCCTTCCTGCAGACCGGCCAGACTCAGCAATTCAAAGCCAATGGCACTTACTCGGACGGCAGATCCAGGATATAACTGCAACGGCAACCTGGAAGTCCGGCAGCCCGGCGGTGGCAGGTGTGAATGCCAGCGGGCTTGTCACGGCGGCGGCGGCGGGGAGCGCGATTATCACGGCGTCGCTTACCTCGGTCGTAACGAGTGTAACGGTGAGTGTCTCCGCAGCTACGCTGTCGAGCATCGCTGTTACTCCCGCGAATCCGTCAATCGCGTTGGGGCAGACGCAGCAGTTCACTGCGACCGGGACTTACTCGGATGGTTCGTCGCAGGATTTGACGGCTGCCGTGTAACTGGTCCTCGGACACGCCGGGAACGGCTACCCGTGACGGCGACAGGCGGATTGGCGTCTCGGTTGCCGCGGTACGGCGAACATAACAGCTAAGCTCGGCGGCACGTCCGGAGTGACCAAACTTACGGTGACGGCGAAGCAAATCGTTTCGATCGCCGTGACTCCCGCCAACGCGCCGTGGATCCAGCCCGGCGCGACCCAGCAGTACGTCGCGACCGCGACATTCCAGACCGCACGACCGACATAAGCGCCACCGCCACGTGGAGCACAGCTAACGCGTTGGTGGCGACGGTGGATGCCACGGGGAAGGCGAAAGGTGTAGCGGCGGGGTCGAAGCGCCCAGTGATCGCCGGCTCGGGCGCCGATTACCGGCAGCGCTAACCTCACCGTCACTACGGCCAGTCTGTCGTCCATCGCAGTTACTCCGGCCGCGCCGTCACTCGCCGCCGGCCTGACGCTGCAACTCACGGCGACCGGCACTTACTCGGACGGAACGAAACAGGACCTGACGGCGAGCGCAGCGTGGAGCTCGCGACGCCCGCGGCCGCTGCGGTTAACCCCACAACCGGAGTCGCAACAGCAGTAGCGCCGGGCAGTTCGAATATCACCGCTAAGGTCGGAGCGGTTCAAGGGAGCGCCGCTGTGACCGTTACTCCGGCGGCTCTGGCCAAAATCGCGGTTACTCCCGCACCCACCTCCATTGCCGGCGGAGCGACCCAGCAGTTCAAGGCCACCGGCACGCTCACGGACGGCACGACGCAGGACGTCAGCGCTACCGCCACATGGACTTCATCGAATCCGGCGGTGGCCACCATCAACTCATCGGGTCTGGCGACCGCGGTGGCGACGGGCGGGACTCTCACGTTATTCGCCGCCAATCCGGGTGCCTGGGGAAACAACGTTCAGGTCACCGTGCAGAGCGGCAGTCCAGGCAAGTTCGGATTGCAGGTGTCGTTTAACGGGCAGGTCGTCGAAAGCTATGTCAACCTTTCGGTAAGTCTCCACCGACACGCAATATGTCGTAACGGTGGTGGATAACGACTCCAGCTACATCTCATTCATCGACCCGGCCACCCTATTGCCGGTAGCTCCTTCGGCGGTTCCTGCCGCGACGGGCGCGCCGGTAGCGTTCAGCGGCGGCGCGGACGGCACGGCGCTGATCCCCGCTTCCGACGGTAACTTCGAGCTGGCCATGACCTTCAACCCCAACGCCGGGGTCTTCCTGCTCGACCGCGTCGATATATTCAATCTGCTCTGTGTGCCCGGAGAAACGGATGCCGTGGCGATCCAGGCGCTGCAAGGGTACTGCGCCGTGAACCGGGCGTTCTATATCGTAGACCCGCCGCAAACAGTGACCGCCGCCAGCCTCAACAGCACCGGTCCCGCGGGTAGCAGCCCGGGTAGCGTCACGGGCAGTAACTCCATCAACTCGGCGTATTACTTTCCGTGGGTGCAGGCGCCCGATCCGCTGGTCGGCAACCGTCCCGCGCTCTATCCGCCGTGTGGGTTCGTGGCAGGCATTTATGCCGCCACTGACTCTAGCTTCGGCGTCTGGAAGGCTCCCGCGGGCATCAACGCGTCGCTCACCGGCGCTTCCGGCCTGCAGTACACTCTTACCGATCTTGAAAACGGCAACCTGAACATACAGGGCATCAACTGCCTGCGCCAGTTCAAAGTTTATGGCGACGTGGTCTGGGGCGCACGTACGCTGCAAGGCAGCGATCAGGCGGGATCGCAATGGAAATACGTTCCGATCCGCCGGCTGGCCTTGTTCCTGGAATCGAGTCTCTATGACGGTACGCAGTGGGTGGTTTTCCAACCCAATGACGAGGCGCTGTGGAGCGATGTCCGGCTGAACGTGGGCGCCTTCATGCAACTGCTGTTTCAACAGGGAGCCTTTGCCGGAACTACGCCGCAGCAGGCCTACTTCGTGAAGTGCGACGCCGAAAACAATCCGCCGCCCAGCGTCGCGCTGGGGGTGGTGAATATTCTCGTGGGCTTCGCCCCGCTGTACCCGGCGGAGTTCGTGCTCATTCAGATTCAACAAATGGCCGGCCAGGCCCAATCGTAAGGAGAACGATTCGGTATGATGCCTTTTCCCGTAAACACGCAGCGTCGCGATCCGTACAAGAATTTCAAATTCCGCGTGAAGTGGGATGGCCGGTATGTCTTCGGCGGCAGCAAGGTGAGCGCCCTGAAGCGCACCACCGAAGTAATCGAGTACCGCAACGGCGGAGATATGTCCGTTTCGCTGCGGACTCCGGGCCGGACGAAGTTCGAAGCCATTACCATCGAGCGTGGCATCACCCAGGACCTGGATTTCATAACTGGGCGGCGCTGGTGTGGAACTACGGCGCGGCGCTCGGCTCGGAAGTGTCGCTGAAGAATTTCCGCAAAAACATCTCGCTCGAGATCTACAACGAGGCCGGACAGACGGTGATCGCTTACCAGATCTTCCGCTGCTGGGTTTCGGAGTACCAGGCGCTTGCCGACCTGGACGCCAACGCGAATGCGATTCTGGTGGAACATATCAAGATCGAGAACGAAGGCTTCTATCGCGACATGAGCGTGGTCGAACCGGCCGAGCCGACGCTCACCAGCGGCAATGCCTGACGATGCGAGTCCTTTCCGCTGCCTGCTGTCTCGATTTATGGGAGCGCGGCCACCGGCTTCACCCGCTCGACCGGGGATTGCTGGCCCTAGCCGCGGCGCATCCCGACACGCCATATAGAGCCCTGGCCGCATGGCCCCTGGGGCGCCGCAATCGAGCCATCGCGGAATTGCGCTGCGCTTCGTTCGGTTCCCGAATGGAAGCCTGGACCGCCTGCCCGGCCTGCGGAGAGAAACTCGAGTTCGAACTGGACGGGCGCGCGCTGACCGCCGGACGTGAGCCGGTCGCCGACGCGCAGGTGGAAGCAGGTGGCCACCGCTACCGTTTGCCGGCCACAAGCGATCTGGCGAAGGTGGCTCGTGAATCCGACCCGGAGATTGCGGCGGATCGTTTGGCGGAAGCCTGCCGAGTGGATGAAGCGCCGGCGCCGCGCCTCTCGCCCGAGGAGCTGGCGGAGATCGGGAACAAGCTCGCGTTGGCCGATCCGATGGCCGAGACGCGCCTGGCCCTGCGTTGCGCCGCGTGCGGCGAGGAATGGATTGAAAGCCTCGATCTGGGCGATTTCCTGTGGACCGAGATCGAAGCGCGCGCGCGGCGCGCACTGTCGGACGTCCACACGCTGGCCTCGGCTTACGGCTGGACCGAAGACAGAATTCTGGCGATGAGTGATACGCGCCGCGCCATGTACACGGAGATGGTGCAATCGTGAGCGGGTACCTGCAGCGCCTGGCGACCCGCGCCATCAATTCGCGGCCGGCGATCCACCCGGTGACGAATCCGCTGTTCGCGCCGCCGATACCGGCCGAGCCTGCGGATAGCCTCGTCGAGCAGGAGGAGATGACGCCGCGCGCCGACTCCACCCAGAAGATCGGAGCACCTCCGAGGCCACCGCGACAACTTATCCCCGAAAGCGAATCGCCGGAGACGATCCTGGAAACGCGGGAATCGGTTCGCGCCGCCCCTCCCAAAGGGACGTCCGATTCGCCCGGCGCTACGGAGCAGTCGAACGTCGCCCTCGTTCCGCTCGATATCGAACCGCTGGTGCAGGAGACCGCGGCCCCGACTTCCCATCCCGCGTCAGGCCGGTTTCCGCTCGGGGGTCTGCCCGCGGCGGGCCGCCAGTACACTTCCCCCACAGCTTCGGCTCTGAGTGTTCAACCCATCACGCAGCCGCCCGTGCGACAAGCCACTCCAGTTGCGCCGACCAGCCGGGCGCCGCAAGTCCGGGCACCGGCGCGGCAACAGCGCGAAGCCGACGAGATCCAAATTCACATCGGGCGCATCGAAGTCACTGCCGTATCGCCAGCGCCGGCCGCGCCTCTGCCCAAGACGCCGCGAAAAGCGGTCAATCTTTCGGACTACCTGAAGAAAGGCGATCGCAGAGTGCTATGAGCAACGCCCTCGCCCTCTCAGGCGTCACTGCCGTGCTTCAGTATTACCTGAGCCAGGTCTACAACGACCCTTCGTCGCCGCTGGGAGGCGTGTCGGTAACGGCGCTGGCGCCCGACATCATCCAGAACGGGCTGTTCGGCGCGGGTCCGCACCCGCTTTTGCAGGTCAACCTGTTTCTGCACCAGGTGACGCACAACGCGGCGTACCGCAACGCCGGAATGCCTTCTTTATCGGGCGACGGTATGACCCAGCTCAGCAATCCGCCACTGGCGCTCGATCTGCATTACCTGTTGACTGCCTACGCCGGCGGCGATACGGAAGCCGAAGCGCTGATTGGATTCGCCGTACTGATGCTCTATCAGACGCCGATCCTGCCCAGGGCGCAGGTCCGCTTCGCGTTGGGCCATCTGCCGGCGAGTAATCCGCTGGCAGGAGTGCTGGGCGGCTCGGGGCTTGCCGACCAGTTCGAGATGATCAAGATCACGCCTTCGGTTCTCGGCAAAGAGGAGATGGCGTGGCTGTGGACGGCGCTGAAGGCCGACTACCGCCCGAGCTATCCGTTTCAGGTTTCCGTGATTTTGATACAGCCGCCCGCCGCAACATCCTCCGCGCTGCCTGTTTTGAGCCGCAACATCGGCGCGCAGGCGGGGCCGCCGCCCTGGATCGCGTCGGTTCAGGCGCCCAACGGCCAGACCGCGGCCGCGCCCGGCGATACCGTAACGCTGACGGGCGTTTCGCTTTCCGGCGCGTCCCTCGTCGCGCTGGCGTACCCGCGCCTCGGCATTCATTTCACGCCGTTCCCGCCGGCCACCGCCACCGACACGGCCGTAACGTTCAAGGTGCCGGACGACCCGATCCACGTTCCGGCGGGGGTCTACAACCTGTCGCTGCAGTTCACGAGCGGGACGGTGGTGGTCAACAGCACCAACACCGTCACCATGCCGGTGGCGCCGCTAATCGTGCTGCCCATCGGCGCTACCAATAACCCGCCGCATGGAACGCTGGTGACGGTGAATTGCAGGCCGAACGTTCTGCCCAACCAGACCGTTTCGCTGGCGCTGGGCGGCATTGCCGAGCCCGCGGTGCAGTTCGAAGATCCCACGGGTTCTCCCACGTTTCAATTCCCGGCGCTCGCGGCCGGCTCGTACATCGCGCGCCTGCAGGTGGACGGCGTTTCGAGCCCGATCACAGTGGACTGGAACGCGAATCCGCCGGCGTTTCTGAACCCGAAGCTCACTATATGACGACAGCCGCCGCCATCCCGTGGAGCAACGCCAACCAGATGTGCCTGGCGGCGGAGTTCGACCGCTTGAAGCGCCGGCTCGACCCGGATGGCAGCGGCGGCTCCCAAGATCGCATCGACCGGCTGCGCGCTTCGATGGATTCACAGCCCGCCATCGATCAACTCGCCTCCCTTTTTGGTCTGAGCCCATTCGAACGGGACATTCTTCTCCTCGCTGCCGGGATCGAGATGGATTCCGGGCTGGCGGCGCAGTGCCGGCAGGCTGTAAGCGGTGCAGTGCGCGCGACCCTGACTTTTTCGGTCGCCATCGCCGCGCTCGAAGGCTCTCACTGGAGCGCGTTGACGCTGGCCCGCCCGCTGCG
Organism: Terriglobia bacterium; assembly: GCA_963809655.1. Classification (GTDB taxonomy): domain Bacteria; phylum Acidobacteriota; class Terriglobia; order Bryobacterales; family Bryobacteraceae; genus BOG-234. Next base: position 198,559 of record CAWEKQ010000030.1, on the reverse strand, counting down.
CCGCTACCGCCTGGTCGAAATGGAATCCGGGTACGGGGTCACCAGCGCGCCGCTACGGATCGACGAACGGATTCTGCATTACCTGGCGGGCGTCAACCTTCCCGAGGCGCGCCTCCAACCCTTCCTGCGCTCCGGCGATATTCCAGATTGCATTGCGGAGGACCACCGCGCACTGGCCGAGGAATCGCTGCGGCTGCTCTCGGCCGATTTCGGACAGCCGCCGGTTCTTCATTTCTGCGGCGACGATCCGTTAGGCCATGAAGATGCGGCCCTGCTGACCGCGGCGGCCACCGGCCGGCGACTGTTCGCGATGAAGCCCCACGATTTGCCGTCACCCGGCGCCGATCTCGATTACCTGCAAATGCTGCTCGAGCGCGAAGCCGTCCTTCTGCCGGGAGCGCTGCTGATCCAGTGCGCCTCCGACGGGTTGACTCCGTCCGCGCGCCACCTGGCGGAGAATCTCTCGGGCATCGTGATGCTGGCCAGCCGCGAGCCGCTTCATGTGGAGCGCCCGTTCGTCCGCCTGGACGCCGGCCGGCCGAAACCGGCCGCTCAGAGGCGCATCTGGGAAGACGCGCTGGGCGTGGCCGCCGCCGATCACCGCGAAGCCATCGACATGGTCTCGGCGCAATTCCGGCTGAGCGCCCGCACCATTCAAGCCACCAGCGCCCGGATCGCCGCGAGCGATAACGGCGGAGCCGACCTGTGGCACGTCTGCCGCTCGCTCGCGCGTCCCCGGCTCGAAAACCTGGCGCAGCGGCTTAACTGCGGACTGGGGTGGGACGATCTCGTTCTGCCGGAGCCGCAGACGCAGGCGCTGCGTCATCTCGCCGTACAGGTCCGCTACCGCATGAAGGTGCATGAGGACTGGGGCTTCTCCACGAAAGGGAGCCGCGGGCTCGGACTAAGCGCGCTCTTCTGCGGTGACAGCGGGACCGGCAAAACGATGGCCGCGGAAGTTCTCGCAACGGAGTTGGATCTGGATCTGTACCGCATCGACCTCTCCGCCGTGGTCAGCAAGTACATCGGCGAGACTGAAAAGAACCTCAAGCAGGTGTTCGACGCGGCGGAGGAAGGCGGCGCCGTGCTCCTCTTCGATGAGGCCGACGCGCTTTTCGGTAAGCGCAGCGACGTGAAGGACAGCCGCGACCGATACGCCAATATCGAGGTGGGCTACCTGTTGCAGCGCATGGAAGCGTATCAGGGGCTGGCGATCCTTACGAGCAATCTGAAATCCACGATGGACCGCGCCTTTCAGCGGCGTCTACGGGCCACGATCAATTTCCCGTTTCCCGACGTGGTGCAGCGCGAAGCCATTTGGAAGCGCGTCTTTCCGGCGGGAACACCTACGCGCAATGTGGATGCGAAAAAACTGGCGCAGCTCAATGTGGCGGGGGGCAGCATTCGCAATATCGCTCTGAATGCCGCCTTCTTTGCCGCTGCCGCGGGCGGACCAGTCGAGATGGCGCACCTGGTTCGCGCCGCCCGCCTGGAGGCCGAAAAGATCGAGCGTCCGCTGGCCGAAGCGGAAATCCGGGGGTGGACCTGATGACGCACGCGGCGCCGAAGAAGGTCACCGCCCCCGCGCCCGCCAAAGCCCCGGCCGGCCCGAAGCTGCAAATCGGCGCGCCGGATGACGCTTTCGAGCGCGAAGCCGACCGCATGGCAGACGAGATCGTGGCCGCGGGAGAAGTGATGCACCGCTGGTCGTTCGCGCAGATGAGCGTGGGACCGCGCGTGCAGCGCGAGTGCGCCTGCGGGGGGCGGTGCGACGAGTGCAAAGCGGAAGAAAAGCTGAGGCGCAAGCCGGAACGCGGGACGTCCGGCGGGCCCGAGACGGCGCCCGCAAGCGTCCACCATGCGCTGGCCGGACCCGGAAAACCGCTCGACCCCGGCGTACGCCTGGAAATGGGGCGGCATTTCGGCTTTAATTTTTCCGATGTGCGCGTGCATTGCGGACCGGAAGCGGAACAGTCGGCGCGCGACGTTCGAGCCCATGCCTACACGGTCGGAAACGACATCGTCTTCGGTAACTCCCGCTTTGCTCCCGATACCCCTCAGGGCCGCCGGCTACTGGCGCATGAACTGGCGCACGTCGTTCAGCAGTCGCTGGGAAAGCTGCAGCGTACGGTCCAGCCACAGCGGTGCGACCACGACGGCCAGGCCACCAGTTGCCGGGCCAGTGGAGGAGTTTGGAGTCTCGAGGACCCCCTCACTAACGAGCGCTTCCGGTTTTCGATTGCCGAGCGCGTGCTGGAAGGGCCCGGCGGTCTGAAGACCATCAGCGGAGGCGGAGATTGGGTGCGCGAGGTGCAAACTCCTCCCAATCCCAGAAAGAAAGGCAAGCAGCGCGGATTCGTGGATATTGCGAGAGTGCGGGCGGGGCGATCGCTCGGCGTGGAGGTGGTCGAAGTGAAGGGGCGCAGTGTCGACGGCGGCGGGTGCTCCGTGGCGACCTATGAAAGCAATGGCTACATCAATGCGCTGCGTCCGCTGGCGCCCGCCATCGTGTCGCTCTCCGGCAAGCTCGCAGCGAAAGGCGGATTCAGGCTCGAAAGCGGCTGCGTGCCGAAAAAGGCGCCTGACAAAAACGTGTTGAAGGACGCGGGGGTCGATTTCAGCGATGCCGATTCCGCCAATGCCTGGTGCTTTTATAACAGCCTTCAAAACGGGCTGGACCGGACCTTCACCACGGCCTTCGCCGGCGTGGATATAAATCCATTCCGCGGAGGCACGCCGAACACGCCGTACAAAGTTTATCCGCGAGTCGTGATCAACTGCCGCAAAACTGTCGCGAACAAGAAGGGCGTAGGGTACCGAACCCTGCAATACATGGTCAATCAGGAAGGCGGCGTCTCTTACGGGTGTTCCGATCAGTGCTCGGACGATGACGAGGAGCGCAAACGCGAAGACGCCGAGATCCGAAAACACAAAGAGGCGAACAAGAGCACTCAGAAGGATGCTTCGAAGAGCAGTCCCAACGAGCGGTTTAATCGCTTGTATGTCTCGCCGGACGATGCAGCGAGTCCTGGCGCGCCGGCGAAAGATCCGGACGCGCCGACGCCCACCGCGGACACCGGCGAAAGCAATCCAGTGGCGTTGCAGCCAGGCGGCGTCAGCGAAGCCGACGCGATCGGCGCCGGCGCGACGCTACTGACGGCAGTAGCATTCCTCCATATTGCAGCCAAGGCCAATCCAGCCTCGCGACAGGTGGTGCAAAGCCTGATTACCGAAAAGATCGACGAGGCCGCGAGTAAGGGCGCCATCGAGCTTGCCGAGAAGCTGGACGGCGCCAACATCACGAAATACGGTATCGAAGCCGGAGATGCGGTTATCAAGGAGGGCGATGCGGTGCTGGTGGGAGTTGCCGAAAAATCGCCGGGCTTCCTGGCGAAGTTCGGACCGGGCGCTCTGAAGAGCCTGGGAAAGGGCCTCGCCATTCTTGGAATCGTGCTGACGGCGAAAGACGCGCTGGCAGGAATTAATCAGATCCGCAAAGGCGCGAAGCTGAGGATCGGCTTTGGCGGGCCCGACGTGGATCTGAGCGGCGACACCAAAGTCAAAGTCAGCGGCGCCAAGGGCGAATCCAAAGGAGACGTCTCGCTCACCGATACCCAGATCGACATTGAGACCAAGGACATTCCCGATACCGGAGGCAAAACCGATATCGAAGCTGACAAAGTCACGATCAGCGGCCCCGCGCCCTCGAATGACGCTCCCGTCACCATCAACATGAAGGTGAAGTTGAGCAACGCGACCATTACCTTTAAAAACGGCGGCGTCTACCGGGATGGCAGGGCGGTGGTCGGCGGCCTTACCATCTCCGATTCCGACATCGAGATCGATCTTCCGCCGGGGCTGACGGCTCCGAATCGCAAGGTACAGGAGAGCAGAACGATCAGCGGCGTGAGGCTCAAAATTACGGCGCTCGGCACGGGTGGCGGCGGAGGCGGCGCGGCCGGAACCGCGGCCACGCCCAATGTCACACCCGCGCACCCGGCGCCGGCCGCGGGCGCGCCCAAGAAGGATGCGCCAACCCAGCAGGAGAAGGGCGGCGCCGAACGGGACGCGCTGATAAAGCAGATCACGGACGATCCCAATCTGCACAAGCTCTACTCCGAGCTCGCGGGCAAAGGGATCGTGCCTTCCGATGAGCTGCTGCGCCGTTTGGTGGCGCTGGCCCCCTCGCTCAAGCAGCATCCCAAGGCCATCGAAACGGTGGTTCAACACTTAAAGCCGGGCGACATCACGGATCAGATCAAGCAGATTATCGAGCCGATCGAGCGCAACATCCAGCAGGAGGAACAGAAGCCGGCGCAATCCCCGCAAGCTCCCGACGCTCCAGCCGCTCCCGGCAAGGACCCGGCCACGCAGCCCGCAAAACCCGGCGCTGCTCCAGGCGCGTCCACGAAGGGCGGCGCGGCCACGGCGCCTCCTCAGGCGACGGCCGTCAGCTTCGACGCCATCAAGGACCACTTACGGTGGCTGCCGGCCCCGGAGCCGGACCTGGATGACCCGCCGAAGTCTTACCAGGCTTGGGTGGAATGGGACACCGGCGCCGGGCAGGCGCAGCGCGCCTACAAGTTTCGCCTCGAGTTGACGTTCGAGAAGCCGCTCACACCCGGCGATCGATTTCTTTGGCAGGCGGAGTACAGCTTCTCCGCACCATCGGCGGTGATCACGAGCGAAAAAGGCGACCGGCCGATTCAGTTCAGCGACGCGGGCACAAAGCGGTATCAATCGTTCCTGCGCAAGAAGAAGCACCCAGCAAAGAAAGGCGGGGGGCCGAAGAAATGAGCTTCCTCGCCATTCAGAAGTTGCAGCGGAAGAGCGCCGGCCCCGGAGCGCCGCTGCGAGCGCCCATCTCCGTCTACAACGTACTGAATTCGCCCGGTAAGCCACTCGAGAAATCCACTCGCCATTCGCTCGAATCCGGTTTCAATTACGATTTCAGCCGCGTCCGCGTGCACGACGATGCGCGCGCGGCGGAATCGGCTCGGGCGGTGAACGCGGCCGCATACGCGGTCGGCAACCACCTGGTGTTCGACCATGGCAAATACGAACCGCAAAACCCACGCGGACAGGAACTGCTGGCTCATGAGCTGACCCACACGGTGCAGCAGCGCCATGCCGCGCCCACGGGGCGGCTCGAAGTCGCACCGGACTCCGACGCAAGCGAGCGCGAGGCAGCGAGCGTCTCGGCCGCGATGCTCCGGCGCGGAGAAGCGGGGTCGATTGCGGCGCGTCCGGCTGCCGTACAGCGGCAAACCAATCCACTTCCGCCCGTGCCCCACTACGATCTCGGCCAGAGCCTCGCGGAAAACGCTTCGCCGGTGATGGCCGCCACTCTCGGTTCGGTGAATATCGATGGCTTCGAGACCGGCAAAGACGAAATCTCGCCCGCCAATCGGGCCAAGCTCGCAAGCACGGCAGAAGTCATAAAGACGATGTTGCGCAAATATCCGGGCTCGAAAATTCATGTCATTGGCCACACGGACGCGATCGGGAAGGAGGATGACAACCAGGCGCTCGGGCAGCGGCGCGCCAATTCGGTTCAAGCCGCGCTGGCGGGCCTCGGCCTGCCTCCCGACGCCATCGACACCGAAAGCAAGGGAGAGAACGATCCCGCGGTGAAGACCAGGAACGCCGAGCCGCGAAACCGGCGCGTAGAGGTGCGCTTCCGGCCGGAGACGCGATTCGCCGGTGTGCTTCCGGATGTCTCGCTGAAGCCGCCCGGGAGTCCTCCGGATAAATCGGCTATGCCTCCTTCGATCTTCAAGCCCGATCTCGGTTTGCCGTCGGGGCCCATACCTCCGCCGCACGGTCCGGTTTCACCTACGCCCCAACTTCCGGATTGGATGTGGAAGCCGCTGCCGCCCGCGCCGGCGAAGCAGGGTTTCTCGCTGGAAGGTGGCATTTCGTCGCTCGCCAAAAAGATCACGTCCTTCCTCCCGGAATCGATCCGCGGCAAAGCAGCGGACCTGGTAAAAGACGCGATCGAGAAGGGCATCACCAGCGGCCTGGACTCCGCTCTTCAGGGCGCCGGCGTCGACGACAAGGGACGCCAGGCGATTGGCAAAGCGGCCGAGGCGGCGATTAAGCAGAAGTTCGGGGGCAACCAGTGAGCCGCGTCAAGCTCAGCATCGATCATATTGCGCTGCGCGGATTCGCGGCGGCCGATCGCGCGGCGCTGCTGGCGGGCCTGGAAGCCGAGCTGCGGCGGCTGCTGGCGGACCCGGCGGCGCGCGCTTCCCTGACTACGCGGCGAACTCCGGTGCTGAAACTGGGCCGCGTGGCTTTCACGCCCGGACCCGCAGGCGGGCGGGCGTTCGGCGGCAAGCTGGGACGGGCGATCGGGAAAGGGCTGAAATGATGGGCTTCCAACTCGACAAGGACCGCCGCCCGGCACCCAAGGATGCAAAGCGCTCTTCCTCGAATCTGCGCGTCGGCGAGCCTGACGATGCTTTCGAGCGGCAGGCGGACCAGGTGGCCGAAGAGATCATGAGCGGGCAGCCAGGGAAGCTGCAATCGTCCTTTGCGCGGATCGGCGTGGGCGCTCCGCTGCAGCGCAAGTGTCCTTGCGGCGGGCCGGCGGAAGGCGAGTGCGAGGACTGCAAGAAGGAAAAGCTACAGCGCAAAGCCGATGGGCCCGCGAACGGAGGGCAGGCGCCCGCGATTGTCAGCGACGTTTTGCGCTCGGCCGGCGAGCCGCTCCACCCCGAAGCCCGCCAGTTCTTCGAGCCGCGGTTCGGATTCGATTTCAGCAAAGTTCGGGTGCATATCGGCGAGCGCGCCGCCGAATCGGCCAAGGCTGTTCAGGCGCGGGCATACACCGTGGGCAACCACCTTGTGTTCGCCGGCTCGGAGTACGATCCGCGTTCGGCGCCGGGCCGCAAGCTGCTGTCGCACGAGTTGGCGCACGTGGTGCAGCAATCGGGCGGCGATCCGAAGCAGGCCGCCGCGCCGCGATCGGTGCAGTGGCAATGTACGCCGACGGCGTGCCCCGCCGTGACCGTTCCGCTTCCTTCCGTGGAAGCCAGGAAATAGCCATGCCCACCTCCTACCCCAACTCGCCGCGTCTCGTCAGGGGCGGAATCGTCACCATGGACGTGGACACTTCCACCGTTCAAAACATCATCGCGTTTCAATACAACCCGGAGACGCTCACCCGGACGCTGCAGATTCAGTCGACGCCCGCGGGTCAGGATGGCGCTCGCACCGACGCTCTTCGTCTGCGTGGTCCCGCGAACGAAACGATTAAGGTCGACGTGCAGCTCGATGCCGCCGATCAGCTCGAGTTCCCGGATCAGTTTCCGCTTGCGGTTCAACACGGCATTTATCCGCAGATTGCCCAACTCGAGATGCTGGTGAATCCCTCGGTGGAAACGCTCGAGTCGGACGAGGCGATGGCCAACGCCGGTACGCTCGAAATTATCCCGCTCGAGCAGCCCGTCACGCTCTTCGTCTGGAGCAGCAGCCGGATTGTGCCGGTGCGGCTTACCGATTTCTCGATCACCGAGGAAGCGTTCGACCCCCACCTCAATCCCATCCGGGCCAAAGTCTCGCTCGGCATGCGCGTGCTCACCATCGACGATGTGAGCTTCCAGCATCCCGCCGGCCGCATGTTCATGACGTACCTGACGAACAAGGAGCAGCTCGCTTCACAGGTGAAGAACGTCGCCATCTCGGTGCTCGGCCTCGGAGGTTTGCCATGAACTATCCTTTGCAGGCGCTGATCAACGCCGGAATTATCCCTTCGGTTTCGTTTCCCACCGACAGCCGCTACTATCGGTCCGCCACGCTGCAATACACAGCGCCCAACGGTCAAACGATCACTTACCTTGCGCGGCGGCTGGTTCCGCAGCCCGGCGCGGCCAATTTCGCCATCGTCGCCAATCATACGGTCAAGCAGGGAGACCGGCTCGACCTCGTCGCCGCAAAGTACCTGGGCGATCCGCTGATGTTCTGGCTGCATCTGCGACGCGAACGGCGCCATCCAGCCCGAGCAGTTAGTCGCCACGCCGGGCGCGGTTCTCAGGATCACCATGCCGCAAGGCGTCCCCGGGGGCGGAATTGCTCGATAGCGTCCAACTCAGCATTCTGATGGGGCCGATCTTCGTGCAGCCGGTGCCGCGCGCCGTGCTGGATGCGCTCGTCGAAGTGGAAGTGAAGGTGGAAGACGTCGGCACGAGCGGCTTTCAGCTCACCTTCAGCATCGACAAGCAATCGCCGCTGCAGATTCTGTTTCTGCTTACCGGCGGCATGCCGCTGCTGTTTCTGCGCGTCATCCTGGTGGCCACGGTGAATGGCGTGGCCAACGTCCTCATGGACGGAGTGGTCACGAATAATCAAATTTCACCCGGCGACAAGGGCTCCAACTCCACTCTCACCATCACCGGAAAAGACCTCACCGAGTGGATGAATCAATCGAACTGGAGCGGCTTCCCCTATCCCGCGTGCCCGGCGGAGGCGCGCGTGGCGTTAATGCTCGCCAAGTACGCGTTCTTCGGCATCATCCCCATCATCATCCCGAGCGTGCTCATCGACGTCCCCATCCCCATCGATCAGATTCCGAGCCAGCAAGGGACCGATCTCGAATACATCCGCTTCCTGGCGGAGCGCGTCGGTTATGTGTTCTACCTCGACCCGGGTCCCGTGCCGGGAACCAACAAGGCCTATTGGGGACCGCAGATCAAGGTCGGGCCGGTGCAGCCGGCGTTGAACATCGACATGGACGCCTATACCAATGTCGAGAGCCTGCATTTCACCTTCGACCAGCAGAAGAACAAGATCCCGCTGCTCTACATCTACAACTCGGAAACCGGCTTCACGATTCCCATTCCCATTCCACCGATCACGCCGTTGAATCCTCCGCTCGGGCTGATTCCGCCGCTGCCCACGAACTTCTCCGCCGACCTGAAACCGTTCCGCGACGACCTGTCCAAGAAACCGATTCCGCAGGCCATCATGATCGGACTAGCGGCGGCCGCCGAATACGCCGAAGCCGTCACCGGCGAAGGCAGCCTCGACGTGACTCGCTACGGCGGCGTGCTGAACGCCCGCCAGCTGGTAGGCGTGCGCGGCGCCGGTCCGGCATTCGACGGACTGTATTACGTCAAGAGCGTCACGCACAAAATCAAGCGTGGCGAATACAAGCAGAAGCTTCACGCTGACTCGCAACGGCCTGGTCTCGACCGTTTCGACGGTGTCGCCATGAGCGCAGCAGCGAAACCGCCCCCGGCGGCAGCGCCAACTCAATACTACGGCAAAGTATCGCGGGCTGGTGATCGAGAACATCGATCCCGAGCAGATCGGCCGCGTCCTGGTGCAGGTGCCCGACGTGCTGGGCGAGCTTCCTTCCAGTTGGGCGATGCCCTGCGTCCCGGCCGCCGGCATTCAGGCGGGCTGTTTCGTCGTGCCGCCCATCGGCTCGCAAGTGTGGGTCGAGTTCGAGCAGGGCGATCCCGACTACCCGATCTGGACCGGCGGCTTCTGGGGCCTCGTCGCCGACGTGCCGATCTTCGCCACTGCGCCGCCCGCCGATCCCGCCTGGCCAGAACATCGTGCTGCAGACCACCGGGCAGAACATGATCATGGTGAGCGACGCGCCGCCTTCGCCGGCCACCGGCGGCATCGTGCTGAAGAGCGTCAGCGGCGCCATGATCGTCGTCAACGAAACCGGCATCTACATCAGCAACGGCCAGGGCGCGACGATCACGCTGGTTGGTCCGGCCGTGGACTATCAACATCGACGCATTAACGGTGATCTAGCCATGCCGGGACCGATTCTTACACATGGGCGCAACGGTGACTTGTGCGCGCACGGCGGGCAGGCCATCCCCACCGCGCCCGAGCCCGCGAGTGATGGTGTCGGGAATGCCGATCGCGACCATCGCCGCTCCGTATTCGGTCGCCGGCTGCGCCTTCGTCCCGCCGGCCGGCAATGGACCGTGCGTCACCGCGCAGTGGGTGGTGGGCGCTGTACAGGTGTTGTCCGAAGGCCAGCCCGTGGTGATCATGAGCGGCGTGTCCGATCTGCGTCCCCACCGGCACGCCGCTGGTCCCAGCGGTCAGCCAGACCAGGGTGATCGCGACATGAGCCCTACCTTCCCATACCAGTTCGATGGCCGCGGCCGCACGCTCCAGCCCGCATCACTCGCGGATTACGTCCGCCAGCTTGTCGAGCAGGTGTTGTTCACGTCGCCCGGCGAGCGCGTCAATCTCCCCGATTTCGGCAGCGGACTGCTGCAGCTTCCCTTCGCGCTCAACAGCACCGAAATGGCCGCCGCCACGCAATTCGCGGTGCAGGGCGCGCTGCAGAAGTGGCTTAGCGGGCTGGTGAAAGTCTTCTCGGTACAGGCGTCGGCGCAGGACGCAGTGCTGCAAGTGACCGTCACTTACATGCCGCTGAACACGGATGTAACCCAGGTGCAAACCTTCGTCTACGGAGGTCCGTCGTGATATACCACTGCTGCAGTGAAAACCGCAAAGCCGCGGTCGTCAATAATCCGGACCTTAACGGCATCGATTATCTGGAGGTGCTGGATAGCGCCAGCATTCCGCTGAACAGCCCGCGCCAGCAGACGCTGCTACTCTACTGCCTGAAGAAGGCGCCGGCCAATCTGTCGCCCTCGAACATCCTGATCTCGGGCGGCGAGAGCATCGTCAATATCGGCGTTCAGTGGCTCTCGCCGGCATCCACGCCCCCGCCCCAGGCGACTCCCGCCGAACAGGCTTATTTCGCCGCTCTCCCCGGCGCGGCGAACATCCTGGTGATCCGCACCACGGCCGCCGGCGACTTTTCCCCGTACACGCTGCGCCTCGTGAACAGCGCGGTCCAAGCCACGGAAGATCCCTTCGAGGTGGCCGAGACGCTCGCCGGGTTCGACCTCCAGCTCGCCGAGGTCGAATTCTCCTTCAAAGTAGAATGCGGCCCCGATTTCGATTGTCAGCCGCCGCCGTGCGATTGCCCGCCGGACCTTCCCGCGCCGCCGCCGATCAATTATCTCGCCAAGGATTACGGCAGCTTCCGCAGCGTGATGCTCGATCGTCTGAGCCAACTTCTGCCGGGATGGAACGCCACCAGTGAAGCCGATATGGGGATTGCGCTGGCCGAACTGGTCAGCTTCGTAGCCGACCGCTTGAGCTATCAGCAGGACGCCATCGCAACTGAAGCTTACCTGCAGACGGCGCGCAGCCGCGTCTCGCTGCGCCGCCACGGCGTTCTGGTGGATTATCACGTACACGACGGGTGCAACGCCCGCGCCTGGGTGGCGCTGGAGGTAAACGCACAGGCGTTTCTGGATCGCTCCAGGACGCAGTTTTATACCTACGCGCCGAACATGCCTTCGCCGTCGGCCGGAAACGAGGAGAAGGCGCTGCTGGCCGGCGTGAAAGTGTTCGAGCCGATGCAGAATGCCGTGCTTTACCCCGAGCACAACCGGATGCGCTTTCACACCTGGGGAGACTCGAACTGCTGTCTTCCGCAAGGCGCCACCGAAGCCACTCTCAGCGGCTCCTACCCGAACCTGCAGCCGGGAGATGTTCTGGTGTTCGAAGAAGTGATCGGTCCGCAAACCGGCGATCCAGCCGATGCCGACCTGCGCCATCGCTGCGCCGTCCGCCTGACGCAGATCGCGACCACGGACGGCAGCGGCAGCCCGCTCGCCGATCGGCTCTTCGATAGCGCCGGCCAGCCGATCGTTGCGCCGGCAATCCAGCAGTCCATGCCGGTGACGGAGATTCAGTGGTCGAAAGAAGACGCGCTTCCCTTCCCCGTGTGCCTTTCCTCAACCTTTCTCGATGGCAACAATCACCAGGCTTCGCTGACCGATGTGAGCGTCGTGTTGGGAAATATCGTGCTGGCGGATCATGGCTTGACGTTCTCGGGAAAGAGCCTGGGAGTGGTCCCGGCACCTGCGCTCTTCTATCCTCCGAACGCCGCGGCCGATCGCTGCCAGCCCAGCCAGCCGTCGCCGATCCTGGTGCGCTTCCGTCCGCTCGTCCCGGATAGTCCGATCACACAGGCAGCGCCGCTGCCGCTGGCAGGCAGTCCGGTGACTCCCGGGATCGTGATGTTGAGCGGCTCCGGCTTTATGAGCCTGAGTGACGCGGGCGGCTCCGTTTCCGTAATGGTCTCGCCGGACGATCCGGTGAGTTGGCCGCAATTCTTCGGCGTCATTACCCAGGTGAACGCCGGCGATCCCGCCAATATCGACCTGTCGGTCGCGTATAACCCGCCGGGCGGAGCGCACGGGGTTTCGTCTCCCGTAGTTCTGGAGAGCTTTTCCAACCTGTCGTTCAACAAAACCGACCCGAACTACGTCGCTACGCAGATAAACTATCTCTCAAAGCTCATTCGCGTGCCGGCGAGCTACACACCGCCGGCCGCAACGCCATCGGGATACGTGGCCGGGCCCGTTATGCTTCCGAACGCCGGCACGTTGGTGCTGGTGGATACGAGCGCCACTCCCTACCTCACGGTGCAAGCAACCAACCTGGCGGTGTGGCCGCAATATTTCGGAGTCCTGAGCCAGGGCAATCAGCGGCAGCCCGACGTCTTCAACCTGGTGGTGGTCTACAATCCAGCGTCTGGAGGCGTGGGCGTGAACCTGCCCGTCACCGTTGAACTTTTCTCCGACCTCTCGCTGGAAACGGTGGCGGCGGCGTTCAATTCCGCTTCCGAGCTGATCGCGGTGAAGAGCTTCTCGGACGCGCCCGACCCCGGCCTCTCCGCGTACGCCCTGATGAATTTTGATGCCGCCGCTGCCGTGCCGGCAATCGCGCTCACCGGCACGCAGACGGATGGCGTCGTAACCGCATGGTCGCCGCGGCAGGACCTGCTGGAAAGCGGCGCGGGCGATCCGGTTTTCGTGGTGGAAGTGGAGGCCGGCGGGGCGGCATCGCTGCGTTTCGGCGATGGCGTGAACGGCGAGGCGCCGCAGAGCGGGACTGCTTTCGACGCCGTGTACCGCATCGGGAACGGGACGGATGGAAACGTCGGCGCGGAGAGCCTGGCCTACCTCGTGACCGCCGACGCGCGCATCGTTTCCTGCATCAATCCTCTGCCCGCTTCCGGGGGCGCCGACCCGGAGACCAACGATCAGATCCGCCGCCGCGCCCCGCAGGCGTTCCTCACCCAGGAGCGCGCCATCACGATGGCCGACTACGCCACGGTCACCGAGTTCAATCCGCAAGTGGAACAAGCCGTTGCGACGTTGCGTTGGACTGGAAGCTGGTACACCGTCCTGATCGCCGCCGAGCCCAAAGGCGGTGGAAGACTGAGCCCGGCGCTGAACACCGCTTTGCAGCAGAATATCGAGCGCTATCGTCTGGCCGGGCAGGATTTCGAGTTGGAATCGCCCGAATACGTCTCGCTCGACATCCAGTTGCAGGTGTGCGTGGATCCCAATTACTTCCAGCGGAACGTGCAACAGGGTTTGCTGCAGGCGCTCGCGTCTCTGTTCGCCGCGGATAACTTCACGTTCGGACAGACCGTCTACCTGAGTCCGATTTACGCCGCTGCGCGCACCGTGCCCGGCGTGATTTCGGTGACCGCCACGCGCTTCCAGCCGCAGGGCGTCGACAGCACGCTCTACCGTTCGCAGGGCGAAATCACGATGGGGCCGTTCCAGGTGGCTCGCCTCGCCAACGATCCGAGCCTCCCCAGCCACGGCCGGCTTACGCTCGCAATGCAGGGTGGCAAATGAAAAGGAGCATGAAACATGGCTGGTAACTGCGATTGCGGCTGCTGCTCCGGAACGCACGTCACCACTCCGCAACAGGAGCTGAATCTTCCCGGCTTGCCGGCCATCGCTTACCGCGCGGGCACCTGGGCCACCTTCAAGGAATCGATGCTGGCGCGGCTTTCGAGCGCCAGTTACCCCGCGCTCGCGGCGCTGAAGACGCGCGACGACGACGATTTCACCATCGCCTTGCTCGACGCCACCGCCATGGTGCTCGACATTCTGACGTTCTACCAGGAGCGGCTGGCGAACGAAAGTTATCTTCGGACCGCGGTGCAACTTCAGTCACTGGTGGAACTTTCCCGGCTGATCGGATATTCGCCCGCCCCGGGAGTCGCCGCCGCGGTGTACCTGGCCTTCACACTCAAAGCGGCCCCTGGTCTTACGCCTGATCCGACCACGCCCGCCATCGTGATCCCGGCGGGCACGCAGACGCAGAGCGTGCCGCCGCAGGGGTCGAGCCCGCAGACTTTCGAAACCTCCGCCGATATTCCCGCCAAGGCTGACTGGAACGCACTCCAGGTGCAAACCGGAATTCCGTGGACGCCGCACGCCAATGACACGAGCGTCTATCTGCGCGGCACCGCGACGCAACTGCAGCCGGGCGATTTCATCCTGATCGTGGGCGACGAGCGCGCCGGTTCGAACGCTGATCCTCACTGGGATCTGCGGGTCGTCACCGTCGTACAGCCCGATTCCATCAATCGGCGGACGTACATCGCGTGGGCCGAAGGGCTCGGCGGCGGCGGTGTGGGGCCGTCGCAGAGCAATCCCAAAGTGTACGCGCTCCGCCAGCGTGCCGCGCTCTACGGCTACAACGCCATCAACCCGAGTATGCTCGACGTTACAAACACCAGGATCGGGAGCCTGTTGAACGCTACCCAGACAGAGTGGGCCAACTTCTACCTTTCCGGCAGCATCGATCTGGACTCCGCATACCCGAAAATCGTCGCCGGCGGGTGGCTGGCGATGATCCGTCCGAATCTTGAGACCTCGCGCATTCCACCTGGCTACATCAGCCTTTATCTCATCGACACGGTGGCGCCCGTGTCGCGCTCGGACTTCGGCCAGAGCGCCAAAATCACCCGCGTTTTTCCCGACTTGACGAGCAATCTCGGCGAGTTTCCGCTCCGCACTTCGATGGTGTTGACGCAAAGCGAACAATTGCCCGTGGCCGAGCAGCCGCTGACGTACCCGCTTTATGGAGGCCTGCTCGATCTCGAAACCCTGCGCCCCGATCTCGCCGCCGCGCAGGTGGTCGCCCTCTCCGGGAAGAGCCAGAAGATCGCGGTCGCGAGCGGCGTTTTCGGCCTGAGCTTCGCGCCCGACGAGGACCCCTCGTCGACCATTCAATTGAATCCGGGCGACGTCCTCACGCTGACGCATCCGCCCGCGCCGAACAACGACGGCTCCGTTCCCGACTGGCGCACCGCAGCGGGGAGCGTGACCTTAAGCGTTCTAGACGCCGCCGGGCGACCGGGTAGTGTGCAGGCGGCGCTGAACCATTTCACGCTGGCCGCTTCGGGGGACTCGGACCCGTACGTCGAAGAATGCGCGCTCGTCGCCTCCGTCGCCAACCTCACCACGCCGTTTCCCCACACGCAACTGCGGCTTAAAGCGAACCTGCTCAACTGCTACGACCGCGGCGTGACTACCGTGAATGTGAATGTCGCGCCGGCCAGCCATGGGTCGTCGGTTACGGAGGTGCTCGGAAACGGATCGGCCTCCACGGCGAATCAGAGTTTCACTCTGAAGCAAAAGCCCCTCACCTTTATTCAATCGCCGACGCCTTCCGGCCGCCAGAGCACCTTACAGGTGACGGCCAATTCCGTTAAGTGGGCCGAAGTTCCCACGCTCTACCAGCAGGGCCCGTCCGCGCAGGTGTTCGCGACTATGAATGCGTCCGATGGCACCACGGATGTGCAGTTCGGCGACGGCGTGGAAGGGTCGCTCCTGCCTACCGGCCAGAACAACGTCCATGCGAATTACCGCGTCGGTGCGGGCTCGCAGGGCAACGTGGCCGGAGGCGTGATCACCACACTCATCGACCGGCCCCTGGGAGTCAGCGGCGTCACCAACCCGCAGCCGGCCACCGGCGGCCAGGACGCGCAATCCGTGAACGATATCCGCAGCAACGCGCCACAGAGCGTCCTCACGCTGGGTCGCGCCGTCTCCATCGCCGATTATCAGAACTACGCCGCGACGTTCGCCGGCATCGCCAAGGCGCAGGCGCTGTGGATCCCGAGCGGCCCGGCGCGCGGCGTTTTTCTCACCGTGGCGGGCGCGGGCGGCGCCGCTTTGCCGCCGGCTAATCCCACTCTCACCAACCTGGTCACATCGCTGCGGGACTATGGCAATCCGCTGATTCCGATTTCGGCCCAGTCTTTTCTGGAGACGCTGTTCGGAATTTCCGCGGACCTGGTGTGCGATCCGCGTTATGACCGCAATGCCGTAAGAAACGCCGCGCTCCAGTCGTTGGCCTCGACGTACAGCTTCGCCAATCGCATCTTCGGCCAGGGCGTCAGCGCCGACCAGGCCGCCGCCGTGATTCAGGCCGTCCCCGGAGTGGTGGCCGTGAACGTCACGCAACTCTTCATCGTCGCCAGCAGCGCCGCGGGCGACCTCTCCGGAAGCGGCGCGTTCACGCTCGCCCAATACGCCAACTGGCTTTCGCAGCAGGTCACGGTACCGCGTCCGCCAGCGCCTTCGCCTCTGCAGATCTGCGCCTACGTTCCCGTGGTCACTCCCACCGGCGCGCCTTTGCCGGCGGAAATCCTGGTGCTCGATCCCAACCCCGCCAACGTCACCGTGAGCTTCGCTTCATGACGCCTTCCACCAATCTGTTCGATCTGCTTCCTGCGCTTTACCGCCTGCGCGATGCACAGTTGGCCGCCACCCAAACGCTGCTCACCCCGGCCGAAACGGCGCAGTTGCAGGCTCTTCAGTCGCTCACTCCTCCGCTACCCACCGACGAGCAGGACCAGTTGGATCAGCTCACGGCAAAGGCTTCGCGCGGCCCGCTGGCTTCACTGTTGATGGTCGTCCAGGAACAACTCGCCGTAATGGCACAGGATCTCGACCAGCTCTACGACAACCAGTTCATCGAAACCTGCGCACCCTGGGTGATTCCTTATATCGGCGACCTGATCGGCTACCAGGCGGTGAATGGCATCGCGCCCGCCGTGGCGAGCCCGCGCGCCGAAGTCGCCAATACCATCTCCTTCCGCCGCCGTAAAGGCACAGTAGTGGTAATGGAGCAACTGGCACGTGACGTGACCGGATGGGGCGCGCATGCGGTCGAGTTCTTCCAATTTCTGGCCGACACGCAATACATGAATCATGTGCGGCCGCAAAACGACTACGCTCCCGATCTGCGCGACTGGAAGCCGCGGTTGTACATGGATACCGGTTTCGACCGCACGGCGCACAAAGTGGACGTGAGGCGCGTCGCGTCCGGGCGAGGCCGCTACAACATTCCGAACATCGGAATTTTTCTGTGGTCGCTGAACTCTTACGGTTTGACGCTGATGCCCGCCACGCCCGTTCCCGGCAACCCGCAGTGTTTCCGCTTCAGCCCGCTCGGCCGGGACATCCCGCTATTCAATAACCCCATCTCGCAAGGTCCGGATATCACCGCGCCCGCCCAGCCGTTCAATGTTCCCATGCGCCTGCACCGCCGCGTCCTCTGCCAGGACATGCAGGGGGGCGCCGGCGCGATCTATTACGGCGAAGGCAACAGCCTCGCGATGTACCGGAACGGCAAGCTCGTCAATGCCTATCAAGTCCAGGTCTGCGACCTCGCCGGACCGGATGGCTCGTGGGCCAACCTGCCTCCCGCCGGCAGTCCTTTCGCCGTGGCAGTCGATCCCGAGCTGGGCCGCATTGCCGTCCCGCCCGGCGCCAGGCCCGATCTCACCACGTCTTTCCATTACGGCTTTACCGCCAACATCGGCGGCGGAGAATATCCGCGCCGCGCCGGCTTCGTGGTCCAGAACGACGCATCGGTGCTGCCGTTCCCCGACACCGCCTTGCCGAAACGCTATACGACACTGCAAAGCGCCCTCGATTTCGCGGTCAACGAACTCGCGCTCCGCGGCCAGGTGGCCGTAGAGCTCGAAGGCAGCAAGATCTATACCGCGCCCGCGGGACTAAGCGGCCATCTGCCGGCGGGGAGCACGCTCGAATTGCGCGGCGCGGACGGCGCGTGGCCGGCGCTGTTTCTCGATGGTGAGCTGGCGATCTCAGGCGACGCTTCGAGTGCCTTCGTCGTCAACGGGCTGCTGGTTGAATCGACGGCCGCTCCGGGCGCTCCGCCGGTCGCGATCGTTCACGCGCCGGTGAACTCGCCCGGCGGCAATCCAAATCGGTTGGCCTCGGTGAGTTTCAGAGACTGCACGCTGGTTCCGGGATGGGCGCTCGATCCGGATGGCTCGCCGCGGCACGGGGATGCGCCCGCGCTGGTGGCGGAGGCCGCCGGCCTGCAAATCGTGTTTCAAAGCTCGATCACGGGAGCGGTGCGCCTCACGGAGTTTGTCACCGCCATCCTGACGGACAGCATCCTCGACGCCACGGCTCGCGACCATGTCGCATATGCGGCACTGGATGGATCGGGCGCGGGTGGGCCGCTGACGCTCAATGGTTGCACGGCCATCGGCAAGATCCACTCCATCCTGCTCGCGCTCGTTTCCAACAGCATTCTGTGGGCGGGACTCGCGGCGGGCGACACGTGGATTGCGCCGCTGATCGCCGACCGGAAACAGGCCGGCTGCGTTCGTTTCAGCTTTCTTCCTCCGGGCGCCATAACGCCCCGGCGCTTCGAGTGCGTCGAACAGACGCCCGGCGGTCCTCAGCCGCTGTTTTTTTCGCTGCGCTATGGCGACCCGCCGTATTGCAAGTTGCTCAGCGCCACCGATTCGTCCATCCGGCGCGGAGCGGACGATGGCGGCGAAATGGGCGCATTTCATTTTGTTCTAGCGCCATTGCGCGAATCCGACCTGCGCATCAGAATGCGCGAGTACCTTCCGGCCGGACTGGAATTCGGGGTTATCTACCAGAGTTAAGCGGAGCGCCATATGAGTTTCGACAACAGCCGATTCATTTTCAACCCGTGGAACGATTACTGCGGCGTGGTGATGGAGCAGGGCCGCGTCCAATTGGATTCGGATTGGAACGAATGGCTGGCGGAGCTCGGCCGCCGCATACGGGCCGGCACGATGGATACGCTGGGCCGCGCGGTCTATCCTTCCACGACGCCATTCGCTTTTAAAATTGCGGCCTCGCACGATGCGGCCGGTAATCACATCGCGATCGGCGCGGGCCGCATGTACGTGGACGGGTTGCTCGCGGAGAATCATGGACCAGCCGCGGCGGCCGTATGGGATCCGGGCCTGGACGAAATGTCGGGAGCGCCGCAGATCGCCGGCGCGGCCGAAGTCACGATCGATTTCGTCCAGCAGCCATATTTCCCGGGCGCGACGTTGCCCGCCGGAAACGGCCCGTTTCTGGTCTACCTCGACGTATGGCTGCGGCCCGTCACGTACCTCGAGGACCCCACGCTCGTCGACAAAGCGGTGGCGGTGGACACCACCGGCCGGCTGCAAACCGTGTGGCAGGTGAAGCTGCTCGATGTCAGCGGCGTGGCGGGCGGCGTGACATGCGCCACGCCCGACAAAGGCATCGGTCCATGGGAAGCCCTGATTCAGCCCCCCGCCGGACAACTCACGAACGGCGTGGTATCTTCCGCCCCCTCCGGCCCGTGCTGCCTCACGTCGAACACCGGATTCACGGGTTTGGAGAACCAGTTCTATCGCGTTGAGATCCACCAGCCCGGAGCGCTCGCCGCGGGCGCCAAGACGCCTTATCCGCTCCCAGGCAAGAGCCCGACGGCGACGTTTAAATGGTCGCGCGACAACGGGTCGGTCCAGACCGGAGTCACCGCGATCGCCGCTGTGCATAACACTGCAGGCAATCCCGCCAGCCAGCTCACGGTCCTCAGCATGGGACGCGACCAGGTGCTGGGCTTCGCGCCCGGCAATTGGATCGAGATCACCGACAATTGGCAGGAGCTGAGCGGTTTGCATGGCGAACTCCATCAGATCGACAGCATCGACTTCGCGGGGAAAACGATCACGCTCGATTCCTCGGTCACCGCCGCCAGTTTCCCCACTAACGCCAACGGCCTGACCGACCCTTCGCGCCACACCCGTATTACCCGCTGGGACCAATCCGGCAAAGTTTATTTGCAGGATGGCGTCACCGTTTGGGTGGATCTCGGCGCTGCCGGCGCGACGGGCGATATTCCCGTCCCGCCCGCCGGAACCACGCTCATTCTCGAGAACGGCATTACGGTTACGTTTGGCTTGAATCCGGGAGCCGGTTCGTTTCATACCGGCGATTTCTGGGCCTTCGCGGCGCGCACCGCCGATGGCTCAGTGGACCCGCTCGTCAACGCCTATCCATTCGGTCCGCATCACCATTACGCGCGGCTTTCGGTGGTCACCTTCCCCACCTCCGCCTCGGACTGCCGGATCGAGTGGCCGCCGGCCGCCGGCGGCGGAGGCTGCTGCGAATGCACCATCACGGTTCAGCCTACCGATCTCACCGGCGGCAAGACGCTGCAAACCATCCTCGATCAATTCAAGAATCTTCCCCCGTTCACCACCATTTGCCTGATGCCGGGCACTTACTCGCTTCCGGCCCCGCTCCGTTTTCAATCGGCGCACGCCAACATCCGTATCAAGGCATCGCAGGAAGGCACGGTCACGATCCAGGCGGAGAATGGCCAGGAAAAGCAGTTCGTGGATGGAATGGTGGTGATGGATAACGTCTCCAACGTCGGATTGACCGGCCTCAAGTTCAACGTGCCAATCGTTCCCTTCCCGGCCGCGAAGGCGACGTTCGCCGGTGTGCCGGTGCAGTCTTTGCCGCCCGAAGTGCAGTCGATTCTCCGGATTCTGGTAGTGTCGATCGCCGTGCGCACGGTGAACTGCGGCGGTTTGACGATCGAGGACTGCGAATTCGATCTGCCGAATTTTCCGAAACAGGCGCCGAACAGCGCGGGCTTCGGCGTGGGAATCCTCGCTTCGGGGCAGTGCTCGGGCTTTCATGTCATGGGGAACATGTTCCAGGGCGAGGGGACGTTCCTGGCGGGCTTCCTGCTAGTGCCCTCGGTCGTGTTCGCGTCGCCCGGGGCACTGTCGAAGAAGGCGGGACTGGCCACGATAACTCTGGCCGGCTCGCCCGTGGTCCAGTCGGCGATGCGCTCGGCGTTCTTGAGAACTCCGGAGCTGAAGCCGCTTGCGGCGCCTGTTTCGGCGCCAGTGAACCCGGTCACGGGCGGCATCGTCCTCGACGTTCCGGGCGCTAATTTCAATGCCGCTCTCGCCGCCAATGGCGGCACGGTATTGCCCTCCTCGATCGACGAATCTCTGTTCGACGAGAACTCATTTGCAGATCTTACGATCGGCGCGCTGGTGCTGGCGCAAACCTCGCTACTCTCCTTCACCCGCAATACGGTGGAGAACGGCGCCGGTGG
The DNA here is from genome assembly GCA_963809655.1 of Terriglobia bacterium. Taxonomy (GTDB): domain Bacteria; phylum Acidobacteriota; class Terriglobia; order Bryobacterales; family Bryobacteraceae; genus BOG-234. The sequence continues at coordinate 177,280 of CAWEKQ010000030.1, read as the reverse complement.
ATTCTGGATACTGTCGCCGGTAACCGCTCCGGAGCTGCTGGGGCAGGGTCTGGGAACGCCAACCGCCTACCTGTCCATCGCCATGGGTTACCCGCTGCCGCAAGGGGATACGACGCCCGCCTCGGATTTCGTCACCATAGCGCCCGCGCCCGCATCCACCCGGATCTACGCCGGTCCGAAGAATTTTTCCGATAGCACTGGAGCGACATGGTTGCCGGACGTAGCGGCGAAATCCGCGGTCACGATTTCAGGCGGCAATCTATTCCAGCCCGCCCAGGTTCAGCCGATTACGAATGCGCAGCCGGCGGCATCCGATCAGACCCTCTATCAATACGAGCGCTTCGGCAACAGCTTCAGCTATACGTTCCCGAAGTTGCCGATGGGCTTCTACCAGGTGACACTGAAATTCGCCGAGATCTTCTATACCAATCCGCAGGACAACAAGGGCGTGCGCGTGTTCAACGTCTCGATCAACGGCTCGCAGGTGCTCACCAATTTCGATATCGTGGCCAACGCCGGTGCGGCGGACACCGCCGACGACCAGACGTTCCCAGACATTGTTCCGGATAAGAGCGGCCAAATCGTCATTCAATTTACCGGCACCAATATCGGCAAGGACACTAACGCCAAGATCTCGGCGGTCGCGATCGACCCGCAGTGGGCCGCGTCGCCCACCGGCCTGACTGGCGTGCAGCAGTTTTACTTCGAACTGGTCGTGCTGGCCGCGCAGGCGTTCGCCGGCTCGCAGGTCCCTGCGATGCGGCTTCGCGTCGAAGACAACGAAACTGAGCATCTGACCTCCAGCGCCCTGTTCGTTCTGGGCGCAGATTTCGTGGAGGCGCGGGGCGCCAGCTCATTGCTTGCATCGGGCAATCGGATGGCCGTAAAGACGGGTGAGGCAACCGTGCCGGGTGCCATAGGGATCTTTTTTTCCAGCGCAGCGACCGTTGCGGCGGTAACCCGGGCGCTGGTGAATGGAAACATGTTTTTAAACCAGGGAACCATCAAGCGGAAACTCAGTCTGCTGGTGATCGACCCGGTAGCGCCACCGCCGGAAATCATGGTCTCGGCGAATGTCTGCGAAGGGCTGTTGCTGGTAGAGCCGGAGCATTATCCTCCAAGCGCGGGCGTCCCCACTCCGATGGATAGCTGGGGGTTCCTGAATACGGTGTTGCCGTAGAATCCCGATACCGAGCTGCGCGCGTAAGCGAGCAGACGTTCCAACGGAACCACCGAAGGCTTTCACAAGTAGAAGGAGACGATCAGCAGGCAGGCTTACGGTTCCGCAACTTCGAAATTATCGCCAACGAGTGGTGGTGCTCCGTGCTTGACTGTTCTTCCAAGGAGGGGCTTGCCCCCGCTTTCTTGCGTATAGCCGGAAAAGGTTGGTCGAGGCGAGTGGATTCGAACTACCGACCTCCGGGCCCCGAACCATCAACCTGATATCAAGACTTAGCGGCGAACAGCAGTTTTAGTTTCGTCCAGGCTTGCGATATGCCGCGAGTCTTCAAAGGCTTCCGGGTATTCCGCGCGCCGGGACTGATGGCGAAAGGCCGGCGCAAGGAGCCCCGCACCAAGCGGGCCGCAAGGAAGTAGATGGACTCAACCATCTACTCGGAAATCTTCGTCCGGCGTCGTGTTCTGATTGGCGATGTACTGGGCGATGATTTGGTCCGTAACGTTGCCGGAACTGCAACAGAAGTAGCCTCGTGCCCACAGATGCCGGCCCCGGAACTGCGTCTTCAGATGCGGAAACTCCGCCAGCAGGTGATGCGCGGTTCGGCCTTTCAGCCACCGCATCAACCGGCTGGTCGTTGTCTGCGGCGGGATCGATATCACACCCGGTGCAAATGGATGTCGAATACAGTGTGCGCGCCGCGCCGGTATTCCGCCATCCCCGCAGTTTATCCGGCGCGCACGCGCTGAAAGCCGTCGCCTGAAGGCGAGGGCTTAAGCCTCCCAGACTGACAATAAAATTGAGACACTCGGAATTTGCGCACTTTACGAGGGGACATTTCTACTTTGCCCGCAGGGGGACATTTCTACTGTGCCTTGACACGAAGTCCAGACCTGCTTGACATTCTGAAAATGTTGCTGTAGATTGGCAGCACCGTTGGATGGGGCATTTCACGTCCGTATTGGATTTTCAAAGTTAAGGGGTACTTAAAGTATGCGTGCTCGCTGTCTACGAATTGTTGCTCTTCTCTCTCTGGTGGCTTCGCTGGCATTCGGCCAGGGCGCTACCGCCTCAATCACAGGAACAGTCACGGATCCTTCCGGCGCCGTTGTGGCCGGAGCTGCGATCGAAGCCAGAAACGCCGAAACGGGCGCGGTTTATCAGGCGGCATCGACGTCGGCCGGTAATTACACCGTGCCGGGCCTGCCGGTAGGAACCTATGTGCTGAGCGCCAAAGCCGCCGGGTTCAAGGCCTACACGCACCAGAATCTGGCGCTCGCGGCGGCGCAAGTGCTGCGCGAAGACATTCCGTTGGAAGTGGGGGCGGCGACCGATACGGTCACCGTGTCCGCGGAAGCGAGCCTGCTCAAGACGGATAGCACCGAGCTGTCGCACAACGTTACCCTCGAGCAACTGGACGACCTGCCCCTGATCACCATCGGGCAAGCCAACGGTCTCCGTAACTTCCTCAGCAGCATGATCACGCTGCCGGGCACCTACGGCGGGAACGGGAGCACCGTGATCAACGGCCTCGGTCAGGGATTTGTGACGAGTGAAATTGTGAAAATCGAAGGCCAGGACGCGAGCAATCGCCTGTTCAACAACTACGAATACACCACGATGAACGAGCCCAACGTGGATGCCGTTCAGGAAATCGCTTTCCAGGTGAGCAACTACGCACCCGAATTCGGGCAGGCGGGCAGCGCGGTGATCAACACGACGATGAAGTCCGGCACCAATCGATATCACGGGACCGGCTTTGAATATTTTGTCAACGAAGATCTCAACGCGGCCTATCCGTTCAGCAGCAACGGGAGTGGTGGCAAATTCCGGCCGCGCAGCCGGAAAAACGACTTCGGTGGCACGCTGGGTGGACCCATCAGCATTCCCAAGCTCTACAACGGAAAAAACAGGACCTTTTTCTTCTGGGCCTATGAGGAATACAGGCTAACCCAGCTCTTCACATTTAACGATACGGTGCCGACCAACGCGTTCCGTACCGGGGATTTTTCGGCGGTCTCGCCCAATGGCAATTGCTCGCTCTGCGTCGCGAACGGCATTCCAACCACGCCTTTGGGCGGCGGCACCTATGTGGACGCACTGGGCCGCCCGATGTTTGCGAATGAAATCTACGATCCCGGGTCACGCAACACCACGGCCGGCGGTCTCGGGTATGCCAATCCCTTCCCAAATAACATGATTCCCCAGAGCCTTGCCTTGAATCCAACGGCGCTAGCCTTTCAGAAGCTGTTTCCAGCGCCGGGTAACAACAACCTGACGTCCAACTATTCGGCGAGCGTTCCCGGCGGACAATACTCGGCCATTCCGTCGCTGAAGGTCGATCAGATCATCAGTCAGAAGGACAAGGTCTCGTTTTACTGGTCGAGAACCAACGCGGAGAGCACGGTCAACGCCGGTCCCCAGGCCGCGGATGGCCTGCCGTTCTCGATCGGCGCCTACCGGGGCGCCTTTATTCCGACCAATACGGTGAGATTAAACTACGACCGCACACTGACGCCGACGATTCTGCTGCACTTGGGAGCCGGTTACCTGGGCACCAGTTTCAGCGACAAGGCCCCGTTTCTGAGTTTCGACCCGTCCCAATTCAGCCTGACCGGCTTCCTTCAGAACCGCCAGACCCCAAGCATCACCGGAATGTGCGCCGGCAACGCAGCAGCCGTTCTCGGCGGCGTCGCCCCATGCGCGACCGGCGGGATGCAAAATATCGGGACTTCCGGCCAATTGCAATCGCAAATCTACGAGCAACGGCCCACCTTCAATGCCAATGCGACTTGGGTGAAGGGCAACCACACATTTAAATTCGGCTCGGAACTGGAGCTGGAAAATGTCATCGGCGGCAACGCGGATTTCTCGGGAGTAACCCTGGCTGCGAGCAATGCGACCGGGGGGGCGACTGCGCAGCCGTTCACTCCCACCGTCAGCTTCAATGGATTCTCGCAGGGTTATGGGTATGCGAATTTTCTGTTGGGGGACTACAGCTCCACTACGCAAACTCCGAGTTTTCTGTACTCCCGGGAAGGGTACCAGTTGTGGGGATTTTTTGCGCAGGACTCCTGGAAGATTACGCGCAAGCTGACCCTGGATTACGGCGTGCGCTATGATTACGCGACCCCGGAGCACGAACAGTACGGGCGCCTCGGGCAGTTCGACCCGACCGTGGCCAACCCCAACGCCGGGGGGCTGACGGGTGGGTACCGATTTGCCAGCACCTGCAATTGCGATTTCTACAAGTCGGCCTATCCCTACGGCATCGGGCCGCGGATCGGGGCGGCTTATCAGCTCAATTCGAAGACGGTCTTGCGCGCCGGATGGGGATTAAACTATCAGTTCATTGCCAACCCGGCGGGGGGGCTGGTGGCCTCCAGCGGCGCCTACCCGCTTTCCGGTATCAACCCCTTCGTCAACATCGCGACGCCCGGCGCCATTGTTGCAGCCGACCTGGCCGGCCACCAACCCGACGATCTATCCGATAGCGGGCACGGCTGGTGTGTTCGGGCAGACGCCAACTGTGCCCGATAAGAACGAGAACCGGCCGCCGCGCGTCAATCAATTCAGCGTCAGCATACAGCGGGAGATTACGCGGGATCTTGTGGTTGAGGCATCTTATGTCGCCAACCGTGCGGTCTGGCTCGCCGGTTCTCTGGGCGAACTCAGCCAGATCTCTCCGCAGACATACGCTTCCTATGGCCTGTATCCCTATGCGGGAACCGGTCCGGCGGGATATAACTACACCCTTCCGGGCGACACGCAACGGGCGGACGGATCGTGGACTCTCTGCGTTCCCGGCAACGATTGTGATCGCGCGCTGTTGACGCAGTCTGTTTCGAGCGCCGCGGTTCAGGCGAAGCTGGCTGCGGCGGGGCACCCGAACTTCACCCCGTATAACGGCTTCCCGAAAGGTAATACATTGCAGAGCGCCCTTTATCCCTATCCGCAGTTTGGAAACCTGGGCATCACCGGGTCACCCACGGGAGACACCAGGTACGACTCGCTGCAAATCAAAGTCACTAAGCGCCTGTCGCACGGCCTCCAGGCCGGTGGCAACTACACCTGGGGACAAGGTTTCCAACGCCCCGCGCGTCAGGACTTTTTCAATCCGCAGAGTAACGTGTGGCAATTGCAGAACATTGCGCCCCAGGTCCTGAACTTCAACGCGACTTACACGGTGCCGAAAGCCAGCTTCCTGCCTCGATGGGCCAACGTGGTCACCAGCGACTGGCAGCTGGGATGGTACTCGAGTTACCAGAGCGGCGCGTATCTGACGCCGCCTGTCAGCCCGACCGCGAACTTCCTGGGCAGCGAGGAAATCCGGGTTCCGGGTCAGCCTTTGTACACGGCCGGCGTGAATATCAACGATCACAGCACCTTCAATCCGTATTCCACGGTAGTGCTGAATCCGTTGGCATGGCAGGCGTGTCCGACTAACTCGGTGTGCACTGCTACGTCGACTCTCTACAAAGATTTCCGTGGGCCCCGCATACCGAGCGAGAACGCCAATCTCGGGCGCCATTTCCGGGTTGGTAAGGAAGGCAAGTACGACTTCTATATCCGCGCGGAGTTCGTCAACATCTTCAACCGGACCTACTTCGCCAACCCCATCACAACCGGCACCGGCATCACCCCGCAGAATCCGGTGATTCGCGGGGCTGGAAACGGCACGATTCTCACCAGTGGCTTCGGAGTGATCAACGCCTATGTGCAGGCGAACACAGCGTACGGATTTGCTGGTCGGACGGGAACTTTGATCGCACGATTCCAGTTCTGAGGTAAGTGCGCGTAGCGTTGATGAATCAAAAGCTGTCCACGCAAAAGCCGCTGAGAATCGCATCGATTCTCGGCGGCTTTTGTCTTTTTGCCACGGCATTCAGTTTGTCTGCAGCTGACCGTGCGTTCGTTCCCTACACAGCCGCGAAACCAATCCTGGAACAGGCTCGCGAGCATCTCCCCGAGGGCCTGCGCGGTATCGCCTTCGATCACGGAGCCGAAGCTAAATGGCTCGCCTGGTCCCGCCAGCGGGATAAGGCCATCCGAGCCCGGTTGCAACAGGGCGACCTGGATTCCATGGTGAACCTGCTGCTGCTGGGGACTTCCTTCACCAAACAGCCCCGCATCCGAATGGAATCTCTCGACGCGGCTTCGAAGAGCGGGATCCTGCGGGCGCGGGTGGACGATCTGGTCGCTGGCCTTCGTCAGCCGGGCGATAACGAACGCCTCCTTTTTCTTCAGAAGCTGGTGCGAGCCGAAGGGATCGATCCGGGGGACTCCAACGGGGGCGAGGCTGGCCGGTTTCTATACCGCAATCTGCTCCGCGTGGCGCAGGAAAGGCGGGCACTGGCGGAACGCTCGGCGCAAGCCGATAGTGCGAGAAAGCCGGACGACCCTGCGTCTCTGCTCGATCGCCACTCGCTATTTCGCGACAGGGGAGTGTCGCTCGACACCAGTATTCTGCCCGACTTCCTGATCGAGCAGGCACTGCGCGATCTGAAGAAACGCGGCATGTTGCGCGAAGGGCAGGTGGCGCGCGTGGCGGTGGTTGGTCCGGGCCTCGACTTTATCGACAAGAACGAGGAGTCGGCTTTTGACTATTACCCGCAGCAAACTCTCCAGCCGTTTGCGCTCTACGATTCCCTGCTCCGGCTGGGGCTGGCGCGTACGGGGCGCCTTATCGGTTTCGGTACTCGATATCAGCACCCGGGTTATCGATCATCTGGAACGTGCCCGCGAGCGCGCCCGGAAGGGTATCGGCTACGCGATTCAATTGCCGCGGGACGTGGCCCGCGCCTGGCCACCGGACCTGATCGCCTATTGGAACGCGCTCGGCGATCAGGTGGGTGCGACTGCCGAGCCGATCCGGCCGCCTGAGATATTTCCCGGACTGGAGACGCGAGCAGTCCGGATTCGGCCGGCTGCGGTGCTCGCCTGCGAGCCCGTGGATCTCGATATTGTTCTGGAACGGCTCAATCTACCGGAACGAGAGCGGTTCGATTTGATCGTGGGGACGAACATCTTCGTCTACTACGATGCCTTTGAGCAGATGCTGGCATTAGAGAATGCCGGCGCGATGCTCAAGCCGGGCGGACTGCTGCTGACCAACGACCGTCTGCCGGAACTCGCCGGGGGTTCGATGCGTCTTGCGGGTGTGACAGAGGTGCGGTTTGATGCCCCGGGTGTCAAGGCTCGCGACGTGGTCGGCTGGTATGCGCGGAAGCCGTAGAAGATCACGGCTATCCTGGGTTTGTGTAGTGCGCTGCGCCTCTCCGGTGAGACACGGAACACCGAGACTCAAATGAGAAAGCTCACAATCACCGAACACATCTCGCTGGATGGCGTGATCCAGCACTCCGCCGATGACGGTGATTTCCCTTATCGCGACTGGACCGCGCCCTATCGGACCCCCGCCGGCCGGGAGGCAATCCTCGCGGCTTATGGCGTCCGCTTCGATCTGCTGCTTGGTCGTCGCACCTACGATATCTGGTCGGGCTTCTGGCCAAAAGCGCCGAGCAGTCCGATGGCGGACCGCCTCAATGCGGCAACAAAATATATCGCCACCCACCGTCCGGAAAGTCTTGAATGGGGCCCGTTCGAGGGCCTTGGACCGGATATTGTCGAGGACATTCGCCGCATCAAGTCGCAGGAGGGCCCGGACCTTATCCTCTCGGGTAGCTCGACGCTGACATCGACGCTGCTCGAACATGCGCTTGCGGATGAAGTCCTGCTAGTCGTCTATCCGGTCCTGTTGGGCACGGGGAAGCGCTTCTTTGCGGAGGGAACCCCGCCACGCGCATTCGAGTTCGTCAGCACGAAGGCAATGCCGTCCGGCATCATCTTCAGTCATTACAAGGTCGCCGGGCCTTTGAAGACCGGATAGTTCGACGGCGCGAGATCGTCAGGGAATACCGGAACGGCGCAATCCGCAGGCATGAAAGATGTGCCGCCATTGCCCGAGTCACCAATAATATCGGCATCGCAGAAGAACTGGGCCTGGATGCCTGGTGACTGCGCTCCGACTCTGGCCCGAAGCTCCGTTGAAGACGCGGTCCAAATTGTTTATCCATTCGACCTACAACTCGCGTCTTCATCCACTTGGATGGCCGCAGGATCCACACAGGCTGAAGCCTCTATTACTAAACCTTTGTTTCCTTGCGCGGCGCGATGATTTTCTCATGCTGCTCTTTTGTGGGGCGGCCAATTGTGGCCGCAGCCGCCTTTTCAGGCAGCTGGACTGGCTGAAAGCCAGTCCGCGGGCAGCATTGCCCGCCCCACATCTGACCACACAGGCGTCTGGAACAAGTTGCGGCAATGCCGCGCTGTGCCACGATCCTGAGGATGCCGAAACCTGCCGTGGGCTCATGGGCACTCCTTCACAATCGCGTGTCAACAAGCGGCTGCTATGCGATCACTGATTCCTTTCGACTGGACAGAACAAAGACCGCGACAAGGGCGGCGGCGAAACCCGCGCCGGCGCCAATACCTAGCGCCCAGCGAGCGCCGAAGTGGTTGGCAACCCAACCGACGATCGGTGCGCCAATCGGTGTTCCCCCGAGTGCAATGGCAAGCCGCAGGGCCATGACCCTGCCCCGCATCGCTGGTTCTGTCGAGAGCTGCATGATGCTGTTCGTGCCGTTGGTGAAGATCAGAGCCGCCGCGCCGATAACCATGAGAGCGGCGGCGAACCACCAGTAGCCGGGCGCCAGTCCCGCAAGGGTACAACCGAGCCCGAAGACACCTGCTCCTACCAGAAGAGACGCTAAGCCTGGTTTCTCGCGCCCCGCGGCAAACAAGGCTCCTGAGAAAGTACCCACGGCCATGATGGAGGAGAGCAGGCCGAAACCGCGTGCGTCAGAGTGGAAGACGCGTACGGCCATGGTGGCGATGAAGATCGGAAAGTTCAGGCCAAAGGTGCCGATCAGAAACAACATGATCAGGATGGCCCCAAGGTCCGGTTTTCCCCATACGTAGCGCAGCCCTTCCACAAATCCAGACGTTGTGCGATGCGCTCTGGCGCGTGGGTGCAGTTCGGAGAAACGGAAGAAAGACATCGAGACAAGAACCGCCGCGAATGAGAGCCCGTTCAGAAGAAAGGCCCAGCCGATGCCAACCTTCGCGATGAGTAAACCGGCCACAGCGGGACCAATCATCCGGGCCGCATTGAACGACGTTGAGTTCAATGCCACGGCATTCGTCAAATCCTCATCGCCAACGAGTTCTGCCACGAAGGTTTGTCTCACAGGAGCATCCAGCGCCGCGGCGGAGCCGGACAGAAAGGCGAGCACATACACGTGCCAGAGCTGGATGACTCCCGCGATCGTGAGACCTCCCAGGATCAACGCAAACACGCCCATAGTTGCCTGCGTCGCCATCAGGAGCCTGCGCTGGTTAAGGCGGTCCGCTGCAGATCCCGTCCAAGGCAGGAACAGAAGTTGTGGGGCAAACTGAAGGCCCATAACGATACCCAATGCCGATGCATCATGATGGGTCAGTTGCGTAAGCACGAGCCAGTCCTGTGCGACGCGCTGAATCCAGGTACCGACGTTTGATACAACAGAGCCCGCGGTCCACAAACGGAAGTTGAAGGTCTTCAGGGAGCGAAAGGTGCTGGCCACCGGGTTCTTCATGTGCGCGACGGCGTGTTGCCCCCATGAAACTGGCCGAAATGACGCGCCGCGTGGAGGCTGATGAGCAGCGCGCCCAAACCGAACGCGAGGATGTGGACTGTCGCCCGCGGATGAAAAACTCCGACGCGCGCGATGAGCAGATATCCCACAATGGAATTGAAGAAACCCCACAGGACGTTGACCGTTGCAGAGGAGAGCCCTTTACCGGGCGGTTTTGCGAAGGGACTCTGGAAGGGACGCCCCATCGTGCCGGCTACAAAATGAGGAAGGGCGTTTGTCAAAAAGACGCCTCCAAAAAAGTACGACACGAGCCAGAGCCAGTTCATGATGCAGCGTTCCTTTCTTCCAATAATCCTTCCGGGAGTCTTTCGAGCAGCGAGATGACTTTCTTCGCAGAACCGGTCTCACCGACACGGGGAAAAACGTTGCTGATGCTGTACTCGTGGGCGGCCTCGCGGACATCGGTGATTGCATCGAGTACGAGGCTTACATTGAAACCTTGTTCCCAGGCCTGACGCGCCGTCGCCTCGACGCCGCCGGAGGTGACCACTCCGGTCACAACCACCTGGGTAACTCCTCGCGCCCTGAGCTGACGTTCCAGATCCGTTGTGGCGAACGCGCCCCAACTTCGTTTGGTGACGACGATATCGCTCGGTTGCTGATCCAGCTCCGGCAGGAAGTCGGTCCAGCCCTCGGCGAGAGATGTGCTGGTGCGCGGACCCTGTTCAGTGCTACCTGGCGGCCGTCCCGTCACATTGACCAGCACGACCGGGAGTTTTTTCGCACGGAAAGCATCGATCAACGCCCGGGTCCGCTCGACGATCTCCCCAATGGGATGGATGAAACGCCCATTGACTATGCCTTTCTGCAGGTCGATCACGATCAACGCGGTAGTGGGATCAAGAGCGGTAAGCGGCATGGGTTCTTTTCGGTGAATCACGCCTGGTCCTCAACAAGCCGCGCCAGCAGTTCGAGCGCTGCCTGAAGCTTCTGCTGCTCGTGCGCAGAAAGCTTCTGCGAGATGGTAGTGCTGAGCCAGTCCTGCCTCGCAGCCCTGCCCTCCTGAAGCCACTTCAGGCATTTGGGCGTGAGAGACATCAAAGTTTGCCGTCCGTCGCCTGGGTCAGGAGCACCACTCACCAAGCCGGCTTCCTGCAGCGACGTAACGATAGCGCTCATGGACTGCGGGCGCATGCCTTCCGCGCGCGCCAGGCTGGAAACCGTGGCCGACTCATCCTTCTCCAGTTGGAGAAGAACAGCAACCTGTGACGGCGTCAGATCGTGGCGCCCTCCATGCTCGCGTAAACGCCGCTTGAGCTTGCCGGTTACGGTACGGATATCGGCGGCAAGCATCGACGCGAGCCCGGTCTGAGTAGAAGACTTTCGACTGCTCACGAGATCAGTATCCATATATACAGTTAAACTGTAAAGTTAAACTGTATATTTCGGTAAGCTGCGGGTATGGTTAATGACTACCGGGTGAAAGCCGGAAGCCAGATCTTCCGGGCTGGCCAATCCGACAGGAGTCGCTATCGTCAGGCTGCCAGGCCGAACTGACCCAAGGCGCGTTTTTCGGCAAATGATACTCGATTGTTGAACCTTCGCGTCGCGCGAGTGGCTGCAAACACCTTCATCCAAGCGGCTGGAATGTACAGAGGCCATGATTTCCAGTTCGGCGCGATGACTCTCATAGAGAAGGATTTTCCCATGCCGTTTGCGGATAGCGATGATGACGTGTTTCCCGGCGAAAAGTCATTCGCGATGTGCATGAGGCTCTCGACCGTCACGGGACCCTACCGTGCACAAGAATCCCCCCTGCACATGGCGCGCCGGGCTTGCAAAGAGCTGTTTGCCCGGATGCGGGAGTACCTGACGGCCGCGAAGAAAGAGTACCTGGCAACTGACACTGCGGAAGGTTTCGTTCAGCGAATGCGTGCAGCATTTCCCCGCTTCGACGCAGATGTTCTCCTTGATCACCCGCTCCGCTATCAGCCGGAATTACCTGCCAGCCCGGGCGCTAAAGGCGTGGGGATTGTGGAGGCTGTAGGTCCGGGCGTGCAACATCCGACTGTTGGAACTCGCGTCGTCTTCGTGCACACGTGGAACACCTGGCGCGAGCAGGTCGTGTGCCCAGTGGACAGACTCGTGCCCGTTCCAGAGGGGCTGGACGATCCGGCCGCCGCCACTTCCTACACGAATCCTTTGACTGCATGGGCGTTAACGAGATAAGTCACAACCTCAAGGGGGCGACTGACTCGTACAGACGGCGGCTGCATTCAGCGTCGGGACGTTGGTGCTTCAATTGGCGCGGCAGTATCGATTCAAAACAATCAACGTCATCCGGCGGCGAGAGCAGGAAACAGGTAATCTGCACAGCCGATGAGGATCTCAGGGCACGTTACTCGGCGCTGAGATTGCCCGCAACCTCGCTCCCGCTGGAACCATGCTTGTTTATGGAGCCCCTTCCAGTCATCGGCAGACGGACCCCGCGAAATTCACCATGCCGCTTTCGCTCCGCGCTTGATTTATAAGCCCGGGCGACCGGGGACACGGTTGACAACCCGGCCAGTTCGCCCCCTGAGCCACCGCATAGTGCTCGGCAAAGCGGCCTTTGGCTGGAAGGCCGCGTGGATGTGGTTGAGCATTATGACCCACGCGTAAAGGGAGTAGAAGCCGCGGGCCGTCTCCCCGTACCGAAGAGCATTCGCAACGATTGGGGCGACGCGTGGCTGGCGTAACCACCGGGGACCCGCGCACGCGTAATCCGTGACCTCATCATGCCGTGGCGTGCAACCGGTATTCTCAGGGGTCAGGATGGCAGGGCGAACCGGAGGGCCGGAATCGGCCAGACGCCAGGTACGAAGATCACGGCGTCGTCCGGGATCGGAACGCGGCTGGCAGACCACCCCAAAACGACGGCCTTCCCACGGGCATAGTGCACAATAAGGCGAGAATCTCTCCAGAAATGTAGAAACTCCAGAGAGCGGGGACCGGTCTCGCTCACGCGCGGCTGCTGACCCAATCTTATTAATCCTGTTCCGCACTGCCGGTTCGACGGTCTCAGTTCTTGTGAGTTCAAAGGCGCTGCGTACAGGCTATACTCCGATCAAGTGCAGGGGTTCAGCGACGAGCAGCTTATCGCGTTGTCCAACGACGCGGGCCAGTCGGACGCGCGCCGCCGTCAGGCGATCGATGAGCTTGTCGGCCGTTATCAACGTCGCGTGGCGCTTTGGTGTTATCGTATTGTCCGCGATCAGGATTGGGCCGCCGATCTCGCCCAGGAAGTCTTCCTTCGCGCCGTGCGCAGCCTCGGCGGTTTCCGCGGCGCGTCTAAATTTTCAACCTGGCTCTACACCATCGCGCGGAACCATTGCTTCAATGCAGTCCAGTCGAAAGCCATCCGCGCCGAAGAGCCAGTGGAATTCCTGCAGTTGCCCGATCCCGGCCGCCCGATCGACAGCGCCATCGAAGGTGAGCAGCAGATCGCCGAAATGCGGCGGATCCTCAACGAGACACTTGATGAAACGGAGCGGCAGGTCATGACCCTCCACTACGGCGAAGACCTCACGCTGGAAAGCATAACGCGACTGCTCGGACTCACCAATGCGAGCGGCGCCAAGGCTTTCATCGTGAGCGCTCGCCGGAAGCTCCGCAGCGTCGGTGAGCGCGGGAAGGCCGGAAAACCATGAGCGACTCTCTACGTCAAGCCTTGGCGCGCCGTCCCGATTGCCCGGCGCTTGAAGAATTGATAGAAGCGCCCGCCACGTTCGAAGAGCACCTTGGCCATTGCCCCGCGTGCAGCGCGGAACTTGCCTTGTTCAGGAGCTTCGAGGCCGGCGAGCCGGCGCCGGATGAGCGGGAGGCGGTCCGGTTTATCGTTCGCCGGCTGAATGCCCCGCCGGCGCACGAACCTTTCTGGCGGCGCCTATTCACTCCGCGCTGGCTTGGCGGAATGGCGCTAGCGGCGGCCGCGCTCCTCGTAGCAGTCGGCGTGAGTTCACAATCGCGGTTTGGCTACACCAGGCCGCCTGCCACAGAAGATGGAACGCTGCGCACCACCGCAGTAATAATCACATCTCCCGCCGGCGACCTGAACCACCTTCCGCCCGCGATCGAATGGCGTCCCGTCCCGGGCGCTGTCTCCTATGCAGTCACCTTTCAAGAGGTAGATGGGACAGTGATTTTTTACAAGAACATCACATCTTCCCCGTTAACTTTGCCGGAAAAGGTCAATAAACTACTAGTGCCCGGCAAAAGAGTTCTGTTGGAAGTAGTCGCGAACGACCGTGCCGGAATGGCGCTGGCCCGTTCAGGGCAGGTCGGCATGCGATTGCAATCGAAGGCAACACAGACCCATTGAGGTTTGAAACTATGCACATTCATCGGTCCATTCTTTGTGGCCTCGCGGCAGCCTCGCTCGCGTTCGCATCAGGAGGTTCTGGAACTTCGGGAGGCTCAAGCGGAAGCGGTCACAATCCGACGCCGGCCGGAGCCGCTGAGGTTCTCGTTTCGAGCGCTGTTATTCCTTCCGGAGGCACCGTCCAGGTTCGCTTTACGCTTACGGAGCCCCGACCCATCTCGAGCACCGGGGGCCATGTGTCCCTTGGCAATTTCCAGGCGAACGGGATCTCTCTCTGGAGCGCCAACGGCGAAGCCTGCGGTGCCGGAGTGATAAAAGACGGGGTCCTGTATTTTTCGGCCATCGACCCATCCGGCGTACTCGGCACTGGAGCTGAATATCCATACCTCACCCTTTCCCTCACCGCGCCTCAGGGGCTGGCCGCCGGGACGAAAATTCCCGTCAGCTGGGATCCCGGCGCGTGGCTGACCTCGCCCGCCGGCCCGCTGGATTTCATTGTCAAACCTGGCTCCGTGACCATCGGCGGCAGCATCTATATCGACGGCGTCTATCCCGGGGGTGGCACATATCCCGCCGGTACGTTAATCCGGGTGCTCGGTGCGGGCTTCCAGCCGAACATCCGCATCCAGACTCCGGTAAAGTACTCTTCCATCTCGGTCGGCCCCGGTGAAATCGATCTCTACCTCAAGGAACAAACCACTCTCGACTCTCAGATGTTTCAGGTAACCAACCCCGATGGTTCGACGGCGACTTACTTCGCTTACCTGAAAGGCACGCTGATCCAGCAACCGTCGACCGATCTGTTGCAGAACGTCGAGTTGGCGTTCCCTCTCGCCACCCACGCGATTGCGAGCGTCGGCACTGCCGGCGCCCTCAGCCCGGGCCAGTGGCAGGGCCTCGCGTTGCAGAACCCCAATCCCGGCCCGGTGGTAGTCACATTGCAACTCGCGTCGCAGCCGCCGGGTTCGGCCACATCGATTCTGCTGCCGTCCGGTGGACGGATCGCGGACTCACTGACCGCACTCCTCAACGGCGCATCGATCCAGCCAGGTGACACCGTGCAGCTCAACTCCACATCCCCCATCCAGATCATGGGATTGAATGGAGACGATCAGGCCCAAACGCTCGCGCCGTTCGTGCCTTCCTTCTAAAACTCCCGCCCAATCCGGCGATTCCGGCGATCGCAAGAATACCTGCCGCGACGTAAACCCGGCGGATGACGAAGGGCACCCGTAAATCGCCGTCGCCATTCAAGACAAACGCGGCCCAATAGAACGGTTGTCCGACGGCGCCCGGATTTAGCTTAATATAGTCGGCCTTCGCATCGCGGAGCGCGTCCGCGGCCTTCTCGCCGCGGCCGAGACGATGGTAAAACATTTTCATCAACACCGCGGTAGGTCCGTCGCTTACTTGCCAAAGACTGCTGACTACCGACCGTGCGCCGCCTTCCAAAAACGCCCGGCTGAACCCGGAAACGCCCTCGCCCTCGATGAGTTTGCCCGCCTCCGCATCGCAGGCCGACACGGTTACGAGTTCGAGCCCGCGGAGATCGAGCCGCGGAACTTCGTTGAGAAAGAGGTAGTCCCATTGCTGCCGCGGTCTCGCGGGTGCAAGAAGAATGTACGAACGTCCCGGATCTTCGGGATCGGACACCGCGTGTGTCGCGAAATGGAGGATTGTGAAATGTTCGGGAAGGCTCGATATCAGGTTCTTCCGGCTCGCGTTGCCGGCCGTAAAAATGGCGGCCCGGCCCCCGATCTCCGCCGCGACATCGCGCGCTTCCCGAGCGGCCGCCGGCAAACGCGTGATGGTAGGCGGTTGCAGTTCCAGTGCGGACGGTCCACTGCCGGCCGCAGGATCGGCGAGGGCTAGCACCGTGTGCCGCCAGAATGGCGCGACCGCGCGCCGGCCTTCATTTCTGTGCAGCAGCGCCGCCGCCGGCAGATACGAGATGGAGAATCGGTCCGCCGAAGGCAACACCTCGAAGGGAACAGCGGCGGCTTCACGATCCGGGACAATAATGACCCTGGAGAACGCCCGGTCACCGAGCGGGGACACCTCCAGCAGTTCGCCGCTCAAGGTCGCTGCGGTCGCTCGCCATTCGGCGCTGGCAGTGTTTTCGAGCTCCGACCGGAACTCGCGCAAAAGCTCACGCACCGCCTCCGTGCGGTAAACCAGGCCCGCGCCCCGAGCCGTCGCCCACAATACCGCCAGCGAATGGTCGCCGATCCAGTATTCGAGCAGTAGTGTATCGGGGGCGAGCTGCGCCTGCACGTCCGCGAGACTTGTTTGACCACCGCGCTGGTCCTGCACGACGCGCGCACGCTCCAGTTCCATCAGCCGGAACAGATCGGCGGTATCGGGCTCGCGCGCCTGGGCCGTCTGCCGGATCAGAGCATCGTAGACCTGCCGCTTGTCAGCCAGGAATCCGGCGCGCAGGGAGGCGGCATCGGAACGTCGCAGCGACTCGATCAACTGTACGGCTTCGCGCAACAATCCAACGCTGTGTTTCGAATCGCCCCTGGCCTCGGCGATCCGCGCCAATCCGTAAAGTGCCTTCCACTTCTCTTCCAACGCGCCCAGTGGACCGGCGATTTCGGCGGCGCGGGCGAAGTCTTTTTCCGATTCGCTGATGCGCTGCATCCGGAACAACGTCTCCGCGCGGTAGAGCAGCGAGTGCAGCGCCACCGGCTTGTCGCCCGTCGCTTCAGCCATCTTCAGGGCGCGGTCGAAGACATCCAGTGCATCGGGCAGCCTGCCGAGGTCGAGCGCTTCGGCGATTCCGATGTTGTTCAGAACCGCAACCTCACCGTTGCGCAGCTCGCGTTGCCGATAGAGTGCCTGTGCCGCGCGATAGGTTTCGAGAGCCTTCAAGGGGTCGCCGAGCCGCCGGTAGAGCGACCCCATATTGGCCAGCATTTGCGCTTGTTCCGGCAGAGTAAGCGCATCGCCCCTTCCCGAATCGGCCGAGCGCAGATGTGAATAGGCGTCGAGTGCCCGGTCGTATCTGCCGAGCCTCTCATAAAGCGATGCGAGGTTGGCAACCGTGAGCTGCCGCCGCCCGGTGCTCCAGTTCTCCTCCGCATGGGCTTCCACGATCGCGATCGCCGCATCGTAGCGATCGAGTGCTTCCGTGTAGCGGCCTTCGAAGTAGTAGATGTTCCCGATATTATTCAGCCGCGTGACTTCGTTCGCGCGATCGCCCGTCGCGCGAGCGAGTGCGAGTGCAGCTTCGGAGTCGACCAGCGCCCGGGCGTAATCGCCTTCATAGGTGTAGGCAATGCCGGTAATCGTCTCGGCGCTGCCTTCGCCGGCGCGGTCTCCAGCATTGTGAAAGAGAGCCGCCGCGCGATGACCCGCTTCGATGGCGCTGGCGTATCGCCCGGCCCCGAGATCCGTTCGGCCTTTCTCGAGAAGGGCTGAGGCATCTGCAGCCGCGAACGCGATCGAAGAAGCGGCGACTGCGAGAACGCTGCAACGGGCGATCAAGCTTCAACCTTAACCCGGTGGCCTGTTGCCGGGGGCGGTTTTCACAATTGTTTTACAAGGCCTCTGTTCTGTTCTGCGAACTCGTCTGTCTCACCATCCGGCGAACAAAAACGGGAAACGGCCGGTTCTCGTCCCGGTCGCCACCTCTGACTCACCAAAACGAAAGGAACTTTTATTATGAGAACGCAATTGGCGATTTCGCTGGCGCTGGTCGCGCTGCCCATCGCCCTGAACGCACAGACTGCGACCATAGTCGGTTATCCGGCCAATTTCGACGCAGTGAATACGACGGGAGCGCCGACCTACGGATTCGAAATCGAGGCCGACGGCATCCAGAGCTCCGACCTCACGCGTATCTTCGGGGGCACCCCGCCATCGGGCTGCGTCATCCGCTACTGCACCGGAAGTGCTGTTGATTTTCCCGGAGGAGTCTATATCCGGTGGCAAAGTCCCTGGAATGCGGCGACCCAGCAGTTTACACAGTCCACCCCGGTCCCGAACGGAACTTACATCGGCGGCGAAAGCTGCTGGACGTTTGGTCTCGGCGCAAACTACGCTGCCGCCGGCTGCGAGCACTTCGGCATCAGCACCGCTAAAAACCCCACCCAGGTTGTGTATCGCTGGCTCGTTCCCGATCCGCAGAATCCGGGCCAGTTGATCCGCTATTCTGTGCCTGGCGCTGTGGGCGCTCCGCCGGTCCCGGTGGCGGTTTCAATTCCCCACCCGTTCATCAATATCCTTCCGCCCGCGCAGCCCGCGGCCCCGCCGATCGTCGATTTCCAGGTAAAGGTTCCACCACCGCCACCACCGCCGCCGTTCGTTCCTCCGCAGTGGGGTGCCGCGCAGTGGGTGAAGGTCTTCAAGAACGAAATCGATGGTGAAGTGGACCTTGATAACCTTCTGCAGGGCGATCCGGCAGTGCCCGACGATGCTCAGGTGGAGATGGAATGGAAGCTGCTGCAAACCAACCCGAATAGCCCCAACAGCGGAGTTCTGCACAATCAGGCGGCCCTTGGAAACGGTCATCACAGCGTGATTCGCCGGTACGTTTACTACAAATACACGGGCGCCTTCGATCCCTCCACGCACGAAGCGCTTTGTGGCGGATTGGGCGACTGCTCGGCGCCGCTGCCCGGCGAACTCGGCGACCTGATCGGTCAGCAGATGGCCGCGGCCAACATCGAAATGCCGTCCGTAACGGTCGTTACAACCGGGAACGGCACTGTGAACAGCGCCGACGGAAAAATCAACTGCGGCAAAGCCTGCACCGAGAACGTGGTTGCCGGAACCAGCGTCAGCCTTTCAGCCAATGTTCCGGGCAATGCTGTGTTCGGCGGCTGGACCGGAGCTTGCACTGGTAACGCGACAAACTGTACCGTAACCGTGAACAAGTCTCTGACCGCGAATGCGGCCTTTACTACCGTGTTCACTCTCTCGATCGGTCGCGGCGGCAATGGAACGGTCTCTGGTTCTCCCGTTGGCGCCTTTAACACATTCATCGGTTGTGGAAGCAGTTGCTCTGCCAAGTTCCCGCAGAACACTTCGGTGACCCTGACGGCAACGCCCACCGGCTCAGCCCAATTCGTGAACTGGACGGGAGCCTGCAGCGGCAGCATCCCGACCTGTACGGTGGTCATCAACGCCGATACAAAGGTACAGGCCAACTTCAAATAGACATGGGTCTACACTCGCTCCGGCGCAATTGTGCCGGAGCGGGCCTGGAGTTTCTACATTTTGGAGAGATTCTCGCCTTGTTTCGCACTATGCCCGTGGGGCAGGCCATCGCTTTTTGTGGCCTGTTTCCCAAGCCCTCCGGGCCGCGACATTTCATGAAAAACGGTCCGGGTCGCAGAATGGCAACGGCGGCTCGGCGAGGTCGATAAAGGCGGTGGATAAGTCGAAGCGGTTGGCCTGTTTTGATCCGGAACATGCGCGCGTTGAGCGAATAACGGGGCATCGTCGGTCTCTGTTTTTGAACAGGGGCGATAGCCACGTGACCCTGCACATGGTAACTTTTCGGTAACAGTTCACCCTATGAAAAAACCACGTAACAGAAATCTCGAAAAATCTTAACTTAGACCTGGAATGGTGACAACGATTTAGAATCGTGATGAGCTAGTGGAAACTGTTGAGGGCGAGACTACCGGGATAAACCGCACCCCCGCTGCGCCGCGTTATGAGCTTGAACATTACTGCCGGGATCTGAACGGCGGGCCACGTTCGTGGATGGGGCTAGCAACTGCTCGTGTTGTTCCGTCAATTCCTGAACACCTGGCAGCATCCGCTCTATCCCCAAGACGATCCGGAAACATGTCGATAACATGTGGGTACTCGGCGGGGAGTTCATCCGTGAGCTCCACAGCGACTCTTCACTAAGAAAGAAGCCCGTAGACCAGCTCCTTTCACAGATGATTGAGTACGGCGGCCCGCTCCTCGACCATGGTGGCGAAGATCAGCAGAGATCGTTCGATTCTACCTGCCGAAAGTTCCGGCGGTTCCTACGTGAGACCGCTCACTGACGCGCCGGCATCCACGAATTCCCCTGACGAGGCAAAAATCTAAGCGGTATTGGGCAGGATTGCCTGCCCCACAATTTTGGCACTGAGCGGGTAGTAAAGAAAACCAAGCGCGCAACGACTCCGCGGCATCATTCCTGAGAGCGAATTAGTGCCACATTCACGCGTCGTTTTGGGTCTTCTGTTCTCGGCTTTGCCGATCTTTGCTCAGGGCCCGGCTTCGGGGGCGTCGGAGACTGAAAGCCCGGCGTCGGAGGCTCAAAGCCAGCCAAATGAAGCTGTCGAGCCATTCATCCGGATATCCGGAAATGACGCCAGTAAACAGAGCTTTCAGTGGAGAAAAGCACTCGAGGAGGCATTTTTAGCGACGGCGATCCCGCACATCGTACGCGTGACGAGTGAAGCCGACACCCAGTCGGAGCTCGGTGGACCATTCTGGAAAGACTACTTCCACTCTCTCGAGAATTTCCACGGGTACAACGACGGCGACGCATTCTATACGACCTATTTTCTGCATCCGATGGAAGGATCCCTCGCCGGATACATCGAACAGCAGAACGACCCCGCGTATCGAAATGTCCAGTTCGGAATGTCGCAGGACTACTGGATCAGCCGCATGCGGGCGCTGGCGTTCTCCGCCGCCTTCAGCGTTCAATGGACCGCAGGACCGATCAGTGAAGCGTCCATCGGCAACGTACAGCACTATGCACCGCCGGGACTGAACGACATCATCGTCACGCCCATTCTTGGAATGGCATGGATGGTCGGTGAAGACGCGATGGACCGGTACATACTGCGGTGGATCGAAGCACGGTCGCACAACTTTCTGATCATCGCCCTCGCGCGTAGCACGATGACGCCGACCCGCGCATACGCGAACGTTCTCCGATTCAAGAAACCATGGTTTCGGGATAATCGCCCGCTGGTCCTGCATCCGGGCACGCCGCTAGCCGGGAAGACGGAACTCATCGCAAGCGTGAACGGCACGATTTTCCCGGAGCCTCGCTTCAACCCAGAGGTCTGGCCGAAGTCTATGGCGTTCGAACTCGAAACGGATGCGGTCTATGAACGGTTCCTGGGCGCTGCGGGGAGTAACTGCGTGGGCGGCGAAGGCCGCGGCGCAATCAAAGTCTCGGCGAACGTAGCGGTCGTGATGAATGTCGGCGGATGCACGCTGATGGGGTTCGACGCTCCGAACGTCAGCGGCGACACCCTTTGGTACATGGCCGGACCGCGGTACGCACATGGGGTGACCTCCGATCCGCGCTTCCAGTCGTACGTGGAGGGGCTTGCGGGCGGGATGAAGATCGTCCACGATCACCTGAATGAGGAGTTGAAGACCCAGCTCACCACTGAGGCGCAGAAGAACAACGGGCCCCCGCCCCCGACTCCGGATTACACGACCGAATACGATACGAACGCCTTCAGTCTCAAGATGGGTATGGGCCTTACGTACAACTTCAGGCCTGGCGCGGTGATTCGCCTCGGCGCGATCGACTACCAGCATTCGTGGAATCGCCGCCTCGAAGGTTTCGATTATCAGAACGGTGTTCGGGTCAGCGTGGGGATGAGCTTTCGGCTCGGTGACTGGAGCCAGTAGTCTGCAAGTATTTTGTCCGAACGTAGATCAGCGTTTGCTCTCCGGCCTTCTCCGTCCGTCGCACGCGTTTCAGGCTCAGGCCTGCGCCGGTCAGGCTCCAAAGCTCAGTCGAATGCAACCGCTTGCCATCCTCGATCTCGACGATGTCGAACGCAAGAGCGCCGTCGTTCCAAACCACAATCGAGTGAAACTCGTCACCATCGGCGCCGATGGATTTCGACTCCTTCCCATCGGTGGTGTAACGCTGCAGACCATGCCGCGCGATCAGCCCTTCGACGTAGTTTCAACAATCAACTCCGGATCCCGGTGCTCGATCCGCAGCGTCACATCCCCGGTACGCCTCGGCGAGGACAGCTCGTTGCTTTGTTTCCAGGTCCCCGAAAAGTCCGGCAAGGGCCCTTCCGCCACCAGACCAAACGCGACACCCGCAACCAGTAGAAGGTTCATTGATTCCCTGGGCGCGTCCAGAAGTTCGTTAAAAGAACGCACCGGCTGAAGCCTACGCCGCCATTCTGCAAAGCCTGTGGCCTTGAAATTGTAGAAATTCCAGACATAGGCTTGCGCGCCTAAAACAAAATCCTGGCCGAAAGCTGAAACTCGCGCGGTGTGCCGCGCCCGGTCGCGTAACTGCGATCGTGCTGGTAATGATGCCGAAGTTGGATGCGGAAACGCTGGCGTTAGGGGCGCCGTACTGAGCGCGATTGAAGATATTGAAGGCGTCGGCGCGAAAGCGTACCTTGACCCGTTCGCTAATCGGGATGTCCTTCGCTAACGCGAGGTCTACGTCCGAAATCCCGGGAGCGCGAAAGGCATTGCGTCCCAGATTGCCAAACGTTCCGGGCGCCGGGCGTGGAAAACGCCGCAGGATTGATCCACAACTGCGGCGTGGATCCGCCGGCCGGAGTCAGCGAAACGCCCGGCACCAGGTTCGGCCGCTCCGCTCCGCTGATCGCGAGTCCGCCCGGCACCGATCCGTTCGACCGGGTGATGGTGATGTTGAAAGGCAGTCCGGTTTGCGTCGTTGCGATCGTGCTCAGCGTCCAGCCGCCCAATATCGTCCGCGCAATCCCCGGGCTGCTCAGGTAATGCTTTCCCGCCCCGAAGGGCAGCTGATAAACGGCGGAGAGGTTGAACACCTGGCGGACGTCATCATCGCTGCTCGCTTTATCGCACGACCGGCAGAAAGAATTCTGGGGCGTGTCGGATTCGCCGCCGCCAATGCTCCCGTCGTTGATCGAATGCGACCACATGTAATTCACCGAGAGCAGGAAGCCGTTCTGAAACGCTCTGCGAGCGTTGAACTGCAGCGCATGGAAGGTGCTGTTGCCGACGTCGCCGCGCCACGTGACCGGGCCGAACGCCGGGTACGGCGCAACGCCCGTAGCTGGATTTATCAGGTTGGCGTAGGTGGTGGTCAGACACATCCGTTCCTTTGTTGCCGAGATAGGTGGCGGTCGCCACGATATTCAAAGGTAGTTTCCGTTGAATAGATGCCGTCCATGCCGCAACGTAGTCGTCTTTCCGGTTGCGATCCAGGTCGCGCGGCGTGACCACGCCCAGCCCTCCGGCCTCCGCATACGCAGAGAAACGGAGTCAGAGGATAGGCCAGCGCCGGGAACGCGGTGTTGCTGAAGGTGTACCGGTCGACCGTATTCGAGATGGGAAGATTCTGGTCGTCTTCCTGGCCGTCCGTGTGGTAAATGCCGGCGCCCACGCGCACGACGGTATCGCCGTGTGCCCAGGCGATTCCCAGACGCGGGTCGATATCGTCGTATCGGGGATGAAAGAAGGAATAGGTATTGGGGCAGTATCCGCCGCAAGTGCCGAAATCGAACGGAACGTCCTGGTTGTTCACTGCGTGCAGAGCGTTGAAGAAGTTGTAGCGAATTCCGGCCGTTATCGTCAGATTGGCGGTCGCCTTCCATTCGTCCTGCACGTAGCCGAAATACTGAGTCTTGCGCTGCCGTACCAGTGGCAGAATCGCCGTGTAGGTGGCGGAGCCCATGAGCATTGCTCTCGAAAGCGGCCGGCGAATTGTAGGTCAGGGTTCCGCTTTGAGATGTACCCTGGTTGAGCAGAATCCATCTTGTCTCAAACCCGAACTTGACCACATGCTTTCCCTTTGCCCAGGAAAGATCGTCTATGAGATCGAAAGCTCTTGGACGGATAGTCGGTCGTGGAAGCTCCGGTCAGGGAACTGAAGCCCGATACAGAGACTCCGAACGGAACCGGCGAAAGGTTCGCCGTGTGGTAAATCGTCTGATTGATGCCGAATTTTGCTTCGTTGATCAGCGAGGGGCTGAATACATGAGAAAGAGCAACGACGCCATTGTTGAATTTGGTGTCGATCAATTGCCGTGGCGGTAACCTGGCCGGTGGGAATGGTCTCGACTGCCTCATCCGCATTGAATCGGACAAATGCCGTCGTGCGGTCCGAAAAATAATGATCGATCCGGATCATGCCCGAATCTTCGTTGTCGATCTGTCTGCCCGGCGCTTCATAATTCCATACGTTCGGAGTTGAAGTTGGCGAAGTCCCCGCGGGATAAGCCTGCAGGATTGGAATCAGCGCGGGCGACGTCAGAGCTGCCGTGCGCGGCAAATGAAGGGCTTGGCACCAGTCCGATCTGCGTTCCATCCAGTCTCTGCCGCAGACCCTCATAGTTGATGTGAAAGAAAGTCTTGGCGCCTGGCTTGCCTAACTGATGGGCCCCCCGAAGGCGCCCCCGAACTGATTCAGCAGAAAAGGATCGGGAGAGGCTCCGTCGAATGGTGAGCGCGCGTCGAGAACATCGTTTCGGAAGTAATCGAAAAGCTCCCCATGAAAACTGTTCGAGCCGGAGGGCGAAACCACAGACACCTGTCCTCCCGCCGTGCCGCTTTGACTATCCGCGCCAAAATTCTGCGATTGCACCTGAAACTCCTGGATGGAATCGAGAGGAATGTTCAGACGCTGATACTCTCTCTGTTCCTGGTTGTAAACAGCGGTCGCATCGATTCCGTCGAGCGTCAGATTGTTATCGTCCAACCCATGTCCCGCGAAGCGAATCGTTCTTTGATCGCCGCGCGCCGTTATCGATTGCGCCCGGCGCGAGCGATGTCAGCGTCGCCCAGTTTCTTCCGTTGATCGGCAAATCGGCGATCTGCTGCAATTCGATCGCGGTGCCGACCGTCGCGTCCACTTTGTCGACCTGCGCCAGAGACTCAGTTACGGTCGTCTCATCCTTACCGCGTGCTATGTCGAGGCGTGCATTCAGCGTCCTCGTTTGCCCCACCAGCTGTTCCACGTTCTTCGCGATCAGATCGGCGAAACCGGCTTTCGAGAACTCGACCTGGTAGATTCCGGGCGGAAGGCCGGGCAATTCATAACTGCCCTGTGACGTTGTCAGCGTCTCCCGGTCGAAAGCCGGTAGCGTTCTCGAGTCACGCGCACGGTCGACTGGGGAATCCGATTTCCCTGCTGGTCGGTTACGGTACCCGTGAGGGCGGTGCGGTCAACCTGGGCTCGCAAGACGGTCGGAGCCAGAGGCAGGAGAATGGCGAATAACATCGACAGAGGAATACGGCTACGGCTTTCCATGGATTTATTGTGTATCTCCCATCTGTTAAAATTCCCGAACAACCGCTTATTGACATGCGCGGCTCTGCAAACCCAGGACGCTACTGAGCCGCTACCAGGAGCGGTTCTCAATATAAGAAAGGACCGGCGTTCCGCGGAACGCCGGGATAAAGAGGAACAACTACTGTTTCAGTCGCCGTCGCGATCCACGGGAACGTTTCTTTTCTTCAGTGCTTCTTTGTACTGCTTACGTGTTTCCGCGAGGTTCTTGTCGCCGGGATAAACAGTGTCCCCTTTCAGCCCTTTCCACAGGATTCGGTTGTAGGCAACCGGATCCACGCGATCCTCCTTCGTGAAGTCAAAGCCTTTGGTCACGCGCGCCCAGTATTTGGCGTCGTGCGCCGGCTTCGCAATCATACGTCCCGCCTGAACGGGCAATAAAGGAGCGAGTCCTGTGCTGTAAAGCATCGCCGACGCAGTTGCCGTGTAGGACCACGTCGTCTGTGTCGTGTCGAACACGTCCGCCATCGGCTGAGCAAGGGCGTCGGTCATGTGCAACGGCGACAACCCAAGCACCCGTTCCATGGTGCGGAGGAAGTTGATGGTGTTGTACTGCGTGTGAACCACCGCACCACCCTGTTTGACGTAGGGTCCGACGATGAAGGCGGTGCTGCGGTGCGCATCCACATGGTCGCCGCCGTTTTGCGCGTCGTCCTCAATGGCAAAGATCAGGGTGTTGCCCGCGTATGCCGGATTGTTGGCGATGAACTGAACCAGTTTCCCAACGCCGAAGTCGTTATCAGCTACCTGAAGCTCCGGTGTATTCACCCCGGAGAGAGCGGTGCCGAAGTTGCCGGTGTGGTTGTGGGGCATGCGAACCAGACTGAGGTTCTTCAATCCGTTGGTGTTCACATCGCGTTCGAACTCCTCTTCCTGATAGGTATCCGCATTGTTCAGATCGTAACCGCGGAAGAAAAGGTCCGTAGACAGCTGACTTTGGGGAGTTGTACCCAACTCCGGAAGTCCGGACAGTTGAGGGTTCGCGGGATGGACCTGTGCCGGTATAGACGGATTCCAGACAACTGCGCTGCCGATGTTGTCATCGAAGAACCCGTAATCGCGAACGGTAAGGCCCGCATTGAACGCAGCGTTCCAGATGTAGCCCAGATTGACCTGATTCCCTGGTCCATCCGGCGCCGCCACATCCGCAAGTCCGGGCAGAACATCAGGATTGCCGGCGTTGGTGCCGGTGCGTGCGACCAGATTGATGCCGCGGTTGTCGCCTTCCGATTCGTAGGCGAGTCCCCCGCGGAAGGAATAGTTAACGGGCGTTTGGCGAAGGACGATATCCGGAGCGAGCGCGCCGGTAGACCACGCCCAGCCGTCGTAGCTCACTTCTGAAGTGTCATAGAAATTGTCCAGCGTCACGAAGTTCTGCGCGAATTTGTGCAGATTCGGCGTAATCGCGGAGCCAAACTCGGCCAGCGCCGGGTCACCATTCCCGATCGGCAGGTCGCCCAGAATCTGATCATAAGTACGATTCTCTTTGATGATGTAGACGACGTGCTGGATCTTGCCGGCGACGAAGTTCATCGTGTTTGTAGTCGCCGGCGGCTCCGCGCTCGCATAGTTGTTGTTGACCGCAACCTGACTGGTGAGGGCGGCGAGTTGACTGGCCGGCGGCACAGGTATGAACTGGACGCCCGCCTTGGTCAGCTGCAGGGTGTAGCCATTCGACGCGTTGCACTGGGCGGATGTCAGCGTGACCGCTTCCACCGGATCTGCAGCGCTGTTTCCATGACAGTGTAGCGGATTCGGTCCCGCCGGTGACTTCCCGTTCACCACATAGAGGTACAAGCCGTTGTTGCTGGTTGCAACTGAATTCGGATACATGCCGGTGGGGATCAGGCCCAGCACCGGGTTTCCCGAACCGATCTGCGCGACGCTGACGACCGCGATGTTATTCATGTTGCCGTTGGTCACGTAAAGCGTTGCCTGGTCGGGGCTGATGGTCACACTGTTGGTATTGTTGCCCGACAGGCCGGCGAGGGCCGCCGGAATGAGTCCCGCGGGCCCGGCAACGCCGAATTCCGTGGTGAGTGCGTTGGTTGTAGTGTTAATCACAGCCACTTCGTCTGACTGATCCTCCGCGACATAAAGAGTGGTTTGTGCGGCGTTCAAAGTGGACTTCAGCGGCTGTCCGGTCAGCTTGATCCGCGTAACAAGGGAGGGCGCCGCCGCGCTCGTGATGTTTACGACGTCGATCTCGCGATCGCGCATGGATGAGACATAAGCGGTGTTATTGTTCGCAATCGAAACCCAGAACGGATAAGCACCGCCCGGCGTACCGGAAAGCGCAGCATTCCCGATTCCGGGGCGAAGATCGTAATCGGACGTTTTTGACCAGACGCCCGCCGCCTGAGTCAGGATGGAAATCGAGTCATTCTCGTAATTGGTGACAACGATTTTCGTGCCATCGCTGCTGATGGCGATTCCTGCCGCTTCCGGAGATGTTCCTCCCGCCTGGCTGGAGTGCCCGAGGGCGACCGGGCTGCCTGTCGCTTCGGCCCAAACGCCGGCCGTGGCCTTATAGACGTGCACATTGTCGTTCCTTCCACCGGCGACGTAGAATGCTGTGCCGCTCGGATCCCAGACGATGCCGTTGTAGGTGTTTAGCACCTGGATGGCCTGTGTCTGAACTGGAATCGGAGTGGCGATGCTATAAACGAAAATCCAGTCGGTAGATGCTGCGCTGTCCTGGCTACCGGTGGATGTGTAGATACCATAGTCGCCGGTGGTGAGCACAAGGAGCGTCTTGCCATCAGGACTGACGACCCCGGTGACGCCCTGGCCGACGACATGGCCCGGATAGTTGGCCAGACCGGGATTCATGTATGTAAACCTTGCACCGCGGGGCGCGAGCGGCGTAATCTGCTGACCGGTGTTGGGAATGTTCATCGCCGGCGTGATCGGAACCTGACCCGGGACGGAAACGCCCACGGTGAATAACGCAGCGGTAAGTGACAACAGCTTTCCATTCATATTGTTTTTGTCCATCCTCTTGGTTAACCCGATTTCCGGAACTTATTGTTTATGCGGAGCCTGTTGTTTACGGAGCTTGGGGCCCGCTACAGCCGCCAGGCCACACGAGATCAGAAGCAGTGTCGACGGTTCCGGGGTCGCGCTGGCCGCACTGACAGAGACGTTTCCGATTGCCGCGGCAGAATCGAAGTTCGTGGGGTCGGAATAAGTAACGCCTGTGATGCTGTGTTGGCCGGCCGCAAAGGTGGGCACCGCCGGGGTTCCGGAAAACAGCTGGTCGCCCTGGAAGCTGAACTCATCGGCGGTAAATCCGGAACCGATGGTGACACCGAAGAGTCCGCCGTCGGCGGAGGTGAAGAAGGTGATTTCGCTCGGAACAACGCTCACCGGGACATTATTGAGCTCATAGGAGAAATCCTCCACGGGAACGTCGAAGCTGGTGGCGGTTACAGAGAGCGGCACAGGGGTGGGGTTGGCGTCAACGGCAAAACGGAGGGAAAAGATTCCATTAGGCGCCACCACCGAGTCGGCGGCGTCCGTATTAGAGAACTGGCCCGATGCGGAGACGAACAGGAGCGGAGCGGCGCTCCCCATCCCGCAAGCGGCTATGGACAAAATCAGGAGCAACAGCGGTTTTCTCATCATGGATGCCAGCGTACGTGTTGGAAATGTCACCTCGATTAACACCCCATGTCACCTCGAACAATTGGTGGTACGAAACGTGACATCACTAACAGAAACGCGACGAGTCATGCCTGGAGCGAGGGCCTGCGATACGTTCCGGCGGGCCGGATTGTCGACCGCCTGGTTAACGCGGCGGAAGCGGCTCGGCGAGCTTATGTCAAAAACAGTAGACTGAGAAACTGAACCGATGTTACAAAATCGTGATTGCCCGTGGCTTCGAACGGGTGCAGTTTGTCTGGCGCTCGTCGTTGCCGTGGGCGGCGTCAGTTCCGCGCAACAATCCTCTGCCGCGCGGTTTCATCTGCAAGAGACCAGTATCGACGATATCCAGCGCGCAATCATGGCGAACCAGGTCACGACGGTTGGTCTCGTCCAGCTGTATCTGAAGCGAATCAGAGCTTACAACAACGCGTGCGTGAGTGAGCCAATGGGAATTCTGGGACCGATCACCACCATTCCGCATGCAAAGCAGATCAACGCCCTCTCGACTCTGAACCTTAGGCCGGGGACCCGGAAGACGTGGGGCTTCGACGATCGCAAGGCCCGCAGCATGACGGACACGCTCGACAACGACACCAAAATGCCCGATGCCCTGGAAGTCGCCGCCGAACAGGACCGGCGATTCAAGCAGACCGGCAAGCTCGTCGGCCCCTTGCAAGGCGTGGTGATGGCGATCAAGGACCAGTACGACACATTTGACCTGCGCACCACCTCCGGCGCCGACGCGGATTACGCCAACGACCGCCCTCCGGAAGACGCCACCTTCGTCAAACGTCTGCGTGATGCCGGAGCGATCATTCTGGCGAAGGCAAATCTGGCCGAATACGCGGTTGACGGTGCGCGGAGTTCCTTTGGAGGAACGTTCTGCAATCCCTATGACACGGAGCGCGAGCCTGGCATGTCGAGCGCCGGTTCCGCATCGTCGGTGGCAGCAAACCTGGTCACCTGCGCGATCGGCGAGGAAACCGTCGTATCGATTCGCTGGCCGGCATCGGTCAACAGTCTGGTTGGACTCGCGCCGACTGAGGAACTGGTCAGCCGCAAGGGAATGATGGGAGCTGGCCTGAGCATGCGGACGGGCCCGATTTGCCGTCACGTCCGGGATGCGGCAAAAATACTCGACGTAATCGCGGGATACGACCCGAAAGATGAGCTGACGGCGTTCAGTATCGGGCGGAAGCCGGTGAAACCCTATCTCAGCTTTGCGACCGCGCGGCGGCTGGACGGCGTTCGGATCGGCGTGGTTCGTGAGTACATGGCGAAGAAGCTCTTCTCGCGGGCCGACGAGGAGAGTATAGACATCGTCGAGCGCGCCCTCGGGGATCTGCGCAAGCTCGGCGCGACGATCGTGGATCCGGGTCCCGATGGCGCGTTATTTCAGGCGTGCATCGCGCGTTATGCGCCGAGCCCTTCTGAACAGCGCCTTCATGCGTCAGTATCGGGACCGGCTTCCGGCGCCCGGCAGCAGATGGGATCGCCGGGCTTCTGGAGCTGTGGGCGGATCCGTCGCGCGTGCCGCCGGATCTTTCGCTGCGCAGCCTCAACACGCCCAATGTTGAAGGCGAAAGCAAATTCGAGATGAACAAGTACCTGCGGGAACGCGGAGATGCCAACATCAGGACAAACGCGGACCTGATCTCCAAAGCGAGGTTCTACGAGGACCCCAATTTCCCCGATCGCAAACAGGCAAGGCAAGCGGTGGAACGCGCCACTGCGTATGACGACTCGGCCCGGCTTCAGTCACGCTTCGCCCTGCAAAACCTACTGCTGCAGTGCATGCAGGAACAGCGGCTCGATGCTCTCGTTTCTCCTACGTCCACTGTTCCGCCACGGAAGCTCACGGCGCCGCGCGAACCGAACGTGAATGGCCGCCCGCCGATTGGCTGGTCACTCATTGGTCAGCAGGGTTTTCCCGCCATCACGGTACCTGCGGGTTTCACGACGCAGATCTGGGATCGCGAGCGCGATGCAAACGGAGGTACGCGCCTGGTCGGCCCGGTGCCGGCGCAGTTGCCCGTCGGGGTCGATTTCATCGCACGGCCATTTGACGAAGCGCTCCTGTTTCGCATCGCCTCGGCTTTCGAAGCGGCAACCCGGCATCGCAGGCCACCGCCAGAGTTCGGGCCGCTGCCTGGCGAACCATAACGCCTGCGGAAAGCGCTCGTGTTGCGTGGCCGCGCTATCTCTCGCGGAATAAAATTGTTATTACTATGAGGGCTATGACGTAAGCATCCGGCGAATCGCCCTTGTGTTGCGCAGGCCGGCCAGGCGTGTGCGCGGGGTGGGCGGAGGCCGCCAGGAAGATCGCCGAAGCCGGGGAAGACAGACTGGTGATGGGTGAATTTGGTAATGCGGCCGACACGGAACTGGCCTGGTGATGCGTAGGGTGAATCCTGGTCCGGCAGCTGACGGCAAAGTGCTCACGTCCACCTTGATTAAAGACGCGTTCTAAGCCGCCCTCACGCCACCAGCCATCACGGTCTCGATTCCCGACGGCGTCTCGACCCTCAGGAACCCATTCTCGTCCAGACCGGCCGTGACTCCCGCAAACACCCGACGGCCATCGTCAACCTCGACCGTCTTCCCTCGCACATAACTCGACCGCTCCTCAAACTGTTCCAGAATATGGCTCTTGCCGACATCCGCCAGCAGCGCCGCATACTTGAGAGACTCCGCAACAACTCGAATCGAGCAGTTCTTCCTTCGAATACTCGCGCCCGTCTCCATCCGAAGCGATGTCGCGATCGAGCGCAGATCCTCCGGAAACGCAGTCTGGTTGACGTTGACGCCGATGCCCGCAATCAGCGCGCCTCGATCGTCAGCCTGCACCATGATGCCCGCAACCTTCTTCCCGCCGAGCAGCAGATCGTTCGGCCACCGGATATCGCAACGTAACCCCGCACACTTCTTCGACCGCGCACGCCACCGCGAGCCCCAGCGCCATCGTCAAAACCGGCAGCACGTCCGGCGGAAGCGGCAGCCTGAGGATGATCGAAAGGTACAAGCCCCCGTTCCCCGCCGAGTGCCACGTGTGCCCATGGCGACCGATCCCCGCCGTCTGCTCCTCGGCCACCACCACGGTTCCATGCGGCTCACCGCGCGCAGCCAACTTCGCCGCATCCTTCATCGTGGACTCGGTCGATCGCAGCCACACCGTCATAGCAACTCGAGCCGGAAGCTGATGTCGACCGCGGGCGCGGAATGGGTGATGGCCCCGGCCGAGACAAAGTCGGCGCCTGTTTCGGCATACGAACGCACGCTGTTCAGATCAATCCCGCCCGAGAGTTCAACCGTCGCGCGCCCGTCGACAATTCGAATCCACTCCGCCGCCTGCTGCGGAGAAAGATTGTCCAGCAGCAAATGAGTCGCGCCGCTTGCCAGCGCCTCCTCGAGCTCATCCATCGCACGCACTTCGATCTCGATCGGAAGCCCGCACTGCCGGGCATTTTCGATTGCCTTCGCCGACTCCGCCCGCGGCCGCGATGTGATTGTTCTTGATCAGAATCGCGTCGAAGAGCCCCATCCGGTGATTGGTCACGCCGCCTGCCGCGGCCGCCGCTTTTTCCAGACGGCGTAAGCCAGGCGTGGTCTTGCGCGTGTCGAGCACTCGGCATGCGGTTCCTTCCACAAGAGACGAAAACTGGCGCGCCAGCGTCGCCACACCGGAGAGCCTCTGCAGGAAGTTGAGCGCAACGCGCTCGCACTCGAGCAGTGTACGCGCCCGCCCGTGAACAGTTGCAATGCGATCGCCTTCTGCGAGATGGTCGCCGTCTTTGCGCAGCAGCGTGAGTTCTTCCACTCCGCCGCGCGCTTCGTAAATCGCGGCCAGCACATCGGTGCCGGCAAGCACCATCGGCTGCCGCGCGAGAAAGTAACCGGAGGCGCGGCGATCCGCCGGAATGCACGCCTGAGAAGTTACGTCACCCGGCCCGATGTCTTCCGCGAGCGCCCGGTGAACAGCATCCAGAACCTCAGGATGCATCGCCCAGCTGCTCCTCGATCTTCTTGAGCTGGGCCTCATATTCAGCGAGCTTGGCCCGCATCGATTCGAGGATGTTCGCGGGGGCCTTGCTCAGAAAGACATCGTTGCCGAGCTGCCGTTGTGAGTTCGCGATGTTTTTCACCAGTTGCTCGCGCTCTTTTTCCAGACGTTTGCGCTGGGCTTCGATTTGCCCCTGCGGCACGTCGATCGAAAGATCGAAATCCGCCGTCGAGCGCACCGCGCCCGTTTTCGGCACATCGCCCACCACAAGCGTGACCCCGGCGAGCCGCTGCACTGCGCGGAAATCCACCGCCCGCGAGATCCGGCCTTCGAGCGGCAGCTTCGGGTCGAGACTCAGATCGGCCCGGATCCCTCGCGCCGCGGTCACCACAGCCTGCAGCACTCCCACTTCACTCTCGGCTTCGGAATCGTAGCGCGCCGGATCGAATCGGGGAAACGCAGCCAGCGAGATCGAGGCGGTCTCTTCCGCGCCGAGCCGATGCCACAGCTCCTCGGTAAGAAACGGCATCACGGGATGCAACAGCCGCAGCGCGCTTTCGAACACGGCAAGCAGATTGCGCCAGTCTTCGTTCAGCCCCGAACCTTCCACGAACCGCAGCTTCTTGAGCTCGATATACCAGTCGCAGAAATCGTCGTAGATGAAATGCCAGACGATCTGCGCCGCCTCGTGATAGCGGTACGTGTCGATCGCGCGATTCATCTGCTGCGCGCATTCGTTCAACCGGCTGAAGATCCAGCGGTCCTCGACAGGCGCCGACGCATCGGGCAGATATTCGTTGACGCTCTCCGCCATCCATGCCTCAACGCCGCATCGCTCCATGTTGAGAAACAGAAACCGCGCCGCGTTCCAGATCTTGTTGGCGAACGCACGGGCGCTGTCGATCCGGTCCACGGTGAAGACGATGTCGGTGCCCGGCGCCGCGCCGGTCAGCAGCGCCATGCGCACCGCGTCGGTCCCGTACTCCTCGGTGACCACCAGCGGATCGATCACATTGCCCTTCGTCTTCGACATCTTCTGTTGCTCGGCATCGCGCACCAGCCCGTGGATATAGACCTGCCGGAAACGGGACGTCGCCCATGAACTCGATCCCGAGCATCGACATCCGCGCCACCCAGAAGAACAGAATGTCGAAGCCCGTGATCAGCAGCGTCGTCGGATAGAAGTGCTTGAGGTCGTCGGTCTCGTCCGGCCAGCCGAGCGTCGAAAACGGCCACAGCCCGGAACTGAACCACGTGTCGAGCACGTCCGGATCCTGTCGCAGAGCGTCCCTGCGCACTTTGCGCACGCAGCAGGATCTTCCGCGACACGATCGTCTCGCCGCACGCATCGCAGTACCAGGCGGGAATCCGATGTCCCCACCAGAGCTGCCGCGAAACGCACCAGTCGCGGATGTTGTGCATCCACTCGTTCCAGGTCTTGACCCAGTTCTCCGGAATGATTTCGATGCGCTTCTCGTCGACCGCCGCAATCGCCTTCGCCGCCAGCGGCTTCGTCTTCACCAACCACTGCTTCGAAACCAGCGGCTCGACCACCGTCTTGCAGCGCGAACATTTCCCCACGCTGAGGTTGTAATCCTCAATCCTGTCGAGCAGCCCGAGCTTCTCCAGATCCTCGACCACCCGCTTGCGTGCTTCGTAGCGATCGAGCCCGGCATACGCGCCGCCTGCCGCCGTCATCTTCGCGCTCTCGTCGATCACCTGGATCGTCGGCAGATTGTGCCGCTTCCCTGCCTCGAAGTCGTTCAGGTCGTGCGCCGGCGTTATCTTCACCACGCCCGTGCCGAATTCCGGATCGGCCATGTCGTCCAGGATGATCGGAATCTCGCGATCCATCAGCGGAAGCCGCACCGTCTTCGCCGTGCAGATCCAGATAACGTTCGTCGCGCGGATTGATCGCGACCGCCGTATCGCCCAGCATCGTTTCCGGACGCGTGGTCGCGACCACCAGATACCGGTCCGTGCCCACCACCGGATACCGGATGTGCCACAAGTGCCTGCGGTTTCCTCGTGCACCGTTTCCAGATCCGAGATCGCCGTCTGGCAGCGCGGGCACCAGTTGACCATGTACTCGCCGCGATAGATCAGGCCCTTTTCGTACAGGCTGACGAACGTCTCGCGCACCGCGCGCGAAAGCCCGGGATCGAGCGTGAACCGCTCACGCGACCAGTCGCAGGACGCGCCGATCTGGATCATCTGCCGCTTGATCGTGCCGCCCGATTCTGCCTTCCACTTCCAGACCCGCTGCTCGAAGGCTTCGCGCCCCATGGCCCGCCGATCCAGACCTTCCTCCGCAAGCTGGCGCTCCACCATCATCTGCGTCGCGATACCGGCGTGGTCCGTGCCCGGCAGCCACAACGTGATGTCGCCGCGCATCCGATGCCAGCGCACCGTGACGTCGATTTCGGTGTGCTCGAACATGTGGCCCATGTGGAGCGATCCGGTCACGTTCGGCGGCGGAATGACAAGCGAAAATACGGGCCGGTCCGGCTCCCATTTCGCACGGTAAATACCACTCTCGACCCACCATTGAGCCCAATGGGGCTCGAACCGCTGGGGTTCATATACCTTCTCTAATTGCATGTGGATCCTTCAGTTTAGCGCGGCGTTTCGCAGGCACTCCTCTTATCGACACGCCGGCTCGGAAGCCAGAGCGCCAGTTCGGATTTTATATCGTGATACGATATAAATGTGAGCGGAGAACGCGATTTTTTCCAGGACCAGTATCGTGATCTGGCCGAGTTCCGGCGGCAGATCCGGAAGTTTCTTCATTTCAGCGAAGCGACCGCGAGGGAACACGGCATCGAGCCGCAGCAGCATCAGTTACTGCTCGCGGTCCACGGCTTGCCCGAAGGCGTAAAGCCGACCATCCGCGAAATTGCATCGAGGCTTTTCATCCAGCATCACAGCGCGGTCGAACTGGTGAACCGGCTCGAAGCCACGGGCGCAATCACGCGGGTACCGGGAGTGGAAGACAAACGCGAAGTACTGATCCGGCTCACGCCGGCAGGGCGCGGCATCCTGCGCAGGCTGGCAATGGAGCATCGGACGGAGCTGGAAGGCTCCGGCCCCGAACTGGCGCGTGCACTCCAATCGGTACTGCGGCACAGCCGGAGGGCAGTCTCTTTATGAACGACACGAACAAAGACAACGCGGAGCAGCTGGGCGATTTCACGACGACGGCGCGCGTGATTCCGATCTCGATTCTCGCGATCGGCATCGGCCTCGTCAGCACGTATGTCGCGTGGCTGTTGCTGCGGCTGATCGGATTCTTCACCAACGTGTTTTATTACGGACGGTGGAGCACCGCGCTGGTGTCGCCGGCGGGAAACCATCTGGGCTGGTTCGCCGTTCTGATCCCGGTGGCGGGGAGTCTGGTGATCGGGCTCATGGCGCGCTACGGTTCGGAGCGCATTCGCGGC
This sequence comes from Terriglobia bacterium, assembly GCA_963809655.1. Classification (GTDB taxonomy): domain Bacteria; phylum Acidobacteriota; class Terriglobia; order Bryobacterales; family Bryobacteraceae; genus BOG-234. Next base: position 140,795 of record CAWEKQ010000030.1, on the reverse strand, counting down.
CACGGCATTCCGGAAGCGCTCGAATCGATTCTGATCAACGGCAGCAAAGTGCAGCCGCGGCTGGCGGTGCTGAAGCCGCTGTCGTCGGCGATCTCGATCGGGTCGGGCGGTCCGTTCGGCGCCGAAGGCCCGATCATCATGACGGGCGGCGCGATCGGGTCGATCGTCGCGCAACTCTTTCACCTGACCGCCGCAGAACGCAAGACGCTGCTCGTGGCCGGTGCCGCGGCGGGCATGGCCGCGACGTTCGCGACGCCCATCGCAGCCGTGCTGCTGGCGGTTGAACTGCTGCTCTTCGAATGGAAGCCGCGCAGCGCGATCCCGGTGGCGCTGGCGAGCGCGACAGCGGGCGCGGCGCGGCGCTACATCCTCGGACTGGGACCGCTGTTTCCGGTTCCGCAGCATTCGATCTTCATCGGGCCGCAGGGTCTGGCCGGCTGCGTCATCGCGGGTCTGCTGGCCGGCTTGCTTTCGGCACTCCTGACGCTGGGCGTCTACGGGGCGGAAGATCTGTTCAAGAAGCTGCCGATTCACTGGATGTGGTGGCCCGCGATCGGCGGCGTGTTTGTCGGGCTGGGCGGCATGATTTTCCCGCAGGCGCTCGGCGTGGGTTACGACACGATCCAGGCGCTGCTGCAGGGCGATGTGCCGCGGACGATCATCGCCGGTGTGCTGCTGGTGAAATCGGCGATCTGGATCATTTCACTCGGCTCGGGAACGTCGGGCGGCGTGCTCGCTCCGTTGCTCATGATGGGCGCGGCGCTGGGTGGAGTGGAGAGCATGTTCCTGCCGCACGAAGGCGCGGGATTCTGGCCGCTGGTCAGCATGGGCGCGATTCTGGGCGGGACGATGCGCGCGCCGTTCACCGCGATTCTGTTTGCGCTCGAACTGACGCACGACATCAACGTGCTGCTGCCGCTGCTGGTGGCGGCGATGCTCGCGCACGCAACAACCGTGCTGCTGCTGAAGCGTTCCATCCTGACGGAGAAAGTGGCGCGGCGTGGTTTCCATATCTCGCGCGAATATGCGACCGATCCGCTGGAGATCCTGTTTGTGCGTGAAGTGATGCGCACACAACTGGTAGTGTTTCCGGCCGGCGCAACCGTGGACGATCTTCGCCACACGCTGGTGCGCGAGCCGCCGCAGCGGGGGCAGCAACTTTTCCCTGTGGTGGATGGCGAAGGACGGGTCAAAGGTGTGGTCACGCGCAAAGAGTTGCACAAGCTCACGCAATCCCGCGCGCCGGACGCTTCTCTCGGCGACGTGGTCCGCCAACCTGTGGTGGCGCATCCGGATGAACCGCTGCGCGTGGTGGTGTTTCGCATGGCGGAGACGGGATTCACACGGCTGCCGGTTGTGGAGCGCGAGACGGGAAAGCTCTGTGGCATCGTTTCGCTGCACGACCTGCTGGTGGCCCGCGTGCGGAACCTGAACGAGGAACGGCACCGGGAGCGCGTGCTCAAATTGCGCCTTCCGTTCAGCAGCCAGCCCGAGCGTGAAATGACGTAAAATCGTCGCATGCGTTATGCCACCGTGCTGCTGCTGGCTGTGTGCCTCTTGGGCGCTGACACAGACCTGAATCTGATTCAACCGGACCAGGCCGCCAAACAGTTGAAGTCGGCGCTGGTGATTCATGTAGGCTTTCCCGTGCTGTATCGCTCGGCCCACATCACGGGCACGACTTTCGCAGGGCCCGGTTCCAAGGCGGAAGGCATCGCCGATCTGAAGAAGGCGGTGGCGGGGCAACCGCACGACCGCGATATCATTCTCTACTGCGGATGCTGCCCGTTCGACAAATGCCCGAACATACGTCCCGCGGTCGCCGCATTGCATGAGATGGGATTCACGCACGTGAAGGCGATGATGGTTGAGACAAACCTCAAAACGGATTGGATCGACAAGGGATATCCAATCGACAAGCGCGCCGAATAAACCGGAGATATTCATGAAGCGGTTTGCGACGGCAATACTTTCGACGATGCTTCTGGCTGCGACTCCGCTGCTCGCGCACCATTCCTTCGGTGCCGAGTATGACGCCAACAAGCCCATCACCATCACGGGCGTGGTGACCAAGGTCGAGTGGACCAATCCGCACAGCTACTTCTACCTCGATGTGAAAGACGATCAGGGAAGCGTGGCCAACTGGAAGTTTGAAGGATATCCACCCGGCGTGCTCTACCGGACGGGCTGGAAACGCGCTGTAACCATCAAGCCCGGTGACACGGTAAAGGTATTCGGGTGGCAAGCGCGGGATGGTACGCATTGGGGACACTCGCGCGAGGTCACCTTCGCGGACGGCAAGAAGCTCTATTTTGGACCGCCCGCCGGGACCGGTGATGGCGGTGCTACGCCCGCCGTTGAGATTCAGTGATGCGCACGTTCGCAGTAGTTGCTCTTCTGTCATGCGTTGTCGCTGCGGCGGCTCAGAAGAAGGCTTCTTTCCCTCGCATGCCCGACGGTAAACCAAACCTGACAGGCGTTTGGCAGGGCGGGAGCACCGCGCGCGGCACCTGGGAGGAAGCGAACAAGGGCACGGGTCTCGGTGGGACGGGACTCGATCCGTCAGCCCCGGGAGTGCTCTCGGCTTCGGACAGGCCAGCCAATCGGGAACCTGCTCCCTATCAGCCGTGGGCGGCCGCGAAGGTCATGGAGTCCTACAAGATCAGAGGAATCGACGATCCCACGGCGCGATGCCTGCCGCCGGGGATTCCACGCACGTCGCTGCTGGGGCTGTTCCCGACGCAGATCGTACAGACACCCGAGCAGATCGTGATCCTGTACGAATACATGGCCGCCTCGCGGGTGATTCGCATGAACGCGAAACATCCGGACGATGTTGTGCCCACCTACATGGGCGATTCGGTCGGTCGGTGGGACGGTGACACACTGGTGGTCGATATCACGGGCTTCAATGACAAGACGTGGCTGGTAGGCACGGGAACGTTTCATACCGAAATGCTGCACGTGATCGAGCGCTACAAGCGCGTGGACAAAGACCAGATCGACTACGACGTGACTATGGAAGACCCCGGAGTACTGACGAAGCCGTGGGTGATCCACTCACACCTCATGTTGCGGGAAGGTACACGGCTGCAGGAATACGTGTGCGCCGAGAACAATCTGGATCCGGGCCACTATGAAGACCTGGTGAAGGACGGAATCAAGTTCACGCGGCCTTAGTGCGGCCGGCTTTAATCCAATACGCCCAGTGGAGCGGACACCGTGATCGAAACACCCTCACCGGGCGCGGTGTCGAGTTGGAAACTCGCGCCAATCAGCCGGGCGCGTTCTTCCATGCTTACCAGACCGAGGCCGCCCCGTCCGCGCACCACCCGGCGGTCGAAACCGGGCCCGTTGTCGTGGATCGCAAGGGTCAGCTGCGAATTCTTCCCCGTCAAACAAAGAGTCGACGCGGCGCCGGAATGTCTGACGATGTTTCGCAAGGCTTCCTGCGTAACACGGTAAAATGCGCTGGCGATCCCCTGGGGAATCGTTTCGGGAACAGCCGAGGCGGAGAACCCGATGGGGATTCCCGTGCGCTTGGAAAACTCAGCCGCGTAGGCGCTCAGGGCGCCCGGCAGCCCGAGATTGTCGAGCGTCGAGGGATGCAGCACATAGGCAATCCGGCGGAGATCGTTCGAGAGCCGCGCGGCATCGTCCCGCACCGCCATGAGCCCTTGCTTTTCCGTTGTCCGGTCGGGCGGCAGCGACCGCTCGAGGGCTTCGATATCGAATTGAAGCTTGACCACATCCTGACTTACGTCGTCATGCAACTCGCGCGACACACGACGGCGCTCTTCTTCCTGTGCGTGCAGAAGACTCCCGGTGAGAGCACGCAATTCTGCCCGGCTCTGCCGTAATGCGTCTTCCTTCTCATGCAGTGCGGCAGCCGCCTTGCGGGCAGTTCTCTTCAAACGCGCTTTCTCCCTGGCCATCAAAGCTTCAGCTCGTCTTTGTGCGGTGATGGCGTGAATGGCGATCAGAATTCGGGCGCTGCCCCGCCAGAGTACACGTCGGGCACTGATCAGTACCACGCGTTTCCCGAGAACCGGATGGTGCTCGTACTCTCGAACTCCTCAAATGCCGTTTTCCCGTCCAACAGCCGCCGCGCCGCTTCCTTGAACCGGGGCATGCCCCACTGGGACGTGCCGACATCTTCGATCGTTCGATTCTGAACGTCCGCCGACTGCAGGGCATTGGCAGCGAGAAACGCGTCGTTGGCGATCAGGACCTTGAGATCCGCGTCGAGCACCAGCAGGGGAATCGGCACTGATTCGAGAATGGCGTCTGCAAAACGGCCAGCCACGACGGCCGCGCTGCGGGCCTGGCGCAGTTCGTCGATATCGAGCACCGTGACGACCGCCCCTGCAGTGCGGCCCGCGCGGGCGGAAAGGGGATGGATGCGCAACCGGTGGCAATGCCCGTCGCGAACGCGCAACTCGATCTCTTCCGCGACGCCACTGTCTATGACACGACGGACGCGGGACTCAAGATCCTCCTCGCTGAGGCGCAGCAGAATGTTGCCGACGAAGTCGCCCGCCTCGCGGGCCCGAACGTTGAACATGCGTTCGGCGGCAGGCGTCATGAGCTTGATTCGCAACTCGTTGTCAACCATCAGCGCGGGAATCGATGTGCCTCCGATCAGATCGATGAGATCATCGTTCGCGCGGCTGAGTTCACAGTTGCGATGCTGCAGGCTCTCGTTGCGGGAATTCAATTCGTGATTGATGGGCTGCTGTTTCGGACGCGAGGCCAACGGCGCCTGGCCGACCGCCGGCGCCTCGCCGTTCGCAGGCTCAATCTTTCTATTGGCGGACACGAGCCCTTTCGCTGCTGCTGGATTGGAGGTATTCGAGATAACTATCCAGACTCTCGCACCGGCTCAACTTCATCCGGTCGGGCAGATCGCGGGCGCCAGGAGGGCCGACCGCGCGGGAAGGATCGGCAGTGCGCCCGATTCTCTGGAGCGCGTCGGCGATTTCCTCGCGAGAAAGAACCAAGTCGGCGATCCAGGGTGACACGGGCGAGGTCCGGTGCGGACCGTCGTTCTGTACGATCGCGATGCCGCCATTCTTGCGAATCGCCTGAAGTCCCGCAATGTCGGCGGCGTCCACCGGAGAAAGCATAAGTCCGATCGCGAGTGTCCCTCGGTCAGCGGCGAGCGACCGAAAAAAGTAATCAGTGGGATTGGGAGACGTCCCTCCATCAGGGCGCGGCGCAAACATCAACACCAAATGGACGATCCGCACCGGCCTATCCGAAGGAACTACATAAACATTGTTGGGCTTGACGCCGGTCCAGGACGCAACTTCGCGAATCGGCGTTAGAGTGGCGCCGGCAAGCAGGGAAACGAGCGCGCCTGCGGACTGAGCCGAAGGAGTGGGAGTAATAACGAAAGCCATCCCCGAATCGACCGGGAATCGCGGAAGAAGACGACGGACAGACTCGACGCCTGGGCCAGATGCCGCTATTGCCACTACGGGAAAAAGAGAGCCGGGGCCTGGTTCGTCCTCAAAACGAACCGAAAGATACGGTTTTTTCATCAATACCCATGGAAATATTTTTGATATGTGAGATAAACCACTAACGATTGTTTATCATCCCGGTATCGATGTCAATACTGTAACGAAATATTTCAGGGTACCAGTACCAAACCGGAAGGCAAACTCTCGCCGAAAATACGACCGAGAGCGCCTTCATCGCGCTCCACGTCGCCATCCAGTTGTGCGATCGACTGCGGAGCGGAGAGACGTCCGCGCACGGCGGCGAAGGTTGCTGCGGATACGTCACGAACGGGGTCGCCCGTGCGGCGTGCAAGAGACACGAGCGCGTCGTCGGCTTTGGGGACAGCGATCAGAGCTTCGCTCCAGCGTGACGCCACCGAGGGCGGCAGCACCTGGTTGGCAGGTCCGTAAAACAACTGGCGCGCGCCCAGCCGGGAAAGGCACCAGAGTACGTAGTCCTCTTTTGTTTGCTTGAGAAGCGCGTCACCGAGCTGGGTGCGGGTGCCGGCGGGAATCAATTCCATGCTGGAGCCGGTGCGCCACATTTCGCGAAAAAGGCTGTTATTGATTCTTTGCGGTTTCTTTCCGGGTTTTGGCAGAAGGAAAGGAAGTAAACGCTGGACGATATCGGTCTGTTGGTTGCGATTGAGCCCGCCGGCGAGGCGGCCCCAGAAAATCCACCAGTCGATTTCGTTCTGAATTTGATTGGCAAACTGCGGACCGGCCGCGTAAATACGCCGGACTTGTTCGATGCGGAACTCGTCGCCGACGTAACCGAAGCCGGGGCGCAGGCAAAAACCTCCGAGATTCAGCCAGCGGATTTCGTGGGCGGCGCTGCGCCTGCGGTTTTCGGTCTGTTCGATGAAAACGTCCGCCAGACGGCGGGCGACATCGACAGGCCAGGAGTTGCGGCCGAGGCCAAGGACGGCTTCGAGGCGCGAGGGAAGTTCCTCGGGAGGTACAGCGGCCGATGCGAAGGCGGATCGCAGCAGATCACAGGCGGCATCGACTGTTTCGCCGCTGACAACCGCCGCCGGACGCGACGGCGCTGCCGCTTTCGCGGCCGTCTTCCGCAGCTGGAACTGCAGGCGCCAGCGGTTGTCGCTGATTTTGGAATCGCACCAGGTTTCGAGCGTGCCGGTTTCGGTCAGCCGCGCGCCGAGTTTCACCGGAACCAGGCGCTCCCCGCCCTTGCCGAAGCGAATCACGGCTTCGAGCGGCGCGTGCTGGTGGAGATCTTCGTCTTCGGTGAAGGTCACCACCTGGCCTGGCTTGTCGTCGGTGCGGGTCAGAGAACTGATGAGGCGGAAAGCGACCGGTTTGTTGGCGACGAGTTGCAGGTCTTCGCGATCGACTTCGACGCTGTCGCCTTCCTCGGCGCCGCGCGGGCACGAGGCACACGGCGGAATCGTCGTTCAGGCCAACGTAATAGGCGCGCGGCAAACCGCCGCGAACCAGCACGCCGGAGCCCGGTCGAGCGGACATAGGAGTAGTAAGCGGCGCCGCTGGCAACCGCAAGATCGAGATCGCGATTCTCGAAGATCTCCGGCCGCTTTCCGTACCAGTTTTCGATCACATCCGCGACGCGCGTGCGGCAGATTTCGGGAATGAAGAAGCCGCCGTTGAAGAGAATGGCGTCAGGCGTCTGGCCGGCCGATTCGAGAAATGCCGAGAGGTGGCGGCTGATGGCGGGATCGGAAACGTAGGGCAGGCCGAGTTCGCGGAACAGACTGCGCTTTTCCTCTTTGGGAAGCTCGCCGCGAGGCGTGAGCGGGAGAAAGCCTTCGAGAGTCAGTTCGAGGGCCTCGTCGCGAGTGATTTCGGTCTTGAGAGCTCCGCCGATCATGGAGGATCCGCCGCCGAGCACGCTGATCTCGACGCTTTGGCGTTTGCGGATCGCAAAGCAGGAGTTCCTTTGCGGCCGAACACTGACGCCGCAAGCCGCTGCGCTGGCGGATCGAAAGCTGCTTGCCGAGTTTCGATTCGGCGAGCCAGCCGAGCGTGAGGTCGAGATTGTCGCCGCCGAGGAGCAGATGCTTACCGACCGCGGTGCGCGTGAAATCGATCTTGTCGCCGTCGCGGGAGACGCGGATCAGAGAGAAATCGCTGGTGCCGCCGCCGACATCGCAGACGAGCACGATCTGCCCGTCGAACAGCAGCTTGCGGGAGCGCGTGAAGTTGTTGGCGATCCAGGAGTAGAAGGCCGCGGCGGGTTCTTCGATCAGGGTGAGGCGCGGGAGACCGGCGTCATTCGCGGCCTGGACGGTGAGCTCGCGCGCTTCTTCGTCGAAGGAGGCGGGAACGGTGAGGACGACGTCGTGATCGGTGAGCGGGCCGAATTTATCCGGAGTTGTCCCACGCTTCGCGGATGGTCGAGAGGAAGCGGGCCGAGACTTCGACGGGAGAGAGAACGCGTCCGCCTTCGCCCGGCATCCCAGGGGAGGATTTTGGCGGTGCGATCGACATCGGCATTCGACAGCCAGGACTTCGCGCTGTGCACCAGGCGCGTGGGAACCAGCGCTCCCTGTTCGCGCGCCCACGTTCCGACGGGCTGGCCTTCTTCGAGAAAGAGGAAGGACGGCAGCGTGCGGCGCGGCTCGACGCGATTGGGCGCGACGAGCTGCGGAATGTCGAAGATGTGGATGGGGGGAAAGCTGGTGTCTTCGGCCTCGGCCGGATCGATCCAGGCGAGAGCGGAGTTGGTGGTTCCGAGATCGATGCCGACTTTCACGCTGGTACCTTCAGCGTGGTCAGTATGCGTATGTTTTGCCATATGGTATATAATGCCATTAGTGGCGGCGGTGAAGGCCGAGTTTCTGTTCGATCAGCGGATTGACTATGATGATGGTGGGATCGTGGAAATGTATGTGGCGAGTTCCGGCCGGTTCCGCCAGTGACGCACGGGCTGAAATACTCGCTGTTCTATGGCCGTCCGGGTTCGGGAAGTTGGGTACGACAATGAACGCGGTAAAGGCGATCATCGGCACTTTCAGGGCGCCGAAACGCTTATCAGTTCGGCAGGTCGAGCAATTGATGGCCGATTTCTGGTCCGATGTCAGGACTTTGCGAGGTGACCAATGAGCGATGTCAAAATTACGGTCGGCGGCAATATGGAAGACGACGCTGTCGCGCCGGTTCTCCGAGGCATGGCATCGTGCCGAGCGGGGAAAACCTTCCATGAGCGTCATGTGGCGTTTGAGAGCTGGGACGCTCTCGCCCGCGTTCTGACGGGCAAGCGGATGGAGTTGCTGCGTTACGTGCATCGGCACAGTCTCACCAGCATCCGCGCACTGGCAAAGGCGCTCGGACGCGACTACAGCAACGTGCATGCGGATGTACAGGCTCTGGCTGCGGCTGGGCTCCTCGACAGCCCGTTCGAGAGCTTCTCAACCGCGGTGACGCCCTCGCAACCGAGAAAGGCGTCCGGGCGGATTACGATGCAATCGAAACGAGGATCGCGATCTAGGCCAGCGTCCTATGCGACGGTCTCGCGGACGTTGAATTCGAGCTTCCAGCGGCGGCCGTCGCGCGCGACGCACCAGAGCTGCAGGATTCCGGTTTCGGTGATCACCGTTTCGAATGATACCGGGACGACTTCGGCGAGTCGGGCGGTCGGACGTGAGCTTCACTTCCACGGGCGACAGCTCTTCGAGATCGTCGCCGAAATCCTCGATCAGTGCGCCGGGCGCATCGCTCTTGCGGTGGCGGAGCAGAAGAAGCGGAACTCCGCCGGCTCGTCGACGATGAGGCCGAACTCGCGGTCGGGGATGCGCGCGTCGGTGCCTTCCTCCATGCCAAACTGAGCGACGGCCAGAGCCTTGACAGGCGTCGGCATGCCGGGCACGGCGGGCATCGCCGATTCGATCCCGACATAGTAAGAGCGCGCGATGCCGCCGCGAATACGGACGCCTTTCCCCTGCCGGGCAGCGCCGTAATAAGCGGCTCCGCGCGCGACGGCGTGCATCAGATCTTCGCCGGGAAGCTGTTTGACGCGGAGCCCTTGCTGCGAGCCAGCCGTTCAGCACTTCGAGTAGCCGCTCGCGCACGAACGTCGCATTGAGGACTCCGCCGTTGAAGAGAATGTGAGTGGGTTGGCCGCGCCGCCATTCTGGCGCAGGAATTTCGCGAGATGTTTGGTGATCGCCGGGTCGGCCGCGTAAGGCAGTCCCATCTCCTGAAGACCCGCGCGCCGCGCGCTGCGGCATGTCCGTGCTCGACGCGGCGGGAAGGAAGCCATCGAGAATCTGTTCCACCTGCTCGCGATGCAGCTTGGCTTTGATCGTGCCGCCGATCAGGCTCGATCCTTTGCCGAGGATGGTGACGGGAACTTCGTCGGCCTTCGATTCGGGATCGAGTAGCTTTTCCTTCGCGAGGCGGCAATTGCTCCAGAGCGCCTGTAGCTGGAAGGCGTCGATCTTCCGGCCTTTGGCGGCGAGGTCGGCCGCGACGGTATGAGCCAGAGCAAGATCGATATTGTCGCCGCCCAGCAGGATGTGTTCGCCCACCGCGACGCGCTCGAGTTGCAGCTCGCCGGCTTTCTCGGTGACCGCGATCAGAGTGAAATCGGTGGTGCCGCCGCCGATATCGACAACCAGCACCAGATCGCCTTTGTTGACGGTCTGCCGCCAGTCGGGATGCCGCTCGATCCACGCGTAGAACGCGGCCTGCGGTTCTTCCAGCATGATGAGATTGCGGTACCCGGCGGCTTCGGCGGCCTTGCCGGTGAGATCGCGGGCGACTGCGTCGAAGGATGCGGGAACGGTGACGAGGACTTCCTGCTCGATCGAAGGGATCGTCGGGATGCTCTTCGTCCCAGGCGGAGCGAAGGTGCTTCAGATACTCCGCGGAGGCGTCGACCGGCGAGATGTGAGTCACGCCCTCGGCTGCCTTCCACGGAAGCATGGCTGCCGTTCGATCGACGGAAGAATACGAAAGCCAGCTCTTGGCGGACGAGACCAGACGGCTCGAAACCTCCGCCCCGCGGCGCTGCGCGAGCTTGCCGGTGACGAAACGCGGCTCGGCATTCCACGGCAGCGCAATCGATCCGGGCGGGAAATCGCGCTCGCCGGGGATGTAGAGGAACGACGGCAGCAGGGGTTCGGCTGCGACCTCATTGGCGCTCACGAGTTGCGGAATCGGGGCGAGGTGCACCGTTCCGTCGCCGGCGATTTCCGTCCAGCGCAAGGGCGCAGTTGGTGGTGCCGAGATCGATCCCGATGGAGTACCGGGCCAAGTGCTACTCCACTTCGATTTCCGCCGGAGCGAGCACGGCGAGGGTATTGTCGTGTAGGCGCGCGAATTCAGTTGAGGGAGCGATACGGCAGTGGCGCGCCATCCGCGATGCCGCAGCACTCCGGCGGGCGGCTTGCCGGAAGCGGGCACGTTGCCGAGGTACTTGACCAGAGCCGGGTTGCCGTCGGGCGGAGAGGCCATGCTGCCCTCGACGGCATCGATCACCGGCGCGGGCGCGAAGTGGCGGACCAGCACGTTGCGCGTGTGTTCGTGAACGTCGCGGGCGGCGGCGCCCACCTGATCGTCTGAGTAAGCAGCGATGTCCTCCATGAAGAAATCGAGGACGCGGGCCTCTCGCTGAAGCATTCCGAGAAGCTGCAATGCGCCGTCGGCAGGTTTGATTTCCGGCGCCGGAGGTTTGGGCGGAGCCTTCGGAGCTGGCGCGGGTTTCGCGGCGAGGCCGAGTTCGGCGACCATGTCGTCGGGAAGTTTACCCCCGAACAGGAGCGCAAAAAATGCGCGAAAAGCCAACAGGATACGATTCAATGTCGATTCTGCTCCAAAAAATCAGGATAGCAATGGGGTTGACGGCGACCGATGTGCTGTCGGGTGAAAGCCGATAGAATTCACCTGTGCGACGTGCAAGCACGAGTGTCGGTGTGTTGGCCTTTCTCGGCGTCGCGGCGTTCGGACAAAGGCCTCAATTCGAGGTAGCGGACGTTCACCCAAGCACCCGCATCGATAACCCGACACCCTTCATGACGGGTGGCGTGCTTCGTGGCGGCCGGTATAACCTCCGCAACGCCACGATGATGGATCTCATTACAACGGCCTATAACATCGATGCCGACACCGTATTTGGAGGGCCAGATTGGCTGCAGTTCGATCGCTTCGAAGTAGTGGCTGCCGCGCCCGCCGCTAGATCCCGGCAAACACTACGGTTCATGCTGCAGAGCATACTGGCGGATCGATTCAGGCTCGTCGTTCATAAAGATGTGAAACCGCTGCCGGGATTTGTGCTGGCAATGGGTAAGGGCAAGCCGAAACTCAAGGCGGCTGACAATACGGTCGAAGGCGAATGCACAATTCAGTCGCAGCCCGGCTCGCCAGGCGCTCGCCGCAGCATGGTTTTCTCGTGTCACAACATGACGATGGAGGCGTTCTCCCGAGGGCTGCGCGAAATGTCGTCGCCGTATCTGAACAACCCTGTCGTGGATAAGACCGGGTTGGCGGGAGCTTGGGATTTCGACCTCAGATTCACCGCCTGGAGTCCGCTGACCGGGTCCTCGGACACCGATGTCGTGACAATCTTCGATGCCATAGACAAACAGCTCGGACTGAAACTGGAGCCTGAGAACGTCGCCGCACCGGTCTTGGTGATCGATGGTGTGAACCGTGCGCCAGCAAAGAACCCGCCGGAAGTGGAGACGAAACTGCCGCCACCTCCGACGCAGTTTGATGTCGCAGTGATCAAGCAAAGCATGCCGGATGAGACCCCCGCACTGGAACTTCAGCCGGGCGGACGGCTTGATATCCATGCCCTCACGCTGAAGGTCCTGATCGCGCTAGCCTGGCACCTCGACCCGGACGGAAAGTACACGATTGCCGGCGCACCGGAATACCTGGACTCCAATCGCTTCGATATTACGGCGAAAGCTGCCACAGGGAGCGCGTCGGTGACTGCTGCGCCGCTTGACGTGGATGACCTTCAGCCACTGCTGAAATCTCTGCTCAAAGATCGCTTCCATCTGGCTGTCCATACCGAAGACAGGGTGGTGCCGGCGTATCAGCTTGTCGCAACGAATACGTTGAAGCTCAGGAAAGCGAATCCCGCGAGCCCGACGCGCTGGAAAGGAAGGCCCGGGGCCGGACGGAAAGGATCCCAGAGCCTCTAATCCGGCGCTTTCACGCCTCGCCACGTTTCAGAATGTGAGCATGGCGCAGTTTGCCGAACTGATTTCGGTAATCGCCTCGGGCTATTATTTCGGGCCGGTTCTGGATGCGACCGGACTGCAGGGTGGCTGGGATTTCACTCTGGCCTGGAGTTCGGCGGGTATCGCGCGTGCGGCCGCAAGTGGCGCTACAGCATCCGACCCGAATCCGAGCAGGGCCCTCTCGATCAAAGAGGCGATAAACAAACAACTCGGTCTGAGACTGGAAGAAAAAAGACGCCCGCTTCCGGTGCTGGTCATTGATCATATCGACGAACATCCAACGGAGAATTAACCCCAGGTTGGCGATATTGAATGCTCGCCAGGTCCATGAGCAAAATCGAGGACTTGTTCGCGACAGCCTGGAAGCTCGATCCCCGGCAACGTGAGGCGTACATGGCGGAAGGCTGCCGCGATGATGACGGACTGCGAGCTCAGGTGGAGGCGCGGCTGGCCGCGGATTTCGCCGGTACGACAGGGTTCAACATCGTGAGCCCGGCTCCGGGCGCTCGATTGGCCCTTACCAGTTGGAGGCGCTTCTGGGTGACGGCGGCGCTTGCGTGGAGTAGTGGGCCTATTGCCGTTCCTGGACATACTCGGGAGCTTGCTGCAGAGTCCGGGGCGGGAACGAGTGGTCGCATATCTGCGCCGGCACGCACCCACGTGGTGCTTGCAGTTTACAGCTGTATTCTCCTCCGGAATGATGGATCAGATTCTGCGCGAGGCCACGGCGCGTTAAAGGAATGCATGCTGCGGGAACAGGGCGACGCGACGCCCCCGTGTGATCGCGTTCGGCGCCCCCCTTGGTGTTTTGCTCGGGATGTATTTTGCAATGACCGCGTCCGTCACGTTGCGAGAACTGCAGCAGAAGTAGCCGCGTGCCCATAGGTGTCTGCCCAGAACTGCGGGCGGATACCCATGCTCTGTGCAAAACCCGAACATAGCGTATCGGAAATAGCTGGGGAACAGCGATGAAGCATGACAACAAACGGTGCTTCAGGCCGATTTGATCTCAGTCCAGATGCGATCGCGATAACGCTGTGCCGCAGAGGGCAGGGCCGTCGGCCAGACTCCACGGCGGTAAATCTCATCGGGCGGATAAAGCACGGGATCGGGCGGCAGCATGGCTCGCGCCGCGCCGTTCGCGGTCGCGGTATCCGCCACTCGCGCATTGCTGGCGGCGACGTCCGGGCGCAGCAGGAGTTCCAGAAACTCATGCGCCAGTTCCGATGCGCTTGCTCTCGCGCAGAATCACGGCGCAATCGCAGTAGAGCGGATAGCCTTCGGCGGGATAGACGAAGCCGAGTTTCGTGTCGTCTCGAATGGCCTGCGCGGCGGTGGTGGACCAGATCTGCGCGGCGAGCACGTCGCCGGAGACCAGCTGATCGCGCACCTCGGCATTCAGATAGGCGCGCAGGAGTGGCTTCTGCGCGATCGCCTGGGCTTTGGCAGCCTGGAGCTGGTTGTCGTCGATCGAGCCAAACGGGTAGCCGAGTTTCTGAAGGCAGGCGCCGATGGTGTCCTCCGGATCGTCGAGCATCGTCAGCCGTCCTCGCAGAGGCCGGATTCCACAGGTCGGCCCAGCCGTGCGGCTCGGCGTGTCTGCGCGACGTTGTAGACGATGCCGGTCGCGTTCCACATGTAGGGGACGCCCCAGCGTAGATCCGCATCCCATTGCGGCGTGTTGAAACCTGGCGTCCAGATTTTTCAGCGAAGGCAGGCGCTGCGTGATCGAGGTTCGCGATCAGGCCATTGCGCGCCATCGGGGCGAGGCGGCTGTGAGTGGGAAAGACGATGTCCCAGCCGGAATTGCCGGTCATGACCTTCGCCAGCATCTCCTCATTGCTTTCGTAGGTGCCGTAGCGGAGGCGCACGCCGCATTCGCGTTCGAAGCGCGCGAGCATGGCGGGGTCGATGTAGGTCGACCAGTTGTAGACGTTGAGGCGCGGGCGCGCGATCGCGCGCGCACGCCGCGAGCGGCGGCAGCCGCAACAGAAATGCGCGGCGGTTCATGCTTCCTGCAACCTCTCCGAGATCAGAATGATCGCGCCGAACGCCACCACGATCAGCGCCGAAACGGCATTGACCACCGGGCTCACGCCGCGGCGCGCCATCGCGTAGATCACCATCGGCAGCGTTTCCGAATCGACGCCGGCCACCAGGCTGGTGATCACGTAATCGTCGAATGACACGACCAGCGCGAGCAGTCCCGCCGCGGCGATTGCCGGCGCGAGCGACGGCAGCGTCACGCGCGAGAAGGCGTGCCATTCGCTGGCGCCGAGATCCATGGCGGCTTCCTCGAGCGTTCGGTCGTAGTTGCGCAGGCGCGCGGAAATCACGATGACGACGTAGGCGATCGAAAACGCGACGTGCGCAATGATCACCGTGTAGAGGCCGAGCTGCAGGTGGAGGAAGCGGAAGGTCCACTGGAAGAGCGCGAGCAGCGAGACGCCGGTGACGATTTCGGGCGTCACCAGCGAGAGGTACAGCGTTCCGGAGAGCACGGGCGCACTGCGTCTCCACATTCCGTACGCCGCCAGTGTGCCGATCACGGTGGAGAGAACTGCCGCGGCCACCGCGATGACGACGCTGTTCACCAGGCCTTCGGCGAGTTGCGGATCGTTCATCGCCGCCTGATACCAGCGCAGCGAGAAGCCTTCCCACACGGTGAAGCGGCTGGCGTTGAAGCTGAAGACGATCAGGATCAGCAGAGGGGCGTGCAGGAAGACGAAGCGCGAGTGCCGCGTAGATGCCGAGCCCGCGCTTCATCACATCAACTCCTTCGCCATGCGGCTGCGCATCAATGCGCGCGAGAAGCAGCGCGCTCACCAGCATCAGGACGAGCGAGGCGGCCGAGCCGAACGGCCAGTCGCGCGCGGTGGTGAACTGGTTCTGCACCAGATTGCCGAGCATCACGGATTTGCCGCCGCCCAGCAGATCGGGCGTGAGATAGGCGCCGAGGCACGGGATGAAGACGAGCACCGAGCCGGCGACGAATCCCGGGCGCCGAAACGGGAAGAATCACGCGCCAGAGCGTTGCCCAGGGGCGCGCGCCGAGATCGGCCGCGGCTTCGAGCAGCGCCGGGTCGAGGCGCTCGAGCGTCGCGTACATCGGCAGCACGAAGAAGGGCAGAAAGCCGTAGACCAGGCCGAGCAGCACCGCGCCATCGTTATAGAGCAGCGGGAATGGCGTCGCGATGATGTGCAGGCGCATGAAGCACCGTATTGACGAGCCCGGTGTCGCGGAGGAGGAAAAGCCAGGCGTAGGTGCGGACCAGGAAGCTGGTCCAGAACGGCAGCAGGACCAGTTGCAGATAGAGATTCTTGCGCTTCCCCGCGCGCGAGATGAAGAGCGCGAGCGGAAAGCCGGAGAGCGCGCAGAGCGCGGTCGAAAGGCCGCGATCCAGACGGAGCGCCAGAGGATGGCGAGATAGAGCGGGTCGACCAGGCGGGTGAAGTTTTCGAAGCGTCCAGGGTTGCTCGACTCCGCCGTAGTCGCCGCGCGTGAGGAAGCTGTAGCCGCAGACGATCGCAAAAGGAGCGGCGAAGAACAGCGCCATCCAGAGGCGCGCGGGCAGAAGAAAGAGCTTCCTCATTCAACGCGGAGCTCGTCTCATTCGAAGCGAACTTCGTCCGCCGGCTCCCAGTGGATCCAGACGATTTCTCCTTCCCGAAAGTGGTTCTGGTCGCGCGGCAGTTCGGCGATTGCACGGCCGCCATTGTCCAGGTGGCGTTGAGGTGAACGCAATTGCCGAGGAACAGAGAGCTTTCGACCGCCGCTCTGCGGCAGGGTAAGCCTTCCGGCTTGTCGCGCGTGACACGGGTGGATTCCGGGCGCACGCCGGCTTGATCGAACCAGTTGATCGCGCCCAGAAATCCGGCGACGAAGGCGGTCGCGGGGCGCAGATAGACCTCCTCGGGCGTGCCGAACTGTTCGATCCGGCCCTGGTTCATCACCGCGACCTGGTCCGACATCGAGAGCGCTTCTTCCTGATCGTGGGTGACGAACAGGAAGGTGATGCCCGTTTTGCGCTGCATCGCTTTCAGTTCGGCGCGCATTTGCTTGCGCAGTTTGGGATCGAGCGCGGCGAGGGGCTCGTCGAGCAGAAGGATTTGCGGCTCGAGCACCAGCGACCGCGCCAGCGCCACCCGCTGCCTCTCGCCGCCGGAGAGCTGCGCCGGCATGCGATCTCGTTTGTCCGCAAGCTGACCAGTTCGAGCGCGCGCACGGCGCGATTCTCCCGATCGCGCTACGCCCCGCTCGCGCAACCCGAATTCCACATTGCGCAGGGCGGTCAGGTGGGGAAACAGCGCGTAACTCTGAAAGACCGTGCTGACGTCGCGCTCATACGGCTTCAGTTCGTTGACGACCGCGCCGTTCAGCACGCACTTCGCCCGCACGTGGGTTGTTCGAAGCCGCCGATCATGCGCAGGGTGGTCGTCTTGCCGCATCCGGACGGGCCGAGGAGCGAGTAGAAACCGCCGCGGTCGAGCGTGAGGCTCACGCGATCGACGGCGCGATGGCCCGGGAAATCCTTGACGACCTGTCGAAGTTCGAGGACGGGCGGCATTCCGGCTACTCGTATATTAACGGCGTTTCGGTACGTCGGTGCAAACCTGAAACGCAAAACCGGGTCAGTATGTCTATGGATATACTGAAACATCAGGAGATTTTGATATGAGCGCGCCTCCGCAGTACGGTTATCCGCCCCCACCGCCGCCTCCGAGCGGCAACTCGAACATGAAGACGGCCCTTGCCGCGGGGGCGATCATCGCTTCCCTCGCAGCCAATGGCTTCCTTCTTTTTCAGGTGCACGATCTGCGGACGGATACGGCTAAAGGCCGTGAAATCATGCAGAACGAGATCGACACGATCAAGGAAAACAGCACTGTGATGACCGCGACACAGCGCAAGCACCTGGACGATCTCAAAGAGGAACTCGACGTGCGCTCGCGCCAGGCCAATCAGGCGGCCAGCCAGGCGAAGAAGGAAGCGTTGACCTACGCCGATCAGCAGGCCCAGAAGCTTGAGGCGGAGAACCAGAAGGTCGCGGACAACGTGAACAAGGTCAACTCCGATCTTTCCAACGTCAAGCAGTCGGCGGATTCGGCCAACGCGAAGATCGCCGACGTCGGTAATGACGTGAGCGGCGTCAAGACGGATCTGGCGAGCACGAAGACGGATTTGCAGCAGACGAAGACCGATCTGAAGAACGTTCGGGGCGATCTGGGTACAGACCAGCAGCCTGGTCGCGACGAATGACAAGGAACTGAACGAGCTGATCCGGCGCGGCGAGAAGACCATCATCAAGTTCAACGTCAACAAGAAGACGAAGGGCTTTCAGAAGGTGGGCGATATCAGCCTGCTGCTGAAGAATTCGGATCCGAAGAAGAACAAGTTCACGATCCAGGTGCAGGCCGACGACAAGCTGACCGAGAAGAAAGACCGGAATATCAATGAGCCGCTGCAGTTCTATGTTTCGAACTCGCTCTACGAGATTGTGGTCAATACGGTCGGCAAGGATACCGTGTCCGGTTATCTTTCGACGCCGAAATACCAGGCGCGGAATAATTAGTTTTTCGGTTTGAGGGCTGGACCCTGCCTTCGTGAGGACAAGACTCGCGCATGCAGTTATAGTATTCGCGATAACCTAAAATCGAATCCGCGAGTAAACTCGTGACCTTTCACCTGGACATTCCCGAATCGGTGGCGAGCAGTCTGCGCCTCCCCATCCCGGAGGTGGAACCCCGGCTGCGAACCGAACTTGCCGTTGCGCTTTATGCCCAGGGCATCCTTCCCTTTGGGAAGGCATGCGAATTGGCCGAGTCCTCCCGGTATGCATTCGCAGACCTCGTCACGAGCCGAAATATTCCGAGGCATTACACCGAGAACGACCTCGGGCTAGACCTCGGGTATGCTCGCGGTCAGAAACACCTCGCCGATCTCCAATCTCGCGTTCATCGGACGCCTTGATCTTCTGAAACTCCAGTTCGGTACGTTCTGGATACCCACTGCCGTTGTGGGGGAACTGGCGGTTCATCCCAATCCCGTCGCCCTTGCCGCGATTCATAAGGCCACCCTTGATCAGTGGATCAAGACCGCCGCAGCACTCGATGCTGTTGACTGTTTCCTTTCATCGGTTAATCAGGGTGAAGCGGAAGCAATCGCACTGGCGGCCGAACTGAAGGCTAACATCGTGATTATCGACGAGCAGGAGTCAGATTGCGAGTCAGGTTGGTCTCTCCTCACCGGCGCCCTCGGAGTTCTGCTGCGCGCCACGCTGGCAGGGCACATCTATTCAGTGAAGCCGGAGATACAGGCCCTCCGGCACAAGGCCGGTTTTTACATCTCTCCGTCTCTGGAAGCAGCTGTCTTAGCTTCCGCGGGCGAGTAGCCGAGAACTCGGCAACGATTACGGTTCGGTCGCGGTTTCTTCGACGAACCGCCCGACTCGCACCTGATACAGCGCCGACTTGCCATGCCGGTCGCTGACAAACAGCACATTCTGGCTGTCCGGTGAGAAAACCGGACGCACCATAGCCGGATCAGAGGCCCGGTGTTCGCAGAGCGTCAATTCGCGGCGGGCAATCCTTAACAGGATCAGCACGTAGGCGGACGCCTTGCTGCGGCTCGCGCCGGTAAAGACCGAGGCGTCACCATTCGGTGAAGCGGAGATGAACTGACTCGTCTTCGCGAGAAGAGTATCCGTGCCGTCGTCGGGCGCGTGCTCGCGCAGCGTAATCAGTTCCTTCGCATCGTCAGGTATGTGCAGGTAGATCAAGGTGCGGCCGGAGGGTACCCAGAGCGCCTCGCCCGTGTGGCCGGAGGCGATCTTCAGTTCCCGGTTCCCCGACCCGTCGGTATTGACGAGCCAGAACCGCTCGCCAGTGCGATAGAAGATTTGTGCGTGGCGCGGGCGAGCCATCACCTCATCGATTTCAGCATCGATCCCGATAATTCGCCGCGTCTGCTGGCGGAGCACGCTGACGATGCTCGATTTGCCATTGCGCCGCTCGCAAAAGATCGCCGCGCCGTCGGAGCCCGATGGTGAATCCGGATCGCACAGCATCTGGCGGGACGGCATGGATTTCACGCGACGATAACGACGACGTGCCCGTCACCGGCGCCTGCTTGAGCGAAGGGCCGTCGAAGAAGAAATAGCTGCGATCGTCGGCAGATAACGCGAGGCTTGCGGGGTCGAGCGTGGCGGCTTCGGTCAACTGCCTTGATCCGCCGCCTTTCAGATCGAGCAGAAAAGCCTGACGGGAGCCGGTGGCAGCATCCGCTTCGTAGCGTTCGCTCCAGTAAAGCAGAGTGTCCCCGTGGCGCGTAAACTGGCGAAGATGCGAGTCCGTCATTCCGCTGGAGAAGGCGGGGTTCGTCAGGCGAAGGACATCCAGTTCTGTCGCGGGATCGGGATAACGCAGCCACTCCGGAGATGACAAGCGGCCCACTGCGGCCATGGCGAAAAAATCACGCCGGGATAAAGCGCAAAGGGCGCTGTCCCGCGACCCGTCTTGCGCGTGTTCCCCAGAAGAAGCCAAGCAGCTATTTTACGTGGTCGGGCAATGAGCCTGATGCGTCAGAACGGGAAATCGTTGGTCGTCGCCGCACGCGCAACAGAAGGACGCACCATGAACCGGTACGGGTTAACCGGTGTGGATCCGATGCGAACCTCATAGTGAAGGTGCGCGCCCGTGGACCGGCCTGAGGTCCCCACCGCGCCCAGCGTCTCGCCCTGGCGGATCTCCTGACCTTCGATCGCATCGATCCGGGAAAGGTGCGCGTACCAGGTCTGGTAACCGTTGCCGTGATCGATAATCACGCAACGCCCGTAGCCGCCGTTCCAGCCCGCGTGGAGAATGATCCCATCCGCGGTGGCATGCACCGGGGTACCCTCAGGTGCGGAGATGTCGATGCCGGTGTGCATCGCGCCCTCGCCGTTAAAGGGATCGCTGCGGACACCATAGCCGCCCATCAGGCGCCCGTTGACGGGCCAGATGCCCGGCAGAACGTTCACGTCGGCGCGGCTGAAGATGTTCCGGTCGCGGCTGAGATTCGTGGTGCGGAGATAGCTGTATTCGGCGAGCGTGTCGTTCATGGTGGGAACCAGCGGGGCTTCTTCGACCAGATCCATCGACCCGGCCAGGCGTTTCTTGACTCCGTAGGCCGTGGTGACTTCGTCCGCGAGCGATTCCAGCGTGGCGAGCTGTTCGTTGGTCTGTTTGACCTTGCGCTGCAGGTTGTCGTAGCGCGCGCGTAGCATCTGGGCTTCCCGCTGGAGAGAATTGTAGTTGGCCACCTTCAACGCCATTCTGGCGTAACTGCCTACTACGCTGCACATCACTAGCACCGCGACGCCCAGCGCGACGAATGCGCCGTAAACGAACCGATGCGGAATGTGAACTCGTTGCAGACGGCCGTGGAACGAATGCGCCAGAACAACAATAAAATAGTTTTGTTTCAATCCCTTTCCTCTTGGCGTTGCGCTTTTCGCCCTGAAATCGCGACCGCCCGCCCCAAGTGATTCTGGACTGTCTGCCGTTAGATGAACAACTATATCAAACGATCCGGAGCGTCAAATTGTACCTAGTGACCCCGGAACTGGCTTATGTTACGAAACTGCGAGGTTAACATCCTTTAAGGTTGCAAGTCAACCCTCTTCATTGGTAACATCCCGGCTTGCCGAGACGGATTCCGGGGACTCATTTCGCGCGCAACCTGGTTGAGCGCAGGACGTTGATTTTACAGCTGGTTAAGCGCGATTTCCAGCAGCGGTACGTGGGTTCGGCGGCGGGCTGGCTGTGGGGTCTGGTGCATCCTCTGGTTCTGTTTGCCAGCTACTACTTCATCTTCGGTATTTGCCTCAAAGGGAAGCCGGGCCCGATGAGGCGACGACCAATTACCCGATGTTTTTGTTCTGCGGGATGCTGCCCTGGCTGCTTTTCCTGGAGACGGTGCAGCGGTCGTCCGTATCTCTGGTGGAGCAGGCGAACCTGATCACGAAGACGGTATTTCCCGCCGAGATTGTGCCGGTGTCGATCTTTCTCTCGTCGGGGATCAGCAACCTGCTGGCGCTCGCGCTGGCGATTGCGGGCGGGGTGGTTTTTCTGGGTTACGTGAGTCCGTTGCTGGTGGTGCTGCCGGTATTAATGCTGTTGCTGGGGATGTTCGCGATCGGGATCGGATGGATCGCCGCGGCACTGCAGGTTTACCTGCGGGACACGGCGCAGGTCCTCTCAGTCATTCTGACGCTGTGGTTCTGGGCAACGCCGATTTTCATTGCAGAAGATACGCTGGCCAAAGCTGGGCACTGGGCGGTCATCCTGGTCAGGCTGAACCCTTTGACTTACTTCGTGCGCGCGTACCGGGAGGCGATCCTGGGGTACCGGATTCCTTTATTACTCCATTGGGAAGCGATTGCCGCGGCGGTGGCGATTGTCGTTTTCGTCTGCGGGGGTTTGTTCTTCCGGTATATGAAACGCGGGTTCGCGGACGTGCTATAGCCTGAGCAAACTGCCTGCTCCCGTCGCTCATCCCAACTTCAATTGAGCTCCGGATGGTTGCTCCATCACCCTTGCCAAAACTGCGCGGAGGCCGGGATCCAGTCAGGCGACCCTGGCCCGAATGCAAAATGAGCCCAGGTCTCCGGTGTGCTGTACGGGGAACTGTGGTTGCACTGGGTCAGATACGTCATCGACATCGTATTCGCTTGAGTCTGTGCGGGACAACCGTTGGCGAAAGCAGATACCCCGTACACTGCCCGCTCTTGCTCACTGCTGTCCTTGCTCGAAAGAAGGGACGCCAGGAACGGAAGAGTTTCCCGGGTGTGAACCGCCGCGAGTGCGCGAACGGCGGCCGCTCGGATCGGGCTGCCGAGGGGAGCAGTTCCTGCGAAGGAAGCCATCTGACTGACAGCTGCAGGCGTTGGGTCGCGCCAGGAGTCCCGCAGCGCCTGGATCACCCAGAATGCGTGCCGGTCACCGCTGATCTGCCCCAGACCTGTGAGAGCTGTTGGGTTACGACAGGTAAGCCGCGTTCGAGGCTGAGAACCAGACCGAAACACTTGAATCCGGGGTCAGCGGATGCCAGGTAAGCTGACCGTACGGCCTCTACCGCCGGGGTATCCATCTGATCAACAGCCCCTCTCATGATCACCGGGTCGCTCGGTGTGTTCTGAATCCCGGCAGCCACTTCATAAACCAGGGCATCCACCATCGGCGTCGTGGGCCCGTAGGCGAACCGCCCAGCGGGTTTTGCGGTGCTTGCCGGGAGGAAGAATGCGTTTGGAAGCTGGCCGCCGCTGGGATTCGACACCAAAACATCCCAGGTTCCAGAGGTTGTTTGCGTCAGGAACCAGATTCCAACAAGGCCCGGCGCAAGGTTTGCGAATTGCATGTTGGTTAGCGAGTGGATTACGGTGATCGTTGAGGGTTGAAGGCTGCCCTTAAACGTCCTCGCGATATTGAGCGTATACGAGACCTGGTCGGCGCCTACAACAGTTTGCATCACAGACGCTATGACGATCGCGTCAGCGCGAGAGGCCAGAACATCCAGCGGAAAACCCTGAGCGCCGACAGCCGCGACAAATGTGAGCAATGTGCTCGCCGTAGATCGTGCGTGCATTTTAATTGTGTCGTTCCTTTGCCCTTGGTGAATTCAGTTTAGCCGCCTTCAGCGTAGATGCCGTGCCGAACCGGTGTGAACCAGGCGAACGATCATCGCTTCCGCACCTCCAGATGCACCGGGGCCGCGAGCGAATTCACGTCTGGAGAATAGTATTCATACACGCGCGATTGAAACGTTCGCGCGCGGATCAGATACTTCGCGCGCAGCCGGAACGAGAGCGACAGTTTGCCGGCGGGAGCTATCGAATCGAAGTAAAGTATGGCCTGCGTCGGCGTCACAGTGAACTTTTCGAGACGCCCGCTCTTCAGCCCCGCGCTCTTCTCGCGATAAGCGTCGAGATCCTCGGTCAGCAGGTCGAATCCGGGAGGGATGCCGAGATCGACCATCACCATGTTGGCCGACGTCTGGAGATTATTCCTGACCGTTGCGGTCGCAGACGCGATTTCATCCTGCGCCAGACGCGTTCGATCGTAATGGGCGTCAATCGACAGCGGTTCGGCGGCTGGCCGTTCGTTCCACGGAACGAAGTACCGTCCGGCAACCTGGTAAGCGAGACTGCCCTCACCGTTAAATCGGATCTCAACCGCATTTGTCGCCTGCGAATCGACGGCCTTGAAGACGAATTGATGGAGCAGATCGTTGTTCTCCGCAGTGAGCGCGAGTTTGCCGGCTACTTTGCCGTTCAGTAACACTTCGACGACGCCCTTCGCGGTCGCGCCTGCCTTTTCCGTTGAGAGAAGGAGGGCGCGCAACGCCATGATGGTGGCCTGAGTGGAGCCCCAGGCGCCGGCGGCGTCCTTCTTGGAAACGATGTAGTTCATCGCTTTGGAAACAACGGCGGAATTGCTGCCGCTCTTCAACAAAGCCTGCACAGCGAGCCCGGTGGTCTCGACGGCGGCGCCCGTGCCGGTGGCGTACATCCCGGTTTCCGCGGCGCTCCACCACACCTGATCGTTTTGCTCGGCGCGTGCGTCGAGTAGCAACTGCGTTACCTGATTGGTAAAGGCCTGGGCTTTGCCGTAATCGGTCGCGAAGTTGGCAAGTACCGCGAGCGTGTAGACATCCGGCTTCGCGTTGCCGTTGAGATGCGATTCGATGAAGCCCAAGGCGTTTGCGACCGCGGGCCCTTGGTAGCCCGTGACTTCGAGCGACCACGCGATATACGCGGTGATGCGCAGCACATCGGAGTTGAAACGATTGGTGGCGCCTTCGTTGATGAACGAAGTGTCGGGCCGCCAGCTGCCGTCGGGCTGCTGCTGGCTGGCGAGCCACTGCTGCGTGCGCTGGATGACTCTGGCATCCACGTCGTGGACCTTCGACATGTCGCTGAACTCCATCAGTCCGTAGGAAGTCAGGATCTTGTTCGCCGGCGCACTACCGAACCAGGAGAATCCGCCGCCCGGAACTTCGAATGTGAGCAGGCGCTGGTAGCCGCTCGCGATATAGCCCTCGGCTTTCGCGCTCACTTCGGGTGCAGCTTTCTTCGTGCGCTTCATGTAATCGAGCGCCAGCACATTCGGATAAGTGCTCGACGATGTCTGCTCAAAGCATCCGCCCGGCATGCGTAAAAGCGTATCCATGCCCTCCACGACCTGGCTCAACGGGCCCGGATAGAGCCGTACGAAGACCGTGCCGGCTTCGGGAATAGCAGCGCTTGGGAAATTGACATCGTGCCGGACAACGGAATCCAAGCGTCCGTTGAACACCATGCTTTGCTCGCGGCCGTTCGGAACCACTTCGATTTCGCGGACGACGATGTCGGCGCGTTTGGCGGCCCCATCCATCTCCGCGCGCAGTGTGAGTTTGAATTTGCCGATGCGTTTTGCGGCGACGGTGAACTGCGAGGAGCCGATACGGCCCGATTCCACCGTGAGGTTCTTTTCCGGATTATCGCCGCCGGACGAAAACCAGTCGGCCTGATCGAGACGCAGACGAACATTGCCCCGCGAGCCGGAGTAGTTGTAAATGCCGACAGGAATGGACACCTCGTCGCCCCGGGTAAGGGTGACTGGCAAGTCCATCTCGGTGAAGAAATCCTGAAAGACTTTCAGGCTGGAAGTACCGCTTCCAAGTGCGCCCTGCTTTGTGAATGCGAGCATTGCCATGCGCCATGTGGTGATGTTGTCGGCGATGGGAATCGTGATGCTGGCGCGGCCGTCGGCGCCGGTGATGATTTCGGGGGCGACGTAAAGGGATTCGGGGAACCAGGAGCGTACGTGGGTTTCCGGGGCGGAAGCGGGTTGGCCGCTCGGGGCTACGGCAAATCTTGCCATGACAGGCGCGGTCTTCACGGCAAAGGCAGGAAGTGCGGGGCCAGCAAACGTGCGGATTACGCCGCCAGATACACCGCCTTCGGTCTTCAGGAGCGACGCCATGTCCTCAACCGTGACGATCTCGGTCATTGCCCCGACCTGCAGCGTTACCGAAACTGCCGCAAGGTCGTGGTCCCCCAATGAAAACTCTTTTTCCGCTCTCTGGAACCCTGGAACGACGACCTCAATTCTGTAGCGCCCTGAGGAAAGGGACGCGAGGAAGAAGTCGCCGGACGGGCCAGCCTTCAGCGTATGCGTGCGGCCATTTTCGCCTTCGGTTATCTTGACGGTGGCTCCGGCAATTTTAGCGCCCGTGACATCGGAAACCGTGCCGTTTATCGCGGGCGGTCGGCTGCGAGAACTGCGCGCGAACCTTACGAGAACACCGGCGCTGGTGCCATAAAGGCCGCACCAGGAATCGTCCAGCGTCTCGACCAGATCGTCCGTACCGAAGAACCGGCCATCTGGCCCGGCACTACGGAGATTGAGAGACCGCGCGTTCCAGTTTCGTTCATCGACACGAATGCTATTCCCCCATGGATCGGTCAGCTTCAGTTCAGCCAGTCTGGCGGTGACACCGGTCTGGGTGCAGGAGTCCTGCCCTGCCTCGTCTGCGCGCTCCAGCACGTTGGTCACCTTAACCGCCTGATCGTGAAAGAGCTCTCGATAGCGAGCGGCATAAACGACGAATCGGCCCTGCGGAGCCTCGCGGCCAAATTCCAACGCTGCGGTGTTGACGGTTGCCGATTCGGTGGCTGAGAACAACGCGCGGGCAGCGCGGTCGCGTTGGGAAGGTTGATCGGACGAGACGACATCGGGCAGGCCGACGGAGTGAATTTCATAATGCGGCTTCATCGCTTCCTGCTCAAGATAGAAAAACACCTTGGCGAACCCCGGCTGTTTTTCGGCAAGCGCGAACACGGCCTGATCGACAACCTCAAGGCCGAGCGCCGCCTGAACACCTTCACCCTTGTTGTTGGTCACACGAAACCCGATGCGCGCTTCGCTGCCGGGTTTGTAGACAGGCGAATCAACTGATGCCTCGACTCTGAGCTCATCGGCGGGTTGAACAAAAACCAGCCGGTGATCTCCGACGGGTCGTCCGTCACGGCCAAAGGTGTAGGCGTTGATCGAAAGCGTTCCCGCCATGTCGGGTGTGACAGTGAGATCGAGGTTCGCCCGGCCATTCGCGATATCGAGGTCGTGCGTCGCGATGGTTTGTCCGTCTTTCACGACGTCGACATAGGCACCGCCTTTCTCTTTGGTGGACCACACCTGCAGCCGAACACGATCGCCGGCCCGATAGAGCGCCTTCTCCGTACGCAGAAGGATCTGACTCGACGCGTCGCGCGACTGGAGTGCCACGGGAACGGACGCGCGGTTTCCTTCACGGTCCTTCGCTTCGATATCTATCCGCGTTGTTTTAGCATCGCCAGCCCAGTGGACAACGGCGATGCCGCTGGAATCGCTGGTCGCGGTTTCGTCCGCATGGCCGGTGACACGGGCCCGGATGTCTGCCTGAGCCGGCGTGCCGTCGGGATAAGACGCCACCACAAACACCTGGTTCTCGAGGCCGGGAACAAGCGCGCCACCTTCAGGAAACGCGGTGATGAGCAGCGGTGATTCGCTGACCGTCACCGCTTCGCCGTGCGTTTCGCTGTGTCCGGTGTTGTCTTTGACCGTCGCTTCGATCAGCGCCAGCGCCGCACCCTGATTGATCGGATGTCCGACGAAGAAATCAGGCAGGCGAATGTCGAAATGGAAAGCGCCTTCCGCGTCAGTGATCCCCTTCGTTTCCCCGGCGTCGACGACGGTAACGTCGCGCGCGGAGGCCTTGACCACAACTTCGGCGCGATCCACCGGTCTGCCGAAAAAGTAATTGGAGCGAACCGTGCCGGTCACATGATCGCCGGGCCGGTAGCCGCGTTTGGCTTTTGCATCCTTGCCCGCTAGGTCGAGATCGACTTTGAAACGAGGCAGGACATAGCGCTCGACCTGCAGGGCAAGTTCCGCCTTGTCCGGTTGTGCGGCATCGGGTTCATCCATCAACGCGCGCAAATGGTAGGTGCCGAGATTGACTTCATCGGCCAGGTTGAACTCGGCTGACGCGATGCCATAGGGATCGGTTTGCGCAATTTTCCGGAACACTTTGTTGCCGCGTGAATCCTCGACCTCGAAAGTCAGGCGGTGATTGGCCGTGGCCTGATGGCTGGAGCGGTCGAGCGCCAGAGCGCGCACGTGGATGGTCTGGCCTGGCTGATAAACCGGCTTCTCGGAGGTGAGCAGGATGGAGGACGTCGGTTCGACGCGGATCGGCTGCACGTAGTCGGCATCTCCGAGGTCTGTGTTGACGAGGTACCGAAGGGAAAGCTTTCCGGCGAGTCCCGCGGGGAAGCGGAAGTCGGCGCGCGTCGTGCCGTGCTCGTTCAGCTTTCCCGAATAGACGGTCTGAGTTTTTCCTGCGGCTGCCAATTCGATGCGGAGAGAACCGGATATCACCAAAGTTTCGTTGTCCGCCTCAGTTACGATCAGCCGCACGGCTGCGGCGCTCGCGCTGAGATAGGACTCCTGGCCGAGAACGTGAACAACGGGGCGGCGCAGGATTCGTGACATGGAAGTCAGCCCCGCAAACGCATCGGACGAATCGCCGTCGTAGCGGAACCGGTAGCGGAGCCGATGCCAGACGAGGTCGTCGACCGGCAGCGCACCGCGAATCGCGACGTCCTGCTCGCGGCTACCGCGTCCGGAATCGATGAAGATGTGACGGTCGATGCCGCCGACTAGCGCGTCTTCAGGGTCGAGAACTTCAATCGTCAGATCGCCATCGCCGCTACGCGGCGCCGTGTAAGCGATCGAGACCCGCAGGACGCCGTGGGTATAGATTGCAGTAGGTTCGCTCGTCCTCGATTGGGCGAGAGAGAAAGACCGGAACAGGAAAGCCGCGGCGACAATCACCAAACCGGCGGCAAAGAACGCTGCAAACCTCTTCATGACCAACCTCCAGGCGCAGCCGGTGCGCTCTTAACCTGAGAACGGAGGAGTCTGAAAACCTTGCAGGGAAAATCCGTATTTTTTCGATCAACGGGGGGCGGAGGCAGGGGACCAATGCGTGCCGTCGCGGCTGAGCCACACGGAACCGGAGTCGTTAGTGAGTTGGAACACAGCGCTTGCATCGTGAGCCGATTCGACGCGGACCACTTTTCCGCTCCAAGTGGGTTTCACGGTCTTCCAACTCTTACCGCTGTTCTTGCTGACGAAGAGCGCGCCGGCGGAATCGACCTTCAGCATCAGTTTGTCTTTGGAAGCAGTGGTCGACGGTGGCAGCTTACCCGGTAATTCGGAGACAGGGCCGGTCCGCGCGTTGGGAGGAAGCAGCGGCAGGGCAGATGCAGCCTGCCCTGCGATCACCCCACCCACCACCCCGGACTCGGTCTTGAGAAGAGGGGCTTCCGCATTTACGGTTACCGTCTCATTGACCGCACCGATCTCCAGTCTGGAGTCAGCCTTCGCGACCAGCTGCGGCTCCAGCTCAATCCGTTTCTTCATCTCTTTAAATCCGGGCGAGACGAATTGCAGTTCGTATTGCCCCGGCATTAATCCGGCGAAAGTGTATTGCCCTTTGTTATCGGTGCGAGTGCCGAGGTTGGAAACTCCCGCAACCGGCCGCACCGTAACAACGGCTCCTGGCAGGACGCTGCCGGCGGGATCGGTAACGGTACCGGCAATTCCAGCCGTCGCCGTGTTCGGGGCGGAATTCGACAGCGCCGCAAACCGGGGTTCCGCAGCGGGGGTGGGCGGCGGAGCCGGACTCACCGGAACAGCCCGCGGTGCTGTCGTCACGGGCGCCGCAATTGGCACGGCGTCCCGAACGATCGCCGGTTGCCGGGTGGCGATTGACTTCGCAGCACGAGGCGCTGGTGGTTCCTTTAGAGGTACAGGCTCGGACAAGGGAGCCGGTCGCTCGATCGGAGATGTGGCGACGGCAGTCAAGGCCGGCTCAACTCTTTTCACCTGGATCTCACGGTAGACGCCAATCGAAACCAGAAGGACAAAAACCACGGCGGCGGCCAGGATCGGGACGGGCGTGAACCAGCGTTTCCAGAAAGGAATGGGCTCCGTTGGTATGGGGGCCGGCGCCACCGGCTCCTGGGCAAGATAGACAATATCCCGGCAGCGCGGGCAATCCGCGAGATGGGCCAGACAATCCAGGCGCTCGTGCTCCGGCAACACACCTTCGATGAAGGCAGTGAGCGAATCCGCGTCGGGATGCAAGCCGGGATGTAGATATTCGCTCATGTGGCGTCCGGGTTCGCAATGACTCCCTGATCGGAGAACGAAGAAGATCGGGAAGATTGCAGCAGAGTTCGAAGATTGATGTCGAGGTCGCGCGGGTCGGCGCCGAGAGCTTCATAGGCAGCGGCTCGGCTCATGCCTGACGCCCGTAGTCTTTTCACCAGGTCCTTGTGGAGCGTCGAGGTGAGCCGGTGCAGCCGGCGGCTGACGGTGGCCTCATGCACGCGGAGAATCCGGGAGATTTCGAGCAGAGTACGCTGGTCGAGGAACCAGGCTGACAGAAGAAACCGTTCCTCGGGAGGCAGCAGGCCCAGGGTTTCCGTCAACGCTTCCCGAAGGCGCAATAATACATCGGGAGGCGCGACAGGCACTGGGGGGCTGGGGGGCAGCTCCACGAGCGGTAGCTGCGTCTCACGACTTGTTCGGCGGTGACGATCCACATTCCGTTGGGCGAGCGTGGCGCCCAGGAATCCCATCAGCGATCCGCGCCCTGAGTAGTACGCCAGCGGCGACTGGCGACGGCCGTCTCTCTCGGTAAGACCGAACATTTCGGAATAGAGCGAATCAGCCAGTTCCTCTCCGGACGATGCCGATCCAGTAATCGCGACCGCCGCGCGCGTCAGAGGATCGCGGAAGCGCGCCATGAAACGCCGCCATGCCAAATCTCTCCCAAGAGCACAAGCGTGGGCGAGAGCCAAGTCGCTCAGCTGGAGCGCACGCCAGAACGCCGTGATCTGCGCCTTGCCAGGTGCCGTCCCCGGCGCGAGGCCGTAATGATACTTGATGCCCAATGCGAGCAGCAGCGCAGCGAGTTCATCTTTGGTGAGATCGACGGAATCGCCGTCAGCTTCGCGCCAGAAATCGTCGACCGAAAGGCCCGAAAGTTCAGTCAGGGCGAGGGCAGGGTCACGAATCGCCTGGCTCGCGGAAGCCGGCGCGGTGTCGACAGCCGGTACCTTGAGTGCCGCGGATTGTGCGGGGGCGAAATCCAAATTTCACTATATAGCGACGCGCCCGCAGGGCGGGGCCTGCTAATTCCCGGTCAGCTCACGGTCAGTGACGGAGTAATCTCGTTACTGACCGAATGTGACACCAAAAGATGTTGCGGAACCTGGCTGTCCGTTCGTATCCTGAACGATTCGGCAGGGATAAAGGAGAATCCAGATTGTTGCTTCTTCAGAACGCTCTGGCGGATTCGCTCAACAACAGCGAATGGGCGTTTCCGCTGGCGGAATGTGTTCACATCGGCGGGTTCGCCGTAGGTGTCGGGTCGATCGCACTTGTTGACTTTCGGATGTTGAACCTCGGGCTTCGGCACGAGACTGCGGCGCGGATTTTGAGGTACACCGAGCTCTGGTCGGTCGTCGGGTTGATATTCGTCGGCTTCTCGGGCTTTCTGCTGTTTGTCTCGCAAACCAACATTTACCTGACGAACCAGGTCTTTCCGTACAAGATGTATCTGCTCCTCGTGGCTCTCATCTACAATTTCACGATCCACAGAAAAGTGGCGCTCAGGGAGAATTCGCCGCCGGGCTTAAGCAAAGTGGTGGCGAGCGTGTCCTTGCTGCTGTGGGTGTTGATCGTATTTGGCGGCATCTTCACGGGTTTCCTGGAATAGGGGCTATCCGGCATGTCTATCGCCCAAACCCTCGAGAGCATTCCCTTTCTTGCTGAATTCAGCGAATCGGTGCTGGCGTACCCGATCGTCCTGTCGATCCATTTGACCTGCATCGCCCTGTTCGGCGGTATGATTCTCGCGACGGACCTGCGCCTTCTGGGGCTTACCTTTAAGAGCCTGACCATCACCGAGGTTGTGACCAGTCTGCGTCCGTGGAAACGCGTCGGGGGAACCATAATGATCTGCATGGGGTTGCTTCTCGCCACCTCTGAGGCGACTAAGTACGCGCCGAATCCCTACTTCTGGACGAAGATGATCACGTTGGGCCTGATCGGCATGCATGCCGTGATCTTCCGCCCCCTTGTGTACAACCGTACTGAAGAGTTGGACCAATCCTCCACCATCCCAACGAAAGCGAAAGTCGCGGCGATTCTCTCGCTGGTCCTTTGGACCACCATGTTCACCATGGGAAGAATGATCGCCTACTGGGAAGGCACCCAACAGTAGTGCATTGGAGCGCGGCGCGTCACTGACCGGAAGTTGACCTTGAGCCTGATCGGACCGGCTCCGGCCCGTGTTAGCCTTTCCAAACCATGCACCGGGTAGTCGCTGCAATCCGGAAACTCGCTATCTTCTGCCACAGGTGGATGGGTGTCGCGTTTTGCCTTCTTTTCTCCTGGTGGTTTTTCTCGGGGATTTTCATGATGTATTGGGATTTTCCCAGCGTCGGCCCGGAGGACCGTCTTCAGAGGTCCCCGGCCCTCAATGCCGCGAAAATCCGCCTCTCGCCCGCAGACGCATGGACAAAGCTCAATCAGGATCGTTCTCCCCGGGGAGTCCGGCTGGGGATGTTCGACGGACGGCCGATTTACACGTTCACAGTCGGAGGAGGTGGGCGTGGGGGCCGACGGGCCGGTCGTGGAGGCCGGGGCGGCGGCGCCCCAGCCAGAGTTTACGCGGACGACGGGACCCTTCAGCAGGCATACCCCGCAGAGATGCTGCTGCGAATTGCATCGGCGTGGAGCGGTCAGCCCGCTGCATCCGCCCGAGCTGAGGAAGTCACTCAGGTAGATCAGTGGACTGTGGGTAGCGGGTTGCGAAACCTGCGCCCCCTCTGGAAGTATTCGTTTGCCGACGGACAACAGGTCTATGTTTCGGGCGCATCAGGAGATATCGTTCAATACACGACAAGAGGATCACGGCTCGGCGCGTGGCTGGGCGCGATCCCGCATTGGCTGTATTTCACTCCACTACGGGTGCAGCAGAAATTGTGGACCAATATCGTGATCTGGGCGTCCGGGTTGGGAACCATCATGGCGCTGCTCGGGTTGATCGTCGGCATTTCCATGTATTCGCCTTCAGCGAGATATCGGTACCTGGGCGCGCCAACGGGCATTCCCTACACGAGCCAAAAACGGCTGCACATGATTCTCGGCTTATTCTTCGGGACGATCGCCTGCACCTGGTCATTCAGCGGTATGCTTTCCATGGATCCCCCTTTTCTGACCAGTCGCCCTGCGCCGCCTGCCGCCCTCGGCGCGCGAATTCAGGCGGCGCTTCGACCCGCAAAGTTCGACCTGGGAGCATATGCGGCCAAGCCTCCGCAGGCAGCCCTCGCGGAAATTGGAAGCATCGGCGTTAAGCAACTCGACTACATGTCGTTCGACGGTCAGCCGATTTACATGGCGTCATTGGATGAAGGCCAGACACGGATCATACCCGTGAATGGCGCGCCCGAAGCAGAGTTCGACCGGAATCGCATCTTTGCGATGGTGACATCCGCCGCCCAGCCCGCAGTCGCGACGGAAAAGCGCATGCTGACGCAATACGACGCTTATTATCTGGATCGCCACCACGAGCGCCCGCTGCCCGTCTTGTTTGTCCGCTTCAACGACGATGCGCACTCGCAGTTCTATATCGACCAGCGGACCGGCCGCGTAGTGGGACAGCACTCGGACAACTCTTCCTTCATGACACGCTGGCTGTACCACGGCCTTCACTCGATGGATTTCCCCTGGCTCTACAATCACCGGCCAGCCTGGGACATTGTGGTCCTGGTGCTGATGCTCGGTGGCCTTTCGCTCTGCGTCACCTCAGTGATTATGGGGTACCAGTTAATCCGCCGGAAACTGCGTCACAGCGCCTGAGAACCAGCAGCATGACCACGCTCGCTGCCAGCACGAGCGATCCGGTGATCACATGCAGCACGCTCGAAACAATCAACGTGGTGTTATTCGCCGAAACAATCAGGATCACCATATAGACAGTGAAGCCGAGCAGTACCTGCACGCCGGTCATCACAAGCAGCCAGATCGCCGCCGGACGCAGCAACGGATGCTCGGGGAACTGCCGCAGCACGCACACGCCAAACACCATAATCAGCAGCAATACGATGCCCGCGTTCAGAATGTGCCACACAACCCCCATGGCGTTGTGCCGGAAGGCCGCGCCCAGGGAAATCTGAAGCACGACGAGTATCGGCGCCAGAATCGACATGGTTCGTAGCGGCGGCCAGACGTCGTTGGCCGGAACCGGAGGCCGGCTCCAGCTCTCGGAGGTCTCAACGGCGATCGCCGCCAGACTCGCAAGAAGCAGCGGCGCAACAATCGCATGCGCGATCGCCCCAAAGCTGCCCAGTCCCCCTTCCACGATGACGAGGGCCATAGCAATCCAGCCCGTCGCCGACCGGACAAAGATCGCCAGCGCGACCGTCGGCAGGGCGACACCAACGGCCAGAAAAACGTGGAATTGTTGCAGGCCCGGAGCGCTCCCCACCGGTCCCGGATTAGTGCCCGGCAGTGGCCGGATATCGCTGGTCAGCGCGGCGCCCGCTCCAATCAGCACAAACATCAACGCGGTCACAAGGATCGCAAAACGATGCAGCGAGGGTTTACTCATGCGGTTTTTTCTTTCATCCCGTACCAGCGAGCCACGGTCATGAGGATCGCGCTCAGATAAATGAAACAGCCCGGCACCCACATCAGCAGCCCTCCGAGTTGCTGGTCGGTCTTCGGATCCAGTCCCCAGCCCTCGCGAATCAGTGGAAGAAGCCCCAGTCGATCCTCCGGATTCAAATACACCGGATACAATCCCGGACGCGCGAACGTAAGCGCCGCGCCCAACACGCTGCAGGCGAGGCACGCGCCGAACAGATACGAAATCGCGGTGAGTGGAGGCAGGCGGCGCAGCGTCCACCAGAAGATCGTCCCCGTGACAAGGAAACTCAGGTGCTGCACGATATGCAGACCGTCATTCGCCAGGGCGGCGTTGAACAGCAGCGGGATATGCCAGAAGACCATCGTCCCGACGCCAAGTACCCACGCCACCGGCGCGTTCACTTCCGGCAAACGCAATAAAGACACGCTGGCGATCAGCAGCGGCGGAACCACCATCGCGAGCACAAGATGCTGGACGATATGGGCGCTGAACAGGTACCGATCTCCGAGCGTATCGAGAGGAGAGACCAGGTCGAACAGAAGCACCAGCACACCAGCCAGGAAATACCCGGCATTACGCTGCCGCCCCCGCGTCAGCACCAAAAAGCCGATCGCCAGCAAGGCGCATCCGATTACGACTGAAGGCTCCCAATCCCAAGCATTAATCACGCAAAACTCCATACATACATAACCGCAAAAATCACGGCCCATGACGCGACGACGAACTGCCAGAACATCACGCTCGCGGCGGAACGCCGCAAAGCCAGAAGCAACGCCAGCCCGATCAACACGTGCAGTCCGTGCATTCCCGCCAGCGTCAAGAAAGTGGTCCCGAACAGATCGTGACTCATCGTGACGCCGCTGCGCAGCATGCGCGCGTATTCGGTCCCCTGCCCCGCGAGGAAAATCCCACCAAACACAATCGCGATCGCCACACGGCCCCGCCACAGCACCAGACTGCTGAGCAGCAGGCACCCGGTGTAAATCGACGTTCTGCCGATATCGAGCGATTCGGTAGCTGCCTTGAGGCTCTCGTCGCGAAAAAAAACGAACGCCAGAATCAGCATGAAGAAGAAAACGCTCTCCGCCAGGATGAGCATCGCCATGGCGAGCTTCGACTTCGACCACATTATTCGTGCACCCAATCCGGCGCTTCAGGATGCTTCAGATCCCAAAGCGGCCGCCGGCTTTTCACCACCGCCGGAACCGTTTCGTTCGAAGCCCACTCCAGCGTCCAAGCGTTCCACGGATCTTCGCCCGCGGCCTTGCCGAATTGCCAACTCACCAGCAGATTCGCGCAGAAGATCAGCACACCGAAAACCAGAATTCCCGCCCCGATCGTCGAAACCAGATTCAGCGGACCCCACCAGGGCACGTCCGCATAGGTGTACACGCGCCGCGGCATCCCCAGCAAACCCAGGAAATGCTGCACGAAAAAAGTCATATTGAAACCGACGATCACGAACCAGAAATGAAACTTCCCCATCGTTTCGTCCATCAGCTTTCCGGTCAGCTTCGGGTACCAGTAATAAGTCCCTGCAAACAACGCAAACACGGTTCCGCCAATGAGCACGTAATGAATATGCGCCACCACGAAATAGGTGTCGGTCAGTTGCCAGTCGACAGGCACCGTTGCGAACGCCATGCCGCTCAGCCCGCCGATCGTGAACTCGAGCAGAAATGCCACGGCAAACATCATCGCCGTGGTGAAGCGGATCGACCCGCCCAGCATCGTCGCCGTCCAGTTGAAGATCTTGACCCCGGTGGGCACAGAGATCAACATGCTGGCCGCGGCGAATACAGAGAGGAAAGTACCTCCCAACGGCGCCGCGAACATGTGATGCGCCCAGACGCCGTAGCTCAGGAACGCGATCCCCACCGTCGACGCTGCCATGAAGGGATAACCGAAAATCGGCTTGCGCGAGAACACCGGAATAACCTCCGAGATCATCCCGAACGCCGGCAGCACCATGATGTAGACCTCCGGATGTCCGAAGATCCAGAAGTAATGCTGCCAGAGTAGCGGCGAGCCCCCTTGCGCCGCATCGAAGAACCGCGCATGCAGCAGGCGATCCGACAGCAGCATCACGAGCGCCGCGGCCAGAGGCGGAAACGCGAACAGGATCATCACCGAGTTCACCAGATTCATCCAGACGAACAGCGGCAGCCGCCGGATCGTCATGCCATCCGTGCGCTCCGTGGTAATGGTGACAACAAAGTTGATCGCCGAGGCCACGATGCTCGCGGCAATCAGCAGAATCGCAATCGCCCAGAAATCCATGCCGGGCCCGGGCGAATAGGGTTTCTCGGTGAGCGGCGCATAGCTGAACCATCCCGCGCTCGGCGCCTGGCCGGTCGCGAAGCTCAGATAAAGCAGCAGCCCTCCACCAACCTGCAGCCAGAAAGCCGTGGCATTGAGGCGCGGGAATGCCATGTCCTTCGCCCCGATCATCAGCGGCACGAGATAAACGCCAAACCCCATCAGAACCGGCATGACGAAGAGAAAAATCATCGTCGTGCCGTGCATGGTGAAGATCTGGTTGTAGAGCTGCGGCGTTACCAGCTTGAGGTTTGGCAGGGACAACTGCGCCCGCATCACCATCGCCTCCGCGCCCCCGGCGATGGAAAACAGGAGCGCGGACATCATATAGAGCTTGCCGACGCTCTTGTGATCCGTCCGCCCGATCACTCCAGTCTCCCGAGATAAGCGGCCAGCGCCTGCACTTCCGCCTGGGACAATTGCTGGTCCGGCATGCGATTACCCGGCTTCAAAGACTGCGGCCGGGACGACCAGAGCGCGAGATTCTCCGGCGTATTTTGCGACACACCACCGCCGAGAAATCGACGGCTCGCCACATGCGTCAGATCGGGACCCTTCGTTGAAGTCAAATGGCACTCCGCACATTTCTGTGTGTAGATCGGAGGCGGGAACCCGATCGCAGGCTCTGCCTGACGCCGCAACCACGCCGCATAATCCGCCGCCGATTCCGCTACGACGTAAAAATGCATCCACGCATGCTGCGCCCCGCAGAACTCCGAGCACTGGCCCGCATAGGTCGCCGGCGCATCCGCTTCCAGCCAGATATAACTCGGATGCCCCGGCACGGCGTCCATCTTACGTGCGAGTTGCGGGACCCAGAAATCGTGAATCACATCCGTCGATTCGATCCGAACGAGAAGACGCTTTCCTACCGGAATATGGATCTCAGTCACCGCGATCGCGCCGTTCGGATACCGCGCATCCCACCACCACTGATGCCCGGTGACCACCAGATCGGCCGCCCGGTCCGGGTCGCTCGGCGCCTCGATTCGGGCCATGGCGCTCACGGTCAGGGCAAAAAGCACGATCACGATGGCGAGCGGGACAATGGTCCAGAGGATTTCGAGCTGGCGTGAACCAAACGTCTGCGCAGGCTCGCCCTGACCCGCTCGTCCGCGGTAGCGAATGACCGCGTAGCCAACGAGGCCGGCGACGAGAGCAAAAATTGCGACCAGAAGAATCAGCAGCCCGGAAAACAAACTGGCAATGACTTGCGCGGAAGAAGAGTGCGGGCTAATAACGCCGAGAGGCATCCTGTACCTCCAGCCTCGCAGGAAACGCCGACGGCGACGAATTGATTGGTTTCTCAATCAACATGGGGGTTGTTTTTCGACCGGCGAATTCGCACTCTATCACGGGGTACGCAGAGGTGGTCGAAATTCGCGGTAACAACCGGTCAGCTTCCGCGTCATTGACCGCAGTTTGACCCGCCGGGTCCCTGTGGGACCTCCGCGAGAGAGAGAAGAGACTGCAACAACCTGATAACAGCGGCCTGCTCGGCGATGCGCCCCTCGAGTTGCTCGCAATAGGCGGAGCGCAGATCGTCAATTCGCAGCGCTTCGGTGAGCGGATCCACGGACGCCGCCATTGAAGAGGGGGCGATTCGCCTCGCCTGCAGGAATTCGTCGTCGGTCATGCCTTCGAGAAAATTATCACGAATTCCAGGAGAGCCAACTCTCCTGAGAGTCAGCTGCTGGTCATATACCGGCAGGTTACCGCTCGGAGCCTGCGCACTCAACCCGATCCAGCTGAGAGTCCCGACTCAACCAGCAGTCTTTCGAGAAGATCCTCGACTTTCAGGTGACTGGCCCAACGCCGAAGGTAAGGAACATCCAGCCACCGGCCCAATGTCCTGCACACGCCGAGCAAGTCATTCCACTGCCGCTCTGAGCTTTCTCGCCCTGCGCGATACCGTTCCAGCTTCCGCAAGACCGTATCCTCCGCGGAGGCCATGGCGCACTCAACCGTCTCTGCGCCAGTCGCCTGAATCTCCCGGAATAATCGCCGCCCGAACTCAGTCCTGCTGTATTCATCTTTCCGGAGAGGGAACAGATCGAACTTCCAAGCGGTTACCAGATGAACAGACTGGCGGCGCGGCCTCTCGCGAATGATTCGCGAATGAGATCCGCATCCACATAAAAATCGCCCTGCAGCGCAGCCGCAAACTCTTCGATTTTATCGGTGGCGAAATCGACCACGAGATCAACGTCGAGCGTGGTCCGCGGGATTCCGTGCGCGGAACTCGCCACAGAGCCCGCCACGGCGTAGGGAATTTCCAGACGGTCAAGCGCTTCGATCAGCCGCGTCAGCGCTTCAGCGGGTGTACGCGGCGTTGCCTGCCGGAAACTCCTCATGCGTTGCCTCCGGATCCCAGCCGTAGGCGCGAATCATCAGGTCGCGCGGGATGCGCAAGGCGGCACAGCGCAGAAAAATCTCACGCTCGGAAGCCTGAGGGTGATTGGCGCGAACGCCGGATTCCGCCATTCGTAGCGCAAAGTCGGTGAGGTCGAACGCAACTGCAACACGCTCGCCAGGCGTTTTCTCACGCAGGACGCGGAGCCACACCTCCATAGCACGCGAATCGGTATCGGTGAATTCAGGCGGATGCCAAGGCATGGCAGGAATCAGCGAGTCTTTTCGCTGACCCTGACTTTGGCGCCTTCGAGTTTCTTCGTAACCTTCGCAAGTTCAACGGGGTCCTGATCACCGGCGGCCGCCGTCTTCCATCCCGAAACCGAAACCTCCCACTGCTGAATCGCCTCGCGAATCTTGCCCTGCTTGAAGTAAACATCGCCCAGGTGATCGTGCACGGTGGGATCGCTGCCGACCTTGTTCACGGCGAGTCGAAGCTCATCCGCCGCCTGATCGAGCCGATTCTGCCGGTAGTAAACCCATCCGAGGCTATCCTCATACGCACCGTTGCCGGGCTCCAGATCGAGTGCTTTCAGAATCAACTGCAGAGCTTCATCGAGGTTTGTGCCCCGATCGGCGAACATGTAGCCCAGATAGTTCATCGCACCGGCATTCTCCGGATCTGCCTTCAGAACA
The DNA here is from genome assembly GCA_963809655.1 of Terriglobia bacterium. GTDB lineage: Bacteria > Acidobacteriota > Terriglobia > Bryobacterales > Bryobacteraceae > BOG-234. Next base: position 100,971 of record CAWEKQ010000030.1, on the reverse strand, counting down.
GCGCGAAACTCCTTCTCGGCAGCTTCGAAGTTCTTCTCGCGTTCATACATCGCGCCCCGCATGAACTGGATCTGCTGTTTCTCGGCTGGCCCTGTCGCAACACTATCGGCCGCTTCGAGCGTTTTGCGCTCGTCATCAAAACGCTTTGCCTTGTCCTGGATCTGCGAAATTGTAGTAATGACCTCAAGGTCCTTCGCGGCATTCGGAAGCGCTTTCAACTCGTTGATCGCGGCATCGGTCTGGCCCAGATCGGCGATCACTTCGGCATGCCGCAACGAAAGTACCCGCTCCGTCGGAAATTTCTTCAATGCAGAGTCGGCTTCCTGGCGAGCGGCTTTATAATCTTTACCGTTGCGCAACGCCGCGATAATCTGCGCCTCCACCTTGGATGTCAGAGAAGGATCGAGATCGGAAATCTGCCGCAAAGCACTGACGGTTTCCTGCGTTTTGCCGGCTTCCTCCTGCATACCCGCCAGCCCCAGCAGAATCGTCTTGCGCTGATCCGTCTCGTCTTTCGAATAAGTGTCTTTTTTCGTTTCGTTCAAGAGAGCCTGCGCGCCGGCGATAGCCTCCGCGCTCTTCCCCTCGAGACGCAGCAGGACCACGCCCGCATACTTCACTTCGGTACTGTTCTCCATCGCCCGCACCTTCGCGAGCGTCTTCTCGGCAGCGGCAAAATCGTGCTTGCGCTCCTGGAGTTCCATCACCTGAAGCTGCAGCGGCACGTTCTTTGGATCTTCGTTGGCTAACTGATCGAAGGCGGTCAATGCTTCGTCGGCTCGCCCTGCCTTGTAAAGGTCAATCGCCCACTGCTTCCGGATGCGGACATCGTCGTTCTGTTCAAGTGCCGCCTTCAGCGCATTCGCCGCGTTCGAGAAATCGTTGGATTGCTCATACAACTGCGCCAGCATCAGAACGATGCGCGGATCGGGAGTCTTCTCCGCCAGTTGCTTGAGCAGATCGATCGCGCCCGGCAGATCGCCGCGATCCGCAAGCACCGTCGCGAGGCCGCTCAGCGCATCTTCGTCGTTGGCATCGATCTTCAGCACCTGACGATAGGCTTCTTCGGCTTTGGCTTCGTCGTGCGAGACGTGATACAACCGCGCCAGCATCGAGAAACTTTCCGCATCTTTCGGATCCTGCTGGGTGATCTTCAGATACTGATCGATCGCGTTCTTTAACATGGCCTGATCGACACGCCCCTGCTCGGGGTCGCCGATCTGCCGGCTGTAAATACGCGCCAGAATCTTCCGGGCGTTGTTGTTTGCGGGGTTGACCTTCAGCAGGTTTTCCGCCTCCTGCGTGGCCTTCTCCAGTTGCCCGGTCTGGACGTAGAATTCGGTCAGCTGTTCGATGATGTAAGTCGAGGAGGGGTCGGCCTTGATCGCGGCACGGTACGAATCGATCGCCTTGTTAACATACTCCCCGCGGTTGCCGTATGCCGACGCCAGCTCGCCGTAGAGGTGCGCCATGGCAAAGTCGTAATAGGCAGCCGCATGTTCGTCGGGCGGGTTCGCCGTAGTCTGGGAAAATGCCGGCGTGACAAACGCAACGCACGCCAGACCGAAGGACAAAAACGCCGCTCTCGATTGACCCATCATGTTCTATCTTTCCTCATGCCTGATGCGAAACCTGAAGCATTTCGCGCGACGGCACAACCCATCCGTCATCATTGTATACCGCTGAGTGGAAGACGCTGAGAAAGTCCGTGGCGTTGCCGAAAAATCCCAGTCTCGTCACGATCGTCGGCCCCACAGGGTCCGGCAAAAGTGCGCTTGCGCTCGATCTCGCGTCGCGCTTTCAGGGCGAAGTCGTGAACTGCGATTCGATCCAGATTTATCGGTACTTCGATATTGGCGCGGCAAAGGTTCCGGAGCAAGAACGCCGTGGCATTCCGCACCATATGATCGGCGTGGCGGATCCCGATGAAGTCTTCACCGCGGGGGATTTCGCGCGCACGGCGAGACCGATTCTTCGCGAGATCGCCGGGCGCGGGCGCCTCCCTCTTGTTACCGGCGGCACAGGATTCTACCTGCGGGCGCTGATTGAAGGCCTCGCGCCCGGCCCCGCGCGCGACGAGGCTCTGCGTGCCGCACTGCAGGCCCGTGAAGGCCGTCGGCCCGGCTGCGCCCACCGGTTACTGCGACGCCTCGACCCACTCACAGCCCTCCGTATCCACCCGAACGATCTGCCCAAGGTCGTCCGCGCGCTGGAGATCTGCATCTCGGCACGCCGCTCGGCAACAGAGGTATTCGCCGAAGGACGCGACGCGCTCGGGGGGTTCCGCGTGCTCAAAATCGGCATCTTTCCTGACCGTGAGAAACTGTACGAACGGCTCGCATCGCGCATGGAAGTGATGTTCGCGGGAGGCTTGATCGAGGAGACGGCATCCATTTTGGCGCGCGGCTACAATCCAGCCTCCAAGCCGTTCGAATCGATCGGCTATAAGCAGGCGCTGCAGTCGATCAACGGGGAACTCTCGCCCAAAGACGCGTTGTTTTACGCCACGCGCGAAACCCGCCGCTACGCTAAACGACAGATGACGTGGTTTCGCCAGGAGCCAGGCCTCGAAGCGGTCTCCGGCTTCGGCGACGATCCGGCGGTCGTGGCGCGGGTTGAGGAACGCATTCACGCTTTCCTGACGGCTGATACTCTGAAAGCGTAGTGCGAATCCTGCTTGCTCTGCTTTTGGTAGCCTCGTCGCTCTGCCGCGCAGCCGATACCGTCGCTGTCCTTCCGCTGTTCAACCTCGACGAAAGCAAATCATCGAATCTGGACTGGATCGGCGAAAGCGTCGCCGAAACAATCCGCGAGGCGCTCGGCAGCAGCGGACTCCTGGTCCTCTCGCGCGAGGACCGCGAGGAGGTTTACCACCGTCTCTCGCTGCGCACTGGTGTGGTGCTGACAAAAGCTTCGGTTCTCAAGATTGGCGAAGCGCTGGATGCGGGCAAGATCATCTTTGGCGAACTGCACGTTGACGGAGCGGACGCTGCCGCCGCCGGCCAGCCCACCACCAACCTGAAAGCCAACCTGCACCTTGCGGTGCACGTGATCGACCTGAAGAAGCTTCAGGAAGGCCCCGGTTTTACCGACGACGGTCCGCTCGAAAATCTCAGCCAGATGGAAACGCAGCTGGCCTGGCTGGTTCTGCACCGGCTCGCACCCGACAGCGCTCCCTCGCAGGAAGCGTTTCTGCACGATCGTGCACCCGTACGCGTGGAAGCGATGGAAAATTACGTGCGCGGCCTGATGGCGTCGAACACCGAGCAGAAGATCAAATTGTTCACTCAGGCGGCGAAGCTCGATGAACACTTCTCGCAGCCGAACTTTCAGCTGGGCAGGCTGGCCTTCGCGAAGAAGGATTACAAGACAGCCGGGCAATGGCTCGCGAAAGTCACGAAAGGTGATTCGCATTTTCTCGAAGCGGCATTCCTGCGGGGCATCTGCAAGTATCACGACAACGACTTCGACGGCGCCGCCGACCAGTTCCGTATGGTGGCCAACGAAATCCCTCTGAACGAAGTGTTCAACAATCTCGGCGCGGCTTTGTCGCGCAAGAACGATCCCGCGGCGACGGAGCATTTCAATAAGGCGCTCGAAGGCGATCAGGCCGATCCGGATTACTGGTTCAATGTGGGTTACTCGCTCTGGAAGCAGGGCAAGTTCGAACTCGCCGCCGCCAATTTCCGCTCCGTTCTGGATCGCTCACCCTCCGATCAGGAAGCGACCACGATGCTCGGCTATTGTCTGAAGGGGGAAGGCCCGCGCGCCGGCGATCCGCGCAGCGAAGGACGCGAGCGGCTCAAGACGACTTTCGAAGACTCCGCCTTCCGCCAGTTGCAGGCTGAGCTCAAGAGTTCGCGATAAGCGATGCGACAGCTTTCGAAGCGAACACAATACTGCCTGCGAGCCTTGTACGCACTTGCCCGTGATTATGGCAAAGGGCCCACTCTGATCGCGCAACTCGCCGAGGAAGAAGCCATCCCGCGGAAGTTTCTGGAACAAATTCTGCTTTCGCTGAAATCGACCGGCCTGGTCGAAAGCAAGAAAGGCAAGGGCGGCGGATACACGCTCGTGCAACCGCCGGAGCAGATCACCATCGGCGCGGTGATCCGGATGGTCGAAGGGCCGCTCGCTCCCCTGCCCTGCGCCAGTGAAACCAGGTTCCGCAAGTGTGACGAATGCATCGACATCGAAACGTGCGGAACCAGAATGGTGATGCGCGAAGTGCGCGACGCCATCTCGCAGATTCTGGATTCCACCACGTTGGCCATGGTCTGCGGCAAGATGGATGCGGCACGCGAAAAGCAGCAGGAGATGTCCGCGTTCACCTGGGAGATTTAGCACACGATGGGGCCTAACCCCGGGTTTTGCTGAGCCGCGAATGTGAATGAGCGGTACCGCAATCGCAACGACAGGCTATTAGAGTGGTATTTGGCCCGAATCCTCGCGATCGAAAGCTCTTGCGACGAAACCGCCGCAGCCGTTATCGAGGATGAGACGCGCGTACTCTCCTCAGTGGTCGCGAGCCAGTTCCCGGTACACGGAAAATACGGCGGCGTGGTCCCCGAACTCGCGTCGCGGGAACACCTGCGTGCGATCGTCCCGGTAGTGCGCGAAGCACTCGACAGGGCCGGCCTTACCTGGCAGGATCTCGACGCCGTCGCCGCCACAGCCGGCCCAGGTCTGGCAGGCTCTCTGCTGGTCGGCCTGACTTACGCGAAAGCGATTGCTTTCGCCACGGGTCTGCCGCTGATCGTGGTGAACCACATCGAAGGCCACATTCACGCCGTGATTCTCGAAGCGCGGCAACAGGGCAACCCGGTCGAGTTCCCTGCCCTCGCGCTGATCGTCAGCGGCGGCCATACGCATCTGTTCGAAATTCAGGAAGACGGCGCCAGCCGCCTCCTCGGGCGGACGCGCGACGATGCCGCGGGCGAAGCCTTCGACAAGGTGGCCAAACTGCTCGGTTTCGGCTATCCGGGCGGGCCGGTGATCGATCGCCTCGCGCCGTACGGAGACCCCCTCGCCGTGCGCTTCACACTCGCCCGCATGAAAGGGAACGCGCTCGATTTCAGCTTCAGCGGACTCAAGACCGCTGTCGTCCGCTGGGTGGAAAGTCATGACATTGCGGACGAAATTGAGCAGCGCAAAGCCCTGCTGCGGGCGAATGCGATACTCATCGCTGGATGACTTGCTTCAAGTCACTCCCCAGGCCACGCGCGATCTGCTCGCCAGCTTTCAATACACCGTGATCGAGGAACTGCTGCGGCATGCCGCGAACGCGGCCGAACAGAGAGAGGATGTTCGTTCACTGATCATTTCCGGTGGCGTCGCGTGCAATTCAGGTCTACGCGCCGCGGCACAGAAGGCCGTGCTTGGTTTGCCTGTATTTTTTCCGTCCGTCACGCTCTCGACCGACAATGCGGTCATGATCGCTGCCGCCGCATTTCCAAAATTCCGCCGGGGCGAATTCGCTTCAATGTCCGCCGCCGCTCAACCCAATCTGGCGTTGAGCTAGGAATCGAACGGCACAATAATCGCCGATCGCGCGTCGGCAACCGTCGGGAATACGGTAAACAGTGGCTTCGTCCGCGCCTTTCCCAACGCGCCGGGGTCGTGCCCGAGCACGCTCGGAATCCGCACCACCGAAACGTTCCCGGTCCGCCGGTCGATCACCAGCGCGTACTCGCCGTCCGGCGTGAGCAACACATCGCCCGGATTCTCACCCACGTGAACGGAAGCCGCCAGTGTCCGGGTCTCGATATCCAGAATCGTCAGATCGCCGCTTTCCAGATTCGTCACGAAAAGAAGGTTCCGGCTGTCCGACACAGCCATCGCATAGGGAGTGTGGCCGGCGAGAATCGTCTGATCGACCTCATTCTGGAACGGCTTCACAATCGCGACCGCGTCCTCGCCGGCGCCCGTCACGAACATCTGGCCGCCGTCGTCGTTGAAACAGAACCGGGAGGGCGCGAGCGGCAGCGGAAGCCTGGCCAGAAGTTTGCCGGACGCGCTGTCGATGGTCACGATCTCGCGCGCCGCGGTCGCCCCGGCCAGAATCGTCTTGCCATCGCGGCGAAACCGGAGCGCGGCGCAGGGGACGGCCACATCGGTAATCCCTGCCATTCTGAATGACGGCAAACTGACGCGGGCAATGGAATTGCGCGAAGGAATGCTGATCGCAGCCTGCCATCCTGCAGCTCAGGTCGAGGTCTGTGCGCCGCCCCGGGTAACGGCAGACGCGCCGTCACACGCCGCTTCGCGAGATCCACCGCGAGCAGCAGGTTGGGCTCTTCCGTCAGAATGAGTCGCCGACGTGCCATCGGGCGCGAGGCGCGCCGAGACCGGTTTTCCCGGCAGGCCGATCTTCCCCGCTACAGCCAGCTTCACCGGGTCGATCTCCACCAGGCTCAGGCCGTCGCGGCATACGGCAAACACGCGGCCTCCGGAGTGCAACAACTGGTCGGGCGCAACACCGAGCGGAATCTCGGTGACGCGGCGGAAAAATGCCAGATCGGCGACGGCGACGGACTTTCCCTCGCCGCTCGAAACAAACAGCCATCCGTGATACCGCGACGCACGCTTACGGCCGCACGCGGTTGCCACCACCCCCGCGAGCAGCGCACGGCGGGAGAATCCAGCGCCCGCCTCCCGCTTCGGGAACCGGCCATTTCTTTGTCATGGAATCCATCGCGGACGCGTATCTTGTCTGTACCATTACCAGACAGTTGAAAACGAGCTACTTCCAAACCCCTGTTCCAGTGTAGGATGGATGGCATCGGCGGGCACTGAGCTTGTCAAAAGCGGCGATATTTTCGTGGGTGATGCTGGGAAGTCTGGCGGCGGGTTCGGGCCCGATTTTCGCCCAGGCCTTGCTGCACGAAGCGGGACCGCCCGGAGCGCCCGTCAACCTCGTCGGCAACGACACCGCCATACTCGACTCCGATGAAGCGAAAAAAGACCTCCCCTGCACGGTCACGCCGGTAAAACCGATTCTCGGCTTCGACCTCCGCTTTCACTCCGGCTACGACATCACGATTCCTCTGAAGGAACTGTCCGGCAACGGCGACACTCTCACCATCGTTTTCCGTGTGGCGTCGGCGACGGCGAAAGATTCACCCGTTTACTTCTCGCAGAAATACAACGTTCCGGAAATCGAAGCCGACGCCTCGGGGAGCGCCTGGCTCGGCGGCAGCTTCGATATTGGCGAAGGCGACTACCACGTCGACTGGCTGATGCGCGACCGCATCGAGCGCGTCTGTTCCTCCAGCTGGGACATCACCGCAGCCCTCACCGGCAAAGATCAGACCGTGAAGTTGCCGATTGAACGCGACCACATCCAGGCGTCTGACGTGGAATTCTTCAAGGAGGAACCTGCGGTCACCCGCGTCAATACAGAGAGTACGCCGGATAGCGGATCGGATGCCGCGCGCAACACTCCCGCCAACGCCGCGATCAATGCCCCCATCAAGGTAAAGGTGCTGATTAATTTCGCGCCTCAACAGGGTAACGCGTCGAGCATGCAGCCGATCGATATCAGCGCACTGGTTTCCATCCTGCGCAATATCGCGCGCGAACCGCGCATCCGCAAGTTCTCGCTGGTCGCGTTCAATATGAACGAGCAGCGGGTGGTCTACCGGATTGACAACGCCGATCAGATCGATTTCCCCAGGCTGGGCAAGGCTCTGGCGACGTTGAAATTCGGCATGATCGATTACAAGAAGCTGGCCGATCCGCACAGCGGGAGCGATTTTCTGGCCAAACTGGTGACGGATGAACTCCCGAACAGCAACGCCGACGCAGTGATCTTCGTCGGCCCCAAAGTGATGCTGACGGACAACGTTCCGCCCGACAATCTCAAGGACCTCGCGAAACGTTCCCGCACCGGTTTTTTACATGAATTACAACCTGTTCCCGGTGCAGAATCCGTGGAGAGACCCGATCGGGAACGTGGTAAAACGCCTGCGTGGCGCGGAATTTACGATTGCGCGGCCTCGCGATTTATGGACTTCCTGGTCTGATATCATGTCCCGTATCGTAAAGTTGAAACTGGTTACGGTAGAAGCAACGTCTTCACACTAGGCATGTTAAACAGCTTTGGGGGAAGTTCGCGGGTCGCCTGGGTCATTCCAGCCATCCCGGCATTGGCTGCGCTTTTGCTGGTTGCCGGACCCACCGGCGCCCAGGCGCAACGTTTTTCCGATCGCGATACGCTCGCGCCCGTTTACCCTACTCCTGAAACCGTCGTCGATAAGATGCTCACCGTGGCGGGAGTGCGGCCAGGCGAGATGGTTTACGATCTGGGCTGCGGCGATGGCCGCATCGTGATCGCGGCAGCGCAGAAATTCCGGGCGCGCGCGGTCGGGATCGAGATCCGGCGGGAGATCTACGAAGGAACGCTGGCGAGGGTCGCATCGCTCGGATTGAGCGACCAGGTGCGCATCGTACACGGCAACGCGCTGAGATACGATTTGAGCCCGGCCGATGTGGTGACGCTATATCTTCTCACCAGTTCCAATGAACGGTTAAAACCGATTCTGGAGAAGGATCTGAAGCCCTCGGCGCGCGTGGTGTCCCACGATTTCGAGATTCGCGGGTGGAAGCCGGTGACCGTAAGCAAAATGGTGGTCGAAGGCCACGCCCACATGATTTATCTTTACCGGCTCGACGCCCGTTAGTTCGGCTGCCGCCCGGTTATTTCTAATAGAAGTCAGCGTTAACTTTGCTGAGCCCCGACTGTAAAGAAGCGGTAAGAAGCCTTTTCACCAGCCCGTCAGATCAAAGCAAACGGAGGCGGATTATGCACGCCCTTGGCCGCCGCGTTGACTGAACTGTCCGCGATCCGTACCAGCGCCTCGGCTGCCGTTTTCTCTTCAGCCAGAATCGCGTCCAGCATAGTCGGCCGCTTCCCCCAGCCCGAGCGTCCGCGCCAGCCCCGATAACGACCCATACAAACTCATCTCATAGTGCTCGATCTGGCCGAACGAGAAGATCACCGCCGCATCCAGCAGAGCCGAGGGCTCGATATGCGACATCATGCGCTCGCACTCCTCCACGATGATCCGCGCCGGCTCGCTCTTCTCCGCCGCGGGGGCGCGGTCGAGCCGCGTGAAAATCTGTTCGAGCCGATAAATGTGGGCCTTCGATTCCACCAGGTGCAGATCGAGCGTGTGCTTCAGTTCCTGTGAAGACACGGCCTCCACCACCGCGGGAATGTGCTTGACCACCACATGCTCACAGTCCCACGCGTATTCCAGTCCGCGTTGGAAAAGGTCTGAAAGATTGTCGAGCAGCATGTGCGTTTCTCCTTTCGAAAGTTCTTAGCAGATTCGGGGCCAAAGCCCGCGAAATCAATGGGACCAGTCCGGCCTATGCGTCACGGCCCATCTGACGTTCTCATTCTCGTCCTTGCTTAATTGCAACAGAAGCACCTGAGGGGTGTTTCGATTCAGGGCAACGCCTTGACGCACCGCAGATTCGCGATCGACGCTGAGCGTTTTCAAAATATTAGGCATCGGCGGCGGGGTTGATTGCGACCAGAAAACGAACCTCCCGCGCAGGCGCGTCGACCAACTTTTTCAAGGTTTCTGGGGAACACGACTGATAGCCGAGGAGCGCCCTTTTTTCAGCTTCGAAGATATCGTATCTCCCGGAAAGATACCTCGATGCCCCCTGATAAGGGAGTCGCGGTCCTAGCCAGGGGTCGAACGGATCGTTGGCACAGGCGACGACACAGGCAATCTGTCCTGTCACCAGCAGCGCCGAAATGATCACCCGCAGACGCGAGGAATTCTGGCGCTCACCGTCAAGCCGCTCGCTTGAGCGGCCACAACTTGAAGAATTCCGCATGAAAAATCAGCATCGGGAACGTCACTCCCAGCAGGGCCGAAGCGATCCAGAGCTCGAAATCGTAGGTCGGCGGGCCCGGCCTTGAGAATTCCCGTGACGCGGCCCGAAAGAGCGCTGTAGACGCCAAAAAGCAGCACTCCGGTCAGCACCACGGTCGCCATATTGAGCAATCCCTTCAGCGGTTGCGACAACTTCCCGAACAACGAGCCCTGCAGCATATTCAGCACGATGATGGTCCCGAAGATAAAGGCCACCGGCACGTGCACCATGAACGAAACCACGTCCATCTGCATCACGTTGACCCCGATATAAAACGCAACGTATCCCAGCACCAGACAGATGACCGTCCACACAATGCCGAGCACCGGCTGCTTCATGATGGCGGGAAACTTCGTGAGAGGCCACAGGTCGAAGCTGAGCATCGCGAACATGACCCCGATCACCGTCACGTAGTAAACCACCGCGTTCCACGCATTGAACAATCCGTGCGGGTCGAGCGACGCGACATACACCGGCGCGCCCTGCATGAAGGCGTAGTTGAAGCACACGCGGTAGATGATGTACGCAACGAGATAGCACGTGGCGAGCATCGTGATCCCCGCCGCCACCGGACTCTTGATCATCTGCATGAAAGGCCAGCCGCCCCACATGATTGACGCCGCGAACGTCGTGAGCACCACGATGATGATGAACATCATCAGAAACGGCGTCGGCGGATTGATCCCCCCGTTCACCGTATAGAAAAACAGCGCGCCTGTAATCACGCCCGCCACCAGCGTCACCAGTCCCAGCAGGATGCCCTTGGTCGGCTGACTCCGCGAACCCGCGAAATGCGGATGTTTCGTTGCCCACGTGATCCCGATCACGATCTGCATCGGAATCAGGCATTCAATGCAGTACGCCACCCATCCCGTGAACGTCGAAAGTTCAAACAACGAAATAAAGGCCAGGGAGATGGCCATGATAATCACGCTCGATATGATGCCTGCCGCCGGTTGTTTTGTTTCTGCCATTTAGGTTCCTCGATTTCCGCTTCCGGGGTAGCGTATCATAGTTTCCGAAACCGAGGAGTGCCATGCGCGCAATCGACGAGAACACAATAACCGAAGCTGCCATCGAGCAGATGGATTCCACGGAGAATCCGCGTCTGAAGGAAATCATGGCGGCGGCCGTACGGCACCTGCACGCCTTCGCGCGCGAGGTCGATCTCACACCGGAAGAGTGGATCGAAGGCATCAAGTTCCTCACCGCGACCGGTCAGATGTGCACGGCCTACCGGCAGGAATTCATTCTGCTCTCGGACACGCTCGGCCTCAGCAGCCTGATCAACTCGCTGCATGACCGGCGCGCCACCGAATCGAGCACCAAGTCGAGCCTGCTCGGACCTTTCTATCGGCAGGATTCGCCGAAGTTCGAACTCGGCCAGTCGATCGCCGTCAAAGCCAAAGGGCCCGAGATCGGCATCTACGGCCGCATCACCAACACGGCCGGCCAGGGCGTGCCGAACGCATCCATCGAAATCTGGCAGCCGGATGAAGACGGCGACTACGATCTGCAGAAGCACGATCCGAGCGAAATGGATCTGCGCGGCCGCTTCTTCACCAACGCCGATGGCGTTTATTACCTCCGCACCATTCGTCCGCTCGGCTACATGATCCCGATGGATGGCCCCGTCGGCGACATGATTCGCGCCCAGGGACGCCACGGCTTCCGCCCCGCGCACATTCACTTTCTCATCGGCGCTCCCGGCTATCGCGAAGTAGTCACCGCGCTCTACATCGCCGGCGACGACCATATCGATTCCGACACCGTCTTCGGCGTAACCGATTCGCTCGTAGCCGAAGTGAAGGACGGCGACGCGGCCTCGCCGATGAAGGGCGTGCCCAGCATCCGCTTCAACTTCACCCTCGCGGCCGCGAAAGACGCGCTCTCCGGACGCGTCGGCGCCGACCCCTCGCAGATCATCAAGAAAACGGCGGAAAACGGGCACTAAGTGGGTGGTTTTACCGAGCCGCGACAGTTATGGAGCGGTAACGAAATCGCCGGGACGTGTTTGCTAAGTGCTCCGGCGCTTCGCCGCATCCTGCGCGCTGGCAATCGCGCTAAGCGGATTCGCCCTCGCGCACGACGTTTCACGCAGCGATTCGAAGATCGAAGTTGACGGCAAAAAAGTCCGCGTCACCCTGACCCTCAACGTCACCGAACTGCACGGCATCTCCGGCCCGATTCCCGACGCCGTCCTGCAACACTACTTCGTTCGCAGCCCCGCGCCCCCGCTGCAAACAACGGTCGAGAGCTATACCCTGCTCCCCGGCTCGCTCGCCCAGATGCACATCCTCTACATCTTCCCGCAGGATGTGACCACGCTCGAAGTCCGCTCCACGCTCTACGAAATCATGCCGCGCCGGTCACGAGCACCTGATGAGCATCCGGCTCAACGGAACGCTGCACGAAGCGATCCTGAATTCGCGCACTCAACAGGCCGCCTTCAGCGGAGTCAAGGCCACCAATCTCGAAACGCTCTGGAGATTCGGACGCCTGGGCGTGGAACACATCTTCACCGGCTACGATCACCTGGCATTCCTGCTCGGCCTTCTCGTCGCGACCGCAACGCTGGGCTCGCTCGTGAAAATCATCACGTCGTTCACCATCGCGCACAGCATCACGCTGGCGCTGGCAACGTTCAACGTCGTAGTCCTTCCATCCCGGCTCACCGAATCCCTCATCGCGCTGAGCATCGGCTACGTGGCGGCCGAAAACCTCTTCGATTTCCGGCTGATGAAGCGCTACTACATCACGTTCCTCTTCGGCCTGATCCACGGGTTCGGCTTCTCGACCGTGCTCCGCGAGATGGATCTGCCCAGTTCGAGCCTCGCCCTCTCGCTCTTCTCCTTCAACGCCGGAGTCGAGATCGGCCAGATTACCTTCGTGCTGCTGATTTTCCCGCTGGTGCAGGATCTGGTGTCTTCGGGCTGGAAGAGACTCAAGCCCGCGGTATCGATCGCAATCGCATGTCTCGCCGCATACTGGTTCGTGCAGCGTGCGTTTCTAAGCTGACCGTCTCATAAAAACCCCTCACCATTCTGGAGTTTCTACATTTTCCGGAAATAGTCGCTTACTCAGTAACCAGCTTCAACACCATCCCGGTATCGGTAGCAATCCAGAGGTGATCTTCATCCGGCCCGGCGATCATCGCGCTGTGCGCCACCGCCCGGTAATCCACCTTCATCTCGCTCCACTGCTCGAAGTCGTCGCTCGTCAGGATCTTCAGTTTCCCCGGAATCGGGCTGCGATAGATGGTCCCCGGCAGTCTCATAGCCCGCCAGGATTCCGCGATTCGATCCCGCGAAAGCGCGCACGTCCGTAATGGCGCGGTCTTTCGCTTTGAATGCACTGGCGCTCTTACCCGTGTGCATATTGATCAGGTAAGCCTCGCTCGGAACTTCGAACGCGTCCTTGTATTCCGTCAAAGCGAGCGCCGTACCCTGCGGAGTCATGCTGATGCGCGTCACCTGCCCGAACACCGCTGCCTCGCTCTTCGTCCAGGTCTTGCCCGCCGTTGATCGTTTCCAGCATCACCCCGTAGCTCGGCAACTGGCGGCGCTTCGTCGCCCGCTCCGGTTCCATCCAGTCCGGACCGCCCGGCCGCGGCGGGATGTTCCATCCCGTGATGATTCCGTTCAGGCCCGAGAACCCGATTTCGCCGAACGTGGTAAAGGTCGGATCGCCCTGCACCTCGCTCAGGATCGGCAGCAGCGCCCAGGTCATGCCGCCATCCATGGTTTCGTAGACCCGTTTTTCCAGACCCGCGGCAAATCCATGCTTCGCGTCGAGGAACCAGATGCGCAGCAATCCCGCCGGCGCTTTCGGAACCTTCGTCCAGCTGCGGCCCGACTCCACCGTCTGCCAGATGCCTTTTTCCGTCACCATCCAGCCGACGGAATCGTCGAGGAAGAACAGCGACAGGCCCGCCTCTTTGACATTCGTCTCGGTCCAGTGCGCGCCGCCATCATTCGTCAGCAGCACCACGGGGCGCGCAGTATCGCGGCGGTCCGTGATAAACCCGCACATGATTCCCCGGTCCGCAGACGGAAACACCAGAGCATTGATCGTGAGGGCGCTATTGATCTGCTGGTAGTGGTACTGCAGATCCCAATGCGGATCAGCCCCGAAAGCGAGCAGACCGCAGGCCAGTATGCCAGCCAGCAGCATGCCGGAAAGGCGAATCGCGCGCATCATAACCGAAGCCGTGCGGGCCCGCCGGCTAGCACCAGGTCCGCATGATTGATCGATTCCATCGTGGCAGGCGACATACGCGCAAGAGCAAGCGCGCAGCCTACCTGTTCGCCCAGCGTCGTAAGCACTTCCATTTCACCGCCCGTATGCTGATGCGCCTGACGGTGCTGCACGTTGATCACGCCCACAACCTTATTGCGCGCGATCACGGGCGACGACAAAAACGCCTCAAACGAATCTTCCGGAAGCTCGCCGAAATACTTGAACCGCGGGTCGCGATAGGCCTCGCGCGAGATCGCAAGCAGCCGCCGTTCGCGAGCCACCCAGCCCGTCAGACCTTCGTTCAGTTTCAACCGCACGCGGCCGATCTCCGCCTCGTGGTGGGTGTTCGAAGCGCAAAGCACCAGATCGTCATTATCGCAGAGATACACAAGGCACGAATCGCACTCCATGTATTCCACCACCAGCGATACAATTCCCTGGAGGACCTCCTGCAAGGTCATGTCTCGCACCATGAACCTGCTTACCTTCTGAAACAGACGGAGTTGCTGCTCAATCCGCTGCAGTCGGCCTTCGAGATCTTTTGCCTTCGGCACGGTTTCATTATAGTGTAGGGTCTGGGGGCCATCGCGTCCCATGAGTACTCCGTACGCTCTTCGCCGATGCCCGAAATCGCCCATCTAACCGACCCCCAAAGCCCGTTTCGTATCGAGTATTCGCGCGCTGTCATGGAAAGAATTCGCGGCCAGGCGTGCGACGGATTGCTGGCTCTTCCACGCATCGGAATGGGGGTGGGGGGACTATTACTGGGCGTTCGCGAGGACGGCCTCGTGCAGTTGCTCGACTCGATCGAGATCCACTGCTCTCACGCCAGCGGTCCTTCGTTTCTTCTGACCGCTGACGAGAAAGATCGCGCCCGTGTGCTGATCGCCGGCGCAGGTGTACCGGGCGTGATCGGGTGGTATTGTTCGAAGCCCCGCGGCGCCGCAGTGCTGGGCGATCTGGACACGGCCTTCTTCAAGGAGCTGTTTCCGAACCCTGAGCAGATCGCGCTCGTGCTCCGGCCGAGCACGGTGGAACCCACCCGCGCAGTCTTCTTTTTCCGGAACGAAAAGGGAGAGGTGGTCAAGGGCATCGAATGCGAGTTGGATGAATGGCGTGCGGAGCCGGTCGTGCATGAGGAGCCCGTCGTGCATGAAGAGCCCGACGCCCCGATCGAGCCTGCGCTTGAAGCCGAGGCCACCGCACCCGAACCAGAGCCGCTGCCAGTTCCACCGAGTGTCCAAAAAGCAGAGCCAGTCGCTTTTGCGATCGCGTCCGTCGAAGTCCCCGAGCCCGCGCCGCGCAGAACTCCGTCACCGCCGCCCCTGCCGATCAGACCGAGGCCGGACCCTGACATGTTTGCCTTCACAGGCCCTCCGCCCGCCGGAATAAACTCACCCTCTGGATTGGCGGCGTGGCGATACTACTGGCGTTAGCGGCGGCAGCCTGGTTCACGCAGGACTCCTGGATTCCGCGGCCTCCGCTGAATCTCACCTCCACTGAACAGGATGGCAGTCTCGTTATCCATTGGAATGCCAATGCGTTCCGCGGCATCGACCATGCCTCGCTCTTCGTTAACGACGACGGGGAACTGCACGCCCTGCCGCTCGAGCGCTTCCAGTTGAATCAGGGCGTGTATCACTACACGCACGGGGCCAAGTCGCAACGCGTAACCGCGAAACTGGCCGCCGGTGAGGAGAGCGGAATTGCCGTGTGGCTCGCACCCGCCCCCCCGGCTGCCCAAACCGCGACAGGCGCCACCGGGGAAACCGGGCAGACAACGCAAGCGGCGCCCGTTGCCCAACCATCGACAGGCTCCACTTCTCCGGCGCCCCCCGCGGCACATAAGAAGTCCAAGAAGCGATAGAAGTGATACGCGATGTTGTGAAAGCCGCCAGGGCTTTGGTGTAATAGAGGGAAGCCCCGATAGCTCAGTTGGTAGAGCGCCAGTTTTGTAAACTGGATGTCGCTGGTTCAATCCCGGCTCGGGGCTCCACAAAATCCTCCGAAATACCCCATTAGTTCACCCGAAACAGCAAATCGAGCCGATCGACCGTGTCTGCCTTTCGGTCGAAAGCCACCTGCGTATGATGTTCTGGTTTACGTCCAGCCCATGCCTTGGCTGGTCCGCAACGACCTTTCCGTCAACGCCCTGATCGCTCATGAAAGACGGACAACTACGCCGCAGAATCCGGGGGGCGACGCAACCCAACCCGGCCTCGTGAAGCTTCGGCCCGATGGATCGCCAGACGTTTTCCCAACGGACCGGAGCATTCGCATTTTCGGACGGGAACACCCAAGCTTGAGGCGCAGTGTTGACGCGTAACGCGCGCCATTGCGGAACATCAGACTGGAGACTTCCACTGAGCGCCGCCCTTCGAATCGACTTCGGGGACTTTGGAGAGTCGATATCCCCTCGATACACCCGCTGCCGGATCTCCGCAAATAGAGACTCCCGGTTTGCCCACTTCAAGCCGAAGATTTCGCCCGGCCTCATGCCCGGAATGCCCCCAGCTTCAAAATGAGACTTACACCTTGCGGAGTGAACAACAACTCCGCTGGACTCCGCTCGATGAATCCGCTCCGCAGTGGGCCGGTCAATAGGGAACCGCCGCCCGGAGAACGGTTGGTGAAGGATGGCCACCATGCAGCCAGGTTAGTCCTTAGCCTTGCGAGGACTTGAGCGCCAGGGCTCCGACGGATTGACGATTTCGTCTTTCCGTTTTCAGAAAAGGTTCACGCGAACGCGCTTGATACCCGGCGTTCCATCCGGTTTCCTGGTGCGAACGAAATTGACGCCCAGGGGCAGTTTGCCTTCGGGCGTCAGATCGGCGACGTCCTGGCGGGTTTCGACGCCTCGCCGGAATGCTTCCGTGTGAGGGTCTGGGGTACTGTCCTTTGCCAGCTCGGGTTGGCCGGTGAGTCGGGCCTTGGAACCAGCAGGTTTTCTATTCATAGCCCCTCCTGCCTGAACTGTACCACGGCTTCCTCTTAGCTTAGTCAAACGTGAGGCCGCATTCGAACGCGCGACGTTTTAGCACGAGCTCGCCATCTTCCTCAACCACCACATGAGTCGTGAAGGCCATGCTGTGGAGAGGGGCTGTGCCGGCGCTGGCGTGCTCGCCGACGGAGACGCGGCCGCGCTGAAAGAGGTCCTCGGTGTAAGACTCGGCGGCGTTCTGGGGCGAGCGCGGCTCAAGCGAGCCGAGAGCTCCGAGCGCGGCGGACGTGACGCCGAAGCGCTTGGCGTCCTCAGCGGTGTGAACAACGAGCGAAGCACGACTGAGACCGTAAGCGGCGGCGGAAATGCTTGCCTTCGGAAGCGAGCTGGGCGCCTTGCTGGCCGCAGTGGCGACCATGGCTGCTTTCGGCAGTTTGCGTACATCGAGGCTGGCTAGAGTAGCGGCCGCCGGGAGAGACAGGATGCCACGGCGAACAAAGGCGGACTTGATAGCGGCCGTGTACTTCCCATCGAACGGGGCGGTTTGCGAGGCGGTAATCATGTGCGCGGCAACCTGACTGTAATAATCGGGCACAACAGGCGCCGCGAGGATGGCATTGACCAGGATTTTTGCGGCATCCTGAGTGGTTTTCACGAGGCCGGGATCCGCGGTTTGGAGTTTGAACATCGCCGCGAGGATATCGAGGAACGCGCCACTGAAGACACGCGAGAAGGAATGCGGCTCGGACGAAAGCGTGCTTGCGGGAGCTGAGGGCGGCAAGGTTTGCGGATCGCGGTAGAAGAACGAATTGGCGGCGTTGCGCAGCGAGTCCGGATCGACCGCATCGGGATGCTGGATCCGAATGGCGGCGCCGAGTTGTTCGGCGAGGCGCGACAGGCGAGAGGTACGATTCAGCGTTCCTCCGGTTTCGGACAGAACCTCGGTGACGAACGACGGAACCTGGAGGTCGGAAAGCATCCCACTGATATCGGCAAAGCCTTCGTGGAATGCCGCGGCTTCGATGGTCTGGGCGTCGAACAACTGAGGCCGGATCGAATCGAGGACCGCGTGCCCCATCTCATGGCAGCAGACATCCGGGCTTTCACACGAGAAGTAGGTCTGGCCGGCGACCTTGTCATGGAAAAAGTGCAGACCGGGGGTGTCCTGAGCGTCGCCGCGCGTGTAGAATGCGTTCAGATCGACACCGGAATCGAGGGCGACGGGCAGCGTATTGCCGATCTGCCATTTGGTTCCGGCGGGCACGATCTTCGCCCAGAAATCCGCTGTACGGCGCAGTGCGGCAGCTGTGGCATAGAAGCGGAAATTGGCGGTGCCGGGGGGATAGACGGCCGGCGGAGGCGTGGTTCCGGAAATCTTGTATGAATACGGCGTGGCGGCCTGATTCGGCGCGGGCACGTCGATCGGTGTGAGGGTGCTCGGATTGTTGGGGCCGGGATCGTCCTCCCACACCGCTACGGTCTTTACACCGACTGGAGGCTTGGGTGGCTTCGCGGTCGCTCTCTTCTTCTTCGTTTGGGTCATGGCTCTCCTTCAGGGCTTGGTTTGTGAATGGCGCTCATGCCTGCTGCACAGGCGCCGGTGACATTGGCGATTTCGTCGTCGATGAACAGGCACTCAGCGGTGGCGAGGCCGAAACGAAGGGCGGCGAACTGATAGATTTCCGGGACAGGCTTTGAGGCTCTGGCGGAGACGCTGGTGACGATGCCGCTTGCGTCGAGAAACGGGAGCAGCCCGGCGCGGTCGAGCATGCCCCTGATGTCGCCGGGAGTCCAGTCGTCCGGTGTATTCGAGATCACCCCGATCGGCACGTTCAGAACCTGGCAAAACGACTTCAGGAGGCCGACCACAGGTGCTAATGGCGTGAGGGTTTTGGTTGCCAGGTCTACAGCCCCCAAGGTGTTGCCTATATCGAAGAAGATCGCTCTGATGGGCTTCTGCACGGCGATTGACAGAGTTTAACTCAAAAAGGCTCTCTTTGTAGCTTAAAAATAAGCGGGAACCGAAAATATTTTACTTAGGCACGCAAATTGAACTGAAACTGCTTATTCATTTCTTCTACAGGGTATTTTTTGGGGATGCAGTTATTGACATATTCCTGATGCGTGTAAGCCGGACTCTTCAAGACGGGTGATCGGCGTAAAGCGAATCCTTGAGAATTGGTGCTGCTTTCGACGCCGACGAGCACGGGGTTATGAGAAGCATCCATTCGCGCCCCACCGCCTGCAACTCCTCCAAGACGGAACCGGAACTGGCCGTGCAACACATCCGGCGCAGTACCCGGAACATATCAACCCTTACCTCGCCGGTTTCATCGTGCCGCAGTCGCATGAGACCCCACCCGTCACGAATCCGCTTGGGTGGATCGGAAGAATCTTGACAGCCTTGTCTGAGAATGCGCTCGATTGCGTCTCTCCGTCTCGCTTGGCGGCGGCCACAAGTACCCCGCGCTCCGAGCCGAGCATCACCACCGGTGTCCCATGAATCGCTTCGAACATGCTCTCGAACCAATCCACCAGCGAACTTTGTAAACTGGATGTCGCCGGTTCAATCCCGGCTCGGGGTTCCAAACAATCAACGACTTACAGGAGACTGGTTGAATCCGGTCTCCAATAAGTCTCCAGTAAGACAATTTTGGGGTAGGTGGGTATTCACTTGACTCAGGTGGCCACAATCTGTAGTATGGCGGGCCATGGAGGAATTTCCTCGTAACCTCCGGGAGTTCGAAGAACAGTTCGCGACTGAGCAGGCGTGCCGTGACTATCTGTTCCGGCTTCGCTGGCCGGAAGGCTTCCGATGCCCGCGCTGTTCGGGTGATCGCTGGTGGCCGGTGAGGTCTGTACTGCTGGAGTGCGGCAAGTGTGGCCGCCAGACTTCAGTGACAGCCGGGACGATCTTCCAGGACACGCGCAAGCCGTTGACCGATTGGTTCCGCGCGATGTACTGGGTCACCACCCAGAAGAACGGAGCCAGTGCGCTGGGTCTGCAGCGGGTGCTCGAACTGAAGAGCTACAAGACCGCCTGGACCTGGTTGCACAAGTTGCGCCGCGCCATGGTTCGGCCAGACCGGGATCGGTTGACAGGACGGATCGAGGTGGACGAGAGTTTCACTGCCGGCGTGGACGAGGGAACGCGTGGACGCCACACAGGACGTAAGGCACTGATTATCATCGCGGCTCAGGAGGACGGGCCGGGGATTGGCCGGATCCGAATGCGACGCATCCTGGACGCCTCGGCGCAAAGCCTGATGCCGTTTATCAGGGATACCGTTGAACCCGGAAGCACCATCCACACCGACGGCTGGCCTGGGTACGATCCTGTGGCTGCTGCGGGCTATGATCACGAGGTCACGTACCTGAAGGGGAAGAAGCAAATGGCCTCGGAGTTGATGCCGCGAGTCCATCGCGTGGCGTCGTTACTCAAGCGCTGGCTGTTGGGTACCCACCAGGGAGCCGTGAGTCACGAGCACCTCGACTATTACCTGGACGAGTTCACCTTCCGGTTCAACCGCCGCCGGTCCACCAACCGGGGAAAGCTCTTTTATCGGCTCGTGCAGCAAGCTGTCGCCCTCGACCCGGTACCCTACAAAAACATCGTCATACCCGCCGCGCAGCCCCCAGCCCTTTTGAAGTCGAACCACAACCTGTAGGGGCTACCTGAGTCAAGTGAATACCCACCTAGGGGTAAAACAACCCTCATGAAACGTCTTCATCGAGGTAGTTTCGGAACTCGTCCACGCCGTTTTCGACCTTTGCGATCAGGTCGCCGGCCTGTGCCTTTCGGCATGACTTGAGCGGAGACCATGCGCAGATCGAGTCCGGCCAGCAGATAGTGAGCAACCCGGATCTTCTGCGAAAAATACTCAAGAATATTGGGTTTTCTTCCTTTCGAGAACCGATTTTCCGGAGGCCCCCGCAATCCGATTTCCCTTGCTACACAGATTCTGGATCGGCCAACTTTGAAATGATCATTACTAAATTGGAAGGGTGACACGAGGACGGGCCGAAATCGCTGGTGAACTCTCGTCCTGGACAGCTCGACGGGACAGGTATCGAAACGAGAAGGCGGCCAGAAGTACGAGGAGGACCCCGCTGCTGGCAATTCGGCAAAGCCGGGACTCCAACCCACCGTCGTAATCCAAAATGATTTCACAATCGCCGAGACAATGCGGATCAACCACGATCAGGCCAATTCCGTCCGGCCGCACTACCCGGTTGCTGCCGTTGATGGTGGCGTGCCATCCAGGATGGTAGCTGATTTGGTCCGAAACGATCTCACCAGGTTTGACGAGTGCCCGAATCCGCGCGCGGTTGGTCCCTTGCCACTCGAGCGGTGCTGGCCGTGAGGTCGAATCCAGTGCCGTCACGAAGCGTTGTACTTCATCCGTGTCTAGCCCGTTGGCCGGAGCACGTTGTACCAGTTGATCTTGACGCATGACATGCGCCAGCGACGCGGAGCGCTGCGGCACGCGGTAGAGGGGCGTATCGTCTTCGGCCCAGAGGACAGGGAGCATTTTGTCAAACTTTCGCGGCCTGGTGAACGGCTTCCAGTATTCCGGACTCTTTGGGCCTGGAACCGCGATGGCTTGAACGCCAAAAGCTTTCAGCCAGAGCAGAGAGAAATCGCCATCACGGTCTCCAGCATTCTGGCCGCTGTAAATCGTGTAGACCGCGATCTGCTCCATCCAGTTCGGAGCGGTTGTGTAAGGCTGCGCGCTCAACTGGTCGATGGGAGCGAACGAGTTCAGAAAGTTTCCCACCGAGCCGCCCATCATCACACGCTGTCCGGGAAGGTTCTTAGCCACCCATTGCGCCGACCTGTATTCGATGCTTTGTTTCATGTCGACAGGATTATTGAAGGTTTCGGCAGTATGCCCAAAGGAGAGCATCTGTTTCCCCGCCAGCAACAGGAGCGGAAACGCGAGCGCAATTCGAAGTCGCTCCGGAACGCGCTCGACCGCCTTGCGTGAGAAGAATACGATCATCCACACTATGGCCAATTCCGCCTCGATCTTGTAGCGGCCCGGCTGTGGGAGAAAGTGAAGTCGCGCGTATTGGCCCAGCGTGGGGATCAGGATAACCACGCAGCCAAACAGGCACATCCATCGTGTGGCCCAGTGCAAATCGAATCGCGCCAGCAAGCGCCAGACAATCCAAACGGAAACGGCCAGCAGGCCCAGGGTGATTGCGGATTCCATGGACGATGCACCCTCGCCATCGCGAGCGGCATTAGACCGTATCGTCATTATTAGTGACGGCGGTACCCACGGGCTAACCAAAACGTAGGCGGCAGCAGCTATTAGTGCCGCGCGTAACAGGATGGAGGGTCGAAAAGTACGATCCATCGCGAGCGGTAAAGTTAACACCACCAATCCTGTCAATACGGCGCCGAACATGTTGGCCAGCATCATCGCCGACATCGCAACGCCTGCGATCGCTACGTAGCGCAGCCGCCGTGACTGAAGCGCGCGGGCGAGCGACCAGACGGCGAGCGGAAGTAACGTGAGGCTCAATAGATGCGGAAGGTCGTCCCAATCGAAGACCAGATACAAGCGCCGCGCGCTCCACACGGATGACGCGAGAAACCGGTCGTCAGGAATGAGCAGCGCAACAGGAGAGGCCAGCGACCAGACCAGCGCCGCAGAAAAGCTGTACCCCGGCCGGCGCGACACGCGCCAGCTCAGCAAATAGAATGCGAGCGGCCCAAGACAGTAGATAGATGCGGTGAGCACGTTCAGGGCACGGGCTGTCGAGAGATGAAAGACATGACTCATGACACCCATGGTGGCGGGGACTAGAGGAGCATAAGTGAATTCCAGGGGCGCTCCCCCGCCCCAATAGCGCCACCAGGTTGGCCTAAGCCAATCCAAAGGCGCGACGCTGGCTAGGGACATCCACTGACCATGTATTGAGTTCCAATGACCGCTGAAGTCGGTAACAAAGGCGCTACGGCAGATGTAGATATTGACGAAAGCGAGAATCCCAAAGTAAAACCACGGAAGGAGAATACCGACTCGAACCGTGCTGTCTGCATTCCGTTCCGGGCAACTTGTTCGGAGCTTGTCGATTCGCGACCATGCCATTTCGCGCCTCTATTCTACTCGCTAGCTACTTTCCCACTTAAAATTCCGGATGTAAGTTCCGTACTTTCATAGGTGCGGCGGGTGGCTGTTTGTTGGATCGAACGTTGCCTCGGGCGGGACGCCATCGGTGACGTCTGGCGGCTGTTGAATATCAGAACATTCTGTTCAGAAAATGTATTGACTCCGCCGTGTGATAAATGTATCATCGTTACTGATGACACGTGAGCAAGCCATCCGCAAGAGGGAAAAGTTGGCAGCCAAACTCTCCTCCCCCTCGGGTGTCCTTCGCGGCTCGCTGCTCCAGCGCACGATTCATCACTCCACGGGATGTCTGAAATGTGCTCGTGGCGAAGGCCATCCGCTCTGGGTGCTCACGGTGGGTTATCCCGGCGGAAAAACTCGCCAGGTGAGCGTGCGTCCCGAGCAGGTTCCGCTGGTTCGAAAGGCAATCGAAGAGTATCGCGATGTCAAGCAGGCACTGGAGGCAATCAGCGAACTGAATCAATTCCTGCTCCGGCTGGATCGCGAGGAAGCCAAAGAACAGGAACGCCAGTCGTGATCGCCGCTCGCCGCCTGCAGCGAAATTTCGCCGATGGCTTCATCGCAGAGACGGTGGAGGATCTCTGGGAACCTTGGATGCGGCACGCCGATAAAGCACTGGAAGATGACACCCTGCTTCTCGTCATTCAGGAAGAGCTGGCCAAACGCTGCAGGAAGAGCAAGACTCGTGGGCGCAAGGCGACGCCCGCTGAGGTCGTGCTCAGAATGCTGCTGCTGAAGCATGTACGCGACTGGAGTTACGAAGTACTGTCGCGGGAAGTGCGCGCCAATCTGGTCTATCGCGAGTTCACCCGGGTCGGCGGTGAAAAGGTTCCGGATGACCGGACGATGGGAAACCTGGCGCGTCAGCTGGGGCCGGAGGTTATCGAAAAACTGCACCGGCGGGTGGTGGAGATCGCGCAGGAAAACAAGATCGCAACGGGTCGTAAGATGCGGGTCGATACGACCGTGGTGGAGACTGACATCCACTATCGGACCGACAGCACGTTACTGGGTGACGGCGTGCGTGTCCTGACGCGCATCATGAAGAGGGTTACCGCTGTGGCGGGGAAGGCCGGCACGCAGATGCGCGATCGCAGCCGATCCGCAAAGCTGAAGGTTTTGGCGATCGCTCGCGCCAGCCGCAACAAGACGGAGCAAGGGCGGCAGAAGATGAAGAACGCTACGTCAAATTGTTGGAAATCGCCAGCCGGGCTACGGGGCAAGCCTGGAAGTTCTCGCGCGAGATCGTCGGGGGTGTCAAGCGAGGCAACCTGTCAGTCCTGCGCAAAGCCGGCAAGCAACTGGACGAAATGATTCCCCGGGTCCGGCAGGTGCTGCGCCAGACACGGGAGCGGGTGCTGCGCGGCAACACCAAAGCCGAAGGAAAGCTTGCTCAGCATATTCGAGACGCACACCGAGGTGATCCGCAAGGGTAAGGCGCATAAGCCCAATGAGTTTGGCAAACTGGTCCTGATTCAGGAGGCGGAGAACCAGATCGTTACGCATTACCAGGTATGCGAACAGCGGGCGGCTGACTCCACATTGCTGGGAGGATGTCTGGAGCAACATGTCAAACAGTTCGGACGCGCCCCGGAGCGTGTGGCGGCGGATCCCGGCTTCTTCTCAGCCGCTAACGAATCCAAAGCCGGGGAAATGGGAGTCAGCCGGGTCTCGATTCCAAGCCACGACACGAAGAGTCCCGCACGCAAACAGCGGCAGAAGCAGCGTTGGTTTAAGGAGCTTCAGAAGTGGCGCACAGGCTGTGAAGGCCGTATCAGTGTTCTCAAACGCCGCCATGGGCTGCGGCGATCGCTCTACAAAGGACCGGACGGCATCCAGCGCTGGGTCGGACTCGGGGTGATCGCCGACAACGTCATTCATATCGGCACGCACCTGGCCGAGCAAACACGCCCGCGCGAAGTACCCTCTTAATTAACCGCTACGTTTCTCCGTTCCTGTCCGCACCGGAAACAGATTCTTTAACTCGCCTTTCATCCCACTCCCAACGCTCCCCTCGACCTCGAAGAGCTCCCGTCAGGACAATATTTCCGGGACGCCGACTCAGGCTGAGGCAGCTTTCAGAATTTTAAGTGGGAAAGTAGCTAGCCCGTACCGCAAAGCGGTGGGATGGAGTGCATTCCTCGAAAAACGGGTAGACGGGACTGGCCCTGTGCGTTCAAGAATTTCTTCGCACGGCGACCGCGATAAGCTGATTGCAAAGATCGAATGACTCGATTCAGCGACCATGAGCCGGTAACCTCTAATGACAACCGCGTCGATCAGCAGAATCGACTTTTCATATGACTATTCGAGCCGTTGTCGGGACTCTGCTGGCAGTCATGGTCGGTTCCTCCCAGACGCCCGGCTCTTTCCTCATGCGTCTCGAAGATAGCCTTTCGTTTCGGTTACCCACTCAGTTTCTGACGATCGTCGTCGGAATTCGAACCCAGGCTTCGCCCGTGATGTTCATTAGCGATTGATGGTCGATGATTCCAATGGAGTCCCAAATGAACATTGCATAGCAAAGTCCCGGAGGCATGTCCGACGGAACATTGACATTGGTCCCGTACTGCTCGAACAGACCGACCAAAGCCGCCAGGGGACCGTAGCCGCAGAGGCTCGCGCAGTGGTCTTCAGGCTGGCCCGTCGGGACGCCGTAGATGGCCCAACCGCTCGTCCCAGGTGTGACTTGGCCGTGAGAACGCGAGGCAAGATTCGCCGCCGCGATGCCGATTTTCATCGGCCCGACAGTGGCGATGGCGCCGTTCAACGCCACCTTATTCGTCCAGTCGACCGAATGGAACGCCCCATCCAAATAAGCAGTGCCGTCCATTTCAAACCCGTGCGTTTGCATAAAGCGGGCGAAATTGGATGCGCCGCATTCCCGCGCCGTGAGTAGGACAATGTCGGCCGGAATAAACACCCTGGGTTCCGCAGAGGCTTTGGCAAAGGCTTCCTCCATCCAACTCGAGTTGTCCACTCCCTCGCTCTCCCAGGCGCGAATTTCTAGGGGCCATGCGAGGAAGCTTTCTGGCGCGGTACCGACCACCTCATAGGGCTGCGCGGCAGCAAGTTCTTGATTTGGCGTCGGAAACTCGCCGCTTGGAACGAAGATTACCGTGCCGGACATCGGCTGATAAGGCTCCGAGGCGGCGAGTTCGCTTCGGGACGTCGGTATCGCGCCCCGCGGCATTCTGGGATTCATTTCTCTCCCCCGAAAAGAATGGCTAATAGCCGCGCCGCCCAAGCGTGTCGAGGAGGTCGTCAGCATTACCGATCATTTCACAGGGCTAGCGACTAGAACTTGGAGTCGGCATGCCGCCGTCGGTGGAGGCAAGTAGTGACGAAAGGAGCGTCAGATATTTTCTACACCGGGCATTTTACCTACAGCGGCACCTTCAGTCATATCTCCGGCACGCATTTGCCCTGCGGCTGCGCCCTTAGATGTTTCCACACCGGGCATTTTACCTACGGCTGCACCTTCAGTCATGTCTCCGGCGCGCATTTGCCCTGAGGCTGCGCCCTTAGAAGTTTCCGCACCGGGCATTTTGCCTGCGGCTGCACCTTCAGCCATGTCTCCGGCACGCATTTGCCCTGCGGCTGCGCCCTCAGATGTTTCCACACCGGGCATTTTGCCTGCGGCTGCACCTTCAGTCATGTCTCCGGCACGCATTTGCCCTGCGGCTGCGCCCTCAGATGTTTCCACACCGGGCATTTTGCCTGCGGCTGCACCTTCAGTCATGTCTCCGGCACGGTAGTCAAGCTCGTCATTATCGAGCTCGGTTCGGGGTTTTTTTGTATTTGCCATTGGGGGCTCCTATAACTGCTCGACGCGATCTCAATCCCACCATGTGGAGTAGATGCCACCATCGGTACCCGTGACGAATAGATCGAGATGGTCGGGGTAGCGCGCAATTGCATCGATGGGTGACCCAAGTGCTGCTGCCCCGCTTGATACATTGAACCAGTTTGCCCATCCACCATTAGCATCCCACCAGGTGGAGTAGATGCGGCCATCGGTGCCCGTAACAAACAGGTCGAGATGGTTTGGATTGCGCGCCACAACATTGATGCGCGAGCGGAGCGCCGCAGCGCCACCCGAGACATTGAACCAATTGGCCCAACCGCCATTGGCATCCCACCAGGTGGAGTAGATGCGGCCATCGGTGCCCGTAACAAACAGGTCGAGATGGTTTGGATTGCGCGCCACAGCGGTGATCGGCGAGCCGAGCGCTGCAGCGCCACCGGAGACGTTGAACCAATTGGCCCAACCGCCATTGGCATCCCACCAGGTGGAGTAGATGCGGCTATCGGTGCCCGTGACAAACAGGTCGAGATGGTTTGGATTGCGCGCCACAGCGGTGATCGGCGAGCCGAGCGCTGCAGCACCACCGGAGACATTGAACCAATTGGCCCAACCGCCATTAGCATCCCACCATGTGGAATAGATGCGGCCATCGGTGCCCGTAACAAACAGGTCGAGATGGTTTGGATTGCGTGAGATCACCTCCACGCGAGAGCGGAGCGCTGCAGCACCACCGGAGACATTGAACCAATTGGCCCAACCGCCATTGGCATCCCACCAGGTGGAGTAGATGCGGCCATCGGTGCCCACAACAAACAGGTCGAGATGGTTTGGATTGCGCGCCACAGCGGTGATCGGCGAGCCGGGCGCTGCAGCGCCACCGGAGACATTGAACCAATTGGCCCAACCGCCATTGACATCCCACCAGGTGGAGTAGATGCGACCATCGGTGCCCGTAACAAACAGGTCGAGATGGTTTGGATTGCGCGCCACAACGGTGATCGGCGAGCCGAGCGCTGCAGCGCCGCCTGATACTCTGAACCATGGATGCCAACCCGATGCTGAGTATATGACCGTCACTGGATTACGAATCCAGGCCTCGTAGGTCATGTTCAGCATCGACTGCTGATCGATGATCCCGATGGAATTCCAGGTGAACATCGCATAGCAGAGGCCGGTTGGCATCCCGTTTGGCACATGGACGGTGACGTTATGCTGCTGGAATAGAGCGACTAATTGCGCCAGTGTCCCGTAACCGCAAAGGCTCGGGTTGTGATCCTCCGGTTGGTTCTTCGGGTAGTTGTACATCGCCCAACCGCTTGTCCCCGGCGTGACCAAGCCGTTGGCATTCGTTTGGAAGGCCTCCGCTCCGACGCCGATTTTCACTGGCCCGTGGCTGTAGATGGCACTCTGCAGAATCGCGGCGTTGGTCCAATCGACCGAATTGTAGGGGCCGTCGTCGTATATATTGTTGTTCAGCGCGAAGCCATCAGTTTGCATCGTCTTCATAACGCCCGTGAGGGAAGCGCCATTTAGATAGCCATGCGCCGTTGCCCAGGCAACCACCGTCGCCTCCGGAATGAATGTCTGCGGCGCGGCGGTGGCCTTGGCGAAGGCTTCCTCGGCGGAAACGCAGTCACCGTAGACGTAGTTATTCCAAGACGACATTTGAACCGGCCACATCAGGAAGCTCGGGGGAGCCGATATTTTCGGGTCCGGAACATGCGGCCGAGCTGCTGCAAGTTCGTGCCGAGGCGAAGGGATCGCGCCGCGCGGTAGCGGTTTCGTCAGATCCAGGTCGTTGTCTGCCATTTTCTTCTCCTGTCGTCTCTATTCTCAAAATGCCCAAACGGTTCTTATCCCGGGATCATACAGGGCTTCTCAGCGGCAAGGAAACGCATAAAGAATTTCGTATAAAGGTGTCTTGCGTGTGCAATTTATCTCCGCGTCAGTCAGTTTAACAACGAATAATCAGGGTCCGGACGCGTCTCGAACTCAAAGAACGCGCTCTTGTAGTGCTTGAGGGTTACGTAAGTAGAACGTATACCCTTCTTAACTCGCCGTCAATATGAGACTTACTGTGCTGTCCTTGAAAAGTACGTTTCAACCCACTTGAGGCGCACGTTCAAGATTTGAGTTGGGCAGAACAATCGGATACACCAATTATCCATTGGTGTAGTTGGTATCACCGGGCAGGCTGACTAATCTAGACCTTTGTTGCAGTTGCGTGAATTCCAGTAGGCCCTTTCCACAACAGTAGAAGTGTAGGTTCTTGTTGTACTTACACTTTTGCCGTGCAAACTGCTCGTGTTTGCTAAGAGGCGAGTGCGAACCGACCGTGCCGCTAAAACCGATACAACTTCCGAGAATTGCCTTACTTACATACCTGTAAATCTGTACCGTACCTACTCCGGTGTTTAGTACTTCTATATTGAGATTCTGACGTTTTCGGCAGGAAAAACGGAGTTAACGAGCGAGCCCGAGGGCGAGCTGCGGGATGATCACAAGCTCCCGGAGTTTGAGAGCGGTAGCCACGACTTCTTTGCCGAGTGCAGTGACGTAGTACTTGTATGTGCGGCCGACCTTCTTGATGAGGCCGTGTGTGCGGAGTCGTTTGAGCAGGCGCGATATCTGGCTACTGCTGAGTTCCGGCAGGTGGAGGCGAAGCGCTTTGTTCTGCAGGCGGCCGCTGATGTTGAACTCCCCGCGAACGATGGAACAGAGCAGGGTTTCATCGTCCCGGTTGAACAGGTTGAACCCGGAGCAACGGCGGCCCTCCTGTTCGACCGGCTGAGAGAGTTTGTCGAGTTTGTTTCTGCCGGCGCGGTAATCTTCCATAGCCGAGAGGAACTCCAGGTACCGGCGGTTGGCGGCTTCCAGCAGTTCGCGCAGGGCGGGCAGGCTGTAGATGGTTTTCTGCATAGAGGCCCATTTGGTTTCGCGTGAGCCGTCGCGGTGTTCTACCGCGCGGTAGTGCTTGAAAAAGGTCAGATCGTTGACCGTGGTCTCGATCCGGAGAATGAGGCCGAACTTGTCGTACAACTTGATGGATACAGGTCCCATGGTGTGTTTGATCCGCGTCCCTTCGATGCGGATGTTGAAACGGTTGCCCATTTCGCCCTCGAACTGCGGGCTGAGTTTGCGTCCGAGGAAAGTCGCGATGTTGTCGGGCTTGACGGTATGAATCGCCGTGCGCGTCAGGTTTTCATAGATCGCCTGCAGATCCGCCTGCTTGCGGAAGACGATGTCAGTGGCGTATTCGCACTGGTCCACGCTCCAGTGATACCCGGTGGCGAAGTCGCGATAGATCGGGCAGCACCGCCGCGCGAACTCGTCGAGCCTGGCTGGCGTGAATCCGTTTGGCTTCCCATCCGTTGGAGATGCGTTGCGCCCGTTGCCAGTCCGCAATGTGGCTGAAGGCGTTGTCAGCCATTCGATAGTCGATGCCCAGCTTGTTCAACTGACCTGCCAACCAGTTATGACCGTTGCAGCAGATCTGCAGCCGGCACGGCAGCCATGTCGGCACTCGCACATGGCACAGACCCAGATCCTCGTCCACGAAATAGAAGTAGTAATGCAGACACTGGCCGTCATCCGGTACCAGATATGTCTTGCCGGTCTGCTTGTCGTGCCACGGCTTGTAGGTCGAGCAGGGCTCCATGGCGGAGAAAATGCAGACCAGCCCCGCCTGCTCACGCCGGCTGGCCAGAATCTCTTTTGCCCGGTCTTCCTTCCGGAAGTTCCGCTTGCGGATGAACTCGATCTCGATACCCGCGTCGGCCGCCATCTTCTCCGCGTTCTCGCGAATCCGGTTGCGGAACGGTTCGGCGAACTTCGGATAGTCGAGGATCCGGATCTTCCTCTCGTACAGAAATGCCGTCATCCCTCCGGCAAAGCAGATCCTCGGCAATGTACCGAAAATCAGCGTGCGGTCCCAGCACCCCAACACCCCGGCTATCTGCCCCGCATGACGTTCCGTCAGTAGCTCAACGCTCACTCCGGCATCATAACTTCACCTGTTTGGTTCCGGCTTCGCCGGGTGAGGGGAAGCGCTGGGGGAGGAGTGATCCGGCAGCGGGCGAACGGCGAAACCATGGCCGAGTTTGCCATGCAATTGCGAGTACTGATCAAAGAGTCAAGTCCCGAGGTGTTGGGTGTGGCGATGCCACGCGTAGTCGACAAGACCGGGCTAACCGGACAACACGGGTTCGCATTGGCCTTCACGGGGTCGTGGATCGATCCCTGAGGGCCGCCGGGCAGTGCGCAGAAAGCCTCTGTCGATCCGGATGCCGCGACTCTGCCGGATATTTTTGGCGCACTCACAACTCAGCTTGGGCTGCGGCTTGTAAAGGTTGCCGACGTTCCGCTCGACGTCCTGGTAATTGACCGTGCTGACATGGTCGCCGACCCAAACTGAACTCGCCGACAGGATTCAACAAAAGAAACCGCCGCACGGTTCCCGCTATCGGCGCAACTGAATGTTGGCCCCCTTCATGGCCGAACGGAATCACTCGCCCGGCCGGACCAGCTTCCCCGCGAAACGCCGATAGACAAACGCCGAATATCCGATCGCGAGCGCCATGCCAGGAATAAACCAGAACAGCGCCACCGAGAGCCCGTATTCACCGGCCGCCGCATTGTAGATCGTGAGGCTGAGGCCCGGACTGATATTGGATGGCAGCACGTTCGGAAACACCCCGAAGGCCGCACAGCTCAACATCCCGGCAATGCTGAGGCCCGACGCCAGAAACGCCTCGAGATCGCGCCGGCGACGGCTGAGCACGCGCTCAGCGATCATACCTGCGGCGGCGAGAACTGCGAATAGAACTCCCCATGGCTGTGTGCGCATCTGGCGCATCAGATTAGGCTGAAGCGCAAAGCTCGCGACTGTCGCCAGCACAATGACCGGGAGCAGGATGTTCCAGCACCGGCCGGCAAAGATTCGCGCCCGCTCCTGAAGTTCCCCATCGAGCTTGAGAACCAGCCAAAGACCGCCATGCACCGCCAGCATCAAAGCTGCCGCAACACCGACCAGTAAGGTGTACCAGTCGATGATTCCAACCTCGCCTGCTGGCCACAAGTCAGTCCACAAGGGAAGGAAGAAATTCCCTGACTTATCCAGCGGAACACCGCGTATCACGTTGCCGAGCGCGATTCCGAATACCACTGCAAGCGCAGTGCTCGCCAGACCGAAAACAGTGCTCCAGAACTGCTTCCAGGGAGCACTGTCTATGTGGTTACGAAATTCGATGGCGACACCACGCAGAATCAGGAGCCAGAGCGCAATCATGAGCGCCAGATAGAATCCGCTGAACGCGGATGCATATAGCGATGGGAATGCCAGGAACAGCACGCCGCCCAGCACCAAAAGCCAAACCTCATTGCCATCCCACACGGGACCGATGGAGCCAAGCACCTGAGTCCCGTCTTCCTCGCTCCGGGCCACGAAGAGTTGCAGGATTCCGGCGCCCAGATCAAACCCGTCGAGAAGCACGTAGCCTGTGAGCACAACGGCGACGAGACAAAACCACACGGCCGGCAACATCAGGCATGCCCCTCCACCGGCCCCGCGGCGACCTCGCGCGCCACCAGAAACAGGAAAAGCATGCCGAGAACCATGTACAGCCCCATAAATCCCAGCAGGCTGAATAAACCATTGCCTGCCGATACGTTTGAGGAAGCCCCGTCCACGGTCCGCATCACGCCATAAATCAACCACGGCTGCCGGCCCAGTTCCGCGGTCATCCAGCCGGCCGTAGTGGCAATATAGGGAAAAGGTATCGCAAGCATCAGCGCCCAGAGCAGCGGTTGCGAGGAATAAAGCCGCCCATGCCAAAGCAGGACGACCGAAAGCCCCATCAAAGCAGCCATGAGCGTTCCAAGTCCGACCATGATGTGATACGCATAATAGAGCAACGGAATATTGTCAGGCCAAAGATCCCGCGGAAAATCGTTAAGGCCCTTTACTTCGGCATTCCAGCGCTTGTATGTCAGAAGGCTTAAGACGTTGGGGACGTGGATTGGATTATCCAGCCTCAGGCGATCTGTATCGGGTTGCCCCACGAGCGCGATCGGTGCGCCTTCGATCGTTGCAAACAAGCCCTCCATCGCCGCGAGCGTAACCGGTTGATGCTCGGCCACCAGCCTCCCTTGTCCGTCTCCCGTTGGAAAGATCATCAGAATGCTTGCTGTTATTCCGGCGATGACTCCTGTGCGGACGAAAAGGCGGCCGTATTGAGGTTCTTTCGCGGTCAACAGGTAAAACGCACCGAGACCGGCCATCACGAAACTGGCCGTCACGACGGAGGCGATCATGTTGTGCGGGTACTGCCAGAAAAGCCAGGGATTCAGAAACAGACGGCCGAAATCGGCAAGGACAATCGCACCCGTGGAACCCGTTGCAAAACCGACCGGGTGCTGCATCCAGGCATCGGTAGCGATGATGAAGAGCCCCGACAACCACGACCCGGCGAAAACCAGGAACGCGGATAGCAGGTGGAGCTTCGGGCCAAGGCGCTTTTCGCCATATAGCAGCAAGCCGAGAAACGAGGATTCGAGGAAGAACGAAAACACGCCTTCCATCGCCAGCGTCTGTCCGATTACGCCTCCCGCGGTCTTCGAGAAACCCGCCCAATTCGTGCCGAACTGAAATTCCATCGGAATCCCGGTGACGACTCCGACAGCGAAATTGAGAGCGAAGATGCGGGTCCAGAATCGTGCGGCGTTGTTGTAAAACTCGTCTTTTCGGAAGAAAGCCAGTCGTCTTCAGGACAACGATCAGCAGCGCCAGCCCCATCGTGAGTTGGGGGAAAATGTAATGAAAAGTGATGGTAAAGGCAAAGTGGAGGCGATGTATGGCGACTGCGGAGTTCATATGTCTGATCAGCGAGTGCCCATGGGAAGGGATGAGCTGACGCATCTTACCGATCCACGATTCTTTCAGCTTTTCTCTAAAAACATTCGGAATCACCACTGACCGTTCTGAGCCGCGACTTTCATGGTAGGTAAATGTCAAGCGAAGACGCAAAATTCCCGGGGCTTCCGTGAGGAAGACCATAATCAGCAACTGGGCGCAAGCACGGAACAGTTTTTTTGATCTTTGCCGAAGGGGATCCGGAACAGGCCGGTCACCAGACATTCATTTGCCGGATCGTGTCCCGGGGAACACGTCACGGAAGATTGAGTCGTAGCTAAACCCTCCAGCCCCAAAACAGTAAAAACGGCGGCATAACAGGAGCCTGTTTGCCGAGTCGCGGCTCCGCGGGGTCTGGAGGGAACCTGTTCACAACGGCTGCGCCATTGTGCGAGTCAAACGCCGAAGCGCCTCACCCGGATGAGTCTGGCCGGCTATTCCTCAGCGAGTTGGTCGCCACCAGTGCTCGCCTCCGCTTCACCGGCAAGAGAACTGATTCACTCGGATAGATCTGCATGCCTGAAAAAACGCACGCTCAGGCCGCCTCTATATGTTCGCCGGCGGCTTCACGCTGGCCGGCGAAGAAAGCCCGGTCGGCCGCCATCAGATAAGCCACCAGTTTGCGCGCCACCGCCAGCGTCGCCCGATTGCGATGTCCGCCTTTTGCAATCGCTTTACGATGCACTTCTTTCAGCTTCTCGTTGTACATCGGCGCCAGTTTCGCAGTTTCGATCAGCGCGCTCTGCAGATGCGCGTTGCGTTGTTTGGAAAGCGGCCCGCGCTTCTGCTGGCCGGCCGATTCGCGCAGCGCGCTGGTCAGCCCGCAATAACTCATGGCATGTTTGATCGAAGGAAAACGCTCCGGCGTGGCTGCTTCCAGTGCCCAGCCCAACGCCGTCACTGTCCCCACTCCGTCAATCCGGCATAACGCTTTCACTCGCTCCTCCAGAGCAGGATGACGCGCCAGCATACCCTTCAGCCGCCGGTCCATGGCCTGCAGCGTCGTCACCTGGGCGCGATTGAACTCGAGCAGTGGCCGCAGTTCCTGGCCGATCCACTCGTTGTCCTTCACCAGGCTCTCGAAATAGCGTTTGCCGTGCAGACGGCGTCGTTCGTATTCCACCCCGGCCCCCATCAGCAATCCCGCCGTCTTGTTCTTGAACATCACGGTTTCTTCCACCAGCAGGCGCCGGAATCGCAACTGCTGCCGTAACGCGCCCAATTCCGGCGAAATTACGAAACAGGACGGAAACAGGTTGCACCGCAGCAGGTCCGCAATGGTGCGCGCATCGATCTTGTCGCTCTTTTTCTTCCCCGCGCAGATTGCTTTCATGCGCGCCGCGTGCCCCATCTCGAGCTTTGCGGCATGCGGCTTCAGATGCTCGTAAATCCAGTGGCTGAATATGGTCGCTTCCATCGCGCCATGCCATGGCCCCGGCAGCGTCTTTACCCATTCGCTCAGCGCCGTTCGCGTGGCCGGAATGCTGCCCTCCTTCACGATTGCACCCTCTGCTGTCTTAACGCAGAAGGCGATCACTTGCTTATGTACGTCCAGTCCGACAAAATAAACTCGCATAGGTAGTTTCTCCACAATCGGGTTTGAGGAACCTTCGGGCTCCTCCCTCGATTGTGGAGGATCCCGAACTCCCCTCTACCTACGCATTCAAACAGTAAAGGAGCGGTAAGCAGCGTTTCAGCATCCCGCTCATCGTCGGTTCCGGGCGAAGTCGCGTTTGGCGTTTGGCCGAGCTTCACAACTGCGCAGCTCAGAATCGCGCTATGCCCCGACGCTAACGACTCCATCGCCTGCCTGCATAGGCACGTTAAACCGTTGCCCTGCTAAAACCTCATTCCGGAACGCAAACCACAACTTCATTCGATGTTAGTACCGCGCCATCTGCCAGCCGCGCCGACACGCGCACCCGGTAATCGCCGCCGGCGCGCAGTTCGTAAAGCAGGCCGATAGGCACATCCGTCTCCTTCGCCTCATTCGCCGCCAGCGTGACATCGAACCGTTCCGTCTTGCGTTCCGGCTTCAGCACCTGGTCTCCATAACCGCTGAGCGGCGCATCGATCTGAACTTCATAGAAGAACAGCCAGCCGGGCACCATGAACGTTTTCTTCTCGCTCTCCCGGTTCCGGATCACCACGGAAAGCACGGCGCGCTCAGCCGGATCCTGTTTCGGAAACTCGCGGATGGAAAGCTCCAGCCCATTGACGGCCGCGCCAAACTCACGCCCCGTCATGTCGATCACCTTCGGCGGATCGTCCCGAAGGATCAGGCCCATGTTGGCGAGCAGATTGAAAACGCGCGTAAACCCGTTTGCTATCGACACGTTTCCCTCTTCATGGAAGTCTTCTCATTATGACTGGTGAACTGCATCATTCGATAAGATCAAGACGATGCAATTCAAGACTCTCGGCAACACCGGAATCACCGTTTCGCGCCTCTGCCTCGGATGCATGAGTTACGGCGGCGGCGACCTGCCCGAATGGGCGATCGGCACGAAGGGCTGGCACGTCAACAAGGAAGACGCCCGCGCGCATTTCAAACTCGCGCTCGACTCCGGGATCAATTTCTTCGACACCGCCGACGTCTATTCGGTCGGGCTGAGCGAAGAGATCACCGGCGCTGCACCTCGGCGAGATGGCGTCGCGCGACGATATCGTCGTGGCCACGAAAGTTCACGGGCCGATGGGCAAGAGCCCGAACCGGCGCGGACTCAGCCGCAAGCACATCATCGAAGCCTGCGAAAACTCGCTGCGCCGCCTGCGCATGGATTTCATCGATCTCTACCAGATTCATCGCTGGGACCCGAACACTCCCATCGAAGAAACCCTCGAAGCGCTCGACTCGCTCGTGCGCAGCGGCAAAGTTCGTTATCTCGGCGCGAGCAGCATGGCGGCCTGGCAGCTCTCGAAGGCGCTCTACACGGCGAAAGAGCACGGATGGCACCGATTCGTCCTCGATGCAGAATCACTACAACCTGGTGTATCGCGAAGAAGAGCGCGAAATGATTCCGCTGTGCGTGGATCAGGGCCTCGGCATCATTCCGTGGAGCCCGCTTGCGCGCGGCTTTCTCACCGGCACGCGGCGGCGCGATGGCGGAGATACCGCGCGGTCGGAAGTCGATACGTTCGCGAAGGACATGTACTACAGCGCGGATGATTTTGCCGTCGCCGATGCGGTTGTGGCGATCGCGAAAGAGCGACGGCGTGTCGCCTGCGCAAGTGGCGTGCGCCTGGGTGCTGCAGGCCCCGGGCATCACGGCCCCGATCATCGGCGCGACGAAACTACCGCAGCTCGCGGAGTTGATCGCGGCGGTGGATATCAAGCTATCCGCGGAAGAAGTCGCGGCTCTCGAAAAGCCGTATAAGCCGCACTCGATCCTGGGTCACGCGCAGCCGAGCGCGAAGGCGATGGCCGCAGCCGATAACTACTTCCGGACCGGCTTCGCGTTGAACTCCTGGTCCGTCACCGGATCGAGCCACGTGATTCCGCCGCGCGTGATGTTGTATTGAGTGCCCGGCTTATCCGGGGCCGCGCCGTGCCAATGCGGCACGCCCGGCGGGCACCAGATCGCTTCGCCTGCGTGGATCTCCCGAACCGGTCCGCCCTTTTGCTGCTCGAGGGCAACGCCTTCCTCGACAAACACGATCTGGCCCTTTTCGTGAATGTGCCATTTGGTCCGCGCGCCCGCGTCGAAACGGATGTAGGTGATCTGCCCCGGCGGGTCTTCCTTCAGCCTGGTAATGTTGCCCGTGAAGTTAGGGTTCGGCTGAGGCGCCTGGCGCAAACATTGCAACCGCTCCCAAAGCCAACGCAAAGGCCGCTTTTCTACTCATGGAAACGAATCCTATCACGGCTTAGTCGAGGTTGCCCTGTTCGATCTGGACGTTTTCCCGCACGATCAGCCGGTGCGGCGCAAGTTCGAACAGCTTCGGGAGCACCCGGTCCACGTGTTCCGCGAAATCGACGAAGATGACGAGCACGGGCAGATCGCCTCCCGCCTCCACCAGGCTTGCCTGGTGAACCCGATTCCGGCCGTTGAACCCGGCGACCGCGTGCAGAGCGCTCGCCCCCGCGACGCCTTCGTTGCCGCAGCATCTGCAGAATCTTGTCCCATTTGTCGGACTCGTTCAGGTACATCGTGATTTGGACAGCCATTTCCATTTTCAACCTCCGTTACACGAACCCGGGCCAGCGCCGCGCCCAGGATTACGGCCACGAAACACACCGCGTTCGTCGCCAGGATGTTCATCAGCGCCAGAGTCAGTTGCCCTTTCTCGAACAGCGCGAATGTTTCGAAAGCGTAACTGGAATACGTGGAATACGTGGCGCAGAAGCCCACCGCTACGAAGATGCGCCAGCGCGGATCGGCCAGCACGCGTTCCGTCGTCCAGATCAGGAAGAAGCCGAGAATGAAACTGGCCGTGATGTTGATGACGAGAGTGCCGTAAGGAAAGCTGGACGGAATCAGCCGCGCGACATACTGCCCCACGAAGTAACGGAGATTCGCGCCGATCACCGCGCCGAGTGAGATCAACAGTACTGTTTGCACTGACGATCCCTGCTTTCGGGCCGTCCGGAGTCAGCCATCGAATTATTTTAACGCGGGCACTCCGCGGGGTACCGGAACTGCTATCTTTTCTCTAACGGATTCTTTCCCTCACTTCGATGCGGCCTTTTGTCCTTGAACTCGGCGAATTACAGAACAAGATTCTCGAAATGGGCGGTCTCGTCGAGACATCCATCCACAACAGCATCCGTTCGCTCGTCGACCGCGACGACGCCCTGATGGTCAATATCTGGGAGGCCGAGGAGCGCATCAACCAGCTCGATATCGAGATCGACGAGTTCGCCACCAAAATGCTCGCGCTCCATCAACCGGTGGCGCGCGATCTGCGGTTCCTGACCGCAACCATCAAGATCAACAGCGATCTCGAACGCATGGGCGATCTCGCCGTCAACATCGCACAGCGCTCCATATCGCTGCTGGGCCGGCCTCAGCTCAAGCCGCTGGTGGACGTTCCCCACATGTCGAAAACCGTGGAATCCATGGTGCGGAAAAGCCTCGACGCCTTCGTTCAGCGCGACGAAGATCTGGCGCGGAGCGTGCTTTTGTCCGATGACGAAGTGGACGATCTGAAGAACTCGGTCTATCAGGAACTGCTCGGCATGCTCGAGCAGGGCGAGGCGCCGGCCGGCACTGCGTTCGACCTCATCTTCATCGCGCATAATCTGGAGCGCGTGGCCGATCACGCCACCAATATTGCGGAAGACGTCCTGTTCCTTATCAAGGGTATCGACGTCAGACACCACCATCTGGGGTGATGCAGGCGCTGAGACGCTTGTAGTATCAATCTGGTTAACTTCCGTAACAGTTTCTTCACATCATCGTCATTCATTTTCCAAATAGTCTCCCTAGACTGAAGACTCGCGTCGCAATCCAAACGACGAAGAACCCGCAGGTGCGGCTCGTCAAATCGAGCCCTCGCTACCCGTTTGGATTCGCTTCGATATAGCTTCGCCCGGAGCATTTTCCGGGACTTCAACAGGGAGAATTGAATGAATTCAGGCAAGATGTCCGTTCAACGAGTCTCGATCCTACTGGCATCCATGCTGGTCGGCTCGAGCCTTTTTGGTGCCGCGGATGACTCCGTAACAGCGGCTTCATCGAACTCAACGAGCACCGCCGCCGTCACCGCGCAGTCACCAGACGCAGAAATCGCTCAGCTGAAAGCCGCGCTGGCGGAACAACAGAAGCAGTTGCAGTCGCTGCAGCAGGCGCTCCAGAATCAACAGCAGTTGATCGACAAGGTATCAGGTACGTCTTCCGGCACACCTTCCGGGCCCGCACAGCGCAACAATCTCGGTAATGTGGCGAGCCTGACTCCGGTGCTGCCGGCTCCCGCGCCGATGCCGGTCAGCATCGCGATGCCGACCCCCGTGCCGCGTCCTCAGGGCGCAAACAGCGGCGGCAGCAATCCCTGCGAAGCCGGGCCTGACGGAAACGCGGTCCCTGCATATTTGCGGCTGGGCAGCGTCTGCATCGTTCCGATCGGCTTCATGGATCTGACGCCCGTGTGGCGCGACAAGAACGCCGGATCGAGCATGGGTTCCAACTTCGGCAGCGTACCCTACAACAACACCGCTAACGGGAATCTCTCGGAATTCCGCTTCAGCATCCAGAACTCCCGGCTCGGTTTGCGCGTCGACGGCGACTGGAAAGGCGTTCACTTCATCGGCTACAACGAATTCGATTTCAACGGAACCAGCGGATCGGCTTCGCTCGCCGACTCGAACGGCGCGGTTGTCCCGCGCCTTCGCCTTTTCTGGCTCGACGTCCGCAAGGGAGCGATCGAGTATCTCGTCGGACAAAGCTGGAGCATGCTGACGCCCAACCGCAAAGGCCTTTCCGCTCTGCCCGGCGATCTGTTCTACACGCAAGTCATAGACATCAATTACATGGCGGGTCTCACCTGGACGCGCCAGCCCGGAATGCGTATCCTGATTCACCCGAACAAGACCTTGACCTTCGGATTTTCCGTCGAACAACCCTCTCAGTATATGGGCGGTTCCGCGGGCGGCTCCTCTTCCGTTCTGCCGGTGAACCTGTTGGGTCTCGTGGGCACTCAGCTCGACGCGGGTCTCAACCTCGGTGCGTGTACCAACAATACGCCCGCCGGCGCCACGGCAGTGACGTACAGTTGCTCCGGCCAAGGCTATCTGGCGGAACCCAGCGTCACACCGGACTTCATCGCCAAAATCGCGTGGGATCCCAGCTCGCGATTCCACTTTGAAGTCGGCGGCATCGAGACCAATTTCAAAACCGCGCTCAACCTGACGGGTCGACTGTCTCTATTGCCGCGCCCTACAACCTGCACCCCACGGCCATCGGGGCAGGGCTTCTGTTCGGCGCGAACGTCGAACTCTTCAAGAATTTCCGCCTGATCACGACCAACTACATCACCGATGGCGCCGGCCGTTATCTGTTCGGCCAGGCGCCGGATCTCATCGTTCGCGCCGATGGAAGCATCAGCCCGGTTAAGGCGGGCGGCACCATCGACGGATTCGAAGCGACAATCAAGAACACACTGCTCTATGGCTACTACGGCGGAATCTTCATCGACAAGAACGTTGCGATCGACACCAACGGCAAGCCGGTCGGCTATGGTTACGTCGGATCTGCCAACAGCCAGAACCGCGCGATCAACGAAGTCACGTTCGGTTTCAACCAGACGATCTGGAGAAATCCCCGCTACGGAGCGGTTAACGTGATGGGGCAGTATGAGTGGCTCGAGCGCGCTCCCTGGTATGTCGCCGCCGGAGCTCCGAAGAACACGCACGACAACACCATCTACTTCAACATTCGGTACACGCTTCCGGGCGCGATGCCGAACTTCTAGGCTGCCGCGCAAGGTTGCCATGGGTGATAACCCTTTGCGCTCTTAAACAATCTGTAACGCAGTTGAAACACTGGGGTGGGAAACTTCTATGTTGCCCACCCTTTTCTTCGTAACGGGAAAGGACATAAATCGATGAAAAAGCTCACAGTAATGGGTCTTACAGTACTACCCGCCCTCTTCGCGACCGTCGCGATGGGTGCGGAAACCATCAACGCAGCAGGCGCCACATTCCCCGCCCCGATCTATCAGAAGTGGTTCGGTGAATACAAGACGGCGCATCCGGATGTTCAGATCAACTATCAGGCGATCGGCTCCGGCGGCGGCATTCGCCAGCTGACCGAAGGCACCGTCGATTTTGGCGCATCGGATGTGCCGATGACAGACGAGCAGGAAGGCGCCATGGTGAAGGGCGGAAAGCCCAAGCCCCTCCACTTCCCGACCGTCATGGGAGCAGTGGTTCTGTCATACAACATTCCCGGCGTGACCGCCACGCTGCAACTGACTCCGGAAGCGATTGCCGGCATCTTCCTCGGTGAGATCAAGAAGTGGAACGATCCGAAGATCAAAGGCTCCAACCCCGGAGTCAACCTGCCGGACAAAGATATCGAGGTCGTCCATCGGTCGGATGGCAGCGGTACATCGTTTGTGTTCACCGACTACCTGTCGAAAGTGAGCGCGGACTGGAAGTCCAAAGTGGGCGCCAACGCCTCGGTCAGCTGGCCCATCGGTCTTGGAGCCAGAGGCAGCGATGGCGTGGAAGGGCTGATCAAGCAGACCCCGAACTCAATCGGCTACGTCGAACTCTTCTACGCGGTGAATAACAACATGGCCTTCGCCAACGTGAAGAACATGGCGGGCAAGTTCGTTATGCCGAGCTTCACGAGCGTGAGCGCCGCGGCTGCGGCATCGAAGGACATGCCGGACGATTTCAAGGTCTCGATCACCAACGCTCCCGGCGCGGCAGTCTTATCCGATCTCGACGTTTACCTGGCTGCTGGTCCCGAGCGAGATCAAGGATCCCGCGAAGAAGACGGCGATCATCCGGCTTCCTCGCATGGATGCTGAAAGACGGCCAGAAAGAATGCGAAGGACTCGGCTTCGCTGCGCTTCCCAAAGCGGTAGTGGCGAAGGTTCAGAAGCAGATCTCGATGATCAAATAGCCTTATGGCCACCTCATCCGCCGCCGTTCCGCAATCCGCTCCCATCCCGAAACGCCGGTTCGGCGGCGATGAGCTGGCCTATGGTTTCACCCTGTTCTTTGCGCTGTCTGATCATCGCGATCACGGTCCTGCTGGTGTGGGAGCTGTGGCTGCACAGCGCGCTCTCACGAGAGAAGTTCGGACTCAGATTCATCACGTCGAAGATGTGGAACCCCGTGTCCGATGAGTACGGCGCGCTGCCGTTCATCTACGGGACAGTTATCACTTCACTGCTGGCGCTGCTCATCTCGGTTCCGCTCGGCGTGGGCGCCGCCGTCTATCTATCTGAACTGGCTCTTCCCAAAGTCTCGAACGCTCTGACGTTTCTGGTCGAACTGCTGGCTGCGATTCCCAGCGTCATTCTATGGCCTGATCGCCATCTTCACGCTCGTCCCGCTGATGCGCGACTACATCGAGCCCGCCATCCAGAAGGTGACTGGCGATCTGTGGCTCTTCAAAGGCCACATCTACGGTTACGGTTACTTCACGGCAGGTACGATTCTTGCCATCATGACCTTCCCGTATATCATCTCCGTCTCACGCGAGGCTCTCATGGCCGTGCCGCGCGAACAGCGCGAAGCCGCGTTAGCCCTCGGCGCCACCAAGTGGGAATCCACGTACCAGGCTGTGCTGCCGTTCGCTCGTCTGGGCATTATCGGATCCATATTCCTCGCTCTCGCGCGCGCTCTGGGTGAAACGATGGCGGTGACCATGGTGATCGGGAACGACAACAACATCCACACCTCGCTCTTCGCGCCGGGGCAAACCATCGCCGCCGTGATCGCGAATGAGTTCTCGGAAGCGGTCGGTAATACTTACCTGTCGTCGCTGGTGGAACTGGGTCTGGTGCTGTTTGCGCTGACCATCGTCATCAACGGACTGGCACAGTTGCTGATTGTGCTGACGACGAAGAAAGGTTCGGCAAAAGCATGATGACGCGAAACTCCCGCCGGAACGCCGTCAACAACTTCATGTTGACATTGTGTGGAATTTGCGCAGTGTTGACTGTATCGACGCTATTTCTGATCCTGGGGTATCTGCTCTACAACGGCGGCAAGTCCGTGAGCCTCAGCTTCTTCACCAAACTTCCGCTCGCGCCGGGACAGGAGGGTGGCGGCATCGGCCAATGCGATCCTCGGCAGCGTAGAGATCGTGGTGCTGGCCACCATCATCGGCCTCCCGATCGGCTTC
This sequence comes from Terriglobia bacterium, assembly GCA_963809655.1. Classification (GTDB taxonomy): domain Bacteria; phylum Acidobacteriota; class Terriglobia; order Bryobacterales; family Bryobacteraceae; genus BOG-234. Next base: position 57,239 of record CAWEKQ010000030.1, on the reverse strand, counting down.
TTTGCAGGCGTCTATCTGGCCGAATTCGGCGGCAAAACCTTTTCGTTTATCGTGCGCTACATAGCCGATTTGCTGAACGGAATCCCGTCGATCGTGATCGGTATCTTCGCCTGGACCGTTATTGTGGTCCCGATGCATCACTTCTCGGCCCTTGCAGGCGGAATCGCGCTGAGTCTGATGCTGATCCCCATCACGGCCCGCAGCACCGAACAGTTCCTGCTGGAGGTGCCCCGCGCCATGCGGGAAGGAGCGCTCGCTCTTGGCGCCAACAAGTGGCGCACAATCGCCACCGTGATTGTGCCCGCGGCGCGCAAGGGAATTATGACGGGGATGATTCTGGGCGTGGCACGCATTTCCGGCGAAACTGCGCCGCTGTTGTTCACCAGTCTCAGCAATCAGTTCTGGAGCACCGGTTTCTCTGAACCGACGGCATCGCTTCCGGTGACGATTTACAACTACGCGACATCTCCTTACGAAGATTGGCACAGACAGGCATGGGCCGCCGGTCTGGTTCTGTTGGCCGTAGTTTTGCTGGCTAATATTGCAGCCCGGATGGTTATTTCGCGTGGGACATCGCTGCCCCGATAAGTGTGGAAAAGGACACGGTCAATAAAATGGGTTCAACACCGCAAACGGCTGCCAACCAGCCACAAACTCAAATGACTCCGACTCCCGGTCCCTCTGAAAGCTCCGCGGCCGTCCACACAGCACTGCCGAAGATGCGCGCCTCAAACATCAACTTCTTCTATGGCGGATTCAAGGCTTTACACGACGTGTCGCTCGAATTCGCGGCGAACAAGGTTACGGCTCTCATCGGACCCTCCGGATGCGGCAAATCCACCTTCCTCCGCAATCTGAACCGCATCAACGAAACGCTGCGCGAGACCCGGATCGAAGGCGAGATCACGCTGGACGGCGAGAACATCCTCGACAAGGATGTGACCGAGATCCGCCGCCGCATCGGCATGGTCTTCCAGCGCCCGAATCCGTTTCCGAAGTCGATCTTCGAGAACATCATCTACGGCCCGAAGATCAACGGCATGCTGAAGAAGAAGACCGCGGCGGAAGTGGTGGAGCAGAGCCTGCGCCGTGCCGCGCTGTGGGACGAAGTGAAGGACAAACTGCACGAATCGGCGTATGCGATCTCGGGCGGCCAGCAGCAGCGCCTTTGCATCGCGCGCGCGCTTGCGGTGGACCCGGAAGTCCTTCTGCTCGACGAGCCCTGCTCGGCGCTCGACCCCATTGCAACCGCCAAGATCGAAGATCTCCTGGTCGGGCTTAAAGAGCAATGCACGATCGTCATCGTGACGCACAACATGCAGCAGGCCGCCCGCGTGGCTGACACGACCGGATTTTTCCTGCTCGGCAGGCTCATCGAGCACGACAAGACCGACGTGATCTTCAAGAATCCTTCGCGCAAGGAAACAGAAGACTACATCACGGGCCGGTTCGGTTAGATCGCGACAAGGAGATTCCATTGCGCCCATTTGAGGAAGAGTTTCAGTTACTGAACGACACGCTCCTGGAGATGGGATCGCTGGTCGCGCAGTCCGTTCACCGCAGCGTCTTCTCGCTCATCGAGAGGAATGAAGACTATGCGCATCAGGTGATTCGCGACGAATCCCGCATCGACCAGATGGAGATTCAGATCGACGACTGCGCAGCGAGCCTGATCGTGCGCGAGCAGCCTGTCGCGCGCGATATGCGATTTGTGGTGGCGGCCATCAAGATCAACACGGATCTGGAGAGGATGGGCGACCTGGCGATGAACATCGTCGAACGAGCGCTCACGTTGATGAAGCAGCCGCCGCTGCCTGAGCAGATCAACTTCGCCGACATCGCGAACGTGGTGGAATCGATGGTGCTGGGCAGCCTCGATGCGTTTGTGAAACGGAACTCCGAGGTCGCGCACCGCATTCTCTCGTCCGATGACGCGGTCGATCAGCTGCGCAACTCCATTCAGAGCCAGCTGGTGACGATGATGCAACGGGATTCGTCAACGGTTCCCCAGGCGCTCGACTACCTTATTATTGCCCGCAGTCTCGAAAGAATCGCGGATCACGCGACTAACATCGCGGAAGATGTTATCTTCCTTGCGCAGGGAATTGACGTGCGCCATCAAGCCGCGCTCGCCTGAACCCGCCGGCGACGGCAAGGCCAGTGACGAGCAGCAGCCAGGTGGAAGGCTCAGGCGCTGCCGTTACGGACCCGGTGTAAGATCCGCTGATCGCATCTGTGGTGGGACTCGTCTGCGTGATTGTCCCCGTCAAGGTCGCTTCACCAGTGTCTCCGAGAAACTCCCCTGTCCCGCCGGTGATCATGAAGTCAATGGTGAATGTTGCGGTTCCATTCCCGTTGCCGCTACCGCTTCCGGAAGTGGTGCCGAAGAGAGTGCCGTCCGCAAAGGTCTCGGTAATCGTGCCGCCCGACAACAGAATACCGGGCGGATTGCTGAAGTCGATCACCGAATGGCCTGTGGGAGTGAACGCACCGAACGTGGTGTCGTCTCCGTCACCCGTGAAGCTGATGGCGAAAACCCCGGGCCCGGGGGTGAGGGTTAAGGTTGCGTCACCGTCGAAGGTGCCGCCGATCGTTTCGGCCTGAATGGGAACTACAAAGGCCGCCACGCAAACAACCATGCCTGCAAGGAAGCTGGAACTTTTCATCAGAGTGCTCCTCTCTGAAAATCAGGTGACCAGCTTACCACGGGATTTGCGGTTGGTATATCTGCGGCCGATCCCCGCTGCATACTGATTTAACGGGCTGACCACGACGCCTTCCCTGATCATGACGATCACGTTATCGGGGTCATCGAGTTCAGGAAGAGGATGCCCAGATCTGAGCCGCGGTCGCCGCGCCGCGCACTCCGCGGCACCCCTGGTTGATCCTTTGTCCAGACCTTGTTTGATTCGTAGCTGATGTATTCGGCCCAAGTCCGGGCATCCTGCCTGCCCTGCTCAAAGATGCCTGTGATGCCTAAGTGCGAGCCGGCGTAGTGAATGGGCTGACCCGATTCCGATACATCAGTTAGATACGAACAATATGACCAGCGGCAATCTGGTACCACTGGCGCTTGTCTGTCAAAATTGCAGCGTTCGGAGAGGAGGGTGAAACAAAGGCATGAGCGAATAACACAGAATTCAACTGGCTTTCAGCCGGCCTCGCTTTGCGGTCGTCATCGGCATCGGTGCCGTCACTGGTTTGGGTTTGCTGGCGGTTGGTTTGTTTGCGGGCATCGAAGTGGGCAGCGCGCAGGCGCGGTCTGCGGTACCCGCGATACCTCAGACACTCCCGGAAAGCCCGGCACCCTTACCCTTCCAGTTTGCTCACGAATCACCGGCGATTGAACCGGCGCATTTCAGCATGCCCGCTGCGGATGCGCCGGATACCAACCTTGTCGCGCCGCAGCAACAATACATGGTACAGGCAGCCTCACCCCCTGGCCGGAGCGACGCTGCAAAGCTCGCCGCGGATCTGATTCAGCGCGGCTACTCCGCCGGGGTTGCCGACTTCACCGATCGTGCGGGCCGCAGCTGGTCGATCGTACGCGTGGGGCCCTATGCTGTGCGCGCGGAAGCCTCGCAGGCTGCGAGTGAACTCGGACGCTTTACGCGCTCGGAGCCCATTGTGCGGCTGGCGGACAACTGATATGAAAACCATTTCGCCTCGAATGCTTGCGGTTGGCGTGTTCGCGGTCGCGCTGGCGGCCCAGATCATTCTGCACATCTTCATGACGCGCGGACGGAGGCGGTTGCTGCGTGAGATCCAGCGGTCAGTCGATCACCATATGTGCCGATTCTCCGCGCAACAAAAGCTCGGCGATCCAGCGGCGTTCCGGATCGACGGCGAGACGTTCAGCCAGCTGCCGTGGAGTTTACAAAGTCACGGAGCGGTGGGCAAAGGCCCGGGCTGGTCTTACCTGATGGAACTGACGTTCTCCAGCCTCGGCGGCATGCTGGATATGGCCGTGCTGCCCGCGACCGCAAATCGGTTTCCGGCAAGACCGACCTTTGCCCCTCGCAGGCGCGCGAATTTCCAAGTGGCCTTCCCGACTTCGACACAGTGTATGAAGTGCTCGCGGCCACGCCACAGCTAACCACGTCGCCTCTGAGCGCCGGCCTGGCCAGGCGGTTCCTGCAATGGCCCGGGGACACGGTCGCGCCGCAATCCCTCCTCGCATGGCGGGACCCGGCGCGCTGCCACGTCAGGGTTCACCTGCCGAAGATGCCGAACTGGTCAACCATCGAGTATCTGCTCATGCTGGGAGAGGACTTCTGCGCTAGTCTGCCCACACCCGCGCTTTCCCGGGCATCGGCAAACGGTGGGGTGGACTTCGATCGGGCGCGCTAACAGCATTTGAAAAACCGCTTTGAGACCAGCCACAGGCTGAAGCCTGTATACTAATTCCCTATTTCTTTGCGCGGCGCGACGATTTTCTCGTGCTGCTCTTTTGTGGGCAACCGTAGCCGCCTTTCAGGCGGCTGGACTGGCTGGAAAGCCAGTCCGCGGGCAGGATTGCCCGCCCCACTTGACGAGGACAGACACTGCAACAAGTTTGCGGCAAAGCCGCGCTCTGCCACCAGCCTGCCAGGTAGCAGGCAGGAAAATCGGTCCCTCTCCGGCGCAGCCATTCCGAAGAATGACTGCGTCGATCGAGAGACCGACCAGGAAGGAACAACTAAGGCGATTACACCAATGAAATACTGCCTGGACTTAGTATTTCCTGGAATTTCGGTCGATGCAACGTTGCCATTAGACAACTGCACAGCGCATCGGATGTATAATCGCCGCTGATGAGAGTCAACACAGCGATCCTGACGCTGGCTTTGTGCGTACCGCTTTCCGCGCAGTGGTTCAACTATCCTTCGCCGAAAACTCCGCACACAGCGGATGGCAAGCCGAATCTCACTGCGCCGGTTACGAAGGCGGCGGACGGGCATCCGGATCTTTCCGGCGTTTGGAGCCCGGATACGCGACCGCTGCAGGTGATCGCGCCCGAGGCGAGCATTCCGTTTCAGCCGTGGAGCCGCAAACTCGCGGAGGAACGCGCCGACGGCTCGCGGGGCAAAGACGATCCCGCGGCTTACTGCGTGCCGGGCATGCCCAAGCTGGTTGTGCTGCCCTACCCTTACAAGATTGTGCAGGTGCCGGGCATGATGCTGATTCTCTATGAGGGCTTCACCACATACCGGCAGATTTTCACGGATGGGCGGGCGCTCCCGAAAGATCCGCAGCCTTCGTGGCTGGGATATTCGGTGGGTAAGTGGGATGGAGATACGTTCGTGGTGGATACGATCGGCGTGAATGAGCATACGTGGCTCGATAACGCCGGGCGTCCGCATAGCGATGCGATGCATTTGACGGAGCGGTACCACCGGAAGGATTTCGGCCATCTGGAGATGCAGCTGACCATTGACGATCCGAAGGCTTATACAAAGCCCTGGACCGTCAATGAGAATGCCGCGCTGCTGCCTGACAGCGATCTGCTGGAATACATCTGCAGTGAGAACAATAAAGACGTTCCTCATCTGACAGGTAAGTGAGGCCGCGGCTGAACGCACCTGTGGTGCCCGCGCAGGCGAGATATTCGATTGTCAAACAGCAATTGGCCGGCGTCCTCTGCAGGTACGGCCATTCTTCCAAACGAAAGCTTGCTATTCAGACCCGCCGCGCGACCTTTGCAGGCTGCGCGGCGGATCTTCGCGAACATGGGGCGCCCCACCATCTGATTCGCTCAGACCAGCGCCGGTTTGGTTTCTCCGCCGGAACGGGGGCCGAGTCAATGTCGGGATCGCCTACCGCCTATTCTTTGACGTTGTCCCGCTCAGAGCCTCGAGGAGTGAAGGGCTTAGGTATTGTCAGGAAATAAGTAGAACAAGTTAAGATGGTTTTGTTTTATACTTGTGGATAGTGAGTTACGAGAGCGTTGGGCTGCGATTTCGTTCTTTGTCTTCCTTCCTGGACGAGCGGATGCGGCGTCTGGTGGCGGCGGCGGAGAGCGCGTCTATTGGATATGGAGGCGTTTCGCTGGTTGCGCGGGCGACAGGCGTTTCGCGTCGTGCGATTACCGAAGGAATGAAGGAACTGAGTCAGCAGAAGGTATCGGGTGAGCCTGTCCTTTCGCAGTCGCGGATTCGGCGGAAAGGTGCAGGACGAAAACGAACCGTCGACAAGGAACTCCCGCGCGAGGGTCACGCAGTCAGTCATCAAACCGTGGCCGTGGCCGAGTTGCTACACGAGATGGATTACAGTTTGCAGGCCAACCAGAAAAAGCTGGAAGGGAGTCAGCATGCGGACCGGAATCGGCAGTTTGAATACATCAACCGCAAGGCACAGCGTTATTTGAAACAAGGCGAGCCGGTGATCTCCGTAGATACAAAAAAGAAGGAACTGGCGGGCGATTTCAGGAATCCGGGACGCGAATGGCAGCCGCAGGGCCAGCCCGAGCAGGTCCGGGTTCATGACTTCGAAATCCGTCGGCCGGAGAACGGTAAGGTGGCTCCCTATGGGGTCTATGACCTGGGCCGGAACACGGGGTGGGTCAGTGTGGGTGTGGATCACGACACAGCGGAGTTTGCCGTAGAGAGCATACGCCGGTGGTGGCGCTGGATGGGCAGCCGCAGTTATCCGAAAGCGACCCGTCTGTTGATCACGGCTGACTCGGGCGGCAGCAATGGCGCCCGAGTGCGGCTATGGAAATGGGAACTGCAACAACTCGCCGATGAAATCGGACTGGAAATCTCGGTCAGTCACTTCCCGCCGGGCACCAGCAAGTGGAACAAAATAGAACACCGTCTCTTCTCTTTCATCAGCCAGAACTGGCGTGGCAAGCCACTCGTCAGCCATCAGGTCATCATCGACCTCATCGCCGCAACCACAACAACGACCGGCCTGACTGTAAAAAGCAAGATCGACACCAATATCTATGAGAAGGGGCTCAGGATCTCCGACCAGCAGATGACGGAACTCCAGCTCCGGAGAGAAAAGTTTCACGGCGACTGGAACTACAGGCTGTTACCCAGATGTTGATCCACTAATTTATTGACAGTTCCTTAGTGGCCAGTACGATAGGTGCGACTGACTCTTACAACGCGAACGTAGCAGATGCTTCTGGCAAACTCAGGCTGGCCGGAAAGGGGCCGGGGGGCAAGAGACTGATAATGAAGGGGAAACGAGGTCGAATATTTATTTTGCGCTCTTGTGAACGTGAACTGGTGGCCGTCAAGTTCACTGATTCAAATTGAATCCGCCCGGATCGGTGGCAAGTGAGTCAGGCCAGCGTGCGGAAATGGCGAAAGACGAAACCTCGTTCCTGAATGGTTAGAACGGCGCCTGATTGCCCGTCGGGAAAGTCAGCTTTGGCCCCATTTGTGAACCCGCTGATGCTTCTCCATTTCCAGTTGAGCGCCTTCCGCATCCATTCGGGCTTGATCGGCCATTCTGCGAAGCCGTTGGTATTCGTTGACCAGAGCGTTTGATCTTCGGGCTGTGAGGTTATCAATTGCGGTTGCATACGTTCTTTCCAGAGATTCGTGCTCTCTCGCGAGCCGCACACAATCTGGACAGTCCATAACGTTACCCACCCGGTCCGCGCGCCGCTTTCCGGTGGATTAAAACGGTACCTTGTCAGCTTCGGCCCGGATGCGTTTCCATCGAAGCCGCTGCGATTCTGCCATCCTTCGACGTTGCGCCGCACTCCGCTTTTTCCCCTTCCGGGTCGATGCCGGTTTCTCGATTGCGGCCTCTGGCGATTCGATTCCTTCGATGCTCCGCAAGGCAATCAATGCCCGATCAATCGCTCTCGCTTTCTGTTCGAGTTCCCGGATGATGATTGCCAGCTTATTCTTCATTGTCTCTGGATATCAGACGGAACCGGCACAGCGCAATGCTGGCAAACGATAGTGGACACCCGAAGGGCTAACGCTTCACTTTGGTGAATCAACCCAAACGGGTTCCCATTTCCCTGCCATCCGTTCAACGTTGTACTGGCAATCCGGGTAGTGCGTCGCCGTCTGCAGCCACGGCAAGATTTTTGCCACGGTTCGAGCACGCCCGGAAAATTCATCGTTGCCGATGCTGACATCGATCCCGCCGGGCGGCTTTCCCTAATATCTTTGTCGCAGTTCAGGTCACCATTCGGAAGCAAAAGGCTTCGGCTGGATAAGACCGTGAACCCACCTCTCGACGTGGTCGTGATACGGAGCGTCGATAACGCCCGATGGAAAATTGATGACTACCGGCTGGAAGCCGGTAGAATCCTTTGGCGATTGAAAGTCGCGTTGCGTCTGAAGACGCCTGAAGGCGGTCCCGGCTGAGAGCCGGCTTAAGGCTTGGTGGGCGCTGTGATCTTAAACGACTCGTCGTCTTCGTCCCACCGTTAATTTTCGATATAGGCCTTGATCGTTGCCTCGTCTACCGCGCCCACCGTCGCGCAGAAGTAGCCACGCGCCCACATGTGCTGTCCCCAGTATTGTTCCTCAGCTCCGGGAATTCCGCCTGCATCAGCCTCGACGACCGCCCCTTGATTCCCTGGGCGAGCTTCGCTGGCGCCAGAACCGGCGGCGCCGACAGCAGCAGATGGATGTGATCCGGCGAGACCGCGCCCCTGATAATCGACACCCCTCTCGTAGCGCACGTCTGCCGGATCAGGTCGCGCACACGCTCCGCGACCCGGCCCCTGAGTATCTTCTTTCGATACTTCGTGCACCAGATCATGTGGTACTTCAGGTCTTACACCGCGTGTGCGCTTTGCCTGTATTCCGCCATCCTTCCATTCTCGTGGGGATCCGGCGGCTCGAAGCGGACCGCCTAAAGGCGGTGGGCTCAAACCTGGCTTAAACCTGGCTTAAACCGGGCGATGGATACTAAACGGAATTTATCGGGAGAAGGTCAGATCGGGCCGGCCCAATCAGTGCGCAAACCCTGTGACATCGTAGGAAGAAAACTGGCGGAGAGACAGGGATTCGAACCCTGGATAGAGTTTCCCCTATACACGCTTTCCAAGCGTGCGCCTTCAACCACTCGGCCATCTCTCCAATGCTGAAAGGTCAGGATATCAGACGCTCAATGATGGGCTCAGCGACGGCCACCGCCGCTGTGCATTCCGCCGCCGGCACTAGCACCAGCGCTGGCACCGCCGCCTGCTGATGCACCGCCGCCTCGTGCGGCAATCGTGCTGGCACCGCTACCCACGCCACTGCTGGTCGCTGCGCTGCCACTGTTTAGCGCAGGCGATCGAGGCATTATTGAAAGCCTGCTGCGCCAGGCGCAACTCCGCCACGCATCGGCGAACCCGTCGCCGCCAACCGTCCGGCGTTGCTGTTCAATAACTGCCCGATGGGTGCGGGTTTGCCGTTCGTCGAAGTGCCGATTCCGGAAAAGACCGGACGCCCGCCCGCGCTCGCGCCGACAGGACCGCCGGCACCGTACCAATAAGTGCCCGGCACGTAATATCCGTAGATGGTGGCCGGGCTGAAGAAGCCGAATCCGAACGGACTCACGTAAACGCCATTCAGCGGCACATACGTATACATGTCAAAGAACGGGTTGAAATACCAGCCGCCACTCCATCGCGCCCAAGCCCGGCGAAAGCGCTCCAAAGCCTGTCCCATAACCGGAGCCGAAACCGGAGCTGAGCGAGCGCGCGGACGACATGTTCGCCGCCGACATGACCTGCGAGCGGTCACGCGCCCAAAGATAAAGGTCGTCGCCAACCTTGTCGTCGAACTTCTCGGTCAGAAGCGCCGCGGAGAACGGAAGCATCTTGCCCTCTTTGACTACGGCACGGTTATCTGATTCCGTTGCCGCCTGCCAGTTCCACCAGGGCCTGGCCTTTGAATACCTTCAGTTGGCCGGGATCGGAATTCAGTTCGAGCAGACCGTGCTTCTGAATCCGGATCTCATATCCCTTGTAAAGCACGACAACGGGCGAATCCTTGAGGTCCATTTGCGGATCGTCCGGATTCGAGCATCACGTTGCCGGAGAGAATGTCCACACGCGTCGAGACCAGCCGCGTATCCAGCATTTTGATCGAGCTGTTTTCGCCGAGCCGGAGAAAGACGCCGGGCGTGAGCAGTACTTCGGCGCGTCCCAGCGCGGTGCTCAGCACGCCCTGCTCCTTCACCTCCTGGAACTTGCCTACTTTCGACTGGACCGGGGTGCCATCGATCGACACCTCGCCTTCAAAGTAGTGGAGCGTTCCCGAATGAGCGGAAGTCACGCTCTGGGCGTAGCAAACGGCACCCATAACCGACATTGCCGCCAAGGCAGATGAGACCCGGACCAGTTTCAAGCATGGAGATCCTCTTGTACGCAATGATCCTCCCTTGCCGCAGCAATGTCAAATGGGGCAGGAGCATGCTGGTGAGCTTAAACCCACCGGGATCTGAAAGTTGCGGTCCGCACCTAAAGCCGGACGATTTTTTCCGATTTGAAGCTCTTCAGCGCGTTGCGGGTATCCACGATCAGCGCCGCCTCCGCCACCAGCGCCTTGTAGTCGAAGGACGCATGGTCCGTCACGATCACGGCGCAGTCGGCGGTCTTCAGCCGGAGGGATCCGCCGAGAGGAGCGTACCGTTTTCGAGGCGAATCTCCGGCACATGGGGGTCGGAGAAAGAGATGATCGCGCCGCGCTTCTGCAGCAGGTGGATGATATCGAGCGCCGGCGATTCGCGCACGTCGTCGATATCGCGCTTGTAGGCGACGCCGTAGATGTGGACCTTCGAGCCCTTCAGCGGCTTGCCGACGTCGTTCAGCGCGTTCTGGACCTTCGTGACCACAAAGTGCGGCATCTGGCCGTTGATGTACCCGGCCAGTTCGATAAACCGGGCTTCGATGCCGGACTGTTTGGTTTTCCACGAAAGATAGAACGGATCGATCGGAATGCAGTGGCCGCCCAAACCCGGGCCCGGGATAGAACGGCATGAAGCCGAAAGGCTTCGTGGCGGCAGCGTCGATCACTTCCCAGACGTTGATGCCCATGCGGTCGCACATGATGGCCATCTCGTTGACCAGCCCGATGTTGATCATGCGGAACGTATTTTCGAGCAGCTTCACCATCTCGGCGACCTGCGTCGAACTCACCGGCACCACTGTTTCGAGCGCCTGCGAATAGAAGAGCTGGCCGAGACTGGTGCAAGCCGGCGTGGTTCCGCCCACCACCTTGGGGATGTTTTTGGTCTGGAATTTCGGGTTGCCGGGATCGACGCGCTCCGGCGAGAAACAAAGGAAGAAGTCCGTGCCGACCTTCAAGCCGGATTTCTCCAGCATCGGCAGCACCAGTTCGTCGGTGGTGCCCGGGTAGGTTGTCGATTCGAGAATCACCAGCATGCCGGGATGGAAATACTTGGCGATCTCCTCGCAGGCGGCCACGATGTAGCTCATGTCCGGATCTTTGGTCTTGCGCAGCGGCGTCGGCACGCAGATGTTGATGGTGTCGAGATCGCGGATGGCCGAAAAATCCGTGGTGGCGCGAAGCTTGCCGTTCCCCACCAGGGGTTCCATGGCCGACGATGGGCACGTCCCCAATATAGGAATCGCCGGCGTTGATCCGCGCGACTTTGCCTTCGCTCAGATCGATGCCCGTGACGTGATAGCCGGCCTCGGCGTACTCGACCGCCAGCGGCAGCCCGACATACCCGAGACCAACTACGCCAACGCGAGCGGTTCGGGATCGGATCTTTTCGGCAAGCACATCGGCTGCTGTCAGGGAAGCGGAGGGTTCAACACCAGTCATTTCCGAACCATTTTCACATAGTGGCTAGGGTGCTAAATAGATGGAGAGTAATAGAACCACCCGTCCGCAATATACTCGGCTGGTCCGGTCAGCCGGGCTTCCGGATCGAACCGCAGTGTGAGCGGACCGGCAGGAGTCAGGACGGTCACCGGGCTCTCCGCAAACCCTCTGGCGATCGCGGCGGCGGCAGCGCCGGTCGAACCGGTGCCGGAACTGTTTGTTTCCCCTGCGCCGCGCTCCCAGAAACGCACATCGATGGTGTGGCGGTCGACCTTGCGGACAAACGAAACATTGGTGCGTTTGGGGAAACGCGCGTCTTTCTCCACCGCCGCGCCGATCGAGCGCCAGTCGAAATCGAAATCGTTCACCGGAAACACGCATTGCGGATTTCCGGCATCGACAATCACGGCATCGAGTTCGTGAACCTTCGCCGCAAGCTCGACGATGCGGATGTTCCCCATGTTCATCTCGAACTGGAACTCGGGGGCATTTCGTGCGGTATCGCGCGCGATGAGGCGGAGGTGCTTGATGCCTGCGCCGGTCCAGATGTTGAAGTCGCTTCGCTCCGGTTCGGCCATTGCAAGAAGCGCGGCGGCGCACCGCGTGCCGTTGCCGGAAATCTCCGGCTCGCTGCCGTCCGAATTGAACAGGCGGATCGCGGCGTCAAACCCGTCTCCCGCGGTGCGCGTCGAGCAGCATCCAGCCATCGGCGCCCACGCCGGTATGGCGATCGCAGATGGCGATCGCGATTTTCTCGAAATCGGCCACGGGCGCGACCTCGGCCCTGGTAATCAGGAAGTCGTTCTTTGCGCCGTGGAGTTTAGCGAAGGGGATCTTCATAGGTCCGTTTGTATATTTCGATCACCGGTCCACCTTTCACGGTAACGCGCCGCTGGAGTTCGTAGCGCGGACCGTGCAGACGTGCCCGGTCGATCATGGTCTGCATGTCGTCGCCGCTTTCGACAACGGCCCAGTCGGTGTGGAGAAACAGGTCGGGGCGCGCCATGGCGGCGTTCCACTCGAGGTCGTTATCGCCGGTGAGAGTGTCGCGGAGCGGGACGCCGAGGGTGCGGTAGATCGGAGTGAGTTCGCCGAAGCCGGTGAGGAAGGTCTGGTTCGGACCAGCGGCCTCCTTGAGATATGCCGCGGTCTGGGCGATCCATGCGCGGCGCACGCGCGAGTTGACCTCCGATTCCTGCCATGTGACCGGAGGGGTGGAGGGGTGGATCAGGAACGGCGACAGCGCTACGGCCACGATTCCCAGGGCGAACAGCGGCTTCGGGAACGGGCGGGGAAATTGGCGGACAAGCGCCGCCGCGCCCACCGCCAGCGAGAGGGAGAAAGGCCAGCCCATAGCGAGTGTTGTAAAAGGTATGCGGCCACAACGCCGGGACGAAGATCGGGACGCCCGACGAATGAATCGCCCAGACATAGAAGACCGGCGGGAGCGCCAGCAACAGCACCGGCCACACAACCCGCCGCGCGAGGGCGAGCAGCGTTCCGGCAGCTAACACGATCAACGCCGGCCAGCCCGCCACAGCCTGGCCCGCCATGAAAAAATACTGCGCCGCGAGACGCCAGTCGCCACGCCCCGGGTAGAGCCTCGTTCCCTGGAGCGCCATGGCGGAATACGGACCGCGATAGAAGTACAGGGGATCGCCGTAATACCAGCGATTGTGCGCCAGCCAGAGCGCGGGGCCGAGGGCCGCGATGAGACAGAAGATAATCAGCGCCGCGATGCGTTTTCCGCGCGCGCTGATCAGAAGATAAACGGCCACGAAGGGTAACAGGAACCACGCTTCGTAGCGGGTCAGCGTCCCGCAGAATGCCGCGAGAGAAGCCCCGAGCAGCGCGCCCCATCCGCGTGTTTCGCGAAACCGCACCGTGAAGTAAAGCAGCGCGAACAGTGACGCGAAGAACACGGCCTCGCTCATCGGAATCGATCCCAGGTAGAGCGTGTTCGGATTCAGGAGGAACACCGCAGCGGCCACGGCCGCGGCAGTGGTGTCCGCGAAAATCCGGCGCACCGCGGCAAAGAGAAATGTCACGGCAAGCGTCATCGACAGACCGGAAGTGATGGCGCCGGCGAGGCCTGTGCGCCACAGCCAGTCGTTGCGCACCAGCGGCAGCATCAACAGATGCGGCAGCGGTAACCAGGTGGTCCCGACCTGCGACCACCCCGGCGTCAGCGAATCGACAATGCGGCGCGCGATATCGAGGTGCGCTTCGGCATCGCCGAAGTAGAGCGTGGCGCCAGTGCGCTGAATGTACGTGATGGCGGCGGCAAGTATGGCCGCCGCCGCGAGAAAGCAGAGGCTTGTCGAAACGACGTTCTTAGAAGGACGTGAAATCCTTGAACTCTTCGAAGCGGGCATCGATCTCCTGGCGGGTCAGCGTGCGGAACCGATCGACGCCGAAGCGTTCGCAGCAGAAGCTGCCCATCACCGAGCCGTAGATCACGGCGCGGCGCAGCTCGTTCGCATCCACGTTTTCTGCTCTTCAGGTCGATTCCCGCGCCCGCCAGATAGCCCATGAAACCGCCCGCGAAACAATCGCCGGCGCCGGTCGGATCGAAGACGTCGTCGAGCAGATAGCCGGGCACCATGAAGTGCTTGTCTCCGTGCCAGAGGATCGCACCGTACTCGCCGCGCTTGATCACCAGAATGCGCGGACCCATGCTCGATGATTTTGGCCGCCGCCTTGCGCAGATTCTTCTCGCCCGAGAGCATGCGCGCTTCGGAATCGTTGATCAGCAGGAAGTCCCATTCCGCGATGGTCTGGAGCAGTTCCGCGCGAAAATCGGCAATCCAGTAGTTCATGGTGTCGCCGCCGACGAGCTTCAGCGATCCGTTCATCTGCGATTTCACGGCGCGCTGCAGGCCGGGCTGGATGTTGCCCAGCAGAAGATAGGGAGCGCTCTTGTACGACTCCGGCAGCTTCGGATCGAAGGTCGCGAAAACGTTCAGGTCCGTGGTGAGCGTTTCGCGATCGTTCATGTCCTGCGAGTAAACGCCCGCCCAGAAGAACGTCTTGCCGGGTACGCGCTCCAGCCCGGCCAGATCGATGCCGCGCGAAGCGAGCAGATCGATATCCTTCTGATCGAAATCGTCACCGACCACGGCGACGATCTTCGGCTGCGTGAAATAACTGGCGGAAAGAGCGATGTAAGTGCATGCGCCGCCGAGCATGCGGTCTACTTTTCCGTGCGGAGTTTCCACTCCGTCGTATGCGACTGAACCAACTATGACCATTGACATTCGTTTGATTGTAGCTGAGAGCTTATGAAAATAGCGCCATGATGCCGACACGTTCCATTTCGATGACAATCCGGTGAAATCCCTGCGACAGAGAGCGCGTGCGACCGGGAGCCGTAATAGAATCTAAAGGACATGGAACAGATGGAAATCGCGCGGGATACAGGCGCAACAGGCACAACAACGATTCTCCGGCTGAAGGGCCCGCTTTCCCTCTCGACCTTGTTTCTACTGCAGGACAGTCTGCGCGAGATCGGTAACGTCGATACCGTAATCGACGTGGCCCAGGTGCCTTACATCGATTCCGCCGGGCTCGGCACCATCCTGAGCCACTGGGCGCACACGCAGCGCACCGGGCACAAATTCGCGTTGACCGGCGTCAGCCCGCGCATCGACGTTTTGCTCGAGATGACGAAGGTGAACACTGTGCTGCCGATGTTCAAGACGGCGGAAGACGCCGATCAGTCGTTCACAGGCAAAGCGGCTAAGGGATTGTCAGGAAATAAGTAGAACAAGTTAAGATGGTTTTGTTTTATACTTGTGGATAGTGAGTTACGAGAGCGTTGGGCTGCGATTTCGTTCTTTGTCTTCCTTCCTGGACGAGCGGATGCGGCGTCTGGTGGCGGCGGCGGAGAGCGCGTCTATTGGATATGGAGGCGTTTCGCTGGTTGCGCGGGCGACAGGCGTTTCGCGTCGTGCGATTACCGAAGGAATGAAGGAACTGAGTCAGCAGAAGGTATCGGGTGAGCCTGTCCTTTCGCAGTCGCGGATTCGGCGGAAAGGTGCAGGACGAAAACGAACCGTCGACAAGGATCCCGGCCTGCGTGCGGACCTGGACCGACTGGTGGATCCTGCGACTCGCGGAGATCCGGAATCGCCGCTTCGATGGACATGCAAGAGCGTACGGGTGCTGGCCGAGGAACTCCGGCGCGAGGGTCACGCAGTCAGTCATCAAACCGTGGCCGAGTTGCTACACGAGATGGATTACAGTTTGCAGGCCAACCAGAAAAAGCTGGAAGGAAGTCAGCATGCGGACCGGAATCGGCAGTTTGAATACATCAACCGCAAGGCACAGCGTTATTTGAAACAAGGCGAGCCGGTGATCTCCGTAGATACAAAAAAGAAGGAACTGGCGGGCGATTTCAGGAATCCGGGACGCGAATGGCAGCCGCAGGGCCAGCCCGAGCAGGTCCGGGTTCATGACTTCGAAATCCGTCGGCCGGAGAACGGTAAGGTGGCTCCCTATGGGGTCTATGACCTGGGCCGGAACACGGGGTGGGTCAGTGTGGGTGTGGATCACGACACAGCGGAGTTTGCCGTAGAGAGCATACGCCGGTGGTGGCGCTGGATGGGCAGCCGCAGTTATCCGAAAGCGACCCGTCTGTTGATCACGGCTGACTCGGGCGGCAGCAATGGCGCCCGAGTGCGGCTATGGAAATGGGAACTGCAACAACTCGCCGATGAAATCGGACTGGAAATCTCGGTCAGTCACTTCCCGCCGGGCACCAGCAAGTGGAACAAAATAGAACACCGTCTCTTCTCTTTCATCAGCCAGAACTGGCGTGGCAAGCCACTCGTCAGCCATCAGGTCACCATCGACCTCATCGCCGCAACCACAACAACGACCGGCCTGACTGTAAAAGGCAAGATCGACACCAATATCTATGAGAAGGGGCTCAGGATCTTCGACCAGCAGATGACGGAACTCCAGCTCCGGAGAGAAAAGTTTCACGGCGACTGGAACTATAGGCTGTTACCCAGATGTTGATCCACTAATTTATTGACAGTTCCTAAAGCTTAATTAACAGGCAGTGTCGAGACTCCGAACAACCGCTCGTTGACACGCGCGGCTCTGAAAAATCGTTGCGTCGCTGAGCCGATTTTGTGGCGCCCGATCCCGTTGCGCCCAGCGCTCAATTTTGCCGCGAAGACAGGCGCGCGTGCGAAACGCTGCGCCTGCCTTATGTCTGCGCCCGGTTCAATTGATTTTCAGAGATGCCGTAGCCGTCTTCGTTATCCCGTTACCTATCCCAGTCACCGTGAGAGTTTTGTTGCCATTTTTGGCGCTCGAGGTAATTGTTGCCGTCAACGTCGCCGTTCCGCCGCCGGTAACGGAAGCTGGAGTAATGCTGAGCGATACCCCTGTTGTCCCTCCCGTCGCCGTCAGATTCACCGTTCCCGTGAACCCGCCCGCCGGGACCACGTTTATAGTGTATAGATGCCAGTTGTAGTGCTGTTGCCCGAGTGCCGACTCATGGTCGCCGAAGCCGGCGAGATGCTGACGCTGAACGTGGCGAAGAAACGATCATAGTCGCCGTAACGGTGTGCGTTCGGATGCCGTCCGTCCCCTGAATCGTGAAATTATAAGAGCCCGCGGCCACGCTGGTCGTGGTAGCGACGGCGATTGCATTGCCACTGAAGTGGGCGGTTGCTCCCGGCGGCAGCCCCGCGGTCACCGCGTATGTCAACGTTCCGGACCACCCGTTCAGAGCCGTCGCCGTCACGTTGTAGTTGCCCGTGGTTCCGCCCGGCGCGACGCTTTGCAATGCCGGCGATACCGATAAGCTGAAGTCCGGGGCGGTCACGACCAGAGCCGCTGTCACGGTATGCGTCAGGGCGCCGCTCGTTCCCTGAATCGTGAAACTATACGTGCCGCCGGCCACGCTAGGCGTGGTAAAGATGATGATCGCATTGCCGCTGACGGCGGCGGTCGCCCCCGCCGGGAGTCCCGCGGTGACCGAGTACGCCGCCGTTCCGGACCAGCCGTTCAGAGCCGTCGCCGTCACGGTGTAGCTGCCCGTAGTTCCGCCTGCCAGGATGCTTTGCGACGCTGGCGACACCGACAAGCTGAAGTCCGGCGCCGGCACATAAGACAGCGCGCAGTATCCTCCGCTCGCGTTGACCCAGTTTTGCTGAATCAGAAAGTTGCGCGTCCCCAGCGTCATGTTGGCCACGGACCCGTTGGGTGCCGCGTAGGTGCTGCCGAACGTCCAGGCGCATTTATCGGCATCCTCCTCGCCGTTTGAGTCGTACCAGGCGTTCAGTTGCGGGTCGGTTGTGGACTCCTCAAGCTCATGCGCGATCACCGACGCCATGGCGTCCGCCTGCGCATCACCATTCGGGCCGGTGCTCTGGATAGAGCAGGCGCCCATGTTCGCCGCAGCATTTCCCACAAAGGCGTACTTGATGGCGGTAGACCCGTAGAAGTTATACGTGTGCCATCCGCAATACTTCGTCAGAAACCCGGAAGTCTCCGCAACGTAGGGCGCAGTCAGAACAAAGTAGACTCCGTTCGGGTCGGCGGGCAGGGCTCCGGAGGACAAAGAGTTGTTCACCACGGTCCAGATGCTGGAATCGCTCAGCGAGGTTCCCAGCGACCCGGAATCCGATGTGCTGCCGGCGTAAGCGACTGCGTTCTGCACGCTGCTGTGAGTATCGGCATAGGTAGTATTGATCGCAAAGTACGGCGAGCCGCCAACGTTCGTTGCGAAATCTGTCAGAATGGCGTTGGCGGTGGGATCCTGCGCCCAGTTGCCATACCAGATGTAATAGACATGAACGCCGCTCTCAATTACGGGTCCACCGTTGTAGTTGATGCCGTTCCCCGTCGCCCCCGTGCCGCCGGTCCCCGCCTTCCGCGGCGATTGCCGGATGTGGTCTCCGTGCCCGTCGGCCCGGACTATCTCCGGCGGGCCGTTTCCCTCGCCCTGGGCCATCGCTGCCACCGGCAGCATCATCGCGGTCATAGCAAGCCAGCGGGCCGCACATCCGTTGGATTGCGTTCGCATTCGTGACCTGTAGCCTTCGGGTGGTATAGGTGCTGTGCCAGAATAGGTTTAACGAGGTCCGCCGCCAGTTAACTATAGATAGCATCGGCACGAGGTAATAGATTACCTGCTTACGGTTAGCGACCACTCATCTACAGGTTTTATCGGCTAAAGGCGTATTTTTCTTCAGGGTCAGGCAACACTGCTTGATCGAGGTAATGGAGAACTAATCCGGTTATCAACATTGAGGAGCCAGCGAGCCATCGTGCCGAATCCGACGTGCGCCGCTCCGGCCAAGCCAGCCATCTCTCCGCCAAAGCGTAGTTCGCCTTCCTCGAACGCCGCTTTCAGGTAAGCCGGGAACACATTTCTGAACCGGCATCGCAATCGGTGGCACGGCACCCGGATGCTGATCGGCCAGGCCGCCGAGGAGGCCGCCAAAGCACCGAGGCCATGTATGACGATTCAGAGCGACGAATCGGCTGGTCCCGCGCAACTAAGCCGCCGCGCGCAGAACGGTTGGGGCCGGTGCCTGCATCCGCGCCGCAGCCCAATCGCGAATCCATTGGTTCGATCGCGTTTCCACGAATTCAAACGCCGCGATCGAAGCGGCGATCACGATAGCGATAAACAGCATACCGGCCCACGCCGGTGGCGCCGTGCCAAAGCGGTAAGAGGTGTACCGCGAAAACCACCAGAGCAGCGGAATGTGCAGGATGTACATCGAATAACTCGCCTTGCCGAGATAACCAGCGGCATCGCTCGCCAGTGCCCGCCCCAGCAAAGCCTCCGCCTAATGCCAACCCGATCAGCAGGGCGACGTTGAGCGGGCGAAGAACCGTATTCAGGTTCATCAGCGTGCCATCGAGCACGTGCGGGATAAATGATGAATGCCGCGCCGGCAGTCAGCGCCGAGAGGTACATCGCTGTCCCCAGCCACTTCGGTGCGAAGCCGGATCGCGCGATGGCGTTGTAGATACCCGCCGCGGCGATTCCCGCCAGAAAATCCGAAAGATGGTGAATCGGTTTCCAGTTGGTGGGGACTCCTGCGTGCGCGAGCAGAATGGGCGTCACGAGCGATCCGCCGAGAGCGAGGAGCGTTCTCCCCATGCGGCCGCCGCGCAGCCACAGAAACAGCAGAGGAAAGCACAGGTAAAAGAAAAACTCGCAGGAGAGCGACCACGCCGGAGTATTCCATCCGACCGAAAGCGATCCGGTCCAGCCCTGCAGCAGGAGCGCGTAATCCCCCAGCACGACGGCCTTCTGGCCGAGCGTTCTCCCCGGCTTCAGGACGAATTCAAACGCGAACCAGGAAATCAGGCCGAGGCTCAGCAAGATACACCGGATAGATTCGCGCAAAACGTGCGATCGCGAACTTCGTCAGGCTCTTCCGGTTCCACCGGGTGGACGCGTAGCTTTGCGCCAGCACAAAGCCCGACAACAGGAAAAACGACTGCACCGCGAGATAACCGCCGCGCAGGATGCTTTGCAGCGGCGAAGGCAGCGTCTGAGCCCAATGCTCCAGAAGCATGTTCTTCCCCGTGAGGTGATGCATAATCACCCACAAGGCGAGCGCGAAACGAAGGCCGGTGAGGGCCGGAAGATATTGATTCTGGCGCGATGGCGCGCGGAGGGGTACGCCGGGTACACGCGTCCTCAGGTCCGCGTTCCCCGTCAACACGGATCCGGCCGGTTGAAGAGTGGAGGTGATGTAATCTATCTTACAATCCGCCACGTCCGTGCCCGCCTGATTTGCTATTCCTGAGATCGTCATGGCGATCCAGCTGAAGCGAGTATATGACGCGGAACGCACCGCGGACGGCGTTCGGTTCTTAGTCGAGCGGCTCTGGCCCCGGGGGATCAAGAAGGCCGATCTCAAGCTCGACGGTTGGCTTAAGGACGCCGCTCCGGGCACGGAGTTGAGGAAATGGTTCAGCCACGATCCGGCCAAATGGGACGAGTTTCGCCAGCGCTACTTTGCCGAACTGACCTCTAACCCCGACGGCTGGCGACCGATTCTCGATGCGGCCCGGCCGAGGGCGGGTGACGCTGCTTTACAGTTCGCGCGACACCGACCACAACAACGCCGTTGCGCTGAAGCAATTTCTGGAACGCCACGTGCACAAATCCGAATGAGGTGAATAGAATGCCGGCGAACAGACCAAAGACCCTGATTCTGGTTGACGGAGGCGATCCGCAGGAGACGCTCCGGATGAAAAGCCTGCTCGGATATGTCGATGGCCAAACCACCAATCCTTCACTCGTGGCGAGTAATCCGGAAATCCAGCGGCGCATCGCGTCCGGCCACAAATTGACCCGTCAGGAGCAGAACGACGAATACAGAAAGATCGTGCAGACGATTTCGCCGCTGGTTGGAGATGCCGGAGTTTCGATCGAGGTGTTTGCCGACCTCGATACCCGGGCTGAGGATATGTTTGCCCAGGGCCGGGAAATGTTCTCCTGGATTCCCAATGCCTATATCAAGTACCCCTGCACGCATGAAGGCTTGCGGGCTGCGCAAATGTCCGTACACACGGGTATCCGGGTTAACATCACCCTGTGTTTTTCGCAGGAGCAGGCGGCTGCGGTTTACGCTGCGACGAGGGAATCGAGCGAACCGGTTTATGTGTCGCCCTTTGTCGGCCGGCTCGATGACCGGGGCGAAAATGGCATGGATCTTGTCAAGAAACATCAAGCGAATGTACGAGCGAGGTGATGGACATGTGCATGTTCTGGCCGCGAGCATTCGCAGCGTCAATCACCTGCTCTGTTCGTTTGCGCTCGGCGCTGAGATGGCCACGGTGCCCGGTAAGGTGCTGGAACAGTGGTCGGCGGCGGGCTTTCCATTACCGGATCGCGGGTTCAGCTACAAAGGGGTTGATGCGGGCGGAAAGCCTCTGAAGCCGATTGGCTACGAGGACCTGGATCTTGAGCGGCAGTGGGGGAGCTTTGACATTGCGCATGAACTCACGACGCAGGGCATCAAGAAATTCGTGGCGGATTATGAGAAGACGCTGATCGAGCCAGTGTCAACGCAGAAGAGCGGGAACGCCTGATTATCGAGCGGCGAGCGCTACGTTTCCTCGTCCCAGTCAAACCGGTAGATGTCGTCGATCCTCGCGCCGGGCGGCATCTCCGCAAGCTCCTTCAGATAGCCCGTCCGCAAATCGTATACCCAGCCGTGCAACGTCGGACGCTGCTGGTGTGCCATGCCCGCTGGATGATCGAGGTCTTCGCCAGGTTCTGCACCTGTTCGGTGACGTTGATTTCCACCAGCCGGTCCCAGCGCTCTGGGGGTCGGCAATGGATTCGATCTGCTCCCGGTATATCCGGTACACGTCCTTGAGGTGCCGCAGCCACTTGTTGATCAAGCCCAAATCATGCTGGGTCATGGCGTTCTTCACGCCTCCGCAGTTATAGTGGCCGCAAACGATCACGTGCTTCACCTTCAGCACCTCGACGGCGTACTGGAGCACGCTGAGCATGTTGAAATCGGTATGCACCACCATGTTGGCGATGTTGCGGTGGACAAACAACTCGCCCGGCTCGGTGCCCGTGATGTCCTCGGCCGGCACGCGAGAGTCGGAGCACCCGATCCAGAGAAACTCCGGCGATTGATCCTCCGCCTGGCTTTCAAAAAAGTCGCTCCGGACCTTTAACTTCTCCTGGACCCAGGCCTTGTTCGCCAACAGCAGTTGTCCGGTGAGACTCCATACGTTCCTCGCGCTAGTGACTTTCCCAACCCCTGGTCTCGATCTGTATGCTCTTGTGGGGCGCCAGTTGCCGGAAGTCCTCCACGATTTCCCTGATATCGTGGTCGATGAACAGAGCGCGCGAGCCGTCGATTACCACTTGCGAGTGATCCGGCAATGCGCGCAGTTTCCTGCGAAATTCGTTCTTGTTGAGGAAACTGGCGTCTTTGGTGAACCGGAACAGGTAGTTCGAATCCTGGCTCACGACCGTGATGGCTTCGTGATGATTCGTGCGGATGACAAAGAAGATGCCGCACGCCAACCCCACAAGCACGCCGGTCAGCAAATCGGTGAAGACAACCCCGAGCACCGTGACGATGAACGGCAGGAACTGGTCCCAACCCTGCGAATAGACCTTGCGGTAGAGCGACGGTTTGGTCAGCTTGAATCCCACCACGATGAGGATGGTGGCGAGGCAGGCCAGAGGAGTTAATCTCAGGACGCCTGGCAGCACGATCACCGACGCGAGAAGCAGCACGCCGTGGATGATTGCGCTCATGCGGGTGCGGGCGCCAGCTTCGACGTTGGCCGCGGTCCGCACCACCACCGACGTGATCGGTAGTCCGCCGATCAACCCGGACACCATGTTGCCGATGCCCTGCGCCCGCAGTTCGCGGCTCGGCGAGGACATTCGTTTGTACGGATCGAGCCGATCCGCCGCTTCCAGCGAGAGCAGCGTCTCCGTGCTCCCCGCCACGGCGATGGTCAGGGCGGTGGTCCACACCGTCTGGTTGGAGATAGCGGAGAAATCCGGCCAGGTGAATTGGCGCAGGAAATCGGCCATGCTCGCCGGCACTGGCAGATTGACGAGGTGCGCGGGGTGAGCCTCAAGGCCTGGCGCGATCACACTGAACAGCTGGTTGAGTCCGATTCCGGCAGCGACTACTGCCAGTTGCCCGGGCACAATCTGAAAGACGCGTGATTTTCCGGCCAGCCCTGTCCCAGAGAAAGCAGCACCGCCAGACCGACGGCGAAGATGATGACGGCTCCCAGCCGAGGCGCTCACCACGGCCTGGGCGAGATCGCTGAGCGTGTTGTTTCCGCCAAACTGCAGAAAGCTGAAGTCGCCCTCGAAATCGTTGTCACGGCCCAGTGCGTGCGGAATCTGTTTCAGGATGATGAGCACGCCGATGCCCGCGAGCAGTCCCTTGATCACCGAGTTGGGCACGTAGTCGGCGATCTCGCCGAACTTCAGCATGCCAAAGACAATCTGCAACAGGCCGGAGAGCACGACCGCCACCAGGAAGCCCCGGTAGGACCCGACCCGCTGTGTTGCGGTCAGTACGATGACTACGAGGCCGGCGGTGGGTCCGCTGACGCTGACATGAGAGCCGGACAGCGCACCGACCACGATTCCCCCCACAACCCCCGCGATGACGCCGGCGATCATGGGCGTGCCGGAGCCCAACGCAATGCCGAGGCACAGGGGAAGGGCTACGAGAAAGACGACGATCGCGGCCGGGACGTCGTGTTTCAGGAAACTGCCGGAGATCTCTTCCAGCGGCCCGACACGAGGCTCAACCGTTGCTCGCCCGTCGTCCCTCACTTACGCAGTGATGCGCCTATCCGCGAGGGAGATTTAGAAAGAAGGTACCGCGTATTTCCGGGGCGCCGATGGCCGCAACGCCATTCGTGAGCGAAGTTGATGGCAAGCAGCGAACTGAGCGCTGATTCCGGAGAAAAGCAGTGGGCGCGTGCTTCCCATCAATGACCAGGTTAAGAGGCCGCCGATCTCGACACGAATCCCTCTTCGGTAAGGGTTCGTGTCGCTAGCCTTCCCAACATTGCAGGTGATCCAGTAGAACCAATCGGAAGGACGGGGAAGCGGACCGCTTCACGGATGCGAAGCGGCCCAATCGGGGTGTTAGACTGCCGCATAATGGCCCAGATCGTCATCAGCTTTGGCTCCAGGGAACTGACGAGCGTGAACGAGTCCGTCAAGATCGCGATTCGGAATTCCGGGTACACGAATTGACCCGAACCTGTTCGCCCGAAGTTCTGTGGTTCGGCGCTGTCGACCTGGGAAGGCATGATCGAGGACAAAGAGGCCGGTTCCGGTAACGATTTGCGGACTTTTCTACGTGGGCGTTGGGATGGAAGAGGGCCAGAACTCGAAGAACGACACCTCCGGACAGACACGGTTTTGGGGGATGAACCGTAAATAATCTCAGCTCCGTCGGTCAGAACCCCGCGAGACAAGTGGGAAATGGACCAGCGTTCGCAAATTGAACCGCTCTGAGCACACCCGTAAGCAGGGACATCAGTATCAGGTTTGTTGAAAGAAGCTCGCAAACTGATGCGAGTCAAGAACTTATTTGGTGCGAATGACAGGACTTGAACCTTCACTCTTGTTACAGAACTAGGCGCTTAGCGGTAAGCGGCTGGTGAACCGCATCCAAGGCGTACGGTTATTACTAAACGGCCTCAGGCATTCGCCGCTAATGGTGCCCAGTTATGAGGCAGCAGCTCCGCGATCCGGTTGACCGGATGAGCGCCGATGCGCGAAAGCACGTCCCGGAACCACGCGAACGGCTCGACTCCGTTGCGTTTACACGAAGCGATAAAGGTCCGCAGAATCGCCGCTGTCCTGCCGCCCGCGTCGCTGCCGAAGAATGTCCAGTTCCCCCGGCCGACGGCGATATCACGATTGGCGCGCTCGGTGGCGCCGTTGTCGATCTCCAGTTCGCCGTCCTCCAGATACACATTCAGCGCCTGCCACTGGTTCAGCGCATACCGCACCGCCGCGCCCGAAGGACTTTTCGGCAGAACCTGCTGCTTCAGTTCCATGAGATATGCATGCAGCTTTTCCATAACCGGCGAGGAAACGCGCCGCCGCAGCTCCCGTCTTTGCTCCGCGGTCAACTTCAGCGCTTTGGCGCGCTCTTCTACCATGTAGAGCCGCGCGATCAGATGCAGCGCCGGTCCCATCCGCCCCTCGTCCGATTCCAGCGCCTTGTAAAAGTACCTTCGGGCATGCATCCAGCACCCGACTTCGATCAGACCGCGCCCTTGTTTGAAGAAGGCGTCGTAGACCGAATACGCATCCGCCTGCAGGCAGCCTTTGTATCCTTCAAGGAATTTCGCCGGACCCGCCCGCGCCCGGGTCGGCGTATAGTCGTAAACAATCACCGGATGCCGCGCATCTCCCACATAAGGCCAGATTCGTCCCGTTCGCGCGAACGGCAGTTTCCGGTCCAGCACCTTCACTCCCGTGTCGTCCGTTCCCACTACATGGGAAGCGAATAACTCCTTCTTCGCCGCACCATAGAGAGCATCGAGCAGACCCGCGCATTGCGCCATCCATCCGCCCATCGTCTTGCGCGAAATCTCCACACCGTGCCGCGCCAGCATCTGCTGCTGACGATGCAGCGGCTGATGATCGGCCCATTTGGCCACGATGACGTGCGCCAGCAGGCTTGCTCCCGCCGTGCTCTTCTCAATCGGCTGCGCGGGCTTCTCCGCCGCCTTCACGGTGCAGTCGCAGGCGTAGCGCCGCCGCACATCCTCGATCACTTTGAGTGACGCCGGAATGTATTCGTAGCGTTCGCTCGTTTCTTCCGCGATCAGCCGCAGATCCCTGCCGCAGCAGCCGCAGTGTTTCTCGGCTTCCGGCAGATCGTGCACGATACGCTCGCGCGTGACATGCCGGGCCAGCGGCCGCCGCGCCGCGCGTTTCTTCTCCGCAGATGCGGGCGCGTCCGGCAATGCTTCTTCGGAATCTGCTTCCGGATGGGTTTTCCGCCACAGCTCTTCGAACAACCCGGACTGCTCGATCGACAGCTTCTCGCTTTTGCGGGCACGCTGCGCTTCCAGAAGTTCGCGGATCATCTCCGCGTACTTGTTCTTCTCGGAAGACTCGCGGTCCAGTTGCTCCGCCAGATCCAGCACGATCTTCTTCAACGTCTCCGCGTCCTTCGGCAGTGAGTTGGGATCGAGCGGCAAGACCCAGGTTAGCCGGAACCGGACGCGGTTTCAAGAAAATGTTTTGAATGAAACGAAAAAGCGCTTAGCCCGCGCGCCGGTAACGTTTGCGCCGGGTGGCCGTGCTCAGATCGATGCCGCTCAAAAGCGCGCCGAGTTCCTCCGGAGTCATTTCGATGCGGCGCGCGTGCGGCTCGGCGGAGCGGAATCGCGTAGGTGCCTTCTTCGAGACGCTTCGACCACACCGCAAAGCCGTCCCGATGTCGAGTAGGCCCAGGGAGTCGCACCCCGAGCCCCTCACGGAACCGTGCTTAAATCTCTCGATTTACACGGCTCTTGTTGTCCAACCTTGATCTCGAAAACACGCCAGTGGACGAACATCCCCGGACAGTCTTCCTTCATCCTGGCGAGCCATTCCACGCTGCGCCGCTTGTGCCGCGACAGCGTCTTGTACTTGCGTCTGGCCCATTGCTCAAGCTTGCTGTCGATGTATCGAAAGGGCTCTCGCATCGCAGTTTGATAGAAAGCTCCGTAGTATTCCCACCACCCGCGTATCACCGAGTTGTATTGCTGCGCCAGTTCGGCCAACGTCGCCGGCGTCTGGCGCGGAATGCGCCAGCCTCGCACCACCTTCCGCATGCGCTTCACCGCATCAGCGCTCACACCCGGCAGGAAACTGGTAAATACCCGGTGCTGCTTGCTCATGGCCTTCCTTGGCCGGAAAGTAAAGCCAAGAAATGTGAACTGCACATGCGGAAAGGACTCCGTGCGATTGCTGTCCTGGCAATACACGATCTTCGACTTCTCCGGATGCATCGTCAATCCACACTCCGCCAGCCGTTCCGCGATGGACCGCATGACTTGCTCCGCCTGCTGCCTACTGCTGCAGTGGACAACCGCGTCATCCGCATAACGGGCAAACGGACAAGATGGATTGGTGCGCTTCATCCAGACATCGAACGCATAATGCATGAACAGATTCATCAAAATCGGACTGACCACTCCGCCTTGCGGCGTGCCACGTTCCCGTGGCACTTGAGTGCCTTCCGTGGTCTCAAACGGTGCTGTTAGCCACCGCTCGATATACAGCAGGATCCAGTCTTCCTTGATGTGGCTGCGAACCGCTTTCATCAAGAGGCCATGATCGATTTGATCAAACGCGCCCTTGATGTCAAACTCAACCACCCAGTCGAATTGCCAGCACCGTTTTCGGGTGACGGCTGATCGCCTGTTTGGCCGACCTGCCGGGCCGATATCCATACGAATCCGCATGGAACATCGGGTCCAGCTTCGGCTCGATGATCTGTTTGACCACGGTCTGCGCAATCCGATCCGACACAGTGGGGATTCCCAGCTTTCTCGTGCCGCCCTTTGCCTTCGGAATTTCCACCTGCTTCACCGGCGGCGGGAAATACGAGCCCGACGACATCCGGTTCCACAGCTTGTACAAATTCTTCGACAGGTTCTGCTCGAACATCGCGATAGTTTCCTCGTCGATGCCGGCAGCGCCCCGGTTGGCCTTTACTTGCTGGTATGCCTCCCACACTGCGCGTTTCGCAATTACATAAGGTTTCGTCGAGGTCCTGCCGCTCATCCCCGCTTGCGGGTTGGCAACTCTGCTCGACTGGACAACGCCGTCCCTTCGCTCCTCTCTCATTACAAGAGATTCCTCGCTACTATGGACGACTCCGCCCCTCGCTCCGGCATCGGTATTCTTCCTCATGGTGTCTGCCACTTGTCATTTCCCTTTGCATCCAGAGCGAGGTTCTCACGTTCCGTACCAAAGCCTGCATTGAGCTCATGCCGCCTAAACACCGACTGCCGCCGGGCCAGTAAACAGGTCCCTTCCCGGCTCATCCTGGAGCTACTGGGCGGCTCCAGTTTTGACAGTTCCTTGAATCCTTGACGATGCGTCATCGGTCGGTTTGCTTTCGCTCATCTTCTCAACGCTCACCTGACGTCCTTCTCGGACGCCTTTTCCTCGGACGTTCACCACCACGCCTTTTGAACGCAGCAGCTCCGGGTGGTTTGAAGCCAACTCCTGAAAGTCGACTCCGGGAGGCCTTCTCCCATCTTCAGTACAGCTCTGCAAGTTTTCACTCACATTCGTGACACACCCCAGTAGAGGATCTTGACGCGGTCGCGGCGACGGTTCGCGAACACGAACAGGTGTCCGGCGAAAGGCATCCAGATCGAGCATGATCCCGCACCAGCGCATGCAGTCCGTCGAAGCTCTCGCCGCATGTCGCACGGCGTCAGACAGACGTAGACGCGCACGCTGGCCGGCAGGTGAATCATGCGCGGAGGGCGGCCATGACCAACTGCAGAGTGGCGGCGTCGACGCCCCGCGAGATGCGCAGGCGTTCGCCGCTGGCGAAAATGAGTTCCAAAGGCGCTGCGCAGTCCGGCGCCGGTTTGGTTTCGACCAGTGCAAAACGCACGGGCTCCTCGACCGTTCGCAGCCGTCGCCGCCAATGATAGAAGGAACCGGCGCACACGCCCTTCTCGCGACAGAAAGCCGGCACGCTCAAACCGCTCTCTTCCTGTTCCGCGATCGTCTTCGCCCAGTGCCCGCACCTGTCTTTCCGCATTGTCACTACTATGCGCGCCAGACAATGCCTTCGCCAGAGCGGTTCACCAGCCGCTTACCTTAGCGCAACAAATAACAAAACGATTGTCGATCTTTGGCCTCTTCCCCTATGCGGCGACTCCGAGTTCATCGAATAGTTTCCGCATGCCACCCTGAAGGTGATCGTAGTGCGCGTCCAGGGGCGTGAAAGTTTTTGGTTTTCGGCCTCGTTTGCGTTGACAGCAACTGGCGAGCAATGGCTTGATGACTTTGTCGCGAAGGACAACAAGCGCGGTCATGGCACGAAGCCCTTTGCTGGAAGGGCGATAGCGGTGCGAGGAACCGGTCCTCTCGATCAACTGCTTGCCGCGAAGTTTCTTGAGATCGTAGGCAGCCTGTCGCGGAGTGTAGCTGCGGTCTGAAGGGTCGAGATTGCCCACCTTACGCGCCAGATCGGAAGCCGTGAATCCTTTGGGCGCAGTGGCAAGCGCCAGCGACGCCCGCATTCTTGATTGGTTGTAGTCCACGTCGCCAACCCTGGCTTTGCCCACCCGCGAAGGCTCAGGCAGCCGTTCCAGCAAATCGTCGGCAATGAAGCAGTGGTCCATACAATGCAGTGAATTCAGAAATCGCTCCTGCATTCCCCGCAGCATTTCAACCATGACGGGGAAGTTGGGCTATGACCGCCCGCAGGACAGTTCTTTAGCGTTATGCACGATGACTTCGATGCGGAGCACGCGTTCGCCTTTGGTATAGATCTTCAAGGTCATCTTGCCGTAATGCACTTTGAAGATCGTCACATCATACGCAGGTGTCTCGACCACGACTCCCCATCGAGTGGGATTCTTCTTCCGCTTGTCATAGTGCGGGCGCTTTTTGTCGCCGAAGATGGTTCTCACGCGGTCCAGATCCAGTGGTCCGCGCGTGCGGTCAATCAGCGCTTGAAATATCTCGTCCATCTGCCTGCCGGACCAGAACAGCAAGTTGCGGCTGTACTCCATCTGGTAGACCGAATATTGGTATTGAAAGGCGCTCTGCTTCTGCTCCTCCAGATCCAGAGCAAAGCAGAGACAGGTGGTATAAATCCAACGCTCGCAGAGTTGGCGTAAGCGCTCTGCAGTCCGTTGTGCGGACAAGGTATCTGCGACTTTTGCCAGATCCGCGGCGTTGGTGTACGGTGGTAAAGCAGTTGTCTCTGTTTGATGAAGTCGACGCCGGCTTTTTGCGCCTGACAAGCCACGTACTCGTGACCGTTCAGCATCACCTGCGCCCCGAACGGCGGATGTCCACTCATCTTGATCGTCAGATGTGCCCCAATCCGGGTCCAGGATATGAAACGAATAATGGTTCACGTAAGGCCAGGGCTCTTTGATTACCAGTTGGCCGAGTTTGCCGGTGCCCGTCATTTGCGCTTCCCAAACCAGCGCCGGAGCCTTCGACACCAATATCATGAACAATCCCGGCTTTGTCTCATGCGTGGCGAGATGTTCGGAGGCAAGATTATGCTTGCGTTCGCCGGGCGAACTATACACAACCGGGATCTGATTCTCTTTCGCCCAAGCCCGCAGACGACGGCTGAAACGCCCTGCCATACGCATCAGATGATTGTCGTCCAGATGGTCGTCGGAACCGTGCAGTGCGCGCCACCATATAGCGTAAGCCTCCGCCAAACTGACCCCTCCCGAAGTATGCGTTCAGAATCACACGATCCACGCAATCATAACTGCCTTCGAGAAGATCGCTGTAGAGAGTGCTCAGTTGGTCCGGCATGCTTTCGGAGCGTAACCGTAACCTCTCTGACACCGCAACAGTTCACCGCAAGCTGCCCCAGAGGGCCACTTTTTCGGAGCGCAGTCTCCGAAAAAGCGTAGTACTTCTGCCTTCGGGTGAGAACTGCGGAGACTCATATACCGTTTGCACAATCGCCGAAGTCAGGGCCGTGCGCGCGCCCGTCGCGATGTCAATCCGGAAGATCTCACTCTGTTCGGCCGACACATGCCGGGTCGCAAGAAGCGTTTTCTCATCGGCGGACCGGGCTTGGGGCTGCCAACCCGATTCCGTGTTCTGCAGTAGCATTCGCGCCGATTCCTGCTTATAGGGGTCCATCAACCAGATGTCACTATCCCTGCCGTTGCGGCGCGTCGAACTGAAAGCGATCCACCTGCCCCTCGGCGACCATTTCACACCGCCATTGCGTGATTTCCCGTTGGTGAGCAGGGTCGACTTGCCTGTCTTCACATCGTACCGGTAAATCTGGTGAAACTCGGCTCCGCCGGCGTCTTTGGTAAATACGAATGTAGCGCCTGCAACGGGGGAATACAGAGCATCGCCAACGCGATCGGGAAAGAAGGTCAGTTGGGTCCGGGCGCCGCCGGGCATCAGGACGCGGTGAACCTGGACGGTGTTGCCGAATCGCGTGCTAATAATCATCTCGCGTTGCGAGGGATGCCAGTTGAGCAGCGTCGCCGTTCGGAATTCATCGAAGGGCGCACTCTCGTCCGCAATCGTCTCCGGAATCGGCGGAAGTCCGTCTGCGTGGAGGTTTGGAGGAATTGCGACATCCGCAGCATGGAGCAGCCCGGCGAGCGTGACAAGACAGGTGACAACGATTGCCTTCATAATTCGTTAAAGTCCAGCAAACAAAAGTCGCAATAAAATGGCGCGGCAGCGCACGCGAACGCTGCGCGGCTGAGTGTCGCTGGGTAACCGCGGTCTTATCAAGGGGAGTCAACATCTCACGGAAAACAAATGAACGAGACGGAACGATATCTCATTATCAAAAGCTACATGGACACTAGCGTGGATCTGGCGTGCAGGCAAGGCGTTAGATCGGTCCCGTGTCGAATCGGCGGCGTGTGGCGGTGCCTTGCAGCTAGAATGCTTCCTGCTTTCGACAGTCGGAGATTTCCTGGGACGTAACCGCCTATAACGGCGTCAAGGACAAACAGATCCGTTAACTGTGCCGACGCGTTTCGGCCGCAAGAAGAAAAAAGTGATAAAACATTGCTGGATCGAAGCATGGATTCGCCAACCAATTCGCTTGAACGGGCACTCCTGCTGCTCGAAACGGTGGCCCACCGTCCAGACGGCTATTCAAACAGCGAACTGAGCCGCAAGCTCGGGATTCCGAGCAGCAGCTGCAGCTACGTGCTCGCGCGGCTGACCCGTGAGCGTTATCTGAGCCGCGGAACCGGCGGGCGATACACGGTGGGTCCGAAGGCACTGATCCTTGCGCACGCGGCGCTGCGGCGTATGGGCTTCCGCCCATTCGCCGAGCCTGTGCTCTATTGGCTCGTGGAAGAGACCCACCTTGCGGCAAATATCGGGGTTCTGGAAGGCGGGCGTGTGTTGCTCGTGGATCGCATCGAGAGTCCCGAATACCTGAGCGGCGGCGTTCAGCTTCCCAAAGAACTACGCGACATCGGAATCGAGTTGCCGGCACACACAACAGGCCTCGGCAAAGTGCTCCTCGCGGGCCTTGAGCCATCGCAATTAAAGAAGACGCTCGACGAGCAAGGCCTCACGAAAGTTACCGCACGCACTATTATCTCGGCGGCGCAGCTTGGACGGGAGCTCGAACGCGTGCGCGAGCGCGGTTTCGCCTCCGCACAAGGCGAACACTATGTCGGATTTTGGTCCGTCGCCGCGCCCATCATTGGGGCTGATGGAAAGACGCGGGCCGCGGTATCGCTCACGGGCAATCCCGATCAGCCGGTCTGGCGCGACACAGAAGGCCTGGCCGGCCTGCTGATCGAAGCGGCCGGCCGGATATCGCGGAACATGCGCGTCCGCGATATTGAATCAACCAGCCGCCCCCGCGCGCGGTTTAACCCTACGCACGCAGCCCGGGACTCCGGGCCTAAAAGGTGAACTTCATCGCGAGCTGCAGAATCCGCGGGTCGAGCGCGCTCGTGATGTTTCCGAACGTGCTGGCCGCCGTGAGCGTGACGCCGGGATTCCCGAAGCGCACGTTATTCAGCACATTGAACGCCTCGGCGCGGAACTGCACGCTCTCGCCTTCGCGCACGCGGAACTCGCGCACCAGCGCCATATCGAACTGGAAGAACTTCGGACCGAGCACGTTATAGACGCCCATGTTCCCCAGCGTGCCGAGCCCCGGTTGCGCGAAGGCCGCGGGGTTCAGCCACGAAACACAAGGCGCCAGGTTGGCGCACGACGAGCCCCGATAGGTGGACGCCGCGCTGTTCAGGACCTGGTTGGGGCGCTCGCCTCCCGGGTTGGCGCCGTTGAAGCCGATCAACGCCTGGTCGAGCCCCGAGCTGATGGTAAGCGGTGCGCCCGAAGAGTAGCGGTAGATCGCCGAGAGCTGCCATCCGGAGGCGATCAGGTTCATCGCCTTCCTGCTGAGCCGCGGTGTACGGGCGACCACCGTCAGATTGAAAACGTTGCGGCGATCCTGCGAGCAGTTGCCCATGTCGAGTGAGCGGTTGTTGAGATGAACATAGTTGAAGCCGGGATTCGGCGTCGTTGTACCGTTGTTCGCCAGACCAATGCAGTGCGACCACGTGTAGTTGGAAATGATGTTGACCGTATCGGTGGTGCGCCAGGTCTCGGTCAGAATCAGTCCGTTGTAATTGGCCGTTGCGCCGGAGTCGTAGGCGGTCAGGTTCGAAATCGCCTGAGCCGCGACCGGGTTGGCGAGATTGAGCACGCGCCGCGCGTTGACGTTCGCCGTGTTCGAGCACGGGCCCGCGACGGTAAGCCCGTACTGGCCCGCGGCGCAAGTCCCCTGAATGTACACACCGGGATTCAGCTCGACGTTGTCCGGCAGATGGATCGTGTTGCTGCCGAGATAGCTGATCGAGGCGAAGAAGCGCGGCGTGAACTGGCGCTGCAGCGCGAAGTTCCAGCTGTAGACTTTGGTGGTCTTGAAATTCGGGTCCACCGGATCGTAAACCGCGCCGATCGGGAATTTGCCGATGGGCGGGGTCGAGTTGTAAGGGAACGGATTGCCGCCGGGCGTTGTGCTCCAGGGAGCAGCGATCGGCACCGGCCCGAGAACCGTGGTGTCGCCGGCGAAGGGCGCCACGTTGTCTTCATTCTGATACGACTGCAGATTGATGAAGTCGTAGTTGATTCCGGCGCCGGCCCGGATCGCGGTCTTGCCGTCGCCAAACGGATCGAAGGCGATGCCGATGCGCGGCTCGAAGTTTTTCCACGACCCGTTGATGCCGGCCTTGCCGTTGAAGCCGGGGTCGCCGGGATAGTAGAAGCCGGGAGGCGCGTTGGTCCACACCTGGCTGCGCGTGCCGGCGTAGAAGCGATTCAGGTCGAATGTATAGATGCGGCCGTCGCCCACCTGCATGGGGAAGAACGGCTCCCAGCGGAGCCCGTAATTGATCGTCAGGCGCGAAGTGGCTTTCCACGTGTCCTGCGCGTAGAGCCCGAAATACCACTGGCGAACGTCGAGGTCATTGGGAATCGACTGGCGCATCTGCGAGAGATAGCCGGCCATGAAGTCTGCAAGCCCGAGCCCGGTTGTCTGTCCGTTAATCGTGTAGTTGCCGATTGAGCGGACATTGGCAAGGTCGAGAGCAAGAGCGCGCGTTTCACTCGCGCCGAAGGAGAACTGATGGGTGCCGCGAATCCAGCTGAAGTCGTCGTTGATCGTGCCGAAGGTGTGGGCGTTCCACACATATTCGGCAACCCCCGAGCCGATGCTCGGCCCGCCCGTGATCGCCAGGGTCATCACCTTCGGAAGATAGGTGAACGCGTCGATGCCGACATCGCGTCGGCCCGAAGTAGCGCGCGCCATCATGCACCATATCGATGCGATTGATCGAAAGGCGCAGCGAATTGACCTTCGTCCCGCTGAGCAGCCACGTGTGGCCCACGGCGGCGGATTGCGCGAGGTCATTCGAGAGGTTGCAGGTAAGGCAGCCCGACGCAAGCAGGTTATTCGGCGTCAGCGAATACGGCAGCACCTGATTCTGTTTAGTGGCGATGTAACGGAAGAAGATCGACTGCTTGTCGTTTACCTGATAGTCGAGCCGGAAGGGAAGCTGCCAGTAGTATTGCGACGTATCGATGACAGACAGGTACTGCCCGCAGCCGTTAAGGGCTTTCGGAAGAAAGCTGGCGATCTTGAGCGCGACCGGGCTGATGGAAGAAACAGGCAACTGGTTCGGCACTCCGTTCAGCGTTGTGAACGGCGCGTTGAGTGTCACGTTGCGTCCCTGGCACGCGGCCGAGGCGAAAGTGCTGAAATCGCCCTGCAGCATGTTCTGCGTGGGCACGAAAGCCGTCGTCGGCGCCGCGGAGCTGCGCAGCGTGGTGCCCTGGTATCCGGCGAAGAAGAAAATCTTGTTCCGCTTGATCGGTCCTCCGACGACGCCTCCGAACTGGTTGCGCTTCAAGGTGTCCTGCGTGGCCGAGAAGAAGTTGCGGGCGTTCAGATCGCCATTGCGGAAGAACTCGAAGAGCGTCGCCGTGAAACGCGTTCGTCCCGGACTTGGTCACCGAGTTGACCTGCGCTCCGGAGTGCGTTCCGCTCTGCGCGTTCTGCGCGCTGGTGTCGATCTTGAATTCCTGCAGCGCATCGGGGAAGGGCAGTGGCAGGTTGGTCGAATCGTACATGTTCATGTGCGGCGCGCCGTCGAGCCCGTAAAAGACGCCAAAGGAAACGCCGCCCGCGACCGAGATCGTCACGCCGGTCTGCATGCTCCACGGAACCGAAGAGCCGGTCGGTACTGCCGCGGGAGTAAGCGCAATGAGATCGGTGGGCGTGCGGCCATTCAAAGGCAGGTCGAGCACGCGCTGCGTCTCCATCACGGTTCCGACACCGAGCTTTTGAGTCTCGACCTGCGTGGCGTTGGCTTCTACCTGGACGGTCTGCGTCACATCGCCGAGGCCGAGCGTGATCGGAATCGAGGGGCTGCTGTCGACCTGGAGCTCGATGCCGTTTTGTACGTAGGTGCGGAATCCCGCTTTGGTGGCCTCCAGACGGTAGGGGCCAATCAGAAGATTCGGGAGCACGAATGTGCCCGTCTCGTCGCTCATGGCGCCTCGTTTAATGCCGGTAGCGGTATTGGTCACTGTGATTTCGACCCCTTGAATCACCGCGCCGGACTGATCTTTCGTAGTTCCGCTGATTTGCGAGACCGCCTGGCCCCAGGCGATTCCGCCCGTGATGACAATGATCGACAGAATCGCCGAACCCCAAAAACACGCGCGTTTCGTCATGTGTATCCCCCTTCCGAATCTCTCGGTTTGGCTGAAAGAAGACGACCCTTCGAGATTGGCGGTCATTATATTCCGATATAGACTCGGTGACAATCTATTACTCAACCTATTGAGGAGTTTCATGGAGTCACGGGAATTGCTCAATACGTTGAGGGCTCCATTGACGGTTTCCGGGCGGCGTGGAAAGCTTGTCTGCAGAGTTTTCCATCCATGAGGACGTTTGGAAAGATAGCGCTTTGCGTTTTCACAGGGTTGTGGGTCGTGCTATCGCAGGCCCAGCAGCCGGCGGCGGGCGGCGCACTGCGACAGACGAAGCTCGACTACAACTTCGACATACGCCCGATCCTTTCCGACAACTGCTTCCGCTGCCACGGACCCGACGCGAAGAGCCGGCAAGCGGGCCTGCGGCTCGATCAGTCGCAGAGCGCATATGTCCAGGCCATTGTGCCCGGCAAACCGGATCAAAGCGAGTTGATCGCGCGCGTCACATCCAAAGACGCTTCGTACCGGATGCCGCCCGCGTCGGTCCACAAAGAACTTTCGGCGGCTGAGATTGCGGTGCTAAGGAGGTGGATCGAACAGGGGGCGGAATATAAGCCGCACTGGGCTTTCATCGCGCCCGTGAAGCCCGCGCCTCCGCGGGTGACGGGCACAGTCGCCAACGCGATCGATCAATTCGTGCTGGCGCGGCTGGAGCGCGTGAACCTGAAGCCTTCGAAAGAAGCCGACAAAGCGACGTTGATCAACCGTGTAACTCTCACCCTTATCGGCCTGCCGCCGACACTGGCGGAAGTGGATGCCTTTCTCGCGGACAAGAGTCCCGACGCCTATGAAAAGGTCGTGGACCGCCTGCTGGCTTCTCCGGCGTATGGCGAGAACATGGCCGCGTACTGGATGAACATCGCCCGCTACTCGGACAGCGACGGCTTCCTGGACGATCATCATGATCGCCTCTTCTGGCCCTGGCGCGACTGGGTGATCTCGGCATTCAACAAGAACATGCCGTTCGACCGGTTCTCCACGTGGCAGCTCGCCGGCGATCTGCTGCCCGACGCCACGAAAGAACAAAAGCTGGCGACGGCGTTTCTGCGCGTGGGGAAGCGCACCACCGAAAACGGCGCGATTGACGAAGAGTATCGCGTGGAATATGCGCTCGACCGCGCCAATGTCGTGGGTCAGGGATTCCTCGCGCTCACTACCGGCTGCGCGCGCTGCCACGATCACAAATACGATCCGATCGCGCAGAAGGATTATTACGCTCTTTCCGGCTTCTTCAACAGCGCCGACGAGCCGGGCTTTTTCGCGCCGGGATTCAGTACGATTCAGGGCGGTCCGACGCTGCGCTGGGCGGATGACGAAACCGAGAGAAAGATTGCGGCGGCACAGGCCGCAGTGAAGACGGTCGAGGACGCCGACGCCGCTCTGCGCAAGCGAGTGGCTGCGGAGGCTGCCGCGAAGGTAGCCGGGCAAATGAAGCTGCCGACCGCGGATCTCGCGATGGAAATCAGAAAGTCAGTGGAGTCCGCGACCGTCGCTTACTATCCGTTCGAGGCTACAACACCCATTCCGGACGACCAGCTTCCGAAATCACGGGTGAAGCGCGGCGAACAGCCCCCCGCGGGTCTGGTGACGCCATTTCGGGGACGCAACGGCCCGCCGCCGGAAGCTCAGACCGCTGCGCAAGCCACACCAGCCGGAGGCGGTCGTGGCCGCGGCGGCGCGCCCCGTATGCCGAACAGCATGATCCGCGAGAAGCTCGTCTTCTCCCCGAGCGGCTTGCCCGGCGGCGAACCGGCTGTGATCGAAGACGCCGACATTCGCGCCGGGGGAGCGAAGGGCAACGCACTATTCTTTACGGAGCAGAACAGAGGCCTGCTCGGCCCGAGCGTGGGTTATTACGACCGGACTCAGCCATTCAGCTTCGACCTCTGGTTTCTCGCCGGATCGGAATACGAAAACTCGCCGATTCTGATCCATCGTGATGATGACAACTCAGGGGGCGCCGGCTACAGGCTGAGTCTCGAGAAGAACCACCTGTCGTTCTACATGATGCATTCGTGGCCGTACAACATGCTTCATGTCATCTCGAAGCAGCAGATTCCCGTCGGAAAGTGGACGCACATCACGATGACGTACGACGGATCGAGCCGCGCAGCGGGCATCGTATTGTACGTAGACGGCAAAGCCGCCGACGTCGATGTGGAGCACGATCAACTGACCGAGAGCAGCTTGCCGCGAACCTACGGCGCGGTGTTCAACGAATTCGTCGGCGTGGAGTTCGGGCGCAGGTTCCGTGAAGTCACGCCAAAGGACGGAGCCATCGACGAGATCCGCTTTTTCAACCGCGCCCTCACTCCCATCGAAACCGGATTTCTGCACGGGGGCGAAAACGTCGTCGACTCGTGGGGGGCACAACTCGCGGGCGAGCTGACGCAGCTTGCCGTGGCGAACGACGCGAGAGTTTCGGAATCGGCGAAGGCCCTGTACTCGGCGCGTGAAGCGGAAAACCAGGCAATTTCCTGGGTACCCGAAGTCATGGTGATGGCGGACGCGCCGCATCCCCGCCAGACTTATGTGCTGAGCCGCGGACTCTACAACCAGCATCTCGATCCGGTCGACCCCTCCGCGTTGATGCAGATATTTCCGTTCGACAAGAGCCTGCCGCGCAACCGGATCGGGCTCGCGAAGTGGCTGTTCGACCCGAAGAATCCGCTGACTGCGCGCGTGTTCGTGAACCGGCTGTGGCAAATGCAGTTTGGGACAGGGCTCGTCGAGACGTCGGAGGACTTCGGCCTGCAGGGCTCACGCCCGGCGAATCCGGCGCTGCTCGACTGGATGGCGGTAGACTTCGTCGAATCCGGCTGGGACATCAAGCGGATGAACAAGATGATCGTGATGTCGGCTACTTACAGGCAAGCGTCGGATGTTTCCGAAGAGCTCTTGAAAAAAGACCCGAAGAACGAGTGGCTGGCGCGCGGGCCGAGGCTGCGGATGTCTGCCGAACAGGTGCGCGACAACGCGCTCGCGATCAGCGGCCTGCTGGTGAAAAAAGTGGGCGGACCGAGCACGTATCCTTACCAGCCTGACGGCATCTGGGTCGCGGGCGTGACGCAGTATCGCTACCCGAATCCCGACGAGCTTTCGCCGGATGATCAGCACCGGCGCAGTCTCTACACGTTCGTGAAGCGGAATTCGCCGCCGCCGGACATGTCGGTGTTCGATTTTTCCGAGCGGCATGCGACGATCGCGCGACGGCTGACCTCGAATACGCCGTTGCAGGCGCTGGTGCTGCTGGACGACCCGCAGTATCTCGAGGCTTACCGCGTGCTGGCGACGAATGTCCTTAAGGCGGAAACGGATCGTGACGCGCAGATCCGCCTCGTGTTCCGGCTGGCTACGCGGCGCTTCCCGAGCGAGGCGGAGATGGGGCCGCTGCGGCAGTATTACGATGCACAGGCGACGGAATTCACGGGCGATCGAAAAAAGGCCGCCGAACTCGTGAAAGTTGGCGTAACGCCCGTGGACGACGGCATGGATGTCGCAAAACTCGCGGCACTGACGAACGTAACCGCGGCGGTGATGAACACTCCCGACGCTTATTCAATTCACTAGCCAGAATGCTAGAAAAGCCAAATCACGGGCCACATAGCTTCACTGAGCCCGGTGCCGATGCCTTGTGCGAGTGGGCCTTGGGCCTGCGATTTGGCTTTCAGCCGATGAGGAAATAAATGGACCAACTCCAATCGCTACTCGGCCGCCGGTTCTTCCTGAAGGGAAGCTGCAGTCTCGGCGCCCTTGCGCTGGCCGAAGTGGCGGGCGTCCGGCTCTCCGCGCAGCAGACGACG
Source organism: Terriglobia bacterium (assembly GCA_963809655.1). Classification (GTDB taxonomy): domain Bacteria; phylum Acidobacteriota; class Terriglobia; order Bryobacterales; family Bryobacteraceae; genus BOG-234. The sequence continues at coordinate 17,193 of CAWEKQ010000030.1, read as the reverse complement.
ATCCGCAGCTACGGCGTCCTGAAGAATCTCGATTTCGCACCGAAGGCCAAACGCGTCATCCGCATCCATCAGATCGGCGCCGTATCGCAAGTGGACACGTTCGAATACAAGCCCTTGCTCGAAAAAATGCACGGCGAAGAACTGCCTCCGTCGGTGCGCGGCAGCGGCCGCCTTTCCACCATGAGCGCGGCGCAGGTTTCGTTCCCGCTCGTGAAACCCATGAAGCCCTTCGCGCAATACGGCCAGAGCGGCGCATGGGTGAGTGAACTCTTTCCGCATGCCGCGAAAATCGTCGATGACCTTTGCTTCGTCAGGACCGTGCGCACCGACCACGTGAATCACGATCCGGCGGCGAAGTTCCTGCATACGGGGTTCCAGCTGGCCGGCCGGCCGCCCGAGGGCGCATGGGTCAACTACGCAATCGGTTCCGAAAATCAGAACCTGCCCGCGTTCGTCGCGCTGACGTCGGGAACGTTCAGCGGCGTCAGCCACGATGCCTCGAACTGGGGCGCGGGATTTCTGCCCTCGCAATATCAGGGCGTGCCATTCCGCTCCGGTAAAGACCCGGTGCTCTATGTCAGCAATCCGGCAGGCGTCGACATGAAGGACCGGAGGGCCATGCTCGACGTTGTCGCAACGATCGCCGATGCACAGCACGCGGTCTCGGATGATCCCGAAATTTCGGCAAAGATCAGCCAGTACGAGATGGCGTACCGGATGATGACGTCAGTCCCGGAAGTCGCCGATATCAGTAACGAACCGGACAGCGTACTCGACATGTATGGGCCGAACGTCCGTAAACCCGGCACATTCGCGCGCAATTGCCTCCTCGCGCGCAGGCTCGCTGAGCGCGACGTGCGGTTCATTTCCGTGATGCACGTGGGCTGGGATCATCACACGAACATTCTGCAGCGGCATCCGCCGGATTGCCTCGACGTAGATCAGCCCTCGGCGGGGCTGGTGATGGATTTGAAGCAGCGAGGCATGCTCGGGGACACGCTGGTGATGTGGGGCAGCGAGTTCGGCAGGACGTCGTTCGCGCAAGGCAAGATCGACATCAATGTGGGACGCGACCACCACGGGAACAACTTCGTCTGGTGGCTGGCTGGCGGCGGAGTGAAGGCAGGGTCGTCATACGGTGAGACCGACGACTTCAGCTACAACACGGTGAAGGATCCCGTCGAGATTCACGACATGCACGCGACGATGCTGCGCATTCTGGGCATCGATCACGAAAAGCTGACGTACCGCTCGCAGGGTCGCGACTTCCGGCTGACTGACGTTGCCGGGAAAGTAGTAACGGGAATTCTCACATAGCGGCGTCTAAGCCCGCTCCACCCCAATCGTGTAGTCGTACCACTCAACAATCCTCCCGTCGCGCAGGAAGAACACGCCAACGCCATGCCATGACTTCAATGCGTTTCCCTGAAAGTGGTCGATGCGCTCGTTGATTACCATCGGTCCCCGCGCCCAGGTATCGAGAATGTCAAACTTTACGACCTGATTGAGATAGCTGCCGATTTTCTCGGTCATAGCCTGGCGGCCCTTCGAAGGCTCCTGGCGCTCGGACATCCGGTATGCGCCGTTCTCGTCGAAGAACGCGAGGACTTTATCTATGGCATGACCGGGCACAGTCGCGCAGAATCGATTCACGGTCTCGATGTTGGCTTTTTCGACTGCGGTCACTTCCGCCGCGTGGACCCGCGGTATCGAGAAGAAAGAACCGACGGATGCGAGGCCGGCGCCGGTGAGAGCTTTGCGACGAGACAAAAGAGCGGAGCGTGTCATGGAGTGGTGTGTCTCTTCTGCAAATCACTCTACGAGAGAAAACCGCCAGTCGCAAGCAGCCTCGCGCGACAGCAGCCTCGCGAAGCCGCCGACGGCGGCAAACGCTTCGCATACGCAGAACTGCGGGCGCTTTCATGGTGACCTCGGCTATGCACTGACCGAACTATTGTTGGTCACGAGGAGAATCTCCCGTGACTTAACTGCGAAAGGCGATGCTGAAAGAACTCCGGCGCCGGAACCTGTCCCCGATTACGACGCGCATCTATCTCCGCTCCGTCGAAGAGTTCGCGCGCTACTACCAGAAGTCTCCCGACCAGCTCAGGCCGGAACACATACGGCAGTATCAGGCGCACCTGTTTACTGAGCGCAAGCTGCGCCATCGCGGTTGCTCAGCAGCTTTCCGCGCTGCGGTTCTTCTTTCTTCACACGCTCAAGCGTCCCTGGATGCTGGAGGGCATGGCCATGCCCAAACACCCGTTTCGTTTACCGGAACTTCTTTCACGGGAAGAAGTGGAACGGCTGATCCAAGGCGCCCGGAGCCCGCTGCATCGCGTCTGGCTCGTCATTCTGTATGCGACGGGCATGCGGCGCGAAGAGCTGGTTCGTCTGAAAGTCAGCGACATCGACAGCGGCCGGATGTTGATCCATATTCGCCAGGGCAAAGGGCGGAAGGACCGCGACGTCATGCTCAGCCCGAGGCTGCTGGAAGAGCTGCGTGATTACTGGCGGCGGGTTCAGCCGAAACCGAAGACCTACCTGTTCCCCAGCAAAGATCCCCATCAGAAGTGCGACATTCCCATGCAGGAGAAAAGCGTGTTCGATGCCGTGCAGCAGGCGGCGAGGCGGGCCGGTATCGAAAAACACGTCCACCCGCATACCCTGCGGCACTATTTACCCTTCCGGATTATGTCTCGTGTTTTACGGGCTTCGGGGGCGCGGGCCTGAGATTGCAGGGCACTTTCGTTGATGGTCTCCGCTATCACGCGACATAGTTTGGGATCTTCTATAGGCTATTCAGGAATGCGAGGAGTCGATCGCCGGGTTTATAGCGACCCGGTTTCCCGTTTGGCGGGAATGTTTTCGCGAGCGCCGCCTCCTTCAAGGCGATGGTGGCTTCGAGATAAATCTGTGTGGTCTCAAGACGTTCATGCCCGAGCCACAATGCAATCACGGAACGGTCGACACCTGCCTGCAGAAGGTCCATGGCCATGGTGTGCCGCAAACGGTGGACAGTGACACGTTTTTGCTCCAAAGAAGGGCACGCACCGGAAGCCTTTATCCGATGCTTGTTCAGCAGGTACTGCACACCGTGAACGCCGAGGCGTTCACCCTGGATATTGGGGAACAACACCCGCCGGTCACCTCGTTGAGGCTCGCGCAACCAGGATTTCAACACCGCGAGTGTGGATCGGGCAACCGGTGTACAGCGTTCTTTTCGCCCTTTGCCGATGACCCGCACGTGAGCGCCCGCGCCGAGGATAATGTCCTCGCGTTTGAGCCCGGTCATCTCGGATAAACGCAGGCCTGTCTGTACTGCCAGCAGGATAAAGGCGTGATCACGCCGACCAAGCCATGTGCGCTGATCCGGAGCGGCCAGCAACGCATCGACTTCGGCGCGAGTGAGAAATGGAACCAGGGTTCGAGTAAAACGCTTGCTGGGTATCGCGAGTACGCGTTGGATCTGGGCGGAATGAGCCGGCGCTTCGAACGCAGCAAAACGAAAGAACGAACGCAGAGCCGTGAGCCGTAAATTTCGGCTGCGGACACTGATGCCTTGATGCTTCTCAAGATGATCCAGAAACGCCATGATCAGGGGCGCATCGATCTGATGAAAGCTCAGCTGGGACGGTGCTTTTTGTAATCGCTGTTCAGTAAACTTCAGGAACTGACTGAAGGTGTCGCGGTAGGAACTGATCGTGTGCGGGCTTGCCTGACGCTGCTGCATCAGGCGCTGCGTAAAGAAATGCTCCAGCAATACTGCCAGGCTGATTGGAGTTTTCATGGCCGGTCCTTCCAGCGCTGCTCCAGCCGGCGCATCGCCTGGCGCATTAGTTCCGGAGAACTCTCCAAATACCACTGCGTGTCCGCGACGTGGACATGCCCGAGAAAAGTAGATAACAAGGGCAGTCGCCGTTCGGGGTCCTGCCCGCGCCGGTACCATCGCACAAGGGTGTTCGTAGCAAAACGGTGTCGCATGTCATGCAGACGAGGACCGTGGCTGTCAGAGACGCCACGCAGACCGATTTGCCGGGACAATGCGTAGAACGTTCGATGAATCTCTCCTCCATCCAAACGATTACCCCAACCGGAAACAAACAAATAGGACGACACGTTTCGTCCCGCCCAATGGCGCCGGCGCCTGTTGATGTAATCTGCAAGCACCCTGCAGGTTGAGGCATGTAAAGGGACCAGGCGGGTTTTACCGAATTTGGCGCCGCGGATTGTTAAAACCGCCGCTTTCAAGTCGACATCTCGAAGTTCAAGGTTGCGTGCTTCTCCGATGCGCAGACCGGAAACGCTCAGCAGCCCAAACAGGCAATAAAAAATCCAAGGCCGCAGTTTTCCGCGCTCAAAGCGATAGGGCATGTTCCGGGCGGCGCGCAATAAGCTGCGTATCTCTTCGTCGGAATAGAGATAAGGCCGTGCTCGCTTGGGATGGAAGGGCAGCAAGCCCGGCGGCGGAATCTCTGTGCGCGGATCAGTGGCGCTGCGATACCCTGCGAAGCCGCGCACAAAACTGAGCCGCCGAGCCCACTCCGCCGGTTGCACCTTCGATGGTTGTTGTGCCCAGGCAAGCGCCAGTTCCCGGGTGATGTAGCCGGCATTGCACTTTTCCAGAAACGTGACAAAGTCGGGCAGCGCTTTGCCCGCTTCTCGCAACTGGAAACCCAATCCGCGCCGCATGGATAAGTACTCCGCCACGGCTTTCCGAAGGGTGTTCATCGCACACCTTCCGGCCATGGCAACGCGAGCGTGCGCAGCGCTTTGAGATCTACTTTGGCGTAGATTCTCGTGGTTTCCGGACTGTGGTGACCCAGCAACTCGCCGATCTCAGCGAGCGATGCCCCGTGACGCAACAGCTCCGTGGCCAATCCATGGCGAAACTGATGGACTCCTTTTCTCAGCACACGGCTGATGCGGAGTCAATACTATGTCGGCACTGATTGTAGAAATCGTCCGATTACAGGGCGTCAGGGTTCACTACACGAGACATAGTCCGGAAGGGTAGATAGTGCCGGCTATATCTTCAAAGACATAGCAGACACTCGTTCGCTACTCACCTGCTCGAATCCGGCGCCGACCTGCGCACCATTCAACTGCTGCTCGGCCACGCCGATCTGAAAACCACCAGCCGTTATCTGCACCTGTCGGAGCGCCATCTCAAAGCTGCCGCCAGCCCCCTGGATTCGCTCAGTCTCGCCGCAGCTCCGAAGCCGAAAGACAGCCGAGTAAATGAGGCGGCCGCTCCTGGAGCTGGCCGACATCGTAGCCGCCGCAGCCCATCGATTCACAGACCGACCTCCCGCGTGGTTCACCTGGATGCACCTGAAAGTGCTCGTCGCCATCGAGCGATGCCGCACCGCCGCCATGGGAGGCCATCTGGATCAGTGCTCCGGCTGCGGCCATCGCGCCATCTCCTATAACTCATGCCGTAACCGGCACTGCCCGAAGTGCCAGAGCCAGGCGCGCGACCGCTGGCTGGCCGCGCGACGCGCCGAACTGCTGCCGGTGCCCTACGCGCATGTCGTCTTCACGCTTCCCCATCAACTGGCGCCGCTGGCACTGCAAAACAAAGAAGTGATCTACGGACTGCTCTTCCGCGCCAGCGCCCAGACACTGATCGAGATCGCCTCGGATCCCAGGCACCTCGGCGCCGAGATCGGTTTCTTCAGCGTCCTCCACACCTGGAATCAGAAGCTGCAGCACCATCCTCATGTTCACTGCGTCGTGGCCGCCGGCGGCCTCGCCAACGATCACACGCACTGGGTGCACCCCCGAAATCCTCGCTTCTTCCTTCCCAAAGACGTACTCAGCAAAGTCTTTCGCGGCAAATTCGTCGAAGGTCTCCAGCAGGCTCACGCTTCCGGACAGTTGCAGATTCAATGGCCTGCTCCGCGGGCTGGTCGCAACCCAGGCTATTTCAGAGCTTCATCCGTCAACTGTTCGCCTTGCGGTGGGTCGTATATTGCAAGCCCCCTTTCGGCGGACCCGAACAGGTGCTTCGCTATCTCGGCGCCTACACCCATCGCGTGGCAATCTCCAATCGTCGTCTCGTTCGCTTCGAGGATGACGAAGTGACATTCCGCTGGCGGGACTCCGCTCACAAAAACAAGAAACGACTCCTGACTCTGCCAGTCGATGAGTTCCTGCGCCGCTTCCTGCTTCACGTGCTGCCGCGCGGTTTCGTGCGCATCCGGCACTTCGGTTTCCTGGCCAGCCGCCGCCGCGGCCAACTGCTCCCCCGCTGCAAGCAGGTACTGGCCGTTGCATCCTGTGCCACCACCTCTGCCGTAGTGCAATCGAACAAGCGAAATGAGCGTTCCGCACTCTGGATGTGCCCTCTGTGCGGCGGCAAGATGATCGTGATCGAGCGGCTGACTCCGGCTCAGATCAGGCTCCGTTCTCCACCTGCAGCCGTCACCATCTGACATGCTGAACCGACTTCGTTGCCGATCCCCCAAAACCTGTTCAGGCACGTACTATCTCTGCGCGCTGCCTGCGCCCGCAGAAAGACCCGTTACTGCCCCACATGGCCGGGTGGCACGCCTCAGCCAGAACCTCCTAACGTCTTGCCGTCATCAGGAGATTATTCGCACTCACCAGATTCAATCGTCGCCCATTCAAAACGCATAGCGGTTTCGTGCCAAACAGACCAGGCTTCCTTCATCGCGCCGTATCGAAACCACCACGGCCATAGCCACTCGCTCTATCACCGGACAGCTCGTCGTTCTGGCCGTGGCGGCCCCGATACGATCCTAAGCAATATCGTTATGTATGGTCCGCCGCGGATTTGCAAGCGGAAACTGCTGATGGCGGTTTGGTCTGCGCAAATGTATTCGGCCTTTGTTGGGATTTGCGATCCCTGGGCCATGATGGATTCCGCCCGCTCTCTCCCTATTAGCTATGTGGCCTTGGTGGGCCGCTAACGATATCAGGTTTAGAAAGCGCCGGTTCGACCGTTGTGCCATCTTCGTAATCCGCCAGCAGACCTGGCGAGAATTGCCATTTCGATCCGAATCGCTGTCAAGCGGCTGTTGGCAACGGGCTGCGGTATGGTTCGTTGTTAAAGAGGACGGCCCACGCCGTTCGCACGAGCTTGTTCGCCAGCGCGACCACAACCACGTTCTGGGGCGAACGACTCATTAACTGCGTCAGCCACGCTCCGAACGGCGCCCCCTGCCTTTCGCGGAAACGAAGGATGCTGCGCGCACATTGCACAAAGAGGCGGCGCAGATAACTGTTACCCTGCTTGCTGATTCCGAGCAGCCTTTGTTTGCCTCCGGTGGAATACTCTCGGGGGACCAGCCCCACCCAGGCTGCGAGATCGCGTCCTTTTCTGAACGCAGATCCGTTGCCGATCGCAGCCACCAATGCGGTCGCGGTAACCGGCCCGACTCCGGGTATCGAGGTCAGTCGCTGGCAAGCGTCATTCTCTTTCGACGTCCGAGCAATCAGCGCATCCATTTCCTCAATGCGTGTACTCAGCTGAGCGAGTTCGATCCGCAGTTGCGCCAGCAGCACGAAGATGGACCCGGAAAACCGGGTGTGGGCCTCGGCAAGAATCTCCGGCAGCCCTTCCTCAAGGTGGCTCCGTCCTTTTGGCAACGTGATGCCGCGTTCCAGAAGCAGACCCCGGATCTGGTTAATGACGGCCGTGCGCCGCATCACCCAGCGTTCCCGAACTCGGTGCACAGCCTGCAGATCGAGTTGTTCTTCGGTTTTCAGCGGTACGAAGCGCATGCTCGGGCGCTGTACAGCCTCAGCGATCGCTTCCGCATCGATGTAGTCGCTTTTGTTGGTTTTCACATACGGCTTCACATACTGTGCCGGCATGAGCCGCACTTCATGCCCCTGCTGTTGAAGCGCGCGAGCCAGAAAATGTGCTCCACTGCAGGCTTCCATGCCGATGCGCTGCGTGCGAATGTTCGCTGTGAAAGCCAGCAGCTGTGTGCGCGAGCAACGCTTGCGAACCACGGCTCTCCCGGTCGAATCCAACCCAACCAGATGGAACAGAGTCTTGCCCAGATCGATACCGACGACGTGAATTTCCATAACGTTCTCCTCGTTTTCATCGTCCGACGGACGCTGCTCTATCGGAACTGATTCCCGGCGGAGCCGCCCGTCGCGATTAGTGGATGGGCAGAACGGAGCACAGGAGGCAAGGGCGCGCCTGGGGTTGGCGCGGCTGTGCAAACCCTTGCCTCCGAGCACCGTTCTGCTATCACGCCAATGTCGACGGGCGGCGCAGACGAGAATCAGTTCCAGATTCCCGGTGGTGAGTCCCAGAGCTTTTCTGGTCCGGCCAACTCGGACTGCCCGCGGCGGACCATCCCATTAGCTACTTTCCGTCGCAAAATAGGTAATTCCGAGCAGCCCCCGCCGGTTGCAGGGGTTTGAGCTTCGAGACACCGACGGCACTTCGGGCCTCCGCTCCCGCAGGAGCGGGGCCTCGCACCGGATCAAGCCCGGACCGCCAGAACATTTCCCATTCCGATCAGCGTATCCGCCATCACGCCCAACCCCACCCAGCGTTTCATGCCTTCGACGCCGCGATAGCGGCAGCGACTCAATCCGTGCCGGCGCTTCAGCACGCTGATACGGCCCTCACATCCCGTGCACCAACGCTGCGCGTTCCTGAACCAGCGGCTATGTTCCTTCTTCTTTCGTTCCGCACTCTTCGAGCTCCGATTCGGCACTGCTACCCACTTCACGCCCCTGTCCTCGACCGCCTGCTCTTGCGCCCGCGCATAATAACCTGCGTCCGCAGTCACCAGTTGCGGCACCCGGCCCAATACGCGTTCGTGTGTTTCTACGGCTCCTGATAACAGCTCGCGATCACTCGGTCGCTGATCGAACACATCGTAGTGTGTGATGATCTGGTTCTCGGTTTCCTGCACCTGCACCAGTTTGCCAAACTCGGTCGGCTTGCTGGCCTTGCCCTTGCGAATAATCTCGCTGTGCGGCTCAAACAAACTCACGATCTTGCCCGGCATCTGCGTGATTCCACCGAACACGCGAGCCCTGGTTTGCTTCACCACCTGCCGCATCCGGCCCGCCATCTCCGCCAGGTGTTCGCACAGCCCGCGCAATCCTTTCTTCTTTTTCGACATCTCTTCGACTTCCGCCATGACCCGTTTGGTGTCGTTGAGGATCTGCCGCGAGTAACGAAGCAGCTCTTTGTACTGCTTCCTGCGCTTCGCTTCTCCTTGCTCGCCCTTGTGTCGACTCGCCGTCGCAATTGCAACCACGCGCTTGCTGATACTCCGCGTGCGGTTGCGCACTTTGCGCTTCAGCCTCCCGGCCTCGCTTTCAATTTTCTTCATCGTGCGCGTCAGCACGCGCGCACCATCGCCCAGCAAGCTCGAATCGGTCGGGTAGTGAATGTTGGTTTCCACTACCGTCGTATCGACCCGAAGCCTGCGCCCCTGGATCACGCCTTCTTCCTGCGCCATCTCCACCAGACGCCGATGCAGTTCCGCGATCACTTCCCCGCCCAGTGCCTGCGCGATGCGCGCCAGTGTTTTCGCATCCGGCACCTTGCCCATTCCGATCCGCGTGAAATCGCGATAGGCCAGGTTCATCCGCACCTCGCGCTCCAGCACGCCGAAGCTCCAGTTGCGGACGTGCTTGAGCCGCATCAGTCGCAGCACCATCTCGGCAGGCGTCTGCGACCGACCCCTGGTGGCGCTGTGCTCGTGCCGCTCGCCTTGCGCAACGTAAACGCGGTCAATCAGTTCTTCGTCGTCCAGCAGACGGTCGGCCGGCACCATCCACGGCTCCCACAGGGCTCGCACATCTTCCGTCGATCATGCCTTCCCACAGCACCCTTTGCCCTTGTTTGCGTCGCGTCATGCCCCAGGATAAATCCGCTCGCAAACAAGGTCAATAGTTAATGTTTCAGCACCGATCTCGCCCTGAAAAACTCCGCCGGCGCCGCTCGGGCTTAGTCATTTTGCCACGGAAAGTAGCTAACAGGACATTACTTCTGTAGGGCGCACGATATCAAACGGAAATGCCTCGAAGAAAGTGGAAGGGCGTATCAACAGTAACCAGCACAATCGACGAAGCCGTCGAGGTGTGCCGGCGCACGACGAACCCGACCTTTGGGAGTCCGAGGCCGAATGGCCGAGAGAATACGCCGCAAGGTGGGGTGGGGCGCTGACAAGGTGCTGCTTGCAAGGAATACATCGAATGGGATAGGCTCTAATATTGTACTCAAGAATACAAGATGTATAAAGTCCGCAGGGAACCGTGCGCCACACTGTGAGAGACGCTGTTGGCGCCGTCGTTTTGCTACTGTCCCCGTGCGCTTCCGTTTGGGCTCAGTTACAACCTTGCTACACCGGCTTCGAAATCTCGCAGGAATGCATCACTGAGCGTGGCTTGGCTCAGAAGGCGGCCGCGTATCAACGCAAAATTGCTGACGCGATGCCCCGGTTGGGTGCAAGCTACAAAATCAGCCTTCGGCTCGTCAATCATCCGGTGGAGGCCGGGTATGAGGCGACGGTTGGCGACGTGTTTACAGAGGTGGTACGCGACGGGGAGATGCGGAACGAGTCGTTCATCCTCAACGTAACCACAGATTTCCTGGAGAAAGAGCCGGAAATCCTGTTCGAGGCATCGTCGCTTCACGAAGTTTGCCACGTCATGAATGATGATCTGACCGGATACCACCGGAATGGCGCAAACATAGAAGCTGCGGAAGAACATTGCGTTCTTCAAATTGTTGGAGAGTCACGCTACAAAGAGTACCTGCAAGCTTACGCCGCGTACCAGCATTGGGACACCCGGACGTATGAGACGGTGCTCCAAAAAGTGACGAGCGTAGTTCTCGTTCCACCGCCCAGCGAGACAGATGAGGCAGACAAGATCGCTGCGGAGTATTTCAGGACACATGTCGACGGCAAGGAACATCTCCTCATATATAACGGTCAATTACACGATGTGACTCTCTATTCAACGCGGGATCGAGTTCGGCACGATCCGGAAAAACTGCAGGCCGTCATCAAGGCCGGGAAACCGATGATCTTTTTTCACAACCATCCTGCGGAGGACGGCAGGGCCGCCATGTTCCCAAGCTACGACGACTTCGGAGTCGCTGGGCTCTTTTCCTTCATGGTCTACCGGGCAGATCCAGGCCTCACGGTGGAATTCAGGGTCATGCAACCCGGTAAAGAAAACGTAGTCGTGTCTTACGGCTTGAAGGGGACCGCCCTCGAGGACATCAGGAAAACTGCATTAGAGTATCGAAATGCGGCTGGGCAGAATGCGGATGTTGGGCTAATTGAACTGAAGCAAAACCTGTTCGATTACCATTTGGCTCAAGACAGCTTCAACGACTACCTGCAGTATGCGTGCCCAGTGGATCTTGCTCGCAAAGACGCGGAAGTATGCAGGACGCATCCGCAATACTTCATCTGGCCGAGCGATAAGTTTTTCATTCAGTATCGCCCACAATAATCCTCATTCCTGCCTGGCTACCCGCGCTTCGGCGCATCTTTCTGGTTTGCGCCCCTGGGGTTGTGTACGCAGCGGAAACGGAGGTGATTCGTTCCAGTATCGAGCTCTCCCTTACCGCGTGCTGCTGCTATATAGTGCACGCAGTGTTGGTCGGTGGAAAGAAAAGAGCCGCCGCGTTGCACCCGGTTCTGTACCCCAGCTGATTCCGGATCGAAGCTGTCTGCGGGGCCCTTTTGGGTCCATCGCGATCTCGCCGCTGGCCGCCAGAGTTTGAATAGTAATCGGCACGGTACGGTCGGAAACTCCGTCCCACACATTGCCCGCCGTATCGACCAGGCAAACCCATGTTGCGCTAACCCGCATTTCTCACGCTGAATAGGCAAATGGCCGTCTTCCATGGCATAACTGAGTTTCCACACAAAGTTAGCGCCAAAAAAGGACGGCCATCGCTATGACAGAGTGTAACCAATCGAGTTTCGGATTTGAGGGGTCAGGGAGGCGGGAGATCGTGGCCCGATTTGACGGCGGGACGATCAGTTCCGATGGCGGAGCGTTTCTGCTGCGCCAGGTGGACAAGCGGCTCAACCTGCTGGCACGTTTCGGGCAGTGTTTTCTGGACGGTCGGAATCAGGCGCTGGTCGAACACTCGATTCCCGAGATGGTTTCGCAAAGGGTCTACGGCCTGGCTCTTGGCTACGAAGACCTCAACGATCACGAGCAACTGCGGACCGATCCGGTGTTCGGCATTCTGGCGGGAAAGCAGGACATGACCGAACCACTGGCGGGCAAGAGCACGTTGAACCGGATGGAACTGGGTACGGGCATCAATAACCGGTATAAGAAGATCACGTTCTGGAAGGAAGCAGTTGACCAACTGCTGGTGAATGCCTTCATCGAGTCGCACGATGAGGCTCCCGCCGAGATCGTGCTGGACATGGACACAACGGACATGCCGTTGCACGGCAAACAGGAAGGCCGCTTCTTCCATGGCTACTATGACGCGTATTGTTACCTGCCACTCTACGTTTTCTGCGGCGATCACGTTCTGTGCGCACGCATGAGAGAAGCCAATCACGATGCCGCATTCGGCTGCCGGCAGGAAATGGAACGAATCGTAAAACAGATCCGTGCGGCGTGGCCGGAGGTGAAAATCGTTCTGCGCGGGGATTCCGGTTTCTGCCGCAATGAACTGATGAGTTGGTGCGAGAGCAATGGAGTGGACTTTGTCTTCGGTCTGGCCCGCAATAAAAGGTTGCGCAAAATCATCGGACTGCAGATGCATCAAGCGACCGTGCAATGGAAGCAGACAGGGAAACCGGCGCGCGTGTTCACCGAATTCCTCCACAGTACAAAGAAGACGAAGACAGGCGGCTGGGACCGCGAGCGGCGCGTGGCGGCGAAGGCTGAACATATCGACGGAAAAGAAAATCCGCGCTTTGTGGTGACTTCGCTGACGAGTGAAAGATGGGCGGCACAGGCACTGTACGAAGAACTGTATTGCGAACGCGGCAACATGGAGAACCGCATCAAAGAGCAGTTCAGTCTGTTCGCCGACCGGGTCAGCGCGGAGACGATTCGAGCCAATCAGATACGCTTGTACCTGTCGGCAATGGCGTATATCCTGGTCAGCGGTCTGCGCCGCGTGGGGCTGAAGGGGACCGAACTGGCGCAGGCGCAGGTTTGCACGATCCGGACCAAACTCCTGAAGATCGGCGCGCAGATCCGGGTTTCGGTTCGCAAAGTCTGGGTTTCGATGGCATCCAGCTATCCCTGGCAAGGTCTCTATCGACAGGTCTGGTCGAACCTGCGCTGCTGACGCCCCCGCGGAGAGCCAACATTCCCAGATTCCAGTCGGCCGGGAAGCCCCGGCTCAGATCAGCGCGCCGCCACTGCCTCATCAATGCCCCACAATCGCCGTCCACGCCATCAGAGGTCCCGGCCGCCCGCGCCGCATAACCCAAATCGACCACGGTTTTTTCGCCAGACTCAAAAAACGCGTCCGCGAGGCGATTTCCCTCCCATTTCCCGGGCCGAGCTATTCAGTGTGAGAAATGCGGGCTAAGTGGCCGTGTCGAACGGCACGGAATCCGATCACAAGCACGTACAAAGCACACCGAGTGAATACACATCGGACCTCTCATCGATGTCTCCCGTCATCGCGCCCGCCTGCTCAGGGCTGGCGTACTCCGGTGTCCGACGATCTGGCCAAACGGCGTGAGCAACGTCTTCTCTACTGCCCACTTGTCGTGGCCTTTGCGGTTCCGAAATCGATTACCTTGGGTACGGTGTGCCGTCCTGTTCCATCATCAGCACATTCGACGGCTTCAGGTCGCGCCGGACCTTTCTGATGCGTATGTCGGACCGGCCGGCTTCCTGCAAACCCATTGCAGCCAGCATGGCGTCGTGAAGGAAGCCTCGGCAACGCACAAAATAGACCAACTCCGGGGTCAGAGAGCATCGTTTAGATAGAGGTTGAAGGGCTATCATGAACCGTCTAAACAACATTCTGTGGCTGGCAGGAGGGCTGCTGATCGGCTGTTTGGTAATAATCACTGGCTTGATCACCCGAGTAACGACTGCGTACGCGCAAGCGGGCAGCACGCAGAAGCCGAACATTCTTTTCATCATGGGTGACGACATCGGCTGGATGCAGCCAAGCATCTACCACCGTGGATTAATGGTTGGGGAGACGCCCAACATCGACCGCATCGGGAATGAAGGCGCGGTTTTCATGGACTATGTCGCCATGCAGAGTTGCACCTCCGGGCGCAATGCCTTCTTCACCGGCATGTATCCGCTGCGGACGGGCATGATTCCGCCGCAGCTCCCAGGCAGCCCCTCCTACCTGAGGCCGGGTACACCGGCACTCGCTAAGTTCTTGCATGATCTGGGCTATTCCACCGGCGAGTTCGGCAAGAATCACCTGGGTGACCACACTGCGTCCCTGCCGACGGCTCACGGCTTCGAGGAATACTGGGGCTACCTTTACCATCTCGATGCGATGCAGGGAGTGAGTTTCCAGGACATCAACAGTTCCCCGACGGAGCAGACTATAGCTCCACCGTGCAAGAACACGCCGATCCCGGGCGTCCCCGACGTCCCTGGAGCTGTGGATCCCAGGACGACAACTTGCCTGACGCCCCCACGCCCGGTCCTTTGGTGCCACTCCTCCAGCGGAACGCAAGCGGACCAGATGTGCAAGGATGAAGGCCCGCTGACGCTCGACCGCTCGAGAACGGTCGACGAAGAAATCTCCGCCAAGGTGGTCGACTTTCTGGATCGCAACGACCCAAAGAAGACCAACAAACCCTTTTTCGTGTGGTACAACCCGGCGCGCATGCACGTCACAACCATGCTGTCGCCGAAGTACGAAGCCATGCTGGGTGTCAAAGGGCGGCAAAGACTGGGGCGTCAATGAAGCCGGCATGAAACAGCTGGACGACAACATCGGAGTGGTGTTGCAGAAGCTGGAACAGATGGGCCAGCTCGACAACACGATCGTCGTCTTCACTACCGACAACGGCGCCGAGGCGATCAGCTTTCCGGATGGCGGCGTTACTCCCTTCAAGGGTCAGAAGGGCGAAGCATGGGAGGGCGGTTACCGCGCTCCGTTGGTGATCCGATGGCCGGGGCACATCAAGGCCGGAACGGTCAAAAAAGAGCTGTTCGCGGCACTCGATTGGCTGCCAACGCTCGTAGACATCGCCGGCGGTCCGAAGGGCGACGGATTGAAGAAGCAGATCGAGGCGGGCCAATACCCGGGCATCGTCAAGACCACGCTTGATGGAGTCGACCAGCGCGAATACCTCGAAGGTACTTCGGAGAAGTCGGCGCGTGACTACTTCTTCTACTTCTCGGGTGCGACGCCGTCCGCAGTCCGCTACAAGAACTGGAAGATGTACTACACCATGTCGCAGCCAGGGCCGGCCGGCTGGATCCTGCCGCTCGTCCCGTTCCACTTCACTTTGGTACAGAACATAAAGCGCGATCCCTTCGAATCGTCGGTTGGTATTGACCAGAAGTCAGCGATGAGCCTCGGCGGCGCGCTCGCCGCACCCATGACGGCGTTCCAGTACGACTGGAATATGCTGCCCATTGGCCAGCAGTTGTGGCTGAAGCATCTTGAGTCGTACATAACGTACCCGCCACTGCAGGAGGCGGCATCGTACAACCTGTCTCAGGTCATCGACCAGGTCAAGAAAGCCCAGGCGATGAGTCACGCGGGCGAGTAGCTGCACGGACCGAGCAGTTTACACTCCGCATGGTCAGGGATTCAAGGCTGCCTGAGAGGTCTAATGTCAATCATTCGTGAAGCCTATAAGCGCAAATGGATGTGGGTGCTAACCGGCACGATTGCGGGCGCCGGGCTGAGCGGAGCGTTGGCGCATCGACCACACCGCGCTTCAACGCAGAGCCTGGCGCCCGATGGCGCCTACTGCGATAGCGGCATCGGAGCGGCCAAGGCTCACGCGACAATGGCGCAGACCAAGGCCACCTCTTTTACCCAGCCGATGGCTGAAACCGCCTGGAACCCGAAACTCAACAATACCGAACCGCCGGGACCAGCTCCTGTTGGAATGACGTGGGTACCTGGCGGCCAATTCTGGATGGGAACCTCTGATGAGCACATGACCGATACCAGGCCGTGGCACCGCGTCTACGTCGATGGCTACTGGATGGACAAGACGGAAGTCACTAACGAGCAGTTCGCCCGTTTCGTCAAGGACACCGGATATGTCACTGTGGCTGAGCGCAAACCGCGCGCGGAAGACTATCCGCAGGCTCGGCCCGAGAACTTGGTCGCAGGCTCAGTTGTCTTTTCGCCGCCCGCTCACCCAGTAGCGCTCGACAATTACTTCCAGTGGTGGAGCTACGTACCTCGCGCGACCTGGCGCCACCCGGAGGGTCCGCAGTCGGACATTAAGAGCCGGATGAACCATCCCGTCGTACACGTCGCGTACGAGGACGTCCTTGCCTACTGCCACTGGGCCGGCAAGAGGCTTCCTACGGAGGCGGAATTCGAATTCGCCTCACGCGGCGGCCTCGATCGCAAACGTTACGACTGGGGCGACGAGTTCATGCCCGGCGGCAAGCACATGGCCAATACTTTTCAGGGGCACTTTCCGGACACCAACACGGGCGAAGACGGATACACGGCCACAGCCCCGGTGGCTTCGTTCCCCGCCAATGGATACGGGCTCTACGATATGGCGGGCAACGTCTGGGAGTGGACCTCGGACTGGTACCGCGCCGACTATTATCAGACCCTGGCAGCAACCGGAGAAGTCGCGATTAATCCCGGCGGGCCCGTTGACAGTTTTGATCCGAGCGAACCGAAAACTGTGAAACGCGTGCAGCGCGGCGGGTCTTTTCTCTGCACAGATCAGTATTGTTACCGTTACATCGCGGGCGGACGCGGTAAGGGCGAACCGGATACCGGAACCAATCACCTGGGGTTTCGCTGTGTCGCCAGCGCGAAGTGAGCGCGAACCGCTCGTTGGCCTGTGGGGCCGCGAGAAAAGTTGGAAATTTGACTACGAAGGGGAGGCGGAGGAAGGGCCGTCGCCCTGGGATTTACAGGATCAGTCGAAGATCTTCAAAAACTTGCATAAAGTTCAATTCGAAACGGGAGGATTAGCGTGTTCGGGGCATTGCGGTACCCGCGACCAATCCGAACGCCGCTTTTCTCCACGCATCTCTGTCGCATGATAATCAACACCGGGC
>CAWEKQ010000029.1:0-19765 GCA_963809655.1 Terriglobia bacterium | reverse complement strand
GTGTTGCCAGCCCTTCGGTTCGTCGTCTGTTCGGTGATGGCGCGCC
This sequence comes from Terriglobia bacterium, assembly GCA_963809655.1. Classification (GTDB taxonomy): domain Bacteria; phylum Acidobacteriota; class Terriglobia; order Bryobacterales; family Bryobacteraceae; genus BOG-234. The sequence continues at coordinate 19,719 of CAWEKQ010000029.1, read as the reverse complement.
TGTTTCTATGGCTCTCCAGCGGTGCGTCTTGTTAGTCGCGGCGGGCACGTCGTGGGGCGCGGCGCAACTCTTCATCGGGAACCTGCGGGCGAAGGGTCTGACGGCATCAGCAGATAGCTGCCGGTCACCAGTTCGGCCACTTCGTCCCAATCGATTTTGCCGGTATCGAGCCGAAGCCCGACCCATCCTCTGGGGCCGATATACGCGGGCAGATAAAATCTCGCCGGGTCACCTGCCGCGAGCGACGTGTTGTCGCCCGGCAGGACCTTCGCGCAGATCGAGACGATGCCGTCGTTGTGATGGTTTGCCAGGTAGTACGCAAAGACTTTCTTGCGCACGAGGAAGCTCGCGTGGTCGCCTTTGCGTTCGCAGGCGGCCTCGGGCAAGCCCGAGGCAGATCGTGGTGACGCGCGTCAGGCGGGGATCGTCCTGGTGTAGACCGGCGGCGTTTTTCTTCATGGGCAATTGCCTCCAATAGTGCTCTAATCAGCTTATGCCCCGCTTCGAACGTATTCTGTTTCCGGTCGATTTCTCCGAGCGCTCGCGCGCAGCGGCGCCGTTCGTCCTTTCGATGGCGCAGCGTTACCAGGCGCACGTGGTGGTGATGCACGTGTTGCAGCCCCCGATGCCGATCTATGCGGGCATGAACACGATCTATCCGGAGGTTTACGATTTCGCGGAGCTGTCGGCGGAGCTGCGCGCCGAGTTGCAAAAGTTCGCCGAATCGGAACTGCCCAAAGTCGAAGCTCACCTGCGTGGTCGAAACCGGCGATGCGGCGGCTGCGATCAGCGAGTATGCCGCCAACGAAAAGATCGACCTGATCGCCATGCCGACGCATGGATACGGGCCTTTCCGCCGGGCGCTCCTGGGTTCCGTGACGGCCAAGATCCTGCACGATGTGAACGTGCCGGTCTGGACGGCCGCGCATGCTCCGGAAGCGTCGCATCGCGCTCATCCGAAGCCGCGGCATATTCTGTGCGCGATCGATCTGAAGCCGGAGAGCCGCCACACCCTGGAGTTCGCGATCGAACTGGCCGGCGACTCCGAGGCCACCGTCGAGGTGGTTTATGCGGCGCACGAAGGCGAGGTGGACCCCACTCATTCCGAGCGCAAACTACAAGACCTGCTGGTCGAGGCGGGCCGCACCCGGCTCGTGAAGATTGAGGAAGAGCCTGCAGGGCTCCGAGGTGCAGGAAGCGGTGAACGCGGGCACCGTGGCGCATATGGTGCGCACCGTCGCGCTGGCGAAGCGGAGCGATCTGGTGGTGATCGGGCGCGGTGAGATTCACAGCACGTTCGGGCGGCTGCGGGCGAATGCGTATTCGATTGTGCGTGAAGCTCCGTGCCCTGTCCTGAGTGTGTGAGGCTTCATTTTCAACGACCGAGTTCGCGAAGCAGAGCGACTTAAGGGAGGCGATCGTCGGTCACGGCGCCCACAACGTTTGCAGATCAATTCGTTCATACGCATGACGAGTGTTTCCGATCCCCGAATGTCCCGCCACGGCTGATCCGGGATCGCCGCTCCGCTTCATCCCCCAGCCGGATAGCCGCCTCGCTGATGATCTGCAGCTTACGCTCGACGGCCGCAACAGCCATCGGGTTCGACCGGAACGCTTCGAAATCCATACCAAACGTGAATTGCTCGATCATCGCGATCGCTTCCGCGATGTCGCTGAAGAGGCGCTGAGGCGGAGTCCTAAAAGACAACAACCAACTCGCGCTGTGCCTTTTCGAGCACCTCAGGAAGTAGCATCGCCCTGTCTGCCAGGTCCGCCTTCACGCCGAGGATATCTGTCAGGCGATTCTCGATGTGGACGCGCCCGATCAGAGACAGCTTTTTTGCGCGATCGAAGTCGGCGATCACGTCCACATCCGACTGGGCACTGATATCTGCGCGCGCGTAGGAACCATGCAGGGCTAGATGAGCGATACCAGCCGCTTTCAACTCCGGCTCATGTTCGCGCAACGCTGCGATGACCTGCTTCCCGGTTCATGTCCGTATCCTCCCACAGGCGGTTTTCCGCGGCAACACCGATGTTTCAATCGCGGCCGGACGTCATGAATGCCAGCACCGTTGCTGTTTGACCGGCGATCACGTGCCCTGCCTCCGGCAGATACACCACCTGCGCCCCGCTGACAAATGCTTCCAGTCTTCGCTTCGTCTGCGCTGAATCGAGCAGCACATCGCGTGCGCCAACGATCGCCAGCACCGGCATATTCAGGCCCTTCAGCGCGTTGTCCGGGAACACCGGGAGCCGCACCATTCGCGGCCGGAAATGCTTTCGAATGAGCTGAGCGAAATCGAGAAAGGCCTTCACGGGCGGCGGCGGATCGGCCGGTGCGCGGCCGAGGATTCGTTCCATCAGTTTCCGCTTTCCCCGTTCGCCGAATAATCCGTGACAGCAGCGTCGCGAACACAATTCCCACCTTCTGCCGCCCGATTCCTCCGGGGCAGAGCACTGCGACTCGCTCCACTCTCTCCGGACGCCGGATCGCATAATCGAGAGCCAGCCAGCCGCCCAGCGAAGCGCCCAGTATCGATGCGCGTGCAACAGCAAGATGGTCCAGGACATCGTCCAGCCATACGGCATAGGCGTCAGATGCAAGCGGCGGACGCGCGGGCGCGCTCAGTCCTGGCTCGCCGATCATGTCGATGCAATAGACGCGGAAGAAACGCGCAAACGCGGTGACCTCGCCCATCCACATCGACGAATTCATCATGCCGCCATGCAGCAGAATCAGCGCCGGCGCGTTCTCCGGACCGGAAATAATGACAAACGTTTCGCCCTGACTTGTCGGCACGCGTACCTGCTGATTCGGCACGGGCCAGTACTTCAGAAAGGTCTGGTAACGCTCCAGAACCAGGCGCTCGCCTTCAGTGGATTTGTAAATCGCTTTCATTCCTTCGCTTCCTTTCCTGATGAAAATGGACACACGTGTCCTGTCTGTTTACTTGACCTGGTAGTCTGTTGCGTGGATCCTGGCTAAGCGCCTGATCTGAGAAAGCCAGCCTGACGGCGTAGTCGCGCACGTCATCGGGCCACTTCGCAATCATCTGGCTGAAACGGCGGCGGTCGTATGCAAAAAGCGCCCGCGCTGCTTCTTCAAATCCGGGCAGGTTGCCGGCCACCGCGGACATGAATCGATACGCGGATTCCTGTGCCGTGCGGACCCGGTCATGGTCTCCGCTCGTCCGGCGCGCTTCTTCCACCAGCTTGCGCAGCGCGACCGAAGCGCCACCGGGTTGCAGATTCAACCAGTCCCAATGCCGGGGCAAAAGCGTGACCTCTTTTGCCATAACGCCCAGTCGCGGCCGCCCGCGCCCGCGCGGCTCCGCGGCCTGATCCTCGGCGATTTGCTCTGGCTTTCCGCCCGCTTCAAGAGAATCGATTTGCCTGCCTGTTGCATCCTCGAAAACCAGGATTTCGCCCTGGGGCCTGTTCTTCAGAAAGCCGGCAACCTCCTCGGCGCCGCCAGAGGAGACCTTTTGAAGACCTTGAAACGCCGTGTACCTCATAGATTAAATATACCCGGGTAAAATTACTCTGTCAATATTATCCGGATAAAAATATCGTTCCTGCTCGTGAGTGCTGCTCGCACCTAAGGAATTTCGTCGATCGGTTACATTGGTTTGGTGTCCACAATCCTCGATGGAAATCGCATTCGCGATCAGATAAAAGCCGAGTGCCGGCCCCGTGTTGAGCAGTTGATTGCCCGTGTTGGTCAGACCGCCCGGTCTTGCAGTCGTCCTCGTGGGAAATAATCCCGCCTCCGAAGTGTACGTCCGCAGCAAAACGAAGACCGCGGCCGAACTCGGCATGCACAGCGAGACGCTCACGCCGCCCGCCACGCTCACCACAGACGAGCTTCTCGCGATCGTGCGCGAGCTGAATGCGCGGCCGGAGATCGACGGGATTCTGGTGCAACTCCCCCTGCCAGCCCACATCGATTCGCAGCGCATTCTGCTCGCCGTCGCGCCGGAGAAGGACGTCGACGGCTTCCATCCCGTCAACGTGGGATTGCTCTCAACCGGTCGCCCAGGGCCTGCGGCCATGCACACCCGCGGGCGTCATCCAGATTCTGAAACGCTCCAACATTCCGATCGCCGGGAAGAATGCGGTTGTCGTCGGGCGCAGCGACATCGTCGGCAAGCCGATGGCGATGCTGCTGCTCCAGGAAAACGCCACCGTCACGATCTGCCACTCCCGCACGCACGATCTGCCGGGCGTCTGCCGCACGGCCGATATTCTGGTGGCGGCGATCGGCCGCGCCGCGATGGTGACCGCGGACTACATCAAGCCTGGCGCAGTAGTGATTGACGTCGGCATGAACAAGGTCGAATCGCGCGCCGAAGCCGAGCGCATTTTCGATCCCTCGCGGCTGGCCGATTTCGACCGCCGCGGAAGTCTGCTGGTGGGCGATGTGCATCCGGGCGATATGGCGCGCGTGTCTTCGGCGTACACGCCGGTTCCCGGCGGCGTGGGCCCGCTGACCATCGCGATGCTGATGCAAAACACGATCGAATCCGCCGAGCGCCGCACGGCGTAACTCCGAATGCTGAGAGTCGGATTGACCGGCGGCATGGCGTGCGGCAAGAGCTTTGTCGCCGGTGCGCTGCGCGATCTCGGCTGCGATGTGATTGAGGCCGACGAAACCGGGCGCGAGGTGATGCAGCCCGGCGGAGAGGCTTACGCCCCGGTCGTCGCCGCGTTCGGGTCCGGCATTCTCGATGAACAGGGCGCGATCGATCGCCCGAAGCTTGCCGCCCTCGTGTTCGGAAACCCGGAGCAGCTCGAGCGCCTGAATGCGATCGTGCATCCTGCGGTGCGCAAACGGGCGCTGCGGCAGTTGGCCGAAATCGGCGACCGCGACCCGCACGCCATCGCCGTATACGTCGCGGCGATCCTGATCGAATCGGGCGCGTGGCGCGAGATGGATAAAATGATAGTCGTTAGTTGCGAGCGCGCGCAGCAGATCGAGCGCGCGATGCAGAGGCCCGGGGCCGTCGAAACCGGCGTTCTCGCACGACTGGAAAGTCAGATGCCATTGGAGAAGAAGCTTACTTTTGCCGACTATGTAGTCGACACCAGCGGGACGAAGGAAGACACGCTGCGTCAAACCGCAATGGTGTATGAAGATCTGAGGAGACTGGCATGAGACCAAGAGCGCTCATTCTCACCCTGCTGCTTGTCGGCGGGTTCTGGCTGGTGACGAACCGCGGCAGCTGGAACGTGCAGCAACTGCTTCAGCCCATCGAGTCCCGCGGACAGATGTGGTCTGATCCGGTGACCGCGCACGGGTCCGGATTTTCACCGGACGAACAGAACAATATCGATATCTACAAGAACAACCGGCTGGCCACGGTCAACATCACCAGCATTGTCTACCAGCGGAACTTCTTCTTCCAGGTCTTCCCCCAGAAGGGCATCGGCTCGGGTTTCATCATCAATGAAGACGGCGAAATCGTGACCAACAATCACGTGGTCTCCGGATCGCGTAACGTCACTGTCACGCTTTCGGACAAGGGGCAATATCAGGCCACCGTCCTCGGCATCGACCGGCGCAACGATCTGGCGATCCTCAAGATCAAGGCCAGCAGGAAGCTGCCGTTCGTCCGGCTGGGCAATTCCGATGCGCTCGTCGTGGGGCAGAAAGTGCTCGCCATCGGTAATCCGTTCGGACTCGAAGGGACGCTCACCACGGGCATCGTCAGTTCGCTCGGCCGCAGTCTCGAAGGCGAAGAAGGCAATACGCTCGAAGGACTGATTCAGACCGACGCGGCGATCAACCCCGGCAACAGCGGCGGCCCGCTCCTCGATTCCCAGGGCTACGTGATCGGAATCAACACCGCGATTTACGGATCGCAAACGGCGAGCGGCGAATCGGGCAGCATCGGCATCGGCTTCGCCATGCCGATCAACCGCGCCAAGGAAAAGCTGGAAGAGTATCGCACCACCGGCCACATCTCACACCCCGTGCTCGGCATTACGGAAACGTTCCCGATTCAGGGCGATCTGGCCGAGGCGATTGACATGCCTCGCTCCGGCGGACTGCTGATCGAAGGGCTCGACGCAGGTTCCCCGGCAGAGGCGGCAGGGCTTCGCGGCCCGAACCGGTCGGTCATCGTTGCCGGCAGATATCAGCTGAACATCGGTGGCGACCTGATTATCGCGATCGACGGCAATCCGGTAAGCGGGGAGGACGCGTTGCGTAAAGCGCTCAACCAGAAACGGCCGGGCGACAAGATGGTGCTGACGATCTACCGCGGGAGTCGCACCATGAAGGTGACGATTACGCTGGGCTCGGCGCCCGAAACGCTGTAAGCCCTTGCTGACGCGCGCGGCCCTGCCGCAGTACCTCGTTTCCGAGCCGCGACAGTAATGGAGCGGTGTACGGTAATTCCGAAAATGCTCTAAAGAGCCGCGACGAACCCTTCCCAGGCCCCGGTCGTGTTCTCGAACTGCATGCGCGCGTTCTGGGAGATCTGCATCATCGCCTGATCGTCGTGCGAAGGATCGTGGTGGAACAACATCAGGTGTTCCGCGCGCGCTTCGCGCGCGAGAAGCACCGCATTCTGCCACGTGCTGTGGCCCCATCCGCGATGCGTCTCATACTCGGCCGGGGTGTATTGCGCATCGCAGATCAGAATGTCGGCATTCTGCGCGTATTCGCAAAGAATCGCGTCGCTCTCGCCCACCCCATGCTCGAAATCCGTCGCGTAAACAATCACCACGCCCTTGCATTCAATCCGGTAACCCGAAGCCCCCTGCGGATGGTTTAACGGGAACGGGCGAATGGTGAGACCGCCCACTTTGATCGATTCGCCGGTTTCGATCTGCTGGAAGTCGCGCTTCGCAGCAACCTGGCTGAAATCGATGGGAAAGTAAGGCTTCGCCATCTGGCCCTCCAGTGTTTCCTGAAGCGGACGGCCGGTGGAACCGGATAAAAACGAAATATGGTTATTGGGTCCGTATAAAGGGGCGAAAAAGGGAATTCCCTGAATATGATCCCAGTGGAAATGCGTGAGAAATATTTTGGCATTAATCGGCGCGCCGGCCGCTTCCTGCATCAAAGTCTGGCCGAGCGCCCGGATGCCGCTGCCGGCATCGAAGATCACGCACTCATTGGCGCCGTTACGAACCTCGAGGCACGGAGTGTTTCCGCCGAACTTCAGATTCTCAATCTGCGGCGTCGGGGTGGAACCACGCACGCCCCAGAATTTGATCCGTACCTGAGTGCCATCCATTCAAAATGCCATCTTAGCGCGAATTCGTTTGCGGTCGCCTTTCTCGAGTTGAAGTTTGAGGGCGTTGGCATAGGCTTCGCGCGCGGCATCGGCGTGATTGAGCGATTTTTCGGCGTCGCCGATCTGTTCGAACAGCGAGGCGTTCTGCGCATCCGACTTCGCAGCAGCGCGCAGTTGTTCGAGTGCGCGGTCGGGCTGGTTGGCTTTCAGATACAGGCCCTGCCAGTGCCATGCGGGCGGCCACGTACTCCGGCTTCTTGCCGACGACATAGACGTACTGCTCGATGGCGCCGGTCGTATCGCCGGTCTGGGCGAGCAGTTCGGCCATGCTGAGCCGCGAGGCAAGATAATCCGGATTCGCCGCGAGGTTCTGTTTCCACGCGTCGATCGCTTCATTCTGGCGGCCCTTGATGCCAGCCAGCAGCAGGCCGAGGTTGTGACGGGCGGCGAGCAGCGACGGATTCTTCTGCAGCGCATCCCGATAAAACTTCTCCGCCTCCGCCGTCTTGCCTTCGGACGCCTTGAGCGAACCCAGCGCGTTCAGCGGCTCGGCGGAATCGGGCGCCAGCGCCATGGCGTGGCGATACGGCGTTTCCGCATCCTTGCGCCGATTCATACGCTGATAAACCAGCCCGAGGTTGTACGGCAGATAGCTGTACTGCGGGGTCAGCTTCATCGCCTGCTGATAGCTGCGGATGGCGTTCTCATAATCGCCCGCTTCCACATACGCCAGCGCGAGATTATGCAGAGGATACGACCAGTTCGGAGCCTTCTTCGCCGCATCGCGGAACGCGGGAAGCGCCTTCACGAAATCGGCCTGCTCGAGATAAGCAATGCCCAGCGCGTTGTAGCCGTAAGCCTCGCCCGGATCGATGCGGACGGCCTGCTCGAGCAGATTCGCCGCCTGGCCGTATTGCTTGTCGAAGAGAAGCCCGCGGCCCTTGAAGAACGAATCGCGGCCTTCGAGATAGAGCGATTCGGGCGTGAGCCGCATGGCCGCTTCCATGTACTTCGAACCGGCGTCGAATTCCGTCTTCGTCTGCGGCGATTGATCGCCGGCGAGATAGCGCAGCAGCACCTGCTGAGCCTGATCTTCAAGCGCGACGCGGAGCGCGTTCTCCTGCAGGAACATCTGCTCGGGCGTCAGTTCGGCGCGCAGCTTCGCAACCATATCCCACGCGCTGTTCGGTTGATCGGGAAGCAGGCGGCGCGCGGTCACAGCGGCCTGGAAGGCGTCCACATCCTGCTGCGCCTGGCTGGAGAGCGCGGCTTGCTGCGGCCCGGCGAGAAACAGCGGACCGCCATTGCGCGAGTCGTAAAGGCTCTTGAAACGCGCCAGCGTGATTCCCTGCTTGCTCAGATCGGACAGCTTCGTCGCGTTCTCCAGATTGCCGAAATCGCGCGGGTGCTCCTTGTTGCCGGTCAGCGTGGGGACGTTGGTGCGCACGTAATCCGTCAGCTCGCCGGCGCTGACAAAACGATCGTCGTCATGATCGGCAAGGCCTTGCAGGCCCTTCACGAGAGCGTACGTGAATGCGCCGTGGCCGCCGCCAAACTGCGTGCCTTCGACCGAAAGCTCACGCGGACGGGCCGACATCAGCCCCAGCATCGACCCCGGCGCCGTTCCCAGCTTTTCCACCGCGGTGCCGATATTGGCGGTTTTCAGATTGCCGATATTCGCGGCGCGGGCCACATCGGCCATCATCACCACGCGGCCCACTTTGGATAATTCGTCATCTACCAGCGATTGAATCTCCGCCATCGGCAGAGCCGTCGAGGAAAGATCCTGCGGATCGCTGTCGTACGTCAGAATGTACGAACCCTTGGTATCGACCGTGCCGTGGGCGGCGATCAGGACGAAAATGGTGTCCTTCTTGCCCGCGCGATTTCTCAGCAGCGTCTGGAAGGCGTTGCGAATAGCGGCTGTGGTGGCGCCTTCATCGGTCAGGGTGATCATCTGATCGGCCGGCAGACCGCCGCCGCGCGCACTGGCAAGATGCTGGGTGAAGGTCTTGGCATCGGCATCGGCGAATTTCAGCCAGAGATCCTGCGGGAGTTTCTGATACTTCGAAATGCCGATCATCAGCGCGTAGGTTTTCGCGTCGGGGGAAATCTCGGCGGCCTTCAGAGCGGCCTGCGTGGCCAGCGATTCTTCCAGTTCGAAAATGCGGCCGCGCACCCAGACGGCGTCGGTCCACACGGCGGCGATTTTGCGATAAGCGGCGAGCGAATTGGCGTCGAGTTTGTTCTGATCGAAAACGGCCGCTTCCTGAACCAGCGCGGCGACATCCGAAGGATTGGCGCGAAGCGCGTTCTCGAACGGCTCGATCTGTGTCCGCACATTGGCGGGCGAGTTGGTCGAACGCGATCACGTCGCCTTCCGGTTTCGCCAGACCGCGCGTCATGCTCACCCCGTAATGCTGCTGGCTGGCGACGGCCACGCGCACCAGCTGGGGCAGGAAGCAGGCGTTTACCGGCTTCGGCGGATCGAGCTTGCCCGTTTTCAGTTTCAGCTGTTTCGCGTCGAGGAGAACTTCACCGCCATCGTCCAGCGTTTGCGACGATTTTCCCGGGCAATAAAGGAAGCTTGCCGGCGACCCGATGGCTTTCAACGCGTCGCCGGAGAAAAGGATGTCCCCCGAGCGGGCCGCGAGCGGCGTTTCCGTGCTGGCGCGGGTCACCTTGGCCCCGGGAGCGGAAAGAACCAGGCCAACGGGCTCCTCTTTCGAGTCAGCGGCGCGCGCCGTGCCTGTTCCGAACGCGGCAAATCCGATAAACCCCGCGACAAACCCTGCCAGTATTGCCTTGTTCACGACACACTCCCCGCCACCGTGGCTTCTTTCGATTCAGTAGCTTCTTTTGATTCAGTGCTTTGCGCCGACTTCTCGGACATCGAGGCGAGGCTGCGGTATATAGCTTCATCGGCACGCTCTTGCCTCTCACCGGTACTGCTCCCAAGTAGATGGTGTCGATTGCCCCCCCAATAATTTCAAAAGTCTCCTCGCTGAGCAGCAATTTAGTTTTGTGTTCCTTATTGAGACTTTCGAGCCGGGAAGCCAGATTTACGGTGTCGCCGAGGACGGTGAACTCCATTTTGTCAGAAGAACCCACGTTTCCGATAACCACCTCGCCCGAATGAAGCCCGGTACCTGTCTTGAACTGGCCGGGCGCGTTTACCATCTCGATCGCGCATTTGACGGCCCGCAGACCGTGATCGCCAGGCTTCGCGCCTTCGTCGTCGTCCGAAAAAACGGCCAGGATCCCATCGCCGATGAACTTGTTCACGTGGCCACCATGCTGCACGATGAGGGAACACATCGTCGCCATGTAAACGTTCAACAAATCAACCACTTCCGCCGGATCCCTGGATTCGCAGAAGGCGGTGAATCCGCGGATATCGGAGAACATGATGGTGACCTTTTCGCGCTTGCCGGTGAGGCCGATTTTCTGGTCTTTATCGAGCGACTGCGCCACCTGTTTGCCCACGAAAAGAGCCACCGCGCTCTTGAAGAAACTGCTCTTTCTTTCCGCAGTGGCGAAACGGTAGACCACGCCGCCGATCAGCGACCAGACGAACACCAGCATCATTTGCGCGCTGGAGAGCAGCCAGCCCGTCCGGAAGAAGAGGTGGGTCGCGGTCAGAACCAGCGCGAGCAGCAATACGGAAAATAACCCCAGTTGGGCGCCGGCGAATGAAGTCACGACTGCGACGGTTGCAGCGGCCGCGACGGACAACGCGAGGATCCGGACCCAGTCCGGGACCGGTTTCAGATAATCCCCCGTGAGAAGCGTAGCCAGCGTATTCGCGTGGATCTCGACCCCCGGCGTCATCCACTTGGTCGACAGCCCGAACGGCGTGAAAAACGGAGTGGCGTGGGTGTCCTGGACTCCATCGTAAGGGCCGAGCAGGACCACCTTGCCTTTGACCCACTTTTCGAGTTGCGCCTGATTGCCGGAGCGGACGGCCCCCACGAAATCGACCAGCGAGACGTGCGGAAATGTCTCCGCGGGCCCCGCGAAATTGACGGTCATCGTGCGCTCGCCATCGATCGGGACCTCATTATTCCCCAGGTAAAGCCTGCCGTTCCGGATCTGCGTGGTCTTTCCGAGGAACTTCTCCGCCGCCAGCAGCGGCATGCTCCGGGTAAGCATTTCGACCGGCTCGCCGGGCTCCGGCGCTTCGATCAGTTCCTGCCGGCGCACGAAGTCGTCGCTGTCTACGGTCAGGTTCGCCATGGCGGCTGTGCCGAACGCATGGGACATCATGTTCAGCGGCACGGCGAACGCGGCATCCTTCTGATCCGCAGTCGACGCGATGAACGCCGTTACGACAGGCATCTTCGGCGACGCTTCGGTGAACGCCTGGACGAGAAGCGAATCGTTATCGGGCCGGTCTTTCGTCACCGGAATGGCCTGAAACACGTCGAGCACGAATACTTTCGCGCCGCCGGCAGCCGCTCCGCGTATCGTGTCGGCGTAGTACGGTTGCCAGAAAGCGGTCAGGTCCGGGAAGCTGTTCAGCGCTTTGGTATCGATGCCGACGATCACGATGTCGCGCGTGGGAACCTGGCCGCGCAGGACGAAGTGCGCGTCCTGGGCTTTGAGATCGAGAATCTGAACCACCCGGAGATTCGCAAGGAGCAGCGTGAGCAGCGAGGCTGCTTACAGCAATCGCCGCGCAGATTGCCACGCGCTGCCAGTTGCGTTTCATGGTGTAACTAAATGTTACCTGAGAAGAAGGGACTGACCGCCCATAAACGCAGATGAACGCCGATCAAAGACAAAATCCAAGCTTGGGTTTGTCTGCGAACGCGCAGTGAAATGACAGAGAATTTTGCGCCACAGGGACAGGCGATTGAATTAACTACGCGGTCGACGTCATGTCGTGACTCATTCGATCGGAATTGGCAGCTGCGATCGCGGCGCAAAAAACGACAAAGCCCACGCACAGGCTGTTGACCAGATGGCCGGGATGTCCGTTGTCGCCGAAGATCCATGGCGATATGAAGGTCCAGATACCGAGGGCCAGACTCAACCAGCTGAGACTGGTTATGGTAGGCCGGTTCAGCCGGACCAGGCTGAAGAGGAAGATCAGCGCTCCGACAATCCAGCTATTCCATGCATTGGAATTGCCGTATGCGCTATAGATCCATGGAGAGAGGAAAAGCCACAGCCCGGCAAGAAGAGCAATGAAGCTGGCTCCGCCCGCGGGATGAGTTTCATTCGTGGCAGATGTCATTGTGAACCCCCAATTAGTTGGACGCGTCCCTTTTTCTACGGGTACGGCCGGCTGTGTGGGTTTGGTTGATGCCAGCACAAATCGCGCGCGATTCTACAAACGCTGTTTGAGCGAAAAGAGACGTCGCACATTGCACAAACGGGCAGTCTTGGGGAACTACCTCTTGCCCCTACGGAGTGCTGGTTTAAAATGCGTGAATTCTCATCAAGGGATTTCTCGCCGGTACCGCCGCCCTTGGTGTCGCGGTTGCTGTGCTGTACGGACTCGCCGTCGGCGTGCCGCGAGTCCTAATTGGTGCTATCAACAACCGAAGGCGGCGCGGGCGTGTGGGAGTTCGGGCCACTCCCCAAGTGGTGGTTAATCGCCGCCGCCTTACTGATCTTTGGCGGTGGCTTCTATTGGAGTCTTCGGCGAAGTCTTCGCACTCGAAAAACGTCTCAGAAGCATGCCTGATGGCTCACGCACAACCGGGCCCGCACAACGTCGTCCGGCTGTTCTATCGCACTTCTAGGCTCGCCTGAAGAATCGCGTGCTCAACAGAGACGAAGCATCGCGGACATCGACGCTCTGGACCGGGTCGGAAGTCGAGAATTCATAAGAGCGGCCCGTAATCAGACCGCGGACCCGGACCGGAGCCGTCTGGATGTAGCGAATCGCCATGACCGGAGGCACCACCGCGGTAGGCGGAGACTGAGGGACTTCGCTCGGCGCGTCAGGTCGGCGCGGCGGAAGAAACGGAGGCTCCGTCCGCACGGATTGGATTCCCGCCACTCGATCCGGCCCGCTAGGGGGCTGGGTGGCGGGTCCGCTCAATGGCCTCCTCGGGAGAGGTGGGCTCGTTAGCTGTGAGCGTCTCGATCCGCAACACATTCTCAATATCTCCTTCGGCCGAATTCGGCGCGGATTGAATTACTTCGCGTTCCGCATGGCGTTCGCCGGTCGCGCGCTCAAGCAGACATGCGCCACCTGAAAGCGCCAGCCACGCGAGCAACCAGTCGAGCGGCCTCCGCGAGACGAATAAAGCCGCTGGGGCCGCAATCCAGAGGCTCAGACAGTAGAAACAATCCAGCAGTTTGCCCGCCACGCTGTCACCGAGGAGGACACGGAACCGGACAATCAGATCGGCAGGGCCGTCCTCGTGCGCCAGCAGGTGTGTTACCCGCCAGGTTGCGAGAACGGCCAGGACGAACAGCTCCCAAAAACCCATCCGGTCAGCGAACCATTCTACGCCCGTGGACTAACTGGTGCAGAACGGGATGTAGTCCGGGAACGGGGAGCCGATGGAACCGCAGCATGCCAGCCCGCTCGTGAGGTTAAGCGACGCCGACAGCCAGATGATGTAGGCACATGGCGTGAGACCCGTCATATCGAACGGTGTCCCGGCGGCGCCCGACGAGTCGTTGGTGTTGTAGACCACGAGTACGCTGACGCCCGCCGCCGGGGCAACCGAGTACGTGATTGAGACGGCACTGGTGCCGTAGTTCACGCTGCCGGCTGCGATTCCAGGACCGGAAACAACTCCGGCGCCGTTGTCGTTCCCGATGATGGTCCCGGCCGTGATCCGAACGGATCCGGGCAAGACGGGAGTCGTGAGAGTGCCGGTGAAGGTGACTGTTGCACCGTTCCCGGTGCCGATCACCTGGCCTGCATTCGGTTGAATCGGCGGGCTGATCGTACCGCCTGGAGGAGTGGTCATGCCTGCGACGCCAGGACCCTGGAGATATACAGTGCATGATCCAAGATACGGGTGATAAGCGGTGTAGAGCACGTGGATGACATCGTCGAGTTTCGTGCATCCACCGCCGCTGTCCAGTTCCGCGATGTCCACGGAAAGAACCCAGGGCTGCGTCGTAACCGCCGGCGTGGGTGGTCCAGGCCATTCCGGGTGCCGGTTGTACGTATATTCCGTGTTGCTCAGAGCGATGGCGCTCAGAGAATTCGAACCAACGGGTGTTACCGGGGCGACCGTCTGCGCCTCGAAGTTGATCCTGAAGATCGGCTTCTGCGAAAGAGCCGCCGGCGGCACGGCGTCACCCGCATCAAGTTTCGGCAGCACCCCGAGGCCCGTCAGGTCGAACTTTTCGAGCGTAAGTTGCGTGGTATCGAGCAGGATCAGGCCCTGAGCACTGTCGGGAGTGAAGAGGCCGGTTCCTCCAACGACGTAATCGTTCTGCTGAGGTATCTGGATCCAACCCTGGGCATCGGCGTCAACATTCACGGCGGCAGTCAGAGGGAGGCCGAATTGTTGCGGGATAGACACCGTTGAGACAGAACCGTTCACGGTATATGGAGTAGATCCGGTTGTCCACGCGGTGCCGTCCCAATACCAGTACACGAGCTTCCCGATCTGCGTGGATGGAATCATCGGACCGGTAATGTTCGTCACAGCACCAGCAGTAGGGCTGATCTGCTGGAATGTGAAGCGGTATTCGATGGCCACAGGCGCGGACCCATCGGGGATTGTGCCGATGAGCGGAATGATGCCTGTAAAGGCGAGAGAGCCGCTGATGGTCGTACCGTCGGGATTGAAGTCGCTGACCGGCGGCCCAACCTGGTAACAACCTACGTTCGTAAAGAGCGGCGGAACCTCTCCCGGCGGCGGGCAGACACAGATACAGAACTCGCGGCAGGCGATCGAACAGACCCAGGCGCACACTTGCCAGCAGTAGGGGCCGAGGCCGAAACGATCGACAATCGCCCGATAGGCCGAGACGTTGCGCGTTTGAACGGCGCTCACGAGATCTCCCAGAACGCGGGGCTGGCTCGCCAGTTGCCGGGCGGTCAGCGCGAACGTCCTCGCTTCTTCGATGGCGTGCGTTCCAGCCAGGATCGGCGGCCGAACCTCGCAAAGCGCGCGACACACCCATACGCACCGCCAGACGCAGATCAGCCGGCAGATGACTTCGCAACCGCCGGTGAAAGCCGCCTCGTTAATCGCCGATTGCAAAGTCGCGCAGTCCAGCGCGATGGTGGCGTTGGCAATCGTATTGAGGGCCTTCTCGTTCTTGACGAGTTCGGCGAGCACGCGCCCGGCGGCCTGCAGCTCGGCCGCGGGGTCGGAAACAGGGATGGGTTGCGGACGGCAAACAATCTCGCAGACGCGATCGTATCTGATGGAACAGACCCAGTGACACAAAAGCTGGCAGAACTCGCTGAGTTTCAGCTCGGCGAGGGTATCGTGGTACTCACTTCCATCGCCGCACGACATCGAATCAACCACGCGGCGTAGCGCCTTTTCATTCGAGGACAGCTTCACAACGGCGTGCGCAAACTGTTGCAGGCTGGGAACCTCTCTTTGTTCCACTGGTCGGCAGATCTCGGCGCAACGTAACGCGCATAGCTTGATCCGCACCCATTCGCAGATCAATTCGCAGTACGGCAGCATCTCGAGCCGCCCCAGGACCCATCGAAACGCGTTGGCGTCCTGGGACTCGAATGCGGCGACGACGGCGGAAAACCCGCCAATATCCTGGGCAAGGCGCGCGATGGCGTCCGCCTGGGACGATAATCGGCTTACAGCGTTGTTGCTTGAACTCAGGTTCGTCATTCTTCCTCCACAAGATTTCTGGCAACCGAAAGTCTGGGGGCTAAGGACGGGCTTAGGCTACCGGCGCGAGTAGTATACAGCAGGTCGCCTCGATTGCGACCCGTTTTTTTTGCGGCGGACCCGCCGGAATCTTACCGCGTGTTATGACAATTGGTTTGTAACTTTTCCCGGCCTTTTTGTGCGGCTGGCTGGAGAGATTCTTGCCTTGTTTTGCACTATACCCGTGGGGCAGGCCATCGTTCTGTGTGGCCTGCAGACGCATTCCGCCGAGATGTGCTCTATTACCGAAGAAGACTTCCGCATTGGATCCCGAATGACGCCGTCACTTTTGTAACCTGGCGTCTGGCCGATTCCGGCCCTCCGCCCTGCCATCCTGACCTCTGACAATACCGGTCACATGCCGCAGCATGACGGGTCACGGATGACGCGCGCGCGGATCCCCGGTGGTTACGCCAGCCACGCCTCGCGCAAACCGTTGAGAATGCTCTTCGGTACGGGGAAACTCAGAACCGAACCAGCCCCTTGATCTCAAGGAACCGCGGCGAAGCGGCCGTCCCCGGGACAAAAGCTCCCAGCAGGCTCGTAGGAGGCGCGACTTCGGCGACACTGAAGCCGAAGTTGGGGTTTGAAATATCACTCACCGGCTGATCGAAGTTCGGGTGGTTGAAGACATTGTAGACCTGCGCGCCGAAGGAGAATGTCACATGCTCGGTGATGCGAACGTCCTTGGTGAGAGCGAGGTCCACATCGAAGAAATGAGGTCCGAACACCGTGTTCCTGCCGATGGTGCCAAAGCCGGTCGGACCCGTGGCGCTTGAATTCGCGCTGGGCGCGAATTGCGCCGTCGTCATGCAGGGCGCGGCCAGAGCGCCGCCGCAGTTCGTCGCATACGCCGCCGTCGGCGTCGCAAAGATATAGCCGCTGTAGTTATACCCCGCGAGCGTCGCAGCCGCGCTCTGATCAATGATCGTGTACGGCATGCCGGTGCGGAAGAACCAGTTGCTCGATAGCGTCCATCCGCCAAAGATCTGGTTCGGACCCCGCTTGAATCCCGCATGGCGGAACATGTCCGTCAGCACAAAATTTGCGCTGATGTAATGCCGCACGTCGTAATCGGCATTTCCGTAGCTGGCCCGGATATTGTGCGGGTCTTGAGCATACTGAATATTCGGGTTGGTCTGGAAGATGCCAAATGCCTCGTTCACCACCCCGCCATTGGAAACGTCGTCGAGGGCGTGACTCCACGTGTAATTGAAAGCGAATGCCAGGCCTGACGAAAACCGGCGCTGCAGACTGACGGTCATTCCGTTATAGTTTGAGTCGCCCGCCGATAAATACTGCAGAACGCTTCCAAACGCCGCGTTCGGCGCGGTCGAGGGCAAGCCAACAAAACCGGCGGTGCAAACGGTGGGCGGGCAATAAGCGTTCAGACCTCCGTCGCCAACCGGGATATGTATGCCGTGCATGCCCGAGTAGTTAACCGAGAGCACCATGCTGCCCGGGAGCGCCTGTTGCACCTCGAAGTTCCACTTATAGTATTTCGGCTGATAGAACGTGCTGGGAAAGCTGCTGAAGTTCGGCGGTGCAAAGTCGGGCACCGACTGGGCGATCGAGTTGAAGCTTCCGCCGGATTGGAATTGCGAGAGCAACGCCTGGTTGGCGGCTGTCGCTGTGGTGAAGAGGCTGCCGGGAACGCCGGGCGCCAGCTTTCCATTGGGGATCGTGAAGGCATTCAAAGAAGGAGCGTTGAATGCAGCGTCCTCGGCTAAGCCCCCGGGAAGAGAATCCGCGAAGATACCGGCGCCCGTCCTTATTACAGTGTTGCCGCTTCGGGTCGGCTTCCATGCGATGCCGATTCGCGGTTCCCAGACTACGGTCTGGGTGTTGGGATACGCGGTGTGCTGGCCGGAAACGATGAACTGATTGTAAGGAGTGGATGCGGCGTTGGGATCGGCCGCGCCTGTGAACGCATTGGCGAAATGGGAAAAGCAGTTTGAATCGCACGTCGGGTTGGCGTAATTTTCGAGCCGCAGGTTCAGCGAAACCGTCAGGTTGTTGCTGACTTTCCAGTCGTCCGCGATGTAGCCACCGAAGATATTGAACTTGATTCCCTGTTCGGGCGATGAGGGAAACCCCTGGAACAGGGATGAGCCGGACCCGCCGCCATTGAAGAAATCAGTCAGGTTCGTGACGAGCGCTCCGTGGATGGGCCCTCCCAACGCGCTGAAGTCGAGGTCGGTGACGGTGTCGTGCACCCACGTGAACCCGAGCCGCACGGTGTGTTTTCCCAGGATCTTCGAGAAATCGTCGTTGACCTGATACTGAAACACACGCCGGCCTTGCGGGAAGAAGAAGTCGGGTGGATACGGTGGCTCTCCCCACGCGCCGATCGGGGAAAAGGAGTTGCCCGCGAAATTAAGAAACGTCGGGATGGCTGCGAGCGCGCCGTTGGGATCAGACGGGACGAATACCCCGGCGTAGTAGAGCACCGAGCCGTTGAGCTGGTTCACCGCGGTCGATCCAAACGTGTGGGTTTCGGAGACCTGCCCCTGCATCTGCGGCTGATTGCTTTGCTCGTTGAAGGTGCTGCCGAACGGACTGGCGAAAGTCGGCTGGAAACCGTTGTCTCTGAAGATCCGGATGTAGAAGCGATCCTTGTCGTTCACGATCTGATCGACGCGCGCCGACCACAAGTACTCCGTGTTGATATCGGGTGGCGTGTTTCGAAGCTGCAGAGCGCAGGGAGCGCCCGCGGCCAGTCCGGCGAATGTCAGTCCGCCGCAACCGCCGTTGCCCTCCGACGTCACCGGCAGGGCGCCGCTTGCCCCCGGCGCGCCGTTGTAGACCTTGAATACCTGCTGGTAAAACGGAATCTCCGCGGCGTTGCCCACGGCGGTGAGGTTCGCCAGTGTGGCCGCCTGGAATTGAGGACTGGGGATCAGCGAGAGCGTGCTGGAACCGGGCAACAGGCTGTGCAGGCCTTCGTAGTCCACATCGAAGAAGGTCTTGTTTTTGAAGATCGGGCCCTGCACATTGGCGCCCCACTGATTGAAGTTATTGAAGGGTGTTGGCTGTCCCACCGTATTGTTTTCGAATTGATTGGCGTTCAGCGCGCGCCCGTTCCAGTTATAGAGGACGTTTCCGTGAAACTGGTTCGTGCCGGATTTCGTGATGTAGGCGATCTGTGAGCCCGCGAACTGTCCGTACTGGCCGGAATAAGCGTTGTTGATTACGTTGGCTTCCTGAATGTCGTTTGCGCCCAGCATCAGGTTGGAGGCGCCGCTGTTGTTTACGCTGAGGAAGGGGTCGTTATCGTTCATGCCGTTGATGGTGAACAAATTCGATATGCCGGGCATGCCGTTGGCGGAGAAGTTCCCGTCGCCGCCGTCCGTATTCATAACTACCCCCGGGGCCGTCTGCACGAAATACGTGAGATCGCCGCCCGGATTGGGCAGGTTTTCAATCGACTCACGGCCGACGTTGGTGGCAACGTCCGCATTATCGGTCTGAATGGTGGAAGCGCCCTCGGAGACGGTCACACTGGTGGACGTGCTCGCCAGCGCGAGTTTCATGTTCACCGTCGCGGGCTGGCCGGCGCTGACGGTGATATCCGTCCTGTCCTGACTCCGGAAACCGTTCGCCAGGACAGAGAGTTTGTAGGCGCCGGGTGATACAAAGGCAAACCG
>CAWEKQ010000028.1:0-13287 GCA_963809655.1 Terriglobia bacterium | reverse complement strand
ATGGTTAAGTGCCTTACTCATGCCGCGCTACATCCAGGATACAGTAGATGTACAAGTGCCCTACAGCCGTGGCGGCTTTATAACAAACGACGTCCTATCCGAGGGGAAAGCCTTTGGATGAAACGCTGTCACTGCGTCACTGCCGGGGTTCTTCACGGTGAATAATACATCCGCCTTAACACATAATTAATCGACACTTCCGAACGCACGAGACCTGGGGCTGGCATCCTGGTTCAATGGGAGCGTTGAGAAAAAGGGGCTTTCCTATGCACAATGACCAAGCCTACGCCGCGCGCCAGGAACTGTACGTGGTGGAGGTCGATGGCGTCCAAAAGTCCGAACATCGAATTTTCGTCGAAGCTCTAAAATGCGGAATGGAACTCAAAATACGCTATCCACGCAGCAAAGTGAAGCTCCGCGATGCAGACAGTAATGCGCCAACCAACGGCAGTAATGTGGAGAAACGTACATGGAATATCGGTCGCTCACTAGACGATGGATATTCCATCTCGTGGCTAAGGCTCACGTGGACGGGAAATGACAAATACATGAGTTTCTAGGAAGCCATTGGCCGCTTCTCCGTCGGAAATTCTACGATGGACTAGGAGTTTTGCGTCGACCTGAACAGCAAAACATTTAAAGACATCGTACTTGAGAAGGCATTAGCGATTGCTGATGTCATCATGCGAGGCACGTCTATCGGAGTAGGACAAGCATTTACAGACCGCAAAAATTATCCCAGATAACGGGGCGTCAGTCGTACTTAGTTAAGCTTGAACAGTGATCTTTGTTCGAAATGGAAAGTGATACTGGAACCCGCCAATTCATTTCATGGCCGACGATCGGCTGGGTTTCCTTACTCCTCGCTGTCTGCTATGCGCCGGTTTTGCTGGCGCTGCTCCGGCAGTGGAACAACGATCCCGATATGGGGCATGGTTTCTTCGTCCCCGTCATCGCCGCCGCGATTGCGTGGCACAAGAGAGACCAGATTGCCGGGCTCGTGCCCAAGCCAAACTGGTGGGGACTCGTGCATCATGGCATGGGCTGGCTTCCAGCTCTACATCGGGACGCTGGGCGCGGAGCTTTTTCTGGCCCGCACATCGTTCGTCATTTCGATCATTGGGGCGGTAATTCTGCTGGGTGGCACTGCGTATGCCAGGATTTTCGCCTTTCCGCTGTTTCTGCTCTTCTTCATGGTGCCGATCCTGGCGTGCTTTATAACCAGTTCACCTTTCCGCTCCAGCAGATTGCCAGCAGTTTCGCTGAAACCCTCATCAGCTGGACACAAATTCCGGTCGTTCGCGAGGGAAATATCCTGATTCTTCCCTCACAATCTCTGAATGTGGTCGAAGCCTGCAGTGGAATCCGCTCCCTGCTGACGCTCACCTTCTTTTCTCTCGTATACGGATATGTCTTCGAGAAGCGCGGATGGGCGCGGACTGTTCTGTTTTTGTCAACCGTCCCGATCACGATCGCGGCAAATGCCGGGCGCGTGGCGCTGACCGGAGTCGTCTCGCAAATCAATCCGGATCTGGCGGAAGGTTGGTTTCACGAAGCTCAGGGAATGGTGATATTCGTGATTGCGCTCGCCATCCTGATCGGATTCCATCAGTTGCTCATTCGCACAACCAACTTTATCGACAGCAGACGCAACAGAAGGCATGCATGAATTCGCTCCTGCACAGTAAGTTTATCTACGCCCTCACTCTGGTGGTGGTCGTCCAGGCAACTCTGTTTTACACGGCTTCACACGGTGAAAATACACCTCTTCCGGCTCCTCTGGCCACTTTCCCCGCACTTCTGGGGCACTGGCATGAGGTAGAGGAAGGCGTAATCGATCAGGACACGCGCGACATCCTCAGAGCGGACGACCTCATGAGCCGGGTCTATGCCGGTATCGGCGCGAGACCTGAGTTGTTCATCGCGTATTTCAAGACGCAGCGGCAGGGACAATCCCCGCACTCCCCGAAGAACTGCCTGCCGGGCTCCGGCTGGCAGAAAGTAGACGAGGAGACCGGGCGCGTCGATGTGCCGGTGGGTTCCGGTTCCATCCACATCAACCAATACGTGGTTTCGAAAGGCGAAGCGCAGAGCGTGGTGTATTACTGGTATCAATCGCAGGGACGCGTTATCGCCGATGAGTTTGCCGCCAAGTTTTATCTGGTCTCCGACTCGATCCACCACCACCGGAGCGACACGGCGCTTGTCAGAGTAGTGGTTCCCGTTAACCAGAACCGTATCAAAGAAGCGGAAAAAACCGGGTACGACTTTATTCAGACCGCTTACCCGGTGGTTAAAGCGTTTCTGCCGCAGTAATATCGACCGAGTCCGGAATCCAGCCGCGAAGCCATTCTCGAATACGGGGCAGCGCATCTTCGGTGGCGCTCTCGCCCGCGTCGATCATGCGCCGGGAATTGGCGAATCCGTCCCACGGAATCGCCGCCACATCGGGCGTCAACACCACGTCGGAATACCTGCGCCAGTTCTCTTCGTTCTCCGACATCAGAATCTGGAAACTGCGGCTGACCACCTGGAACATGTTGCGAGGCTCCCAGGTTTCATTTTCGTTCGGCATGGCCGACGCGATCACGTGCGTGGCGCCCATGGTGCGCGCGAGCTGCGCGGGGACTTCGACGGTGATCGCTCCATCCACGTAGAGCCGGCCATCGAGTTCGAAAGGGCGGAACAGGCCCGGGTAGGAGCACGAAGCGCGGATCGCGGGAGCCACTTCCCCCGGGCCGCGAAAGGCGACGGGCTTACCGGCGCGCAGATCCGTCGCGATCACGCCCGAGCGGGATCCGCATTTCTTCGAAGCGGCCTTTCTTCATCAGCCGGCGCAGGAACGCGACCATGCGCTCGCTATCCGCGAAGCCCATCATCGAAATGCCCCAGCCCGCAACGTCGGTGAAGCGCATCGCGCCGCCGATTGCGGCAATCTCATCGGTGGTTGCGCCGCTGGCATAGGCCGCAGCGACGATGGCTCCCGCGCTCACGCCCGTGATGCAATCGAGCGGGATTTTCTCCCGCTCCAGCACCCGGAGAATGCCCACGTGAGCGATGACCGTGCGCAAATCCGCCACCCAGCGCAAGGCCGATGCGTGGGACTAGCGATGTAGCTTTCACAGAGACTCCCACATCATCGTATATGCGTGTTGCAATCACGAAGCGAGACGCCCGCGGATACCGGCCATTCTAGCAAAACGGCCGCGGCATACTAACATAAACCAAATGGGTAAAGCTCCGAAGCAGCCTGATTTCGCTCGCGCTGTGTGCGCTTTGCGTGTTGCCCCTTCAGGCGGAAGAAAACTTCCTGATCGGTACGCCCGCCATCCGGTATTCGCTGGCGAAATTGAACGTACTGGGCAGTGTCCTGATGATCGGCGCGCATCCCGACGATGAGAACAATGCGCTGCTCGCCTACTGCTCACGGGGCTTGAAGCTTCGCACCGGTTATCTTTCCTGCACGCGCGGCGAAGGAGGGCAGAATCTGCTCGGTCCCGAGCAGGGAGCGCTGCTCGGAGTGCTTCGAACGCAGGAACTTCTCGCGGCCCGGCGGGACGATGGCGGCGCCCAGTATTTCACCCGCGCCATCGATTTCGGCTTCACCACGTCGCCGCAGGAAACCTTCGATAAATGGGGCCGCGACCGCACGCTGGCCGATATGGTCTGGGTGATCCGCCAGCAGCAGCCCGACGTGATTGTGCTTTCGTTCAGCGGCACGGCGAGCGACGGCCACGGCCATCACCAGGCGTCGGCGATCCTCGGCAAGGAAGCTTACGAAGCCGCGGGCAATCCGAGCATGTTCCCTGAGCAGTTGAAATACGTCAAACCGTGGCGGGCGCGCCGGTTGATGCGCAGCCGGTTTGCGCCGCTCAATCCTCCCGTTGCTCCAGCCGGACGCGGTCCGGTGCGCCTGGGCCGGGTCGCGGGCCCGCTGCTGGCGGCCCAGCTGCACCTGGACCCGGCCGCGGTCCCGACCCGTTTCCGAATCAGCCGGTGCTCACGCTCGAGACGGCTGATTTCGATCCCGTGATCGGCCGTTCGTACCGCGAGATCTCCGTGATCAGCCGCAGCGAGCACCGGAGCCAGGGACAGGGCGCGGCGATCGCTTACGGAGCGGCGCAGAATCTGGTTTCGTTCGTTGAAGGCGAGATGCCTTCGAAGACGCTGTTCGACGGAATCGACACGAGCTGGACTCGTGTGCCCGGTGCCGGACGCGCGGGTGAGCTTCTCGCGAGGGCGCAACGCGAGTTCGACGATCTGCATCCTGAGAAGACGGTGGCGACGCTGCTCGAAGCGCGCCCGGCAATCGCGAGCGCCGCGCGGAACGGACAGCAGTGGGCTGAGTGGAAGCTCGAAGAAATCGATCAGGCTATCGCGCTGTGCGCCGGTTTGCACACGGAAGCGCAGGCGGACGCCGCGGCTTTCGTGCCCGGCGCCACGGCGAAGATTTCGCTGACCGCGCTCAACCGTTCCGCGCTGCCGATCACGCTCGCGGGCGTCCACCTGAGCGGGTGGGGCGGACTGTGGATGCGCCGGTGAAGAACAAGCTTCTCGAATACAACAAGCCTGACGTGACGGCAGTCCCGGTTGTGATTTCGGAGAAACAGCCGTATTCACAGCCCTTCTGGCTTAAAGAGCCGCACGAGCCGGGCAGCTACAACATTCCCGATCAGACGCTGATCGGCCGCGCCGATATTCTGCCGGAAGTGACGGCGCGGTTCGATTTCACTTTGAACTCGGCGCCTTTCTCGATTACCGAGCCGCTTCATTACCGGGGCGCCGACCCATCCCGGGGCGAATACGTGCGGCCCGTGGTGGTAGAACCTCCGGTTTCGATCGATCTGCCGGCGGGCAACTTTGTGTTTCCTTCGGGAGCGGCGCGCGACTTCAGCGTGCAGATTCGCGCACTCACCGCGAACCAGTCGGGCGAAGTGCGTCATCGAGACGCCGCCGGGCTGGAAGGTTTCACCTGCTACCGCGCCGTTTCAGTTGAAGGAGACGGGGGCGGCGCAAGAGGTGCGATTCCGTCTGACTCCTCCCGACGGAGCGTTCTCCGGGCGCTTCAAAGTGATTGCGAAGGTGGGTGCCGTCGAGTTGTCGAACGGAGTTGATGTAATTCCCTACTCGCACATTCCCGCGCAAACGGTGTTGATGGCGGCCGAAGGCAAGCTTTCCGCGACGCCGCTCAAGGTGCTGGCAAAACGCGTGGGCTATGTGATGGGATCGTCCGACAAGGTGCCTGAAGCTTTGCGCCAGATGGGCTGCCAGGTGGACCTGCTCGACGATAAGGACCTGGGCTCGGGCAACCTCTCCGTTTACGACGCGATCGTGACCGGCGTGCGGGCGTATTCGGTGCGTCCGGATCTGCGGGCCGCCCAGCAGCGGCTGCTGGACTATACGAAGAACGGCGGCACGCTCGTTGTGCAATACAACAACAGCGCGGATGCGCGCATCAGCCCGTCCGTAGCCGAGGCGCTCGGACCACCTGGGGCCGTATCCCTTCACGTTCGGCCGCGACGATGCC
Source organism: Terriglobia bacterium (assembly GCA_963809655.1). Taxonomy (GTDB): domain Bacteria; phylum Acidobacteriota; class Terriglobia; order Bryobacterales; family Bryobacteraceae; genus BOG-234. The sequence goes on along the minus strand of CAWEKQ010000028.1, from coordinate 7,760 downwards.
CGAGTGACGGACGAGGACGCCCCGGTAAAGGTGCTGCTGCCCAACTCGCCGTTGCTCAATATTCCGAACAAAATCACTGCCGCCGATTTCACGGGCTGGGTGCAGGAACGGGGCCTCTATTTTTCGAATAAGTGGGATCCGAAGTACGAGACTCCGCTGGAGACGCACGATCAGGGCAAGCCGGAACTGCCTGGCGGGATGCTTTACACGCGTTATGGAAAAGGCGCCTATATTTTCACCGCTTATTCCTGGTTCCGGGAACTGCCGGGCGGGGTACCGGGCGCGTACCGGATCTTCGCCAACCTGATCAGTGCAGGCAAGGCTGTTCCGGGCGCATCCAGATAATCAGCTTTCCGCTACATTCCAGGCACTTGTGCGGCTAAGTACATTGATCGCATGCCGTTCGGATACCGCCGGATCCTGTACGATAGTACCCCTATACCCAAAGGCAGCCGAGTTGAGTACTGGCAAGTACGGTATTATGACGTCAAAGCCTCACTCCGTTGCCTCAATTGCCGCCAAAATTCGCGCTGCCTTTGACCCCGGGTGTCCGGTGGGTCCGCTATTCGTTTGCGGTAGCGACGTGCGGAGTTGCGATCGTCCTGGAGCTTTTTATCGACAGGCTGACGAACCAGCCGGTATACCCGTTTCTGCCTGCGCTCGCAGCGATTATCGCCAGCGCCGCATTTGCCGGGGCGGGTCCGGGGATGACGTCAACCGGGATTCTGGTGGTTTGGGCGGCCTTCGATCTCTGGATGCACGGCCGGACACCCTCAAACACTTTCCTGCGCTGCCTGATTCTTTTCCTGGAGGGCTCGCTCCTCAGTTTTGGCAGTGCCCACATGTGGAATTCCAAGCGGAAAGCCAGGCGCAGCGAAGAGTGGCACAAACAACTGCTGGAGACCGCGGCAGAGGGCATCTGGGTGCTCGATGGCAACGGCGTCATTACTTACGCCAACGCGAGAATGGCCGAGATGCTCGCAACCTCGGCGGGGGAACTGGTGGGCCGGAACGCGGAGGAATTCTTTTTCCCGGCCGATCTTTCTGTCGAGCGCATTCGCGCGGAGAATGTGCGGCGCGGGCATAAGGAGCAGTTCGACCGCCGGATGCGGCGCAGCGATGGGGCGGAGATCTGGGTGCTGACATGCTGCAACCTCGTCGATGCCGATGAAGCGCAGCGAACCGAAAGCGCTGGCGATGATGACCGATATCACCGAGCGCAAACGCGCGGAAGGCGCCCTCCGCCGGTCGGAGGAACGCTTCCGTAATCTCTTCGAGACCGTGCTCGAGGGTGTATATCAGAGCTCGAGAGACGGCCGCATCCTGGCCGCGAACCCGATGCTGCTGCAGATGCTCGGGATGGCCAGTGACGCGGAACTGAACGACGTTAACATTGCGAAGGATCTCTACGTCGATCCGAGCGTGCGTGCGCGCCTGACGGAGCGACTGGAGCACGAGGGCGGCTTCCAGAACGCCGAGTATGAGCTGCGGCGCCGCGACGGGCGAATCATAACCGTGCTCGAAAACGCGCGTGTGGTGCGCGACGAGAGCGGGGCCGTGCTCTATTACGAAGGGACGCTGACGGACATCACACCCCGCAAACGGATCGAGGAGCAACTCAGACAAGCGCAGAAGGTGGAAGCGCTGGGCCGGCTTGCAGGCGGCATCGCCCACGATTTCAATAACGTGCTGACGGTCATCACGGGCTATTCGCAGCTCGTGCTTTCGGACCTCGACCGGGATCATCCGGCCCGGGCGAGCGCGGAACAAGTACACGAGGCGGCCGGGAACGCCATGGCGTTGACGAAGCGGCTTCTTTCTTTCAGCCGCAGGCAGGCGCCGGCTGACGGCAGCCTCGATCTGAACGTCGCGATCGAGCGCGCCGCGCCAGCCCTCCATCTCATGCTCGGCGACCTCTGACGTCGACAATACAAGCGGCGCAAAAGCCAGGCTGCTCATGCTCTGCTGTCAGGAGCCAGTACCCGTTTACGCCAGCCAGACCGAGATCGAGCTGACTCTGATGAGTCTCGCGGCGTGCGTGCGAAAAGCCGCGCCGCGCGATCAGTTGGAATTAAAGACCGAGCTGGTCCACCTCGACGAGGAAATCTGCCGGCGTTGCGGCGACGCGCAACCGGGCGCTACGCTGCGCTGACGGTCCGCAGCGCGAGCGACCCGGCTGCGCAGCGGAAACGCAATCGGCCTCTTCGCGAATCCGTCTTTCCGGGCGATGGATGCGGGGGAGAGCGCAGTATCGCGGTATTTTTTCCACGCACGCGGTGGTCACCGAGCGGGGAGGCTTTATCGTCGTGGATCGCGGCAGTGCGGATCACGGCAACGCGGGGCGCCCGGCGTTTCACGTATTCCTGCCTTGTGCCATGGCCCCGATCGGCGGGCACGTGGAACCGGGGAGTGCGCTTTCGGCAGGGGGAGAGACGATTCTCCTGGTCGAAGACGAGCCGCTGGTTCGCGAACTGAGCCGCGACATGCTGGAGCGTCAGGGCTACCAGGTGGTTCTGGCATCGGACGCGAATGAAGCGGAACGCATCAGCGCCGTGGCGGGGAGCTTCGACCTGCTGATCACCGATGCCATCATGCCCAGCATCTCGGGCGTCGAGCTTGCGCGACGGATTCGCGCCTCGCATCCGGGAATGAAAGTTCTCTTTATCTCGGGATATTCGGATCAGCCGGGTGAGCGGGATCAGACGGCCGCCGAAGGCGCGGCTTTTCTGCAGAAGCCATTCTCGGCCGATTCGCTGGGACGTAAGATCCGCCAGGTCCTCAGCCGGGTATAAACAGCCGGTTTCGAAAGTCGCGAACAACCGCTTGTTCGCACGCGCGGCTCAGAATCGACGTCTCGTCCTGCGGCAATCTGGAGAGCAGTACGAACCGTTCACTGAAGGTATAATCAGGTCATTACACCGACAGAACAGAAGCCCAGGGACTATCTGCTTGCCTTTAGCGCCGGGCTGATCCTCCTCGTGGTCGCCTGGCTGGGCGTGTGGTCGAATCACTTCGACAGCAGCTTTCACTTCGACGATATCCCTACAATCGTCGAGAATCCATTCCTACCGCACCTTTCGAATATCCCGCGATACTTCACCAATCCGCGCACGTTCAGTGCCATGAAGGAAACCGCCGATTACCGGCCGCTTCTTTCCACTTTGTTCGCACTGGACTATCATTTTGGCCGCGGCGCGAAGGCTTTCATTTTCCAGTCCGAGAACTTTGTCTGGTTCGGCGCCCAGTTACTCGTGCTCGTCCTGCTGTTCCGTTGCATTCCGGGAGGAAACTATTATTCCGCCATTTTCGGCGCGTTCCTTTTCGCGGTTCACCCGATAACCGCGGATACGGTGAACTATCCGATTCAGCGCGGCGTGCTGATCGGATCATTCGGAGTGACGGCGGGACTCCTCATCTGGATCTACTGGCCGCGCTGGCTCCCGCAGACGCTGCCCCTGAAGCTCAAGAGAGTTCCGGAGCATGGCTTTGACGAGTACCTGCGCAACAACTTCGCGCTGCTCGAGGCGCGCTATCTGAAGTTCATCCACGCCCCGCTGGGCCTCTATCTGTGGCCCGTGGTTCCCCTGCTGCTGGCGGAACCGGCGACGGCCGTGTTCGCGCCCATCCTGATCGCGTACATTCTGGTTCTCGATACCGGCCGGAAACTGCGCGATGCCATTCCCGCCGTTGTGATCTGCGGGGCGTACTGGATTTTCCAGACGGCATTTGTGTGGCAGTACGGAGCGTTCTCGCGGCCGCCAGCGCTGGAATTACTGGATCACTCAGCCCTGGGTTGCGATGCGGTATCTGTTTGCGTTCTTCGCTCCGATTCACCTGAGCGCCGATACGGATCTGACGCCGTTCGCGCACTTCTGGGATCCGCTCGCGCTGGCCGGATACGCCGGGGTCGTCGCGCTGGCGGGTCTTGCCGTCTTCCTCGGACGCCGCGAGCGATGGCGCGCGGTGGCGTTCGGGATCTGGTGGTTCCTGATTGCGTTGACACCCTACGCCGCCGTTCCCCGGCGCGCCGTGGAAGCGAACTGGAACATGTACCTTGCCTGCATGGGCCTGGCGCTGGCGGTATCGCGGGCGGCGTGGATCGGTTTCATGCGCCTTTACGAATCGGAAATGCGGATCCCTGCTCTGATCGGAGCACCTGTGCTGGCGCTCGGCGTGCTCATCGCATGCGGCCTGGGCAACTTACGCGCGAAATGCGGTTTGGGAATCCGAGGCCAGCCTGTGGAGCGACGTGATGGTGAAGAGTCCGCGCAACGGGCGTGCCTTCATGAATTACGGGATCACGCGACTGGCGCAGGACGATAACGGGCTGGCGCTGCAGTATTTCATCCAGGCCGGAGAGATCTCGCCGCGCGACGCGATTATCGAAATCAATCTCGCCCGCGCGTACAATACGCTCAGCCGGCCACAGGACGCCGAGGCAGGTTTCCGGCGAGCCATCGCCGACGCGCCGGCGTACTCGCCCGCCTACTCGTCTTTTGCCCGCTGGCTCGCCGCACAGGAGCGCCTGCGGGAAGGACTCGCCATGGCTAACAAGGCCGTGAACCTCGACCCTTACGATGTCATTGGCCGACGCACGATACTGGAGGTACTTGCCCAGCAACATAACTGGCTCGACCTGAAGCAGGTGGCCACCGATGCGCTCGCTCTCTATCCCGACGACGACGGGATGAAGGCGTCGATCCAGGTTGCGGACACCGGAATCAATGCGGTCGGCGTGGCTAAGGTGGCGGCGCTCAAGGAGCCCACGGTGGACCATCTGCTCGCGCTTTCGGTTCACTACTACGAAGTGCGCCAGTATGAGGACTGCATCCGGAGCGCGCGCGAGGCGCTCAAGATCAATCCGAAGCTGGGCGAAGCCTATGCCAACATCGCCACCGCTTACCATACGATGGGTAAGCTGGATGAGACGATCGCGGCGCTGCGGGAGGAGATCCGGATCAATCCGAATCTGCGTTCCGCCTCACATAATCTTGAAGTTGCGCTGGCCGAAAAAGCCGGCGCGGGCCATTAATCCATGATCGTTAACGCAGGCCTCCGAGCATTGCCATGAACCGGGTACTATCGACGCACGTTATCGTAAACCATCGCTTGACTACCGCATGGCTGAACCGTGTGGAAGGGGCGGGGATTTCCGCGGTCGAAATATTCTGCGCTCCCCAGCATCTGGACTGCAGGGATAAATCGCAGATCGGGGAACTCGGGCACTGGTTCCGCGACTCCCCGCTGACGCTTCACTCCCTGCATGCCCCGATGTACACCGATGAGGTCTGGGGGCGCTCCGGGCCGCACACACACATCAACATCACGGAAAGAAACAAAGCCGATCGCATCCGCTGGGTGGATGAGATCAAGCGCGCGCTGGAAATCGCCGAGGTGGTTCCGTTCCGCTACCTGATTCAGCATCTGGGGGTCACCGGGCAGGAGTTTTCCGATTATGCCGTCGAAGCCGCATTCTCGGCGCTCGAGGAGCTGATGGTATTCGCACGGCAGCGCGGCGTGGAAGTGCTTCTGGAAAATACGCCGAACGAACTCGCCACGGCCGAACGCCTGGAACTCTTCAACTCGATGACGCATCTGAAGCTCAACTATGTTTTCGATACAGGCCACGCTCACATCGGCGCCGGAATCGAGCATGAGTTCGAGATCATGAAACCACGCATTCGCTCGCTGCACGTCCACGACAACAACGGGAAAGAGGATCAGCATCTGTTTCCGGCGAGCGAAGGCGGGGCGAGCATGGGAACCATCGACTGGACGAAAACGATGGATCTGCTGCGCTCCTGCCCGGGCCAATATCCCCTGCTTCTCGAACTGCGCGAAGTGGCGGAGATGGAACATCCGCTGGACGAGATCGGACGTGTGTTCGAGCATCTCGAATCCCTGCGTGCCAACGCAAGCCATGCTTAATTCAAGGCATGCTTAATTCAATAATGCTTAATTCAAATCATGCCTGAACGAATCACGATTGCCGAAGCGGCGCGCCATGTGGGCGAGACCGTGGAAATCGCCGGCTGGCTGTACAACCTGCGCAAGTCGGGGAAAATCGTTTTCCCGCATCCTGCGCGATGGCACCGGCCTCATCCAGTGCGTCGCGCTGAAGAGCGCGCTGCCGGAGGACGTCTTCGAGGAACTGAAGCATCTGACGCAGGAATCGTCGCTCATCGTGCGCGGGGCGATTCGGGCCGAGGCGCGCGCGCAGGGCGGGTATGAACTGGATGTCGAGGGCGTCACCATCGTCCAGAAGGTTTCCGAAAGCGATCCGTATCCCATCACGCCGAAAGACCATGGCGTCGATTTCCTGATGGATCACCGGCATCTATGGCTGCGGTCGCAGCGGCAGCACGCCATCATCCGCGTGCGGCACACAGTGATCAAGGCCGTGCGCGATTACTTCGACAGCCACGGATTCACGCTGGTCGACACGCCGATCTTCACACCCGCGGCGTGCGAGGGAACCACCACGCTCTTCGAAGTGAATTACTTCGACGACGATAAGGCGTATCTGACGCAATCCGGGCAGCTTTACAACGAAGCGAACGCGATGGCGTTCGGGAAGGTCTATTGCTTCGGGCCGACCTTCCGCGCGGAAAAATCGAAGACGCGGCGGCATCTGACCGAGTTCTGGATGGTGGAACCGGAGATGGCCTACGCGGATCTCGAAGAGATCAAGCGCGTGGCCGAGGAGATGGTGGTTTACGTCGTGGGCCGCGTTCTCGACCAGCGCCGCGAAGAGCTGAAGATTCTGGAACGCGATGTGACGAAGCTCGAAGCGGTGCACGGGCCGTTCCCGCGGATGAGCTATGACGACGCCGTGAAGAACCTGCAGGCGAACGGCTCGGACATTCAGTGGGGCAGCGATTTCGGCGGCACCGACGAAACCATCCTCACCCAACAGTTCGACCGGCCCATCATGGTGGATCGTTTCCCGACCGCGATCAAGGCGTTCTATATGGCGCCCGATCCGGATCGCCCGGAAGTGGCGCTCGGCGTGGATGTGCTGGCGCCCGAAGGCTACGGCGAGATCATCGGCGGCGGCCAGAGAATCCACGATCCGGAATTGCTGTTGAAGCGCATCGAAGAGCATCAACTGCCGCGCGAAGCGTTCGAGTGGTACATCGACCTGCGCAAATACGGAACGGTGCCGCACGGCGGCTTCGGCATGGGCATTGAGCGCTGCGTGGCGTGGGTCTGCGGGCTTGAGCATGTGCGCGAGACCATCGCGTTTCCGCGCATGCTGTACCGGCTGCGTCCGTGAAGAAGCGGTCTGTCGCGGTGATCGGCGCGCCGCTCGATCTGGGCGCGGGACGGCGCGGCGTCGATATGGGCCCTTCTGCCATGCGCGTGGCGGGTCTCGGGAAGCGACTGGGCGCGCTGGGCTATGAGGTCGCGGATCTCGGCAATGTGCCGGTAGCCCAGGCGGAGAGCGTGGGCGACGTGGGACCGGGCGACGCGAAATATCTCCACCAGATCGCAGCCACGTGCGAGCGTCTCGGTGAGTTGGTAGCGTCAGGACTCGCCGATGGAAAGATGCCGCTGGTGCTTGGCGGTGATCACTCGATCGCGATCGGCACGGTAGCGGGAGTTTCAAGATTCTTTCGTGAATCGAATCAGAAAATCGGCCTTGTGTGGATCGACGCGCACGCCGATATGAACACCCCGCAATCGAGTCCAAGCGGGAATGTGCATGGGATGCCGCTCGCCTGCTGTGCGGGCATCGGCCCGGAGGAACTGGCGCGGAT
>CAWEKQ010000027.1:0-76600 GCA_963809655.1 Terriglobia bacterium | reverse complement strand
CGGGGGACACCCAAAACCGGCCAATGAGGGACAGCTCGAAACCGGCCAATAGAAATCGGCAAGACATTGAGAACGAAGGAGGGATTACCCTCCGTCGACGTGAGCAATGTCTTGAGCGAAGAAAAGCGACAACAAGTCATCGCGCTGGGGCGGCTGGGGTGGCCGCTGCGGCGCATCCAGCAGGAAACAGGCATTCGCCGGGAAACGGCAGGAGCTTCCTTACCCTCAAAGCGGCCGGAGTCGCCATCCGGGCTCCGGGCGGTTGGGGCCGGCGGTCACCGGCAAAACCGGCCAATGAGGTGTCCACCGGCCTCGCGGTGGCCGAGCCGGGCCAAAACCGGCCAACGGTGTCCCCCGACTCGGCGCCGATCCCGCTGCCCGGACGCAGTCCCACGGGGAGTGCCTGCGAGCCCTACTTCGACTTCATCGAACTGTCGCTGAGCAAGGGGCGGAACGCCAAGGCGATCTACCAGGACCTGGTGGACAGCCATGGCTTCACGGGGCGCTATGCCAGCGTCAAGCGCTTTGTTGGCCGATTGCGCGGGCAGGCAGCAAAGTCGGCATGTTCGGTCATCGTCACGCCACCCGGCGAGGAAGTGCAGGTCGACTACGGCAGCGGGCCGATGGTGCGCGATCCGCACTCTGGCAGTTACCGGCGTACCCGCTTGTTCGTGCTCACGCTGGGCTACAGCCGCAAGGCCGTTCGCCTGCTCACCTTCCAGTCCAGCACGCGCACATGGGCCGAACTACACGAGCAAGCGTTCCGCCGGCTGGGTGGCGCCTGCCGCACGGTCGTGCTGGATAACCTCAGCGAAGGCGTACTCAAGCCAGACATCTACGATCCCGCCGTAAATCCGTTGTATCGCGACATGCTGGCTCACTATGGCGCCATCGCGCTGCCTTGCCGCGTCGCCGATCCGGATCGCAAAGGGAAAGTCGAGCGCGGCGTGGGGCACGCCAAGAACACACCCTTGAAGGGCTTGCGCTTTGAGAGCCTGGAAGAGGCGCAGACTTACCTGGATCACTGGGAAACCAAGTGGGCCGACACGCGCATCCATGGCACCACCAAGCGCCAGGTAGCAGCCATGTTCGGCGAAGAGAAGCCATCGCTGCTGCCACTGCCGCTGGAACCGTTTCGCCTGTATCAGTTTGGCGACCGTCGCGTGAACCTGGATGGCTGCGTCGAAGTCGATGCCGCTTACTACAGTGCGCCGCCAGGCTGGATCGGCCGCAGCGTGAAGGTGCAGTGGGACGGTCATGTAGTGCGGGTGCTGGATCCGCGCACGGGGCAACTGCTGCGCGAGCACCGCAGTCAGGAGCGTGGCAAGCATCGCATCCCCGAGGAAGACAAGCCTGCGCAGACGCCACGCCCCACCGCCCAACTGTTGGCGCGTTGCGGCAAGATCGGGCCGCATATGGGTGCGGTCGCCGAGCAGACGTATCGACGCGATGGGCCCGAATCCATCCGCCGCATCATGGGCTTGACCGGCTTGGCGCGCAAGCATGGCGCCGCACTCACCGATGATGCCTGCGCCGCTGCGCTGGAAGGCGGGCTGCCTGCCAACCCCTATGGCTTCGCTCGCCGCTGGCTGGAACGCCGGCCCGCTCTGACGCTTCGCCAGGTAGATCCCATCATCCGGCAACTGACTCTGTATCGCGACCTCATTGACAGCAAGACCCAGGAGAACGAAGAATGAACCTCAACGAACTACAACGCAGCCTGCGCCAACTCCGTCTCGGTGGCATGGCCGCAGTGCTGGAGACGCGGCTGCGGCAAGCGCAAGCCGAACCCATGGCACCGATCGATCTGCTAGCCACGCTGGTCTCTGACGAGTTGACGCGGCGCTCGGACCGGCTCCTGGAGCGGCGGCGCAAACTCGCCGCCTTCCGCGATCCCAACAAGACCCTGGACAACTTCGACTTCACTTTCAATCCGAAACTGAATCGCAGTATCGTGTTTGATCTGGCAACCGGAGCGTTCATCGACCGCCGCGAAGACGCGTTGTTTCTTGGGCCTGGCGGCACAGGCAAAAGCCATCTGGCGCAAGCCATCGGACAGGCCGCGATTCTGCAGGGCCACAAGGTGCTCTATCGCCAGACGCATATCCTGCTGGAGGAAGTCTGCGAAGCGACTCTGGATGGCAAGCGCAAGCAGTACATGGAATCGATCTCCAGCGTGGCGCTGCTGATCATCGATGACTTCGGCATGCGTAAGTTACCGCAGACGGCTGCCGAGGATCTGCTGGAGATCGTGATGCGACGCTACGAACGTGCCAGCACGCTGCTGACTTCCAATCGCCCCGTGGATGACTGGGGCAAACTGCTCGCCGACGTTGCGGCGGTCGGCGCCATGCTCGACCGCCTACTGCATCATGGGCACGTGCTCAAGTGCGGTCCTAAGAGCTGGCGCACGAAAATGACAGCCGCTGACTGAAGCATCGCTGGAAGTTTGAAGGCTGCGAGGGCTCTGCCCTCGCGCTCCCGGGATTTAACGCTTTCCCGCCAGAAATGCCGCGAAGGCGGCTCGCGCCGCCCACGCATTTCCGGCCGCTGGGTCGGCGCTCTGGTCGCATCCCTGCGGAGCCATATCCTCCGCCCAGGTGCTGTCAGAATAACCGATCATTGCGGAGCCTTGCGAACTTTTTCGTTGCCGCGAAGTGTAGCCCTGGGTTATAACTACCTTGTCTTGCCTGCTTCCGTTGGCCGGTTTTGAGGTGTCCCTCATTGGCCGCTTTTCAGGTGTCCCCCGAGGGGAACTGGTGGGCGATTTCAGGAATCCGGGACGCGAATGGCAGCCGCAGGGCCAGCCCGAGCAGGTCCGGGTTCATGACTTCGAAATCCGTCGGCCGGAGAACGGTAAGGTGGCTCCCTATGGGGTCTATGACCTGGGCCGGAACACGGGGTGGGTCAGTGTGGGTGTGGATCACGACACAGCGGAGTTTGCCGTAGAGAGCATACGCCGGTGGTGGCGCTGGATGGGCAGCCGCAGTTATCCGAAAGCGACCCGTCTGTTGATCACGGCTGACTCGGGCGGCAGCAATGGCGCCCGAGTGCGGCTATGGAAATGGGAACTGCAACAACTCGCCGATGAAATCGGACTGGAAATCTCGGTCAGTCACTTCCCGCCGGGCACCAGCAAGTGGAACAAAATAGAACACCGTCTCTTCTCTTTCATCAGCCAGAACTGGCGTGGCAAGCCACTCGTCAGCCATCAGGTCATCATCGACCTCATCGCCGCAATGTCCGGCCTGACTGTAAAAAGCAAGATCGACACCAATATCTATGAGAAGGGGCTCAGGATCTCCGACCAGCAGATGACGGAACTCCAGCTCCGGAGAGAAAAGTTTCACGGCGACTGGAACTATAGCCTGTTACCCAGATGTTGATCCACTAATTTATTGACAGTTCCTAACTACACTTTCCGGATAGCAGCCTTTCTTCGGTAGTGTACTGGCGGCCGAAATACAAAGATTTAGCTGACCCCATCTCTGCCAAGCCACCAGGAACATCCGCCGGAATGCCCATCCTGGAACTGCTCAAGTCGAAATCCCGTGTCCGCGACCCACGCGTCTCCAGGAAGTCACTCGTAACTATCTGGGCCAGATTGAAGTTTGACAGCGTGAAATGAAACCCGGCCGCACCCAGCGTACGCAGCCATGTCTTGTGCTCTTCGATCTTCTTGTCCCGCCCCGGCCGGCTGAGAACAATCTCGACTTGATTATTCGTTACAGGGAGGTTGCGCACGTTGTGTACGGTGAGGCCAGCGTTCGCGTAGCGCTTCTTAACAAGGCTCGCGCCAAGTCGACAAGATGTGCTCCGTCGGGCTCGGTGCAGCTGACGCTTTCGGCAATCAGTGCGATCTCTGGGCCGATCTCCATCGCGGGCTCGGGAAAACAGTTCGAGGACGAGCTTAAGCCGGGACTAACGCTGCCTATCGGCCAGCGGGCCCGCCTTCACCGCGGCTTGATCGGACGAAGTGGTTTCGAACCACCTGGCCTGCTACCGACTGGCCGAGCTGCCGACCCGCCTCCAGCGAATGGTAAAAATGGAAACCCGCATAAATCCGAGCCCAGAAAACCTCATCCATCAGGTCCCGTGTGTCTGTGAAGGTGTGTTGATGAAGGCCGTCGGTAAAGGCCTTGCTATCGACTGCGACAGTGACGCGTAGTGCCGAAGAAGTCGGCAATCAGGGTCGATACCGAGCCCGTGATGCAGCCGTGCGCGGCAGGATATTCGGGATGCGACGGCGTGGCTCCGCCAGAAGGCGTCCACGTCGGGTCGGCGGGCAGATCTGTCTCCGCGAAAAGCACACCGAACGTGCCGGCGCCGATGGGGATCGCGGTCACGGGACGCCAGAATCCGATCTTGTATTTGGCGTTGAAACACCCGATGGCTGCGTCGGCATAACCGGTCCAGAGCATGGCCATCATGCGAGCCGAATCTTCTACGCCGAGATTGTTTGCGGTGGCGAGCGTGTTGAACATGCGGGCATACTGCTGGCCTGTGTGTTCGGTGTAGAAGATACCGATCTCGGTTTCGGCCGGTGAGCGAACAGTGCTGTCGGTGCCGCCATAGATGCGAATCAGGTTATAGTCGCGTTTCCAGTCTTCACCGTTCAAAGCACCGGGGCCGCGGTCCGGCAGAAAGTCCCCAGCGGACTTCATGGTGAAGGGTCGAATCTGGCCGAGCCACGGGGTTACCGGAGGACCGTATGCGGGCGGCGTGGGAATCCACGCGCCTGGACCCGATCGTGGTGTATAGGGAATGTTGGCTTCGAGACCATCACCGATGCGGGCATTCACGATCGCCATGGCTGCGGCCTCACCGACGGCGACCCCCCGCGATTTTATCGCCCCCATCGACAATCCCGGTTGATGACCACCGGCTGGAAGCCGGTAGAATCCTTTGGCGACTGAAAGTCGCGTTGCGTCTGAAGACGCCTGAAGGCTGTCCCGGCTGAGAGCCGGCTTTAAGGCTTATGTGGATGGCGTGAACAAGCTCGCCCGCGTTTCAGCCGCCACAGCGTAGACGCGCGCTCCCGTTCAGGCGGTTTGCCGGTTCGCAACCGCTTCCAGGCCTCGAGTGGCGATCTCGAATTCGCGCATTTTGAATTTTTGAACCTTGCCGCTGAGAGTCATCGGGTAGGCGTCGACGAAACGGATGTGCTCCGGCACTTTATAGTAGGCCAGCCGGGCGCGGCAGAAGGCGCGGATTTCCTCTTCGTCGGCAGTAGCGCCCGTTTTGAGTCGAATCCACGCCACCACAATCTCGCCGAGACGCTCGTCCGGGATACCGATCACCTGCGCGTCGGCGATCGCGTTGTGAGTATACAGAAATTCCTCGATTTCGCGCGGGTAGACGTTTTCGCCGCCGCGGATGATCATGTCGCGCGCGCGGCCGGTGATCCTGAAGTAGCCATCCGGGCGCATGACGGCGAAATCGCCGGTATGAAGCCAGCCATCCGCGTCCACGGCCTGAGCGGTGGCTTCGGGCTCGCCATCGTATCCTTTCATGACCATGTAACCGCGGGCCAGCAATTCCCCTTGCTCACCAACAGGCAGCGTCTCGCCTTCTGAAGATACGATCCGCACTTCGGTTTCGGGCAGCGCGCAACCGACAGTCGTGCAGCGAGTTTCCAGATCGTCATCCACATGTGAACTCGTGATGCCGGGCGAGGCCTCTGTCTGACCGTAGACCACCAGCATGTGGCGGCAATGCATCGTGTCGATAACCCGCCGCATGATTTCGATCGGGCAGGGAGCGCCGGCCATAATTCCGGTGCGCAGCGACGTTAACTGAAAACGAGCAAACTCCGGGATGCTGGAGTTCGGCGATAAACATCGTCGGGACGCCGTAGATGACGGTTGCCCGCTCGGTGTCGATAGCCTCAAGCGTGGCAAGCGGATCGAACGTGGCGGCGGGGAAGATGCAGGCTGCGCCGGAAACAGCCGCGGTCATCGTGCCGATAACGCACCCAAAGCAGTGGAACATCGGCACGGGAACGCACACGCGGTCTTCCTCGGTGACGCGCATGCACTCGGCGAAGAAGCGAGCGTTGTTCACCAGGTTCACGTGTGTAAGGAGCACGCCCTTGGGTTGGCCTGTCGTGCCCGAAGTGTATTGGATGTTCGCCGGCTCATCGGGGTCTGGCTTGACACTGATGCCGTCCGGATCGCGTAGAAATTTCTCCCACTGCGGGGAATCGAGATAGATGACGTGCTCCAGGGGAAGCGTCTGCCCGGCGCGGGATTCTTCCAGAATGGATTTGTAGTTCGAGTGGCGGCCCTGAGTGTGGAGAAAAAGTGCCCGCATCCGGGATTTGCGCAACACAAAGGACAACTCGTGCGAGCGGTTGGCGGGATTCACGTTTACCAGGACAACACCAGCCAGCGCGCACCCGAATTGAAGAATCGGCCACTCGGCGCAGTTGGTTGCCCACACTCCGACGCGGTCGCCGGGATGCAATCCGAGCGCCCGCAGGCCGGCCGCGACGCGCTGCGCCTCATGCGCGTATTCCGCCCAGGTGAGCCTGATGTTCTGGTGGCGGCTGATGAGGGCGACGCGATCGGCAAATCGATTCGCAGTTTCAAGAAAAGCTTCCCCTATCGTTTTTCGGACGACAGTACCCTTTGGACCTCGGGTATAACTCTGCATCGCTCCTCCTTTCCATGCCGGCGGTAGCATCAGGCTGGCACTGGCCGCCCAATTATTGTATGTTCAAACCTTGCAGTTAACGGGAGAATCTTATGCTTCGTGTTGCTGTTGCCGGCCTTGTTTTTCTGGGCATGTCATCCGCGCCGCTCTTCGCAGAACAGACGTGCCAGGGACTGATGAGTATCGCGCTCGAACACGCGACGATTACTTCCGCGACGGCTGTTCCTGAAGGACCTGTGAGCGGCGGCGGGCGCGGCGGACGCTCCCGTGATCGCTCCCGCGCACTGTGCCGTGCAGGGAATCATCAGGCCGACCAAGGACTCCGAGATCCATTTCGAGTTGTGGATCCCGGCGAGCGGATGGAATGGAAAATATCTGCAACTTGGCAATGGCGGCTGGGCAGGGGCGATCAACGCGGCCGGGCTTGCCGAGCCTGTGAAGCGCGGTTATGCCGCGGCGGCGACCGACGATGGTCATCAGGGTGGCGCCGGCGCGACGTGGGCAATCGGACACCCGGAGAAGCTGATCGATTTCGGGTATCGCGCCGTGCATGAGACGAATTTGCAATCGAAGGCGATTATTCGAGATCTTTTCGGCCGCGCGCCGTCGCGCAGCTATTTCAACGGATGCTCCGATGGCGGACGTGAGGCGCTGATGGAAGCGCAGCGGTACGCCGAGGATTTCGACGGAATCATTGCCGGCGCTCCGGCGAGCGACTGGTCGCATCTTTTCACAGGTTTCATCTGGAACGCACGCGCTTTGACAGAAACCCCGGGCAGCGCAATACCGCCCGCGAAGCTTCCGGTGATCCAAAAAGCGGTGCTGGCGGAATGCGATGCCGCGGACGGCGTGAAAGACGGGCTGCTGGCAGGACCCGCGCGCCTGCCGACTTCGACCCTTCGGTTTTGACTTGTAAAGGCGCGGAAGGTCCCGAGTGCCTGACAGCGCCCGCAGGTCGAAACGCTTCGGAAGATTTATGACGGGCCTAAGAACCCGCGCACAGGCGCTTCGATTTTCCCCGGATATGCGCGCGGCACGGAGGCGGGACCGGCAGGATGGTCGGCGTGGATTGCACCCGCTTCCGTCACCTCTTCGATTCAATATGGTTTCGGCAGCTCATATTACGGTCAGGCGGTTTTCGAGGACCCGAAGTGGGACTACCGGAACTTGAACTTCGACACGGATGTCGCGTTCGGCGATCAGAAGGCGGGACCGGTTTTGAATGCGACGAATCCCGACCTCAGAACCTTCCGCGCGAATGGCGGAAAACTAATTCAGTATCACGGTTGGGGCGATCCGGCGATCTCGCCGCTCAGCTCGATTGCTTACTACGACAGTGTCCGCGCGTTTCTCGACAAATTTCCGGATGCGAGACATCAGGCTTCCAGCAGCACGCAGGAGTTCTATCGTCTGTTCATGGTTCCGGGCATGGGCCACTGCGGCGGCGGCGTGGGAGCGAACAGCTTTGGAAACGGCGCGTCAGCGCAAACGGACTCCGATCATGACATTATCAGCGCATTGGACCGGTGGGTGGAGACAGGCGTTGCCCCAGATAAGATCATCGCGACCGGGACTGTGGTGGGCGACACCAGTAAGGTTCTAACCCGACCGCTGTGTCCGTATCCGCAGGTGGCGCGGTACAACGGGACGGGCGATCCGAATAATGCGGCGAGCTTCGCGTGTGTCGCGCCGCAGGTTCCGTAGACGAGAATCCTTTCCTTAAGATTCTGTGTGGGCATTCCGTGGATAAGGGCTTGCACAGGGTTAGGGTGGGCCGTGGGATTCCCTTTGAGGACCCCTTACCAATCGACGCTCCTAAGCTCTGTGTAGCTCACGGATTTGTCTTCGACCACCATGGCTCTCGCCAGTGCGTCAATTGTCGCCGCGAGAAGATCGATCCGGGAGAAGTCCTTCTCACGATCCGGCTTGACTGGCCTGATCAGATCGTTCCCATCGTTTTTGGTGCAGAGGCAGCTCGCGTGGTGCGCCATCACCGGGTGGCCCCCGTGCACGAGATCTCCTGTGGCAACAAGTGAGAGATAAGCTTTTTGTGGCCTCATTAAGCCCAGGGCAGGTCTGCGGAATCTCGATGCAGGGAATTCCGTCTTCGATGAGATCTGTGGACATTTCGCGTGAGTTGTAGCGGTCGAAGCAAACCTCCTGGACATCGAACATCTCAACACAATATTTAATTCGCGCTTTGATCAATCCGTTGTCGATCACGCGACCCTCGCATGTCTCGATCCAGCCCTCCTCTACCCAACGCTCGTAAGGCATCCCGTCCTGCACCTGCCGTTTCGTGAAAATCGAGGAGGCGCACCTGGGCACGATGCGGGCCGTGGGCTTCAGCCCACCGTCTGGACGGCGGTCTGAAACGCGCCGCCGCGCCATCCCGGCTTCGGGTGCGACCGGGAGTGCGCGGCGTCCGCAGGAGATCAGGAGATAACGATTCCCCGTGGTGGCGCCGCCCGGCGTCGCCCACGCGCAATCCGGTGGGTTCTGCCTCAGTCGCTGTACGCGATAACGTATAGCGTGTTCCGTTTTTGATGCCTTTATTGCATTTCTTATCTTTGTATTATCAGTAACTTACAGATTCTATTAGGGGCCGCATAGTACGAATCCTACCTGCGGAGTCAAACGAACTTCCACTGCATACGCGCCACTCTCATCAAGAGCATCCGGCAGCTTGGCCTCAAGGGGAGCGGTTTCTCCACGTTGCTTCTATCCCGGCTGCTGCTCCTATTCCGATAAGTCTGCTATTTGAGATTTTCGAGTCTCTCGGCGTCAAAGGGAAGAGCCACTCGCTGAATGCCGTTAGTCAGGCTGAGGGCTTAGCTTGTGCGAGCGATTTGACGGTGACACGCGGACGGTCCATACGCTCCAGCATGGTCAATGCGCCCAAGCCTCGTTGTGAGTACATTCACTGAGGCGGAACGCGGCGCCATCTCCCAATCGTCGCTCGGGGAATGGAAACGAATCGTGCGGCATACAGGCGCACGGAGGCGTCATTTTGGAAGTGCCGCATGCAAGATATCTTCTTGCTGGTAGGGTCCAAACTGAGCGTGAGGCCGCGCGCGCGGCGTGGAAAATTCTTCTGCGAAGGGTGTTCATGCAGAAGCGGCGCTGGGGCGCCGAGTGGTGTTTCCGGATGTCTTTCAGGGACGCGCGAGGTCTATTTCGCGCGCCCCTGAAGGCGAAGCCGGACTAGAACGTAATTCGGGCGACAATCGTGCCGGCACGCGCACCGACAGCGCCCACCGTCTCCGGGGTGATGGTGCCGAAGCCGCCGCTGTACAAGCCAGTGTTGGCGCCCGTCTTGAACGTCGTGGGAGCGGTCGTGAAGTTGCCCAGGTTGATCGCGGAAGTCTGGCCGACCGGAATCGCGTATTGCACCCGGTTGAAGATATTCGTGAACTCCGCGCGAATTTGCAGAACGTAACGTTCTTTGATTCGGAAGTTGCGGCTGAAGTTGGCGTTCTCACTCGGATAGCGGAAGCCCCGGAAGGAGCGAATGGAGCTTTCATTTGCGGCAAACTGGCCGTCGGGGACGTTCGTGAATGCCGCCGGGTTCAACACCTGAGTCGTCGTGGGGTCGAAGCAGTGGCAATTGATGTTGAGCGGATCGGTGTGGTGTTGGCCACTGAGGTCCGTCCAGTTCACCGACCACGGACTCATCCCCGGAATCAACTGCGCGGGGCCCGGTCCGTAACCGAGGAAATTGCTGAGGGGCGAGGCGCCGGAACTGGTCGGAAGGCCCACCAAAGACGCGCTCTGGTAATTCAGATACCAACCCGTACCCCACCCGGACACAATGTGGCCGAGCACTTTGTTGCTAAGGATACCGGAGCTAAAACGCGGCACCTCGTACTGGGCGCTCAACCGTAACTGGTGCGGGATGTCATAGGGGCTGAGGTTCTTGCCCAAATTCCGGTTAAAGGGATCCGGGGTGCCGATCAAAGCCAGCGTCTTCGAGTAGGTGTAATTCGCATTCAAAGTCAGACCATGGCTGAAACGCTTGATAAATGTGAGCTGAAACGCGTCGTACCAGCTTTTCGCGTCGGGCGCGCCCAAGGGAGCCATGGCCCCGGTGTATTGAGGGTAGGGCAACAGCGCCTGGCGGACCGTCTGATTCTGCGGGAAATTGCTATAAGGCAGGAACTGCGTGAGACCTACGGACGCCAGAGCGGTCTTCTGCGCCGTGGTCAGCGCCGATATGCTGGTATTGAACGCGCTGGAGAGCGTCGCATTGCTGAGGTTTGCGCCGGAGACTCCAAGGGCGGCAAGCTGCGACAGACTGAACACGTTTTGCGGAGCCAGGGTAGCGTAGCCGGGGGGGAGGCCTGACGGGAGGAGGGTGGGGGCTGTCTCCCAAGCCCCGACATTGCCCACATACCCGGCTTCCAGCGAGATGTCCTTGCCGAAGGTGCGCTGCACCGTGATATTCCACTGCACCAGGCGCGCGGGGCGGCCGGTGTTTTGATCGAGTAGAGAAGGCGCGGCCACCACGCCTCCAAGCGGCTGACCCGCGGCTGGATTATTCAGCGTCGGCCATGCCGCCTGCACGCTGGACGGGATCCCGTTCTGGAGCAGTCCGGCGATCTGCCCGAACGCCGGCGTCGTGGCGTTGGCGGAATTTGATGAATAACCGGTAGCGGCGGAAGAGTCGAGGGAGCCGTACACGATGCCGCCGCCGCCGCGAACGACGGTCTTGTCATTCAACTGATAGGCCGCGCCTAAACGCGGCCCGATCGCATACGGATAGTTGTGGGCGAAACTGCAATTGCAGTTGGCCTCATAAATAAGAGCGCCAGGCCGTCCGCTGGCCGAGGGATTCGGGGTGGTGGCGGAGAAGTCTCCATAGCGCCCGAATTGTTCTTTCTGGTAGGTGCCGTAGTCCCAACGCAGGCCGTAGTCCAGAGTCAACTTGCGATTGACCTTCCAGCTGTCCTGCAGGAAGACGGCCGCCTGGTAATTCGACGTTTGGAGGTTGATGGGCGCGTTGATGGCGATTGCCTGCGCGCCGCCGAGCAGAAACGAAGCGAAACCGAATCCGGCAAAGCCCGATGATACGGTGGTTCCATTCAACGAGGTCTGTGTGGTGTAGTTCGAAAGGTTACCAACTGTGCCGGACGTGCCGAAGGTGTATTCGCCGGCGGTGTACGTGAGATTGAAGTTGGGATACTTCATCTGCCGGACTTCAATGCCGGCCTTGTAGGTATGCGAGCCGCGCACGTACGTCGCGGAAGTCACGAACGAGGGACGGCGCTCCCAGAAATGCTGGTCATATTGCGGCCCTAGATTGCCCATACCGCCCTCTGCGACATTGCTTAAGACCCCGGTGGCAATCAGCGGGAGGCCGCGGCCCGGAGAGATTGCGCCCGATAAGCCGAGTGTCGACTGGATGTTCACGAAATCTTCCGGCCCCAACAGGAAATCGGAGTCGTTCCAGCCAGCTGTGAAGTGCATCAGGAAAGTTGGCGTCACCGTGTAGTCCAGGTTCAGCCGGATCGTCCTGGCGGCATTCCCGGAAGTTCCGGAGACAGTGATGTTATCCGGCAGACTGTCGGCTCCCGTGCCGGTCCGGGGCGTAGAGGTGGAGGTCCTTTGAAAGTAAAACGCCGCGTGCAGCTTCGCGCCCAGACTTTGATCGAGCTTGATGGATGGGACGTAGGATCTGCGGCTGCCATTATACGGCGCCAGATAGTTGGATCCCGCCTGGTTGGCACTCGGGCCCAGAGGCTGCGGAACCATGGCGAGGATTTTAACCGCAACCGGATCGAACATGCTGGAGGGAATCTTGTTGTTGGGGAAAGGATTGCGAACCAGTGCCCCGCCGGCGGCGGTGAAGGTGGAGGTGGGGTCGAAGATGGTACCGCTGGGAATGGTGCGGCCAAGAGGATCCATGTAGGGCCCGGACGCGGTTGACAGCAGGCGATTTTCGGTGGTGATGAGGCTGGAAAAATCACCGTTGCGGTAAGCCGGTATGGGTACCGTGGAGTTCGTGGTGGTATTGAGGAGATTCTGTAAGAATTCTTCGTAGCTGAAGAAGAAGAATGTCCGATTCCTGCCGTTATAAAGTTTGGGGATCCAGACGGGACCGCCGACCGTGAAGCCGTAGTCGTTCTGGTGAATCGCGTTTTTCACTCCCAGGTAGGCCGGAGTAGCGTTCAGGGCGGTATTCACCAGGTAGTCATAGGCGGTGCCGTGGAGGTCGTTGGTTCCGCTCTTGGTGACTACGTTCACCACAGCTCCCAGGCCGGCCCCGAACTCCGGGGCGAAACTGCTGGTCAGGATATTGACTTCCTGAACCGCTTCCGTCGAGGACTGCGTCTCCATGGTGGCTCCCCCAAGGCGTGAGCTGGTGGGGTTCATGGTGGCGCCATCGAGGCGAGTCGCAAGTGAATTGTTCGGCGTGCCGTTGATCACGGTAACGGTGATCGCGTTGCCGCTCCCGCCTCCGGGGCATGTCGCGCTATCGCAATACTGCACTCCAGGCAGCAGGCGCGACGCGGAAAAATAGTCACGGACACCGTCATTGGTTGCGCCCACCGTGAGAAGCGGCAGGTCATCCAGTTGCTTCAGCGTGAAGTTACCCGATACCTCGGAGCTTTCGGTTTGCAACAGGGAAGCCTCGGCGGTTATGGTCACAGATTCGGTGGACTGGCCCACTTGAAGCGCGACGTCTTCGCCCATGGTCTGTCCCGCGCCCAAATGGAATTTGGTGTGGGTGTACTTCTTGAAGCCCGACACGGTGACGGAGAGTTCGTAGTCGCCCACCGGCAGCTGCGTGACGGTGTAGTTTCCGGTGCTGGAGCTGGCCCCCTGAAAGATCGTTCCCGTGTCCGAACTGCGGACCACGACGGGAGCATTCGCGACAGCAGCTCCGGTTTGGTCGGTTATGGTTCCAGTGATCGTGGCCAGGCCGGTTTGGCCAAAGCTGGCAGATGCGCACAACAAAAGTAGAGATAGCAGCGAGACTTGCCTCATTTATAAGTTCCCCTTGATGGACCAAAGCTGACCGGTCGCTCGGTATGAACGGAAACACCTTTTTATCACACTTTTCGCAACTCCGAAACTTTCAAGAGATTTTGGTAACGTCAGGATCAAAATTTTTGATGATTCACGTTGCGGGGCCCTTTCACCGAGCTAGCTATAGCGAGATACAAGTGCGCAGGGTACCCCGAATACCCCTCTTGAATTTTGAAGACTTCAACGGTTGCGGGCATGGACAGTACTCGAACGGTCACGTCCACGTGGAATAGCCCGACTCTGGCGCCTCGTAGAAAACTCCGACGTGACGCGGGCAGGAAGTTCCCTTCTGGTTGTTACTCCGTGCGGTCGAGTCGGTCATTTAAGACTCGGGTTCGAAAAGTGTCACTTCGGAGTGTTGTCTTTTTCGCTCACAGCAAGGCCGCCGGTGATACCGTCCACCTGATATCCGATCTGGATCTTCCGGATCTTCGCGATCTCGGCAGGAGTCGCCGTCTTCGGGTCCACGTTCGCTTGCGAGCACGTAAATCCTCGAAGCGTGCATTCCGACGTCGTATGTTTGATGCCGCGCTCCTTCATCACCTCGGTCAAATATTTCACGACATCGTTGTGCATGACCACAGCATTGTTAGGAACGAATGTCCCGACCCCGATCGCGTAGTCGATCGGCATGAGAGGCTCGACGCTGGAACCGAACGCGCCGTCATTCTTCTTGCCGAGATCGTGCGCGTTTAGATCTGCGCCTTTCCCGACCAGATACTTCACCACATTCAAATCACCCAGATTGGCCGCGACCATCAGTGGCGTAATGCCGTAGCTATCGGCGGCGTTTACGTCTTCGCCCAGATCGACGAGCAACTTTACCACCTCGAGCCGTTCCGCTGCGGGCCTCAGCCGGTGATAGCCGTTGATGAAGCCTGTGCCCGATGCCGCCATCAACGTTGTCTCCCGGTCAGAGGAGATGATCTTCGGATCTGCG
The DNA here is from genome assembly GCA_963809655.1 of Terriglobia bacterium. Taxonomy (GTDB): domain Bacteria; phylum Acidobacteriota; class Terriglobia; order Bryobacterales; family Bryobacteraceae; genus BOG-234. Next base: position 61,977 of record CAWEKQ010000027.1, on the reverse strand, counting down.
CCGTGCGCGAGCAGCAGCTTCACCAGCTCAATGTCACCCGAGAAGGCCGCCCTCATAATCGCTGTCGCATACACAAGCCGGGGGGAGCCTTCGCGCATTCGCGCCCGCGGAGTGGAATTGATCACAACATTCGGGTCTGCCCCCGCATCCAGCAGCTTCCTGATCAACGGGAATGGATCTCTGGTCACCATCCACGGGAAATTGGGCGCGGTCTCCATGTTCCGGCGATCTACCGCCCAGAACAGCGGCGTGAAGCGCTGTGCGTCCTGCTGATTGACATTAGCGTGACTGTCGATCAGGAAATCCGCCACATCGTAGCTGCCGTCGAAAAACGCTATCGATAGTGCATCTTTGCCGTCGCCCCCGCGCGCGTTGAGTTCAGCGCCGGCGCCCGCAAGCAGCTTTGCCGAGTCCAGATCGTCCTCCCGCGCCGCGAACATGAGAGGAGTCAGCATGCCGCTTGCGAACTCCTCGATCGGCTGGTTCGGTTTGGCTGGCACAGGTGTCGAGCCTTCGAATCCACGGCCCGATGCCGACGGGACAAAATATGACTGGCGTTTACATCGGCTCCGCGATCGACGAGCACCTTCGCCACGTCCGGATGCCGTTCCGAAATAGCCCACATCAGCGCGGTTGTGCCGCCCCAGGTCTCTATGGCGTTTACCTGTGCTTTGTTATCGAGCAGAACCTTCACAGCGTCGGTCTTACCGGTGCGCGCCGCCATCATGAGCGCCGTATCGCCCTTTTGCGTCAGAGGAGCGTTCGGGTTCGCGCCGCCCGCGAGAAGGCGCGCGATCATGGCGGCATTTCCGTTTTGGGCCGCAAGAAGCAGGGGTGTGGCTCCTGCCTTATTCGCGGCGTCGGGTTTAGCTCCGGCGCGCAGAAGCTGATCTGCCATTTCGAGGTCGTTCGCCTGAACGGCCCAATGCAGGGCGGAAGTGCCATCGATCTGCTGTGCGTTCACATCCGCTTTCTGCTGCAGGAGTGCTTTCAGAGCGCCGCTGTCTCCGCGCATCGCCGCATCTGCGACGTCACTTTTCTGAGCGGCCGCGAATGCCGCGAACGCAACCAAACCGGCAACGCTACATTTCAGAAGCAATGTCACTCTCAATCCTTATCGCTGACTTTCCGCGCGGCGCTGAATATGGCTGAATCCCAAGGGCAGAGCATCGTAATCCACGAGCGCAATTACTTTCAAAGAATCGTCCGGCGCCACTTTGCCGCTCAGTGACGTCTTTCCTTCGCCTGCCCCGTTCTTCCCGACGTGAAGCTCAATGACCGAAAAGTCGTATGCGGAAGCCTCTGCTCCCACTGGCTTCCACAGGTCGTTCACCGCACCGAGGCGTCGTTGCGTGATCAGGACAATTCGCTCGGAGCCGTCCGCGTTCGCAACTCGTCCGGAGTATCGGATCGCGTAACCGGCAACCTCCCGCGACCACAGATAACCAACCGTCGGTGCCTCTTTCAGCGCATTAGCCAACATCGTTTCCGGAGCGGGGCTTGTAAGGGTACCTTGGCCTCCGCCATCCGCGCCCGCGCGTGCAGCCCCTCGTCCCGATCCGCCTCTCCCAGCGCCAGCTCTCCCAGGCCCGCCGCGTCCTCCGGCAGCCCGACCCCCGCGACCGGTATTCGCAGCTTTCAGGTTCCAGGCATCTACAAGCCGGTCGCGCTCCGCGTCTGTCGACCAGCGCAGGATATCGATGCGAATCGCATCGGGCGCGCCGGAAACATTTGCGGACGTAGCGCTATAGCTGGCTACCGGTCCTGTGTTCGCAGCCGTTGGCGCTTCCGAATACGCTCCGGCGGCCGCCAGCAGAATCGCGCACATTGAGACCACGGGAAACCGCATCATTTGTCCTGATTGGTTCCCCATACTCTCGCCAACCACTCCGTGAGGCGTTCCAGTTCTTCGTCGGAGAGTTGCGCACCGCGTTCACGCATATCCACCAATGTGACCCGCCAGCCTTCCTCCGCTTTTCTCGCGCCCTGAACCCGGTCGATGCCGTGGCATTTTGTGCAGGCGCGATTCATCAGCCGATCGGCCTCCGGGTCCGAGAAAAAAGTTTTGATCTCAGGCGGGATGTATGTTCTCGGAAAAGGCTTCGACGCCGGACCAAACTTTTCCACAAGCCAGTCCGACAGGAGCGCACGATCCGCGGCGGATAGGTTGATCGGCGTACTTTTGTGCTCCTCGGCTATCAGCTTGTCCCATCCAGCGTTGTCCAACGCATGAAATGCATAGTCATCGATACCGTGACATGCAGTGCAATTGGCTCTTATGACGTCCCATACGGGGCCGTCCGGCCGCTGGATCTTTGGACGTGTTGCCCTGCCGCCAACCTGAGCAAGCAGCGGAAGACAAAGAAGGACGAGACCGGAGGTTTTCCACTTCATCGCAGCGTTAGAGCGAAATCGGATTGGTGCTGGACCCGAAATTTTTCTGCATCCCAACCTCGCGACCGGCTGCATCGTACTTCGGAACGTCTTCAATGTCGTATTTGTGAAGAAGCGCCAGCAGCATGTTCGAAGTGCGTTCGGTATTGTCCGGAAAAACGATGTGGCGGTTACCCTGGAACTTCCCGTCGATTCCGCCCAGCAGAATGATCGGCACCTTCACATGAGCGTGCCGGTGAGAGTTCCCCATGTTGCTGCCCTTATAGATCAGAATGTGATCGAGCAGCGTACCGTCTCCGTCGGGGATCTTGCTGAGCTTCTCCGCGAAGTAAGCCAGATTCTGCACATGATACCGGTTCATCTTCGAATAATTCGCCACATTCTCCGGCTTATCGCCATGATGTGAGCTTCCATGCCAGGCACCATTGAAGCCCGACTCCGGAAAGCTCATACCGGAGAGATCCTTGCCCAGCATGTATGTCGCGGAGCGAGTCAAATCGCCTTCGAAGGCCAGCGCGAGCAGATCGTACATCAACCGGTAATGAGCGTGTTTGCTTTCAGGCAATCCGAAGGGAATCTCCTCAGACGGTTCCTTGACGGTGGCCTCCGTCGCGATATGAATGCGACGCTCGATCTCGCGGACGTTCTCCAGATACGTATCAAGACGCGTACTGTCTCCGGGACCCAGCGGCCTTTTGAAGGCGGTAATCTCTTTGGTTATGGAATCGAGAATGCTGGCGCCCTGCTGCCGGCCAAGCTTCCGCTCCTCACGACTCGTCCCATCCCCGAATAATCGCTCGAAAGCCACCCGGGGATTCACTTCGGTGGGCAGCGGCTGCATGGGGGACGTCCAGGAAATGCAGTTGGTATAGGCGCAGCTATAACCCCAATTGCAGTTGCCGAAGTTGCCGTCTTCCTCCACCCCGAGTTGAATCGATGAGAGGATCGTATCTTGCCCGTATTTTCGCGCGATCAACTGATCGAGTGTGACGCCGAGATACGGGGTGACCGCATTTCGTCGCGGACGCGCGGCGGACAGAAGTACCGCGCCCCGCGCATGATCGCCGCCGGGCTCTTCCGTGTTCGCCATGGCCTCCGGCATATCCATCCCGGAAATCAGCGTGACGCGCTTCCGGAAAGGTTCGAGGGGCTTTGTGATGAAGGAGAAATCGAAGTTCGAACCCGCCTGCTGCGGGCTCCAGTATCCGGGAGCCGCGCCGTGCGGATGCCACACTCCCAGAAAGCGCCGCACGGGCATAGCCGCTGTCTTGTCCTAGGGAGTCTGCGCCGGGACCATCGAATCCAGCAGCGGCAACCCGATCGTCACGCCCGCTCCGCGAAGAAACGTCCGGCGCGGAATAAACTTTTTCTCGATAAACATAGTTTGGCGACTCCTAATTTCCAGCTCTGGGTTCTGCTTCCTTCGTTCGCATCTGGAACGGCGCACTCTTGATAACGCCCATCAGGAGCGATACGAATCTGTCATTATCCTTATCCGCATCCCGTACAATCGAGCGGATCACCGGCATATCCTGATATTCCATGCCGCGCCCTATCGCGAAAGTCATCAGCTTTTCCGTAATGGACCTGATGAACTGCGGCGAATAGTGCATCAACGCCTGGCGCAGTTCGACCGGCCCATTCACTTTTGTCCCGTCCCAAAGTACTGCTGAGGTGTCGAGAGGAACGCCGCCCTCGCCCCCCTGCATTGTCCGATATCCCGCGTCCGCATCGAAGTTCTCCAGCGCGAACCCGATGGGGTCCATCAGCTTATGGCAGCTCGCACAGGGCTCATTCTTGCGATGCATCGTCATCTGCTCGCGGAGGGTCATCACTTTGGCGTCGCCTTTCGAATCTTCAAGCGGCGGAACGTTCGGCGGTGGCTCAGGCGGAGGCGTGCCCAGTATGTTTTCCAGCACCCAGACTCCGCGCTTCACCGGAGAAGTTCTGAAATTCTGCTGCCAGGCAAGCGCCAGCACGCTCCCCTGCCCGAGAAGCCCCCGCCGGTAAGCGAGAGCCGGCCCAAGAGTCACGCGGCGGAATTCGGAACCGTAAATATTCGGTATCCCGTAATGTTTTGCCAGGCGTTCGTTGACGAAGGTATAGTCGGCATCGAGCAGGGTGACGACACTGCGATTTTCTCTGATGATGCTTTGAAGCAGCAATTCCGTTTCCCTGCGGAAACCTTTGCGAAGCTCGTCGTCCCAGTTCGGATAGAAAACACCATCGGGCGAAGTAGCAGGCAGGTTACGCAGGTACAGCAGTTGATCCCCGAAATTACTGACCAGAGCATCCGCTTTCGTGTCCGCCAGCATGCGTCGAACCTCGCGCTCGAGGACCGCAGGAGTATGCAGCTTGTTCTGACTGGCCACTTCAATCAATTCATCGTCCGGGATACTGCTCCACAGAAAAAAAGACAATCTGGACGCGAGTTCGAGGTCCGTGATTCGGTAGGGCTGCCCCGGTGCAACGTTATTCGGGTCCCGCTCCGCGCGGATCAGAAACTGCGGACTGGTCAGAATCCGCCGGAGGGCGAGCTCGATGCCGTCCTGAAATGTCCCTTCGCGGCGGCCCTCCAGATAGAATCCCTGAACCCATTCCATGTCGTTAGGATTGACCGGTCGCCGGAAGGCCCTCTTCATCAGCGTCGTGAGAATCTGCCTTGCGCAGGGCTCCTCCTGCTCTTTCGCTGACGGCCTGCAGGTGTAAACCTTCCGGATACTGCGGGAATCCTCAGGGCGAGTGGGCGAGAACGGCCCCTGGATTTGCAGTTTGCCAACCGCCGGATGGTACTGCAACTGGGGAATTGGGTTATCCTCCAGTGATTTTCGTTCATACTGACGGATCAAATCGAGGCCGGGCCCGTAGTTGGTCGAGAGAAAGGTCACGCCGACCAAGTGCGAGCCGGCCTTTACCGGCACCGTCACGTCGATCGAGCCGTCATTGTCGGCCGCATTCGCCGCCGTAAGCCCGACTCCAGTGTAATCGCGAATCTCGACAACCTCGTTGTCGATCAGAAACTCCAGTTTCTCGCCGGGAATAAACCTGCCCAACCCGAAGTTCTGAACGGATAATTTGTATTCGCCGTCGGACGGAAAACTGTGCCGCACCGCCATTCCGCCACGTGTGCCGAAGGGCAGCCCTTCCAGGCGCTCCGTTTGCGAAGTATCGGCGGGGGATATGTAGACCGCCTCCGTCGGCGATTTCCAGAAGCCTACCGCAGTGCGCGCGACTCGCGCTGCAGCTGACGAGTATGCTTCGATCAGCGTGGGCGAAATCGTCAGTGATCCGGCGACATTGTCGAATCCTCGCGCCGAGTCGTCAGCTGGCAGAAGCGTGGAAACATTGATATCGAGATCGAGCAGGTCGCGAATCGCGTTGGCGTACTCGGTTCGATTGAGTCGATGCAGAACTACCGAACCGGGTTGGGGACGTGTGGCGGCTCGCTGGTCGATTTGCGCCTCGAGCCAATCTCGCAGTCCCTCATAGTTGGCCAACGGCGGCCGCGGCATGCCGGGCGGAGGCATCATGCCTGCCCGCAGCTTTCGGATGACCTGTTCCCAGATTTCCGGGTGGTCGGCGACTGTATTGATGTCTGCTTTCTGGAGCGAGAAGTTGGCGAGCTTCGTTTTTTCGTTGTGGCAGGTAACGCAATACTTATCCAGAAGGGCGCGCTGTTCAGCAGCCGCCGTTCGGGGTTGGGATTTTACCTGGGCGTGCGCCTGCGGAGGAGATTGGGCGACCAGGGGCATACTGAATGCAACCGCGGCGCCGAGGATTACACAACGCACGTTTGATTTGAATCGATCCAAAATATTCCTGCCGCCTCAATTTGCAATTACCGACGCGGGAAAGCGAAAGGACCTGCCGCCCAACATCCAGTCAACCGGTTACTTTATTCCCAAACAACTCCCGATTCAATGATCCAATCGGACTACCAGGCCCCACGCAGCGTTCCCGGCTCGCGGGAATCGGGTGGATAATAAATGTTCCAGATGCTTCGGAACGGCACACTCGTGGTGCTGCTGGTCACTCTTTGTTCAATTCCCGTTACCGCTCTCGATCCGCGGAAGGCCCTGACGCAGTACACCGCATCGGTCTGGACCCAGGAGCAGGGATTGCCTCAGGATGCCGTGCGCGCTATCGCACAAACGACTGACGGATATCTCTGGCTCGGCACCGATGAAGGTCTGGCGCGATTCGATGGCTACGAATTCGTTTCGTTGAATCGCGAACATGGCGCTCCACCTGCGCAGACGATCTCCGCGCTCGCTGCGGGGGCAGACGGTTCCTTATGGATAGGTTCTCCGGCAGGTTTGACGCGCTACAAGGATGGAAAATTCCAGGTTTACACCCGCAAGGATGGGTTGATCGACGACCTTGTTTCTGACCTGTTCGTGGATCATGCCGGGGTGCTATGGATTGTTACGGGCGGAAATCTGAGCCGCTTTGACGGCGTCCGATTCATGAACTTTGCCCGCGAAAAAGACATTCCATTGCGCTCTGTCCGAGGAGTTACCGAGAGCCGCGACCATCAACTCTACGTTTGTGGGAACAGCTCAGTGGTGAAGCTGGTGAACGGAAGTTTCGTCAGTGTGATCGGACCTTCTGTCTTATCGGCGGATTTTCCGTCCCATATTCGCGCCGATAAAGACGGAAACCTCTGGATTACCGGTGCCCGCGGAATCGTTGAACGTCTGGCGAACGGAACATTGAAGCGATACCGCCGCAACGAGGGTCTCTCCGATGCTTTCGGGATGAATGCCATAACAGAGGACGGCGGAGGCACGGTTTGGGTCGGGACCGATTGGGGACTGGCGCGCCTCGAAGGATCGCGATTCCAGAATCTCCCGGAGGCACGCGATGGGACGGCTATCCGCTGCATTTTCGAGGATCGCGAGGGGAATCTCTGGGTGGGCAGCGATAGTGGCCTGACCCGCTACCGTGACGACCTGTTCACCTCGATTGGCAGATCAGAGGGCCTGCCCGATAACGGGCCGGCGGCCCTGTTGGAAGATCATTCCGGCAACGTGTGGACTGGCTACGACGACGGGCTTCGGGTGATGCAGGGTCATCATCTTCCCGCGATACAAGTTTCGAATGCGAGGCTTTTCATCCGCCATTTGCACGAGACAGGATCGGGAGATCTGCTGGTTCCCTCACGCCAGGGCCTGCTGCGCGTGAAGGAAGGTCGCACAAGCACCTTTGTGCCGCCCGATCCGCAGGGCCGGAAGACCGTTTTCGATGCTCTGGAAGATCACGACGGAACTATCTGGCTCGCACTTCCGAATGGTCTGGGGGCACTTAAGAACGGGCTGTTCCGCACCGTGATTCCTGCCGGTCCCCTCTACCGGGATGATTCGTTTTACGTTCTTGCCGCCGACTCCAATGGCGCGATCTGGGCGGGGACTCTGTCGGAAGGTCTATGGCGATACAGCAACGGGAAGGCGCAACAATTTACAACGAATGATGGGCTGAGCAGCGGGCAGATTCGCGCGCTTCACATCGACTCTTTCGGGACGATCTGGATCGGCACACAGGGTGGCGGCCTGAATGCGTTTCGCGATGGCCATTTCCTCCAATACCGGGCCCGGGACGGTCTGCTGAGCGACAACATAAACGCCATTACGGGCGATGGCGAATCCCTGTGGTTGAGCACAACCCGCGGCCTATGCCGCATCACCCGGGGGCAACTCGCCGATTTCGCGCAGCATCGAATCAGACTGCTGCAGCCATCGAACTATGGCGTGGACGATGGAATGCGAAGCACGCAAACCACGGATGGCCTGAGACTCAAGAGCGGCGCGCTCTGGTTTGCGACCAGCCACGGCATCACTATTTTTGACCCGCGCAACAGCGGATCGCGGCCTCTGCCTCCATTGGTGCATATCCTCAATCTATCGACGGATCGCCGCTCTTTTGGAACCAAAAGCCCGCATGTACCGCCTCAGAGCGGCCGGATCCAGATTCGATACACAGGCATTCATCTGCGTGCGCCCGATCGCGTGCATTATTCGTACATGCTCGATGGCGTGGACTCCGATTGGGCAATCGCCGATACTTCGCGTACCGTGAACTATGACAGTCTCGGCCACGGCCATTATCGTTTCCGCCTCAAGGCGGAATTGCCGGGAGGGCTGGCCAGCGAATCGGCACTGGAGTTCGATCTCGAACCTCGCTATTACGAAACGCCATGGTTTCGCGTGCTTTTCGCCTTGCTTGTGGGCGCAATGATATTGGCCGCTTACAAATTGCGGGAGAGGCAGGTAAGCTCACGGTTCGCCCTGGTATTAGCGGAGCGCGCGCGTCTGGCGCGGGAGGTGCACGACACGCTGGCGCAAGGGTACGCGGGAATTGCTTCCCAATTGGACGTAGTCGAAATGGCGATGCCCTCGAACGCCGGGAAGGCGCGGAGCGCGCTCGACTTCGCGCGCCGGATGGCCCGGCATAGTCTGACCGAAGCGCGACGTTCTCTTATGGATTTGAGAGCATCGGTACTGGAGCATCAGGACCTCGCCGTGGCACTCGAATCGGGCGCAGACCGTTGGGCGGCTACGTCGGGTATTGCGGTGAAGGTGGACATCAATGGTGATGTCTCAAGACTGCCAGAGGAAATTGCACATCACGTGTTCCGCATAGCGCAGGAAGCGGTCGCGAACGCAGTCAACCACGCCGCCCCGCACAGGATCGATATGGAGTTGAAAATCATCCCCCGGCAGTTGTCGCTTCATGTCAAAGACGACGGATGTGGTTTCGATCCGCGAGACGCATTCCAGTCAAGACACGGAAATTTCGGATTGATTGGCATGCGCGAACGCGCCGAGCGTATCAAAGGGGAGCTTCATCTGCACAGTCACCGAGGGGAAGGAACACGCGTTGAAGTGACGGTGCCCTTGCCGTGACGAAGATTCGGATTCTGGTAGCCGAGGACCATCTGATCGCGCGGGTAGGCGTTATTTCGATCATCAACGCTCAGGCCGATATGACCGTCGTGGCCGAAGCCACGAACGGCGAACAGGCCGTGCGGGCCTGGGAGCAGCGGCCTGATGTTTCGCTGATCGATATGCGGATGCCGGTGATGTCGGGAGTCGAAGCGATCGCGTCGATTCGCGGTGAATTTCCCGAGGGCCGTTTGATCGCTCTGACGACGTACGATGGAGATGAAAACGTACGTCGAGCCGTCGCCGCCGGAGTAAGGGCTTATCTCACCAAAGATGTCAGGCATGAAGAATTGCTCCGAACGATCCGGCTGGTCCATGCAGGAGATACCTGCGTTCCCGCCGGCCTGTTAAATCATCCCGCATCGCGCCTGAGTGCACGCGAAATCGAGGTACTTGAGCTGATTGTGGCAGGACTGTCGAATAAACAGATTGCCTGGAGGCTTCAGATAGCCGACACGACGGCCAAGAACCATGTGAAGAATATCCTCGCGAAACTGGACGTTCAGGATCGAACCCAGGCGGCGACAGCGGCAATCCAACGTGGCATCGTGACGCTGCCGTGAAATGATCCCGTCGGAGGTCTTCACCGCCACCAACGGTTCATTTCATTGTCAGCAATAGGGGTTGTCAAACACCTGACCGCCTTCGGCGTACAAGTTCTCCCATGATCACAATTGGTCATGGAAATTTGCGGAACGCCTGCATATAATCGCGGGGATCACTTCCTCAGGGAAGCATCAGGAAAAACTGCATGAAAATCTCCACCCGAATTACGACGGCAGTTGTCTTCGGAGCATTCGCTGCCTGGCTGGCATTGAGCCCTCTTGACGTCGCGTGGGCACAACCTCCAGCGGCAGCCAACGGCAGACGTGGCGGCGGCTTCGCGCAGGACCCACGCGCGCAGACGCGGACCTACCATTTCGAAGACACCAATGAAGACCTGCCGTATTCGCTCTATGTGTCATCGAAAGTAAGCAGGGACCAAAAGGCGCCTTTGATTGTCACCCTGCATGGCCTGGGTGCTCCGCAGACCATCATGATGGGAACTGCCGCTATTGACCTCGCTGAGGCTGGCGGTTACATTCTGGTTGCCCCGATGGGCTACAACACGAGCGGCTGGTATGGTTCGCCGGGCACCGGCGGAGGTGGCAGGGGCAGAGGCAGAGGGGCTCCAGTCGCCGCGGGCGACGGAACAGGAGCGCCCACCGCGGCTGCAAACGGACCCGGCGCCAATGCGGCAGGGGCCAACCCTCGTGCCGGTGGGCCGGCCGGCGCGAACCAGCCAGCCAACCTGCGTGAGCTCAGCGAGAAGGATGTGATGAACGTCATCGGTATGGTCCGCAAGGAGTTCAATGTGGATGACAAACGCATCTGCATCATGGGTCACTCGATGGGCGGAGCGGGCGCACTCTTTTTGGGCTCGAAGTACGCGAGCATATTTGCCGCGGTCGGCGCCGAGGCCCCGGCCGCCTTCTGGCAGACCAGGAAAGAAACACTGCAGCCGATGAAGGATGCCGGGGTTCCTGTGATGATCGTGCATGGCGACATCGATGAAGTGGTTCCGGTCGCCAACAGCCATGGCTGGGTTGACGTTATGAAGGAACTGAATATGCAGTACGAGTTCGTCGAGCAACCAGGCATTACTCACGGCCCGGTGATCCAATCCGGGCTGAAACCGATTTATGAGTTTTTCGCGAAGCACCAGAAGTAAGGAAGGGTCACAAAGATGAATATGATCAGGAATTTCGCGACTCGGGGTTCGGTAGCTCTCGCGCTGTGTTTGAGTTTTTCGCTTCTGCAGACGTCCGCCGCATTCGGACAGGCGCCTGCGGGGGCTGCACCCCAGGCAGGACCTAACAGGGCGCCGGACCCGCGGGTGCAGCAGCGGAAGTATCACTTCGCTGACACCAACGAAGAGTTGCCGTACGCGCTTTTCGTCTCTTCCAAGGTTGCGAAAGACAAGAAAGCTCCACTCATCGTGGCGCTTCATGGAGTCTTCGGTGACGGAAACGCCCTACTGCGCGGCAATGCACTGGACCTGGCAGAAGAAGGTGGCTACATTGTGGTCGGTCCGATGGGTTACAACCCGCAAGGCTGGTTCGGCTCGCCAGTGATCGTCATGAATGGCGGCCCGGGCAGAGGCAGGGGGGCGGGTCCAGGTAGAGCCGGTGGCCCAGATGTCGGCCGGGGCGGTGGCGCGGGCGCGGGTCGAGGCGGTGCCCAGCCCACTCCTGAACCTCCAAATCTGGCGGAACTCAGCGAAAAAGATGTCATGAATGTCCTCGCAATCGTACGCAAGGAATTCAACATCGACGACAAGCGCACGTACCTGATGGGCCACTCCATGGGCGGCGCTGGAGCTCTGTTCCTGGGCCCCAAGTACGTCGATCAATGGGCGGCGGTAGCGGCCATGGCGCCGGCCGCGTTCCGCATGCAGCCTGAAAGCCTCGCACCGGTGAAAGACAAGATGCCCTTGCTGCTCGCGCACGGTGACGCAGACACGGTGGTTCCTGTCGACGTAGGGCGTCGTTGGGCAAAGACGGCAACAGAGCTCAGGATGAAAGACTTCAAGTATCTTGAACTGCCGGGCGCTGATCACGGAACCGTGATTACACAGAGCATGCCCGAAATATTCAAGTTCTTCAAGGAGCGCACAAAATAGCCACAATCCCGATCCGTGAGGCCCAATTGAAAGGCGCTTACCGGTTTCGGGTTCCGGAAGACGTCGACGGGTTTGCTCCCGCCCCACGCCTTCGAATGAGGGCCGGTGTTCAGAATTTCGACCGCATCGAGAAAACCGGTTCTCAGAGCGCGAGAGAATCAGCGGAACCGGGGCTACTTGTCTGAAATCGGGTAGTCCTTCCACACATATTCGAGCGCTTGCGGCAGCGTCTGACGGATCACTTTCGCATCGACATGACCCGCGTTCTTGGCGTACACGAACTGGTAGTGATAGCCCTTGGCTTTCAGCACGCCTGCAAGGCGCTGATTCGCGATCACCCAATTGCGCCGATCGGCCGAGGCGGTTTTTGCGCCGATATCGTTTTCCGAAACATGCATCCAGATGCGGAGCGGCTTCACCGGCGCATCGGGAAAGAAATGTTCCGGGTACTCGTAAGCTCCGTGCGGGGCCTCCGGGCCTTCGCGCAGATCGACGAAGGTGCCGGAATAGGACAGCACGCGATGGTAACGCTCCGTGCGGAACCATGCCATGGTGAGCGCCATCGCTCCGCCGGAACTGCCGCCGTAGGTCATGCGGCCTTCGGGGTCCGTGGTTAGCTTGACACCGGTTTCCTTCTCCACGCGAGGCAAAATTTCGGTTTCGACAAAATCCGCGAAGACAGGCGACACCGTGTCGTATTCAAGGCTGCGCTCCGGGCCGCCATTGGCGACCATCACCGCCACCATCACAGGCAGACGGCGATCGGCAATCATGTTGTCGAGGATATTCGCGAGTTGGCGATCGCGCAGACCGTAGGAGTCCGCCGAGAAGATGAACGGAGCAGGTCTTCCCGGAACATACTGGGCCGGAACATAGACGGAGACCAGCCGCTCAAACGGGCCGTTGACGCCTGGAAACACCTTGCTGCTGGCGGAGTTCATAAAGAACTCGATCAACTTGCCGTGCGGAATGCCGACGCGTTGCGTTTCTTCGGGCGCAGGCGTGTAGTCGGGACCCGTTGAAAAATCTCCGTCGCCGGAGCCTTTGACCAAAGCCGGCAAATTCGCGAGTTTTGCGATATCGGCGAGATCTTCGGGAGTCGCGGGGCTGGCCGGGCCGTTGGCCACCCCTGCCGGCGCCTTGTCCGGCAGGCGCGGGCTGTGCCGGGGCTTGAGCAAGAATGCTCGCCCACCGAAGCGATCATGAAGCACGTAATAACACTGGGCAGGAACCGTCGATTCATAATGATCTCCGTGAATTGAGAACCACCCTCGTCAGGGCTCGATGCAATTGGCAGTCTAACAGAACTAACCGGTGGGGCCGCTGGTCAACAAATTGCCAGCGGAAGCCTCAGAAACGGTCGGAACCAGCCCGCACATAGCGACGCAATCAAAACCCTTCGTGTGACAAGAGATCTCAGATGGCGACTGCCTGGGCGGCGCGGGCGTGCGAGCTCCAGACGCGCAGAACGAGCAGATCGACAAGCGAAACCACAGCGGCAAATGCCACAAAGTACCAGCCTGCCGTGAAGCCGCCGGTTGAGTCACGGAGATAGCCCAGCATTTGAGGTCCAAGGTAACCGAAGATGCCGCTACCCAAACCAACGATGCCCATTCCAGTGCCGATCTCATCCCGGCTCAGGACGGCACCGCAGATCGCATAGATCTGATTTGTGGCTGCGTGGCCAATCGATACGACCAGCGCAATTCCAACCCGGAAAACAAACAGATCATGCGACAGGACCGCAAAGCTCGCAGGAACCAGCAGCGCCGCCAGAACAATCATTATGTTCCAGCGGGAATAACGGTCGCACAGCCAGCCGACGGCCAGATTCAGGAAGATACTGAAAAAATAGCTGGAGCTGATGATGGCCGCCGACTCTCGCGCTTTCAAACCGAAGACGCTCTCTACCGCGTAGGGAACGAAAAACGTGGCGCTGAAACCGCCCATGTTGATCAGACCGAGGAGGATCAACCCCCACATAAGCGGGTTGCGCAGAGCAGACCAGGATTTGCCGGTGAGCGCGCGTCCGTGCGATCCGTTGGCTGATGCCGCGCTGGTTGCGCCCGGACGGTACAACGCCGCAAACAGCACTCCGCCAAAGACGGCGATAACAGCGAAGCCGAAGATGCCTCCTCTCCAGCCAAACCACTCCGCCAGGCGCGTTCCGAAGGGAGCGCCGACAACCGAGGCCAGCGCTGCCAGTGCGCCAAGGATGCCCATCGTCCTGCTGCGGTACTTCTCTGGAGTGCCCACCGCCATGGCGGTGAACACGCAGATGAACGCAAACCGGTAGCCGACCAACCAGACCGCGCGGCTCGCCAGAGCGACAGCATAGGAGTGCGCGAAGCCGAGGCTGGCAAGGCCCAGGGCGGTAACTGCCAACCCGCTTAGAAGCATCCGCTTTTCGCCGAAGCGGGCAGCCATCATTCCAGCTGGCAGGCTGATGAAAATCGCAATCAGCCCGTACATGCCGGTGAAGAGCCCCATCTGCGAATAGGAGGCCGAGAGCTCTTTACGGATTGCTGGCAGGAGCGGAGAGAAGCCAAGGCTCGACATCTGGATTGCCATCATTGCGAGGATCACGGCTGCGATGGAGATAACCCAGTGCTGCGTTCGCCGGGAAGTTCCGTTCGAGTCGTTCATTCGCCCCTCCACGAATCCACGCCCTTTGAAACGAGTTGCTCCAGAAACTGCGCGACCTTGTGACGCATCCCGGCAGCATCCCAACCTCGCGCATCGACCATGTCTGCGAATATTGGCAACACGGGGATGCCGGCACCTTTCAGGGCGAACTGGATGAACCGGTTGCCGGTCGCGGACGGCCGGGTGCCGAGCGGAGTCAGGACCAGCGCCGCATCGATGCGATGCCGTTTCGCCTGATCCACGATCCATTCATTGGCCCACGGCGGGTTGTGCAACTGCTCATTCATACTGACCGTGCGGCTGGCGAGCGCCTTCATCGGATCGTCCAGACCATATCGAATGTAACCATCCGGTCCAAACGCGAGGTACATCGACCAGACAAAAACGGCTCCCTGGTCGGCTTCGAAAGCCGTGTAGAAGTCCATATCGTGCCAGAGCGCCGCGCCTACCCACATCAGCCTCAGCCGCTCGCCCGGGCAGGCAGCAATGTTCTGTTCGACCCGCGCCTTCACTTCGTCGCGAAATCTCTTCGCATGTGAGATAGCCCACTCCGAGCCGCGCAGCCATTGTGTAGCCATGACGTTGCTCACCTGTTCCTGCATGCGAACCGGCGTCCGGGGCGCGGCGCAAATCAGATCGCGGACCTCCTCGAAATATTCTTCCTGACGGTTTACACCCTCCATCAGGCTGCGCAGCCGTGCGAGATCGAACTTTTGCGAAGTGATGCGCTCAAGACTCTCGATCAGCCTGTGAAACTGCGCCACCATGAAATCCAGCCGATGCTCCTCGAACAATTCGCGCCAGCGATACCGGCTCAAGTCCCACCATCGAGGAGGAAGCTCGGACGCGCCGGGCGAATCGAGCGCGATGAACTCGGTGCCGAACGCTTCAGACCAGCTTTCGAACACCCGTTGAATGCAGTCGCAAGTGAGACGGGCCGCAACAAGCGCCGGACGGGGAAGTCCACCCCAGGGCGCCGGCGCTCGATCGCCGCATAGCGTGGATGCGAGCGGCAGGCTGCAGTAGCGGCAGAGGCCCTCATGAAAACCGCGCGCGCGCATGCAGTCCAGGTAGATCGGGTGAGAGCCTTTTTGCCGCCGTGATCGCCGCCCACCACTGATTGCTGACCACGGGCACATCCATCGCCTGAAACAACTCGAGTGGCATATCGGCCTGAACAATCGCATAGGGCTTTTGGTGCTCAAAGACGTGCCAGCGAAGTTCGGAAAACCAGGCTTTCTGGTACTCAGCCGCGGCGACTGTCGACTCCAGTTGCTTGTCCGCCATTATGTGTCCAGCTTCTGAACGAAGTCTCGTATGCGCCGATGGCAAGCCGCGCTCAATTCTTCCGCAGCATCCTCCCGCACAAGCAGGCTGGGCGTACCGCGTTGATCCAGAACATTTCGCAGGCGTGGATAGTCCCACCCCAGAACATCGTCTTCGGGGGGGAGATAGAAAACAATTCCGTCGACCTTTGCCGAGGCGGCGAGAAACCATTCGTCGGCAACCGCGCGCGGGAACACACGCGGACTCGGCGCGTCAAAGTAATACTTCTCAAAGATCGACCGAACCACATCGCCCTGCGGTCCGATTTCCTTCGTAATGCTTCGCGAGCCCCACCAGTCGTCTTCCGCGATCACCACGGACCCGTGCGATTCGATCGCACGGTGCAAGCCGGTGTGATGAAGCGGAGATCCTTTGATCAGGATGCGTGCACCGTGCAAAGGCGGACGGGTCGTTAGTTCGGCGGCCGCTTCAGCAGCAAGCCGCGCGAATTCCGCGCGGTCCATGAACCAGGCGGCGCCAATCAACGCCAGTATCTCCGTTCCGCTTAGCCGCGGATGGGGGCCTTCGCGGAAATCCAGCAAGCGTCGAATAGCGCGGTTTGCCTGGTTCGATTCGTCTACAGCACGCGCGAGGTCGCTTGGTTCGATCGATCGTCCGGCATGATTTTCGAGATACCCGATAAGGGCGTGCGTCCGCTCCAGCCCGTACTTCTCCGCTTCCGCGGAACGGTAGTGCAACAGGTTGTACAGATGCAGGTCTGGCGTGTTGCTCGAGAATTCCTGCCGAGCCATCTCGCGCAAATACAGAAAGAGCTTGTGTTCCTGCTCCGATGTTCGTGGAATTACCACCATTGCGAGGAACGGCCACGCGCTGGATGCGATGCCGTCGAAGATTCCCCGCACACGGGCGCCGAAAACACCGTCCTCCATAAATCGGTCCGCGACGCGAAAAGGGCCATTGGCCGGCTTCAGCATCAGCGGGAAATACCCGGCTGCACGCAGAAGTTCCCACGGCACGGTGTTCGATGTGATGCCGGCGATCGGTATTCCCTCGCGCGCTTTTTCCATCGCGCACGCGAGCGGATTTTCGTAATGCCAGGTTAACTGGTCGACTGCGGAACGAGCCTTTACTATCACGGATCAGATCACTCCGCTCGATCTCAAGTGCTCCAGATGTTCCTTCGAATAACCGAGAATCCCGCCGTACACAGCATCGTTGTGCTCTCCCAGTGCTGGCGCGGGCTGATCGAAGCCAGCCGTCGCTCCGGAGAACCTGATGGGAATACCCATCCCGTAAACTTCGTCGACGGCGCCATATTTGGGATGCTCCAGGCGAACCGTTTCACCGCGGGCGAGCACGCGCGGGTCGCGGACCGCTTCATCCGGATTCCGTACCTCAGCGGTTGGTACCCCGGCTCGTTCGAGGATCGAGACGGCTTCCGCGTTCGTGTACCGGCTGGTGAATTCGCCGATGATCGCATCCAGTGCGCGGACGTTCTCGACACGGGTGTCGCGTGTGAGGAATCGGGGATCGTCGATCAAATCGGCCCGCCCCATTGCCTGGAACAACGAGCGAGCGAACGTCTCCTGGGGCGCGCAGATGGAGATGTATCCGTCCGTTGTCCGATACAAACCGAAAGGCGCGAGGCGCGGTACCGTGAGCCCCGTGCGTTGCGGAATACCGCAACGCTCCAGAAGGCCGAAGGTTTCTACCGCTACCATCGTGGTCAGAGCGCCCAGCATGGAAACGTCGATGTGCTGACCTTGACCTGTGTGTTTCGCCTGGTGAAGCGCGGCCAGCACGCCGATTACGCCGAACAGGGAAGCGGTCAGGTCGCCGATCGGCAGACCGACACGAATGGGCGGATCGTCCGGACCGCCGGAAGTCATCATCGTGCCGCTGAGCGCCTGGACAATAGCGTCCATGGCTTTCGCCGGACTTGCATTCGCGGTGCTCCCGAACCCTGTGATCGAGCAATAGATCACTTTGGGATTGACCTCGTGTGCGAAGGGGTAGCCGACGCCAAGCCTGTCCAAAGTGCCGCGGCTGAAGTTCTCGACCACGATGTCGGATTTCTTCACCAGGTCGGCGTAGACAGCGCGAGCTTCCGGGCGCTTCAGATTCAAGGTCACGCCCAGTTTGTTGCGCAGGCGATTGAGAGCCGATACGGAAATATCGTCCTCGGATTCCCGCGTGAGTTTCGGTCCGTCCGCGCCGAGATAAGGGGCGTTTGTTCTGCAGGAATCTCCGCCAGCAGGATTCTCCACTTTGATCACCCTGGCTCCCAAACCAGCGAGGATAAGCGTTGCGAATGGTCCGGCCAGCGCGACCGTCAGGTCGAGGACAGTGATGCCTTCAAGCGGTTTGCCCGGCATTTGCTCCATTCAAGTGGAAATTATGAAGACTATTTTTCCCCGTACCGGTCAAAGAAGTCGAAGACGGCCGGCAGGATGAGGGGAACCATGCCGCCGTGATCGGCCTTCACTTCGTAGTATTCGAAGGTAAGATCCTGCTGAAACATCCAGTCTCGCATCACTCGGCTACCCTGCACCGAGGGGAGTGCCAATGTTCCCTCACTCATCATGATCGGGATGGACTTGAGGTGTTCCCAGGGATAATTTGCCTGATCGACGAATGGCCCCGACATGGGAGCGATGGCACGCCAATACTTTGAATATTTCGCGCCGAGATACCAGGTTCCCCCGGAACCCATCGAATGTCCCGCGAGGAAAACCGAAGAACGGTCGATTGGATATTCGTTCAGGACGATCTCAAGGACGTTGATCACATCCTTTTCACTCAGTTCGAGGGTATGCTCCGCTTCCGGAGTTACTCCGGCTCTCTGTTTGGCCGCCGTCTCAGGCTGGCCGAAGACCGCGGGCAACCGCAGCGGCGTTCCATAGGCGCCCAACGGGCTGTAGCCGAGCGGCGATACGACGACATAACCGTGCTGTTCGGCCAGACGCTCGACTTGTTTGTTGTTCATTTCCATATAGCGGTTTTCATCGGAGCCGCCGCCGTGAAGCATCACGATAAGATGCAGCCTCGACTGGCCGTCCCATGTCGTGGGTACGTACAAGCGATACGGCATCGCCTTTTTCCCCGCTGCGAAATCATAGGTTCGGTGTTGGTCTCCCTTCGCGCGCCATTGAGTGTTGGGGGCAGACGCCAGATCTTTCGCAAGCTGCTGCGACTCCAGAATCTGCTGATCGGCATTCAGGGCAGAGCCAAACGGGATTGGCTGTGTTTGCCCCGGAAGTGCCCCGGAAACGAATGTGAATAATAACGCCGGTGCGATTCTCATTTCAGATTTTTGGTTTGAACGACCCACTTGGGATTGACGCACAATCCACACTCGGGGCCGCGGAACATCAGCCCCGCCTTTTGATCGCCCTTCAATTGCCAGCTTAGCCACGCCGCTCCGATGCCGGCGAATTCACCGCCATTCGGCTGGTTGTAGGTGCCGCCGTGGCCCACGCCTCTCTCCCAGGCGCGGAATACCGGGATCGATTTCAGGTACTCGAAGTCGGCGTTCGCGTTGTTGTGTGCGATGTCGGTTGAATCCCCGCTGATGTAGGCCATCGGGACGTGAATGGACTCAAGATCTTTTTTGCTGAGGGTTTTGCCACCGCCCATGTCTGAAGGTTGCGCGAAAAGACCGCTGTTCCAGACCATTGCGGTAGTAACGCGCGGGTCCGCAGCGATTTCGATCGCCTGGACTCCTCCGCAGGATTGACCCATCACGGCAATCTTGCCGACATTGAGATGCTTGTAGTACTTGCTTCCGGCGCGTTCGTTCTCCGCAGTAGCCCATTTGATCGCGTCGATCATCTGGGAGGGGTGAGCCGCGGCAGGCGGAAGATTACGAGGAAGCTGCGTCGTATCGGCAGGTTGTTGTATTGGCGGTCGTGCGGCGGGAGGCGCAGCGGCCGGTGCTGCAAGGCCAGCCGCATTACGTTCGACAATCGGACCCAGGGCGATGGCGAAAAATCCATAAGACGAGATATCGGTCAGGAAGTTGCTAAACGAGTTTCCGGCATTCGCGCATGCGCCGTTGCCCCAAATCACAAGAGGCAGAGTGGCGCCGCTCAGAGCAGACATATCTTCCGGCCGGTAGAGCGTGTGGTCCGGCAGACCGGAATCCATTTCCATCACTGCTTTGTAAGGACCCGATCCTGTGGTGGGACGCGGCGGAGTTCCTCCGCGGTTTTGAGCCGCACCGGTCCAGCAAACGATCAAAAAAACAGTAAGAGCACCGGCGAAAACTCCCCTGGATCGTGAAGTCAATGTCATTTGTTCATCCTTTCAATACAAAGGGCATTTGTCAGAAACTATATCGTGAAGATCGATGGGCGGGCACCTCGGCGATGCTGGTCGGCTGCGAACCAGGTTTCGGTAAGATGGCCAAGGATCGTCTGTCGATGAGTCGGCGTGACGATTTATTCGCAGAACCTGGAGGGCAGATGCTCAAGATCGAAACAGCCCTTTCCGAAAGACCGCGCAGCGCCGGTCCGTTCGGAGCGTATCCAGCTTCGGATCAACATCCACCGAGTAGAAAGATGCCGAATTTTCCGCGCGCGCCACAGTTCGGCAAATGCCTCTTCACGACAGCCGCTAGCGTCAAGCAGAGGGGCCAGATAACACGAATCAAGGTAGTCGTAGTGCGGCAAGAGCGCAATTTCCCGAGAATTGTTTTCGCCCCGCGGCGGTAACCGTTCCGCGCCAGACACCCCGCTTCGGTTGCGCGTCGATTCTGGAGAATAAACTCGATTCATCTCTGTTGGCTCGTCAGTTCGATGTTGAATCCGTTGGGGTCTCGGAAGCGGAGTGCATGTTCGCCCTGTGCCGGGGTGGTTTCCACCCCAAGCTTCTGCAGTTTCGAGCCGATCCCTTTCCTGTCGAAGCCTGCAATTCGGAACGAGAGTCGTTCAATCGTCGGTTTGCCACCGGACGCAACCGGCTCCAATACCAGGCGCGTGTTCGCGACCTGAAACCAGACCTGGCCGGCTTTTTTGCCTGTGGGAGAACCAAAGAATCTGGCGTAGTGGGAAGAAGCGCGGTCTATGTCCGACACCGCGAGAACGATATGGTCGAGCCCGAGGGGCGCGACCGCGGCGTCGTCGGTGGTGATGCGCGTGGAGGGAATGATGGTTCGAGCCAGCCCCCCGGGGACACCTAGCAATTGCAGGCGAATTCCATCCCCGTCGGTCGGCATACCAAGCCGGCCGGTCCCCATGCTGATACCGGCCTTTTCGATCGCGGCGCGCATCTCATCGGGTTTGTAGCCTTTGACGAGCGCGCAGAAGTGATCGATTTTGGAATGGGATCCGTAGCGGGCGTGCCGCCAAAGGCGATGTAGGCGCTTCCCATGCGCACGTAATAGCGCGGCGGCGGATCGCGCTCCTGGAACAATTGCGGATCGAAGATCCTGCCGTACCATTCCGCCGAAGCCTTCTGGTCCGGTACCGTCATCCCGATATGTTCCAGCCCGGTCGTCTGGAGCGGCAAAGGTCCCGTGCCGGTTTCATCCGCCCGGGCAGGAACAGCCCACGACCAGATCACGGCCAGCGAGGCCGCCGCGGACAACGCTTCCCGCCGGCTCCATTCCTCTGAGGCGCTTCTGCGAACGTTCCTCATCAGAGTTCGATTCTCCCCGTGCTGTCGCCGAATGAATTCTGCTGAACCCCCAGCTTGCCCAGGATACCCAGCAGCAGATTCGACATGGGCGTGTGGGGGGCCGCGATGATATGCCGGTCTCCGCGCAAAGTGCCGGAAGCGCCGCCGGCCACCACCACTGGCAGGGGATCGTGATCGTGCTGATTGCCGTTGCTCATGCTGCTCCCGTAGAGAATCAGCGAATGATCCAGCAGCGTGCCATCGCCATCCGGCGTGGCATGCAGTTTATCGATGAAGTAGGCCAGCAGGCTCGTGTGGTAGCGATTGATCAGCGCGAACCGGTCCATGTTGGCCCGGCTGTTGGAATGATGCGAGGCCACATGGAAACCTTCCCTCACGCCGCTCTGCGGATAAACGGCGCCGCTGGTGTCGCGCGCATACATCATGGTTGCGACGCGTGTGATGTTTGCCTGGAATGCCAGCGCCTGCAGATCGAACATGATTTTGAAATGATCGTCGAAAGCTTCCGGAATGCCCACCGGAGCGTCTGGCACTTTCACCTCCCCGGACGCCTGGTTTTGCGCTTTCTGGATGCGTCGCTCGATCTCGCGCACGTCATCGAGGAAATCGCCCATCCGCGCGCGGTCTGAAGCGGGCAGCTCTTTGTTCAGGGATGCAATCTCGTTCGTGACGGAATCCAGCAGGCTGCGCGATTGCTGCTTGCGCGCTACCCTCTCTTCCGCCGTGCTGCCTTCGCCGAACAACTTTTCAAAAAGGACCTGCGGATTGTGCTCCATCGGCAGGGGCAGCGTTGGAGTCTTCCAGGAGATGGTATTGGTGTATGCGCAGCCGTAACCCGCGCCGCAGTTCAGCCCGTTCTCCTCGATCGACACCTCCATCGACGGCAGCGGCGTGTCCTGGCCGATTTTCTCCGCCACGATCTGATCGATCGTGGTCCCGACATGCACACTTTCCTTCTCGGGATGAGCGCCGCTCAGAAAAACCGCGGCCGAACGCGCGTGGTCCGCGCCCGCATCGCTGCCGACACCCGCAGCTTGCGGATGCGCCAGGTTGCTCACCACGACAAGGCGGTCGCGATATTTTTCCAGCGGCTTGAGAATCTCGGTGAACTCGAAGCCCTTGCCTTCCTGGGCCGGCGTCCATTTGTCCATGGTGGCGCCGTGCGGCACGTAAATACATCCCAGCCGGCTGCGAGGATTCGCGGCAGTCCGAGCCAGAGGCGTCTGCGCCGGGACCATCGAATCCAGCAGCGGCAGGGCGATAGTGACGCCTGCCCCGCGCAGGAAGGTGCGGCGCGGAAGATGCTTTTTCGTAATGAAGTTCATGAATGCTCTCTCCTTGGCCTATCCGGGCGCGGTCAGCGCAACGCCGCCGTCTGTACTTCGGTCCCGTTGTTTTCGACGGGTTTCATTTTCATTTGAAATGGCTTGCTTCTGACAATCCCGAGCACGATGGACGAGAAGCGATCGTCATTGCCGCCGGCCTCGCGCGTGATCGCGCGCACCGCCGGCATGTCGTAGTATTTCAATCCGCGGCCGACGGCATAGGTCATCAGCTTCTCGGTCAAGGTAGAGACAAAGACGTCGGAACGGCTTAACAGCGCCTCGCGCAGGCTAGCGGGCCCGGCCAGCTTCGTTCCATCCACCATCTGGCTCGACGCATCGACGGGCACGCCTCCGTCGGTGGTCCGCCATTTGCCGGTCAGGTCGAAATTCTCAAGTGAGAATCCGATCGGATCCATGATCTTGTGGCACGACGCGCAAACGGGATTCTTGCGATGCGCCTCCATCCGTTCCCGTACGGACACGACTTTCGCCGAAGACGCGTCCTCGGGCAAAGCCGGCACGTTCGGCGGAGGGAGGGGTGGAGCGCTGCCGAGGATATTTTCAAGAACCCATTTGCCTCGAGCCACGGGAGACGTTCTTGTAGCGACCGACGTCACGAGCAGAACGCTTCCCTGCCCCAGCAATCCGCGCCGCGAATCGTCCGGCGAGTTTCACCCGGCGGAAGCGGCTGCCGTAGACATCGGGAATGCCGTAGTGCTTTGCCGGGCGTTCGTCGACAAAAGTGTAGTCGGCATTCAGCAGATCGACCACGCTGCGGTTCTCGCGGATGATGCTGTCGAAGAACATTTCCGTTTCGCGTCGGAAGGATTGGCGAAGGTTGTCGTTGAACTCGCGCGTTTCGGGCCGGGCGCTTTTCAGTTCGCGCAGGTAAAGCCACTGGCCCGCAAAGTTGACGGCCAGCGCGGAGGCCTTCGGATCGGCCAGCATGCGGCGGGTCTGATGCGCGAGAATCTGCGGTTCATGCAGTTTGTTCTGCTCGGCCAACCGCAGTAGTTCCTCATCCGGGATGCTGCTCCAGAGGAAGAAGGAAAGCCGCGAAGCAAGCTCCACATCGCTCACGGCATAAGAGACGCCCGGGGCTATGCCCGCCGGCTCTTGCTCGATGCGGAAAATAAACCACGGATCCATCAGAATGCGCGCCACCGCCGCCTGGATGCCGCGCTCGAATCCGCCCGCGTTCCTGGCTTCCTGATAGAAGCCGAGCAGAGTCTCGAGATCCGTGTCGCGAACGGGCCGCCGGAAAGCCTTTTCGGTAAGAGACATCAGAATTCGTTTGGCGCAAACGGTCTCGTCCGCCCCGGAGGCGGGACGGCAGATGAAAATCTTCCGGCGGCTGGGCGTGTCACCAGAACCCGTGGGATTCGTCGGTCCCGTGATGGCCACGCTGGATACGCCGGCATTGTCCGCATACGCGCTGTAAACGTCGTCCACACCCGCTGAGTTGTGCTGCGGCATCGCGACACCGATGCTGTGCGGCCCCGCTGTTACCTTGAGGCGAAAATCGGTCGTGCTCTTTCCGGGGTTGATGCGGGTTCCATCCAGAGTAATCTCGAGGGGGACGGGCCCTCCGCCCGCGCCGACGCCGATCCCGGCACTGCGCGCGCGAATCTTGAACGCGTACTCTGCATCAAGGAGGAAAGTGTAGTCGAACACCATTCCGCCGCGCGTGCCGATGGGTAATCCTTCGATATGCGCGGTCTGCGAAAGGTCTCCCGGTGCGCGCCATGTGTTTGTCGAGGGACTCGTAGCGGGATCGCCAACCGCGAGGCGGCTGATCCTGGTCGCAGCCGAGACATAGCGCTCCAGCAGCGCCGGCGAAACACCGAGCGCGGCTGCGATGTTGTCGAATCCTTCGCTCGAGTCATCCGACGGCAGGAGCGTCGAAACGTCGGCGTCCACATCCAGCAGATCGCGCACTGCGTTCGCATACTCCGCGCGATTGAGACGATGCAGTCCAACGGTGCCCGGGTTCGGATGCCGCGCCGCAAATTGATCCAGTGAATTCTCAATATGAGTTACGAATTCATCGATTGCGGCACGAGCCGGGCGGGGCGCGCCGCTCGGCGGCATCATGCCTGCCCGCAGCTTTCGCACCACCTTTTCCCAGGTTTCAGCACTCTGCGACACCTGTCCGGGATCCATTCGTTCCAGCGAAAGCCCGCCCGTTTTCAGCTGGCCGCTATGGCAGCCCTGACAGTACTGCGCAAGAAACTGCTTATCGGATTCAGCCGGCTTCTGCGCGGCAGCCGGACCGTACCCGCTCAGCAGGAATGTGAAAATCACGGCGAGACGGAATTTGTTCATCGGGCGCTGGCCACCGGGGACGCATCCTTCTTGATAAGCTTTTCAATCAGAGCAATGGTTGACGGCTTGCGCTCCGGTGCGTTCGTCGCAAGGAACACACCTTCGGCCCAGACCATCGGGGTTCTTCCTTCTTTGTCTTTCACGTCCAGGTGCGCGCCGTGCTCCACCAGGAATGCCAGAATATCGTCCGCGCCCCGGTTGGCCGCGCCGAATACAGGCGTCAGGCCCATCGAGTTTGCGGCGTTGATGTCCGCGCCCTGTTCCAGACACAACTTCAGGGCTTCGATCTGAGTCGCGGACGCTTCGGTGAATGTCTGATTGGTTACCCAGTTGATACCCGCTGCGGCCATCAGCGCCGTAGTGCCCGAAAACGTCGGGATATTGGGATCGGCCCCTTTTTCCATCAACAACCGCATGACAGTGAAATCGCCGGAGAGCGCCGCGCGCAGAAACGGCGTCTGTCCGGTGAAGTCGACCCAGGAGAGATCGCCTAGACTAGCAGCCCGTGGTAATAGTCACTCGCCTCACGGCGGACCCGGACTTCGAAAAGAACAACGCATTTAGAGGCGCTACAACGCAGTCCTGGGGCCTCCCTGAAGGCTTAGGTATCCCCGATTTCCGGGACGGCAACGGGATTTCGATCTCGACTGACTATTACCACGGGCTGCTAGCCCCAACAGGAATCGCCGGGTCGGAGGAACTTCCGTCGTTCGCGCGTTTGGATTGGCGCCGTGATCGAGCAGCGTGCGAATCAATTGCAGCAGGCGCTCCCGGTCGACATTATGCTCGCCGCCGCGGCTGTACTCGAGATCGCGTATCTCGATCGCGGCCCACAGAGGCGTTCTGCCCCAGAAATCGGAGCTGTTGATCTCTGCGCCTTTCTGAATTAATAGATCGGCTGCGTCCGGCTGGTTGTTCGTGATTGCCATCAGCAGAGGAGTGATTTTGTTGGCGTCGGGCAGATTTACCCTGGCACCTGCGGCAATCAGCATCCGGGCAATTTCGGTGCGGCCGTCTCTGGTGGCGTAAAGTAACGGCGTCATTCCTCCCGGTGTCGCTTCCTGATAGCCTTGTTCCGGCCAGCCGCTGCGCACAATGCCAACGCCGTGAGACCCACCGCCGGCGCCCGGTGGGCGGCGATCAGGCGTTTTACGCACCCGCGTTGCCGCATTCACATCCGCTCCGCGTTCCAGGAGGAGGCGGACAGCCGCCGCGTTATCTTCTCTGACGGCCATCATGAGGGGCGTTTCCTGCGCGCCGCTTTCGCGTGCATCAGCCTTCGCGCCCGCGTCGAGCAGAATGTGGACGTTCTCGGTTTGCGGGTGGCTCACAGCCAGCATCAGCGGCGTGAACCCTGCGAGATCGGCCAGATCGGGCTTTGCTCCGGCCGCAAGCAGCTTGCGAACGACCTCCGTATTGGCATTCGCGCAGGCAATCGCCAAGGGAGTGACGCCGTCCGTATCCGCTGCATTGGCGTCGGTTTTGGCTTGGAGCAGAAGTGAAACCAATTCAGAATCGTCGGATCGGACTGCCCAGTGTAAGGCGGAGGTGCCATCCGGCAGTTTTGCGTTGGGATCCTCGGAGCCCCGGCGCAACAGGGCTATGACGGTCGTGCGATCGCCGTCGCGTGCGGCGGCGGCGATTTTCGCGGCAATACCAGTATCTGCTGCTGCGGTCACCGGTGGCGGCAACAGGGAAACCAGGCAAGCGAGCAGGAATCCAGCGAATTGAGCCTTCATGGAGCGTCCCCCAGACTGGCGCTGCGGCGCGGCAAGCGCGTAATGAATCTTACCAGCCGACAGGTATGAATGCAAGCCTCGAAATCCTTGACACAAGCCTCGAAATCCTTTGACAACATGGTTCCGGACATTATAGAATCGCGCTCCAGGAAGTCTTTTCCACGCGGCGCATGCCGGCCGAAATGTGAAGACTATTCAGAGACCCGGAACAGGATGGAATCTTCAATGAGAATACATGCCGCTTTTGCCGCCGTCGCACTCGGCGCAGCTCTGTGCGTGACCAACGCCATAGCGCAGCCGCGTCTCGAGCTCAAAGTCCACACCGGCCACGGCCAGACCGGGTATGACGTGAACTCGACTATGATTTCAGGCGAAAAGGACATGATCCTGATCGACCCGCAATTCAGCCTCAGCGAGGCGCACCGTCTCGCGGCGGAAATTCTGGAATCGAAAAAGAACCTCACCACCATTTACATCACGCACCCGCATCCGGATCACCTGTTCGGGCTGGCGGTTCTCAAGCAGGCATTCCCCGGCGCACGGATAGTCGCATTGCCCGCAACGGCAAACGCGGTGAAAACAGCCTGGCCGGCCCGCCAGAAGTTCTGGTTCCCGACTTATGGGAATAATATTCCGGGACCCGAACCCGTCGTGCCGGAAGAACTCACGACGCCCGTACTGACGCTCGAAGGCGAGCAGTTTCCGGTTACCGGTCCGGTGGCGGGCAGCGATGGAGCAGGAAACAGCTATGTCTATATTCCTTCGCTCAAGGCAGTCGTGACAGGAGATATCGTCTTCGATCACGTCTATTTTGGAGTGACGCGGGACAAGGCTCGCGAGGATTGGAACAAGACCATCGATCAGATCACCGCTCTGCAGCCTGCCGTTATCGTGCCCGGACACGAGGGCCCGGGAGCCACGCGGGACATGCGATCGATTCAGTTCATGAAGAAATACATGGCCGATTGGGATGCGAACTTTGCTGCGTCGAAGAATGCGGCCGAAATGAAAGCGAAGGTGCTGGCTCAGTATCCCGGCCTTGGCATGGAGTTCACACTGAACGACCGAATCGCCACATATTTCCCCGCCCCGAAACCGTAGCCGGTGTCTCAACGCCGGGTGTGGCCCCCCGCGTTGAGACAATCTGTTCAGTCCTTTACCCGCCAGGATCATGCGTGCCCTAACGCCGCGCGTGGGCCATGATTCCCGCCTGCAACGCGGAACCCGGTGGTCGCGTGTGGGATCAAGCCCCGGCCGATGTTTCGTTTTTGAACCAGCGCCGCGGCCCGCAGGCGATCAGGACAGCGAGTTTCAGGCTCGCGGATCTGCGAAACCCGGATTGGTTATTTGGGGAGGAGTCACCCCAGACGCGCGAAGTGCACGCGATATATGCCTCTGCGGTCCGCACCGAAGCCCGATAATCCAGCCCACTCTGGCCGAAGAGCGCCGCCGGAGGCACGATGGATTCCGGCGGCGCAAATCTTCGACTCAGAACTGGAATCGCATCTCGAGTGTGCCTTGCCGTGCCGGCGCAAACAACGAACCGGAGTTGATGAACCCATACCCGCCGGTGAGCGTGCCCGCTGTCGCCGCATTTGTGCACGCCGCGCCGCTGCCGCCGGTACACGTCGTTGGCGCCACCGGATTCGTGGCGGTCGGATTTCCCATCTGGGTCCGATTAAGGATGTTCTGGAAGTTCATCCGGACTGTCAGTTTCATGCTCTCCCGGAAGCTGAAGACACGGCCGAAGCTCAACGACTCGGAGGGCCGCCGCTGGTAGCGGTAATCGTCGTAATAAGGAGCGGCGGTACCCCATTGGCCGTCGGTCGGGTTGGTCCATGCCGCTGGGTTCAGCACCAGTTGTTTGGTGGGGTCGATGCAGTGGCAGTTCAAATCGGTGAGGTAGAGTGGCACGCCCGAATTACGATTGTAGAAAGTCGAGCGGAACGACAGCGTACTCAGATTGTTGCTTGACGTAGGTGCAAGAATGGGTAAGCCGCTGGCATAGCTCATCACAGCGCCGACAGTCCAGCCGCGGAGGACCTGCGACACGACTTTGTTTTGCGCAAATCCCCACGTCGGGGTAGGAACGATGTAGTTGGCCGAAATTACGCTGACAAGCGGACGGGAGAATCCGGAAAGGGACTTGTTGGCCATGCGGTTTTGATAATCGTTGACCGTGCCGCCTTCGACGCCGAGTTGCTCCTCCTTGGCCCATGTAAAGGCGTAATCAACGATCAGCCCATGGGAGTATCGCTTCGTGACCTTCGCCTGAAGCGAGTCGTACCACGTGCGTCCCTGCGGGGCCCACAGTGGCGCCAAGCCGCTCGAGTACTGCGGGTAGGGCCTCAGGGACTGTGCAACCGTTGCCGTGGTTGGGAATCCGCCATACGGCAGCTTGTTCTGAAAGCGGCCCGCGGAGGTCGATCCGATCGGCGCACGCAGAATGGCGCGGTCGCCGGAGTTGTTGATATCCAGACCATTCGCGGTTAAGATTTGCGGAGTGAGGGCGTTATAGTTATCGAGGTTCGAACTCAGCCACCACGCGCCGCGATTGCCGACATAGGCGACATCCAAAGCCAGGTCTTTGACGATCTCGCGTTGGAATCCGGCGCTCCATTGGATCTGGCGAGCCGGCCGGCCGGCGTTCTGATCCACTACGGAAGTCGGTCCGTTCAGCGATGCTGGGAAGTTGGGATTTGGATACGCGCCAGCCGACAGGTTGGGCCATGGAAGGACGTACGCCTGGGGGACGCCCCCGGCAAGAGTCATCGCCGCTGCGCCAAATCCAGGTGCGCTGAAGTTATTGGCCGGCTGCGCGCTGCCAGTTCCCGTTACCGCGGTAGCGGTGCCGTCATAGGCGATGCCGATGCCGGCGCGGAAGACAGTCTTCGGCGTTATCTGGTACGCTAAGCCGAGCCGCGGCCCGAAGGCAAACGGATAATTTTTGCCAAAGCTGCAATTACACGTGGCTTCGTAAATCGTGCCGCCAAGATGTCCTCCCGCGGTAGGGTCGGCCAGCGTGGGCGACAGGGTTGGTAAGCGGCCGTATTGTTCTTTGGGCGCGGTGTCGTAATCGTAACGGAGACCGTAATCAAGCGTCAGTTTACGGGTGATCTTCCAGGAATCCTGAGCGAACAGAGCGATGAAGTGCTTTCCCATTCGCAGGTCCGCGGGCGGATTCACCGTACCGCTGTTCACCAGGCCTAACAGGAAACTGGCGTAGGGAAAACCCACCGTTTGGCCGCCAATGGTCGACGATTGGGCGTACGGCTGAGCGGTCTGATTCGCCCCGAAAGTGAACGTTCCGTTCGTCGAAGCCAGCGACAGCAGCGGGTAACCGAACTCGCGCACCTCGCTGCCGAACTTATAGGTGTGGTTGCCCCTTACCCATGTGAGGGACGCCTGGTAAGTTGGCGTCATTTGCTTGGTCAGCGA
This sequence comes from Terriglobia bacterium, assembly GCA_963809655.1. Classification (GTDB taxonomy): domain Bacteria; phylum Acidobacteriota; class Terriglobia; order Bryobacterales; family Bryobacteraceae; genus BOG-234. Next base: position 31,583 of record CAWEKQ010000027.1, on the reverse strand, counting down.
CTGGGCGCTGATGCCCGCAACGCCGGGCCCCATGTTCATCATTCCGCCCGTGCCAAGGCATGGGGAAGTGTTCGAGCCCGCACCCGAGACGCACAATCCGCCGATCGTGGGGAACCGCCCGCCGGGGTTGGAAAGCCCGGTCAGCCCGATCGAGTTGTCGCTGAAACTGGTATCGGGAGCGTGATCGTTGAGTTGATACAGAGTGATGCCCGCGCCCAGGTGGAGAAGCATCGTCGGGCTCAGTGAATAGTCGAAATTCACACGGTACTGATGGGAAATGCTGAAGCTGCCACGGGTGGCGGTAATATCGTCGGGCAACCCCTCGGAGCCGTTCAGGCTTTGCGAAATCTGCGCGTAGCTATAGTTTTCAAGGAAGAGGCCGCTGATTTTGGCCTTGCCGCTTAACTGATGATCTATCTTCACATTCCAGTTGGTCGTTACGCGGTCGTTGGGGAATGAGGGCAGATAGTTGAGCGACGCTTTGCCATTGGTCGGGTCGGGAATCAACTTCTGGATTGCCAAGGCGACCGGATCCATCCGCGAGAGTTGGATGGCGTTGTCCTGAAAAGCAGTCTCTACAACCTGCCCGTTGACGGTTTGCGCCGACCTCGGATCGTAAATCATTCCCGCGCGGATGGTATTACCGAGCGGATCATTGCCCAGGCTGCCGCCGGTAATGGCCCCGGCGAAGTTGCCTGCGCGATAGGCCGCTGTCGGCACGGTGATGGGGACGTTGTTGACCACGAAGAATTCGCGGTACTGCTCGCGGTTAAAGAAGAAGAAGGTCCGGTTCCTGCCCTTGTAGACCTTTGGTATCCAAACGGGACCGCCGACGTTAAAGCCGTAATCGTTGCGCCGGATGCGCTGCAGGGTGTTGACATAACGGAGCCGCTCCGTCGAAAACTTCATTGGCCAGGTAATCGTACGCCGCGCCGTGAAACTGATTCGTGCCGGACCGCATCGTGAGGTTAATCAGTCCGCCGCCGACCGAGCCATACTCGGCTGCAAAGTTGCTGGTCTGGATCGCGGTTTCCTGTATGGTGTCCACGCTTGCGCCGACTCCAGCCTGTACAGAGTTGATCTGGTTGGTGCCGTCCATTCCGTCGATCTGGGTGCGCTGCGTGCCGTTGGGTGCGCCGTTCACGCGGATCCCAAAGATAAATCCGGAGCCGGGTGCCGAAGCGCCGGGTATCAGGGCAACTTCCGCCTGGTAAAACCGCATCCCCTGGCTTGATGAATACGTGCCGCCGATGCCGAGCAACGGGAGATCCACCAGATGCTGGGCCTCGATGTCGTGGCTCAATTCGCCGCTTTCGGTTTTGAGCAGCGAGACCTCTGCGGAAACGGTGATGGATTCGTTGGCCGCACCGACTTCCAGCGCCACGTCCACCCGCGCGACTTGAGTGGCCTCGACAGCGATATTCTGCCGGATGTACTTCTTGAACCCGGTCGCCGTCACGGTCAACGCGTAGGTGCCCGGAGGCACTTGCGCAATCGTGTAATTGCCGGTTGCTGTAGTGGCCGCCTGGTAAACGACTCCCGTCGCCGGGTTTGTGATCTCAATCGCGGCGGATGGTACGACCGCCCCCGCGGGATCGGAAACCGTTCCCGTGATGGTGCCCCGGTCGCCCTGCCCGAAAACAACGACGCACGTCAGCAAAAGAGCCAGCGCCAACCTTTTCATTTGTATCCCCCTGCGTAGGCGGCCTCAAACCCTTCCGAGCCCGCTGCGCGTTCTTACGATCAGGATGATTTTATGCGCGTTTGTTTTGATTGTCAATACCGGTCGATTGGTAAAAAATTATCGTTTGAGACCGCGAGCGGTCAGGACAGTTCCAGGACTTGCGCTATGATGTTGACTGCTCTGCGTTGTATGCCGAAACCCTGAATGCCTGACCCTCCCCGCGTGAATTCACGCCGCGCGCAGACGCTGGTTGCCGTTCGCGAAATGATTCTGCGTGGTGAATTCGTCCTCCGGAAGAGCCATTGAGGAAGTGGAAGTTTCGAAAGCGCTCGGCGCTTCGCGGCCGATCGTCCGCGCCACTCTGGAGAAACTGCACGAGGAAGGTCTGCTGGAAGAGGTGTCCGCGGGTACGTTCGTGCCGCGTCTTTCAGTGGCCAGGACATCGCGGATGCCATCGAGGCGCGAGGCGCACTGGAAAGCGTTGCCGCCGGTCTGGCGGCACGGCGGGGCGTGGATTCCGCGCAACTCGAACGGGCGCGGCGCATCAATGCCGCGCTGGTGGAAACGACGGCCTCGTTCAGCACGAACGGAATCTCCGAAAGCCGACCAGATGGCGCGTTTCGGCGAATTGAACCTGGCCTTTCACAACGCACTAATCGCGCTGGCAAAGAGTCCGATGCTGCAGCTTTCGCTCGATCGTGTTCAGTCCATCGCATTCGCCTCTCCCGCCGCAGTTGTGACACCGGCGGAACCGGGAGGTTTTGTGCAGGCGATCCGGGAGCACGAAGCAATTCTCGACGCCGTTCAGATGGGGGATGCTGCGCGCGCGGAAGCGCTCGTGCGTGAGCACGCGCGGTTTGCGCTGAAGGGCGTGAAAAACGCGCTTGACAGGCCGGGCCGCGCCAAAAACAATTCAGGACACCACGGTGCACAGCGCCCCCGCGGGAGAATCCACGCCGCACCGGACCCGCAGCGCCGAAACGGCCGGGCCCACATCCCAGCTGGTGCTCGATGCAGCCGCGGCCTTGTTCTGCGAAAAAGGATTCGGCGAAACCACGACGCGCGAGATCGCAGCCCGCCTCGATATCCATCAGGCGTCGCTTTACTACCACATGTCCGGTAAAGAGGAACTGCTGTATCGCATCAGCAGACTTTCTCTGGACACCATGGAGCTGAGGATCGAGGCCGCACTGAAAAGCCGCGGTAACGCGCGCGACCGTCTGGACGCCTTCATCCGCGGTCATCTTCATGGACTGTTCGAAAACCCGAATCGGACGCTTGCATCGATCAGCGAACTCCGGTCGCTCTCTCGCGCCCATAGCCGGGAGTTGACCGCGCGGCGCAGGAGTTATTCCGATCTGCTCAACCGGGAGCTCGCGTCCGCCGTGAAAGCCGGCATCCTGCGCAGAGACATTTCAATCCCCATTCTTCGGCTCGCGCTTCTCAACTTCCTCAACTGGACACCACGCTGGTATCAGCTTGCGGGCCCGTTGCCACTGGACGAGCTCGCGGGAATTTACGACCGGGTGTTTTTCGAGGGTATCGTCAGCTCCGGGTCATCGCAGACCTTCCTTACCCCCGCTGCAAAATCTGCCCAGGAGACGGCCTGGGTCAGGACACAGCGGCACTCTCGGCAAGTTCGTCCGGACCGCGGCGGAACTGTTTTCAAAGCAGGGTTATTCTTCCACGAGTACGCGATCGCTTTCGGCATTGATCGGCATGGAAAAGGCCACGCTTTACTACCACGTCAAAGGCAAAGAGGACCTTCTCTACCTGATCGCGAAATCTTCTGTGGAAACGCTGCAGGAGGATGTAAAGAAGGCGATCGAGGGAATCACGTGTCCTCTTGAGCACCTCACCGTGCTCATTCGGACCCATTGCATGAGCCTGCTCCGGGATCAGACTCAGCACGGAACCGCGCTGGCGGAGGTGCGCGCTCTTTCACCGGAACGCCTTGCGGAAATTGTCAACACGCGGAAAATTTACCAGACCGGAATCCGCCGGATTATCGAAGCAGGGCAGAAGAACGGCTCTATTCGCTCGGATGTGGAGCCGCGCTATCTCGCTTCGATGCTTCGTGGACTGCTCGACCGCACAGTCGAGTGGTACCAGAAAGGCGGCGCGTTGAGCGCCGCCCAGTTGGCCGACAGCTTTTGCGATATTTATCTGTTCGGGGCGCGCAAGGGTTCTTCTCCGCGCGCCGGGGCTTAAGGGCTGGAGCGTTACCGACAGGTCAACTATCGCCCACCGATGGGCGTATCCTGCTTCTGCATGTGTTGGAAGTCTTTTTCGTTCTCGAGACAGTAATAATCGATCAGTTCGCTGTCGAGCACCAGCGGCTGATTCATCTTTACAGTCCAGGGCGCCGTGTAGGCTTTCGGGTCGTCGATCGTGATCTCGACTTCGAGGTTCCCGTAGTTGGTCCGGCGAATCTTTTCGGTCATCTTGCCCTGTTCGGTCAGAGGATTCCCAGCCGCATCCAGCCAAAGATCGTCGCGGAAATCCGTGGTCTCGACTACGAACGTGTCGCCATCCCAATGACCGACCGAATACCCGTTCCACGTTGGATTCGGGTCCTTTGGAAAGGCTCTTCCGTCGGTGAAGATTTGGCGGTACTGCATGTTGCGCTCCATCAAAATGATCACGCGGCCGGGAACCTCGAAGATTCGTTTGTAGTAGTCGTCGGTCCAGATGCGCGGGGCGCCGCGCGGCATGCAATGAACATTCGGGTCCGAACCCTGCTCGATACTGCGCTTCTTGACCAGCGCCGCCGCCCACGGCTGGTAAGGCACGGGACTTTTCAGCGTGGAAGCGATATTGATGAACTCGCGCGAGATTTGCGTATCCGTACACTGAGCCCCGCACGGCGGTCCAATGGTGACCCATCCCCACATGCCCGAGAGGTCTGGTTTTCCATCGGCGGTGCGCGGGGCGGGCGCTGAGAGATTGGGAGTGCCGTCGGGTTTCTTCGGCACGTCCTTCGTTGGGTAGCCTAGCCATTGCGCGGGCGCCGCCGCAGCGAAGGCCAGAGAGAGCAGGATCGTCGTAGAAAGAGTGCCTCGCATAGCGGGCATAGGTTTTGGCTGCACAGGGTGTCGACTCCGGAATAAATGATGCACGCCCGCTCAACTAGCCACGGGCCTGCATTCCACGATACAGTTTATCGTGGCGGAAGGTTTTCGTCAACGCACTTTAATACCGGTTGACTGGTATAAGATTGACCCTATCGAAGACAAAAGGAGCGCCGCATGAAATTACTGAAATTCCGGGCACTGTCCTCTGCACTATTCGCAATAAGCGGAATCGCTTCAGGCCAGACACCTTCTCAGACCCTTGACAGTTACCTGGGTGCGGCAAAGATTGCCGCCGGGACCGACTGGGCAGGGACTTTTCTTCGGCTTTGCATCCCGTCGACCGCGGCCGCCCCCGGAGCGCCTGCCGGGAATCGGCCAACACCGGCACACGAGACCTGGTACGCGGAACCGGCCAAGGTCGCCGACAATTTCTACTTTCTCGGTACAAAGATCCACAGCGCATGGGCGCTCGTCGGAACCCAGGGCATCATCGTCATTGAGGCGCTGTTTGACTATGCCGCCAAAGATGAGATCCTCGGCGGTCTGAAGAAGCTTGGGCTGGATTCGACCAAGGTCAAATATGTGATTCTTTCTCACGCTCACGGCGACCATGATGGTGGCGCGAAGATGCTTCAAGACGCAATTCCATCGGTGCACCTCGTATACGGCGCGGAGGATTGGGACGCCATCGAGAAAGCGCAGACCCATATGGGCGGGAAACCCAAACGCGACGTCACCGGCGATGACGGGATGACGATTTCCGTCGGCGACGCTTCGCTGCGTATTGTCACCATGCCGGGCCACACGCCAGGAACTCTTTCCTATCTGTTTGAGGTTCGCGACCACGGCAAGCCGATGCGGGTCGCATACGTGGGCGGAACGGCAATCCCGTTCAATGCCAGCGCGGAATACTATGATCGGTACATCGCGTCGTCGCGGAAGATGGCGAAGGCTGCCGCCGGGTATGGCGCGACGGCCCTGCTTTCCAATCACACGGAATTCGACGATGCCGTCTTCAAGGCGCACGCCGCAGATGACCGCAAGGACGGCGAAGCAAATCCGTTCGATGTCGGTGCGGATGGCGTGGCGCGCTATTTCGCTGTGGTCGATGCCTGCGCAACCGCCGACAGAATCCGGGCAACCGGTAAATAGAAGGAAAAGGATGAATCCAATGAGAGTTGCGTTGGCCGTTTTTGCTGCCGCATCCCTGGTTGTGGTTGTTGCCCCCGAAGGGAGAGCCCAGAAGGGTGATCAGGGAAAGAAGGGTTCGTGGGAAAAGATCAAAGTCCACGGCAAATCCCTCGAAGGGAATCTTGAGGGCGATTCTCCGGATCGCGATGTGTTCGTATATCTGCCGCCGAGTTACGTCGCCAGCGCGTATCGGCGTTACCCGGTGGTTTACTTCCTCCATGGCTACGCCGCGCATGCCGAGACCTACTGGAAATCGCTTTCGGTCCCGAGCGCCGCTGACGCTGCGATGGCGGATGGATCGTCGCGCGAAATGATTATCGTGCTGCCCGATGCGTTTACGGTCTATGACGGGAGTATGTTTTCGAATTCGCCCACCACAGGCGATTGGGAGACATACATTGCGGGCGATCTCATCGCATATATCGACAGTCACTACCGCACGATTGCGGACCGGGGCGGGAGAGGCCTGGCCGGCCATTCGATGGGTGGATACGGAACGGTGCGGATCGGCATGAAGCATCCCGAGGCCTTCTCGGTGCTGTATGCGATGAGTTCCTGTTGCCTGATGAACGATCCCCAGCGGCTTCTTCCCGGAGCAGGGGCGAATCAGCCCCCGAGCCCTGCCTTTGCAAACGCGCTCTCCGCGCAGGCCGCTGCCTGGGCGCCAGACACGATGAACCCACCGAAGTACTTCGATTTTCCGGCCAAAGACGGAGAAGTCCAGCCACTCATCGCCGCCAAGTGGACGACGAACTCGCCCCTCCTGATGATCGATCAGTATGTGCCTGGCCTGAAGAGTTATCGCGCGGTCGCCCTCGACGTCGGAACAAAGGACCCTTTCCTGACCACGAACACACAGCTTGATCAGGCGCTGACACGTCTTGGAGTCGCACACAAGTTCGAGACCTACGATGGAGACCATGGCAACCGCATCACCGCCCGCTTCCCGGCGAAGGTGCTTCCCTTCTTTTCCGAAAACCTTACCGCAAAGTAAGGCGAGACGAGAATGAAAAATACTCCCAACCTCTGCTCCGTTCGATTTACGCCCGCGAGATGTTTCCTGCTTGCCCCTCTGTTGGCTATGGCGCTGAACGCTCAGACCAATGCAGAGCGCTGCGCGCCGCTGAGCCGTGTGTCGATCCCGGACGTCGAGATCACTTCCGCGATGCTCACCCCTGCGGGACCGGTGGGCCGCGGCGGCGCCCTCCCCGACCATTGCCTGGTGCGCGGCGCGATCGATAAGCGGATTGGCTTTGCCGGAAAAACATTCGCAATCGGCTTTGAGATGCGGCTGCCCGTGAAGTGGGAACGGCGCTTTCTGTTTCAGGGCGGAGGCGGAATGGATGGCACGGTGCGTCCCGCGCTGGGGAACGCTTCGGGTGCGAATACAAGGCCAGCGCTCGCGCGCGGTTTCGCCGTTGTTTCTACCGACGCCGGTCACACGGGCGCTCCGCCCATGCCAGAGGCTGACGCATCGTTTGCCCGCGACCAGCAGGCCCGTATTGATAATGCTTACCGCTCGATCGAGCGGGTCACGCAGGTCTCGAGGCAAATCGCGATGCAGTACTATGGCGAACCCTGGGCCCACGCCTACTTCGACGGGTGTTCGAATGGCGGCCGTCAAGCGCTGATGGCGGCGCAGCGTTATCCACGTGATTTCGATGGCATTGTGTCGGGCGCGCCCGCGTTCCGCGTTACACATGCGGCGATCGGTTCGGCCTGGGAGACGCAGACGTTTCTGAACATCGCGCCGAAAGGCGATTCAGGACGGCCAATTCTAAGCCGCGCCTTTTCCGACGACGATCTGAAGCTCGCCGCAGAAGGCGTGCTCAAACAGTGCGATGCGCTCGATGGTGTTGCAGACCGGCTGGTCATGAATACGCGCGCCTGCCGTTTCGATCTGAAATCATTAGTCTGCGCCGGCGCCAAACAAACTGGCTGCCTCAGCCGCGAACAGGTAACGGCTCTGGAGAAAGTAATGAGCGGTCCGAAGAATTCGCGCGGCGAAGCGATTTACTCCGACTGGCCGTGGGATCCGGGGATCGCCTCGCCTGCATGGCGCGCCCTGAAGCTGGGCAGTTCGCCCACACCGCAAGCCAATTCCATCGATGTGCTCCTGATGCTGAGCGGCCTGAAGGGCTACTTCATATATCCGTACGACGAGTCGTTCGACCCCCTGAAGTTCGATTTCGATAAAGACACGCCGCGCGTGGACGATACGGCCGCGCTTCAGGACCCCACATCGACTCATCTCAGCACATTTATCGATCGCGGTGGCAAGATCCTGCTGTATCACGGCATGGCTGATCCGTTCTTTTCCGCGTTCGATACCCAGCGCTACTACGAGCGCCTGGCAAAAGACAACGGCGGACCGGAAAAAACACAGAGCTTCGCCCGCTACTTTCCGGTGCCAGGTATGAACCATTGCGCCGGTGGACCGGCGCTGGATAATTTCGACGCTCTGGATGCGATCGTGCAATGGGTCGAGCAGGGAAAGGCTCCCTACAGCATGCTGGCCACGGGGACGCAGTTTCCCGGTGTCGCGCGGCCGCTTTGCGCGTGGCCGAAGCACGCAGAATACAACGGCACAGGGGCGAAGGACGCCGCCGCGAGTTTCATCTGCAAAGAATAGATGCGATCAGCGGGGGCCGCATTGCCAGGAGTCCGCGGCCTCCGCTGGCCCTTTGACGTACTTTGGATACTCGGGCCACGAGCACATCGGCATACTCCTCTCGCCCGCAGTTACTTTGGTCGACTTGCCTGGTGCTACGCCTTTCTCCACCCATTCGGTGAGCAGCGCCAGACGATCGAACGTATTCGGAATGGGCTTGGCTTCCAGTTTTTTCCCGTCGCCGTCGGTCGTGTAGTTCGTGCCCGTGAGGCCATGGCCGGTCTGCGGCAGCACGTAGAGCCGCGCAAAGCTGTCAACTTTCGACCGTCCCATTTTGTTCAGAATGGCCTGGTAGAAGTCGAGCTGCGTTCCGGGCGAAGCGAGCGTGTCGTTGGTGCCGATGGCAACGATCATTTTGCCCCCGCGGCGGGCGAAGGCCGAGAAGTCCGGATTCGAAGAATCCAGGATCGCAGACAACTCCTGGCGTCGAGCGCTGTACTTGCCCCCTTCGACGTATTCCAGGGGATCGGCCTTGAGGTCTTGCATCAGGAAGCCCGTCACACCCAGCACCCCAATCCAGTTGTATGGCTGTGCATTGTCGGCCGCGCCCTCCTGGCCGCGAAAACGCGCGTTGGCAATCAGGCCGCTGCCGCTCGGGTCGGTATTGGGCAGCCACATCCCGAAGGTCTTCACGCCGTTTGCCAGCGGCTGCGAAAACGAATAACGGCTGTAAACGAATTCGAGCGTGGAGATCTGGCCATCGGTGAGACAGGCGTCCGCGCTGGTGTCGGCAGGATTGGGATCCATATCGTTGGGGCAGCGCTTCGCCGCCCACGGATGACGGTTTGGCTTGCCCTGCTTTACATCGAAGTTCTCGCGGCAAGCCATATAGTTGTTGATGACGCCGTCCACGAGCCCGTCGAGTTTGTCGCATTGCCGCATAAATTCACCGCGGATAGCATTGATCTTCGCGGCCGTGATCCAGTTCGCCTGCGGCTTTTCGTGAATGCGGATCAGCGCCGGCCCCAGCATCAAAGACGAAAAGCCAACGATCGGGACATTGGCCGCGATGCCGTTATAGTCGTTCGGATAACGCTGTGCCACGGTCACGGCTTCGCGGCCCCCCTGCGAAGTTCCGACGAAGTAGTTGTACTCAGGTCTGCGCCCGTACACGCGCTCGATCAGCACCATGGCCGCATCATGCGTCTTCTTCAACTGCATGTAGCCGAGGTTGCGGATTGCCTCTTCGTTCATCGCCCAGTCGTCGGACGGGCCTTCGGCTCTCGCGGGGCCTCTGCCGAAGCTCGCCTGATGGCCGGAATCGCTGCCATAAGTAACGAAGCCCTGCCCGAGAGGAGCGCCCGCCAGCATCGGAATTGTACCGTTCATACCGCCACCGCCCAACTGCACGGCGCGGCCGTTCCACGTGGAAGGAAATGCGACCTGGAAGTTGATCGGCTTGGTGTTTGCAGCGCGATCCACCGGCGCCATGGAGCCATTCACGCTGCACCAGGCAGCGGGATTCCTGCCCGGCGGGTTCCAGCGCGGCGCGCTGAGCGTGACACCGGACACCGGCTCTCCGATCGCGGAAACCGGGATGCTGTCGCCGAGTTTCGCCGCAGTGCAGTCCGCCTCGGCGACGGTTCGGGTCTCACCTGCAGCCTGCCCAGCGCCGCCCGCCGCCCAGATAAGGGCAGCGACTCCTGCCGAAAAAGCGATCCACCAACGAGAGTGCTTCATGCGAGTTAATTAATCCCTTTCTTCTCGACGTGCCACTTCGAATCCTGGCAGAGACCGCAGTTCGCGCCGAGGAACATCTTGCCCGCCTCCTGATCGCCCTTGAACTGCCACTTGAGAAGCGCAACGGCGACTTTGCCAAAATCGCCGCCGTTGGGCTGAGTGTACGTGCCGCCATGCCCGACGCCATCTTTGTATGCGCGGAATGCCGGTACTTTCGTGATGCGCATGAAATCGTCGTTGCTGTTTGCAAAGGCGATATCGGTTGAATCGCCCGAGATATAGAACACCGGCGAGTGGAGTTTATCCAACCGTTCCTTGGGAACGTTTTCCATCGCCGCACCCGCGCCTGCCGGAGGTGTGGTGAACAAGCCGCCGCTCCAGTTCACGATCAGTTTGATGCGCGCATCCTCACCCACCGCCAGCGCCTGAATGCCGCCACAGGAGTGGCCCATCACCGCGACCTTCGCGGTGTCCAGCCTGTTGTAATACTGACTATCCTTGCGCCCGTTCTCAGCCACAGCCCAGTTGATCGCGTCGATCAACTGCGATGACTTCGTCGCCGGACCTCCTCTGCCGGGATTTCCGGCTCCTCGGCCGCCGGCCTGCGCCGCCGGTGGCTGCTGCGGCGGTCCGGTCGCGATCGCCAGAAACCCGTAAGAGGCGATTTCGCTCAGAAAATTGCGATAAAAGGCGCCGTTGTTTGAGCAGCCTCCTTCCCCCCACGCAATGACCGGAAGTTTCTGTCCCCGCAGCGCCGTAAGGTCTTTAGGCCTGTAGATCGTGTGCGTCGCCAGGCCCGGGTCCTGCGCCATCACAGCGGAGAACGGGCCGGTGCCTTCCTGCGCCCACAGGCCCGAGGCCAGACAAACCAAAGCAAACCATGTTTTCGTCATTAAAGCTCCTTGTGGCTTTCGCCTGTTACCGGACTTGCCTGGACAGCGGCACATGATGCCTGCGGCCATTTTCGCCCTCCTCGCACTCGTCTTCCACGATCTGAATTCCCTTTTGCAGGCGCAGGGGCATGCGGATCTTCCAGGGACGGGTAAAAACCTTCGGGTCCTCGATGGTGGCTTCGTACGTCAGCGTGTCCCGACTCGTGCGCGTGTAGCGCTCGATCACATGCAGTTCGTCGCTGTGGTAATCGCCGGCGGCGTCGAGCCATGTGGCGTCACTGAAGCTGGTGACGTCGGCGACGAGCGTATTGCCGTCCCAGTAGCCGCGCGAATCGCCCATGGCATAGCCAAGCCCTTCGTTATGCTTACTCCCATTGAGATAGATGATCCGGTAGGCGTGTACGTCCTGGTAAACGATGTAAACGGCGCGGTCATTCTGGAAGATCTGAAAAGGCGATTTCACGTAAACGCCGCGCGGAACGCCCGGTTGAAAACATCTGGTTTCCGGATCGGCCGTGGCGCGATTCCCGGAATTCTGCTTCTGCCTGGCGATCGCGTCGGGCCGATACGGAATTTTTCGGTCAGGCGGATCGACGATCACCCGCGCGTGTTCAAGGCTCGCATCTGCATTGTTGTCCGCCATCCAGATGCCGCGCAGATCCGCGGCGTGACCGATTCCCGCCGCGAAGAAAAGCGCGACGAGAACGCGGTTATTTCTTCGTCGCGCCGGGATAATGAATCTCACTCCGCTCCCCCTCGATGCAGTCGTATTCGATCAGCTCGGTACCCGCGGGTTGGCGTCGCAGCGGAATGCGCAGCCTCCACGGCCGCGAATATATAGTCGGATCCTCCACGCGCGCCTCATAAACGATCGTGTCCGGCGTCGTCATCGTATACCGTTCCACAACGTGCTCGTTTTCATCGACAATGTTTCCCGCCTGATCCAGCCAGGTTTTGCCATTGAAACCGGCCACATCGACAACCAGCGCGTCGCCCTCCCAATGACCGCGCGAATCGCCATTCCAGGAGCGATAGTTCTTCGGGTGGGGGCTGCCGTCGAGCGGAATGATGCGAAGGCTGTGCTCGGTTTCTCCCAGCAGCACAACGTGATTGCTGTCCTCGACGATCTCGATCGGGAACGGGGGCACGAGCAAACGCGGCACTCCATGTGTATGGCAATGCCCGGTGGGATCGCCTTCGCGGTGTACGTGATTGTCGTTCGCCTTTTTGAGCGCGGCCGGGAGATAGGGCAGTTTCCCGTCGGGCGGATCGACGATCACGGATTTACCGCCCGGCTCGTTATAGAACGCTTCCTGCCCCTCAATGTTGAATGCGGCTACGATCGATGAGTTCCGCCAGACACCCTGCAGATCGAGATGCCCGTCGGCCTGCCGCGGCGGGTCGAACTTCGTGGACTGCCCGAACGCCGCCAGCGAAATCAGAAACAGCGAGAGTCTCATCGCGAACCTCTGCCAGCATATCGTGGCAACAACGGCTTCGTCAAAAGCGATTCATACCGGTTGACTGGTATGATGCCGGCCGCTGCGCGCTCAAGCTCGGCCTTCATCGAAACAGCCTCGGCGCAAAATCGGTTAGGTATTTGCGCCACACTGTCCACGTATGCGCGCCATCGCTTTCGAGCCAGACGTGGCGGATTCCCGCTTTCTCCAGAACCTCATGGATTTTCCTGACGCCGGGGAAAAAGCTTGTGTCATCCCTGCCGACTCCGATCCACAGCAGCCGCAGTTGCCGGTTCGCATCCGAAAGCTTCCCGTCGTACTCGCGCGCTGGGTCGAGATTCCCGATTGCAGGGCTGAACAGTCCGATGTATGCAAACAGGTCGGGATGATGGAGCCCGATCCGCATCGCCTCCGCCCCGCCCATGGAGAGGCCTGCGAGCGCCCTGTGCTCCCGGTCCGGCATAGTGCGAAACGTGCGATCGATCAGCGGGACGAGATCCTTGCTTACGACGCCGTCAAATTCGGTGAATCGATTGTCGAGCATCCACCTTTCGTGGTCGGCCAAAGCCGTCGCGGGGTCAGGCACGGTGCCGTGCTCGTTCACGACGATCATCGGCTTCGCCCTCCCCGCCGCGATCAGGTTATCGAGGATGAAATTCTCGTGCCCTTGGTTGCTCCATCCGCTTTCGTCCTCGCCCATACCGTGCTGCAGATAGAGAACCGGAAAGCGCGCACTCGGCTTGTTGTCATAGTCGGGCGGTGTGTAAACAAAAATACGCCGCCACTTGTTCGTACTTTTCGAAAAGTACCACTCGATGCGCATCGCGCCGTGTGGGACTTCTTTGATCGCGAAGAAGTCCGAGTCCGGGCCGGGTATTTCGATTCCGCTGCCCTGCCGCAGCGCCCCGAAGAACGTCTGGCTTCCCGGATCGGTGGTGGCGAAGCCGTCGACCACAACGGAGTAGTAGTGGAAACCGGGCGCATAAGGTTTGGTTCGCACCGTCCAGAAGCCGTCATCTGATTTAGTCAGTTCGTACCCGCCGATTGTCACCTTGCGGGCGGTATCTGCTTTGATCCGGAAGATGACACTGTTGTCCGGCAGGATGCGCGGATACAGGGCTCCAATTACGTTGGACGGTGCGGGCGCTCCCTCCTGCCCGTAGGCGAACGCCGCGATGAAGAGCAGCAGGAGAATTCGTTTGCTCATTTGAACAGCAGTGCCGCCGACTCGTTCAGATTGTTGCGCCACACGCTCCAAACGTGCGCGCCTTCCGTCTCACGGACCATTGCCTTGACGCCCTTCGCCTTCAGCGATTCGGCGAACTGGCGATTCGCCTGATAGAGAAAATCCTGTCTGCCGCACGACAGCCAAAGGAGCCGAAGCTTTTTATTAATGCCCGGGGAATTCGCGAGTGCGTCCTGGAAAATCGCATCCGCATCCATAAACTGCGCGCTGTATCCAATCACGTAATGAAAAAGATCCTGATGCGCCAGCCCGATGGTGAGCGCCTGTCCGCCACCCATCGAAAGACCGGCGATCGCTCTGTGATTCGCACCCGCAACCAGCGCGGCGGCCGCCAGCAATCGTCTACTCACGGCTCTGTTTACTCACGGCCACGGGACGCGGCCATCAGATCCAGAATCCCGTTGACGATCGCACTCTCCGCGCATCCCGGCTTCAACCGCGAGGAAAGCACTTCGAACGTCTCCATCCCGTAGGCCGAATCGTTCGGAATATATCCGGACCGCGCCATTCCATTGGTCAGCGTTGCCATCATCGTCCGCGCGTACGGTGACTCCTTCTTGAGTCTCTGCGCGATCGGATTGAAGACCTCCGCGTTGACTGCGCCGATCGTGATGTCGCCAATGCGCAGCAGCCCGAGTTTGATCTCCACCGGATCCGTATCCTTGTATGTCCCCTCGAAGCCAGCCCTGCCCTCATTCGTGCGCGTGCGCCCGGGACAACTGACCGTCTTCACGCCGCCGTGAATTTCCACGTCCGAATCGGTACGTTCCATACCGCGCATCACGTGGAGCACTTCTTCGCCGAGGAACTGGCCCATTGACACAATCATCTGCTTCTGCTGGTCCATGAGCTTCATCACTTCCGGGTCCTTTTTATTCAGCCCCTGGCCGCCGGGCGGCATCGCATTGCTGATGTCGACTCCCCGCTTCGCGTAATCTCTGACGCGTATGTCCCGCAGGTCGAACGTCTGCTGGAAATAGATCGGATTCTGATCTCCCGCCGCACCGCCCGACCAAAGCGCCACAACCTTGTTGTCGAGCGAATCTTCGATGTATTTCGAAGTCGTGCCCGGTGCGTCGGCGCTCACCAGATCCAACTGGCCCACGGTCACGGCGTGCATCGCGTAGTTGTAATACACCGCGATCGGCTCCCCGGTCAGGCTTTCGAGCTTCATCACCGCTACGGTCTTGTCGGAAGGCCCGTCGTAGTTCGGCCCCTCCCACCACCGCCTCGTTTTGGGGTCGATGATGTTGCGATTCACGTTGATGTATGAGACGCCTGTGCCGTATCCAACGCGCGCCGGAATGAGACGCTCTTTCGCCTGCTTTACCGACTCGACGATCTTGCGGATGTAATCGGGCCCCGTCTGTCCCGGCACGCTGTGCGTGTGCGTCGCGGTCAGGAGTACGTTTCGCGCCCGTATTCCCAGGGTTTTCTCGACCTGCTCGCTGACGCCTTTCCAGACCGCATCGGGTGCCGAACCCGCGTCGACACTGATCAGCGCCGCGCTGGCGTTTCCGCTCTCGAGCACGATCGCCCGCGCATACAAGTGATCGAGGATGCCATCGTACGTCTTCGGCAATTCGCTCACCGACGGAGTCACATCCACTTTCGCCGCACCTGCCCGGAGAGATGTATTCTGAGCATGCGCCGCG
Source organism: Terriglobia bacterium (assembly GCA_963809655.1). Taxonomy (GTDB): domain Bacteria; phylum Acidobacteriota; class Terriglobia; order Bryobacterales; family Bryobacteraceae; genus BOG-234. The sequence goes on along the minus strand of CAWEKQ010000027.1, from coordinate 16,029 downwards.
ACGGACGCTCCCAGGGCGATGAAGATCCAGGCGTTCGCAAGCGATTTTTTCATAGATCTTGATTCCCCCGCCCTACTGCGCCTGCCGCTTCTGGTTCTCCATAAAAACGTCGCAGGCTTGCCGCCGGAGGCCTTCTTTAGCCACCGGACCGCCATCGGTGAAGTCCATATACGCGCGCGCCGTGGCATCAAACTTGGGCCACTTCACGAGTTTTCCGCCGTTGGGGTCGCCCGTCTTTGCGAAGTTGGTCCAGTATTCCTGCATTTGCGGCGCGTACTGTTGATCCGAGTCATTGTATTTCCGCATATTCTGCCAAACGGACAGCGTGCCGAAAATAAATGGGATTTCAGAGGCATGAGGTGCGCCCAGCGCTTCCTGCCCGTGCACCGTGCGCGAGAACTGATATTCGTAGCCGCGGTTCCCCGCGGCGGTGTGCCAGATGAGTTCCTGAACCGTGCCGCACCGGAATGAATTATCCGTGGTGAACTGCAGCATCACGGTTCCATTCTCGGGATCGGGCTGTGGTTCGTTCGCGCCATTCACTCCATACGCCGCCAGCGCACGATCGGCAAGGGGGCCGTACCGTTGTGAAATCATCTGGCGGACATCGCCGGGCGCGCCGCGCGGCTGCATCTCCTGAGAATTATTCCCGATCAGCAACGCCACCTTTTGCTCGCGGCCTTCGGCATAGACTTTCACGGCGGGTTCCGGCAGCACCCAGCCGTCCACGTTAATTCCCAATCCCGGACCTCCTTGTGCAGCCTTCGCCATCAACTCGGTGTCGGGAAGCGCGCGCAGTTTCGCCAGCGAATCCTCGCCTGTGAAGCCCAGCCTGGCGGCGAGGTCTACACCTCTCTTCTCCGATTCGGCCAAAGAAAGCTGAGCGCCTACCGGACCGCTCTGAGCCGTTACCCTCAGGAACAGTCCTTTGCTAAGGGGCGAGGCGATCAGAGCATTCACATCGCTTGCGCCTGCCGATTCGCCGAAGATCGTGACGTTCGCCGGGGTTGCCACCGAACCTGGCGATGTTGTCCCGCACCCAGTGCAAGGCCATAATCTGATCGGCCAGCCCGTAGTTCCCGGCGGCATGGTGGGAAGACTCTTTGGTGAGTTCGGGATGCGCGAAGAAGCCGAAGACACCGAGCCTGTAATTGACATTCACCACTACCACACCGTGACGGGCGAGGACTTCACCGTTGAATAAAGCTTCCATTCCAGATCCGGCGGTGTTCCCTCCACCGTGGATCCAAACCATAACGGGCACGGACGATCGCACGGGCCACGTCGGCGTCCACACGTTCAGTTGCAGGCAATCTTCGCTGTGGGGCAACTGCTTGTTGTCGTTCTGATTGCACATCGGCCCAAAGGCGGTCGCATCGCGGACACCGGTCCAGGCTTTCGCCGGAAGCGGCTCCCGCCAGCGCAGCTCGCCGACGGGCGGTTGTGCGAACGGGATGTTCTTGAAAACCGCCACCCCATCGGCAGTCAGGCTGCCGCGAAGCTGGCCGGTGCTGATCGAAACGACGGGCTCAGAAGCGGCAGCCTTTGCTGGCGCCTGCGCGGAGATCGCTGTTGTCAAGGCTTGCCCGAAGCACAGGATACAAGCCAGAGTGCCTGACTCTTTTGCGAATTTCATCGTTCTTCCTTTCCTTTTTCCTGGGTCCGCATGGCTTACCGAAGCGATCTCTCGATCGCGGCAGCGGCGATCGGCGTCATAATTTTGTACCCCTCCGCGTTGGGATGCAGCCCATCGTCGGAAATGCTGTCCTTCAGCCATCCCTTTTCGTCGGCAAGTGGCGTAAAGTAATCCACGTAGATCGCCTTCACGCGCGCGGCGTAATCCTTCATCCAGGAGTTCAACTTCAGAATGTCGGCGGCAGGATGCCCGTCAGTCATCTTGACCCGCGCGATCGGACCCCGTCCCGGACCCGCGGCAGCAGGCGCGCGCCGCCCGGACTCTGTTGTTTCAGAAACGGGTAGTCGCTGACCGGCAATACTGAGCAGAGAACCACTTTGATCCCATGCTGCTGCGCCAGTTCCGTCATGGCCATGATGTTCTCTTCGATCAACTCGGCCGTCATAGGGCCTGTATTGCGCGCAATGTCGTTGGTGCCGGCCAGCACGATCATTGCGGCGGGTTTCAGGTCGATCACATCCGGGTACATGCGAACCAGCATCTGCGGCGTCGTCTGCCCGCCGATTCCGCGATTCACATAAGGCTTGCCGGGAAAGTACTGATCCAGCCTCCAGAAGTCGGTGATCGAGTCCCCCATGAACACGACGCGCTTCGCTTCAGCCGGCTGTTTCTTCAGTTCTTCGTTGGCCTGATGATATCGGCCGAGCTGGTTCCAGTCCTGAAGCTGGTCCGCAAGGCCCCGCACACTGTTAATCAAACAGCAGTTTGCGCGTGGCGGATTGAATTCATCGGCCAACTGACCTTCGGCCCCGGCGGTAACCAGCAAAGCAACTATTGAGATGAGAAAAATATTTCGCATGGAAAGCTGTCTTTACAGATAGGTCGCGCCAGCCTCTGCGCGCACACCGAAATATATCCCTGAGGAGTTCCCATGTCAACGATAGTCGATTGCCGGGCTGTAGTTTGAACTTGTATTATCAGGTGGTGAGTGTCGCGATTCCAAAGCACGAGACCGTACGGCGGCATCTTACACAGGTAATATCTTCAGGCCAATATGGGCCGGGACAGCGCCTGCCGAGTGAATCGGAGCTGGTAAAGACGTTCGGCGCTTCCCGCCCGACCGTCAACCGCGCACTACGTGAACTGCAACTGGCGGGCGTTATCGAGAGACGCGCGGGCTCCGGCAGTTACGTGCGCGCGGACGCCGGCGCAAATGGCTATACGTTCGGGTTGCTGATTCCCGAGCTCGGCCGGACGGAAATTTTCGAACCCATTTGCCGGGGCATGGCGGAGGCCCAATTTGGGGGCCAGCACGTTTTGCTTTGGGGAAGTTCTCTCGGAGACGCGCCGAATATTGAACAACAAGCGGCGGAGGCCTGCCGTCAGCTTGTGGCAAGAAAGGTGGCCGGCGTCTTCTTCGCTCCGCTCGAATTGACTCCGAGGAAGGACGCACTCAACGAGACCATCGCCGGGATTTTCGACAAAGCGGGCATCGCTCTGGTCCTTCTGGACCGGGACCTCGTCCCGTATCCCGAGCGCAGCCGTTACGACCTTGTAGGAATCGACAACCGCCGCGCCGGGTACGCAGTCACATCGCATCTCATTCGCCGCGGATGCCGTCGCGTGATCTTCATTGGCCGCCCCGGATCGGCGCCAACCGTGGACGCGCGGATTGCCGGATATCGTGAAGCGATTGCCGGCGCGCGGCTGGTCCGTGAACCCGCCGTGTGCCGGATCGAGCCGGATGACCAAAAATGCGTGAAGGAAATGCTGCGCCGTCTGCGACCTGACGGCATCGTCTGCGCGAACGATTTCACCGCCGCGCGTCTGCTGAAGACACTCACCGACTGCGGCGTCAGCGTACCCGGGAAAATTCGTATGGCCGGCATCGACGATGTGAAATACGCCAGCCTGCTCTCTGTGCCACTCACCACCATCCACCAGCCCTGCGCGGCGATGGGCGCAATTGCGATCAACACGATGCTGGAGAGGCTTCGCCAGCCCAACCTGCCCGCCCGCGATATTCTTCTCAACTTCCACCTTGTGGTTCGCGATTCGTGCGGCCCCCGGAAGACAGATTGACATCCGGGTCCCGACGCCAGATACTTGCTTAGCGGTGGCGGCGAAACAATCAGGCGAGAGCGATCTGTATTTACAGGCTGGGTGCCACCGGCGGCCAGTCGCCGTTCTGGGTGAAGTGCTGTGGGACGTATTCGATCGTTCGAGAAGACTCGGCGGCGCGCCCCTGAACTTTGCCGCGCACGCCTCCAGACTGGGGCACGATGCTCTGCTCATCAGTGCGGTGGGAACCGACTCCCTGGGCGAAGAAACGTTCGAAGCCATTCAGGCCCTCGGCCTCACGACCGAATTTCTGCAGAAAACGACGCGATTCCCAACAGGCGCCGCGCGGGTTTATCTGGGGCCCGGCGATCGAACTCGTTTCACGATTGAACGTCCGGCCGCTTACGACGCCATCGGCCTTTCCGGTCGCGAACTCGCCCGGCTCGCCGTCCATGCCCCGGACTGGATCTATTACGGAACGTTGTTCGCGTCGACGCCGGCGGGCGAGAGCAACCTGTGCCGTCTTTTGAACGCGTTCCCCGCGGCCGCGCGATTCTACGACCTTAACCTTCGACCGGATTGCTGGTCCGAGTCACTGGTGACGCGGCTGCTCCATCACGCCGACGTCGTCAAACTTAACGAGGAAGAACTCGCGTTGGTGCAACAATTCACGGGGCTCTCCCGTTCCACGCGTGCTTTCTGCAACGAGGGCGCCACTCGGTACGGCTGGAAGGCCGTATGCGTCACCCTCGGCGCACGCGGCTGTGCCATTCTCGCCCACGGCGAATATGTGGAGGCGCTGGGCCATGCCGTCGATGTTGCCGACACCGTCGGAGCCGGCGACGCCTTCGCAGCAGCCTTCATGCATGGGCTGATCGCTGAATGGCCTGCTGCGGAAATCGCGGCCTTCGCAAATCGCGTGGGCGCCTTGGTTGCCAGCCGTCACGGCGCTATTCCCGCGTGGACGTTGGCAGAGGCGGTTGCCTTGTGAACATCGCCTCGACTGAAACCCCGCACGTCCGGCTCGAAGAGATCGAGCACCGGGTATGAAGAATCAGATCCAGTTGATCGCTTACGTCGATCGCTTCTCCGGCGGCGGATTGCGCGGACTTCAGCAGCTTCTCGATGGTCCGTTCGCCGGGCTCTTCAGCGGTGTTCACCTGTTACCCTTCTTCTGGCCGATCGATGGTGCCGACGCCGGTTTCGATCCCATAGATCACACCACGGTCGACCCACGCCTCGGCTCCTGGGATGACGTGCGCGCTCTCAGCCAGCACGTGGAGATCATGGCCGACCTCATCGTGAACCACATCTCCGCGCGCTCGCCGCAGTTTCTGGATTTCTCTGCGCGCGGCGAAGAATCTCCTTTCGCGGGAATGTTTCTTACGCTGGGCCGCGTCTTCCCCAACGGGGCGCGCGAGTCCGATCTGCTCCGCATCTATCGCCCGCGCCCCGGCCTTCCCTTCACAAAGACGCGTCTCGCCGACGGCTCCGAGCATCTCCTCTGGACCACCTTCACGTCTGAGCAGGTCGACATCGATGTTCGTCATCCCGCAGGCAGGCATTACCTGACGCGGATTCTCGATCAGTTTCAGGATGCAGGCATTCGCGTCATCCGACTGGACGCCGCCGGCTACGCCATCAAGAAGCCCGGCACCAGTTGCTTCCTGACCCCCGAAACGTTTGAGTTCATCGCGGAACTCAGGGCCGACGCCAATGCGCGCGGAATCGAAGTGCTGGTTGAAATCCACGCACACTATCAGGATCAGATCGAAATCGCGAAGCAATCCGACTGGGTGTATGACTTCGCGCTGCCTCCGCTTGTGCTGCACACGCTCTACCGGCGCGACGCCCGCCATCTCAAACACTGGCTCGAAATCAGCCCGCGCAACGCCGTCACGGTGCTCGATACGCACGATGGAATCGGTGTGCTCGATGTCGGGGCCACACGAAACAGGCAAGACGAGCTATCCGGCCTGCTGCCGTCCGAACAGATCGACGCCCTCGTCGAAACCATTCACGAACGCAGCCAGGGCGCGAGCCGCCAGGCAACCGGCGCCGCGGCCAGCAATCTCGATCTCTACCAGGTCAATTGCACTTTTTACGACGCCCTCGGCGCGCGCGATGACGAATACCTGATTGCGCGCGCTTTGCAGTTCTTCGCGCCGGGCGTGCCGCAGGTCTATTACGGCGGCCTGCTGGCCGGATCGAACGATCTCGACCTGCTGCGCCGCACTGGCGTCGGCCGCGACATCAATCGCCACTACTACACGGCCGCCGAATTAAACGCTCAGCTGCAACGGCCGGTCGTGCGCTCTCTTTTCGACTTGATCCGTTTCCGCAATACGCACGCCGCATTCTCCGGCGATTTCCACCTTCTGCCCTGTGACGATCATTCCATCCGGATTGAGTGGCGCTCCGGCGCCGCCCGGGCGCGCCTGAGCGTCGATCTGAAAACAATGTCGGCGACAGTTGCGCATTCCTCTCCGGGCGGAGAACAACAATTCACTGTTGCCCGCGGCGTCCCGGTTGAGGTGGGGCTGTGACGCGCCAGAACCTGACCGCCATCAAAGCCCTGACGTTCGTCATGTTCACGATGTTCGCCATGACGACCGATTCGGTCGGCATCATCATTCCCGAAATCATCAGAACGTTCCATCTCAGCCTGACGGCCGCCGGATCGTTTCAATACGCGACCATGAGCGGCATCGCGCTGGCCGGCTTCCTGCTCGGCCATCTTGCGGACCGTGTCGGGCACAAGCCCACCATCATTGCCGGACTCACCATCTTCGCCGCCACGTCTTATCTGTTCATCGCAGGCAATTCGTTCTGGTATTTCTGCGCGCTCATGGCTCTCTCGGGCGCGGCAATCGGTATCTTCAAGACTGCGGCCCTCGCGCTCATCGGCGACATCGTGACCTCGACGAAAGAGCACACATCGATCATGAACACGGTCGAAGGCTTTTTCGGCGTTGGATCGATTCTCGGCCCCGCCATTCTCGCGCGCCTGCTGATACGCGGTCTCTCCTGGCAATGGCTCTATGTGATCGCCGGAACGATGTGCGTGCTCCTGATTATTACCGCGGCATTACTATGCTATCCAGTGGTCAAACGGACCGAAGTGCATCGCTCGAACGCGACGGCCGTAATCGCGAACCCCTACGTTCTGGCCTTCTCTCTCGGAGCATTCCTCTACGTGGCGGTCGAATCCGCGGTCTACGTCTGGATGCCCACGCTGATCGCGGGCTATCACGGGCGCGGTGCGTGGCTCGCCGCCTACAGCATCTCGATCTTCTTCCTGCTGCGCGCTGCCGGCCGATTCCTCGGGTCATGGATGCTGAATCGCTTCCAGTGGACAGGAGTTCTCGCAGTGTTTTCCGCCCTGATCCTGGCTTGCTTTTCCGGCAGCGTTACCGGGGGCGTCGCATGGGCCGTCTACTTGCTTCCGCTGTCCGGCCTGTTCATGTCGGTGATCTATCCGACCATCAATTCCAAGGGCATCAGCTGCCTGCCGAAATCGGAACATGGCGCGGGCGCCGGTGTAATTCTGTTTTTCACCTGTCTCTCGGCAGTACTCGCGCCTCTCGCCATGGGCGCGATCGGCGATAGAACGGGCGGCCCGGAATCCGGGTTCGTTCTCGCCACAGGATTTGCAGCATTGCTATTCATTGTCCTTGCTCTCAACTGGATGTTCAACCCGACACTTCGCGTGTTCGCGCGACTCGATGAAACAGAGTACAACTATGCAGTTACAAGGAGTAACGAATGACACACCGTAGTACAGAAATTGCCGCCGCTCTGCTTGTGCTTTGCGGAACCGCTTTCGCGCAGGCTCCCGACGCCGCGGCATGCGCGGCGCTGAAGCAGCTCCAAGTGCCGGGAGTGAATCTTGCCGTCACGAAAACGGAATGGATCCCCGCCGGCTCCCCGCCTCCTGGACGAGGCGCACCGGCTTCCGGCGTGAAGCTCCCGGCGTACTGCCGTATCGATGGAATGATCGACCAGCGCACCGGTGCCGCCGGCGCGACCTACGGCATCGGCTTCGCCATTGCGCTGCCGCAGAACTGGAACGGACGCTTTCTGCTGCAGGGTGGCGGCGGGCTCAACGGCTCGGTGCAGTTTCCGCTCGGCGCGAATACTGCCGGGACAGACCCCGGTCTCGCCCGCGGCTTCGCCGTCGCAAGCACCGATACGGGCCACGAGGGCAAGGGCGGCTTCGACGCCAGTTTCCAGCAGGATCAGCAGGCGAGTCTCGATTTCGCATACGTCGCTATCGGGCGCGTCGCCGACATCGCGAAGCGCATCGTCGCGCAGCATTACGGCAAACCCGCCGACCACTCCTACTTCGCGGGATGCTCCACCGGCGGCCGCGAAGCCATGCTGATGGCCGAGCGCTATCCCGCCTCGTTCGACGGAGTCATCGCGGGCTCGCCTGCCATGCGCACCAGCTATTCCGGCCTCGGCGACCGCTGGGTCGCCGCCGCGCTGAACGAAATCGCGCCGAAAGACGACAAGGGCGTGCCCGCCACGAGCAATGCGCTTTCCGAGAGCGACAGGAAAACGGTGATCGAGGGTCTGCTCAACCAGTGCGACGCCTTGGATGGCGTCAAAGATCGCATGGTCTTCAACACCAAAGCCTGCCACTTCGAACCGAAAACGCTGGTCTGCAAAGGCGCGAAGGCCGAGGGCTGTATCTCCGCCGCGCAAGCCGCCGCCCTCGAGAAAGGTTTCGCGGGGCCGAAGGATTCCAAAGGCCGCCAGGTTTATCCGGGATTTTTCTTCGACACGGGAATCGCCTCCACTCAGGGCATCCCCGGTCTTCTGCGTGGCGGGTCGAGTCCCGTCGGGCCCGGTTTCACCGACGTCGGCATGAACGTCGACGCCGCCGTCGAACGCGTGCTCAACGATCCGGCCGAACCGATTTCAACAACGGCGCGATGGACTAATCTCAACGCCTTCTCCGGCCACGGCGGCAAGCTGCTCTTTTACCACGGCGACAGCGATCCCTGGTTCTCCGCTCTCGACACCGTCGACTACTACGAGCGCATGACCAAAGCCAACGGCGGCGACGACAAAGTTCAATCCTGGAGCCGCCTGTACCTCGTCCCCGGCATGGGTCACTGCGCCGGCGGCCCTGAGACGCTCGATTCATTCGACGCGCTGAGTGCGATGGTGCGTTGGGTGGAGCAGGGAGTCGCGCCGGAAAGCCTCACCGCGACGGGACGCTCTTTCCCGGGCCGCAGCCGCCCGCTCTGCGCCTACCCGCTGCACGCACATTACAAAGGACAGGGCAACACCGAAGACGCCGCTAACTTTGAGTGCCGCCCATAGCTCGGTGCTTCGCGGCGGATCACGGTGTCTGGAAAACCCAGATCGCCGCGACGTGATCCGTATTCTGGATCTCGGGTACAAGCGCAGGGAAGGTGACGGACTGCGGTCCGCCGTTGCCCACGCCGATAGCGATGTACTGCCGGCCGTTGACGGAATAGCTGATCGGAGCATTGCTGGGCACGTCATTCAGGCGTGTGTGCCAAAGCACCTTGCCCGTTTGATCGTCATACGCACGGAAATACCGATCGATTGAGCCGCTGAAAACAACCCCGCCGGCCGTGTCCAGTGCGCCGCTGGACTCCGGAGCACGATGTCGCGATGTCCAGACGACTTCACGAGTCAACATGTTGATCGCCTGCACCCGTCCGTAATTGCCATCGGAGTCCGGGCGCGGGCGGAGCGTCCAGCGGACACCAGTTGAGAGGCTGCCACGCCCGCCATCGCTTACGGGATTCAGGTCCATACAGGATTCCACGAGCGGAACATAGAGGATCTTCGTGCCCGGGTTATAGGAACCTGGGATCCAATTCTTCGCCCCGCCCGCATGCGGACAAATGATGCGATCCTTTCCATCGCCGGGAAGCGAACGGGGATCGATATTCTTTTTCCCTGTCGCCGGATCAATGGACGTCACAACATTCTGCAGCCCCAGGTCCTTCGAGTAAATCCATTTACCGGTTTCCGCATCGAGCACGTCGTAGATCGCCATCTTGCCCGCGGTGATGATCACTGGACGCATGGTTCCATTGACCGGCATCCGCACGATCTGCCGCTCGAACACCCAGTCGAGGTCCCACAGATCGTTCGGGAGATGTTGGTAATACCAGACGAGTTTGCCCGTATCGGGGTTCAGGGCTAGGGTGCAGTCGGTGTAGAGACCATCGTTATTCGCACCCGGCTTCGGGTTTGCCAGCACCCCGGTAGCATAGGTCTGCGCAACACCCCAGAAAGTAAGGTTCAATTGCGTGTCATAACTGCCCGCAACCCACACGGACGCGCCATTGCGGTCGGCCAGCGGGTGATCGTTCCAGGTATCGCCGCCAGGCTCGCCAGGCTGCGCAATGGTCTTGAAGCGCCAGGCTTCTTTTCCGGTTTCCGCATCCAGCGCGACAATGTAATTCCCGCCTGCGGTGCGCCCACCGGTGCCGATCATGACTTTGCGCTTCGCGACGAGGGGTCCGCCAGTGAGATTGAAACCTTTATCGGTCGTCAGCGACTGGTCCCAGGCGACCTTGCCCGTCTTCACGTCGAGCGCGACCACGTGAACGTCCGAGGTGCCGAGGTAAACCTTGTTGCCGTAAATCGCGATATTGCGTTTGACGCTCGGGTTGACGCCCGCGGGCAACTCGCGCGAATACTGCCAAAGCAGATCGCCGGTTGCAGCATCCAGCGCCTGGACCCTGTCGCCGAATCCATGGACAAACATAACGCCATCGTGGACGAGAGGGTCGCTTCATTGGCCCCCGGAGGCAGTGTCCAGGTCCAGGCTACACGCAGGTTATTCACATTGGACTTGGCGATCTGTTTCAGGGGACTGAATCCCTGATAGTCGAAGCCGCGGCGCCATGTGAGCCAGTCACCCGCGGGAGGATTCTGCAGCGTCGCGTCGGATACAGCAGTGATTTTTTCGAGCGGGTTCGCACTGGTGGGCGGCGGCGGCAGCTTCACGCCCGGCGCGAGTCCGCCGCTTGGGCCCGGTCCGCCTCGACCGCCCGGCCCAGCGCCTCCCGGCAACGTCAGGCGGGTAAGCTGAGTTACGTCCGCCGGCAGATCCGCGGCACCTGGCGGTACGCCATTCTGCTGCAGAATGAATGCTGCCAGCTCCACGTATGCGGATGTGCCGAGACTGCCCGGGCTCCCGGGCGGCATCCTTCTGGTCATGTAGTTGATCAGTTCATTGACCGCCTTACCGGCATATTTCTGCATGAAAACCGCGCCTTTGAGCGGCGGCGCGAATTCTCCGTCGTCGGTGTTCGGCCCGTGGCAACTCGCACAGGTTTGGGAGTACAGGGTTTTGCCGGTCAGTGCCTGTACCGAGGTGTAGGTGACATTGTTCGTCTGTGCACTCAAACACCGGGGAGAGTGCAAGCCCATGATTATGGCGCTGAGCAGGGCGAGCGCCCCGACCGTCAGAGAGTACCGGCAACTCGCAATCTCGACCGCTGCCATTGGTTGTGCATGCTCCTGAAGAACCTGCATTTGTGGCATCCACTTGTTTATACATGAAAGTTGGAAGCGGCTGAATTCTTGCACAATATGCACACGGTGTGGAATCGTATTGAGGTGGCGCTATTACGAGGAGAAACGCTAGCTACTTTCCCACTTAAAATTCCGGATGTAAGTTCCGTACTTTCATAGGTGCGGCGGGTGGCTGTTTGTTGGATCGAACGTTGCCTCGGGCGGGACGCCACGCCGCGTAGACGCCGTAACACGCGACCACCCCCGCCATCACCGCGAGCGGCACCGCGATGTACGTCGCTTGCTCGAACGCCGCCACCGCCGGCGCCGCGATCGCGAACAGCGCCGCGACCACGAGCGCGATCACGACGTGAACGCGCAGCCCCATGCGCAGCGCTTCGGGCTGATGCGACGGCGCGCGCGCCACCAAGCGCGACACGCCTTGCGTCGCGCTCGTGATCATCACGTTGTTCACGACGTTCCCCACGGCCAGCACGCGCGACAGCGCGCCGAACCCCGCGAGGCCGATCACGCGCGGCAAGATCGTCGTCTGCGCGAGCCCTGTCACGATGAAGAACGCCTTCGCGCCGAGTACGGCGAGCCCTCCGCGCCCGGCGGTGCGCGCGGTGTCGGAGGGAGCATTCGGGGGCGCGGTCGCGGAGGTCGTCGCGGGTGTTGCCTGCGTCATCGTCGGGCGCGCACCTTAGCGCGGGATGCTCACAGCGCCGGCTGAAAGGCGATCGGTTGGAGCGGGAGGGAGATCACGTCGGGGCGTTTCGTTAGGACACACCCGCCGCTTCGATCGAACGCGTGCACCGCGTACTGTCCGCCACCCGAAGGCTTGGTCCGATCTCCGACGAGCAGCACGTCGCCAGCCTCTTCGTGGACCCACAGCATCGCTTGCAGGTCGTAGCCGCTCGTCGACAAGATCGGATTCGCCGCGGTCGTCAGCGCAGTCCCGGCGTCCGGGTCGAACGTCACCAGCGACGTCGCGTTCTTCGAGGTCGCGTCTGCCACGATGGCCGCGCCACACCCGGCCGTCACTGCGACCTCCGCGACGCTGGCGCCGAACGCTATCTCCGTCACGAGCAGCTTCGAGGTGTGCGTCTGCGGGTCGAACCGTTCGATGCCCGCGAGCGGCTCGTTCGTCTTGGCGAAGTCGCCGGGCTCGGCCATCCAGAGCGCGCCCGCGTACGCGAAGAAGAGACCGAACGGGTTCCGACCTTGAAGGGGCGTCGCGTCTTCGATCGCCCCCGACGCGACGTCGATCTGGAGAATCAACGACGGGAAGCTCGGATACGGCGCGGGGAGCGGCAGCGCCGAGTCGTCGAGGACCTCGAGCGCCACGAGCGCCTTGGCGACGCCGTTCACAGGCAGGATCGCGATCGCGCTCGCGTTCGGATTGCCGTCGGGGTCGTACGTCTTGTCGGCGAGGGAGAGGGTCTGCGCGATCCCGCCGTCGGCGCCGATCTGAATCACCGAGGGCACGTCGTACCGGGGGACCCAAAGCGAGCCGTCGGCCGCCGCCGCGACGTCCTGCGGATTACTCGTTCCAGACTCGCCGGGATCGTTCGCCACGAAGCGCGCGCTCGTCGCCGTGCCGCAATGCGGATCGAGCTCGACGATCTGGCCCACGTCGCGGAGGACGAGGAACGCGCGACCGTTCGACGCCGAGAGCGCAGGATCGTGGCTGGCGATCCCGTTCGACACGAAGCCCTTGCCTTGCACGCTGAAGCCGCCGACTCCGCTGGACGCGTAGTCGCTGAGCGCCACGAGCGCGTCGTACCCGCACGAGCCCGCGGGCGGCGGCGTCGGCTGCGCGTTCGAGCTGCATGCGACCAAGGTCGCCGCCAGGAACGCCACGCGCTTCATCGTGGGTGGTCTTAGTGCAGATGCGAGGGGTCGGCGATCTTCCCGCCCGGCAAGATGCCCACCTGTCGCCAGCGCTGCTCTTCGGTGAGGCTCGGATCGATCACCGGCGGCGTGACGTCGCGGATCGTCATCATGACCCCGGTCCCGTTCGGGCGCGGCGCGACGCGGATGCTGAGCTCGTGCCCAGGGTTCGTGGGCGCCTGCACGTGGTCGAACATCGTGCTCGCGGCGCCGACCTTCACCGAGCCCATCGCGACGCGCGAGCGCAGGTAGTTCGCGACGTCCGCCGCCTTCGGCTCTCCGCTGGCGATGACTTGCGGCGGCAGGTTGGAGTCGATGGTCACCCCTCGCGGCAGCGCCAGCCCGAACACGCGCGTCGTGCTCTCGAGCAGCTCGCCGTCCGCGAGGTGATCGCGCGGAGCCTGCGCGTCTCCCACCGCCGGCGCCGCCGTGCTTGCGGTGGTCGGGAGCTCCTCGACGTCGTCCTTCTTGCAGGCTGCGGTGCACGTCGCGGCGATCGCGACCGTCGCGACGGCGAGCAGCAAAGATGTCGATCTCACGGTGCCGCAGCTTACTCCACGATCGAGGCCCAGGAGTTCGACGAGCGTCGAAGTGTGGACGACGTGCGACCGATGTTGTACGTCGCCGTCTTCACCGCAGCGCCCGTGTTCGTCCGCCCGTCGTCCCTGCCGAGGTCGGCGAAGTTCGACCAAGGCCTTGTGATCCAGTACGACGCCGGTTCGGCGTCCGACAGACTCACCGACGTTCCTCCGGAGACTGGGTCGGAATCCCGGTGCTGGCCGCCGCGCACACGGCGGAGGACGTGATCGCGACGCCGGGGATCATCGCGCTCCCTTGCTGGATGAACTGCACGTTGCCGGTCGTCGTGACCATCTCCGCCGAGCCTCCCGCCGACGGCGTGGAGCCCGTCCCCGACCGCGGGGTTCACGAATCCGACTCCCACAGATAGCGGAGAGCCCGTCGCGCACGTGCTTCCGCCGCCGGCAGGGGGCGCGTACGTCGCGAAATAGTAGACGCCGTCGAACACCGTGGCCGGGCCGGTGATCATCTCGCCGCCACCCGTGGTGTTGGGGAGCGCGTCGTACCAATTCACCGAGCCGATGAGTCGCGTGCCGGCGACGCTCGTCGTGGCGTTGGATTTCTCGGACACCGAGTACACGTAGTTCTGGATGTAGCTCGTGCCGATGTTGTTGGTGTCGCCCGTACCGAAGTCGAGAACGAGGTGGCCGTCGAGGCCGATCGTCACGTTCGGCGAGCCCGAGATCGGCTGGCGCTGGGCCGCCCACGTGCCGGCGGCCGGCTGCCCCGCGTCCTTGTAGACCTGCTCGTTGAACGAATCGATGAACGGCTCGACGAACCACTCCGTCGGCACCTGGCTGCTGAGGTCCAACCTCCAGATGACGCCGTCCGATCGCCGATGAAGACCTTCTGCGCGATCGCGCCGACGTCGGACGGGTACGGAACCGGCGTCCCGCTCATCGGCGAGTCGAAGTCGGCCTCCGTCACGCGCCCTTGGATCGCGTAGCCGTGAGCGTTCGTCGCGCCGCCGCCGGTCCCGCCCGCCGACGTGTTGTTCGCCGCGCCGTACAGCGCGAAGCTCGTGGAGTAGTCGGCCTGTTGCACGAAGGTGCGGAGGACTTCGCCGTTGTCGAGGCGCACGAGCGTCAGCGAACGCCCCGCGACCGGCGAGCTGCGACGTGTTGCCCCATTGCCGCGCGAGGAAGTTGGTGTCGAAATCGTAGCCGGGTGGGCTGCGTCGGTGACCCTGGTCGCGCGCGCGCATCCGGTCGCAGAGCTCACCGCCGGCGCGGTGGCCGAGCCGCCGGGAAGAATGGCGACGCCGATCTCACGCAGCACGCCGTCGTCCGGGTCGTGGATGTAGACCGTGGTGATGGCCGGCGTCGCGCCGTTCGCCGCGAAGAGATTCACCGAGCTGTCGTTGGGGGCCGCTCGAGAGCCGTGTAGTTCGTCGTGGTGAGGTCGGTCTTCGGATTCTGGAAAGTGAGCTGCCACAGGAAGTGGGGCCCCATCGGCAAGCCGGCGCTCATGTATCCCGGCGTTCCGGTGTTCGGTCCGGTGTGGTTGGGGGCGAACGCGGCTTGAGATCCGACCGAGCACTTGCCGGAGGAAGTCTCCTGCAGAGCGCGGGATCGGTCACGTCGAGCGCGTAGTAGCCAGGTTGACCCTTACCAAACCCCGCCACGAGCGACGTATGCCAGTCGGACGCGGCGCTCACGTTCGCGCGCTGAAAGACGGCGTCCTTCACCACCGGCGCACCGTCGAGGTGATTGCTCGCGGAGGGTCCGGTGGACCCCATCAAGTTCGGCAGCACGGCCGGCGGAACGAACGACCAGCTCGTTCTGCGTTCCCGACGTACCCGCGTTCCCGTCGTTGTTGCTCCCGTTGTACGTGTAGTTGTCGCTGCTGTAGTCAACGCCGAAGGCGTGAAGGATGCCGTCGAGCGTGGCCACGTAGAGGACGGTGTGGCGCGGCTCGGCGTTGTTGGGGCCCGTCGTGTAGTTGACCGAGTACTCGTTGATGAAGTTTTGGTACGAGTACGTCTCGAAGCAGCGCGCTAGGCGGAGTCGCGACGACCGGCGTTCAGTGATAGACGGCCCCGAACGGGCTGGACGGCGCGACGCCGCGCGAGGGGAATTTTGCGGTCGTCGCTGCGCTCCAGCCCGACGGCGCATGTTCCCGAGCATGTAGTTGAAGAGGATGGTTTCGCAGTCGGTGTTCGTGAACGACGTCTGCTGAATCGGCGACGTGAACGAGCACGCCGCACCCGGCGCGCCGGCGAAGCCCAACGCATCGGTCGTGATCTCCGACGTGGTGATCGCCGGACCGGCCGACCCCGGTGTGTACTGGTACGCGTACTCTTTGGAGTCGTACTCCGAGTAGAGCAATACCTACGAATGAGTAGGTTACAG
>CAWEKQ010000026.1:0-16392 GCA_963809655.1 Terriglobia bacterium | reverse complement strand
CCGCGCAGACGACTCGAGATGCTATCGTCCATGCTTCTCCGTTCCCATCGGTCGCCTCCGGGCTAATGACGCCGCAAGATCCTTTATATTTCGGTAAACGGTCGATTCTGATGAAACTACTGGGGCCGACGTGGACCTAATCGTCGATGCCGTCATTTCGCCCATACGGAAACTCGAAAGTTCGGTGGGCGGCCCGCGCTGAACGTGTCGCCTGGCTTGTGGGCGGAACTTCGATCCAGGTCGAATCTGCCGGGGAAGCATTCAGTTCGAGGTATTTTGCAGGAAATAGTAGAACAAGTTTGAGAATGGTTTTGTTTTATACTTGTGGATAGTGAGTTACGAGAGCGTTGGGCTGCGATTTCGTTCTTTGTACTCCTTCCTGGACGAGCGGATGCGGCGTCTGGTGGCGGCGGCGGAGAGCGCGTCTATTGGATATGGAGGCGTTTGCGCTGGTTGCGCGGGCGACAGGCGTTTCGCGTTGCGATTCCCGAAGGAATGGAACTCGGGGTGCGCCGAAGAGTTATCGGGTGAGCCTGTCCTTGCGCAGTCGCGGATTCGGCGGGAAGAGTCAGGACGAAAACGAACCGTCGACAAGGATCCCGGCCTGCGTGCGGACCTGGACCGACTGGTGGATCCTGCGACTCGCGGAGATCCGGAATCGCCGCTTCGATGGACATGCAGAAGAGCGTACGGGTGCTGGCCGAGGAACTCCGGCGCGAGGGTCACGCAGTCAGTCATCAAACCGTGGCCGAGTTGCTACACGAGATGGATTACAGTTTGCAGGCCAAGACCAGAAAAAGCTGGAAGAGGAGTCAGCATGCGGACCGGAATCGGCAGTTTGAATACATCAACCGCAAGGCACAGCGTTATTTGAAACAAGGCGAGCCGGTGATCTCCGTAGATACAAAAAAGAAGGAACTGGTGGGCGATTTCAGGAATCCGGGACGCGAATGGCAGCCGCAGGGCCAGCCCGAGCAGGTCCGGGTTCATGACTTCGAAATCCGTCGGCCGGAGAACGGTAAGGTGGCTCCCTATGGGGTCTATGACCTGGGCCGGAACACGGGGTGGGTCAGTGTGGGTGTGGATCACGACACAGCGGAGTTTGCCGTAGAGAGCATACGCCGGTGGTGGCGCTGGATGGGCAGCCGCAGTTATCCGAAAGCGACCCGTCTGTTGATCACGGCTCAAGCTGGGCGGCAGCAATGGCACCCATGCGGCTATGGAAATGGGAACTGCAACAACTCGCCGATGAAATCGGACTGGAAATCTCGGTCAGTCACTTCCCGCCGGGCACCAGCAAGTGGAACAAAATAGAACACCGTCTCTTCTCTTCGTCGGCCAGAACTCGCATGGCAAGCCACTCGTCAGCCATCAGGTCATCATCGACCTCATCGCCGCCATCACAACGACCGGCCTGACTGTAAAAAGCAAGATCGACACCAATATCTATGAGAAAGGGGCTCAGGATCTCCGACCAGCAGATGACGGAACTCCAGCTCCGGAGAGAAAAGTTTCACGGCGACTGGAACTATGAGCTATTACCCAGATGTTGATCCACTAATTTATTGACAGTTCCTTAAGAAGACCAGTAAGAAGGTACTGGTTAAAATTCGTGCTGGAGCGGGGGGATGGTGCGCGGGTCCGCGAAGACCGGAAACAGGAGAATTTTCAGCGGATCTATTTGACCCCAGCTACTGCACGCTGTAACGTGCCCTCTAGATTGTTTTGAAGGTGTAAAGGTTGCATCGGCCCGGCCGATTTCCCGAACCCGGAGCCCGCGCCCGCCACTTTATCCGGCCCGGACTAGTCTATGACGGAGAGGCTTGGTTTTTGCTTTTTCCCAATCTCCGAATCGGCGAGCGGTGCAGCGCACGCTTTCGCGTATTCCAGCCGAAATCCGTATGGCTCGCAACCTGCACTGGACCAGACAAGGAAAAAACCGAAAGGTCGGGTTGCCAGAATCGTTCCAAACTCTGTATAACCCATGCGGAAACACGACCTCAACGAGCCGAAGTTATTCCAATCCACGTACGACACGATGCCTTTGTAGCCGCGCCCCAGATATGTCTGCAGGGCGCGGGTCATTCCTGCCGCGTGCAACCGCATGCCGCGATGATTCGGATGAGTAAAGCCCTTGTACATGTAAATATACCGATCGTCAAAGTGAAGGATAAACTCCGGCGGCTCTATCGCGCTTGGCAGTTTGGAATACCATCCATAGGACGCCAGTGTATTTTCGCCATCCAGAAAGCCATAACATTCGTCGCCCCTCAACAGGGCATCTCGCGTGAATTCTTCCGTTAGCTCGTTCTGAGAAGGATCTGCCGCGAATTTCATCACATGGGTCGTTCGAAAACAAACCGCGATAATTGTCCGGGCACCGTGTAAATTCCGGATCGGGTTTGGAGATCGTGACGCCCTTCAGGATTTTAAGGAAGACAATGCGGTTCAACGCGCGCAGTCCAAGGTCCCGAAATGTCCTGTTTATTCCGAAGTTCTCGATACTGCGATGGATTTGGGTACGGTCCATAAAGAAATCCGTTAGAAGCAATCTGAGAGCCGCGGCCTTGGGAGATCTTTCTGATAAAGCTACGGGCCTTTTTAAAGAGGCTAAATTGCATGAGCTAAATCCCGTTTTTTCATGCGAGCTGTCCTTGCGGGTTCGAATTGTTCAGGTTTCGCAGCACGGGCCCGCGCGGATAGCCGGCCACCTTCTACGGACCCATATGCACACCCGGCCCGGCTGGCACACCTTCTGGCGAAATGGAGGCGCGTTCAGTTCATCGCGGTGGCTTCGGGAGTGGACCGAACTGTCAGCCCAGCGAAAAAACGATATTCGCCCGCAGAACCTTCAGCCACGATTGGATGTATTGCGCGTGATCTCCGTGCGGTTCCGTGCGCAGCCCCAGGTGCGCGCAAACGAACGCCGCCCCGAGTTCCGCAATCAGTTCTTCGGCGGCGTACGCTGAATCTCCGAACCGCTTTCCTAATTGACGGTCGCAGCGTTCAGACCTGCCGTCCAGTGCGTGTGCTCATGTGCCAGCGCCGAATAGTACGGAGAGGAACACTCCCGCTGGCCCAGGCGTTGCAGTGCTTCACGAATATACCTGGTCGCGCCCTTGTCTATTTGGATCCCCAGCCGAAAACCATTCCACTGAGCAGCCGAAAGTTAGCCACTGGCTATTGTTGTTGCCGCAATAGGCGAATTGGCAGCTATCTCCAAAATGGGTGTAGAGATAATCTGCCTGGACAAGCCGCAAGGCGACATGATTGCTGAACTTGATGTCAAACCCGGCGCCCGCCGTAAGCGCGAAGGAATTCTGGGTAACACCCGTCGCGTTGGGATTCTGTGGCACGATGATCGTCACGCCTGATGGCAACGTAGGCAGCTGCGTAGGCGCAACTGGACCACCCTTAGGCAGCGCCGAAGGCAGGCTTACGGCGGAAAGAGCGCCGCAGGCATTCCCCAGATTCCCGTTGTTGCAATTTACACCGAGGAGTATGCCGCCGAAGGTGACGTCCACAAAGGGCTGGAACATATGGCTGCGCCGGAAGGTAAATCGCGGCCCGAACAGATAGGAAAACTGGGTGGCGTTGACCTTGCTCCCTACGCCGAATTCGTTACTGAGGCCGAAGGCTTTGCAACCGTTCAGGTCTATGACGAAGCCAATCATGCTGCTGAAGTTGTACTGCGTCCCGGCCCCGCCGCCGGCGCAGTTGTAACCCTGCCCCCCATAGAGAGCCGCTGTGTGAACGTACTCAAACGCGGGCGCGAATTCCCATTTCGGAGTTTCCTGTGCGACAGCTGCGCCGGTGGCAAGCAGAAGCGCACCTGACAAAACATACGATCTATGCATCTTGACCTTCTTACTCATGTGAGTTTTCTCCTTGGTTGTGATCCTTCGGGCCCTGCCACGAGAAATGTGCTCGTTTTCTGAATTAACCCTTGCTGGCATAATGTTCGGGAAGGCGCATAAGTTTTTTTTTTTGAAGTCGCGGGCCAAGACGTCATTTTCAGCGGTGCGGGATTTTCAAGCGGACGACGTAACCCTAGCGCCATCAATACCGAGTGGCGACAAGGGACTTTGTCAGCGATCCTGCAACCGCACAGAATGTGAAGTGGTCAGGCGAACTTGTTCAGCCTGGCTTGATTGAGCAGGCGTTTGATTGAACTGACTTTGACGGAACCATAAGGTTCTGGATCGGTTCCCGTCCGGCGCGCATCTGACGAACAAAACGGAAATCGAGCTCGCGATTATCCGCTTTCACTGAGGACGTGCCGGCGACCCCGAACCCTTCGGAAGCCGGCACTCCTGGTTACTGGCCAGTGATTGGCGGACGTTCGCGAATCGCAGAAGGAACCAGAGGACTAAGACGACACGGTGTGACGGCCGGCCGCCGGAGAAGCGGCTTCCCGCCCGTCAGAAAGATCGTCTCGAACGTCCACAGCGAGGTGAATCGTCTTGGGCAGCCGCCGGTGACCAACAAGGGGAACGATATCAGGACATTTCGATAGATTTGGGAAGGCTGCAAATTCTACAGCCCGCTTCCCAGTACTCAGGCGATTCGCAGCGATAATCAGAGCCGTCTGCACTGCGGCGGCACGGCCGTAGCCGAATTTCGCAGCCACGCCTCATCTTCCAGGACAGCGACGCGGGAACCTGATGACTCGATTGGTCGGACCTGGATTATGCTTTCGTCAGCGATGGACCGGCCGCGTTCCAGCGAGAGAAGGCAGGAGTCCGTCAAAAAATACATCCGTGCTCTGAGCCGCTCATCGCTCGTATTGACAGATAGGCTTTTGAGCATCAACGCGCCGCGGCAGGTGAACCTGGATGCCAAGGCGTCTTCCTGCGGGATCCAAATTGGAGATTGCGATTTATGAAGACGAGGATTCTGTTGCTGATAGTGTCTTTTGTGACGACACCATTCGTGTTTGCCGAGAGCAAGGCAGAGAAACGTGTGGTTGAATCGACGGCCGTCCTTAAAACGATACTCGATAAACAGGCAATTCCGAAGTACGTTGTGGATAAAGCAGTATGCGTGCTGGTGTATCCCGGCGTCAAGAAAGTCGGTCTTGGCCTCGGCGTGACTTACGGACGAGGTCTGATCACGTGTCGTACGGGCGCGCAGATGAAGGGCAAATGGAGTGCTCCAGCCATGTATACCGTGGATACAGGCAGCCTGGGGGTGCAATTGGGCAGCACCTCCACCGACTACGTTCTGCTGGTCATGACGCCCCGTGGCGCAGATAAGATCCTCTCGGGCAAACTGAAACTGGGAGCGGATGCGTCTGCCGTGGCAGGCCCCACCGACGCGAAAGCAGTCGGATTCAATGACCCCAACGTGGACGTCCTTGCCTATTCCCAGGCGAAAGGACTATTTGCCGGAGCGGCGCTGGGAAGCGCGTCGATTGCTACCGACGACGACATGAACAAAGAGCTTTACGGGAAACCGCTGAGTGCCGTTCAAATTGTCCGCGATGGCGCCGCTCCCGTACCGCCCGCCGGCAGAGATCTGGTGAATTTACGGGACAAGATGTCGCCGAGCGGCAACTAATCATTTCCTTCATGGGCGGGAAGCTCTGAAGCGGCAATTATTTTGAAGCGAACGATAGTGGAATTGGGACGGCTTGGCTCGTACTGGGCGAATGCGGCAGTGCGGCCGCGTTTCCCAAGGTTGGCATCTGGCTCCTCGGAGTATCGTTTGCCTTCGGCCTCACGGTGCTCACGATGGCCTACGCGATCGGCCATATCTCGGGATGTCACCTGAATCCCGGGCGGAAGGGACCACCACGTGGAGGCGAGCGCATTCAACGCAGTCCATCGAACAGCATACTCATGAGTAGCGCCGCGCCCAACCGAAAGAGGAGATCAAGTATCGACATCTCTATTTGAAATTCCCCATCGGAGCCGCTGCTGCCGCCTGTTCGGCAACACAGGCGGCATGCCGAAAAATCCGTTCGAGGTGCCGGCAGATGAGCATGAGATTCACGTAGGGCATTGCGTTGCCTGGCCCAGCCGCGAGCTGCGAAGCCAAATGCGAAGTCGCTACGACTAGGGTAACGAACGGGCGTGCACCTCAAAACGCCCGCCTATGAGCCGGGTAATCTCCGCGTTCCTAAGCGTGGGAGACTTTTTCCGCGATTTGCGTGCGGATCAATTCCTTCGTCTTTTCCATGAACGCGAGTTGTCGGCCAGGCAGCTTGAGAGGAGCACACCGACGCCGGGATGGCCCAGCGTATCGGCCGCCGCGAGCAACATCATGTAGCTCGCTACCTGCAAATGCGCCAGGTGGCTGGCCTTGGCTAGGACGAAGAGTTTGCGGGCAACCGGGCCCTGGATCTCGTTGAGCTCCCGGCGAAAATCCTCGATGAATACGTCATGCAACTTCTGATTGACCTTGACCGGTTTCTCTCCGATGAGTTTGAAACATTCGTCCAGTCTGCTCGTGATTTGGGAGGAGACCAGTTCACGCGCACCCAGCGCCTCTTTGATCTGTGGGTTCTGCGCTTACTCGCTCAACATGGAGAGCCAGAGTTCTTTCGCTGTTGTAATAGCCATCGTAGTCTTGAATTCCGGCTGTGAGCGAGAATCTGTAGGAAACGGCATTCTACGCGGCTTTGGCGATTTTCTGAAAGGCGACATATTCCGTATTCGTCACGGCCATGCGTTTGGCTTTCAGCAGCAGGTATCCGGCAGAAACTCCTTTACCACGGTGAAGCCTATGCTCCAGCCCATGCTGATGCCGAAGCTGACGGCCCCGTCTCCGGCGGTATTGCTGCTCGGTGGCTGCCAGGTTCGGGAGAGAAAAGCCCCGCTCGCGTAGCCGGTGAATAATGAAACCGATGGGTACTGCTTTCCATTGTCGTGTCGCGCCAGAATAGAACTCTTCAGGGCGTAGCCTGTACGAGGCCAGAAGCCTTTCTTCCCCGAGCCGAAGTATCGATTATCCTCGTGCAGCAGGCTTTCCAATCCGAACATCGTGGTTTTCTGGATGGCGTATTGTCCCATGATGTCGCCGTAGCGCTTTCCGTACCCCGACGCCCCTTGCCCCCACTCAGCGGGTTTGCCGTTCCACTGGTTCTGACCGGCGGAGAGCCTGCCTTTCAGGTACGAGACTGGATTGACCAACGATTTCCCGTAGAGCAGGCTCCGCTCCTTTTGCGTTAATGGCTGGAAGGCTGTGGCTTTCTTCGTGCCAGCCATATTCAGGTAAGCAAGCAAGTAATCGAAACCCTTTTCTTCTGTCTTCGAGGCTGTACTTACGGACGCAGTGTTCCCGGCTTGTTGGCAAAATGCCGCCTCCAGAGAAACCAGCGCCAGCAGGCAAATGCGGGTTCGAGTTCTCATTTGGCCTCTTGAGATAGACGTCAAGCGCGAATCGTCCGACTTAATTTTTTGACCCCGCCGAGCATCGAGAGAGTGCGTCCCTGGATGCGTATACGGTAGAAGCGCGTCGGCGGTATAGTCCCCGAAGATGAAGTCCCTATCCACCGAGAGTCCCGGCGAGACCGAAGCGATCCGCATGAACAACGCGGTCAGACACTGTTCAAAGCGTCAAAAGCGCAGATTTCAAGCCAAGGGCTAACCGCAGGCCTTCGCAGGGCGCGAAGGCCAATGCGCTGTGGGTGAAGATGCCGCCGGTCGATATGGCATTCACTGGCCCACGACGGCAGTCTGGCGGGTTCCGCTAGCGGTCAATTCGCCTTGGAGTGGAGTGGACCCGCTTGTGCTGCTCCAATTCCAGCCTGGCCAGCTCCGCATCCAGGCGAGCGTCACTCGCCTCCGCCGCGAGCTTCCGATACTCCACCAGCGTTATCCGCCGCTCCGCTCCCTTCTGAAGTCGTTGTGTGGCTGCAGCGCTATTCATTTTCAGTCGCTCATGAACCGCCAGCAACCGGGAACACTCGTCGCACTGCATTGAGAATCAGAGTAACCGAATTGCTGTCAAGCGCGAAATCGGATTTGTATGGTTTCAGGCAGCATCTGAAGGAATGGCGAACAAAAGACGGAAATAAAATCTTCTTCCGTGTGTGGCCCGTCGTCCCGCGCCCGAGAAATTCGACCACCCGCTCACACCGGATGACTGAACGAGCGCAGACGCAGGCTGTCCCTGCTGAGCCCTTACCACGTGGCCGACGCACACCGCCAGGCTCACGAGGCCTGCCTTGGGGAGCGAGATCGGCTACCGAGGGCGATGCTCGCGCGCGCTGATTTCGGCGGCCCCGAGTGCTGCGGTTACCTGTTCCGGTTGCGCGAGGCGATCAGATCGATATTGTCTGCAACGAAAGTGCCGCGAAGAAATGGAAGCCCCGCTCGATGTGGTCATCGAGAAATGCCCCCGCTGCGGCGCGGTGAATCTGTTGCTGGCTTTCGTCTGCGGGAATGCGGGGAAGGGTGAGCCTGACGGGATAAAGGCGCTGCGTCCGGTCGGCGTTGCTCATGAAATAATCCGGGGTGAAAGCATGGTCTGATGGAAATAGAACCCATGAAAGCGATTCTGTCCATCGCACTTCTGGCGACTGCGTCCTTCGCTATCGCGCAGACTACGGATAACATGAGGGCATTTCCACCCGCCGAAAAAGGAATGACTCGCCATGTCATCCGCCTTTCGCAGGAGAAAGACGAGGCTGCCTTGAAGGTCGAGATCATCGTCGGCAAGACGGTCAGAACGGACGCGCAAAACCGCTATTTTTTCGGGGGACTCTCGAAACCGAGAACATTCCCGGATGGGGGTATGATCGCTACATCCTTCGCAAACTCGGCCCCATGGCTGGGACCATGATGGCTCCTGATCCGAACGCCCCGCAGGTTGACCGCTTTATTAGCCTTGGCGGTGAGGCTATGCTGCGCTACAACAGCCGCCTCCCAATTGTTGTTTATGTGCCCGACGGCGTCGAAGTCCGGTATCGGCTATGGCGTGCTGAACCTGTGTTGGTGTCGCCAGCGGAGGCGCGGTGACAGATTCAGGTAAAGACCGTTCTCGGTGGAGAAATTTGTCGTCAGGTTCCGGCATCCACGTGGAGTAGCTGGTGCCCTGATTGGCACGAGACACTTGCACGTACCAGGCCCAACGTTCACTGGCGTTCTGGTGACGTTGCAAAACTTACCTTTTGCGAAACACGGCGGGGCATACTACTTCGACAACTGGATCGATCGAAGGCTGTCCGCAGGTCTCCATGCCTCAATTTTCGAGCCGCGGCCGCAAGGGAGTGGTCCACGGTAATGCGAGTTTGCGCTAGCCAACGCGGACCGCTCTACCGCTCACTCATTTCCTGGCGAGTGAATTCGCGGCCAGCCTTGACGTACGACAGGCGTTTCATCAGCGCTTCATCTTCCGCCACGCGATCGGAACCGGCACGTACGTATTCCGCCAGCCATTCGCGAAACGCCTGGTTCAACATCTTGTTTTGCGCCCAAGCGGTTTGGCGCGCCCGCTCAATGAGGCCGTCGTTCGCGCTCAGCGTGATGTTCTCCATGCCTATGCTTACTTAAAAGCAGAGATCCCCGCGACTATGGCCGCCCCCATCGCGAGCTTGTGATCCTTATTCCAAGGCGGCCCGACGGCCTTCCGCACCTGAAAAAAATAAGCATCGAGGTCACCGACTCCCAACGCCTGACGCGCTGCACTGAATACGCCCCTCGGGTCGTACCAGTGGACGGCCCAATCGCGTGCCTCGGCCGCGGAGGCCAGGGCCTTGCGGTACATCACCCAGTCGGCAACGTTCTGCGCACGGTAGTCCTTGATTCGTTCGGCAATAGTGGGTGGAAGCGGTTGGCACGTGCGAAGGGCGACGCCCGCGATACTCGGCACCGCAATCGCAACAGCGTCCAGCGCAAACGCCGCGTGCCTCTCCGCGGACGCGCGGACGCGTTCAACTAACTCGACAGCCTCATCGAGCGGGAGCCGTTGGCCTTCGCTGTGGTGCGGAATTTTCGGCAGGCCCTCGCCCACAAGTTCCACCCGGCGGCGGTCGAGGAGCGTCCCATCACACGCCACCGTAACCAGCACCGCCCAGCCGCCATGATCCGATACCCCGATAATGCCACCCTTCTTCGACATGATTCAGGCGTGGGAATTGCGTCGAAGGAGCGGCTGCGAGACGTAATTCAGGGGTACGGACATTGACGTGATTGGGTCATCTAACTTCACGTCCGCGCGGCGACGTCCAATTGCGCGCACGTATCCGAGATAGTCGCCTCGATCAGCTTTGACGGCATTCATCTCGACGAGATTATCTGGCGCCACTGCTTCTTGCCATTGAATCCATAGCTGCCAGCCGTCGGGCATCGAATCGGCCAGATCGACATTTAGAATTCCCGTTCGCTCCCAGTGCCGACGCCACCAGGCTGCCGAATGCAAGCACGACATGTTTGGCTCCCACCGCTCCTTAAGAGCGGTTGGAACCTCATTCTCAAACTCACGCATAAGGCCCGCTCCGGCGATTCCAATCACACCCTCCGGCTTGACGAAGCGGGCGAGGTAGTTGAGGTAATGCTCATCGGTTCCGTAGTAGGGAAAAGAGTCGATCGAAATGATGGCGTCGAAGAAATCGTTGGCGAAGGGGAGGGCCCGGGCTTCGGCGTATATCGGATAAACACTTCCGTCCGCGCCAGCATCGCGAATTCTCTGGAGATTTTCGGAAGCGCTGAACCACAAGTCAGTGGCCCAGACTTCGACATTAAACTCGCGCTGCAGGAATATAGAAGAAATCGCTCGCCCGCAACCCAAATCCAGCACTCGCATTCCGCGGCGTAGATCTACAGCCGTCGACAACCACTCCGTCAGCCACAGGGCATTGGCGCCGCTGCTGGCGCTGGCAATCATCCATTGAGGATTGTATTCATTCGAGCGCGGGAACCGATCGGTTAACAGTCGTGTATCCACGTGGTCATTACCTCATTTTGACGTTGGCAGGATCGAATGAAGGAACTGCCTTGATTGTAGGGCTCTCGAAAGCGGAGTGAACCGAGCCCGATGATAAGTCGCGCAGCGTTCGCCGATCTACCGCAGCGTTCACCGATTTACCTCGCAAGGCCCGGAAACCACGTGTAGAGTAATGGTCGCCATAGCCAACAAATGAAAAAGGCGACCGCACCGCGGTCGCCTCTCCCCCTGAAAGACCCCGTTATCTTCCGCCCCTAAGCTAACTACACCCGCTGGTCCCGCCGCAATTCTCGCACTTATAGCAACTCCCATTGCGAGTCATCATCCCGCCGCACTCCGCGCACATCGGAGCATCCGTCGCCACCGCCGGAAACGGCAGCGTCTCCTGCGGACTCACCTCCGTCGGCCGCAGCACCGTCGTCTCGCCCGCCTCATTATTCGCTTCCGTATACTCCGCGCCGAGGAACTTCGCCGCCAGCCACCGGAAAATATAATCCGGAATCGACTTCGCATACGGAATCTGCTGATTCCCCGTCCATCCGCTCGGCTCGAACCGCACATGCCCGAACTTGTCGACCAGGAACTTCAGCGGCACGCCATACTGCAGGCAATAACTGACCGACGTCGCGAAGCTGTCCATCAGCCCCGAAATCGTCGACCCCTCCTTCGCCATCGTGACGAAGATCTCGCCCGGCGTCCCATCGTCAAACATCCCCACCGTGATGTAGCCTTCATGCCCGCCGATCGAAAACTTATGCGTGATCGACTGCCGCTCATCCGGAAGCTTGCGCCGCACCGGCCGGTAAACAACCTTCTCCGCCACCGCCTGGGTCACCACTTCCTTCGCCGCCGAAGCCGCCGCCGCTTTCTTCTCCGCCGTCTTGCCCGCGCCGGTACTCATCGGCTGGACCTTCTTCGAGTTGTCGCGATAAATCGCCACCGCCTTCAGGCCCATGCGCCAGCTCTCGATGTACGCGTCCATCACGTCGTCGACCGAGCACTCTTCCGGCATGTTGATGGTCTTCGAAATCGCGCCCGAAACGAACGGCTGCACCGCGCCCATCATCTTCAGATGGCCCATGTAGTGGATCGACCGCGAACCGTTCTGCGGACGGAAGCTGCAATCGAACACCGCCAGATGCTCCGGCTTCAGCCCCGGCGCGCCTTCGATCGTCCCCGTCGAATCGATGTGGCTCACGATCGCCTCCACCTGCTCCGGTGAATAACCCAGCTTCACCAGCGCCGCCGGCACCGTGTTGTTCACGATCTTGATCACGCCGCCGCCCACCAGCTTCTTGTACTTCACCAGCGCCAGATCGGGCTCGATGCCGGTCGTATCGCAATCCATCATGAACCCGATCGTGCCCGTCGGCGCGATCACGGTCATCTGGCCATTGCGATAGCCCGCCTTCTTCCCCAGCTCGTAAGCTTCTTCCCAGCACTTCTTCGCGCCCGCAAACAGATCGCTCGGAATATTGCGATGGTTGATCCCGTGCACCGCATCCCGGTGCATCCGGATCACTTCGAGAAACGGCTCTTCGTTCTTCGTATAGCCCGGAAACGGCCCGGTCGATTCCGCAATCCGCGCGCTCGTCAGATAAGCCTGGCCGCACATCACCGCGCTGATCGCGCCTGCATAATCGCGCCCGCGGTCGCTGTCATAAGGAATCCCGAACGACATCAGCAGCGCGCCCAGATTCGCGAATCCCAGACCCAGCGGCCGGTAGTCGTGCGAATTCTTCGCGATCATTTCCGTCGGATACGCCGCGTTGTCCACCAGAATCTCCTGCGCCATGATCAGCGTATCGGTCGCGTGCCGGAACGCTTCCACATCGAACTGCCCGTTCGGCCCCACGAACTTCATCAGATTCAGCGACGACAGATTGCACGCCGAATCGTCGAGGAACATGTACTCCGAGCACGGATTCGAAGCATTGATGCGCGACGTGTTCTTGCACGGATGCCAGCGATTGATCGTCGTATCGAACTGCATGCCCGGATCGCCGCACTGCCACGTGGCCTCCGCGATCTCCTTCATCAGATCGCGCGCCCGATACCGGTCCTTCTTCTCGCCCGTATGCACCGACTTCGTCCAGAAGTCCCGATCCTCCACCACCGCTTCCATGAACTCATCCGTCGCGCGCACCGAATTGTTCGCGTTCTGGAAGAAGATCGAGCTGTAGGCATCGCCATCGAGCGAAGAATCGTAACCCGCCTCGATCAGCGTGTGGGCCTTCTTCTCTTCCTTCGCCTTGCACCACACAAACCGCGAAATATCCGGATGATCCACATTAAGGATCACCATCTTCGCCGCCCGCCGCGTCTTGCCGCCGGATTTGATCACGCCCGCGAACGCATCGAAGCCCTTCATGAAGGAGAGCGGTCCGCTCGCGCGCCCGCCGCCCGAGAGAATCGCATCCTCCTCGCGCAGCGCCGAAAGATTCGAGCCCGTGCCCGATCCCCACTTGAACAGCATGCCCTCGGTCTTCGCCAGATCCAGAATCGACTCGAGCGAATCCTTCACCGAAACGATGAAGCACGCCGAGCACTGCGGCTTCGCTTCATTCGTCATCTTGCGGACGAAATCTTCCTCGGCATCGTAGAACCAGCCATACCCGCGCGATTCCTTCACGCCCACGTTGAACCACACCGGCGAATTGAACGCGGCTTTCTGGTGCAGCATCAGATGCGCCAGTTCGT
This sequence comes from Terriglobia bacterium, assembly GCA_963809655.1. Classification (GTDB taxonomy): domain Bacteria; phylum Acidobacteriota; class Terriglobia; order Bryobacterales; family Bryobacteraceae; genus BOG-234. The sequence continues at coordinate 2,802 of CAWEKQ010000026.1, read as the reverse complement.
TGCGGAAATTCTCGCCATCCAGCGGCGTCGCAAAGTAGCCGCCCGCCAGACCCCAGTCCGCGATGCTGTCGACCACGCGATGCACCAGTTCCGCCACGCTGCGCTCCCGCTCGGGCGAGCCCAGTTTGCCGTGGAAATATTTGCTCGCGACGATATTCGTGGCGGTCTGCGACCAGTCCGCCGGCACCTCGATATCGCGCTGCTCGAAGATTACCGAGCCTTTATCGTTGCCGATCGTGGCATTCCGCGTCTCCCACTGCACTTCGTCATAGGGGGTCTTGCCGGCCTCCAGACGAGCGGTGAAGTACTTCGGGAATTCCACTCCGGCGTATTTCGGGGGAAGGATGTTCGACCTGCAACTCTTTTATTGTCGCACTGGCTGCTGCTGTTGACTGGCCCATGTTTTGGCTCTCCTGCGTTGTACCGCATTTGCAATGTTGCCCCAACATGTTGGGTCCCGTCAACAGAAATTTCCATATGATGTGCTTTAGCCGACGAAATTAATATTTCAGCGGCCGCGCCGGGAAGGTGATACACTGTTCGCCGTCATGCAAATCCGGACCCTGCTTTCGTGCCTGTCGTTGGCAATCCTGATGCCGACGTTGCCGCTGCTCGCCCAGGACCACACCGCCTTCAACAAACCGTGGCCGGCGTTCAAGATCATGGGCAACCTCTATTACGTCGGCACCGACGATCTCGGCTCTTTCCTCATCACCACGCCCCAAGGCAACATCCTCATCAACAGCGATTTCGACGACACCGTCCCCGAGATCCGCGATTCCGTCGAAAAACTCGGCTTCAAGTTCACCGACACCAAAATCCTCCTCGGCAGCCACGCCCACGGAGACCACATGGATGGCGACGCCCGCGTCAAGGAACTCACCGGCGCGCAGGTCATGGTGATGGAGCAGGACATCCCCGCGATCACGCGCATGACGCCCGGCGGCAAGCCGCACCCCATCGACCGCGTGCTTCACGATGGCGATAAAGTCGAACTCGGCGGCACAACGCTCGTCGCGCACCTCACTCCCGGCCACACCAAAGGCTGCACCACCTGGACGATGAAGGTTCAGGACGGCGGCAAGACCTACAACGTGGTGATCCTCGGCAGCATCGGAGTGAACCCCGGCTACGTACTCGTCGGCAACAAAGACTATCCGCAGATCGCCGACGATTACGTGCGAGGCTTCAAGACCCTCCGCTCGCTGCCGTGCGATGTGTTTCTCGGGTCGCATGCGCGCTTCTACAACATGCACGAGAAGTACGAGCAGATGGCAAAGGTGGGCGCGAACGGCCCGAACCCTTTCATCGATCCCGCCGGCTACAAGGCGCACCTCGACTTACAGGAAAAGAACTTCCGCGAGAAATTGGCAGAGCAGCAAAAGGCCGCTAACTGCGCGCGCGCACTGGGTTACGCCATCTCTACTGATGGCGAGACGTAGGAAGAACTGCGAGCTAACGCTTAGTGCCGTACAACCACAATCGAAGCCCATGCGCTGTCGGGACCGGTATCGAACGCCTTGACGATGATGGTGTTCGTGCCCACCAGCAGCGGAATGTTCGATGCAATCCACGGTCCCACACCCGTCGCCGTGCCGCTCGCGCCACCCGACGTCTGCCACGTTACTTTCGTAACCCCGCTGCCTCCCGAAGCGGTTCCGCTCAGCGAAATCGTAGTGCTTGTCTGAGTAAGCACCGCGGCAGAAGGCGACGTGATGTGGATCGACATCGGATCAGCGCTCGGCGCCGTCGTCGATGCCTGCTGCCGGGTCACCGTCGCCGACGCCGAAGCTGTCTTGTTTGCCGAATCGAATACCGTCGCGGTAACGGTGTTGGCGCCCACGGCGAGCGTGATGCCCGTTGCGATCCAGGTGCCATTCGCGGACACCGTCGCGTTGCCGCCGTATCCATGATCGGTCTGCCAGGAGACGCTCAGCGGAGCCGTGCCACCCGTAACCGTTCCCGAAATCGAAACCTGCGCGCCCGTCCCGGGAGACGCGATCGCGTTCAGCGTGAGGCTCACCGGAGCGGTCGCGTGGGTCGGCGTGTCCTGGTAGGCGCGGCGGGCGCCGGTGCGCTCGTGATCCCCCCTGCCGGAGTGGGAGCCCCTCCGGGCGCGCCGTAGAGAGCCTGCACCGCGCCTATGTCGTGCGCCGAGAGTTGCATGCCGCGGCGGTAATACGGATACATCACATCGCCCGGCGTATCGGTATGTGCCAGTCCGAGCGCGTGACCGAGCTCATGCAGGGCCACACTGTAGATGTCGATGTCACTGCCGGAGTGCCAGTTGACCGATTCGTTGAAGTGCATATCGCCCGCGAGCGATTCCGAATTCAGCGGCACCGGGTAGAAGGTGTGTGCGAGAACCTCGCCGGCGCTGTCAAACGGATACGCATCGCCGTGCGCACCACTTGGCGAATTCGATCATAATCGTCCGCACGGCCGTGGTGCCGGCCGCGGGGCTGAACGCGACGTTGGTCACCGCCGACCACGCATTCAGCGCCCGCAGGATCTCGGACTGAACGGTGGAAGCGGGAACCTTCGGCGTCAGCGTTCCGAAGAAGTATCCGAGGCGAGCAATGTTTCCTTCCATATCCCAGCCGTGAACAACGTTGGCGTATTGCCCGATCGTTCCGCCCATGGTGAGCATACCTGCGCAGGGCATCAATTCGTTGCCGCTGATCAGCGCGGGGTCGGCGGGGAAGATATAGGCTACTTCGTCGCTCTCCGCGAGAACCCGGAATTGCGCGACCGTCGCGTTCCCGATCATGTGATTGGCAAGCAGGGTCGGCAGGTGTTCTA
>CAWEKQ010000025.1:0-44119 GCA_963809655.1 Terriglobia bacterium | reverse complement strand
CGAGAGCTCTCTGGCGTTCACGACCGGCATCGTATTCCGTTTCGGATACCACGAGCCGCCCGCGCCTTACGTCCCACCGCCGCCTCCGCCTCCTCCGCCGCCGCCGCCGCCGCCGCCGCCCGTGAACATCTCGCTTGGGGCGATTGAGGGTGCACAGGCGAACGTCTGCCCGGGTGATAATGTCCGGTTGACGGTGGCCCCCAGCGGTGTGCCTGCCGGCGCATCACCCACCTACCAGTGGTCGGTTAATAACCAGAACGCTCCTGGCGGAAACGGCCCGGCGTTCAATCTCAACACGACGAATTCCGGAGCCCTGGCTGTTCGGGTGACGGTCACCGCTGGCGGGGCCACCGCTTCGACGGGTCCTGTGAACGTTAATGTGCGGGCGATTACACCGCCGACGATCACGTTCACCGTGTCGCCCACCACTATCGCTTACGGCGACCGCCTTCCGCTCAACGCGCAGGCGCGGGTTGGCGATTGCGCCACCGCAACTCCGGTGCGCTACGCGGCGAGCGAAGGCAGCAATCAACGGGACTACCTTCGATTCGTCCAGCTCTGAGCTTCGACGCCAACGGTGCGGGCCAGCAGCAGAAGGTGGTGCGCCTGACCGCAACCGAAACCGACTCGCGGAATCAGACCGCCACCGCGAACGCGAACGTGACCGTTACGTACACGCGTCCGGCGCAGCGGACCGACATCGTATTCCCGCGTAACAGTTCGCGTGTGAATAACGCAGCCAAGCGTTATCTAATCGAAGTGCTGACGCCGAAGCTGCGAGCCGATCCGAATTCGAAGGTGATTCTGATCGGTCATCGCGACATGGGCGAGCGTCCGGCTACGCTCGACACGCAACGGGTGATTAACACCGCCGCGGTATTGAGTGCGGGCAAGGGAATTTGTCCGGCGCTCGATCTCAGCCGCGTTCAGGTGAAATCGGACGGCACTGATCAGACCGATCCGCCGATGCCGTTTGCGGATACCTCCGTTAAGGAACGGACCGGCCAGAGTGCAACCGGCGATCGCGCGCAATTCCAGCGTGTGGAAGTCTGGTTCATTCCGGGCGGAGCGCCTGCTCCTAACGTTACCGGTCTGGGAGCCGCGCCTGAGAAGGAAATCAAGGCGAAGGGCTGCCCCAGATAGTAGCTTGAGGAACCTAAAGTAGGTTAACCGGCCGGGTGAAAGCCCGGCCGGTTTTTTATCTGGCAGGCGCGGACTATAAGCCGGTTTTTGTACCCTTGCGGGCGATAGCCATTCATCTGGGCCGGGCATTACTGCACGGCTCGTTATCCGACCGCTTTCGCGGCCGGACCTTAGCGACCTACCCGGAAGTTTAACGGAGCGGGCCGCTCCTCCTCCCCTATTTGGTCTTGCTCCGCGTGGGGTTTGCCCTGCCAGCCGGATTACTCCGGCCGCGGTGCGCTCTTACCGCACCATTTCACCCTTACCTGCGCGCCTGTTTCCAGACAATCACCGGCGGTATATTTTCTGTGGCACTTTCCGTAAAGACCCCTTTGAGAGATCCCCCCCGGCCGTTAGCCGGCACGTTGCCCTGTGGAGACCGGACTTTCCTCCCGCTTGCGCGAGCGGCTATCCATCCGGCGCCTGCCAGTGTTCAGTCTCTCATGCCGCGAATGTTAAAATCGTTTAGATCGGGCGGGGTAGCTCAGCTGGCTAGAGCGACGGTCTCATAATCCGTAGGTCGGGAGTTCGAGTCTCCCCCCCGCCACCAATCAGCTCAACTCAATCAACTGCGTCCTACAACCCCAGCCAGCGGGCTGCTCGCGCTCGCGTAGAGCTTCTTCTCCATCCGCCCGGCTTCGAACGCCAGTCTGCCCGCTTCCACGCCCAGCTTCATTGCCAGCGCCATCTTTTCGGCGTCGTCAGCGGCGGCGATCGCGGTGTTCATCAGGATGCCGTCCGCGCCCATTTCCATGGCGATCGCGGCGTCTGAGGCCGTGCCCACGCCCGCATCCACAATCAGCGGGACTTCCGTGATCATCTCGCGCATGATGCGCAGATTGGTCACGTTCTGGATTCCGAGACCCGAGCCGATCGGCGCGGCCAGCGGCATCACCGCCGCCGCGCCCGCATCGATCAGCCGCCGCGCGTTCACCACGTCGTCGTTGGTATAGGGGAGCACGACGAAGCCTTCTTTCGCGAGCACACGCGTGGCTTCGACCAGACCGGCGTTATCCGGGAACAGCGTTTTCTCGTCGCCGATCACTTCGAGCTTTACCCAATTCGAAAGGCCCACTTCGCGGCCCAGGCGCGCGGTGCGAATTGCATCGTCGGCCGTATAGCAGCCGGCGGTATTGGGCAGAATGAACATGCGTTCGCGATCGATGTAATCGAGCATCGATTCTTTGGACCGGTCTGTCAGGTTGACGCGACGCACCGCGACGGTGACTACTTCGGCGCCCGACGCCGTGTGGCAGCGCGCCATTTCGGGGAAGCTCCGGTACTTGCCGGTGCCGATCATGAGCCGCGAGCGGAACGTCCGCCCGGCTATCGTGAGGGACATAACTTCAGTTTACGCGTGAGGGCGCGTATGTTGAGATGGAATGATGCCGGTTCGAATTGTCCAGGTTGACGCCTTCACCTCGAAGCCTTTCGCCGGGAATCCCGCCGCCGTATGCGTTCTTCCCGGGCCACCCGATGAAACATGGATGCGCAATGTTGCGCTCGAAATGAATCTTTCGGAAACCGCATTTCTTCACCCTGAAGATGGCGGTTATCGGCTTCGCTGGCTTACGCCCGCCATCGAAGTCGCGCTCTGCGGACACGCCACTCTCGCCAGCGCGCACGTGCTCTGGGAGGACGGCCACCTCGCGCTCGATGCGGAGGCGCGCTTTCACACCAAAAGCGGTTTGCTGACGTGCAAACGCAATGGCGAGTGGATCGAGATGGATTTTCCGGCGAAACACGCCGAGCTTGCGGAGGCACCGGCGCAACTCGCCGCGGCGATGGGCGCGGAACTGGTCTGGGTGGGTCGCAATCAGTTCGATTACCTGGTGGAAGTAGCGGACGAAGCTACGCTGCGCGGGCTCAAGCCGAACCATCATCTGCTGCGCGAACTTCCGGTGCGCGGAATCATTGCGACTGCGCAGGCGCAGACCGCGGGCTACGATTTCATCTCGCGCTTCTTTGCGCCCGGATCGGGCATCGATGAAGACCCGGTGACCGGCTCCGCGCATTCCGCTCTGGCGCCGTTCTGGGGTGCACGGCTGGGGAAAACCGAGATGACGGGTTTTCAGGCATCGGCGCGCGGCGGCGTCGTGAAGGTGGGCTGCAGGGAGACCGCGTCCGCATGTCGGGACAGGCCGTGACTGTGCTTCGCGGCGAGCATCTGCTCGCATAAACTTGAGGCAATGAAATTCACTCTGCCGCCGGAAGCCTACGACGCCGAGCCGCCGCCCGTCCTCGGGACGTGGCGCAACGTTTACATTTTCGTGCTGGCCTGGCTGGCGGTGTTGATCGGCGTGTTCTACGCCTTCACGCGTTACTTCGCATGACCACACTCGACTGGTTCGTGATGGTCGCGGCGATGATCGCGATCCCGAGCTTCGGGCTTTGGCGCGGCCGCGGCGGCAAGACGACAAGCCACTATCTGCTCGCCGGCAAGACCATGCCGTGGTACGCGATGGGCCTCTCCATCATGGCGACGCAGGCGAGCGCGATCACGTTCATCGCCACTACGGGCCAGGCGTACGTCGACGGGATGCGCTTTGTGCAGTTCTATTTCGGCCTGCCGATCGCGATGGTGATCCTGTGCGCAACCGCCGTGCCGATCTTCCATAAAGCGGGCGTTTACACGGCGTACGAGTATCTCGAGCGGCGGTTCGATGCGAAGACGCGCGCGCTTTCCGGAATCATTTTCCTGATCGAGCGCGGCGCGGCCGTGGGAATTGCGCTCTATGCGCCGGCCATCGTGATGAGCGTGATTCTCGGCTGGAACGACCGCGTCACCGCGCTGATCATCGGCATCGTCTGCGTGCTCTACACGACGATGGGCGGCATTCCCGCTGTCACGTGGACGGACGTGCTGCAGATGACCATCATCTTCGCCGGCCTGATTCTGGCGTTGATCACAGTCGTCTCACTTATGCCGCATGGCGTGAGTTTCACCGATGCCGTGTATCTGGCGGGGGCGGTGGGAAAGCTCAACGCCATCGATACGAAATTCGATCCGGACAGCCGGTACAACCTGTGGAGCGGATTGCTGGGCGGCACGTTCCTGATGCTGGGCTATTTCGGCGGCGACCAGTCGCAGGTGCAGCGTTATCTGACCGGGAAGTCGGTGGCGCAGAGCAAGCTCAGCATGCTGTTCAACGCCGTGGCGAAGGTGCCGATGCAGTTTTTCATCCTGTTCGTGGGCGCGATGGTTTTCGTGTTCTACCTCTTCGCGCAGCCGCCGATGCTGTTCGAAAAGACGGCGATGAAGGCGATTCAGACGCAGCCTGGCTATTCCGCGGTGCAGAACGAGTTCGATGCCGCCTGGCAGAAGCGCGAGAAGGCGGCCGAGGCATTGAACGCCGCGCGCAAACGCGATGACCCTGCGAATCTGCAGGCCGCGACCGAGGCTTATCGCGCCGGGCAGCGCGGGATCGAGAGCGCGCGGAAGTCCGGCGTGGCGCTCTACGAGAAGACGCAGGGCCATGCCGGGTTCAACGACACGAACTATATCTTTCTTTCGTTCGTTACGCGCTATTTTCCGGCTGGTGTGATCGGGCTGGTGATTGCTGTGATTCTGAATGCGGCCATGTCGTCGAGTTCCGGTGAACTGAACTCGCTCGCGGCGGTGAGCGTGATGGATCTTTACCGGCGCTTCTGGCAGCCCGACGGGAACGATCGCCATTATCTGATGGTGTCACGGCTCTCGACTGCCGTCTGGGGCGCGTGGGCCGTGATTTTCGCGCAGTATGCGAAGAACCGCGGTTCATTGGTGGAAGCGATCAACCAGGTGGGATCGTTCTTCTATCCGCTGCTGCTGGGAGTTTTTATCCTCGCGTTCTTTTTCAAGAGCGTGCGGGGCTCGGCGGCATTCTGGGGCATGCTGGTGGGCGAGGCTGCGATTGTCGCGTGTTCGCTTTTCACGCATATTGCGTATCTCTGGTACAACGTGATCGGCGCGTTTGTGGTGGTTGTTGCGGGGTTGGTCCATTCGTGGATATGGAACGAACCGGCGCCGATTATTCACGTCTCCCACACCAGACAGGCGAGCTAGCCAGCGGCTAGCAACCGCTTCCATTCCACAAGATCCGGCGGCAGAGGCGATTCCACCTTCACCTTCTCGCCGGTCGCCGGGCTTCTGAATCCCAATCTATGGGCGTGCAGGAAAAAGCGATTCCACTCCGACGCATTCGCGCCATACAACCGATCGCCCGCGACCGGATGTCCGAACGCGGCCATGTGGGCGCGAATCTGGTGCGTCCGCCCGGTTCCGATGCGAATCTCGAGGAAGGTGAAATCCCGGATATTGCGCGAGCACCTTCCAATCCGTGATGGCGGAGCGGCCGGTTTGCCTTTTGGCCGTCATGCGAACGCGGTTTGCCGGATCGCGCGTAATCGGTTTATCGATGTGCCCGGTGCCTGTCAGCGTCCCTTCGACCAGCGCCAGGTAGACCTTCTCCACCTTGCGCGATGAAAACTGCAGCGCGATATCGCGGTGCGCGGCATCCGTTTTCGCGACGAGCAGGACACCGCTGGTGAAGCGATCGAGGCGATGCACAATGCCCGGGCGCAAATCGCCGCCAACCTTCGAAAGCGCCTGGAAATGGTGCAGAAGCGCGTTCACGACCGTGCCGCTGTGAACCCCGGCGCCGATGTGAACCACCATCCCGGCGGGTTTGTCGATCGCGACGACGCTCTCATCCTCGTAGAGCACGGAGAGCGGAATGTCCTCCGCTTCGGCCTTCAGGGGCGCCAGATGGCCGGGATCCACCGCGATTTCTTCGGTACCCCGGATCGCCAAAGCCGGCTTGCCCGCGACGCCGTTCACCAGCACCCGGCCATCCTGAATCCAGCTCTGCAGGCGCGACCGGCTGTATTCCGGCAGGCGCTCATGCAGCAGAGCGTCCAATCTTTTCCCGCGGTCAATCGTTTCGGCCTTCAGCAGCATCTAACCAAACGGTACATTAGAGGTAAGGGGTTTCCTCCCCGGTTTCTAACCCATTTCTGATTCATGCTGGAAGAAATCACAGTCTCGGGCGCGCGCCAGCACAACCTGAAGAATATCAGTGTGCGCATTCCCCGCAACACGCTGACCGTCATCACGGGTCTGAGCGGCTCGGGCAAATCGTCGCTCGCTTTCGACACGATTTACGCGGAAGGCCAGCGCCGTTACGTGGAGACTCTGTCCACGTTCGCGCGCCAGTTCCTTGACCAGATGGAACGTCCCGATGTGGATTCGATCGATGGCTTGAGCCCTTCGATCTCGATCGACCAGAAGACCACGGGACGCAGCCCTCGCAGCACGGTCGGAACCATCACGGAGATCTACGATTACCTGCGGCTGCTGTATTCTTCGATCGGCATACCGCATTGTCCGGTTTGCGGCAACGAGATCTCGCGCCAGACCACCGAGCAGATCCTGAAGCATGTGCTTTCGCTGCGGCCCGACGACCGGATCCTCGTGATGGCGCCGATCGTTCGCGGGCGCAAGGGCGAGTTCAAGAAGGAGCTGGAGAAAGTGGCGCGCCAGGGATTTCCCAAGGCTCGCATCGACGGCGTGATACGGTCTCTCGAAGATGATATTTCGCTCGATAAACGCCGCAATCACACGATCGAAGTGATCGTCGACCGGCTGCTGGTGAAGCCGGGAATCGAGAAGCGCCTCGAAGCCTCGATCGATACGGCTACGCGCCTTGCCAACGGCATCGTGCTGATCTCGGTGGTCGATAAGGAAGAGCGCCTCTATTCGCAAAAGCTCGCTTGTGTGGAATGCGGCGCGAGCGTGCCGGAACTGGAGCCGCGATCGTTCTCGTTTAACAGCCCGTATGGCGCGTGCGAGGAATGCTCCGGCATCGGCAGCACGTGGGCGTTCGATCCCGACAAGATTATCGTCGACACAACGAAGCCCGTGCTGGAAGGCGCTCTCGGTCCGGGCGCGGGATCAAGCCGCGTCACGAGCGCGGTGCAGGAGACCGCGAAATCGTTGCGCGCCAAACTGAAACTGCCCTGGGAGAAACTTCCTGTGGCAACGCGCGAAGCGCTGCTCATCCGCATCATCGCTGACGCTCACGGAAATCTACAGCGATGCGCCGGACGATTATCAGGAGTGGCTGACGGAATACATGTCGCCGGTTCCCTGTCCGGCGTGCGGCGGGCGGCGTCTGCAGCCGGCGAGTCTTGCGGTGCGCGTCAAGAACATCTCGATCGCCGAATTCACCGCCATGCCGCTGTCGCGCGCGCTCATCACGGCGCGCTCCTGGCAGTTGACGGATCGCGAGAACAAGATCGCGGGCCGCGTCATCGATGAGATCCGGCGGCGTCTTGAATTCCTGCAGTCGGTCGGGCTGCATTATCTGAGTCTGGAACGGGCGGCATCGACATTGTCGGGCGGCGAAGCGCAGCGTATTCGGCTCGCGACGCAGATCGGCTCGAAGCTGCGCGGCGTGCTTTATGTGCTCGATGAGCCTTCGATCGGGCTGCATCCGCGCGATAACAATCGCCTGCTCGATACCCTGACCGCGTTGCGCGACATGGGCAACACCGTGCTCGTTGTGGAACATGATGCCGAGACGATCGAGCGCGCCGATTACGTGATCGATCTTGGCCCGGGAGCGGGGCGGCTCGGCGGCGAACTGGTTGCGAGCGGCACTCCGGATGCGATCCGCGCCAGCGCGGAATCGCTGACGGGCCGGTATCTTGCCGGCACCCTTTCGATTCCGATTCCGCCGAAACGCCGCGCGGGCAGCGGCGAATCCATTCGCATCCAAGATGCCCGCGAGCACAACCTGAAGGGCATCGATATCGAATTCCCGCTGGGGCGGCTCATCGTCGTGACGGGCGTTTCGGGCAGCGGTAAATCGACTCTGGTGAACGACATTCTGTACCGCGCGCTCGCGCACGAAATCTATGGTTCGCACGAAGCGCCTGGGTCGCACGGCGAGATCTCGGGGATCGCGAACATCGACAAAGTGATTCGCATCGATCAGTCGCCGATCGGCCGCACGCCGCGTTCGAATCCGGCGACCTACACGGGACTGTTCGCACCGATTCGCGACTTCTACGCCATGCTTCCGGAATCGCGGGAGCGCGGTTACAAGCCCGGGCGGTTCAGCTTCAACGTGAAGGGCGGCCGCTGCGAAGCCTGCCAGGGCGATGGCCTGAAGCGCATCGAAATGAACTTCCTGCCGGATGTCTATGTGACCTGCGACGTCTGCCGGGCGAAGCGCTACAACTACGAGACGCTGCAGGTGAAGTACAAGGGTTACTCGATCGCGGACCTGCTCGGTCTCACGGTGGAAGAGGCTCTGCCGGTGCTGGAGACGAATCCGCAGATCCGGCCGAAACTGCAGACGCTGCTCGATGTCGGGCTGGGTTACGTGCATCTCGGGCAATCTTCCACAACGCTTTCGGGCGGTGAAGCGCAGCGCATCAAGCTTGCGAAAGAGTTGAGCAAGCGGCAGACCGGGCGCACGTTTTACGTGCTGGATGAGCCCACCACCGGCCTGCACTTCGAAGACGTGCGCAAGCTGCTCGAAGTGCTGCAGCGGCTGGTGGATCTTGGCAATACTGTGGTGGTGATCGAGCACAATCTCGATGTGATCAAGTGCGCGGACTGGGTGATCGACCTGGGTCCGGATGGCGGTGAAGACGGCGGGACGCCTGGTTGCGGCGGGCACTCCGGAGCAGGTGATGCGGTCGCGCAAGAGCTTCACCGGCGAGGCGTTGCGCAAGCTGTTGCTGCCCGGGAAAGCGGCATAGTCAATATTATTGACCGGTCGATAATATTGACTGGTATGATAAGAATGTGGAACAGCTCAACGCATCGAAGTTCAAAGAGCAATGCCTTTCGCTCCTCGATCATCTCGATCCCGACGGTATCGTAATCACGAAACACGGGAAGCCCGTCGCGCGCCTGATCCCGATCGAGTCCGGTTGCGCGGACCTGATCGGCAGCATGAAGGGCAAGGTCCAGGTGAAGGGCGATATTTTCTCCACCGGAATCAAGTGGAATGCTGAATCCTGACACTCACATTCTCCTGTTTGCGCTCGAAGGTTCTCTGACGCCCGCCGAACGCAGCTTACTGGCGAGAGATCCGTGGGGCATTTCGGCGATCGTTCTTTGGGAAGTGGCTAAGCTTGCGCAGCTGGGCCGTATTTCCATCGATACAGAATCCGCCGAATTCAGCCGGATCTTCGCTCGTGTTCACGTCTGGCCGCTTGACCAGGCGGTCTGCAGGCAGTCCACCAGGCTCGATTTCGCCAGCGATCCGGCGGATGAACTGATCGCTGCGACCAGCGTGGTGCACCGCGTTCCGCTGGTCACGCGCGATCGCAAAATGCGGCGGTCGAAAATCGTGCCTGTGGCAAACGCGTGATGGCGCGGAAACTATACTGGGACTTCCCCCTTCTGTGAGCAATTACTACGGCATTGGCCCGATCGATCTTTCGGGATTGAAAACCATCTCACTCGCCGACCGCGGCGGGAAGGTGAAGCAGGCGACTTCGCGCATGTGTATCAACCTGGCGCGGGCGTCAGCGGCCTGCTGGCGAGCCTGCCGAAGATTCTGGCGGGAGATACGCTGCGGGCGGTCGTCGACGCCATCGCGGAGGCTCGCGCAAAACAGAAGCCGGTTATCTGGGGCATGGGTGGACACGTGATCAAGTGTGGCCTCGCGCCGGTGCTGATCGATTTGATGCAGCGCGGGTGTGCGACCGCCTTCGCGATGAATGGTTCGGCTTCGATCCACGATTTTGAGATCGCGCTTGCGGGCAGTACCAGCGAAGACGTCGAAGCGGTATTGCCCGACGGGCGCTTCGGCGCGGCCGAAGAAACGGGCCGCGAATGGAACGCGGCGCTTGAGACGGGCGCAGGCTTGGGCGAGTCTCTCGGCCGCGCGCTCGACCGGTTGGCGCCGGATGCACATGCGTCATCGAGTCTCCTGCTGCAAGCCTGGCGTGCTCGCGTGCCCGTGACTGTGCATGTGGCTATCGGAACAGACACTCCGCACACGCATCCGGCGGTGAACGCGGCAACGCTGGGTAGCGCAACGCACCACGACTTCCGGCTTTTCTGCACGCTGGTCTCCGCGCTGAACGATGGCGGCGTCTACATCAATGCGGGGTCGGCAGTCGTCATGCCGGAGGTTTTCCTGAAGGCCGTCTCATGCGTTCGCAATCTGGGCCACGAACTGCGTAACTTCACTACGGTGAATCTCGATTTCCTGCAGCACTACCGTCCGCGCGTCAACGTGGTCGAACGCCCGCACGCGCAGTCGGGAGGCCGCGGCTATGCGCTTACCGGGCACCATGAAATCATGATTCCGCTCATCGCTGCGTTGTTAATCGAAAAGACGCTGATCGAGACGCGGATCGAGCAGACCGCGTGAGTCCGCCACTTTATCTTGCCGAGCGCGAACGCCCGTTCTGGGGCTTCGCGGAAGTGCTCCTCGTGGCTGCGTTGTTCATTCCGGCGGTATGGCTCGGGAAGCCGCCTGGTCGAAGCAGGCAGTCTGTATCTGCACACCAACCCCGAACTGGGGCTTCCGCTGTTGATCGCCGAGTTCATCGGATACGCAATCGTGTTCCTGGCCTTGTGGCTGCTTTTCGCGCGGTATGGAAAGCCATTGTTCGAATCGCTGGCGTGGGTGGAGCAGCCGTTCCGCCCGCTGCACCTCGCGATACTCGGAATCGCGCTGGCCGCTGTGGTCAATGTAGTCCTCGGAAGTCTTCTGAACACCCCGAATGTCGAGACGCCGTTCGACAAGCTGCTCAGCGATACCGCGAGCCGGATCGGCATCGCGATCTTCGGCGTGACGCTCGGCCCCGGTGATTGAAGAACTGCTGTTCCGCGGATTCCTGCAGCCCGTGCTGGTGGACTCCTTCGGCGTGCTGCCCGGCATCCTGGTGACGTCCGTGTTATTCGGGGCATTGCACCTCATGCAGAACGCGTTCATCTGGCAGAGCGGCGTGCTGATTATGATCGTCGGCTTCGTGCTCGGAGTGGTGCGCCACGTATCCGGGTCGACGCGCGCCTCGGCGATCACACACATTTCCTACAACGCGCTCCCGTTCCTTAGCGTGATTCTGTCCGGAGGAACTCATCCGAAGCCATGATTGAAACCATTAAGTGGAGCGCAGACGGCGTGGTCATGATCGACCAGACGCGTCTCCCCTCCGAAGAGATCTACGTCACCTGCCGCACTTATATAGAAGTTGCCGAAGCGATTCGCACCATGATCATTCGCGGTGCGCCGGCGATCGGTGTGGCCGCCGCCATGGGAGTGGCGCTGGGTGTTCGCGCAGGGCGGGGAGTTCGACACGATTTGCGCCGAGCTCGCTTCCACGCGGCCCACGGCGGTGAATCTTTTCTGGGCCATTGATCGGATGAGAAGGCTTTATGCCTCCCTCCGCCATCTGCCGGCGGACCAGATCCGCGACCGCCTGATCACCGAAGCGAAGCTCGTGCGCGAGGAAGATATCGAGATCAACCGCGCGATCGGCCGGCATGGGGCGCCGCTCGTTCCCGATGGCCGAACGGTGCTGACGCATTGCAACGCCGGAGCCCTTGCAACGGCTGGATACGGCACGGCGCTCGGCGTAGTCCGCGCGGCTGTCGAAGCCGGAAAGAACATCGACGTCTTCGCCGACGAGACGCGCCCATTTCTGCAGGGAGCGCGCCTGACAGCGTGGGAACTGCAGCGCGATGGCATTCGCGCCACGGTGATCACCGACAACATGGCGGGCCATTTTCTGCATGCCGGCCGCATCGGTTGCGTGATCGTCGGGGCCGACCGGATCGCAGCCAATGGCGATGTGGCAAACAAGATCGGAACGTACGGCGTGGCGGTGCTGGCGAAGGAAAACAACATTCCGTTTTATGTGGCGGCGCCGACCTCGACGCTCGACCTGACGCTGCCCGATGGCACGCACATCCCCATCGAAGAGCGCAGCGCCGCGGAGGTTACGCACGTGCAGGGCGTCCGCATGGCGCCGGATGGAATTGAGGTGCGAAATCCCGCGTTCGACGTGACGCCGAATCGCTATGTGACCGCTATCATTACGGAAAAGGGCGTCGCGCGCGCTCCGTACAATGAATCCCTGAAAGGCCTATGAAACTTCCCGTCATCCTATTGAGCTGTGCTCTTACTGTCTTCGCCGCCGGTGAATACTCCAATCGCCGCGCGCCCGGATTTTCACTGTCGGATTCGCATTTTCAGCAGCACGACACGCAGGATTATCGAGGCAAGGTTCTTCTTGTCGACTTCATCCAGACAACGTGTGGGGTCTGCCAGCACCTGACCGATGTGCTGTTGCAGGTGAAGGCGAATTACGGCGACAAGATCGGGATCATGTCGATCATGACGCTTCCCGATAACTTTGGAACAGTCGAAAAGTTCGCGACTGAGCGCAAGATCCCCTGGCCGATGCTGTTCGATTCGGGCCAGGTGATGATGTCCTATCTGAAGGTGACGCCGGCGAATCCGAAAGTGGAGTTTCCGCACCTGTTCATCATCGACAAACTAGGAACCATCCGCGATGATTACAACGGCAATGACAGCTTCACCCTCGCCGGCATCTCGGCGGTTATCGACAAGCTGATGAAGTAGGAATTAGAGCAGGTTCGCAGTTGCCGTTCATCGCTCCGGTGAAGATGCGGTTCCGACCATTCGCGTCATCATCGATCCGTGTGTGCCGCAGAAATTTCCACAGCCTGTATTACTAAATCTTTGTTTCTTTGCGCGTCGCGACGATTTCTCATTCCGCTTTTTTGTGGTGCGGCCAATCGTGGCCGCTGCCGCCTGAAAGGCGGCAGGACTGGCTGAAAAGCCAGTTCGCGGGGAGGATTGCCGGGCAGGATTGGCCGCCCCACATAACCGGGCCGGGACACCGGAACAACAAGTTTGCGGCAATGCCGCGCTGTGCCGGCAGCCTGGCATCACCCCACAGCCGGAGAGTATAGAAACCGGCCGCGGGCGGTAAACATCAAGCGGCTGCGAGTTGGCGCAGCACGAAAGGCAGAATCCCGCCGTTGCGGAAATATTCGGCTTCCTGCGGGGTATCAACCCGTGGTACGGCTTCGAAGCTGGTTTCCGTGCCATCGGCGGCAATGGCCTTCACGGAAACGCGCGCGCCGGATTCCACCGCTTCCCTAACGCCCGAGATGTGGAAGAGTTCTTTCCCGGTAAGCTTGAGCGAAGCGGCGGTCTGGCCCGGAACGTATTGAAGCGGCAGCACGCCCATTCCCACCAGGTTGGTCCGGTGGATGCGCTCGAAGCTTTCCGCGATCACGGCCGTCACGCCGAGCAGCTTGACGCCCTTTGCCGCCCAATCGCGCGACGATCCCGAGCCGTATTCCTTGCCCGCCAGAATCAGCAGCGGCGTGCCTTCCTGCTGGTATTTCACCGACGCATCGTAGATGAACATCTGCTCGCCGTCGGGCAGATGAACGGTCCACGGACCTTCGGTGCCCGGCGCCAGCTGATTGCGCAAACGAACGTTGGCCAGCGTGCCGCGCACCATCACTTCGTGATTCCCGCGCCGTGCGCCGTAGGAGTTGAAATCCTTCGGCTGCGACGCCGAGTGACATCAGATACTTTCCGGCGGGGCTGTTCACCGCGATCGATCCGGCCGGCGAGATGTGATCGGTGGTGATCGAATCGCCCAGCAGGGCCAGCACGCGGAGCCCTTTGATATCGGCGATAGGAGCGTTCGGATCGGTCATGTTGTCGAAGTAGGGCGGCTTCTTGATGTAGGTGGAGGCGTCGTCCCAGAGATAGGTGCCGCCGGTCGGCACGGGAAGCTGCTGCCAGTTGCTGTCGCCTTCGAAAGCCTTCGCGTATTCCTTGGCGAACATCCCCGCATTGACGGTTGCGGCGATGGTGGAATCGATCTCCTGCGGGGTCGGCCAGATGTCCTTGAGGTAAACCGGAGCGCCATCGCTTCCGTTGCCGAGCGAATCCTTCGCCATATCGAAATCGACGCGTCCGGCAAGCGCGTAGGCGACCACCAGCGGCGGCGAAGCCAGATAGTTCGCCTTCACCTGCGGATTGATGCGCCCTTCGAAATTGCGATTGCCGCTGAGAACGGCGGCGACGACCAGGTCGTCATTCTTCACCGCGTCTGAGACGGCGTCGGGAAGCGGCCCGCTGTTTCCGATACAGGTGGTGCAGCCATACCCGACGAGATTGAAATTCAGCGCTTCGAGATAAGGTGTCAGCCCGGCTTTGTCGAGGTACTCGGTGACCACTTTCGAGCCCGGCGCGAGACTCGTCTTCACCCACGGCTTCGACTTGAGCCCTTTCGCGACGGCTTTCTTCGCCAGCAATCCCGCGCCGATCATCACCGAAGGATTCGAGGTGTTCGTGCAGCTGGTGATGGCCGCGATCACCACCGCGCCGCTCTCCATTTCGCAGCTCTCGCCGTGAATTTCGAGCTTCGACTTCTTCGTGGATGCGTCTTTGAAAGCATCGCGGAAATTCTTCCGCACTTCGGGAAGGGTCGAGCCGATCCTGCGGGCGCTTGGGGCCAGCCATCGACGGCACGACCGATGGCAAGATCGAGTTCCAGCGTGTCGGAGAACACGGGATCCTTCGTGTCATCGGTGCGGAACAGCATCTGCTCCTTCGAATATGTCTCGACGAGCTCGATCGTATGCGCATCGCGGTTTGAAGTGCGGAGGTACTGCAGCGTGCCGTCATCCACCGGGAAGAAGCCCATGGTGGCGCCGTACTCCGGCGCCATGTTGGCGATGGTGGCGCGGTCCGCAACGCTCAGCGCGCTCAAACCGGCGCCATAGAATTCGACGAACTTACCGACCACGCCCTTCTTGCGCAGCATCTGCGTGACGGTGAGAACGAGATCGGTCGCGGTGCAGCCTTCCGGCAGTTTGCCGATGAGCTTGAAACCGACCACAGCGGGCAGCAGCATCGAAACCGGCTGGCCGAGCATGCAGGCTTCGGCTTCAATTCCGCCGACGCCCCAACCGAGCACGCCCAGCCCGTTGATCATCGTGGTGTGCGAATCGGTGCCGACCAGCGTATCGGGATAAGCGGTCCACGAACCGTCTGCAGCCTGGGCGCGGAACACAACCGGGGCGAGATATTCCAGATTCACCTGGTGCACGATACCGGTATCGGGCGGCACCACGCGGAAATTGCGGAACGCCGTCTGGCCCCAGCGCAGCAGCATGTAGCGTTCGCGATTGCGCTGGAATTCGAGCAGCGCGTTGACGTTGAAGGAATCCTTCGTGCCGTATTCATCCACCTGCACGGAGTGATCGATCACGAGGTCGGCGGGCATCAGCGGATTGGCCTTCGACGGATCCGCGCCCATGGCCGCGAGAGCATCGCGCATGGCGGCGAGATCGACCACGCAGGGCACGCCGGTGAAATCCTGCAGCAGCACGCGCGCGGGCATGAACGAAATCTCTTTGGCGTTCGCGCCGATGACGCCATGCGCGAGGGATTCGATGTCCGACGCCTTCACCTTGCGGCCATCTTCGTTACGCAACAGGTTTTCCAGCAGAATCCGATGCGAGAAAGGCAGCCGGGAAACGTCGGCAACGCCTTTTTCATCAAGTGCGGCCAGGCGGAAAAAACGGTAGTCCGTGCCTGCCACTTGAAGCGTGGAAGCAGCGCCAAAACTGTTCTTGTTCATGGGTTAATCCCACTATATCGAACGGGTCTGGTGACCCTGGTTTTACCCGGGGGTTCTACCCGTGGCCGAGCTTCATCAGCCAGCCGATGCTGAACAGGAAGAAGATAAAGCAACCAAAGCAGTAAGCGCCATAGCGGACGCGCTCGTTATCGGTCTTCTTCGACGTGATTCCCATCACAACCGAAGTGAAAAGCGCGAAGAGAAACGCGGCTTCGAAATGCGAAAGATTGATCTTCGGCATTAGTCTTTCTTCCCGCTCGCGATCTCGAAAGTATCCACCATGGCCAGTATGTTGAGCAAGCCGGCTGTAACCAGGAACTTGGTGCCGTAGTCGTGCCCCGCGCCCGGCAGATCCGGAGCTGCGTAACCAAACATCGCCGCGGCGAAGTAGAGAGCGCCGGTCGCCATGTCGCAAATGAAGCCGCCGTAATTGATCAGCGTGGTGAGGATATCTCCGCTTTCGGGGGCGAACATCATGCCGCGCATGAACATTCCAAAGAGAAACATCAACGTCACGGAGGCGAAAATCAGGATTCCGCGGCCGGTCCTCTTCAGCAGAAAGTGTCCGCCGCCGGGGATCAGCCAAGCGGCGATGACAGGGCCGATCCAGACGCTGATCGGAACCGTCTCTTCTTTGCCAGGCGCTGCCGTTTGAGATTGAACTGCCATGCGATGTTCTTAGTTTATCGCTTGGCCCACTTCAGCGCTCGCCCCACTTCAGCTTCTGGCGCAGAACGTCGAAGAACGTCTTGTCCGGCGGCTGAATCAGCAGGACATCGAAATCAGAGGTGGCGCATTCCACCACGTCGCCTCCCTCAAGGGGATTGCCGACCTGGCCGTCGACCGTGAGGTAGGCGTCCTCATGCATTGCGCGGCTGACGATCCGGATCGGCATGCGGGAAGGCACAATGAGCGGCCTGTTCGTGAGGGTGTGTGGGCAAATGGGCGTCAGGCAGAAAGCGTCAACCGTGGGATAAACGATCGGGCCGCCGGCGGAAAGCGAGTACGCGGTCGAGCCGGTGGGCGTGGAGATGATCAGCCCATCCGCTTTGTAAGCGCAAATGAAGCTGTCCCCGGCCCAGGCTTCGAGATCGACGATACGCGCGATGGTGGATTTTGCGATGACGACATCGTTCAGCGCCTGATATTCGGCGATGACCTGGTTCTGTCGCTTCAGCGAAACGTGCAGCATCTTCCGGCGGGTGAGCTGATGATCGCCTCCGAGAGCGCGATCCAACTCCGGGAAAAGATCCTGCATGGAGATGGAGGTCAGGAACCCGAGGCCGCCCAGATTCACCGCAAGGAGCGGGATGGCCCGATTGCCGACGGCGCGCGCGGCGGACAGCAGTGTTCCATCGCCGCCCAGGACGACCGCGAGATCGCAATGTTCGGGAACCTCCGCGCGATCCAGCCCCCGCCGATCGCTGCCGGCGTAGCCTGCCGTTTCCCGATCGAGGCGCGCGGCAATCCCCCGCTGTTCGAGCCATAGAAGCAATTCCGGCACCAGCGTCTCCGCCTGATTCGAGTTCGGTTTCGAGAAGATGCCGATGGTCTTGCCGATTGTGTTAACGGTGGCCATAAAGCAGGAACTCCTTATTGCCTTCCGCGCCGGTGATCGGGCTTTCCATCATTTGCGTTTCGAATCCGAGTTCTTCGACAGCGGCCGGAGTTTTGCGCACACTGCTTCATGCTGGGCGGCGTCGCGTACGATGCCGCCCTTACCTACCTGCCCCTTGCCGACCTCGAATTGCGGCTTCACCAGCACCACGATGCTCGCTCCCGGCTCAGCTTTTAATACTCGCACCATCGCGGGCAGGATCAGCGTCGCCGAAATGAAGCTTACATCGCAGACCGCGAGATCAATGGGCTCACCGAGGTCGGCTGGTTCGAGATAGCGGGCATTGAGGCCTTCGTGGACGACGACGCGCGGATCGTTGCGTAGTTTCCAGTCGAGCTGGCCGGATCCGACGTCGATGGCATGCACGCGCGCCGCACCGTGCTGGAGCAGGCAGTCGGTAAAGCCCCCTGTGGAGGCGCCGAAATCGGCGGCAACCAGGCCGCGCACATCGATATGAAAGGCCTCTAGCGCGCCTTCGAGCTTTAAGCCGCCTCGGCTCGCGTAGCGCAGTTTCGCCAGGATCTCGATCGTGTTTTCCGGCGAGACCAGTTGGCCGGCTTTGGTTGCCTTCTGGCCGTCGACCAGAACCTCACCGGCCATGATGAGGGCCTGGGCTTTCTCGCGCGTCTCGACGAGGCCACGCTCGAGAATGGCACGGTCGAGTCTGTCGCGGCTTTTCGGGCTCACTAACCACTCCCTTGCGGTCGCGGCTCGGAAGCAATTTGGATTTGCAGGTAACCGAATCGCTGAGACATCCCGCTAGGATTTTCGATGCACGATCAAGTCGGCAATCTCGTGCAGCCGCCGTGCTCTGGTTCCGAATCGTTCGAGCGAATCGTGCGCCTGTGCGCACTGCTCGTGCGCCATGCGCCGGGAGGCATCGATGCCGTAAACCGCGGGGAATGTGATTTTGCCCTGCGCCGCATCTTTGCCCGCCGTCTTGCCCAGCGCTTCGGACGATTCCTCAACATCGAGAATGTCGTCCACAATCTGAAACGCCAGACCCACCTGTTCGCCGTACTGCGACAGCGCTTCGATCTGCGCCGCGTCGCCTCCGGCACAAACCCCGCCCATACGCACGCTCGCGCGGAGCAGGGCGCCTGTCTTGGCGCGGTGAATGCTGTCGAGCAATTCCGCAGTCGGAGTCTGTCTCTCGCCTTCTATATCCGTGACCTGCCCGCCGATCATGCCATCCACTGTTCCGCTGGCGAAAGCCAGTTCATCAACCAATCGAACTCGCGACGCGGCATCCAGACCCTCGATGCGCACCAGAGTCTGCATGGCAAGGGTGAACAGGGCATCGCCCGCAAGGATTGCCATCGCATCGCCGAATACTTTGTGGCAAGTGGGCTTGCCCCGGCGGAAATCGTCGTTATCGAGAGCCGGCAGATCGTCATGGATCAGCGAATAGGTGTGGATCATTTCAAGCGCACACCCGGCATCGCGCGCTGATGGCACGTCATCCGAAATCGCCGCCGCGCTTTGCCGGCAAAGGATGGGGCGAATCCGTTTGCCGCCCGCGAACAGACTGTAGCGCATGGCCCGGTGAATGGTGGCGGGATGCGCGGATTCAGCTGGCGAAAGACGGTCGAGCGCCGCGTCGATGAGGCGCACTTCCTCTGCGAGGAACTCTTTGAGCGACATTATTTTCCGGGGCCGAACGGCTCGGGCTGGTAGGCGCCCTCTTTGCGGATGAGCATTTCGACACGCGTTTCCGCTTCTTCCAGCTGCTTGCGGCACGAATCGCTGAGTCCGATGCCGCGCGAAAACAATTCGAGTGATCGGTCGAGCGAAAGATCACCCGCTTCCAGTTCTTTGACGACTTTCTCCAGTTCGTCGAGCGAAGTTTCGAAGCTCGCTACGGTTTGCGGGGACGGCTCTATTTTCAGGTCGACGCCTTCGGCCATGCAGACAATTCTAACGTGATCGTCATCTTGCTAAACCCACATCGCGTAATCCGTTCAGGATAAATTGCACCGCGATTGCCACGAGCAACAGCCCCATGAGACGGGACAGAATCCGGATCCCGGTTTCGTGCAGCCGGTCGCCGACCCGATCCGCCGCGGCGAGGATGAGGAATGAAGCCACCGATGAGGCCGCGATTGCGCCGAGTACGATGCCTTTGTGGGCCCAATCCGGGTTCTGCGCCATGAGCACGGTGACTGACGATATGGATCCCGGGCCCGCCAGCATGGGAATGCCGAGCGGGATGATGCCTGCATCTTCCTTCTCCGCACCTTCCATTGCTTCCCCGGGCGTTTCTTTGGTTGGCGAGCGCTGCCCTCGCAGCATATCGAGGCCGATCAGACCCAACACCACGCCTCCCGCGATGCGGAATGCAGGCAGCGTGATGCCGAACATTTCAAAGATGAACGTCCCGGCAACGGCGAATAGAGATAAGACGATGAAGCATGTCCATGAGGCCTTTACTGCCATCTGATGACGCCGGACCGGGTCCGCGTGGCTCATGACGAGGAAAGTGGGGACCGCCGCGATGGGGTCTACAAGTACGAAAATCGACGTGAATGCGACCAGGCAGAACTGCAGGAGCGGCGGCATTTAGTCTGAATTATCGCCCGGACGAACCGAATCCGCCCTCGCCGCGGCGGGAATCCGCGAGATCGCCTTCCTCCCACTCCACCGCTTCGTAGCGCGCGATCACCATCTGGGCGATCCGCTCGCCCGGCAGGATCTGAAACGGCTCGCGCCCCAGATTCAGCAGGATCACCTTGATCTCGCCGCGATATCCGGGATCGATTGTCGCCGGGCTGTTCGGCAGCGTAATCGAATGCTTCAGCGCCAGGCCGCTGCGAGGCCGGATCTGCGCTTCATATCCGGCGGGCAATTCGATAGCGAGGCCGGTTGCCACCAGTTTCGTCTCGCCCGGCGCGAGCGTGACGGCTTCGACGCTGTGCAGGTCCATGCCGGCATCTTCTTCGGGGCCGTGCGCGTAACGCGGCACCATCGCGTCGGGATGGAGACGTTTGATCCTCATTCGTGGCAAACCGCTATCATAGCCGTTTGACGAAACGAGTCATTACCATCGCGCCGATGCCGCCGGAAAAAAGCGCGTATGCGCTGGCGCGATACAGCCGGTCGGCCGATTCGATCCGGCAGTCCATCGAATGGGTGCGCACCCACAATTCGCAGAGCTTCCTCGAGAGTTACTACTTCCAGTACGGGCACCAGTCGATTGCCGATCTCGGCCACACCGTGCTCTGCTTCGAAGGCATCAGCGAACTCGCGGCGAGCGAGATCGAAGACGAAACGCTGTGGGACGGCCAGGCGAAGTCATCGCGCTATCAGGATTTTTCGAAGTCCGGTTTCATCACTCCGCCGGATCTCGCGGGCGATGGCGCGGCGCTTTACCGGTCAACGGGAGAAGCTCTGCTTGCCGCGTATAAAGAGGTTCACACCCGCGTCAACGAGCACCTTACCGCAACCTTGCCGCGCCCCGAATCGATGAAGCCCGATGCGTACGCCCGCAACATCGCGGCGCGCGCTTTCGATGTCGCGCGTTACCTGCTTTTCTGGGGCGTGCCGACCAACGTGGGTCAGGTGACCAGCATCCGCACGCTGGAGAAACAGATCAAGCGCATGCGGGCGTCGGAATTCGCGGAGGTGCGCGATCTGGCGAGGAAGTGGCGCAGGCATGCGCCGCCGCGCCGGACTGCATTTGGAGTATCGGAAAATAACGAACCCATCGCGCCCACGCTTGCGCGGCATGCGGAACCGGATGAATATTCGCGGCAATCGCACGCGGATCTGAAGCTGTGGGCCGCGCAGAATCTGACTGTCGCAGATGCCGGGCCGATCCACCACGTCGATCTGATCAAGCCGGACGACGTGATGTCCGAGATCGTCGCGACGCTGCTCTACCCGGTCTGCGATCATCCTTTCCGCGCCATCTATGAGACCGTGCGCGGCTGGAGCAAAGAGCGCAGGGTCGAAGTGCTCGATGTCGCGGTCAAATCCCGCGGCCGGCGCGACGATCTGCTGCGTGGATTTCGCGGCGGCCAGTACTGTTTCGACATGCTGATCGATATCGGCGCGTATCGCGACATGCACCGTCATCGCCGCTGCCATCAGTACCGGCAGGCTTACAGCGGCGCACATGGATATCCCGAGCCCGCGCTACTCGCCGAAGCGGGCGCGGAAGAGATCTACGGCGACGCGATGCGACGGGCATTGATGGCGATGCAGCAGCTGCCCGATCCGGCGCGCCAGTATCTGCTGCCGTTCGGTGCGCGCTCGCGTTTCCTGTTCAAGATGGATTTCGCTGAAGTGGAATACATTTCGCGCGTGCGCAGCGGAGTGAAGGGACACTTCAGTTACCGCGAGATCGCATGGCAGATGAAGAAGCGTGTCGAGGAGATCGAGCCGGAACTGGCGCGGCTGATCGATGCGACCCCGCCGTGGGTGGAAGACCCGCTGACGCGATAATCTCCTTGGATGTTATCCTTAAAGTAAGGAAGGATGTAAGGAATGCCGATACTCAGGAGCAAGGTTACCAGCAAGGGTCAGATCACGGTTCCGCTGGAAGTCCGAAAACGACTGGGAGTCGCGCAAGGCGACCAGGTGGAATTCGATACCGATAAAGCTGAAATTGTGATTCGTCCGGTGCGGACAATCGACAATCCTTTCCGAAAATGGCGCGGCGCGGTCGGTGGGTTCCCTGGCGGCCGAAAAGAAATCGACGCCTGGATTCGCGACATGCGCGGACGGGACGAGGGCGAGGATTGAAATCGGCCCTCGATACGAACGTAATTGTTTACCTGTTAGCGGATGAACCGGGCCCCGCACTCTCGGCCGAAACTCTTTTAGCGGAATCCCGGCGAGACGGAGCTCTCGTCGTTTGCGGGGCCGTCTATGCGGAATTGTTCGCGCATCCGCGGCTCACTGCGACACTTCTGACGCAATTCCTCGCGAAGACAGGTATCGAGCCGGAGTTTCGACACCAGTAAGCAAATCTGGCATGAGGCCGGGACGCGTTATTCCCGGTATGCAGCCCGGAGGCGAAAGGCCGAGTGAGGCTCGCCTCGCAGGCTACTTGCCGATTTCATCATCGGGTCGCACGCACTTCTGCGCGCGGATCGCCTCATTACCTTCAACGCCGCGGATTATCAACGCGATTTTCCGGAGTTGAGGATCGATCCCGGGCAAACCTCAATAGAACAGATACTTCCGCCACTGTTCATCGCCCTTGCCCAGCAGGCGAATCAAATGACGGCTCGTATGCAAACTGAACGGCCGCGGCTGGCGGGCCAGCTTGAATCCCGCCTCTTCCGGCGTACGGCTGCCTTTCCGGTTATTGCACGAATGGCAGCAAGCCACCAGATTCTCCCACGCCGATTCCCCGGCGCGCGATCGCGGAATCACATGATCCAGCGTCAACTCCGCCGCGGGCAGCACCTTGAGGCAGTACTGGCACGTATAGCGATCCCGCATCAGAATATTCTTCCGTGACAGCGCGCGTGTCTGATGAGGAATCCGCCGGTACTCCAGCAGCCGGATCACCGACGGCACCCGCAGCGACCGCCGCGCCGAATGAACCGCGCTCGACGAATGCTCTTCGGCCGAGGCGATTCCCTTCAGCACCAGCACCAGCGCACGGCGCGCGGCACAGATATTGATGGGCTCATAGCTCGCGTTCAGGACGAGGACGGGCTTCTGCAGTCTGCTGTAGGTCGGCATTTCGCTCCTCAAGGTCTCCATCGTCGATCTACCCGGGCCAGCGTGAGCAGAGAAACCGACTTCGCTCCCCCGCGTTTCAAAGCGGACGCGCACGCGCTGGCCGTGGCGCCCGTTGTCATCACATCGTCGATCAGAAGGATCTTTTTGCCTGCCAGCTTCGGATCCGCCTTCGTTCCGGCACGCAACAGGAAAGCGCCCGCCACATTGCGGCGGCGGCCCGCGCTCGCGAGGCCCGGCCTGCACAGCCGTCGCGCGCTTCCGCCGAAGCGCATTAAGCACCGGAATCCCGCGCCGCACTGCGATGTGGCGAGCGAGCAGTTCAGACTGATTGAAGCCGCGATCCCATTGCTTGCGCCAGTGCAGCGGCACCGGAACGACAGCGTCGAAGCTCTGCGTCAATCGGAAGGGCGCGCTCCATGTAGCCGGCCAGCGTCCCGGCGAGCGGCTTCATTCCGGAGTACTTGTAGAGATGAATGAGCTTGCGCAGCGAACCTTCATAAAGCCCGAAGCTGGCCGCCCGATCGAAACCACGCAGACCCGAGCGGCAGGCCGCGCAAACACCCTTCTCATCGAGTGGATACGCGTTAATGAATGGCGTCTGGCAGACCGTGCAGAAATACTCGGCCGTGAGCGGGACGGGGGAGTGCAGGCACTCTTCGCAGACCGGAACCCGGGTCCATTTGGTGAGGGCGCGATTGCAAACCCGGCAATCATCGGGGAAAAACAACGAAAAAATTCCGTGGGGGATCCCGCGAACGAGATGGAAGGCAGCCGTTCTCGTCAGAGCGCTACTCGAGAAGGCGCACCTCCTGACGTTTCGGCGAGTTCGGGCTGACTGGTTGTGAGTGCCATGAAAGGCTCTCTAAACTATCAGTGTAGGTAGGCGATAGGATAGATGTCAAATGCGGAAGGTATAGTCATGAAATTGAAGCTAATCGGATGTCGCGCTCATCGGGGCGATTGCGCTGGCGCAGTCCCAACCCCCCGCCCGTCGCCCCGCGTTTGACGCATTTGAAGTGGCCACCGTCAAGCCGACGCCGCCCGACGACTATAGCCGCGACAGGCTGTTCAGGATGCCGAGCGCGCATCAGTTTATCGCGAAGAATTACCGTTGAGGATGCTGATCGGCGTTGCTTTCAATCTCCCGCCGCGCGCCATCTCAGGCGGTCCGGAATGGATCGATTCCGACCATTACGATATTGTGGCCGCGACGCCTGGCGACGTCCGGCCAACCGTCGACGAACAGATGTCGATGCTGCAGAAGCTCCTGGCCGACCGGTTTAACCTGACCTTCCATCGGGAAAAGAAGGAGTTTTCGATCTACGCCATTACGGTTGCGAATAACGGACCGAAGCTGAAGGAAAGCACTGCCCTCTCCCGATGAAGCCCCCGGCGCTTGTCAGCACGGTCTACCCGGCGGCCAGCGGCGGAATCGATCATGTTGTGATGCCTGGCCGCAACGCGACCATGGCTCAGTTCGCCTCTGTCTTACAGCGCGCCAGTACTCGACCGGCCGGTAGTGGATCAGACCGGCCTTTCGGGAAAGTACGAATTCGAGCTGGAGTGGACACCCGACGAGACTCAGTTCGGAGGAACGCTGCCGCAGGGCCGCCGGATTCCGAGCAAGCCAGGTATCTTTGCCGCCGTTCAACAGCAACTTGGGCTGAGGCTGGAAGCGACGCGCGGCCCCGTCGACACGATGGTGATCAACCGCGTGGCAAGGCCTACGGAGAATTAGGAGAACCGGCTGAAGATTCCCGGCAGCGCAGGGGCGAATTCCAGTGAATCGAATCCCAGTAACTTCAAGGCCTCCGGCATGCTTTCCACCAGGGCAGGGTAACTGCTGGCATTGGATTCCCGAAGAAGCTGGAACATCCTCACCATTCCGAATA
Organism: Terriglobia bacterium; assembly: GCA_963809655.1. GTDB lineage: Bacteria > Acidobacteriota > Terriglobia > Bryobacterales > Bryobacteraceae > BOG-234. The sequence goes on along the minus strand of CAWEKQ010000025.1, from coordinate 19,087 downwards.
CAACCTTCTGCGGCGCAACCACGACGCGCGGCTTGTTGGTGAGTTCGGGCAGATCGGCGATCATTCGAATAAAAGAACTCGAGAGGCCGAAGTCCCGTATATCCGAGAAGTCCAGAATCACGCCTTCAGCCGGATTCGTCTTCAGGAAGGCCAGGCCAGCCGAATAACCCGCCAGGTACGAGGCCTCAGTCAAGTCATTGTGAAACGCAAGCAGGAAGATCCTGCGTTGCGAATCGAACTGGAGTTCGTGATCCAAACCGAGATGTTAGCACCGTTTCAGCGCAGAAGGCTCAGCCCTACCTTGACGACGACGTAGATCGCCCATAGAGTTCCCACGGAAAACAGACCGAAGAAATAGCTGCTCTTTGGTGACCTTCGAGAAGCCATAGGCCAGAAAGCCGATTTCGCCGAAGCTGAGTATGTCCACGGAGCCGAGGAAGGCATACAGGGCTTTTCCCGTGGTTTCCTTGTTCATGAACGCGGCCACGTTCGTCGAAAGCAGATTGTTGATATCGAGCACGCTGGTGTCGGGCGAAACGAAAACCACGAGAATCGTCATCAATGCCGCGATGAGACTGTAGGGAAGGTACGCCAGCGTCACCATCGAAAACATGGTGCCGAACTTCGGCTGCTGGCTTCCCATGAGCGCGAATATCGAAAGCGCTCCGGCTATCACGATGGGCAGCAGGATGCCCGCGAAAAGCACCGCGCCGTAAATGACGTAGGCAATCACCGGCGAGTTGGCATTATTGAGCGCCTGCTGCATCTGTTCGGGGCTCATGTTCCGCTGGCTCTCGATCTGTTGCCGGACGATTGTGTCCAGTCCGATTTTCTGGACGGCCACATAGGTCGTGCACAAACTCAGCAGCATGCCGAGGAGCAGGGGCGCGACCCAAACGCCGCGCCGCCCGGGCAGGCTGGCGAAGAGTTTTCCCGGCTGGTAGAAGACCTCGAAGATGGCCATCATTGGGATTCAACGGAGTCTATCACGAAAAAGTTCGCTCGATTTGTTTCCGATATAATCCTGGCCATATGAACCGCAGAATCGTTCTCGCCCTCCTGGCCGCGGTATTGGCTGTTCCCGGCTTCGCTCAGGCGCCGCTTCAGAAGATCACCATCAACTATCCCAATCGCAGCGGCTCCAACTGGCCGTTGTTCATTGCGAAGGATGGCGGCTATTACCAGAAGTACGGTTTGGACGTCACGCTCGTCTTCGGCGTGCATCCGGCTGGTATCGCCATGCTGGTGAGCGGTGAAGGCCAGATGGTGAACTCCTCGCTGGAGCAGTTGATGCAGGCGGCGATGCGCGACGGCTCGCTGGTCATCACGGGCAGCTCGCTGAACCGCGGCATGTTCGCTTTGATGGCGAACAAGGATATCCCGAACATCAAAGCGCTCAAGGGCAAGCGCGTCGCGATCGGGCAGATCGGCGACGCGCCTTATGGCTATCTCGTCGCGCTGCTGGGTAAGTCGGGACTCAATTCGCGCGACGTGCAATGGGTGCCGGTAGGCACCGACGTGAGCGGCCGTGCCGCCGCGCTGCAGAGTGGCCGCGCCGATGCCACGCTCCTTACAGCCCCCGCTTACTTCAAGGTTGAAGAGGCCGGTTTCAAGACTCTTGCGAACCTCGCCGACCATGACGATATCTTCGCCTCAACGGCTTACATTATGAAGAAGAGCGTGGTGGCGCAGGATCCCAAACTTGCCGAGGCGCTGATCAAGGCGCACGCCGAGGCCATCAAGCGCTTCTATGAAGACAAGGCATTCGCGGTCAAGTCGTTCCTTGCGTACGACAAAGCGGCGCAGCAATCGGATATGGAACGCGTCTACGATTTGTATGCAAAGCCGGCGGCTTTCGAGCGTGTGCCCTATGTGCTGGCGGGCGCGGTGAAATCGATCGTCGGCCAGCAGGCCGATGCGCAGATGGCCGCGCAGATGAAAGCCTACGATTTTCACAAAGTGATCGACAACAGCTATGTTTCGAAACTGGTGAAGGAAGGCTTCTTCGAACAGTTGTTCGGGCCGTCGATCAAGGCCGAGGAAGAGCGCAAAGCGAAACTCGCCTTCGGAAAGCCGTTCGCGAACGCATGCATACTAGATGACGACATGCCTCGAAAGTGGGTGGGCATCGGGTTCGTGGTGGCCATCGCGGCGGCCAGCGCTCATGCTCAGGTGGATGGCCGGCTGATGCACGTGAAACCGTAAGCCACTACTGCACGGGCTGCCATAACGATCGGGCTCGCGTGGCGGGATTGGTGCTAAACCCCGCCAGTATTGGTGAAGACAGCGCGGTCTGGGAAAAAGTCGTGCGCAAGCTCCGGATGCGCACCATGCCGCCGGCTGGCTCGCCTCGCCCCGATGAGGCCACCTATAACCGCGTGACCGCCTGGCTCGAAACGCGTCTGGACCACGCCGCGGCGGCGAATCCCAACCCCGGTGCGCCATTGCTGCACCGGCTGAATCGAACCGAATACGCGAGCGTCATTGAAGATCTGCTGGGGCTGAAGGTGGATGTCGCCGCTCTGCTTCCGCCGGACGATTCCGCTTTCGGCTTCGACAACAACGCCGATTTGCTGGGGCTTTCGCCGGTGCTGCTGGAAGGCTATCTGGGCGCGGCGGACCGCGTCAGCGCCCTCGCGCTGGCGGATCCCGACACGGCCCGCCGCTGCGGACACCTATCACGCCCGCCAGGATCTTTCGCAGGACCAGCACATCGAAGGGCTGCCGTTTGGCACCGTAGGCGGAATGGCGGTGGAGCATACGTTTCCGCTCGATGCCGAGTACGAATTCCGGCTGAGCATGTTCCGCAACAACCTCGAGATCATGCGCGGGATCGAACGAACGCATCAGGTGGAGTTATCGATCGACGGCGAACGCATTTTCCTGCGTGCGATCGGGGGCGCTGAAGACCTGGCGAAGATGCGCAATCCGACCGATGGCTCCGATGCGATCGACGCGCGATTTCGTATTCGCGTGCCGGTGAAGGCGGGCCGGCATAAAGTGGTCGCGACCTTCATCCAGAAGCGGGGCGTCGGGACCCTGCGTTTGCAGCCGTTCGTTCGCAGTTCGGTGGATACGTTTGAGGCGGCTGGCAGGCCGCACCTGGATGGAATCACGATTCTCGGACCATACAATGTGGCGCACGATGGCGCGAAACCGGTGAAGGAACTGCCTTCGCTGGAAATACTGGCGCGCAGGGCGTATCGCCGTCCTGTTACCGATGCCGATCTGAGTCCGTTGCGCGAATTCTACGAACGGGGCAAACAGGCCAACCCGAAACGCGGCGCGGATGCGGGAATGCAGATGGCTCTGCGCCGCCTGCTCGCCAGCCCTTCGTTCCTATTTCGCGCCGAGACGAGTCCGGATAGCGTGTCCGCCAGGGGCAGTGCATCCCATCGATGGGGTGGAACTGGCCTCGCGTCTCTCGTTCTTTCTGTGGTCGAGCATTCCCGATGACGCGCTGATGAATGCGGGTCGTCCGCGGCGATCTCGCGAAGCCGGCCATGCTCGAAGCCACGGTGAGGCGCATGCTGGCCGACCCGCGCAGCGAGCGATTTGTGGCCAATTTCGCAGATCAGTGGCTGCAACTGCGCAACCTGAAGAACGCGCGCCCGAACTCGGCGATATTTCCGGATTTCGACGACAACCTGCGCAACGACTATCGCCAGGAAACCGAAATGCTGTTTGCCAGCGTGCTCAACGAAGACCGCAGCGTGCTCGATCTGTTGCGCGCCGACTACACGTTCCTCAACGAGCGGCTGGCGAAGCAGTATGGCGTTGCGGGCGTCTATGGCAGCAACTTCAGGCGGGTATCAGTCGACCCAGGAGGAACGCAAAGGCCTGCTGGGCCAGGGCAGCATCCTCACCGTTACCTCCCATGCCGACCGCACTTCGCCCGTGGTTCGCGGCAAGTGGATTCTGGAGAATCTGCTTGGCGCGCCGCCGCCTGCGCCGCCGCCCGACGTGCCGCCGCTGACGGATAACTCCGAAGGCGCGCCGCCAAAGGCGCTTCGTGCGCGCATGGAGTTGCATCGGGCCAACGCCATTTGCGCGGGCTGCCACAAGACCATGGACCCGATCGGTTTTTCCATGGAGAATTTCGACGCCACGGGTGTCTGGCGTACCGAAGATTCGGGTCTGCCGATCGATGCCAGCTGGAAAGCTGGCCGATGGCACGCCGGTGAACGGCATCGTCAGCCTTCGCAACGCCATTCTTGCGCGGCCGGAGATTTTCGCCGGCACGGTCACGGAAAAGCTGATGATCTATGCGCTGGGCCGGGGGCTGGAGCCGTCCGATATGCCCGCGGTGCGGCGCATTGTGCGGGAAGCGGCCCCGGATAATTACCGGCTGCCTTCCCTCATAATGGGAGTTGTGCGCAGCGTGCCATTTCAAATGAGGAAGAAGCCGGTTTAGGCGGTAGCAGACCATGTTCATTACCAGGAAGTCACTTTCGCGTCGAACGGTGCTCAAAGGATTTTCAGCGGCCGTGGCGCTTCCGTTCCTCGATGCGATGGCGCCGGCGGCTTCCGCTGCGCCCATCGCGCCCAAACGGCTCGGCTTCGTCTACTTTCCGAATGGCGCCATCATGGACCAGTGGATTCCGAAAACCGCCGGTGCGGGATTCGAATTCACACCGACGCTGGCGCCGCTCGAACCGTATAGCAACCAGCTGGTGGTGATCGGCAACCTGGCTCGCGCGGGCACCACGATCGGCGATCATGCCGTGGCCGCCGCCGGATGGCTGACCGGAGTTTACGCGAAGAAGACCGAGGCCGAAGATGTGCTGGCCGGGCCCACGATCGACCAGTTGATCGCGAGGCAGATCGGGAACGAAACCGCGTTTCCGTCGCTTGAGTTCGCCACCGAAGACTTCACCGGATACATCGGCGGGTGCACGCCGGGCTTCAGCTGCACCTATATGAACACGCTGTGCTGGACCTCGCCGACCACACCGCTGCCGATGGAAATCAATCCGCGGGTGGCGTTCGAACGCATGTTCGGCCGGGCCGGTTCCGCTGAGCAGCGCCGCGCGCACCAGGCAGAGGATCTCAGCATTCTCGACAGCGTAACCGGTGATGTGGCCCGGTTGAAGCTCCGTCTGGGGCAGCGCGACAAATCGCGCCTCGATGACTACCTCGGGAACATTCGCGAAATCGAACAGCGCATCGCGCGGGCGGAGAAACGAGGCGGCGATGCCGCCGTCAATATGGACGCGCCCGGCGGCATTCCGGAGAGTTTTGAGGAGCACGCCGGGCTGATGTTCGACCTGCAACTGGCCGCCTACCAGACCGATATCACGCGCGTGGTGACGTTTATGCTGTCGCGCGAAGCCAGTCAGCGCACCTATCCGCAGATCGATGTGGACGAGCCGCACCACACGCTCTCGCATCACGGCAACGATCCGGTGAAGAAGGCCCGAAACGCAAAGATCAACCTCTATCACATGCAGCTGTTCGCGCGATTTGTCGAGAAGATGAAGAGCACACCCGATGGCGATGGCACGCTGCTCGATCACTCGATGATCCTCTATGGCGCAGGCATGGGCGATGGCAATGCGCACGCCACCGATCCGCTGCCGCTGGTTGCCGTGGGCGGGCTGGTGGGCACGGGTCATCGGCATCTGTTGCAAAAACCGAAGACGCCCGTAGCGAATTTCTGGCTTGGAATTGCCGATAAATACGGCGTGAACATCGACCATCTGGGCAACAGCGATGGCGTCATTTCGCTTTAGCGTTCTCCTGCTGCTGGTCCCCGCGCTCTTCGCGAACGACCCGGACGGCACTACGCCCTTGCACTACGCCGTTCGCAGCCAGAATCTGGCTGAAGTGCGAGCGCTTCTCGCAAAGCATGTCCCGGCCGATGCTGAGAACCGATACGGCGTGACGCCACTCGGCCTGGCGGTTGAGCAGGGGAATCTCGACATCGTCAATGCATTGATCGCCGCCGGCGCCGATGTGAACCACGCGTTGCCGGAAGGCGAAACGGTGCTGATGACAGCGGCGCGCACGGGGAATGTGCCGGTGCTGCAGGCGCTGCTGAAGAAAGATGCGCGAGTGGACGCGCATGACGGATTCTACGGCGAAACGGCACTCATCTGGGCCACCGACGCGGACCATGCGGATGCCGTCGGCGCGCTGCTCGACGCAGGCGCCGGTGTCAATACCCGCTCCGCGCCGGCCAAATTCGCGCGCCGCGCCGCGGGGCTGACGCAGCTATCGCTCGGGGAATGGACGCCGCTCATGTACGCCGCCCGCGAAGGCGCGATGAAGGCGGGGGCGGTGCTGCTGAAGCGCGGTGCCGACGTCAATGCCGCCGATCCCGATCGAGCGACGGCGCTCGTGCTGGCGATTATCAACTACCACTACGATTTTGCGGCGATGCTGCTGGAGCACGGCGCCGATCCGAATATCGCGGACACCACCGGCATGGCGGCTCTCTACGCGGCTGTTGACATGCACTCGCTGCCCTGGATGTTCGGGCGTCCGGAGATTCCGGGGCCGTCGAAGACCACATCGCTGGAGCTGATTGACATGCTGCTCCAGCACGGCGCCAATCCCAACGCGGCGCTCACCGGCGTGCAGTTCCAGCGAGCCCACACGGATGGGGACATGGCGCTGGGCGTGGGCGCGACTCCATTTCATCGTGCCTCCAAAGCCGCGGACGTTCCGGTGATGAAGCTGCTGCTGGCACACGGCGCGGACGCGAAAGCAGTGATGAAGAACGGCAACAACGCTTTGATGCTCGCCGCCGGTCTCGGCTATCGCGACGGCAACATGGCTGTGCCGACCAAAGACCGCGGCACGCCGCTCGATGCCATCGCCGCCGTTCAGGTTTGCCTCGACAACGGCTTGGATATCAATGCCGCCGGCGCCAATGGCAACACGGCGTTGCACGATGCTGTCGGCGGGCGCGAAGGAGTAGACGTGGTTCGCTACCTCATCGAGCACGGCGCCGACCCGAGCATAAAGAACACCCGCGGGCAAACAGCGCTCGAAGCCGCTAAAGCGGGCCGCAAGGATCGCAGCGATATCGTCAGGTTCTTCGCCGAGCGTTAATGCAAGTGCTTGAGCGACTGCTCATTCTCCAGACACATCTCGTCGATCAATTCCACGTCGGCCACCACGCGCTCTTTTATTGTGACGCTCCATGGCTTGGTGTAGCCTTTGGGATCGTCGACCGTAACCTGGATTACGATGTGTCCGAAGTCCGGGCGCCGGAATTCTTCTCGCACTTTGGCCGCCTCGGTTATAACACTCCCGTTCCAATCGATCCAGGTATCGTCGCGGAATCCGATCGAATCGACCACGAGGGTATCGCCGTTCCATTTCCCCGACGAATATCCCTGCAACGTAGGGTTGGGATCTACGGGCAGCGGCCGTGCGTCGGTGAATACCTGGCGGTATCCGGCGTTCAGTTCATTGAGGGTCAGAAAAAGACCCGGTGTGGAAACGAACTTGAGAAAATGCGGCATCCCATATGCGCGAAGAAAGTTATCCGGCATGCATTTTATGTGCGGATCGTCTATAGCCAGGTTGGCGGTGCGCTTCTTGACGATCGGCACTTGCCAGGGCTGATAAGGTAATCCGCCAGGCATATCGACCCCCATATTGTTCATCTGGCGCGACGTAACGGCGTCGTTCGGATTCCCCGTATTTCCCGGGCGTTTGACGTCGGTCCGGTCGGCGGTCCAGATTCCCGAAAAATCGGGCTTGCCATCCGCCAGCCGGGGTGTGGGGGCCGACATGTCAACGGATTTTCCATCGGCTTTGCGCGGCACTCCCGCGGTGGGATACTTCAGCCACTGAGCGGCCAGACGAGTCGAGGCGAAGGGCATACCGAGACTGACCAGCGCGACCGTGATGAGTAGCTTGCGGTTTGACTCGCGAAAACCAGGCCCGCGAATAAACCAGACCCTCGAAAACCAGACAGGGAGAGCATTTGGGTTAAGAATATACCAACGCGTGCGCCACTGTCAGCGTGCGACCGCAGACCGATCTGATACCCTGAGTTGGATTCGGCCACTTACTGGATTCGCTCGGCCGGTTCGCTCAATCAGCAATAATTCTCAAGGAGATCGCCTCATGGCGACGTTGAAACACACTGTCATCTTTTTCTGCGGCACGATTGCCGCGCTTACCCTGATCGCGACGATCGGGGCGCAGCAACCCGCCCGACCGGCCGTCAAGGTCGATGCCAAAGTTCTTCGCAGCGCCGGAACGCCGAACGATCCGCTCGCCGGATCGTGGCTGAGCTACGGCCGCACCCAGGGCGAGACGCGGTACAGTCCGCTGAAACTGATCGACACCACCAACGTCAGCCGCCTGGGCCTCTCCTGGACTTACACGCTGGGCGCGGGCGGCGGTAATCAGGAATCCACTCCGCTGGTCTGGAACAACACGCTCTACAGCATCACCAACTGGAGCGTGGTCTTCGCGCTCGACGCCCGCACGGGCAAGGAACTCTGGCGCTGGGACCCCGAGGTCAGCCAGACCGCAACGCGCGTCAAGATGTGCTGCGGCATCGTGAATCGCGGCATCGCGCTCTACAACGGCATGATCTTCGTGCCCGTCAACGATGGGCGGCTCGAAGCGCTCAATGCCGAGACCGGCAAGCCGGTGTGGGAAGCGCGCGTCGCCTATCCGCAGGACTGGTATTCGCTGACCATGGCTCCGCGCGTGGCCAACGGCAAGGTGCTGATCGGCGTCGCCGGCGGCGATCATCCGACGCGCGGCTTCCTCGACGCTTATGACGCGGCCACCGGTCGTCGCGACTGGCGCTTCTACACCGTTCCCGGCGATCCTTCCAAACCGTACGAGAACGAAGCCATGCGCAAAGCCTCCGACACCTGGGGCAAGGGTTTCTACAAAATGGGCGGCGGCGGCTGCGATCTGGGACGGCATGGCCTACGATCCGGATGCCGACCTTGTTTATGTGGGGACGGGAAACGCCGAGCCCTGGGTGGAGAAATTCCGCGGCGACCAGAACACGTCGAAGAACCGGGACAATCTCTACACCTGCTCCATTCTGGCCATTCAGCTTTCCACCGGTCAGCTCAAGTGGCACTACCAGGTTGTGCCGAACGACAACTGGGATTACGACGCGGTCCAGCAGATTGATGCTCGCCGATCTGACCATCGATGGCCGTCCGCGCAAAGTGCTGATGCAGGCGCCGAAGGACGGCTTCTTCTATGTGCTCGATCGCCTCACCGGGCAGTTCATTTCCGGGACGCCTTTCGTGCAGGTTAACTGGGCGAAGGGCTTCGATGAAGCCGGGCGGCCTCTGGTGAATCCGGAGGCCTTCTACGGCAAAGATCCGATCACGATTTATCCCACTGCGGGCGGCGCGCACAACTGGTCGCCCATGTCGTTCAATCCTGCGACCGGCCTGGTTTACATCCCCACCACTTACGGCAACTGGACTTTCGCGGCGGGAGACGTGGTGGTCGCGGCGCAAACCGGACACACCGGTCTTGGCCCAGGGGTTCGCCGCGCCACGCCCCAATTCCATGCCGATGATCGGTCCTGAGCCGATTGAAGGACAGCGTGGAGCGCTCGAAGCCTGGGATCCCGTGAGCAGGAAGATCGCCTGGCGCACTCCGGGCGGCGGCGGCATCGGCGGCGGCACGGTCTCGACCGCCGGTAACCTGGTCTTCCAGGTTCTCAGCGACGGCACCCTGCTCGCCTACAGCGCCGACAAGGGAGAGAAGCTGCTCGAACTCAAGACCGGCCGCGCGGGCACGGGTGCGCCGATCACGTATGAGATCGACGGCAAACAGTATGTGGCATTCAGCGGCGGGGCGGGCCGGCCGGCCAATGTGGTTGGGCCCAATGACGCGAAGATCGACAATCCGCCGCTGCTGTTTGTGTTTGAACTGGACGGCAAGACGCCCATGCCGCCGCCACCCCCTGCACCGGCATTTGGCGGAGGACGCGGGCGCGGCGGAGCGCGCGCCGCCTCCACCGCAACCTGCACCGGAACTTCATAAGTAAGCGGCTGAAAAACGCGGTATAGTTCTGGAAGAGGTGCCCTGTGCCTGCCCTTTTCCGTCGTATAACGTTGCTGGTCCTGATCGCCGGTGGTTCCGCGGCTGCGCTCTTGCGCAGCCGCCGCGTGTTGCGCCGAATTTCGACGCCATTCCGCGGCCGCCGGTCCCGGCCGATCCGCTTGAGCTGGTAACCGGTCCGGCGCAGGCGGTCGAAACCGCCGAGCAGCGTCTCGCTGCCGTTGCGCTGCTGAACAGAGCGCGCGATTTATCGACCGTGCGGGCGCAGCCTTACGATCTGAAAACATCGTTCACGTCGACAGGTGGTTCGGCGTCCGATGGCAACTGGTCGCTGGAAGATATGTCGCCGTCGAAAGGGATTTACCGTTGGACGGCGCAAGGCCCGGCGTATTCGGTCATCAATCTCTACCCCAACACGACCAGGGGCACTCTCTACAGCAACCTCTCCTCGGGCGTTGTTCCGCTGCGTCTGGAGCAGGTGCGTGAGGCCCTTTTCTTTGTTTATCCGCCGACAGGTCCGCAGGCATCGATACGCACTGCGACGGGTTATCTGAATGGCATGCAACAGAATTGCGTCCTGATCGCCAACGGCTTTCGCGGACCGGCGCTCAACGGCGCACGGGACTGGCTCGAATCCGAGTTATGCGCTGATTCAGCCAACGGTCTGCTGACAACTTACTCGCCGGCGCCCGGGCTTGTTTGTCCACTACGACTATTCGAGCGCTATTTCGTTCCACGGCAAGACCATTGCGGGAGCGTTTACGATCACGGAAGGTGGTCGGCCGGTGATTGAAGCCCGGACACTCAGCGTGACCGATCCACCGGATCCGAAGAACCCGATCTTCGATTCCGCCGGACTGATTTCCCTGGGAGTCGGCCGGGAAATGACGCCGGCGTCCCGTGTACGTGGTCTGGTTACGCTCCCCCGGCCAGCCTGGCGCCGTGCCCGCACCAAACTCTGTTATCGAGGTCGTCACACTCCACGGCAATGCCGGTCCGGATGGGAAATTGACTGAAGTCGGAATTCTGGCCAGCTCGGACGCAAGCCTGAATCAGGCGGCGCTCGATCGCACCGCTGAGGTGGGGTACAAGCAATCGGTCACAGCCGGGTGCTACGGCCCAATCGAACGAGATGTTCTTTACGTGGGAGATTGTGCGCCCCCGGTAAGCCTTGAACTTCGGTTTCCGATCGCACGAAGTGCGCTTCATCCTTCGCTCGCGGTCCGGAGTGCGACACAGAAATCATGAGCGAATCGAAACCGGCTCCAACAAAGAAAAAAGAAGAAGAGTTGTCCGAATCCGAAATTGCCGAAATCTCCGGCGGCCTGAATCCGCAACCGTTGCCTCCGCTCCTCCACCCGGAGGACTGACGACCGTCCTGAATGAACGCCGGGGGCTGTCTCGCGGCCCGGCTGCCTCTTTCTCCGGTACTGCCCGCCGCAAGACTATTTTTGTGACAGTATGGATTCTGCCGCCTGTAAGGAGAATGCCATGCGAATAACTTTGATCGTGACCATCGTGGGAGCCACCGCGATCGGTCTGGCCCAGCAACCGAACCCGCAACCACCCATTACATTTTCGAGCGCCGCTGACGTAGAGGCGATGATCGCGAAGGCAAAGAAGGAACGAAAGCCCGATCAGGCGAACTTCCTGCAGCCCATCCTGAGGCTCGCGCCTTACAACGTGAATCTCGAATATCGGGTGGAGGGAGTGGATACTCCGCCGACCGTACATGAGAAGGAGGCCGAGATGATCTACGTGATCGACGGTGCCTGCACCTTCGTCACGGGAGGCAAACTGGCCGGCGAGAAGCGGACCAACGCCACCAACCTTACCGGTACCGGCATCGACGGCGGTACGCCGCGGCGCATTGCGAAAGGCGATTACGTCTTCGTTCCGGAAAACACGCCGCACGCGTTCACGAAGACTCAGGGTTCGCTCGTGATCATGTCGATTCACGTGCCGCGCACTGCCGCGGCGCAATAAACGCAAAATGCGCGTCATTGTCTTACTGGTCTTTGTCGCTTCGTGCGCATTCGCGCAACAGAACGCGGCCCGTGCGAGCAACATGGCTCTCGTCGGGTACAACGACCTTCAGGCTCGCAGCGCATACCAGCCCGTCATCCAAAAGCAGGGTGAGCGCTGGATCGCCTACATCGGCCACCACGGCGGCGAACAGCCCAATCCGCTTACGGGAAAGGTCGAGCAGAACGGCACTTCGGTCGTCGATGTCACCAATCCCAAGAGCCCCCGATACCTCGCGCACATCCCCGGCGAAGGCAAGGAACGCACGGGCGAGAGCGGTGGCGCGTCGATGGTGCGCGTCTGCAGCGGCAACGACCTGCCGCACGGCGTAAAGAACAAGTTCTACATGCTGCGGACCTTCGGCAACAGCGCGCACGAGATGTGGGATGTCACGGATCCCGCGCAGCCGAGCCGCATGAACGTGATCGTCAGCGGTCTGCGCGATACGCACAAGAGCTGGTGGGAATGCGATACCGGCATCGCCTATCTGGTTTCCGGAGTGGTCGGCTGGCGCGTGCCGCGCATGGCGCAGATCTACGACCTCAGCGATCCGGCGAAACCCGTCTTCATCCGCAACTTCGGCCTGCCGGGCCAGCAGCCCGGCGCGAAAGGCCCCACGCCCGAAAGCATGCACGGCCCGGTCTCGACCGGACCGAAAGGCAACCGCGTTTACTTCGCCTATGGCAATTCGCACGATGGCGTGATCGAGATCGTCGATCGGCAAAAGCTGTTGAACGGGCCGAAGGACACTTCCGACGAAAGCCTGCGCTACCCGATCGTCGCGAAGGTGGATCTGCCTTCCGACGTGGGCGCGCACAACATCTTCCCCATGCTGCAAATGCAGCTATCGGAATTCGCGAAGCAGAAGGCCGGCAAGCTGAAGGATTTCATCACCGTCGTCGGCGAGACCACTCAGAACGAGTGCCAGGAGAGCCGCCAGATGGCGCGGATTTTCGATATCACCGACGAATCGAAGCCGATGGGCGTGTCAACCTGGACGGTCCCGGAAGACAGCGGCAACTTCTGCACGGCGGGCGGTCGCTTCGGCACACATTCCTCGAACGAAAACTTCACGCCGATTTACTACAACCGGGTGCTGTTCATCGCGCACTTCAACGCCGGAGTGCGGGCTGTCGATATTCGCGATCCCTACCGTCCGAAGGAAATCGGCTATTACATCCCGGCGATCACGGCCAACACCGATAAGCGTTGTGTCGGGGAGGTTTGCAAGGTGGCGATTCAGACCAACAACGTGGAGGTGGATGACCGCGGATACATCTACGCCGTCGATCGCGCCAACACTGGTATGCACATTCTGGAACTCACCGGCCCGGCGCGCCAGGCGGCCGACTTCACCCGCTCAGTAAAATAGAAAAAATATGCGCAGATTGTTCGTCGTTCTGGAAATCGCACTGGGAATCGCACTCCCGCTGTGTGCGCAATACCAGAACTCTTTCAAGGCCACCTGGATTGAGCCCGGCAGCAATGCGGTTCTGCCCGAGTTCGACGCTTTCGACAGCGTCGAGGGCACGCTCGGAGTTCTCAATGCCTCGGGCTCGGTGAACACGGAAGGGCATCCGTTCTTCGTCCCGCTTGGAACCAACGGACGCGCCTGCGTGAACTGCCACCAACCTGCCTGGGGAATGAGTGTCTCCGCCTCGGGCCTCACCGAACGCTGGCACAGCACCGATGGTAAAGACCCGGTATTCGCAGCGTTCGACGGTTCGAACTGCCCCAACCTTCCTCAGGAAAACGAAAGCTCGCATTCCCTGCTGCTGAAACGCGGCTTGTTCCGGATCCCTCTGGCGTGGCCGCCGAAGAACGCCGATGGCTCGGCGAAGCCGGTCGAATTCAAGATCGAAGTGGTCCGCGATCCAACCGGCTGCAACACCAGCGCCGAGTACGGGCTCCACAGCGCCAATCCCACTGTCTCCGTCTTCCGCCGCCCGCGTCCCGCGGCGAATCTGAAATACGTGGTTTCCGGTGGATCGCCGATCGTCCTCAAGACCGGCATGCTGGCCGACCTCGACCCCGATACCGGCAAACCCGTCAGCATGAATCTGATGAGCGATGCGCGTGAAGCCACGCTCAAGACGCAGGCCATCAGCGCCATCATGGGTCACGAGCAGGCGAAGGTTTCGCCGACGCGCCAGCAACTCGACCGCATCATCGAATTTGAGTCGCAGGTTTATGTTGCGCAGGCGGCGCACATCTTCGGCGGCCCTCTCGTGGAGCCCGGCGGACCGCCCGCGCTGGGCGTCGCCGCGCTGCGCGATCACAAAGCGGGCGTGCTCGGGGATAACGATTACGATCCCGTCTTCGGGATGTTCAACTCCTGGAAAAAGGGGAACGACTTACTACCGCGCATCGGTCGCGCGCGGGGCGGACATCTTCATGTACCGGCAGTTCTGGATCCGGGATACCGCGCACATCAATTCCATCGGTCTGGGCAATCCGCTGAAGCGGACTTGCGCGACCTGCCATAACGCGCAGATGACCGGCCAGGATCTTTCCGCCGGATGGGTTGATGTCGGAACCAACACCTTCCCCACCTGGACCGAGCCTTCCACCTGGGCGGAGACGAGCGATCTGCCTGTGTTCAAGATCACCTGCTCGCGCGATGCTGACCCGCATCCTTATCTGGGGCGTGTGATCTACACAACGGACCCGGGCCGCGCCCTCATTTCCGGGCGCTGCGCGGATGTCGGCTCGATCGTGATGCAGCAGTTGCGCGGTCTCGCGGCGCGTGCGCCCTACTTCGCCAACGGCTCGGCGAAGACCATGCGCGAAGTGGTTGATTTCTATGATCGCCGGCTTCGACATGAAACTGAACGATCAGGAGAAGGAAGACCTCGTTAACTTCCTCGAGGTTCTCTAATGCCAGGTTTTACCGCAGGCTCACGCGCGCGCCTCGGCAGCGACTTCCGAGCCGCGACTGTGAAGGAGCGGTAACGTGAGGTTTCTGATCGCGGTGGGCCTTGTCTTTACGGCCCTCTCCGCAGCATTCGCACAGCAGAAGAATTTCGTCGCGTGCCCGATCGTCCGCGACACGAGCACTGTCCCCTGTTTCCTCGCCGAATACGAGGGCGAAACCTATTTCCTCGGCATTCAGCAGGACATCACGAGCGACTTCCATCCGCCGCAGCTCAAGCACGAGGTGCTTGTGGAAGGTCAGGTTGCAGCCGGACCGCGCGTTTGTGGAGGCATTCCGCTCAAACCTCTCGCCATCTCGGTCCTGAAGGAAGTCAATCTCGCATGCAACACTCTGCTGCCGGCCGAGCCCGGAATCGACGCGCCTGCGGCGTTGCGCGGGCCAGGGCCATCGTCCCGCCACGCCGAACCCGCCGCGACGCCGCGAGAGCCCCTGTCCGGCGCGCACGAATTCACCGTGCTCTATGCGTTCGATGACGACTATCTCGATTTCGCCGGCAACCGCGTGGTGAATGAAGCCGCCGATTACGCCAAACGGATCGGGGCAGCGAGCCTGAAGATCGCGGGATATCGCGCGACCACCCTCTTGTCGAACGGAAGCAAACTCGTCGAAAAACCGGGCCTCGCCGAAAAACGCGCACAAAACATTACTACCCTTCTGAGCGGTCTGGGTGTTTCGCATGTGGCCATGAGTGCGAAGACTGACGCCGAACCGGGCGATGGAAAAGCCGACGCGTCTCGCCGCCGCGTGACTATTCTGGTCACCCCCTAAGGTTTTGCTGCCGACGCGCTATAGCTGAGCTGCTGTTTTACGAAATCGCGCGGATAGCTGATATCGACCTTCGTCACGTTGCCCGCCGAATCAAACTGCGCGGTCAGATCGGCGTTGATGCCCGTCCAATAGGTGGGCAGGTTCAACTTCTGATAGCGCGCCAGCACCTGGTCGCGCAGCTTCGGATCGAAGTGAACGCCGTACTTGTCGATCAGCGCCTTGATCGCATCGTAATCGCCCTCGGCCTTGATGCGCATGAGCTCGGCAAGCAGCATTCCCACTCCTTCGCGCATCTTCTTGTAATCCTTCACCACCACATACGTCTTGCCGTTGCGATCCTCCATCGCGATCGCGCCCGTCTTATCCATGATGTAGCGGGCGATCAACTGGCGGTCGCGCTCGTGGTCCTCTTCGATGGTGTCGCCTTTTGGAATTCGCCGCAGCTGAGTCAGCATGACGCGGGCGGCGTCGTCATACATCGCGCGCCCCACCTCATCGGATGAAACCAGGCCGAGTTCCTTCAGCTTCGGATCGAAGACGTTCCACAACGCCATCAGGTCGGCGCGGCCTTCCTCGAGCGCCGAGAAGTATTCCTTCAGGTAATACGCGGCTTCGTGCGTCAGTTTGGGGCTGAGCTGGCCGGAGCCATGTCCGATCACCTCATGCATCTCGGTGAGCAGGTCGCCGGCTTCGATGGAAAATTTCTTTGAGCGCGCGATCTCTTCCGGCGAAGCTCCGAACTCGTCGATCAGGACGGATCCCGTGACCTCCGAGAGCGCGTGGGAACTGCCGAAAAACAGGAAGCTCTTCGACCCGTACTTCGCGTGGATCTCGTCCTCGTTCGGCAGATTGTCGCCGATGGTAGTCACGTGAAAGTCGCCCGTTTCGACGATTGTTTCCACCGCGTTCGCGATGGGCGCTTTCACG
Source organism: Terriglobia bacterium (assembly GCA_963809655.1). Taxonomy (GTDB): domain Bacteria; phylum Acidobacteriota; class Terriglobia; order Bryobacterales; family Bryobacteraceae; genus BOG-234. The sequence continues at coordinate 2,427 of CAWEKQ010000025.1, read as the reverse complement.
CCCTGTTTCTTGTAACGCGCATCCCACGGCGCGCGGTCTTCGAAATACTGCGCATTGGCGGCGATCTTTCCGATGGCGCTCGACACAGCGCGATCGGTGATGGAAACGAAGCTCTGGGCAGAGCCTTTGGCGCCGCGCGCATCACGATAGATCTCGATGAAGCCGTTGGCGAAATCCACGGCCGGATTGTTCTGCACCCAATCGGTATCGAACTGCAGCAGGTCTTTGTACTCGCCGGTCTGGTAGTAGCGAATAAGATCGGAGATCACCTTCGCCTGCGCCGGATCGGCGTAATTGCGCGCCTTCGCAAGCGCATCGTTGGCCTTCTTCAGATACTGGCGCATAAAGTCCCGGCGGAACTTTGCCATCAGGTGTCCCGGCCCGGTAAACTTCCTCGACGAGCTTGCCGTTCTGTTTCGTAACGCGCGAATTCAACCGGTAGCGTTCCGTGAAGTTCTTCAGCTCAGCCAGCGTGACTCCTGAGTAGAAGCTGTTGGCGCTCGATTGCACGATGTCTTTGCCGCCGCTCGGGCTCTTGGCCGTGATCAGCGGCTCGAAATCCGCGTCGAAGAAGGATTGCGAAAGCGCATCCACTTCGGACGCCAGTTCTTTGTGGCCGGCCTGATCGAGCGCGCGCTTCAACTCGTCGGCCGTAAACGTCGGCAGAAATTTCTGCGAAGTCAGCTCGTTGTGGTTGCCGTGATTTCCCCAGAACAGTTTCGTGTAGTTGAGAATCTTTCCGTAGACGGCGGGGTCGACCTTCTCTTTATTCGTAACTACAGCCTCAAGCACGGCTTTCTGACGCAGACCGAAACGCGAGAACTGGTCGTAAGTGATGGGGTCGATCGCAATCGAGGCCTGGCTCAGCCAGTAGGCGAGCGCCTGCTGCTTCGGCGAGAGTCCCGTAAAGCTTTTGGCTTCGACCTGGATGAAGGCAGTGGTGTCGACCTTGTCGACCAGGGGTGAGGCCGCCCAAACACACGCAATGGGCAAAAGTAAGGCTGCAAAGACCTTGTTTGGCAGGCGCTTATCTGGCACCACTCGATTGTAACGCTGCTCCCCGATGTTTGAGTTTGAAACAATGCACTGTTTCAGTTCTGAAACAGAGGGCCCGCTGCGTTCGGAGCCGCCCGGTTTTCAGATCGCACGGCGTCGCTTACGGGATCGCAGGACCTGCGATAAAACGCAAGCAAATCGCTTTCATCGAAATCGATGGCGCGCGCGTACTGTCTGATGTAGTTGGTATTGTAGATTCCGCCCGGTAGCCGGGCGAACTCACCTGCTTCGATGGCCTCGAGCAGGCGCACGCTGAGTTTGGTGGACGCAGCGATGGCTTCCAGGCTGATGCCTTTCCGCTGCCGCCAGATCCTGACCCCGAGTATTCCGTCCCTCATAAAAATCCGCCGGATAACTACTCAACTGACTTTAAACGGCTTAGTCTACCATTAAACGAGTACTGGTACAGTACTGTCGAATGTATACAAACCAGGCAGGAGATCGTCGGCCTCGAAATGACGGTTTGCGGCATTCGCTTTCGCAATCCGGTTTTGGCCGCTTCCGGCACGTTCGGCTATGGGGTCGAGTTCGAGAAGCTTGTTGATCTGAATGCGCTGGGAGGCATTGTAGTTAAAGGACTTTCGCGCGAACCGATCGACGGGAACCCCGCCCCACGGCTATGGGAGGCGCGCGGCGGGATGATCAATTCCGTCGGGCTCCAGAATGTGGGCGTCCGGAAGTTCGTTTCGGACAAGTTACCCGCGCTGCGGCGGTATACAACTCCTGTTATCGCCAACATTTTTGGCTATTCGGCTGAGGATTATTGCGAAGTAACGCGGGTTCTGAACGACGCCGAAGGCATCGCCGCCTACGAATTGAACGTTTCGTGCCCGAATACGAAACACGGCGGAATCGCCTTCGGAGTGGACGAAAAGGCCTTGGCGGACCTCGTTTCCGGCGTGAAAGCGGCGGCGATACGGCCTGTAATCGTGAAACTGTCGCCGAACGTGGCGGCGATCGAGCCTTTTGCGCGTGTCGCCGAAGACAAGCGGCGCCGACGCCATTTCGCTGGTCAACACCTTCATTTCGCTGGCGATCGATGCAAAATCGCGGGAGCCGCGGATCGGGGCGGGATACGGCGGACTCTCGGGCCCGGCGATCAAGCCGATCGCCCTGCGGATGGTGCATCAGGCGGCGAGAGCGGTGAAGATCCCGGTGATCGGCCTTGGCGGAATTGCCAGCGGCGAAGATGCGGCCGAATTCATGATCGCGGGCGCTTCACTCGTAGAGGTGGGGACCGCCACGTTCTGGGACCCTTCCGCCCCCGTGAAAATTGCGGCAGAACTCCGCAAATTACTGCCGGAGTTGGGCGTGAGGACTATCGGTGAGTTGGTGGGAACTCTCAAGTCCTGAAGTTGCGAACTTTTCCCC
>CAWEKQ010000024.1:0-121138 GCA_963809655.1 Terriglobia bacterium | reverse complement strand
CGGCGCGACCGACACCGGCCGCCCCTACTTCGTGATGGAGCTGGTCAAGGGCGTCCCGATCACCGAGTACTGCGACCGCGCCAATCTCTCCCCGCGCGAGCGGCTGGAGCTCTTCATCCCCGTCTGCCAGGCGATCCAGCACGCCCACCAGAAGGGGATCATCCACCGCGACGTCAAGCCCTCCAACGTCCTGGTCACGCTCCACGACGGCAAGCCGGTGCCCAAGGTGATCGACTTCGGCGTCGCCAAGGCGATCGAGCAGCGGCTCACCGAGCGGACGATGTTCACCGAGTTCGGCGCGGTCGTCGGCACGCTCGAATACATGAGCCCCGAGCAGGCCGAGATGGGCGGGATGGACATCGACACGCGGACCGACATCTATTCGCTGGGCGTGCTGCTCTACGAGCTGCTGACCGGCTCGACGCCGCTGGAGCGCGCCACGCTCCGGGAGGCGGCCTACGCCGAGATCCTGCGGCGGATCCGCGAGGAGGAGCCGCCAAAACCGAGCACGCGGATTTCGGAGTCGGGAGAGAACCTGGCGTCGATCTCGGCGCAGCGGAAGACGGAGCCGGTCCGGCTGACGAAGCTGGTGCGCGGCGACCTCGACTGGATCGTGATGAAGTCGCTGGAGAAGGACCGGACCCGGCGTTACGAGACGGCCAACGGCTTCGCCAAGGACATCCAGCGCTACCTCGACGGCGACCCGGTCGAGGCGTGCCCGCCGTCGGCGTCGTACAAGCTGAAGAAGTTCGCCCGCAAGCACCGCGCGGCGCTGGCGACGGTCGGGGCGTTCGCGTTCCTGCTCGTCGCCGCGACGGCGGTCAGCGCGGGTCTGGCGGTGTGGGCGAATCGCGAGCGGGTGCGGGCGGTGAAGGCCGAGAACGCGGCGAAGGAGCAGAAAGAGCGCGCCCAGGAACGCGAACAGATGGCGATCGACGCGGTGAAGCGGTTCGGCGACGTGGTCCGCGAGACGCCCGAGCTGAAGAACAACCCCGCCCTGGCGCCGCTGCGGGCCAAGCTGCTGAAGGAGCCGCAGGCGTTCTTCAAGCGGCTGCGGGACCGGCTCCAGGCCGACCGAGGAGACGACGCCCGAGTCGCTCGCCCGCCTGGCGGCGGCGAGTTTCGACCTGGGCGAGCTCACCGACGAGATCGGCGACAAGCAGGACGCCCTGCGAGCCTGCGAGGAATCGCTGGCGATCCGCGAGCGGCTGGCGCGCGAGAACCCGTCGGTCACCCAGTTCCAGAGCGACCTGGCCAGGAGCCACAGCAACATCGGCAGCCTGCAGAGTGCAGACGTCGGCCGGCCGGCGGAGGCGCTGGCGTCGTTCGAGCGGGCCCGCGCGATCCGGGAGCGGCTGGCGCGCGAGAACCCGTCGGTCACCGAGTTCCAGGAGCGACCTGGCCGCGAGCCACAACAACATCGGCATCCTGCAGAGTGAGACGGGCCGGCCGGCGGAGGCGCTGGCGTCGTACGAGCAGGCCCGCGCGATCCGGGAGCGGCTGGCGCGCGAGAACCCGTCGGTCACCGAGTTCCAGAGCGACCTGGCCAAGAGCCACAACAACATCGGCATCCTGCAGCATGAGACGGGTCGGCCGGCGGAGGCGCTGGCGTCGTACGAGCAGGCCCGCGCGATCCGGGAGCGGCTGGCGCGCGAGAACCCGTCGGTCACCCAGTTCCAGAGCGACCTGGCCGCGAGCTCACAACAACATCGGCATCCTGCAGAGTGAGACGGGCCGGCCGGCGGAGGCGCTGGCGTCGTACGAGCAGGCCCGCGCGATCCGGGAGCGGCTGGCGCGCGAGAACCCGTCGGTCACCGAGTTCCAGAGCGACCTGGCCAGAGCCACAACAACATCGGCAGCCTGCAGCGATGAACGGGCCGGCCGGCGGAGGCGCTGGCGTCGTACGAGCAGGCCCGCGCGATCCGGGAGCGGCTGGCGCGCGAGAACCCGTCCGTCACCGAGTTCCAGAGCGACCTGGCCGCGAGCCACAACAACATCGGCGTCCTGCAGATGCGACGGGCCGGCCGGCGGAGGCGCTGGCGTCGTACGAGCAGGCCCGCGCGATCCGGAGCGGCTGGCACGCGAGAACCCGTCGGTCACCGAGTTCCAGAGCGACCTGGCCGCGAGCCACAACAACATCGGCATCCTGCAGGTGCGACGGGCCGGCCGGCGGAGGCGCTGGCGTCGTACGAGCAGGCCCGCGCGATCCGGGAGCGGCTGGCGCGCGAGAATCCCGAGTCGCCCGACTTCGCCAGCGACCTGGGCGGGACCTTGAACAACATGGCGATGATCGACCTGGACCAGCGGCGATTCGACGAGGCCCGAGACAAGCTCACGCAGGCCATCGAATGGCAGCGGAAGGCCCTGGCGGCCAATCCCAATCACCCCACCTACCGGCAGTTCCTGGCCAACCACTGGACAACCTGATCCGAGCCGCCGAAGGCCTGGGCCGCGCCGACGAGGCCGCCGAGGCCCGGCGCGAGCTGGACGAGCTTCGCAACTCGGACCCGCGAGATCGTGGCCCTCGACGCCCGGCTGGCCGCCGTGCTCAAAGGTCAGGCACCCAAGGACGACGCCGAGCGGATCCAGCTTGCCCTGCGTGCCTATGACGAAGTCGCTGCACGCCGGCGTCGGCCCGGCTCTACGCCGAGGCCCTCGCGCAACGACCCCAAGCTCGCCGACGACCGCCAGGCCCAGCACCGCTACAACGCCGCCTGCGCCGCCGCGCTCGCCGCCTCCGGCCAGGGCAAGGATGATCCGCCGCCCGATGACGCCGCCAAGGCCAAGCTCCGCCAGCAAGCCCGCGAATGGCTCCAGGCCGAGCTCGCCGCCTGGGCCAAGATCCTCGACACCGGCCCGGCCGACATGAAGGCCAAGATCGCGCCGACCCTCCAGCACTGGAAGGCCGACACCGACCTCGCCGGCATCCGCGACGAGAAGGAACTGGCCAAGCTGCCCGAAGAGGAGCGCGCCGCGTTCAAGCACTCTGGAACGACGTCGATCAGCTCCTGACCAAGGCGGTGGCCAACAAGTAGCCCCGTTCCTCGAATGTCCGAGGTCATGCAATCAGGGGCGAATGAATTCAAGAAGGAAACCGTTCGAGAAAGCTCCGGACGTGGCGTCGTTGCTGTACGAAACGCGATTGGCGTTCGAGTTGGGCGTCCAGTCTTTAGTGGCATTGGTTTTGGGTCGTCTATTAAATATTTCAATATCTTCAGCATTCGCTTGACGCCCGAAAATCCGCACTGCTAATATAGCGAACGTGCAATTTAGGCGATGGCGATGACAGCCGGTTCTCAAGCGGTGGGGCATGTCGCTGACCGGTTTCCTTCCCGCCTCTATACGTCCGTTGATACATTCGATACTGATATGATTGATAATGACGACACTGAGCGGAAAGACCGGGAAGCTGAGCCCGTTCCACCAGGCATATCTCCGCGTCGTTATGCACGCCTTCGGGAGGGGTATCGAGCGTATGTACGCGACCTGCCGCAGCTCCTAAAAGAGCATCACGAAGGTCATATGGTCGCGTATCTGGGAAAGGCTAAAATCGGAATTGCCCCGACAAATAATCAATTGCACGAAGCGTTGAGTGGAAATCCAAAATATACAAAGCGCCTGAAAGATATTCTTGTGAAACGCGTTACGGTGCTCGATGCCGATGAGCTTGGCCTTCAAATCTGAGTAGGCAATCTGATTCACCGTGGCGATACTCCTGGACAGCCCCTATTGTCCGTTCTTAAAGAGAAAACAAGTCGGGCATGGGTACCACTACTGCATCTCCACGGTCTGGGGAGATACAGTATGCCCCTATCCCAAGCTTATTGCGGCAGTGAGCTTAACAGATACCTACACGCGTATCTTTCGGGGCACGTCTGCAATCATCCCGGCGATTGTTGATACCGGATTTACGCGGACGTTTGCAATCAATGTCGATCACCTCAATGCAAGAGGTGTATTCAAGCACAAAATGATTCCGTTGGCCGAGCGGCATGATCCAATCGGGCGGCCATATTTCGAAACTTTCGGGACATGTCTGGCTTTATCGATCGCCGTATATTTATCCCAAGAAAATCGAACATCCAGTGCCCGAACTTTTGAACGACACGACGACAATTCACGTGTTTTTGAATACTGGTAAGGACTACCAGAGAAGCTGGCCGCCTTTGCCGCTTCTTGGTCTAGAATGGCTCAACGGAAATAAACTAACGATGAATGTCAGCGGACCGAAGGAACGATTTACGATTTCACGCGTCGACATGGTCTGAGGTTGTCAACTTGTATTTACCGAAGTCGCAGACAAGTGAAAAGGGGACATAACGAATATCCGTGTATTCGATTGATGCTCAGCCACGTATTCCTGGAATCCGCTCGACTGATGAAGCTTCCAACGCCGCTTTCGGAGCAAGTCGTGCTCGCGTGAGTCCCGCACCAGGAGTGACAGCTACGTCTCAGTCCTCCGCATCCATTCATCCGCTGCTCGCGCGTTCGAAGGATTGGCGGAGCGGCTCCGCGCCGGCCGGCCTGTCAGCAGGAAGTAGGTGACAGCCCCAGGCTGTAGCGGTCGCTCGCCGGCCCCACATTCGTCTCGGCCCGCGCCTGTTCGGGGCTCATGTAGGCTGGAGTGCCCGGACAGGTGCCAGAGCCGCGCGGATCGGTGGGAATGCCGGTGACGTGAAATGACGCACCAGCTACGATCGGTGAAATGATCTCAGACTGCCGCGCTCGCGGCTTCCTTGAACCTCGCGCTGTAACGGGACCCGGCCGCCGCAACGGTTTTGGCTCTGTTCACGTCTCATTGGGCGGCCGGGCGCGCTGAACCTGGTCGATAGACGAACGCAGCATGGCGACCATTCCAACAGTCTTCGAGCACCTTGAAGCCCACTTCGGCACGATCGACCCGGGCGCGGGGTACTGGCGGTTCCCGCTGGGCGGCTACTGGCTCCAGGTGGTGACGTTCCGAGACCAGCCCCGGCCGGGTGCGATCACGTTATGTAGTCTGGGGCTGTGGCAACACGAACTGTGCTCGCCGACCGGCCACGTGCGGCAAGAAATGCTGCTGGCTTGCGAGGAACGGTTGGCCGCGGACGGGCGGCTGGCTTGTCTTTTTCCCTGCGTTGGGGAGGCCGTCCTGACCAGCCGCGTGGCGCTGGCCCCGGGGCAAGTCTTCGGTCCGTTGGGGCCGGTCATCGCGGAGGTCAGCCCGCTGGAGTGGCTGCTGTGCCTACCGCCAAGACCTTTCCCCCCGTCGTTCGCGATTTGCGAGGGCACTGAGCCGCCGACGCACTTCACCTGGCTCGTGCCGATTTCGGCCGAGGAGGCCGGTGAGGTCCGAGCGGGGAACCTGGCCAGCCTGGAGCGCCGCTGGGAGAAGGAAGCGGTTGATCTATTGGACTGGCACCGTCAGGCCTGACCACGATGGATTTGGCCTGCCAAGCCGGACCTCCAGTTACTTCAATCCCCTTTATTTTCCAGTCCCCAGATTCGACAATCAGGCTACGGCGTTGGCGGCACGTATCCTCGGATTCTTGAGGTAGATTCAATGAAGTTGCGGACGCGAAAGGCATCCTGGTTCGTTTCGGGCTTGCTCCTCTTTGCCGTGGTGTCGGCCGGTTTAGAGGTGGTCGTGGCTCAGCCTAAGAGTGAGACTTCAAGACCGGCGTTCGACACGAGCGAGGCAACTTTTGAATTGTTGGGCGAAAATAAAGTCGTAAATATAAAAAACATTGCTTACACAAGCGATGGGGACGGAGTGTTTGATATTTACTTTGCATGCTCATCCACAAGAGGAGAGGATCCTTTGAGGTTAACCGACGCAAAAGATATAATGCACGCCAGATCATATTTTAACGACGAGAAACGATACGTCAAACATTTTGTAAAACTCAACAAGTACTGTATAAACGTGCGAAATATTGCGTACATCGAATCCAAAGATGATTCAGTGATTGTAAGGTTCAATGCTCGAATCTCGGATTCATTTGTGAAGTTGACGTTATCTGGTGCTGATGCAGAAAGTTTCAAAGCAAAAATGCAGAGTTTTAATTAAGTTTCGGCACAGCCGTACGGAAGCGACTGGTGGCAAGTAGGTTCTTGTATCCCATCATGGGCGCGACGATGATCCTCGGCCGGGCGCCAGACCAGCCGCAATAGCGAAATCGGCATCGTTCCGGGATGCCGCCCAATTTCGTGTGGTACACTCCCGTCGGAGATCTCGAACGGACTCGATGGCGGAGGAATGCATGTCCAGGCTTCAATGCCGAGGCTCGATCGCTGGGGCGGCCGTTCTGGTCGCCCTGCTCTCGTCAAGGCCCGCCGACGCGCAAATCGGCGTCGACCCGGGCCCGCCCCGAGAACCCGGGGGCTGTTTGAACAGCGTGATCACCGGGGTTGAGTATGACATCGTGAACCAGGCGCATGGCCGAGCAGCGCCTCCAAAATCTTCAGGCGAAGCTCAGGCGCGATGCCGAGCGGGGCAACATGGCCGCCGTGGACTGCGACGTCCGTCGGATCGACAACGTCAAGTATCGCATCGCGATCGACGAATGGTTGATCCGGTGGAACTTGCGCCAGTACCCCGACTTCTACCCGATCCGGACCGATCCCGTGTCGTGCGCCGCCATCGCTCAGGCCACCCACCCGACGCCATCTCCCTACCCCCGGCAGTATGCGCCCGACCCCGGGACCGATGGCCCCCGCCCCGACGATCCCGATCACGATCGTCAATGCCGAGCCGACGGGGGCCGGCATCGCCTTCGCCATCGATGGCATCACCCATCAGGCCCCCGCCGGCTCGCGCCAGGACCTGGCCGTGGCCCCCGACTGCGCACATCACCTACGACAGCGGCGGATCGCTCGGCCAGCGCCGGTATCTGATCTCGCACGGGCGTCTACGAGTTCCGATCGACCGCCGAGGGCTGGGCGCTATACAAGCTTTCGGACAAGCCCTGAATCGACGACGGGGCCTTGGCCCGGAGGTCGTGGGGCTCGTTGCGCGACCGTTTATCAGAGCATCCGCCCCACCAGCGCATTACTGTCGCCGGCCGCCGTCCATCCAGCCGCCAAACCAGATGATCGCCAGACCCACCAGGTCCAGCAGGATGATTTCGGCCACCTGTGCCGAACGTGCCGCAAGCCGAAGCAACGCGGCCAACCCGCCGGCCGGGTCGGGCCGGGAAGCGGCCAGGTCGCTGAAGAACGCTCCCAGCATCTTGCCGGCGATGCCGAGCGTCGGGTTATCGCGGATCGGCCGTCATACGTAGTATCCGACGAGGACGAAGATCGAGATCAGGCCGCCGGAGAGCAGGCCGGCGATTCGATTCGCCATGGAGGGCGGCAGCCACCGGAATGCAAAGAGCACGGCGAGATTGAGCGACACGAGCGGCCATAGTGATCGGCGGAATCAGCGACGAGAAAGAGCACTCGCTGGAACATGGCCAGCTCGAGGGCGAAGAGTGCGATCAGCCGCATGAGCGCACCGATCGAGATCCTGAGGCGGACGCATGGTGAATGCGCGAACCTTTACGAGTGGAGATAGCGTCGCGGATTCGAGCTCAAGGGGCGCGGTCAGCGCGGTAAGCTTGGCCTGCGGTGAGAGCCTTCGCGACCTCGGCGGCGACGGCGGCGGTGAAGCTGTCGGTCGATTCCTTGCCGCCGAGGTCGCGGGTGCGGACGCCCTGGCGGAGCAGGTCGAGCGTGGCGTTCTTGACCGCCTGGCCGATGCGTGATCTCGCCGAGCTGGTAGAGCAGCAGCGACAGCGCCAGGAAGATGGCCGTCGGGTTGGCCAGGTTCTTGCCGGCGATGTCGGGGGCCGTGCCGTGGGCGGCGTCGAAGAGGGCGACGCGGACCACGGCCGCCGGGTCGAAGGCGAGGTTGGCGCTGGCGCCGATGCCGAGCGAGCCGGCCAGGCCGCAGGCCATGTCCGAGAGGAAGTCGCCGTACTCGTTCAGGACCAGCACGATCTGGAACTTCTCCGGCGTCATGATGATCTTGCCCAGCAGGGCGTCGAACAGCTCGACCGTGTGCGGCACCTCGGGGAACTGGCCGGCGACTTCCTGGGCGACCTGCTCGAAGAGGCCGTCGGTCGCCTTCTGGATCGTGTACTTCGACGAGCTGGTGACCCGCTTGCCGGTCTTGCGGGCCAGGTTGAAGGCGTAGCGCGCCGCCTCGCGCACCGGCCGGCGCTCGACGATCCGCAGGCTGACGGCGCCGTCCTCGCCGATCATCCGGCCGGGGTCGTCGTAGGTCCCGCCGGTGGCGATCCGGACGATGTCCAGGTCGAGCTCGCGGCGGAAGTTGGTCGGCACGCCGGGAATCGTGTAGACCGGCCGGTGGATGACCGAGAGGTCGAGCCGGCGCCGCAGGATCGCGTTCGGGCTCTCCTCGGCCGTGGTCGTCGGGTGCTTCAGCGCGACCCGGGTCGCCGTGATCGTCTCGACGGCCTCGTCGTAAACCGCCTTGCCGCGCGACCTTCGGTTTTCCAGCGAGAAATCGACGGGGAGGAATTCGAGCTGGATCGGCAGCGCCTCGGCCAGCTGATGGATGGCCCGCGAGAGCTCCGGGCCGATCCCGTCGCCCAGAAGCTCGGTCACCTGGTAACAAGGACGCATGAACGGCGGGATCTCCACTGCGCGTCGCGGGCGATCTGCGATTCCGGCTTCGGCAATCGCGGCCACCCGGCCGCGCGAAGGAGCAGCTGATTGTACGGAGCGAGCCCGCAAACCCGTCAAACCTGATGCAACCCGCCGCGAAGTCAGGGCACTACTGCTTGGCAGCCGACTTGAACGAGAGGTATATTAGGTTGAATTGCGCCGTGATCGTGAGCTCCGACCCTGGGCCCGGAGAAGTGTGATGTCCACCGCGGGAAAAGTCCTGATCGTCCTGGTCATGCTGATGACCTTCGTCTGGATCGTCCTGGCTGCGGGCGTGTCCCGGCTCAACACCAATGCCAACACGCGGCTCCACGAGCTGACCGAACAAGTCGAAAAGCTCCAGGGCGAGGTCAAGGACGCTGCAGGACGAAGTCAGCTCGCTTCTGACCCAAACGTCACAGGCGCAAGAGAAGATCGACCGCGAATTCGGCCTGCTTCGGGCCAAGCAGTCGGATCTCGAGCGAGCCCGCTCGAAGATCTCCGATACGCTCTCGTCGGTCAAGTACGAGCTCGAGATCGTCCAGGGAACGGTCAAGGGTGCTCAGACCGATCTCGAGCACCGGAACATCGAACAGCAGGAAGAAACGACCAGGCTTGGCGCCGATCGAGCGCAGGTCGCCGAGCTGATGGCGGATTGCAGCAAGCTGCGCGATCGGCTTGCATCGCTGCGCAAGGAATTCCAGTCCAGCTATCACGCCAATATCGAGATGCTCGGCAAGGCGCCAGCAAGACCGACCGAAGCCCATGCCGGGAGTGCGAACTGAGCTCTGCCGAGCGCACCGAGTCGTTTCCGGTAGCCGATCCCAGTCGTCCGTCCGATCGGCGAGACGATGAGTTCCCCGTCCGGTGGGCGCTCGTGGATCGGCATCGTGGCCAACCGAAATTCGGGGATCGGCCGCGGCCGGCAACAGGTGGCGCGGCTCGAGCTCGCGCTCGTCGCGGGCTGGCCTGAGCACCGAGATCGCCTGGACCACCGCGGATCGAACGGCCCTCGTGCAACGAGCGGGCGCCGACCCGGCGTTGCCGGTGCCTGGTCGCCGTCGGCGGCGACGGCACGGTCTCGGCCCTGCTCAACGAACGCCCGAGCGTGCCCGTTTCGGTCTTCCCGGCGGGCACTGAAAACCTGGTCGCCCAGCAGTTCGGCCTGCGCCGCAACGCGGCGGCCCTGGCCAAAACGATCACCGAAGGCCATCCCAGGCGCGTCGACGTCGGATCGGCCCTGGGGCGCCGATTCCTCTTGATGGTGGGTTTCGGATTCGACGGCGACGTCGTGACCCGCCACCACAATGCGCGGCTGTCGCGCTCGGGCCGGATCCGGCCGACCACCCGGCTGGCCTACGTCGGTCCGGTGCTCCGCTCGAGTTTTTCCTACAAGTTTCCTCGAATCACGGTCCGGATCGAAAACGACGGCGTTCCGGAAATCTTGACCGGAACGACCGTGTTCATGTTCAACGCACCCCGGTATGCCCTGGGCCTTCCGTTCGTCCCGGCCGCGCAGGACGACGACGGCTGGCTCGACTTGCTGATCTTTCGCGATCCGGGGCCGTTCAAGGCGCTTTACTACCTCTGGAAGGTCTTTCGGGGCACCCATCTCGAGCTGCCGAGCGTCTTCCATCGCCGCGTCAAGTCGGCGACCGTGACCGCGGACGGCACCGTACCGATCCAGATCGACGGCGACCCTGGGGGTTTCTGCTCGCAGGCGGCGATAGCGGCGTCGACGCTCGCAAGTTCCTCGCCGTGCGCCGAGCCAGGAGTCGATCACAGCCGCGCTCGCGGCCTTGGCCCGATTTCAGCCCCCGTGTGGTCGGTCGAGATCATTCCGCAGGCCGTCCTGGTGTATTCCGCCCGACGACGTCGCGTCGAGCTCGCATCAAGCTCCGCTCGCAAGAGACGGCCTTGCGCGATAAGATCCGCTCGAGAGCGCGTCGACGCCGCAGACGATCGTACGCACCGACTGCCAAGCCGGTGCACTTCAGAGACCCCAGGAGGCGAAGGATGGCCCCTCCCAACCCCGTCAAGGTCGGCAATCTCGAGATCGGCCGCGGTCGACCGCTGGCCCTGATCGCCGGTCCGTGCGTGATGGAGCCGGGCGACATGACGCTGCGAATCGCGCAGTCGACTGGTCGAGATCTGCGAGCGATCTCGCCGTTCCGCTGATCTTCAAGGCGTCGTTCGACAAGGCCAACCGGACGTCGGGGTCGAGCTTTCGCGGTCCCGGGCTGGTCGAGGGGATGAAAGTCTTCGAGCGGGTCAAGGCCGAGACCGGCCTGCCGGTGACCACCGACGTCCACGAAACGGGCCAGGCCGCGGCGATCGCCGAGGTCGTCGACCTGCTCCAGATCCCCGCGTTCCTGGCGCGCCAGACCGACCTGCTGGAAGCGGCCGCGGCGACAGGCCGGCCGGTCAACGTGAAGAAGGGCCAGTTCATGGCCCCGTGGGACATGGCCAACGTCGTGGCCAAGCTGACCGACTCGGGCGCATCGGGCGTGCTCCTGACCGAGCGCGGCACGACCTTCGGCTACGGCCGGCTGGTCAACGACTTTCGCGCCATTCCCCAGATGCAGGCGACGGGAGCACCGGTGGTCTTCGACGCCACCCATTCGGTCCAGCTTCCAGGCGCAGGCGCCGGCGGGACGGCCTCGTCGGGCCAGCGCGAGATGATCCCGACCTGGCCCGCGCCGCCGTCGCCGCCGGCTGCGATGCCCTCTTCCTCGAAGTGCATCCCGACCCCGACCGAGCCCTCTCCGACGGCCCTAATTCCCTTCACATCAAGGATTTACCGGCTCTCTTACGCCTCTGCCTTCGCATCCGCGAGGCGATCTCCGGCCTCGCGCGACGACGGCGCACGCCCGGATCGACGGTTCGAGGACAGGCGACAGCATGCGCAGACGGTACCTGCGCCAGGTTCGATCGCGTCCTGAGCGAACTTCCGGGGCCGGCTGAGCGTATGGAAGAAAAAAAGCGAGCCACTTGGGCAAACGGACTCGCCGCGCGCGAGACGATGGCTCACAATGACATCGAGACAGTCGTTCGCGCGACTCGCGCACGCCGCGGGCCGCCGGCGCCTTTTCGGGCGGCCCGCTCCCAAGTCGACGATCGATGGGGTCGTGGCGTGATGCCAGAGGCGGCGACGGATTACCACAGGAGATTCCCGCTTGAGTCGTCGCATCATTTATTGCAGCGGGCTGGCAGCCGCGCTTCTCTTCTTGGCGTCGTTCATCAGTTGCGATTATTCGCCGCCTGAGACGTTCGATGAAAGCGACTTCGCACCGCCAGCAAAGCCCGCTGCCCGGGGCCGACGCCAGCCGGTCCGAGATGCCGTCGCGGACAGTCCCAAGGCGCCGAGACGCGACGATGACACACGAAAGGCGCTTCTCGACAGCGCGATGACCTGATCCAGCGCGCGGCGCTTCAGCCCGGAGGCGAAAACTTCAAGCTGGCTGTTCAAAAGCTGAACCAGTACTTCGACGGGACGAGTCTTGTCGAAATATCAGCATGCCTCGCTGAGTCGCGAGTACCTGATGACCCAGATGCCCGCCGCCGTTCGTCGAGATCTGGCGGATCGGAACTGGACGCTGCGCGACACGCGGCACATCGAAGACTGCATGATGTATTACCCGATCGCGAACCGGATCGCGGGGTCGGGCGAGAATCTCGCCCGAGTTCGCCGGCTCTTCGACTGGACGGTTGCGCAAGCCCAGCTCGTTCCGCCGGGCGCGCTGGCGTTCGGCGGCTTGCCCCAGGCATTACGCTCGGCCGTACGACGTTCTGCTTCGGGGCATGGCCACCGAGGCGCAGGGAGTCTGGGCCGAGCGAGCCTGGCTCTTCATCGCGCTGTGCCGTCAGCTCGAGATCGACGCCGGGCTGATCACGTACACCCGACAGCAACTCGCTCGAGCCGCCGGTGCCGAGATATGGCGTGAGCCTCGAGCGGACGCGCCCTTTACGGCCTGCGGCGCGGGCCCAAGGTCGCCGATCGTGTGGATCTGCGCGGCACTCATCGACGACAAGGCCTACCTTTTCGACGCCCGGCTGGGACTGGAGATTCCCGGACCGGACGGGACGGGGGTGGCGACGCTCGAAGACGCCATGTCCGACCCGGCGATTCTCGAGCGGATGAACCTGCCCGGGCAGTCACCCTACGGGACGAGCCGCGCCTCGCTCCTGGGCAGCCCGACCAAGATCGGCATCCTGCTCGACTCGAGCCGGGGCTACTTTTCGCCCAAGATGAAGCTGCTGCAGCGCGAGCTGGGGGGCGAGTACCGCACGATTCTGTTCCGCGATCCGGCCGACCAGCGCGACCACTTCGCTCAGGTCCTGGGCGAGAACGCCGGGGAAATCAAGCTCTGGAGCCTTCCGTTCGAGGTCGAGACCCGGCTCTTCACCGACGGACAGTTTGTGGCCTCGATCCAGCAGTCGCTGTTCTCTGTTCAAGCGCGAGTATCCCCTGATCTACGCTCGGGTCAAGCAACTGCGCGGCGACCTGGACGGAGCCATCAACGACTATGTCACGCTCCGATTCGAGGAAAATGCCCCTTCGTGAACAACAAGAAAATGGCGATCCCCGAGGACGTGCAGGCCGGTCTGGACGCCTACGCCACCTATTACCTGGCGCTGCCCGCCTCGGAAAAGGCCCTGCTGGCAAACGAAGCGCCCGAGCAGGCGCGAGCTCTGTTTCGCAATACGCTTGAGCTCTTGCCCGAGCCCGGCCCCAATCAGCCCTACTACCACATGCTTCGCTGGGGCGCCAACGCGAACCTGGGCCGGATCTACGAGGCCAAGAACGACGGCTGCCCGGGCGATCGCGTACGACATTCAGCCGGACCCGACCACCCAGGGCCATGGCAATCTCGTGCGTGCTCGCGAGCTTGTGTTGCGCAGCCCGATGGCTGTCCCGCCGTCACGACTCCCGTCGCTCCGAGCCTCGGCCGATCACGGCGGCGCCGGCGAACACCGCCCCCGGGCCGCGGCCCCGTCCGCGCTCCGAATGGCGGAAATTGAGCAAAGCCGCTCGCAGCCAAGACAAAAACGCTATGGAACCCCCGGCGGATTTGTTAACCTGAAGCCCCGGCAAGGTGACGCTGATGGCCGTCCCAGGGCGAGGTGGGCCCGACCTGGTCGGAACGCGCGGTGGCACCGCTCGGAGCGAGATCGATTGACGCGAGTCCGTGACGGAACCGGTAAGCTGATGATGAAAGACGACCAGGCAACAGCCAATCGCGGCCGATTCGGCTCGGACGGTACGATGCGCCGCGAGGCAAGGACGATCCGACGGCGAGCCAAACGAATGCCTGCGCAGCGTTTTTGCGGCTCGCCAGGCACCAGAACGGCCGAGAGCGCGCTCGACGAGCGACGAGCCGAGCGAAGAGAGCCCGGATTCCGCCGGAACAGACCGGCTATGTGATCGAGACGCTGATCAGCCCGTTTCACTGTTTGTATCAGGACGCCCTCGCGTTTCACACGCAGAGCCGGCTGGCTCGTTCCGATAGTGAAGGCCAGGCTGCCCACGTGCGGCCCTGCTGCTTTACGTCTCGAGTCCGAGGCACTCGTGCATCAGGCCGCGGCCGATCTCGGCCGGCCGGAGCTGTGCAGCATGCTGGTCGATCCCTCGCGGCCGATACCGCTTTACGAAGCCTGGCGGCTGCTGCCGGCGATCGTGAGCCGGGCTCGCACCCGCAGCCGTTTGATCCCGAATCGCCGCCGTGGCCGCAGTTCGCCGAGCTGCTGGCGCTGCACTTCATGGGCCTATCCCGGCACGGCCTCGCAGCGCAGGGCGTTCTACCGCTCGGATGAGCGCGAACGGAAACTACGAACCGCTCGAGCCGCACGCCATTCCCTCGCGTTTACGGCGTGCCGGTAACACCGGCCGACTGTTATGGCCGCGCACGGGATTGCCCCGCGACCCGTATGCCCTTCGACCGCGACACGTGGACACGGCGCGAGGCGTTCTCGATGCGGCCGTTCTCGCGCTCGACCGCCGCATGGGCGGCGACCACAACAGGTCAGCGCCATCGCCGAGAGCCGATCGAGTCATCCACGCACCGGCGCAGCCTGAAGATCGTGACCATAGCCCGAGGAGCGGGCGTCGCCATCCGGTCGGAACGCCCTGGATGGAAGCGACGGCCATGCGGATCTTGATCGCCAATTCGTTTCCGATCCCCGGCGACTACGACGGCACGGCCATGCTGCCGATCAAGATCCTGCGCGCTCAAGCCCCGAGGCGTAGACGTCGTGGTGGCCCATCTTGCGCGCGCGGCCGCCGTGGGGATTGACGGTGAGACGAAGACAACTCGCTTCCTTCGGAAAAATTCTCACCACATGCGTCCGGCGCTTCAATTCTTCATTCAACCGCTCCAGCATGTTGGTCGACTTCCTGTGCTTGTGGTGTGGCTGGGGCAATCGATAAAAGCTGAACGTCTGCTCAATGTTAGCCTCCACCCAGTCACACAACCGGTGGTATCGCGCGCCCCATTTCTGTAACCAGGCGGCCAGATCGCGCCGAGCTTCCTCGATGTTGTGGCGGTCATACATCCAGCGCAGCTCCATCAGGCAATCGTCATCTGCCTTGCGCGGCAGATAATCCAGTGCGTTGCGCAGAAAATGCACATAGCAACGCTGCCACACTGCTTCCGGCAGAATCCCCTCAATCGCCTTGCGCAAGCCGGCATGATCGTCACTGACCACGAATTCGGTTCCTCGCAGCCCCCGTTGGCGCAGCTGCGTGAGAAACTCCTTCCAACTGCTTTCGCTTTCCCGATTGGCTAATTCCACCGCCAGCACACAGCGGCGGCCGTCACCGTTGATCCCGATGGCCACCATCACCGCCCGGCTCCGGATGACGCCATCCTGACGCACTTTTTCATAGCGGGCGTCCAGGATCAAATAGGGGTAGGCTTCTTCCAACGGCCGCCGGGCAAACTTCTCTAATTCCTCATCCAGTCCTTGGTTGATGCGGCTGATCGAGGAGGCGGAAAACTCATGGCCGCATAGCTCTTCGGGGATCGCTTTCACTTTCCGCGTCGACACTCCTTGCACATACATCTCGGCCAGGGCGCCGACCAGCGCCTTCTCGCTCCGCTGATACCGCTCGAAGACTTCGGTACGGAATCGGCCCTGTCGGTCTTGGGGGACTCGTAATTCCAGCTTCCCGACGCGGGTAATCCAAGTCCGTCCGTAATACCCGGAGCGGTACCCCTGCCGGTCGGCGGTGCGCTCGCTTTTCTGCGCTTGCAGCGTCTCGTCCATCTCGGCTTCCAGCACCTGCTGCACTACCTCTTGCACCAGCGGACGTAGGAAGTCGCCCTCCCCTTCTGCCAATGCTTTCCAGTCTTGCTTCTTTGCGCTATTCTGCTTTCGGGTCATCTTTTCCTTTCCTTTCTTCAGCGGCTAACTGAATCAGAAAGGTTTAGCATGACCCATTCCTTTTTGCAGAACTCTTACAACATAACCAAATTCCCGCGCCCTGCGGTCTTCGAAGCTTCTGCTTCGTCTGACGACGCCGTTCCGGTTCTGGCTCCCCCATTCTGGTCCCCCCAGAAAAGCAGCTTCTTGCCTTGGGAGCGGCGGCCTCTCGCTCTTGAGTGCCCCAGGACACGCGGGCAGAACAGGAAAAAAGACTATGTACCTCAACAGACTCACCCTCATCGGATTCATCGGCGGAGACGCCGAAACAAAGACAATCAGTAACGGATCAACCTTCACCGCATTGTCGGTGGCCACGCAACGCTCGTGGAAGAACTCGGAAGGCGCGTGGGAATCCCGCACCGAATGGCACCGCTGCGTTTCGTTTGGCAAGTTGGCCGATTTCGCGGCAACCTTGAAGAAAGGCGCCCACGTGCAGGTGGAAGGCGAACTTCGTGGCCGCGAATACGAGAAAGACGGCGTGAAGCACAAAGTCTTCGAATGCCGCCTCGAATCGATCCTGAAACTGGATCGCGCCGAGCGCCGCGGAGAGAACGAATTGGAGGATCGAGAGAACTGATCAACAAGGAGGGGTGTTCACCCCCTCGGGTGACGCCCCACCCACGGGCCCTCGACCGGCATCTCGCCTTCGAATCGTCACGCCGAGCGTGGTGAAAAAAACGTTAGCGGCCGCAAGGTCGTCGACAACGACGCTGACGTGATCCAATCTCTTGATCGTCATGTCCTTAGCGTTGCAGAGGCCGTGCGCGTGGTCCAGGTCGACCGTTCTCGCGAAATTGGGCGCGGTTATTCTGAAAATGGTGCATTCGCGACGACATCGGCAAAGTTGGGGGATGTGTACCCCTCGACATATCGAACGCCGAAATCCCGAACGATGTTGTCAAAGGTGGACTCCGGCTTCCGACGAGCGATGTTGCAAAGGCACTCTTTGAGTCCGTTTTTAAGTGCCAGTCGCGGAAACTCGGCGAGGATCGCGCCTTGTTTGTCCTGCGGAATTCGATCAAGGCCGGCCCCCAGAACATCCGCCGTTATTCCCGAATGGGTCATAGCGACTTCGGGCTCTTTGTGAAGAGCGATGGATCGTGTGGTATGAAGTGCGATGGCATCCCACACAACTTGCGTCTGCTGCGTCGAGATACCACGAGCCATCAGAAACGAGCGCGCCGCGTTGGCGCCATCCACCTCAAACCGACTTTCCGCCGTTGCAGAATCGTGGCTACTGCCAACAACTCAGGATCTGGCGCACGTTCAGCGCTTTCTGAAAGCAACACGCTGAATAGCCAGGAACGCATCGAATGGTTGAAAAGAAATGGCTCTGACGCGCTCCGTGACAAATCAATCGCATCGCGGACCAGAACGGTGTCGAGTACTTTGATTCCTGCTAAAACCATTGCCTACCTCTTTCGTTGTCGTATGCTATTCGGAGAATGGCGCTCCAGCGACGAGGTCTGCGAAATTTGGAGGTGTGAACCCCTCAACGTATCGAACGCCAAAATCCCGAAGAATGTTGTCAACCGCCGTCATCGGTTTCTGACGAACGACGTTGCAAAGGCATCCTTTAAATCCGTCCTTGAATGCCAGCCGAGGGAATGCGGTTATGATCGCCTGCTGTTTCTCCCGCGAGATGCGATCAAGACCGGCGCCAAGGACATCCACCGCGATTCCTGAATGAGTCAGCACTACTTCGGGCTCTTTATGGAGAGCGAGTGTTGGGGTCGTGTGAAGTGCGATAGCGTCCCACACAAGCTGCGTCTGCTGAGGCGAGATGCCGCGTTCTTTCAAGAATTCACGAGCCGCATTCGCGCCATCTACCTCGAAGCGATTCTCCCCGTTGTACCGCTCGGTCAAACCGAGATCGTGCAGGATCGCTGCTACAGCTAAGAGCTCAGCGTCCGGTGCTATCGCGGCGCTCTCTGCAAGGACGACTCCGAACAACTAAGAGCGCATCACATGATTGAAAAGAAATGGCTCTAACAAACTCCGCGACAAGTCTATCGCGTCGTGCACCAGCGCCGTGTCGGGTACTTTGATCCCTGCGAAATCCATGTTCGTCCTTTCTCGTCTTTCAGACCGTTGGGATATAGCCGTCAAGTTCACTCAACCGCGGCATCGCTGAGCAGTCTTTCTACCTTCGAATCCAATTCCCGAGCGACCTTCAAGGCATCCGGGTTTTCGTATGGGGACAGAAAGCTCGTCATCCTGTCGTAGGACAAATGCACGCCATCGTCCCGCTCATCAACGAGCACGGTCACAGGCGCATATGAACCCGCATCCGGAACATGCTTGGCCATCTCCTTCATGATCAGAGGATTGCCGATCACTAGCCTCATGATCTTCGGTTTCGCGAGTCCTGTTTCCTTCCGAACCACGGCACCGTGATCGAGTTCCAAGAACAACATCAGACCTGATTCCCCCATGTTTCGGTTGATCACTTCCTCCAACTCGGCAAATGTGCCGGGCGACTTCGAAGCGCTCGCGAACGCGGCCAGATCCAGTTGCCCAATACTAGATTTCAAGGCGCATACCACCGACTCGAATGGTCTTGATGTTGTAAGACTGAAACGCTCGACTTCGACCTTTCTGATTGGCATTGGATCGTTCCTTTCGGGCTAAATGCTCGCTCTGAAAACGAGCGGCCTACACCTGGGCGAAGCCGCCATCGACAAACAACTCCGCCCCCGTCACGTAACTCGCATCATCAGATGCGAGAAACACTACTGCTTTGGCGATCTCATCCGGCTCTCCGAGCCTACCGAGCGGTACTACATTCGAGATCATCTTCAACCGTTGCTGTCCCGTCTCTGAGGAACCCAGTAGTTCGCTAAGCCCCGGAGTATCGGTCGAACCTGGGCTCACGGCGTTCACGCGAATGCGGCGACTCCGCAGATCCGTCGCCCACGTGCGGGCGAATGAGCGCACGGCGGCCTTGGTAGCGCTGTAGACGCTATTCGACGGCAGTCCCTTGCTAGCAACCACAGACGCACAAAGGACAATGGCGGCACCGTCCTCAAGTAATGGCAAAGCCTTTTGTACGGTGAAGAGCAGTCCTTTCACATTGACGTCGAATATTGAGTCAAAGAACTCCTCGGTGATATCCCCGAGAGGTGCATATTTTGCGGTCCCAGCATTCGCGAACACAATATCGAGACGACCCTTCTCTTGGTCAATCTGAACGAAGAGTCGTTCGAGATCACCGATTTGAGACACATCTCCCTGAACCCCGGTGACGCTTCCCCCGATGCTCTTGACCGCTACCGCCAACTCCTTCTCACGCCGACCGGTGATGTAGACGTATGCGCCCTCGGCGACGAAGCGCTTGGCGATGGCAAGACCGATTCCACTTGTCCCGCCAGTGACGAGTGCGATCCTGCCCTCCAGCTTGCCCGTCTTTTTCTCGTCAGTCGTCATTCCTTGCCCCTTTCAGCGATGTGATCATCGCCAATCCGTTCGAGCTTTCTCTTCTTGCCGCTCCCTCGACATCCACTCTTGGATATAAGGCGAGCAGTGCAGCACCGAGATACCTTCTTCCTCGCGCGCATTGAGGAACCGAATGGCTTCGATGTCCACAAGATCGACCTCCTCCAAATCCAGTACAGTCGGCTCTTCGCGGCTGATCTCGGCCTTAACCTGATCGAGATGGTGAGATCGAAACTCTGTGAGTTTTCGGCAAGCCTGCGTTAGCCGGGCGGATTTCAACTGCGGGGGGCAGTTACGGTAGCAGGAGTTGCCGAGCACGCGAGAAGCGGAGCAGTTCCTCGGCGCCCATCACGGGATTTTCGGGCCATAGCTCATCGATCTCATCGTCTGGATCCTCGATTTCCAGATCCGTATCGAGGGGTACAAGAAACTTCGTCCGTTCCAGATGGTCGAAGTACGCACCAATCTCCGCAGTTGTAAAGATGCGCCGAATTTCACCGACGAATGCCGGTAACTCGCTCGCAAACTGAGGATCCTGCTCGGAGGCCATCAGAAACGCGAAGAGTTTTTCGCCGATCAGATAGTCCAGTGCGTTTTCCTGCCCGAAGCTCTGACGGATGTCCTCCGTCGCGGCGCACTGGTCGATCCAGATTTTATGGAACTCGATGGACGGGCTGCTCATGGTCGATCCCTTTCTCCGAGGATACGCCGGACCGAGGTACGGCCCATATTGAGGCGGCGGGCGATCTCGGCTTTGCTCACGCCTGCACGGCGAAGCTTCCGAATCTGGCCGGCCTTTTTCCCGACCGTCACGGGTCGACCGAGATGTTTTCCCTGCAGTCGCGCTTCGGCAATGCCCGCGCGGATCCGTTCGCGGAGGATCTCGTGTTCAAAGGCTGCGAATACGGATAGAAGGCCAGCCATGGCGCGACCTGTCGGCGTTGTCAGATCGAGCGCTTCGGTGAGCGATACGAAAGCGACACCCAGCTCTGCCAGTTCTTTCAACGTGACCACCAGATCGACGAGTGACCGACCCCAGCGATCCAGCCGCCAGACCAGCACCACATCGATCTCCCGGCGTCGTGCCGCAGCGAGCGGTTGCTCCCGCAGTTCACGTTCGACCGCTCCGGAACCAACCTCTTTGATCTGAACCGCGATCATCCAGCCGCGCTTCGAGGCGTACTCGCGCATGGCGCGCATCTGTAACGGCAGGGTCTGCTGGTCGTGTGTGGACACCCGGGCATAGAGCCCGACGCGAAACATTTTCCCGGGTTCCTGGCGCTGGCCGAAAACCCTGTTCGTTTTTGCTGACTTCGATACCCGTTTGGCGGCCATTTAGAGCAGTCCGGGCGCGGGGCTTTAAGCTATAGCTTTCGGCCATGCGACCGAACCATCATATTACGCCGCCACGGGGGCTGCGATGCCCCTGTAATTCCATGGCATCCACTCCGCCGGGCGCACAGTCAGTTCCGCGGGATGCCGGAGCATCTCCGTCAGGTAGTCGAACGGGTTGACCTTATTGAGTTCGCAGGTGTGGATCAGGCTCATGAAGAGATCGCCCACCCGGGCCCCGTTCATCGTCTTATAGAAGAGCGCGTTCTTACGGTGCAGGATCGCTTTCTTCAATGCCCTCTCGACGACATTGTTATCGAGCGGTGCGCCCTGTTGCCGCAAAAATAACGTCAGCTTCGTCCAGTGCCTCAGTAAATAAGAGATTGCCTTGCCCAGCCCGGAGTTCGGTTCCGTTTTGTGCCCGGCAAACTGAGCTTCCATCCACTGGTGCAGTTCCTCCATCACCGGAGCGCTGTGCGTCTGGTGAAACTTCAGCCTTTGCTCCGGTGTCAGACCACGCTCCTTCGTCTCAGCATCGAAGCCGTATACCGCGCCCAGCGACTCCAGCACATATAGGCATTCATCAGGAAAGCTCTCCGCGACTTCCGTAAACTGCCGCCTTCCGTGAGCGATGCAGTTGGCGAGCAGGATTTCGATTCCCGTCAGCTTCGGCGTGTTCCGCGATAACGCATCGCACATCTGGATCGGCGGAGCGAGTCCCGGCGCGCGTTGCCTGAGGACATCGGCGAGATTTTCGCCCGCATGTTTCCATCCGCTAAAGTACAGCGCGATCTTCCATTCCTGCCAGATCGATACGATGCCGCTGGTGAACGTTCCCGTGCGGCCATCGTCGGTACTGCGCGCCAGCGTCAGTATCCGCATGCTGGTGTCGTCGTTGTGCATCACACTGCCCTGCGCCGCCTGCCGGATTAACTCGCCCAGCACAGGTTTGATCAGCTTCGCGGCGGCCTCCATCAACTCCCACTGCGTTGCAGCCGGGAGCGGCATACCCAGTTGTCCCTCCAGCCGCTCCATCCGGTTGAAGGGCATTCCAGTACCATACTTGAACAGCGCGATCATCGCCACGGCGGTGGGAGCGAACTTTTCCGGGCCCGCGGCCGGAGGTTGGCTGGCGGTGAACACCTCACCACAGGCATTGCAGCGCAGCCGTTCCATCTCGAACACAGTCGCCTGCAACGGCGCTTGCCCGACGATGCGGATCAGCGTCGCCGGTTCCTTCTGACGGTATACTTTCCCTTCGCGACATTCCGGGCAAGGGTCGCCGGACTGTAGCGTGGCATGCGCGACGGCGACTCTGCTGGCTCCCGTAAATGCGGCTGCGCCGTTGCGCCCATGTCCTGATGGCGCCGGTCTCTCCGATGGCAGCGGCGTATCGACTGCGGAGGGTGGTGCTTTCGGTTCCAGCACGGCACTGGTTTTTTCCGTGTTCCGCCACTGCACTAACCTTTCAGCCATCGCATGCACGGCGGTTTTGAGCGTCCGGCCGTCGGCCTCATTCAGAGGCGCCCGCATGGCGTCGTCGATAATCCTGTCCAGTTCATCCACGTTCACGTCGATCCGCCGCCGGGATGATTTCTTCTTCATAGATCACTCAGCAACTCACGAAAACGCCGTGTCAGCGCTAGCCCCAGCACCTCTTTAATGGAGCGGTTCGGTACGTAACTGTTGGATGCCTTGCCCCGGCCCGTCGTCCTGCCCATCAGCACCCAGTTGGCGGCGCGATAGCAGGTCCCGCGAAAACGGCCGGGATCGATGAAGGTCTCGGCGAAGTAGACCGGATGGCTGTACATCAGCTCCCAGTCTCCGGGCAGCGCGGCTGCCGTACGGCCCAGAATGTGGGAGGCCAGATGCGGAACTTTGACCCACGGCAGAATCAGGAAGCGCGTGTTGTAAGCAATGAAGCGAATGTTCCGTCGGCGCGCTTCGGCACTCCATCCTATATAGCGGTCACGGCTGCCCAGATGACGCGGCGCCGAACTCCATGCCATGCAGGCGACGGGGCGTCCTTGCGCCCACACCAGATACTTCAGGTGTTCGCCCACCGGCTGCTCATAGCCAAGATAATGGTGCTGTTCCATCAGGCTGTTGAACAACGGCTCGTCGGCCGTTTTTCTGACCTGTTCGAGCGAGACCGGGCGGATGTCGGAGAGCGCGCCGTTGAGTGGCGTCGTGTCGATCAGCATCGCTTGTGGCCGCTCGCGCCGAGCCAGTGGATTGGGAGGCCGGAAACGAATCCCGGGCAACTCGATCTGCCCGGCGCGATGCAGCATCAGTAATAAGCCACGGCAGACCATATCGCGTGGAGCGCCGTTGGCCTGCTTCCATTGCCAGGCCTCGCAGAGTTTCTCCGACAGTCTGCGCCGGCTTGCCGCAGGATTTTCCGCTACCAGCCTGCGGATGAAGTCGATCTCTTCGGTGGTTATCGTGCGGCCCCGGTATCTCCATTCCGCCATTCTGTCGCCAGTGTGGCAGAGTCAAAATTGGAACGCAAGGGGGTTGGCATACTTTTTTATGCGCTCAGTTGCCGCCATACCGGTGGCGCGTCGGCATCCGGGTTTGCGGCAGCCAGCAGTAACTGCGCCTGATGCGCACGCAGGGTTTTCGCGGGCTCCTCTCCCGCTGGCCACCATTTGAAACGGCCCTTCGACAGTCGCTTGTAACTCCATTCGAAATGCAGGTGATGCGATCGCAGCCGCGAGTCTTGTGCGGGTAACGCATCCGTTTCATCCGCTCAGTGGCAGGCAGTTCGCGTGCGTAGGTGAGCGGTACAACCGCTATGGAAAGCGACTTCTGCTCCGTGTCGATGATGTAACCGTTCGCTCGATCCCGCCGCAGTGGACGGATCTCGTTCCTCCGATCCAGAGATCGCCCTGGGTGGGAATCGCGCGCTTTTCCGCGTTGCGGATCTACTGGAACTCGCAAAGTTGGTGGAAGAGCTCAGCAGGCGGAGGTCGTCGTCCGGATCGAGTGTAAAGCGGATTCTGCCGCATGTGTAAACATAACTACGCCGCAATACATCAGCCATACGTCTCTCATGCGTGCGGATTTATGCAGTATCTAATGGCAATCACAAGATGGTAAAAACACTTGCATGCCATCTGGTTATTGCGGCATAATTTAATACGCATAGCAAAGGAGGTGATACCCGCGAAAATCAAAGCGAAAACCGCCAAGGTCAAGGCCCTCCTCGAAGAGGGCACTTTAAACCCAAGCCCCGGCGAAGGTGCGCGATCCGAAGTTTCAGGAAAACGAATTCTTCGACCCGCGCGACCTCGTGCAGGTCAAGTATGAGATGCTCCGCCGGGTCTCGGTCGAGAAAACGTCCGTGACCGAAGCCACCGAGGAATACGGTGTGTCGAGGCCGACCTACTACCAGACCAAGGCCAGCTTCGACAAGGGCGGCCTCGCTGGATTGGTACCCCGAAAGCGCGGTCCACACGGACCCCATAAGCTGCAGGGCGAGGCGCTGGCGTTCGTCCAGCAGCAACTCGTTGCGGGCCAGCCTGTGCGGGCACGCGAACTGGCAAAGCTGGTCCGGCAGAAATTCGACCTGGCGATACACCCCAGGACGATCGAGCGAGTCGGTCGCTGGAAAAAAAACACCGCGATGACGAACGCAAAGAACAATGCGGTCGACCCGTCCATCGCTGTGACGCAATACGAAACTCTGCGCGCGGCCGCCCTCGGCAATGCGTTACCGCCCGAGGCCCGCGCCGGGCTCATGCTCTTTCTTCATACGGGCATGTGGGGCTGGGCTCGGGCGGTGACCGCCATGCGTACGTTCGAGCGTCCAACCGGCTCCCGACCATCGAACTGGAAGCCGCCGGAGGAACACAGAACCGTAATCCATCTCTTTGCCGCCATGGCGATCCCAACCACTATTTCCGGAGCAACCCCATGAATGAATCGCTTAAAGTTCAGCCTCACCATCTTCAGCGAAGCGCGTATCTGTATATCCGGCAGTCCTCCATGCGGCAGGTTATCGAGAACGTCGAGAGCACGAAACGTCAATACGCACTACGCAATCGTGCCATAGCATTGGGCTGGCGCGACGATCAGATTATCGTCATCGACAACGACCAGGGTGAGTCGGGCGCATCGGCAGCCTGGCGCGAAGGTTTTCAGCGCCTGGTCACCGATGTCGGCATGGGACACGCTGGCATGGTTATGGGGCTCGAGGTCTCACGCCTGGCCCGGAACAACGCCGACTGGCATCGTCTGCTGGAGATCTGCGCGCTCGCCGACACACTGATCCTCGATGAGGATGGCGTCTACGACCCAGCGAGCTTCAACGACCGGCTGCTGCTCGGCCTCAAAGGAACCATGAGCGAAGCCGAACTTCACGTCCTCAAAGCCCGATTGCGTGGCGGGATCATCAACAAGGCGCAACGCGGCGAGTATCGTTGTCCTCTGCCTACAGGTTTGGTCTACGACGAAGCCGGCAACGTCGTGCTCGACCCCGACGCACAAGTCCGGGATGCGATTGCCTATTTCTTTGAGACCTTTTCCCGCGTGGGTTCGGCAAGTCAGACCGTGAAGGTGTTTCGGACCGAAGGGCTTGAATTTCCATCTCGCCTCCGCGGCGAGGCGACCGTCTTCCGGCCCCTGACCGCATCGACGGCGATGCGCACGTTGAACAATCCGCGATATGCGGGAGCTTACGCGTATGGACGCCGTCAATATCGGCGTGCCGGCGACGGCAAGAAGACGATCCAGCGAAAGCGCGAGGACGGCGATTGGCTGGCGTGCATTCCGAAGGCCCATCCCGGCTACATCAGTTGGGAGCGATTTCAGGAGAACCTCAGAATCCTCGAGGCCAACGGCCATGGCTACAATGTGGCGCGTGCGTCGCCGCCCCGCGAAGGAGCGGCTTTACTGCAGGGACGCGCCGTCTGCGGGCGGTGCGGAAGGCACTTTCGCGTTCGCTATGTCGCGCGGCGTGGAAAGCAGGAAGCCTGGTATGTTTGCGATCGGGGGCACACGGCTCGTGGCGAGCCGAACTGTCAGTCGATCGCGGGCGCGCCCATTGACCGAGCTATCGGAGCACTCGTGACCGGGGAGATGACGCCTGCGGCCATCGAACTGGCCCTGGAAATCAGACGCGAGATCGAGGCTCGATACGAAGAGGCCGATCAGCTACGCTGCCGTGCCGTCGAGCGCGCCCAGATCGAAGCGGATCTCGCACAGCGCCGATTCAAGCTGGTCGATCCGGGCAACCGTCTCGTTGCCGACACCCTGGAGCGGGAATGGAACGACAAACTTCGGGCGCTGGCCGAGGCCCGCGAGGAACGAACGCGGGCGCGACAGCGGGACGATGTCGTTCTCGATGATGCGATCCGCCAGCGGTTGGCCGCCTTAACGACGGATTTCCGCAGGCTCTGGGATGATCCGGCCACGGCGAACCGCGAACGCAAACGTCTCCTCGCCTACATCATCGAAGACGCAACCCTGATCAAGATCCCGGCCGAAGGGATTACCAAGATCCACGTTCGATTTAAGGGTGGCAGGAGCGAGACGCTCATGACCAGAAACCCAAAGTCATCTGCGCAGCAGATCAAGACACCGCCAGAGATCGTGGCACTGGTTGATGAACTGCTCGACGACCATGTCTATTCCGAAATCGCCGCCATCCTCAATCAACGAGGGTTTCGCCCGGGAGCATCCGCGCGACCAGGCCGAGCGGCTGACCGCTTTTCGGCCAAGCACGTGGCCTATCTCATGCACACATATGGCCTGCGTTCGCGCTATGATCGACTTCGTCAGCGGGGAATGCTGAACAAGAAGGAGATGGCCGATCGTCTGGGCATTCACGAGCAGACTGTGGACCGGTGGGCGAAAGTCTGGACTCATCAGAGCGCACTCCTACAACGACCACGGATGGCAACTCTATGAGCTTCTGGGCCCGGACATACCCTTGAAACATTGCAGCCGATGGGATCGGTTGGTGGATCGAGCAGCAGGTGTGCAGGCAATCTCTCAACGTGCTGGCTGGAACCGAAAGAGGTGTAGTGTGAAGACGGTTAGTTCGCCCAGACCGCAAAGCCGTCCCGGTCCCAGTAGAGGATCTTCACGCGGTCGCGGCGACGGCTCGCGAACAGGTAAAGGTGCCCGGCGAAAGGATCCAGATCGAGATGATCCCGCACCAGCGCATGCAGTCCGTCGAAGCTTCGCCGCATGTCGCACGGCGTCAGACAGACGTAGACGCGCACGCTCGCCGGCAGGTGAATCATGCGCGGAGGGCGGCCATGACCAACTGCAGAGTGGCGGCGTCGACGCCCCGCGAGATGCGCAGGCGTTCGCCGCTGGCGAAAATGAGTTCCAAAGACGCTGCGCAGTCCGGGGCCGGTTTTGTTTCGACCAGTGCAAAACGCACGGGCTCGTCGACCGTTCGCAGCCGTCGCCGCCAATGATAGAAGGAACCGGCACACACGCCCTTCTCGCGGCAGAAAGCCGGCACGCTCAAACCGCTCTCTTCCTGTTCCGCGATCGTCTTCGCCCAGTGCCCGCACCTGTCTTTCCGCATGTCACTACTATGGGCGGCAGACAATGCCTTCGCCAGAGCGGTTCACCAGCCGCTTACAACAGAATGGGAAAACCTGCCTCGCGCATGGGCTAACCCAATGTGGAAGATGTGCTGAGAAGGCGCTGTATCGAAGTCGTGAGGTTTTCACGTCGGGCGCGCTCGCCGAGTGGCAGTACTTTTGCGAAACACATGCAATTGAAGCCAACGGCCACCGGGACTTGCCTGGAATGCTTTCGGCTACAAGCCTTTGAGTGAGAAACGTGAAAGCAGCGCTTGGAGCGAGGTTTCTCGATGCCTTCCGCTGCCCGCATCTTGCGGTTCGCCACAAGCCGTTGAATGTGTCCCGATCCGCGTCCTGTTGTCTTCACACCCCCGATGTATTAGAATCATAGTTTCGGCCATAGGCCCCAGCGTCGAAGTGTGCGCCGGGCATCTCAGAAGAAGGTTTATCTCCCCATGCATGCAATTATCGAAACCGGCGGAAAGCAGTTTCGCGTCGCTCCGGGCGACGTGATCCGCATTCCCAAACTCGCCGCCGAAGTCGGATCGGAAGTCGCGCTCGGCAAAGTGGTGGCGCTTTTCAATGACGGCGGCAGCCTCCTCACCGGCGAAAACGCGGGCGCGGTCCGCGTGAACGCAACCATTTCCGCCCAGGATCGCGCGGACAAGATTCTGGTATTCAAGTTCAAGCGCAAAAAGCAGTACAAGCGCACACAGGGGCATCGGCAGGCGTACACCGAAGTCCGCATCCGCGACATCGTCGCTTAAGTTGCTTAAGTCGCATAACGAGATTCAGCCATGGCACACAAAAAAGGTTTAGGCAGTTCCAAAAACGGGCGCGATTCGAACGCGCAGCGGCTCGGCATCAAGGTATTCGGCGGCCAGGTGGTTCCGGGCGGTTCCATCATCGTCCGTCAGCGCGGCACGCGGATCAAGCCGGGCGCGAACGTCGGTTGGGGTAAGGACGACACGCTGTTCGCGAAGATCAGCGGCACCGTCGAGTTTCGCGATCGCGGTCGGCTCGGGAAATTCGTCAATATCAACGCCGTTGAAGCCGCGCAGTAGCCGGTTTCCGCCGCCAAACAAGAAGGGAAAGATCCGGCCGCTGGCTTTTGAGTAACTAGCCAGCGGCCTTTTTCATGCTCGTCGACGAAGTAAGAATCACCATCAAAGCGGGCGACGGCGGTAACGGCTGTCTGGCGTTTCGCCGTGAGAAATACGTTCCCCGCGGCGGCCCCAGCGGCGGGGATGGCGGACGTGGCGGCGACATCACCATGGTCGCCACCAAAGACCGCAACACCCTGCTGCACTTCCGCTACAACCCGGAATACACGGCGCAGCGCGGCCGCCACGGCGAAGGCAGCAACCGCACCGGGCACGAAGGCGAAAGCGTTACCGTTCAGGTGCCCGTCGGCACGATCGTCTTCGACGACGAAACCGGCGAGCAGTTATTCGACTTCACCGAAGACGGCCAGACCTGGCTCGCGGCCAGAGGCGGACGCGGCGGACGCGGCAACGCCCGCTTCGCCACCTCCACGCATCAAACGCCCACCGAGCACGAAGACGGCAAACCCGGCGAATTCAAAAAGCTCCAGCTGAAGTTGAAACTGCTGGCCGATGTCGGGCCTGGTCGGCTATCCCAACGCCGGCAAATCGACGCTGATTTCGCGCATCTCAGCCGCGCGCCCCAAAATTGCCGATTATCCCTTTACCACGCTCGAACCCAACCTGGGAGTCGTCCAGCTACCCGACCTTCGCAGCTTCGTTGTCGCCGATATTCCCGGCATCATCGAAGGCGCACATGAAGGCCGTGGGCTCGGCATCCAGTTCCTGAAGCACGTCGAGCGCACGAAGGTGCTGGTGCACCTCGTCGACATGTCGGAAACCGGGCGCGATCCCATCCACGATTTCGAAACGCTCATGGTCGAACTCGAAAGCTTCGATGAAAGCCTCGCGAAACGGCCAATGCTCCTCGCGGCGAGTAAAATCGATGTGATGCAGGACTCTGCCAAACTGACCGAACTGCGGGAACTCGCGGCAGCGCGCGGATTGCCTTTCTTCGAAATCTCCAGCGTGACAGGGCAGGGGATCGAGACGCTGAAATTCGCCCTCGCGGAGAGAGTGCTGGTTTGAGCGTAGTCCCGCTCGATCACGTGCAATTGGCGATGCCGGCGGGCCGCGAGCCCGAAGCCCGGGCGTTTTACGAGGAAGTTCTCGGTATTCCGGAGATCCCCAAGCCGGCCAGCCTCAACGAACGCGGCGGATGCTGGTTCGTCCAGGGCGATCTGAAAATCACCTGGGCGTCGACCCGATTTCCGCCCGGCGCGCAAGGCGCATCCGGCTTTGATCGTCGACGATCCGAACCGGCTCAAGGCCGCGCTCCTCAACGCTGGTCACCAGTTCCGCCCGACGACGAACTGGCGGGCTACCATCGAATTTATGTCGATGATCCCTTCGGGAACCGCATCGAACTGATGGAGCCGCGCTAAACCTGTGTCGACCTCTCCTTCACAGTCGCGGCTCAGTAATGCACTGATTTTGCGGAGCCGCGCGTGTCAACTAGCGGTAGCGAGCGATAGTCTCCATGGATAATCCGCTCAGTCCCAGCCGAACTGCGAGTGCTCGGCGCGCTCATCGAAAAAGAGAGCACGACGCCGGAGTATTATCCGATGTCGCTTAACGCTCTCGTCGCGGCCTGCAATCAGAAAACGAACCGCTGGCCCGTGACCGAATACGCCGATGACGACGTTCTCGCCGGCCTCGAAGATCTCAAACCGCGCGGATACGCCGCTGCGATCACCGGCGGCAGCCGCGTCACGAAATTCGCCCAGCGCTTCACCGAGAAACTCAACCTCGGCCGCCGCGAAACGGCCGTACTCTGCGTGCTGATGCTGCGCGGTCCGCAAACCATCGGCGAGATCAAAGGGCGCACCGAACGCATGTACGGTTTCGCGGATCTTGATGAGACCGAAACCGTGCTGCAGAAGATGATCGACCGCTCCGAAGGAGCTCTCGTGCAGAAGCTCCCGCACGCTCCCGGGACCAAAGAGCCGCGTTTCGCTCAGACGCTGACGGGCGCGGTGGAATTTACAGCGCGCGAGATTCCCCCGGTGCATTCAACCGCGCCGGACCGGCTCGCATCCCTCGAAGCCGAAGTCGCCCGTTTGCGGGACGAAGTGGTGGAACTACGGCGCAGGCTCGATGAAGTTCTATCCTGAGACTTTAATCGTCACTCGTGTATCCGTACTGGCTTGAGCGACCGCTCCCTCGCGGTCGCGGCTCGGAACGAAGTACGGTTAAACCGCAAACGGCAATCGCGGTCATGTTGAAACGCTTCGGCACTCTTCGCTACCAGATCGCGCTGATCCTGTTACTGGTGATCGCGCCTCTGGCGGCGTTCGCGGTCTACCTGGAGGTGGAAGACCGGCGGAAGGATGCCGAACAGGCACAGGCGGATTCGCGCCACACCGTGAGTCAGGTCAGTCAGGAACTGAACCTCGTCATCAAATCCACCCGCGATGTGGTTCTGGGCCATAGCTCGATTGGGCTACAAGGCTCTATCGAGGCATTTCGATAAGGACCTTTCGGTCCTGGGAAATTGCCGGGGTCCCGGCGCGGCGTCGCCTCAGCGCCGAGCCGGCGAGCCAGATGGATTGGACTGCTACGGCCGCTGAACCAACTCAATGCGGTTACCGACCGGATCGACCGCGAAGCCCAGGATAGGGCCGCCATTTCCGAATGGGCGTGGCTCGCCCGTCATCGTTCCGCCGGCGGCCTTCACCGCGGCGACGGTCGTTGCCATATCCTTCACGGCAATAATGATGTGGGGCACCGGGTCCTTCACGTCATCCGACTCGCGGTGAAAGAGGATCATCAGCGGGCTCTTGTTCGCCTTGGCGGCTTCGACTGTCGCGCCGAAGTTCACGAAGACCTCAGTGCCCCCCGGATTTACGATCCGATTGACCTCCTGCATCCCAAACGCCGCCTGATAAAACTTCGCGAGCGCGATGGTGTCCTTCGCTGCGATGCGCACCGAATCGAGCGACAGTTGGGCATGCGCCGCGCTCGCTATCAGCAGCGCGGATATCGCAATCCCGGTTGTATAGAGTCTCTTCATCGAAAACCTCCGCAGGCAAATTCCTTTTATGATAGATCGCGCCGGCCGGCACTCGCCTTCAGGGTCGTCCGTTTTGAGCCAGGCTTCAAAAAAAAAGGGGCGCGCGAAAGTGGATTTCGCGCGCCCTCTGGAGTGCCAGGCCGGACTAGAACGTGAATCGGCCCACCAGCGTGCCGGCGCGCTGACCGACAACAGCGCCGGTGAGCGGCGTAACGATAGTGCCGAAACCGCCGCTCAACAAGCCCTTGTTGGCCCGGAGGAGAACGTCGTGGGCAGGGATGTGAAATTGCCCAGGTTGATTCCGCCCGCGGCACCCGCAGCCGTTGGCAATTGCAGGCGGTTGAAGATGTTGGTGAACTCCACGCGAATGCTCAGATCGTAGCGTTCCTTAATCCGGAAGTTGCGGCCGAAGTTGGCATTCTCGTTAGGTATGCGGATGCCCCGGAGCGAGCGGATGGAGCTTTCATTCGCCGCGAACTGCCCGTTGGGGACGTTGGTCCATGCGGCAGGGTTGAGCACCACGGTCGTGGTCGGGTCAAAGCAATGGCAGTTGATGTTGAGCGGATCGGTGTGGTGGGTGCCGCTGAGATCGGTCCAGTTCACCGACCACGGATTCATGCCCGGAATCAACTGCGCGGGGCCAGGTCCGTAGCCCAGGAAGTTGCTGATCGGCACGCTGCCCGAGCTGGTGGGCAGGCCCACCACGGGCGCACTCTGGTAGCTCAGGGACCAGCCTGTGCTCCAACCGGACAAAGCGTAGGAAACCAGTTTGTTCTTCAGCACCGGAAGGTCGGAGTGTATGCGAGGCACTTCGTATTGAGCTGTGAGCCGGAACTGTTGTGGAAGATCGAAGGGGCTCAGGTTCTTACCCAGGTTCCGGTTGAACGGATCCTGCGTGCTGATCAGGGCCAGAGTCTTCGAATAGGTGTAATTCGCATTTGCCACCAGCCCGTGGCTGAAACGCTTGGTAAACGTGGTCTGAATCGCGTCGTACCAGTTCTTCCCGAGCGGGCTCCCACGGGAACCAGAAGGCTGGTGCCGGAGTATTGGGGGTAAGGCAACAGTGCCTGGCGCACCGTCTGACTGGTCGGGAACCCGGGATAGGGTTGAAGGTTGACCCCCATGGTGGCCAACGTTTGCTTCTGTGCCGTGGAAAGGCTCGCAATGGGTGTTGTGAGCAATGCCGATTGAGCCGCGCTCGTGAAATCATTGAACCCGAGGCTCGTCAGAACCGTGGGATTCAGCGCATTCTCGGGAGCCAGACTGGTGCCGGCTTCCTCCCAGACACGGCGATTGCCGACATAAGCGGCCTTCACGATCATATTCGGGGTGATTTCGCGTTGCACCGTGAAGTTCCATTGCAGGAGTCGCACGGGGCGTCCCGCGTTCCGATCGAGCAGCGTAGGTGGGGCCACGACGGCTCCCGGGGCCTGACCGGCGTTCGAACTGAAGGTCGGCCACTGGATGCTCACGCTGGACGGTATCCCGTTCTGCAAAAGTCCGACAATCTGCCCGAAGGCCGGCGTCGAAGCCGAGGCCACGCTTGAGCCAGTGCCGCCAGTCTGGACTGTATTTGCGCCATACACCACACCAAACCCGCCGTTAATGACGGTCTTGCTATTGAGCTGGTAGGCGGGGTCCAAGCGCGTAGGGATAGTTGTGTGCAAAGGTGCAGTTGCAAGTTGCTTCAAAGATCTGACCACCCAGGCGGCCTCCTGCCGACGGATTCGCGACATTGGGAGAGAACGAATTATAGCGGCCGCACTGCTCCCGCTGATAGCCCGTAGTCCCAGGGCATACCGTAGTCCACGGTCAATTTGCGAGTGACTTTCCAGAAGTCTTGAACATAGATGGCGCTCTCATAGTTCTCCGTCATGGCCGCGATGGGCGCGTTGATGGTAGCTGCGTTTATGCCGCCCAGCAGAAACGAAGCCAGACCGAATCCGGCAAAGGCGCCGTTCGAGATGGTGGTGCCGGCCAGCGAGGGCTGGGTGGTCCAGTTGGAAAACGCCTGATAGGTGCCGGCGGAGCCGCTCCAGTTGTAATTGGGAAACTTCTGCTGCCGGATTTCGAGGCCGGCTTTGAAAGTATGCGCGCCGCGCACGTAAGTACCGGAAACATTGATCGAGGGACGCCGCTCAAAGAAATGCTGGTCAAACGACCCGCCAATCGTACTCAGGCCGCCCTCCGCCAGATTCACCGGCTGCGTGTTGGGCACGTTCAAAGTCGAGAGGCCGTTGGTATTGATGATCGGGAAGGTGCGGGCTGCGGTTTGCCCGGGTATTCCGAGTGTTTTTGCGGCGTCAAAGGGGTAGTTCTGGCTTTGCAGCAGGAAATCGGAATCGTTCCAACCCAGCGTGAGGTGCAGCAGGAGCCGCGGTGTCACGGTGTAATCTGCGTTGACACGCCCGGTTCTGGCGGCATTCCCGGAAATGGCAGAGCCGGTAATGTTATTCGGCAAGTCGTCGGCTGCCGTGGCCGTGCGCGGCGTGCTGGTGTTGGTCCGCTGGAAGTAGAACGCCATGTGCAACTTGTCCCCTACGGCCTGGTCGACCTTGATCGAGGGAATATTGGACACACGGCTTTCGTCGAAAGGTGCCAGATAGTTGGCGCCGGCCGCCGATGCATTCGGGCCCAGCGGCTGCGGTATCAGCGCCAGGATTTTCGCGGCAACCGGATCGAACATGGAGGTAGGGATCTTGTTGCCCAGGAAAGGATTGCGCACCACCGACTATCTGGAAGTCGGTCGGGTTAAAGATCGTGCCGCTGGCGATGTTGCGGCCAAGCGGGTCGGTGTAGGCTCCGGAAGCCGTCTGCACCAGCCGATTTTCCGTCGTAATGAGGCTGGAAAAATCGCCATTGCGATACGCCGCACCCGGAACCGTGTCCGGCAGTGTGTCCACGAGCAACTTCTGGCGGAACTGCTCGAAGCTGAAGAAGGAGAACGTCTTGTTCCTGCCGTTGTAAAGCTTGGGAAGCCAGACCGGACCGCCGAAGGTCACTCCGTAGTCGCTCTGACGAAGCTTGTTCTTGATTCCGGTGAAAGGCTGCGCGGCATTCAGGGCTTCGTTGACCAGGTAGTCATAGCCGCTGCCGCGGAACGCGTTCGTGCCGCTCTTGCCGACCATGTTCACCACCGCGCCGCCGGCGGTGCCGAACTCCGGCGCGAAGTTGCTGGTCAGAATGGCGACTTCCTGAATCGCCTCCGTCGATGGCTGCGTCTCCACGCCATGGTCGCGCCCAGAAGGCGCGAGCTCATGGGGTTCATCGTCGCGCCATCGAGGCAGGGTACCCCGAATACCCCTTTTGAATTTCGAAGACTTCAACGGTTGCGGGCATGGACAGTACTCGAACAGTCACAGCCGCTTTTCCGTCACGTGGAATAGCCCGACTCTGGCGACTCGTAGAAAACTCAGACGTGACGCGGTCAGGAAGTTCGGGGCGCGCGAGGTCTATTCGCGCGCCCCTGAAGGCGAAGCCGGACTAGAACGTAATTCGGGCGACAATCGTGCCGGCACGCGCACCGACGGCGCCCACCGTCTCCGGGGTGATGGTGCCGAAGCCGCCGCTGTACAAGCCAGTGTTGGCGCCCGTCTTGAACGTCGTGGGAGCGGTCGTGAAGTTGCCGAGGTTAATCGCGGAAGTCTGGCCGACCGGAATCGCGTATTGCACCCGGTTGAAGATATTCGTGAACTCCGCGCGAATTTGCAGAACGTAACGTTCTTTGATTCGGAAGTTGCGGCTGAAGTTGGCGTTCTCACTCGGGTAGCGGAAGCCCCGGAAGGAGCGAATCGAGCTTTCATTTGCGGCAAACTGGCCGTCGGGGACGTTCGTGAATGCCGCCGGGTTCAACACCTGAGTCGTCGTGGGGTCGAAGCAGTGGCAGTTGATGTTGAGCGGATCGGTGTGGTGTTGGCCACTGAGGTCCGTCCAGTTCACCGACCACGGACTCATGCCCGGAATCAACTGCGCGGGGCCCGGTCCGTAGCCGAGGAAATTGCTGAGGGGCGAGGCGCCGGAACTGGTCGGAAGACCCACCAAAGAC
Organism: Terriglobia bacterium; assembly: GCA_963809655.1. Lineage (GTDB taxonomy): Bacteria > Acidobacteriota > Terriglobia > Bryobacterales > Bryobacteraceae > BOG-234. Next base: position 85,609 of record CAWEKQ010000024.1, on the reverse strand, counting down.
GCGCTCTGGTAATTCAGATACCAGCCCGTACCCCACCCGGACACAATGTGGCCGAGCACTTTGTTGCTAAGGATACCGGAGGTAAAGCGCGGCACCTCGTACTGGGCGCTCAACCGTAACTGGTGCGGGATGTCATAGGGGCTGAGGTTCTTGCCCAAATTCCGGTTAAAGGGATCCGGGGTGCCGATCAAAGCCAGCGTCTTCGAGTAGGTGTAATTCGCATTCAAGGTCAGACCATGGCTGAAACGCTTGATAAATGTGAGCTGAAGCGCGTCGTACCAGCTTTTCGCGTCGGGCGCGCCCAAGGGAGCCATGGCCCCGGTGTATTGAGGGTAGGGCAACAGCGCCTGGCGGACCGTCTGATTCTGCGGGAAATTGCTATAAGGCAGGAACTGCGTGAGACCTACGGACGCCAGAGCGGTCTTCTGCGCCGTGGTCAGGGCCGATATGCTGGTATTGAACGCGCTGGAGAGCGTCGCATTGCTGAGGTTTGCGCCGGAGACTCCAAGGGCGGCAAGCTGCGACAGACTGAACACGTTTTGCGGAGCCAGGGTAGCGTAGCCGGGGGGGAGGCCGGACGGGAGGAGGGTGGGGGCTGTCTCCCAAGCCCCGACATTGCCCACATACCCGGCTTCCAACGACATGTCCTTGCCGAAGGTGCGCTGCACCGTGATATTCCACTGCACCAGGCGCGCGGGGCGGCCGGTGTTTTGATCGAGTAGAGAAGGCGCGGCCACCACGGCTCCAAGCGCCTGACCCGCGGCTGGATTATTCAGGGTCGGCCATGCCGCCTGCACGCTGGACGGGATCCCGTTCTGGAGCAGTCCGGCGATCTGCCCGAACGCCGGCGTCGTGGCGTTGGCGGCATTTGATGAATAACCGGTAGCGGCGGAAGAGTCGAGGGAGCCGTAAACGATGCCGGCGCCGCCGCGAACGACGGTTTTGTCATTCAACTGGTAGGCTGCGCCTAAACGCGGCCCGATCGCATACGGATAGTTGTGGGCGAAACTGCAATTGCAGTTGGCCTCATAAATAAGAGCGCCAGGCCGTCCGCTGGCCGAGGGATTCGGGGTGGTGGCGGAGAAGTCTCCATAGCGCCCGAATTGTTCTTTCTGGTAGGTGCCGTAGTCCCAACGCAGGCCGTAGTCCAGAGTCAACTTGCGATTGACCTTCCAGCTATCCTGCAGGAAGACGGCCGCCTGGTAATTCGACGTTTGGAGGTTGATGGGCGCGTTGATGGCGATTGCCTGCGCGCCGCCGAGCAGAAACGAAGCGAAACCGAATCCGGCAAAGCCCGATGATACGGTGGTTCCATTCAACGAGGTCTGTGTGGTGTAGTTCGAAAGGTTACCAACGGTGCCGGACGTGCCGAAGGTGTATTCGCCGGCGGTGTACGTGAGATTGAAGTTGGGATACTTCATCTGCCGGACTTCAATGCCGGCCTTGTAGGTATGCGAGCCGCGCACGTACGTTGCGGAAGTCACGAACGAGGGACGGCGCTCCCAGAAATGCTGGTCATATTGCGGCCCCAGATTGCCCATACCGCCCTCTGCGACATTGCTTAAGACCCCGGTGGCAATCAGCGGGAGGCCGCGGCCCGGAGAGATTGCGCCCGATAAGCCGAGTGTCGACTGGATGTTCACGAAATCTTCCGGCCCCAACAGGAAATCGGAGTCGTTCCAGCCAGCTGTGAAGTGCATCAGGAAAGTTGGCGTCACCGTGTAGTCCAGGTTGAGCCGGATCGTCCTGGCGGCATTCCCGGAAGTTCCGGAGACAGTGATGTTATCCGGCAGACTGTCGGCTCCCGTGCCGGTCCGGGGCGTAGAGGTGGAGGTCCTTTGAAAGTAAAACGCCGCGTGCAGCTTCGCGCCCAGACTTTGATCGAGCTTGATGGATGGGACGTAGGATCTGCGGCTGCCATTATACGGCGCCAGATAGTTGGATCCCGCCTGGTTGGCACTCGGGCCCAGAGGCTGCGGAACCATGGCGAGGATTTTAACCGCAACCGGATCGAACATGCTGGAGGGAATCTTGTTGTTGGGGAAAGGATTGCGAACCAGTGCCCCGCCGGCGGCGGTGAAGGTGGAGGTGGGGTCGAAGATGGTACCGCTTGGAATGGTGCGGCCAAGAGGATCCATGTAGGGCCCGGACGCGGTTGACAGCAGGCGATTTTCGGTGGTGATGAGGCTGGAAAAATCACCGTTGCGGTAAGCCGGTATGGGTACCGTGGAGTTCGTGGTGGTATTGAGCAGATTCTGTAAGAATTCTTCGTAGCTGAAGAAGAAGAATGTCCGATTCCTGCCGTTATAAAGTTTGGGGATCCAGACGGGACCGCCGACCGTGAAGCCGTAGTCGTTCTGGTGAATCGCGTTTTTCACTCCCAGGTAGGCCGGAGTAGCGTTCAGGGCGGTATTCACCAGGTAGTCATAGGCGGTGCCGTGAAGATCGTTGGTTCCGCTCTTGGTGACTACGTTCACCACAGCTCCCAGGCCGGCCCCGAACTCCGGGGCGAAACTGCTGGTCAGGATATTGACTTCCTGAACCGCTTCCGTCGAGGACTGCGTCTCCATGGTGGCTCCCCCAAGGCGTGAGCTGGTGGGGTTCATGGTGGCGCCATCCAGGCGAGTCGCAAGTGAATTGTTCGGCGTGCCGTTGATGACGGTAACGGTGATGGCGTTGCCGCTCCCGCCTCCGGGGCATGTCGCGCTATCGCAATACTGCACTCCAGGCAGCAGGCGCGAAGCGGAAAAATAGTCACGGACACCGTCATTGGTTGCGCCCACCGTGAGAAGCGGCAGGTCATCCAGTTGCTTCAGCGTGAAGTTACCCGATACCTCGGAGCTTTCGGTTTGCAACAGGGAAGCCTCGGCGGATATGGTCACAGATTCGGTGGACTGGCCCACTTGAAGCGCGATGTCTTCGCCCAGGGTCTGTCCCGCGGCCAAATGGAAGTTGGTGTGGGTGTATTTCTTGAAACCCGACACGGTGACGGAGAGTTCGTAGTCGCCCACCGGTAGCTGCGTGACAGTATAGTTTCCTGTGCTGGAACTGGCTCCTTGAAAGAGTCGTTCCCGTGTCCGCACTGCGGACCACCACGGGAGCATTCGCGACAGCAGCTCCGGTTTGGTCGGTTATGGTTCCAGTGATCGTGGCCAGGCCGGTTTGGCCAAAGCCTGCTGAAGCAGACAAAAGAAATGCAGCTATTAACGCGATTCGCTTCACTAAAATTCCCCTTTTTTGCGGACGGTGAGCGAAACGGGGTTACAAAACTTTACCCCAATCGCCCATCCCACCTTGTTGAATACTTAGATCACATTTTTGCTATTCGGGTCAAGATTTGATAGCGGCCATCAATAAAACTGATCTGGCTGTTCCTGCGATGCGCGCGCAGGAACGCCTCGCTGGTTTTGTTCTGCCCGGGTGTGGGGCACGCCCGGCACGCCTCGGCTGATCTCCGACTCTTCACGATCCGGGCGACACTGTAAAAATAACCTGGAATGCGCGGCGTATTCCTTTTAGCGCTGTTTGCGCGTGCACTGATCGGACAGGTCGAGCCCGATGCAGTTCAAATAATCGGAAGTTCCGCATCGGCCCTTGAGCGTTTCCGCACTGGGGAAATTGAGACCCAGAACACCGCCCAACTATCTGCCCACGTCGAAACCGCTAACAATGCGAGCATCGTTGCTGTGGAGCGGGCCCGATAAAGTCCGGTCGACTATCGGCTCCGAAGCTTCCGGCGGAATAACAGTTCCCAACGATGGCGCTCTCACGAAGTATTCGAAACTCTCTCGCGAGTATTCAAGGGATGGAGCGCTTTCGCTGGCTGTGCCGCCGGGCCGAACATTAGCCAGACGTGCCGGGAGGCTCTGATCTTGTCCTTTTCTGGCATTCGATTCGGAGATCGTGGGCAGAATTGCCTATTGCAGGATTCTCCTGGTTGGCAGATCATGGTCGGGTGACATGGCGCTGGCGATTCAGATAGCCACGCTAAAGCTTCCATACCATGTCCCAGTCTTCAAACTCAGCCGCGCCGCAGGCGGCGCCTCTGCTTGCCCTGGCCACTGGGTTGCTCAAGGCCGGGCGACCGGCCGATGCGATCGCGCCGTTGCGCGATGCCGCGCTGCTGGAGCCGTCCAATCCCGTCATTCAGCACGATCTCGGCCTCGCCTGCCTCGAGGTCGACCGCATACCGGATGCCATCGAGGCGTTGCAGCGGGCCGTCGCCTGCGACCCGGGCTACACCGATGCATATTTCCGCCTGGGCATCGCCCTGGAGAAGCTGGGCAACATCGGCGAGGCAATCGTTGCGTACGACCGCGCCACTGAGTTGCTGCCATCCCTGACCGAGGCCTGGTTCCGCGCCGGCGCCCTGGTCTACACACTGGGCCATCGCGACGAGGCGCTCGGCTGTTTCCGCCGCGCTGCGGCGACCGGAGGTAAGACCCGGTTCGGCCGCCTCGGCAAGGCGTGGGCGCTGCTGACCGAGGATCGCAATCAGGAAGCCGAACAGGTGGTGCGACACACGCTGGCGCTCGATCCCGGTAACGCCATGGCGCACGATCTGCTGGGCAATCTGCTCTCTGAGTTCGGCCGTTTCGACGAGGCCCGCGAATGCTTCCAGCGCGCGATCGCGATCGCGCCGCTGCTGGCGGGAAGCTACTACGATCTGGTCCGGTGCCGCCCGGTCACGAGCGATGACGACGGTCTGCTTCAACGGATGGAAGCCGCCCTGTCCGCGCCGGGGCTGGAAGCGGCGCAACGCCTGCGGCTTCACCTCGCGATCGGCAAGGCGGCGGACGATCTTGGCGACTACGCCCTGGCCATGCAGCATTTCGACGCCGCAGATGCCGTGCGCCGCGACTCTACGCCGTTCGACTCGGCCGCGTTCTCCGTCGAGATCGATCGCCTGATTGCCCGCTGCACGCCCGAATTGATGGCGCGGGCGCCCGAACTCGGCAGCCGCGATGCGAAGCCGGTGCTGATCGTCGGCATGCCGCGGTCCGGCACAACTCTCGTCGAGCAGATCGTCTCCATGCATCCCGAGGTCGGGGCCGGCGGCGAGTTGAATTTCTGGAACGAGCGCGGGGCGGCCTGGCGCCAGCTCCGGCGCGGCGGGGAACGAGACGCCGTTCCTCGCCAGGGCGGCGGCAGACTATCTCGGCGTGCTGCGCGCGATCGCGCCGAAGGCGGCGCGAGTGACCGACAAGATGCCGTTCAACTTCCTCTGGGCCGGGCTGATCCACGTGGCGTTCCCGCGCGCAATCATCATCCATTGCCGCCGCGCTGCAGTCGACACGGCGCTGTCGATCCATCAAACTCATTTCCATCCGGGCCTGGCGTTTCCGACCGGAGGCGCCGAACTGGTCGCGTATTTCCGCGGCTACCAGCGGCTCATCGACCATTGGCGGAGCGTGCTGCCGGCGGATCGCTTCATCGAGGTCGATTACGAGGACCTGACCCGCGCGCCCGAACCAGTCATCCGGCGGATCATCGCAGCCTGCGGCCTGACGTGGCACGACGCGTGCCTGCGCCCCGAACGCAATCCGCGGGCCGTGAAAACCCCCAGCAAGTGGCAGACCCGGCAGCCGATCTATCGCACCTCCGTCGCGCGCTGGCGACGCTACGAGCCGTGGCTGGGGCCCCTGCGCGCGCTCGTCGACGACGGGTCGGAGCCGCACGCGGGTATCGCCTGATCGTGATTGGGCTGAAGCCGCCCAGCTCACCGGAAAGACGCGAACACAACACCCAACGAAACCAGACCTGCGTAAATGTGCAGCTGCGCACAATCCGCGGCCATGTAAGGGAAGTGTCATCCGATCATCATGAAGCCTTTACTGGTCGCTGTTAGATTTGTGACCGCGATGTGCCGGGGACGCTTGTTTATTGGCGTCCGATGTCGCAGAGCCGATCCCGGTTGCGCTGATGAAAAAAAGCCAAGGAGGAGAACGGTACATGTCTCGAAAATTCGTCTCGAGAATAGTCTCGAGATCAACCGTCTGCAGTCCAGCTCAAGGACCTGCTCGCCAGGCCGCTCGACAGGCAGTACTGGCGGCGGGGCTGAGCTTCCGGCGCTTGCCGGTGCGCAGTCCCTGCCGTACCCGACCTACGTCACCGGCCCGCAGTCGAACGGCTCGTGGGTCGTCAGCTCTGGCCAGGTCATCACCCCGGCCGGCACTCAGGTCAACCTCGGCATCCGGGTCCGCGCGAAGGCCATCGCGCTGAACCCCAATATCGCCAGTCACACCGCCGCCGTCCTTACCATGGGTACATCGACGTCCGATGGCAACGGAGCCGTCGAGGTGTTCGACACCAACACCGGCGTTGTCCTGCAGAACTACATCCCGTTCGCAAAGGATCCGACCGGCAGCTATAGCGGCATAGCCTATTCGGCGGACGGCAAGTACCTGGTGTTCAGCCAGGACAGTAGCAATGTCACCATCGCCAGCGTCAATGCAAGCGGCTTGCTGGCAGACGACGCCCAGGTCAGCGTGCCGCCCAACAATTCCTTCATCAACGTGCTTTCCGAACAGCCCTCCGGCCGCTTATGCCAATCCCTGCGGCTCGTTCTATACGTCCGAGCACTTCTTATCCTGGCGGCCTCGCGCTCTCCAAGGATGGCAAGAGCGCCTATGCCCTGCTGAACCAGAACGATACGCTCGCCAAGATCGACCTGACCGCGACGCCGCCGACGCAGGTTACGCAGATCCGCGTCGGCAACGCGCCGCACAGCGATCGTGATCAACAGCACCGGCACGACCGCCTACGTGAGCAACGAGGGTGGCCGGGCCGCTACGCAGGCGGACTTCCAGATCAACTCCGCCGGCACTGAAATCGTCGCCGACCCGGTGGTTGGCGCCGCGGTCACCGGTACCGTTTCTGTGGTTGATCTGGCCTCGATGACGGTCACCGCTACCATCTCGACCGGTCTGCACCCGACCGGGATGGCGTTCTACGGACAGTATCTGTTGGTCGCCAATACCTATAGCGACACCATCTCGGTTATCGACACGACCACCAACCAGGTGGCTGGGACGATCGACCTTGGGCTGCCGATCGGAGTGCCCGGCGCAGGCCAGGCGGCCTATGGCGCCGCGCCGAACTCGATCGCCGTCGATGCCAGGAAGGGCGTTGCCTACGTCGCGCTTTACAATGCCAACGCGATCGCGGTGGTCGACCTCAGCACCAGCGACAATCGGAATCGCACGTCATGGGCATGATCCCGGTGGCCTATGCGCCGAGCTCGGTCGTGCTGGACCAGGACGATAAGAACAATGACGTGCTCATCGTTGCCAACGACAAGGGCATCGGCGCGCGTAACTCATTCGAGACCGACTACGGCGTCACCGGCTACAATACCCACCAGGACAATGGCACCGTCAGCATCGTTCCCGTGCCGAACAACGGGCAATTGACAGAAGATGACGGACCAGGTTTTCGAGAACAACCACTGGGATCTGACGCAAAATATCCAGTCTGCCGGCGGTGGCAACCCGCGGGCCCTGCCGGTCGCAATCCCGGCCAAGATCGGCGATCCGTCGCTGATCAAGCACGTGTTCCTGATCATCCGTGAAAACCGCACCTATGATCAGGTCCTGGGCGACGTGGCCGCCGGCAATGGCGACCCCTCGCTGGCAGTGTTCGGCGGCAAGGACACGCCGAACGCGCACGCGCTGGTGCAGCGCTTCCCTCTCTTCGACAATTTCTACGACCCGAGCCGCCAGTCGGCTGACGGTCACCAGTGGATCACCGAGGGAATGGCGCCCTACGCCGACGACATCCAGTCGCCTGACTGGGTCCGCAGCTATCCAGGCGGGAACGCCGGCGATGCACTTGCCTACCAGAACAAGGGCTTCCTGTTCTCGGAAGCGGCGGCCGCCGGTCTGCCGGTGAAGATCTACGGCGAATACGTCGAGAACGATACGTTCCTGCAGCCGAACGGGTCGACCAGCGAGCCGAGCTGGAGCCAGTTTTATGCCGACTCGCAGTGCTTCGAGGGAGGGCCTGGTTGCGCAGCACCTGGCACCCCGGGCGAGAAGACGCTGTACTATCAGAACACGGTCCAGGCACAGTCCTCGCTCCCGGCCGTGTCTAACCACCTCGTCAACGAACTTCCCGCAGTTCGATCTGGGCATCCCCGACCAGTTCCGCGTCGATCTGTGGGTGCAGGACTTCAACAAAGACGTCGCGGCCGGTACGGTGCCCGCGTTGAGCATCCTGTGGATCATGGACGACCACACCGGCGGCCCGCCGACTCCGGACGCCGAACAGGCCGATAACGACCTGGCCGTTGGGCGCATTATCGACTACATCAGCCACAGCAACGTGTGGTCCTCGTCGGCGATCTTCATCGAGGAAGACGACGCGCAGAACGGCGTCGACCACGTCGACGGTCATCGCAGCCCGGGCTATATCGTCAGCCCATACGCCGTGCAGAACGGACCCACCGACCACACCTACTACACGCAGGTCAACATGACTCGGACGATCGAGCAAATCCTCGGTCTGCCGCCCATGAACCAGTTCGACCTCGTGGCGTCGCCGATGAGGACGGCTTTCGTCATCGGGCACGCCGCCCGCGGAGCAACTTCCAGCCGTGGACGCACGTGCCGAACCAGGTCCCGCTGGACCGAGGGCGTTACAGCGGTCGCAGCCGACGCAGAACGGACAGCGCTAAGGTCAAGGCTCTGAAGGCGGCCTGGCTCAAGAAGAAGACGCAGATCTTCGCCGGCAAACTGACCAAGCCCGACGCCGAAGACCCGGACACCGTCAACCATCTGAACTGGTACATGTCCACCGGGTTTGTGCGGCCCTATCCCGGCGAGACGCAAGGTTCGCCCCCCGAGCGACTTCAAGAAGTCGGCGCCCGCCACCCCTGACCGGGACGACGATTAAAACACGTTCCGACTGCAATTGCCCTCTCCCCGGCGACTGGGGAGAGGGCTTTTTGTTCAGCCTCAGATGCAGAGTCCCCACCAACGTGAACCCGTCCCGCGACGACGGAGAGAACACACCGCCTGTCGATTTTCTTGTCAGATCAGTGGAAATTGAGTTCCCGGATGGAAATGGGACCAGCCGTACTTGAAAGTGGTTAGCCTGCTGGACCTCACACCGGCTTAGTTCCTATAGGCGCTACCGTTCACCGACTCCGAGTGGATTAGCGCCACTGGAGTCGGGCCGGCCCAATCGTGTTGAAGCTTGCAAGTGCTGGCCGCTATGCTGCGTGCCACGTAGTAAGCGTCGTGTGCTGCAACGAGCGCCAGCGGCGGAGGAGCAAGTCAACCAAGAGAATCAATGCTTTGCGTGTGATTCAGCGGGTTAGTCATGTTATCCTACGCATTCAGTTTGAGACCGCTCTTGCGACCGCGTTCTCTCTGCACTCACTCACATATATGAAGCTCACGTGGACCAAGACCGACGAGGCACCGGCGCTCGCGTCGTACGCGCTGCTGCCCATCCTGCGAGCGTACTTCAAAGGGACAGGGGTGGAGATCGAAACGGCCGACATCTCGCTCGCCGGCCGTATTGTCGCCAACTTCCCTGAGTGTCTTAGGCAAGACCAAAAAATTCCCGACGAGTTGACGCGCCTGGGGGAGCTGGCCAAGACACCGGAGGCCAACATCGTCAAGCTGCCCAACATCAGCGCCTCGATTCCGCAGCTCCGGGACGCGATTGCGGAACTTCAGGGGAAGGGCTACAACATTCCCGACTATCCGGACGCCCCCTCTACGGAGGAGGAGCGTGCGGTGCAGGCCCGGTTTGCCGTGGTCCTGGGCTCGGCCGTGAATCCCGTGTTGCGCGAAGGCAATTCCGACCGGCGCGCTCCCGGGTCGGTGAAAGCGTTCGCGCGGAAGCATCCACACAAGGATGAAGCCCTGGCCGAAGTCCGGCTCGGTGACGCGTGTCGCCCACATGAGCGACAAGGACTTCTTTGGCAGCGAGAAATCCGTGACGGTGAGCTCCGCCACCGAGGCGCGTATCGAATTCGTGGATTCCGCCGGCGCGGTGAAAGTCCTGAAGCAAAGAATCCCGCTGACCGAGGGCGAAGTTGTCGACTGCGCGGTCATGAACGTGACGGCACTGCGGAGATTCTATGCGGAGCAGATCGCTGCCGCTAAAGCCGACAATGCGCTGTTCTCGCTGCATCTGAAGTGCACGATGATGAAGGTCTCCGACCCGATCATGTTCGGGCACTGTGTGGCAGAGTATTTCGCCGATGCCCTGCAGAAACATGCCGGCGTCCTCGCAGAGATCGGCGCCAACGTAAACAACGGACTGGCCGACGTGCTCAGCAAACTCGACCAGCTTCCAGCCGGGAAAAAGGCTGAGATCGAAGCCGATATCGCAGCTTGTTACGAAGGGCGTCCCGGTTTGGCGATGGTGGATTCGCGTGCGGGCAGGACCAACCTGCATGTTCCCAGCGACGTGATCATCGACGCATCGATGCCGGTGGTGATCCGTGATGGCGGCAAGATGTGGAACAAAGAGGATGCGCTGCAAGACACTGTTGCCGTGATCCCGGACCGCTGCTACGCCACCATCTATCAAGTCGTGATCGAGGACTGCAAGCAGAACGGACAGTTCGATCCGGCGACCATGGGTAGCGTGTCCAACGTTGGGCTCATGGCTCAGAAGGCCGAAGAGTACGGTTCGCACGACAAGACGTTTGTCGCACCCGGCAACGGAACGATTCGCATCGTAGACGACGGCGGCAAGACCCTGCTCGAACAGAGCGTCGAGCGTGGCGATATCTTCCGCGCCTGCCAGACGAAAGACGAGCCCGTCCGCGACTGGGTGAAGCTGGGCGTGACACGGGCGCGGGCAACCGGCACACCCGCGGTGTTCTGGCTCGACCCGGATCGCGGCCACGATGCGCAAATCATTCAGAAGGTGAAAACCTACCTGGCCGACCACGACCTCTCCGGCCTGGAAATCAAGATCCTGAAGCCCGTGGACGCGATGAAATTCTCGCTCGAGCGAATTCGCCGCGGCGAGGACACCATCTCCGTCACGGGTAACGTGCTTCGTGACTATCTCACCGACCTGTTCCCGATTCTCGAGTTGGGGACAAGCGCCCGTATGCTCTCGATCGTGCCGCTGCTCCAGGGCGGCCAGTTGTTCGAAACCGGAGCCGGCGGTTCGGCGCCCAAGCACGTGCAGCAGTTGGTGAAAGAAGGTCATCTGCGCTGGGACTCGCTCGGGGAGTACTGTGCGCTGGTGCCATCGCTGGAACTGATGGCAACAAAAAGCGGCAACCCGCGCGCGGCCCTCCTTTCGAAAACGCTGGACGAGGCCATCGGCCAGTACCTCGAAGACGCCCGCTACCCCTCGCCGAAGGTGAACGAGATCGACAACCGCGGTTCGACGTACTATCTCGCGTTGGCGTGGGCAAAGGCACTCGCCGCCCAGGACGAGGACGGGGATTTAAAGCAACGCTTCACTCCGGTAGCCGCCGCGCTGGCGGCGGCCGAGGGCAAGATCACGCAGGAGTTGTTGGCGGCGCAGGGCAAACCAGTGGACATCGGGGGATACTATTTCCCGGACGACGATAAGTGTGTCGCAGCGATGCGGCCCAGCGCTACACTGAACGCGATCATAGATCGAATGTAGTGCATTACTGGCCATTACGGCTCTGTCAAATTCAGTCCCACAATGGCAAGAAATTATCGACGTAGCACGCGGTCCAGCCAGTTCCTGGGCTTAGGCTGCTCGAATCCTTCGAGCATCCAGATATCGAACGGGAACCTGGCCACGGAGGTGAGGAAGCGCTTGCCGTCGGGATGGATGCTGAAGCCTGCCACGCGATCCACGGAGGCCGGAAGATCGATAGGCGCGAGAAGGGTCTCTGCGCCCGTCTTCACGTTCACCGAATAAAGCTGCCACTGCGCGCCGCTGCCCGTCGTGTTTTGGAAAATACCGTAGAGGTAGCTGCCATCTCGGGAGAAGTTGTAGGCCTGGAACTGACGCGAAGTCAGGTTCCGCGTGGATTTGCCGTCCGGCGAAATGAGATCGATGCCTTCCGCGGCCGGATACGCGATCCAGTCTCCGGCGGGCGACCAGCGAGTCGTCGAGAATTGCCAGGGCCGAAGCCTGGCGTTCGCCAGAATCTCCGGAGCGGCCCCGGGCGTGGCCCGGATTTTCGCGAGATTCCGTTTCCCGGAGACTTCGCGCAGATAAGTGATCCACTGCCCGTCTGGCGACCAGGACATGCCAAGCAGCTTCGCCAGACCGTGTTGAGTCCAACAACACGGAGCCGCCCCCTGAGGCGTTGGCGAGTATCAGCCTGGACGTCGCGTCGACCTCGTTGTAATAAACGAATCGATTGCCGTCCGGAGACCATTGCGGCTGGTTTCCCTTGCCTTCCACTAATCGCCGGGAAAATCCGTCGATGCCTGCCTGCCGGTCCTCAATCCCGGCGCCTGGGCCGGTAGGGACGGAAAAGATGAAATGGCTTCCCGAAGGCGCCCAATCCGGTGTTATCGAAACGCCGCCTGAAATGAGCGTCCGGACGTGGCCCTCGGGAAGCGAGATTTCGAGCACGTCCCATCCGAATTGACCGGCCGCATAGGCAATGCGCTTTCCCTCCGGCGAAACGGAGGGTTCCGGGAATCCCATGGGAGCGGACGCAACCGTGCGCTGAGTTCCATCCTTTGCATCGACGATCGAGAGGACGATCTCGTCACCGTTCTTCACTGCCATCGCCATGTGGCGGCTATCCGGAAACCAACTGGGGGCGGTCGTCACGGCCCCTCCCGGCTCGAGCCTTCGCGGCGTGCCCGAGGGAAACGGAAAAAGCCAGACGGGTCCTATGCTGTCGACCGCCAGCGTCGAGCCGTCGGGAGAGAAACTCAACCCGCCGTTGGTAGGGCCTGGCCAGAGCGCTTTGGGCGCACCGCCCTTCAGAGATCCGATCCACAACTTGCGGTCACGGTCAAACGCCAGCGTTTGGCCATCGGGGTGGAGTGCGGCGGCATCGACTCCGTCCAACACCATTTGTCCGGCGCCGCCCGCGGCTGGCACGGACCAGAGGGCGCGCCCGGAAATGTAATATATGCTGGCGGCATCGGGCGACCAGAAGGGATAAGAACAACTCTGCCCGGCCCTGGTGAGCTGCACGGCGTCCGGCGCGCCAACCATTCGCGTGAAGACTTGCATGAGCCCGTGGATTCGCGCCGTGTAGGCAATGCTCTTGCCATCCGGGGACCAACGGGGAGAACGCTCCTCTGTTTCCGCGCGGGAAAGGTACGTGAATCGATACGCCGACAGGTCGGGACCACCGACGGGAGTCGGGCGCAGAAAAACAGTGAACGCCGAACCTGCGGCGAGGCAGGCCAACGCCACCACTCCAGGAACCACCCCGTGCTTCCGTCTGGGCGCGAAAGGCACCGCCGGCGTTTCAGCACTAGCCGCTTGAGACAGCCCGTCGCGGATCTGCTTCAGCTCGCGATACAGGTCGCGGGTGGAGTCGTAGCGCTCGGAGGGCTGCTTGGCCAGGAGCCGCTCAATTACCCAGCGGAGAGGCGCCGGTACGCTGCCGGGAAGCGGCTCGGCATCCTCGCGAATAATCGCCGCCATGGTCTCAGGCGCGCTTCCGCGCTGGAACGCTCGTTTCCCGTTTGCCAATTCATAGAGCACAAGGCCGAACGAGAATTGGTCGGACTGCGGGGCGAGATTGTTATCGCCTCGCGCCTGCTCTGGCGACATATAGTTGACCGTGCCGAGAACGGTTCCGGGAGCAGTAAGACCCATGGCTGTGGCATCGTCGGCCAGGGACGAGGTGACCGATGTCGCCAATCCGAAATCGAGAATCCTGGCGCGGCCGTCGCGCGTGACGAGGATGTTGTCGGGCTTCAGATCGCGGTGCAGGATTCCAGCCGCATGCGCAGCCGCGAGTCCATCCGCGATCTGCACCGCGATGTCCAATAGTTTCCGAACACCGTCCGGCGCGGCCACCGGCGAGCCTTCCACGAACTCCATCACCAGATAGTTGGGGCCGACATCGTAAAGCTGGCAGATGTTGGGATGGTTGAGCGCGGCGATGGACCGCGCTTCCTGCTCGAAGCGCTCGCTGAATTGTCCGGAGGAGACTTTGATCGCAACGTAGCGCTTCAGCCGGGAATCCTGGGCGCGATAAACTTCTCCCATCCCACCTTTTCCAATGGGCGCGAGGATTTCATACGGGCCGAGTTTTTCGCCGGGATTCAGCGGCACAATTACGAACAAGTCTACCGCTCCAGGTGGGGATGGACCAACTCCTGGCTAGCGTCGCGCGACAATCGGACGACGTGCGATCCGCGCGTCTCGTCTCATTCGGCTGTTCAGACGGGCATTTTCCGTTTCGTGAATTCGCGTCCGACGATAGCGGCGGACTCCGCTGCTTCAAGCACCATCGCACCTTGCTGGATCATCGCGACGACGTTGGTCGCATTTGAGCCCTGCAGGAATTTGACGTTATGCTTCTTGCACGAGTCGAGTACAGCCTGTCGCACCTTCGCCATTTCCGGGCGGGGTTCTGCCACCTCTGGGGAAGACGGCGCTGGACGCGCTCCAGGCTGCATACCCGCCAGGCCGTAAAGCCAGTAGGAGTGGTCGCCCGGGCCATATTCGGCGAAGGCGACGCCCGGCACACTGATCGTGGCGTCACAGTTGGGATCGGCAAAAGTATCCTCGATCTTGACGCCGAAGATCAGCTCGCCGTTCGGATTCAGCGGCCAGAGATCGGCCCTGGTGCAGTATTCGGCCCCGCCCATCCCCCAGATCTGGGCGGCGAACCCGGCGCTTGAGCCTCGCAGACCGCGCCGCGCCACTTTCGGCGCGGGATAGTCGAGGAACGGATACCGGCAACCTTCCTGTGCCAGTACCTCGATCGCCTTGGGATCACGGGCATGGCAGATATGGACGCCATGAACGCCAGCATCGAGGAACTGAGTCATGATCCAGGTATTGGCGCGAGCGTAGGCCTCGTCCAGGCCGATAATGCCCGAGGTGACAAACACGCATGGCGTGGAATGGCCGCTGCGTGTCGGCCCGCCATCCCTGATGCCGCGCATGAACTCGCGCAGTTGCGTGAAATCCATGGCTCCATGTTCGAAATCCACTGTGACAGCATCGGCATAGGTGCGAGCCATTCGGATGCCCTGCGCATAGGGATCGACTCCAGGACCAAGGCCCGCGCCGGTGTAGTAAATGGGCTGATTCTCTTCCCACAACTCGATCACTTTGTTGAGCCGGCGCGGGTTGTAATTGTAGTCAACGCTGGAAGATTGCACACCGCTGAAGACAGGGGCAGGACCGCCGCCTCCGGCCGCGGGACCGCGACCCGCCACGGCTGGTTGCGTGGCGCCGCTTCGTGGTCCCTCTTGCCCCAACATTGTTGCTGCGGCCAGGCCGCCAATCGCCTTCAGGAAACCGCGTTTTCTTATATTCATGCGTCTTCTCCCTCTCCTCGTGTTTTCGGCCTTTGACTGCGATAGGGCGAGTCCCAGGAGATAACTTACCACCGTTCGTATCGGAAGAAATCCTGAAGTGGCGCGTCACTTCGCGTCACAGCTGTCCAGTTCCTCATTCTGAGGCGCGGGAGGCGTCGCGGCCATGCCTTCCAACGGGCGCTCGATCCCCGGAACGACCGGGCGCGTGCTATGGTGGCTCAAACGGATCGGGCGTTCCTCGCTGAGCAGCAGCTACCAGAACGAGCGAAACATCATAAAAAAGAGTACGAAAGTAGAAATGATGTGAAGAAATCGCCCGGCCCCACAAAGCTTCACTCGATCGCGGACTTGCGTGTATTTTTGGTTCCGCGTGGGATGTGACGATGGCAGCCGCAGCGGCAGAGACGACGCACTACTCGGCGATCGTGCTGGGCGCGACGGGGAACGTGGGCGGACGCATTGTTCAGCTTCTGATCAGGAACCCGCTGTGCAGGAAGGTGGTGGTGGTGACGCGCCGCAGAACGGATGCCTTCGCTGACCCCAGGATCTCCGAGGTGGTTGTCAACATGGATCGGCTCGAGGAGGAGGTTGCGCCGCACGCCCAGGGTGTCGCCGTCGCGCTCGCCGCGTTCGGCGTCGGCAAGGGAAGCGCCAAGATGCCCGAGGAGGATGTGCGCAAGATCGAAATCGCCTACCCGCAGGCCTTTTGCCGCGCCGCCAAGGCTGGAGGCGCTCGTGTGTGCGGGCTCATGACAGCAGCCGGCGCGGACCCCGGGACGGGGATGAAGTACGCGAAGATCATCGGCGAGAAGGAGAAGGCTGTCGAGGCCGTCAGGTTCGACTTCCTCGGGGTGTACCGCCCCGCCGTCATTCTCGGCAACTCCAACACGCCGGGAGTCCTTGGCTACGTCATGCCACTGCTGCACTGGGCCATGCCGTCCAAATACCACTCGATCCACAAGAACGACCTCGCGCGCGCGATGGTGGCGCAGTCGGAACAGGCGTTCCTCGCGATCGCGCAAGGCAAGGCTCCCAGGGAGGCAACCGTAAAGATCCTGGAGTACAAGGAGATGGAGCCTTTCTTCGTCAAGGGCGAGAGCGACGAGCCCTGAGCAGCAGCGAGTTGCTTGTGTTGCGACAAAACGACCTTTCACTACCGCTTGCTGACGCTCGCGGCTCAGTAACCCGTTCGGAATCGATCCCCACCGGTCTGAGCCTCGACTGTGAAGGAGCGGTAAGAAGCCTTTTCAGCACCCTGTTAGACCTCTGTATGGTTGGCGGCGATCCGTCCGGAATGCGTAAACGCTGCGCGGTACTCGGGAGTCATCTCTTACACCCGGATTTCAGAACCATCCCTGTCAGTTTTCAGACGGCCTTTCTATCGAGTCAACGACCACAATATCCACGGGGCCGCGGGTCGATTCGAGCCTCAGGCCGAGTTGTTGCTGGAAAGCGGTGAACAGATCCGGTGGGGCGTCGGCGTCGGCTGCGGGTCTCGGGACGGCGTTGGGAATGTTCGTCAAACGCATCGACGGATCGGGTGTGTAGCGAAGAGAGAAGTCGTAACGATCTGTGAGTTCCGTCCTGTCGACTACCGGCTGTTCCATGAGGTTCGCCTGCAACCAGCCGGCAAACTCAGTCATCGTCGAGTTCCTTCCATTGATTGACCCTAGTCCGAAACCGTAGCCCCACTGGTTGTTGGGCGGGCCGGGATGCGCGGCAAGTTTCGGACCTCCTTTTGCGATCGTGAGGGCGTAAATGGAAAGCTCCTTCTTTTCACGGTGGGTGACGATTTTGAAGCGGTCCGCCAGCAGCTTTTGCATCAGCACCCTCATCTGCGGGATGTTGGGAGAACCCTCCTGATCCGCTTTGATCGTAACGGCGTAGCGCTCGGAATCGATCCATGCCGGCCCGGTGATCTGGCGCGGATGGACTCCGTTGGCGAACTGAATCAAAGTGCGGACGGTGGTGCCCCTCGTGATAAAGACATTGGCTCCCCCCTGGCCTGCTCCGAGGGCAAAGCCTTCGTCGGGCCGGCTTGGTTTGACCGTAGCGACCTCAATGCCTGGTTCCACGTCGGTCCGCATGTTTTTGGGCGGGGGCGGCAGCTCCGGGATGGCCCAGGCTGTTTCCGGCGTGGCGCGAGTCAGCCTGAGTGGCGCCGACAAGGAGTCCTGTCTCCAGGTTCCGGCGATGGAGTTGCCGTCGGCATTCAGCTTGCCTTCATAGCCGCCGGCGATGGCGGAGAAAGAAATTTTGACTGCAGAGCCATCCCTGGTGACTGCATTCGCCGGGATAGGCTGCGGACTCCGATCGATGCTGTACGCGAGGGCTTTCAACTTGTCGTTTTCCAGCGAGATCTTCAGGACGAGGCGGAGCGCTTGTCCCTGCGGAGGCTGGAGTGTGCCCTGCCAGTTGCCGGTTATGTCTTGGGCGAGAAGCGTCGTGCCGAACAGGGTTCCGAGCAGGGGAGTAAAGAGAAGAAAGGCGTTCTTCATATCGTGCGCGTCCGGCGTTCGGGTGATGCATATTATACGGCGGAAAGCGGGGAAGGTTCCGGAGAAAGACAAGCGCAGATGAGGCCTCGGAATCCTGGGAGTGGTGTATCGGTCTCAGCGCGCTGTTTCACGTTTAGCGCTGGCTCGCAAGAACTCCCGTCAGCCGCGGGTCTGCGTTTTATATTTCGTCCGCGCTGATTTTAATCAGAATCCGGCGGCGAACTAAAAAAATCCATCCGCTTGCGAGTTCTGATGGCCGTTTTGCGCCTATAGTGCGGCAGAGATTGTCCCGGACAGTAAAACCGATCGATAACAGTCCACCCATGTCGGGGAGCCACCACTGCCCCAAATGTATTTGAGGAGAAGAAAGGAATTTATGAGACGCAACGGAAATTTCCTGTCAAGAGTGCGGATGTCTTTGCCAATCCGGGGATTGGCAGTCAGAACCGCGAGTATAGAGAGTTGCAGGCAAAAACAGAGTAGATCAAGGATAGCGATCGCGGCTCTGGCGGGGCTGTTTTTAGCCGTGTTGGCGCCACAGGTCATGGCAGCGAAAGAATGCAACACCGATGAGACTCAGCCGGTAGTGTCCAAAAACGGATCTTCGATCTCGGGACACGGCACGCTGGTCATCGATAAGGATGGCGCGGACGTGAGGGTCGTAGCCAAAAACCTGACGCCGGGCGTGGCATATACCGCGTGGTTTATCTACTTCAACGATACGTCACAGTGCCTCGTCCCATTTCAATGCGCGCCTCCGGACCTCACCACTCCGCTGGACAATCCCACCGGGGTGTTCGGAAGAATGGACGCCGGCGTCGCCGGGGCAAACGGTCAACTGACCTTCAAGGGAGCGTTGCGCGATTTCCGGGTCGTGGCAGGATCGGCCGTGCATATTGCATTATTTGCGCACGGCCCCGCAAACGCCACCGACGGCCGTGAGCGTGCCCGGCAATTGCTCACGCCGGAGGCTCCAGCATTGGGGTCCCCCGGCCTGGGTGTTGGCGCGCAGAATGGATTCCTGGTCGCCGCGGCCGTTTTCGATATCAGCATCTGCAAATAGGCATCGTGAGGCGATGATCTGTGGCGCAGACGCGAGTGCCAGACACGAGTGCCCGCGCCACAGAAATTCTGTCCCACAAAACAGGAGGGATTTATGAACATTACACCGAAGCTGTCCGGGCTGTGCGTCCTGATTTTCTCCAGCCTTCTATTGGCATTTGACACTTCCCAGATAGGCAGAGAAGTCGCGGTTCCGGTGCACCTGCGTAACGGAGACGAATTTCAGTTGCCGATCCGCCAGCTACTCGACTTCGGACGGAAGCTCTTCACGGCGCGCTGGACTACGGAGGAAGGAGCCGGCCGCCCGCTGACGAAAGGCACGGGCGCGGCTCTTTCGGACCCGCAGAGTCCGCTCGTATTCCCGCGGAACTTCAACCGCATCTCGGGGCCCGATACCAACTCCTGCGCCGGGTGCCACAATACGCCTGCCATCGGCGGCGGCGGAGATATCGTGGCGAACGTCTTCGTGCTGGCACAGCGATTCGATTTTGCGACATTCAATTCGTCGGACACGGTTCCCACCGGAGGTGCACTGGACGAACGAGGTCTGCCGGCCACGCTACAGACCATCGGTAATTCCCGCAAAACCATAGGCATGTTCGGGTCGGGCTTCATTGAGATGCTGGCCCGCCAGATCACCGCGGATCTCGAAACGATTCGCGATGCAACCGTGCCGGGAACATCGCGCGATTTAATCTCGAAGGGAATTTCGTTTGGGCGCATTATCCGCCGACCCGACGCCTCCTGGGACACGTCTCAGGTCGAGGGAATACCGGCGCTCAGTCTGATCACTTCGGGACAGGCGCCGCCCAGCCTGATCATTCGCCCGTTTCACCAGGCGGGCAATGTCATCTCACTTCGGCAGTTCACGAACAATGCATTTAACCAGCATCACGGGATTCAGGCGGAGGAGCGTTTCGGGGTTGGCGTCGATGCCGATGGCGACGGGGTCGTGAACGAGCTGACGCGCGCCGATGTAACGGCGGTGACGCTATTTCAGGCCACACTGCCTGTCCCGATCCAGGTGATTCCCGCGGATCACGACGTGGCGGATGCGATCCGGAAAGGTGAACATCGTTTCTCCAGCATAGGATGCGGGCGTTGCCATATCCCTCAACTGCCGCTGGATAAAAAAGGCTGGATCTACACGGAGCCGAATCCGTATAATCCCTCGGGCAATCTTCAGCCGGGAGACGCGCCGGCATTGTCCGTCGACCTGAGCAGCGATGAGTTGCCCGGCCCGCGCCTCAAGGCCGTCGGCGGCGTGCTGTTCGTTCCCGCATTTTCGGATTTCAAGCTTCATGACATCACCGCCGGCCCGCAGGATCCTAACCGTGAACCCCTTGACATGAATCAGCCCGCCGGATCTCCGGCTTTTTTTCTGGCCAATGGCAAATTCCTCACGCGCCGCCTTTGGGGCATTGCCAACCAGCACCCGTTTGGCCATCACGGTTTATATACAACCATGCGGGAGGCCGTGCTGTCGCACCACGGCGAAGCTGAGGACACATATGCCGGATTTCAAAAATTGAGCAAATACGATCAGGACTCGGTGATCGAGTTCCTTAAATCGCTGCAAATCGTGCCGGGGAAAAACCCGAGTGGCGCTGTCGAGCCGTGATCGCGGGAACTCTGGCTCCGCAAGCCCGGACGCAGGGAAGCAAGGGGCGAAGCCCGGTTGTGCGGGCGTATTGCGGCATCGAAACCCGGATTCTTCAGCACCGGCTGATCCGGCGCACAATCTCCGATGCCACAAAGCGGCTATGCATCATCTCATCAGCTATTGCCAGCGCGGCGGTAATGCTGCCGATCAGAGTGCGCGCCTCCGCAAGCAATGCATCGTCGCCATCGAGCGCAAGCAAGACGTCGAGCGCCGACAGCAGCAACGCGGGATCGCCCGTGCGCCGCGCGAATGCGATGGCGCGGCGCGCGTTCGTGGCCGCTTCGTGAGTTTGACCCAGTTCGCCGTGCGCACGAGCGCTGGTCATCAAAGCCAGTGCTTCATATTTGGGCCGTGGAAGCGCGCGGCTCTGCGCGGCAGCCGTGGCTGCCTCCTCTATTGCCAGGCTTCGATCCTGCCGTGCGAGGGCCAACTCCGCCCTTACCTGCGACAGCCGTACTTCCCAGATGCCCCGATGCCACGGGTGTGCCATGGCGGCCGCGGCCGTATCCTTCAAGAGCGCCTCGGCGGCGCCTGGGTTCCCGGCGCGCGCAAGCGTGAACAACAAATCGAGCCCGGAACTGATGAAGGGTTGAGGACAGTCTGCTTCAGCGGCGAGTTCCCGGGATTCCCTCTGGAGGGCCTCCGCTCCGTCAAAATCGAAGACGCTCAAGTGCATGCCGGCCTCGAAAGAAATCACTCGCGCCAGCGGCCCCGTGACGCCATACTTGCGGCCGAAGCCCCGCGCCTCCGCGAACACCTCGCAGGCCTGTGCGTATTCGCCCGCCGCCGCCAGGCTCATCGCAAAATGCGGGAGCGTATACATGGTGAACAGAGTGTTATGCGCGGAGCGAGCGATTTCAGCGGCCTTGCGCCCGAGGGTAAGTGCCTCTTCGGACCGGCCCAACATGTAGAGGGTAAGCGTTCCGAACGCGTATGACATGGACGGGTGCTCAGGAGCCACTTCGATTGCCCGCAGATGCTGCAGAATCGCATTTTCCAGGTCGGCGGAAACCAGTGTGCAGCGGGCGATGCATGCGATTGCTGCCGCAATCAGATCCGGACGCGCCGCAAGTTGCTCGGCAAGCCGCAGCGCGTCCGATGCCACACGGTTGACGGAAGCCACCTCCTCGCCGAGCCACAAAGATGCATCGGCGATCCCGACGAGTAATTCGCAGCGTTCCTCAATCGCATTCGCATCAAGGTAGTGGAGGGCGGACTCGAACTCCTGTTTCGCGAAGCGCCACTGTGCAATCGCTTCAAAGGCATGGCCGCGACGGGCGTGAAGGCCGCGCCGCCTCGCAGCCGTCTCCGGACCTGAGCGGGCGAAATCCAGCGCCCCCAGGGCCATTTCGTAGAACCGGGCGGCCTCTTCATGGGCCAGCGAAAGCGCCGCGGCATCTCCCGCTCGCGTTGCGTAGTCGACAGCCTTTTCCACTCCCCCGATAGCGGCAGTCAGGCTAAAGTGCCATGCGAGATCCGCGAGTGGTAGATCGCCTGCTGCCAGGCGCTCCATCGTCTCCCCAATCCGCCGATGCAGCCGCGCGCGTCGCGGACCGCTCAGATCGTCATACAACGTCTCGCGGATCAGGGCGTGCACAAAGCGGCATCGGTCGCGGCCTCCTGCAGCCTCTCTGATCAACTGTGCGCGAAACCCTTCGTCAATTACATCCAGAAGGCGGTCTTCGGGCACGCCGCTCAGGTTCTCGAGCAGGGTGAGGTCGAATTCCTGCCCGATCACA
Organism: Terriglobia bacterium; assembly: GCA_963809655.1. GTDB lineage: Bacteria > Acidobacteriota > Terriglobia > Bryobacterales > Bryobacteraceae > BOG-234. The sequence continues at coordinate 63,222 of CAWEKQ010000024.1, read as the reverse complement.
GCCGCCAGTCGGAGGGCCTGGTTGCAATCCTCGCTCAATCGTCCTAATCGCTGACGAATGACGTCTTTTATGCCCTCGGGAACGCCGAGCTCCGGGCGCCGCGCCGTGAGCGTGTTTCGTAACACATCCGGAGCTCCGGTTTCAATGAGGTGCCGCACCATCTCGCCGACGAAGAAAGGGTTACCGCCACTGTTCTCTGCCACGGCTTCCACGAGACGGTCCGGTGCGCCGTGAGCCATCGATTCAACGAGCTCGTTTACATGAGGTCTGCCGAGCCCGGCAAGGGAAATGCGCGCCGTAAACAATTCACGCCGAAGATCCGCGAACATCGCGGTCAGCGCTTTTCCGCGCGCGGTTTCGGTGTCACGGTGGTTTGCCACTACGCAGAGGCGCGCGGGTCCTGATGCTCTCGCCAGATGACGCAGCATCAATAAAGACGACTGATCCGCCCAGTGCAGATCGTCGAATACCAAAAGCACCGGCTGGGAACGCGAGAGGACCGCGAGAAACGCGCTTACCGTTTCGAACAAACGGAAGCGCTGCCCTTCGGCATCCATGGGGGCGAGAGCGGGGAGCGCAGGCACCTGACGCACCAGTTCCGGCAGCAGGAGCCTTAACTCGGCGCCACCTCCGATCTCCGACAGTTGCGACAGCAGATCCGGCTGCGGGCACATGCTCACGTACCATTGCAGAGCCTCGATAAAAGGCTGATATGGCAGCAGCGCCTGCTCATCGCTGCGGCCTATGAGGACGGTTGCGCCTTCCGCCGCGCAGCTACGCGCAAATTCCGCGCACAGGCGAGTCTTGCCCATGCCCGCCTCTCCCGCTATGAGAACCAGACTGCGCTGGCCGTTCTTCGAATGCTCCCAAGCTGCGGCGAGGGAGCGGAGTTCCGGGTCGCGTCCCACAAATACCGCGTCGGTGCCGATCGTCGCGAGAGCGGGAGGCAGCGGAATGGGCGCTCCGGAAACTCCTGCAGCCGGGCCCCGCGCATTCTCCATGCGGGCGGCGATGCCGGCCAACTGGCTGGAAAGTTCCTCTGCGGTCTGACAGCGCCGGGTCTTGTCTTTCTCCAGACATTTCCACACAACATCGCGCAAGTCTACCGGCACAGGCGAGCTCACAGGGATCGCGCGCGGCTCCTGCGTCAGGATTGCCGCGAGCGTGTCGGGCACGTCGGGGCCGGCGAATGGATGCTGGCCGGCGAGCAACTCATACAGGAGAATTCCGAGGCTGAATATGTCGCCTCGCGCGTCAGGCTCTTCGCCGCGAGCCTGCTCCGGCGACATGTAACGGAGGGTGCCTATGATAGCGCCCGCGGCTGTTGCCGCGCCAGCCGTTACGGCCTGGGGTGCCCGCAAGCCTGTACTCCCGGCAATTCCGAAGTCCAGGACCTTCACCCGATCGCTGGCCGTCAGCATGATGTTCTGCGGCTTGATATCGCGATGCACGATCCCCAGTCTGTGCGCCTCGGCCAGAGCATCCGCGATCTGCGCCCCGTATCGAAGCGTTTCGGCCAGCGGGAGCATACCGCGGCTAACCCGTGTCGCCAGCGTCTCACCTTCGCAAAACTCCATGACCAGGTAATCCGGACCCACGTCATATAAAGTGCAAATGTGGGGGTGATTGAGCGCGGCTATGGCGCGGGCTTCGCGTTCGACACGGGCGCTGAATCGCGCGCTCGAAACCTTGATTGCTACGTCGCGGCCGAGTCTCGAATCGTGCGCGCGATAAACCGTGGCCATGCCGCCCTTTCCGATTTTTTCTGAAAGGCGATAAGGCCCCAATTGGGATCCGTTCTCGAATTGTGCTGTCTCGTCGAGGAGATCGGGGGCGTTTTCCCAGGCGGGGCGATCGAGAAAGCCGCGGTGGTCAGCGCGGGAGTAGTTCGATTGAGACGCGGATTGGGCCAATAGCGCTTCAATTTTGTGTTGTAAATCCTGATCGCCGCCACAGGCCTGAACCAGGAAACCGAGGCGCAGGGCCGCAGGCCGGTCAAGGGCGGCCTGGTACAGATCCTCGACTTGCCGCCATCGCTCGGGGTTCATGGCTGATGGCGTCAATCATACTGCCTCGTTACCGCCGATGGAATCGTCTTCGAGATCGCTGGCGTCCCCAGCGACATGACCGGTACGGATGATCCATGTCCATTTCCAGCTTGACGGCGAACATCTGTTCCGCCGGTCCCCGCTGTCGAAGCCCGGGCCACAGTTCGGGATTCCTGGCAGATGCGTTCTCAAACCTGCTGCCCCCGGCTTACGGTATGGCGGAAATCAAAGCGACCTTTGGTGACATAGCGGCCAACGCCTGTCCGGCCCGGCGAGCGTCTCGAGCGTCCATGCCTTGATAAATCAGGCTCACGTCCTCATCACTGAATTGAAGCGGGCTTCGCTCCAGTGCGGACCGCTCCTGCCTGGTCCAGCGAGCATTCATGATGCCCCTGGCAGAGTGCCGGTCAATGCCCTGGAGGATATGCGTTATCTCATGCACCATGACGTGCGCCAGAAGTCTCTCGCGGGCTGTCTCAAGTTGCATCCGGTCCCAGAATATCCGGATGTGAACGCCTTCAAATGGGAGCGCGTAAGCCCACGCGCCGGGCAGAAATCCGGCTGGACTGTTGTCAACGAATTCAATGATGATAGCCGCGGTTTCCGATGTCGCGGGGCTGACCTCGCGCAGATTCAGCGTAACGCCGATTCCCGCGAACACCTGCGAAGCGAGAGCCTCAGCCTGCGCCCTGACGACGAATGGAACGACGATGTCATTGCGCAGGTACACCGTTCCTGCCGCTCGGTTCCAGATTTGCCCTGCGCGCCGGCAGCTATCAGCAACGCCGCCGCAGTCACCGCTGTGATCTTCATTATTCCCTGCCGTTCGCCCCAGAGGCGCGGATTGGAGGAAAAAAACTGGCAAGGGCGTGTAATTTTCTTTAAGTACGGGGAACGGACGTATAATTCAGTGAATTAACGCCCTTATGGCCGCGACCGCAAACTCGGAAACGACGCAACTCCTGCGAGCCTGGGCGGCTGGCAACCACGAAGCATTGCTGCAGCTCACGCCCCGGGTTTACAGGGAACTCCGCCGCATAGCCGGTCATTACATGCAGGACGAGCGCCCCGGCGGTACCATCCAGGCGACAGACCTGGTCCACGAAGCGTGGCTCCGCATGGTCGATGTCACGAACGTCGACTGGCAACACCGTGCCCATTTCTTTGCCGTTTCGGCCACGATGATGCGGCGCATACTCCTGGATCGCGCGCGCAGGCGCGTGACATCGAAGCGCGGCGGCGGACTGCCACGCATGAATCTGGACGAAATTCCCGACGTTTCTTTCCGAAAGGCCCGCGAGATGATCGCCCTTGACGACGCGCTGAAAGTACTTGAGACAATGGACCCCCGGAAGTCCCAGGTCGTCGAGTTGCGCTTCTTCGGAGGTTTGAGCGTGGAAGAAACCGCAGCAGTGCTCAAGGTGTCGCCGGACACGATCATGCGTGATTGGAAGCTTGCCCGGGCATGGCTGCTTACCGAGCTCAACGGCGAAAGTTGAGCGTGTCCGCGTAAAGCCCGGCGGCCGCGAAATCCTGGCCAAGGCGCAATTTATCCGAAGGGAGGGTTGCCGGCGGGAATGAGACCCGTGCCAGAACTGAAAACGGCCACACGCCGACAATCCGCGATTAGTTTTGGCGCTGGGTTGTAAACACTTCGCGGGGGAACCTCCTGCCCTTGGGTACGGAACAAATCAGACCGCAAAGTCGTACCATCCAGATAATGTGCCCTTCAACGCCAAAGCTTGTGGCAGGCGTTGTGCGTTACCGCTTCTACTGACCACGCAACTGATACTGCGGGCACAGCCAGGGCCAGCCCCCAGGAAAATCGGCTACATCGAGTTCTTCGGCTACCAGGGATTGGACCTGCTCGCTATCCGCAAGGCGCTTCCCTTCCGGGAGGGGGACACGTCCCGGCCTACTCTAAAGGACGAGGCTCTGTCCACCGTGGAGCGTGTAACCGGGCGGAAGGCGACGGATGTATTTATCGCTTGCTGTACCGGGCGCGGCGAATTGACAATCTTCATTGGGCTGCCCGGCGCCTCGTCCCGCCCACTCACGTTTGAGCCGGTTCCCCTTAGGCCCCAATCTGTAACCCTGGAGTGGCGCGAATTCATATTCCGCAGAACCAATCGTCCCGCCATCCGGTCGGGTTCTGGCATTGATTCACGCGTGAGTTTCTGCCGGTCATATCGGTTTCACCCAGCCAAAGATTCTGGGCGTCTTGATTGGCAACGGTTTGTCAGACACTCGGAGAAAGCCGGTCGTCACCGGGATAGGAACGATGAGCCGTCATCGCGACGCGAGTTCGGGAGGAGGGCCAAATCAACGATTTGCGCGCCTTACGTCAGCTTGGTCTGGCAGCACGTTACGAGCGATCCGACGAAGCTGGCGCTTCTTCTGCGATAGCCGGGCGAGCCTCTCGGCAACAATATCGCCGAACGCGCGCCGAGGAAGGCGATTCTGCACCGCAAGAACGCGCTCTTCTGTAAGCCGAGGAACAGGGCGCCGGTGGTCGGTCTCTTCATGAGCCTGTTCCACGCCTGCGAATGCGAGACGCCGGCGCGGAGCATGAGGCCGTGGCGGCGTAATACGATGGTTTGATCGCATGGCGGAAAGCAATAGGGTCCGCCCGCCGCCGGAACCGCGTGAAAGCGATCGTGTCCGGTTTCCCCTGATCCCTTATCCGGCCATCCACCAGCACTGACGGACAAAAATATTTCTCACCACGGTGCGAACAGTTCTCCGCGTATGACGCTCTTATCAGATGTGGGTACATGACAGAGCCCTGGAACGTAGACGGCGTGGTGGTGGCGCGCGCCATCGCAGGCGACCTCGACGTCCTGGACGATATCCTTGCTGCACTCCAACGTCCGCTCTGCCGATACATTTCGCGGCTGCTGACACATCGCGAGACGGCAGAAGACGCCCTGCAGGAGGTGCTGTTTCTGATCTGCAGGAAGATTGTCTGGCTACGGGATCCCGAACTTCTCCGTCCCTGGGCATTTCGCATTGCCAGCCGGGAATGTTTCCGGCAGTTGCGCTCGGAAAAACGTCGCGGCGAGGAAATGCTGGACCTCGATACGCTGGAAACGGGCGCCGGCGAGAGCATCCCGCAGGAATGGGAGCCCCGTCTCCTGGATTGGGTGGATGACCTGCCGCCAGCGAGCCGCGCCGTCATCGTGCTGCACTACCTGGAGGAGATGAGCCTCCATGAAGTCGCCGCAGTACTCGAGATTTTGCCGGGAACTGTGAAGTCCCGGTTAGCCTATGGTCTTGCGCGGTTGCGCAGGCATACGGCCGGTACGCAAATGAATGCTGAAGGAGGCACTCACACATGACAGAATTGCCATCGAAGACCGCTCGTCGGAACGTTTTGGACAGGTTTGACCTTTACGGTTCTGAACGAACCTTCCAGATAGTTTGGCTCTTGCTAGCCGCACTTTTCATGGTCTTTACCTGGGGATTTGTGCAATTGGCAGATTTTTCCAATCGCGTGCACGTACTCATCTTCTGGTCGCTTCTTTCCACGTATGTGCCGATGGTGATTGGCCTGGCGCTACTGTGGGGCCATGTAAGCCGAAGCACGAGGCTCGTGCTGAAGGCCATCGATCTGGCTACGAGAGATTTGTCCAAGAGAGATCTGGCCACGAGGAAGGCCTAGTGTCCTGAGTTAAAAATTCATTGCAAAAATAGTGGAACTCCTTTAACCTGGGTCTGAGTACCGGTTTCGAAGGAGACACCATGCGAACGGGCCGACCAAAACAACCTCTCATTCTGGAGCCGGGCGATAAAACAAAACTCGAACTGCTGGCACGCCGTCCGAAGACAGCCCAGCGCGCCGCACTGCGGGCGAAGATCGTTCTTCGTGCATCGGAAGGACTTACTAATCAGGACATTGCGCGCCGGCTGGGCGTTACGGGAACTACGGTGGGCAAGTGGCGTGAGCGCTTTCGGGCCAGAGGAATGGAAGGCTTGACCGACGAGCCGCGCCCCGGTGCCCCGCGCAGGATCACGGACGAAGCCGTGGAACGGGCAGTGACGCGGACGCTGGAAAGTCTCCCTCGCGCGGCTACCCACTGGAGCACGCGTTCGCTCGCCGCCGAAGTCGGGCTGAGCCAAAGCGCTGTGGTGCGCATCTGGCGCAGCTTTGGCCTCCAGCCTCAGCGCAGCGAGACCTTCAAACTTTCCACCGATCCGCACCTGGTCGAGAAGGTGCGCGACATAGTGGGCCTGTATCTGAATCCCCCCGAACGTGCCATTGTGCTCTGTGTCGATGAAAAATCGCAGGTGCAGGCGCTGGATCGAACGCAGCCGATCCTGCCTTTGCGGCCCGGTCTGCCGGAACAAAGGACTAACGATTACGAGCGCCATGGAACGACTTCACTGTTTGCCGCGCTGGACATCGCCACAGGCAGGGTGGTGGGCGAATGCCACCGCCGCCATCGTCACCAGGAGTTCCTGAAGTTCATGGAAACGGTGGATGCCGCCATCTCAGCCGACGCAGGCGAGATTCACCTGGTGCTGGATAACTACGGAACCCACAAGACACCAAAAGTGATTCGCTGGTTTGCCCGGCACCCGCGATACCACCTGCACTTCACTCCCACCAGCGGTTCCTGGGTGAACCAGGTGGAGCGATGGTTTGGCGAGATTACCGAGAAGAGGATCCGGCGCGGGTCGTTCAAAAGCGTGCCGAGTCTGGAGAAGGCGATCCGGGAATATCTCGACTACAATAATGAAAACCCGAAGCCCTTTGTCTGGACTGCGGACGCCGATCTGATCCTCGGGAAAATCCAGAGACTTTGTGAATGAATTTCCAACTCACCAAAGACCCCCGCTCATCCCCGGCAATTTCCAAAACGAATCTCCAACTCAGGACACTAGGTCTTTGACCGCGTGAAAGATTTTCTTTTATAGTGGAACTTGCGTCGAGCGGCTCTGCGATCGAATTTCCAGTTGATCTTGACGCGATCGCGATTCATGCGGCGATTCCAGGCGCGGGTTTCCCGGCGCAGAGTCTTGAGGTCGGGAATTCGGCGGCTGCCGAGACATTGCCGCGAGAACATTCCGATTTCGATCTCCGCCTGATTGAGCCAACTTCCGTGAGTGGGCGTGTAGTGGACGGTGAAGCGATTCCAGACTTCAGTGCCCATTTCGGCGCCGAGCAGATCCGTCAGCGACTTGCGGCGATGGATGTTGAGGTTGTCCATGACCAGGTGAATCGTCTTGGCTGCCGGGTACTGCAGCGCCAGTTCGAAGGCAACCTGGGCGAACTCAAAGCCGGAACGATCCGGCGTGGCGAAGGTGAAATGACGGCCGGCCTTCGGCTCTACGGCGCAGAAAACATTGGCCGTGCCGCAACGCTCGTATTCGTTGTCGCGCTCGTGCTTCGCGGCCCGGTTTGGCCGGAGAGGCGGGGCGGACGTCGGCGTGCAGCGTGACCGGCTTCTCGTCCAGGCAGACCACCGGTTCCTGCGGATTGTAAGGTTGTTCATAGACTTCCAGAACGTCCTCCATCTTGGCGATGTAGTCTTCATTGAGTTCGGCCACGCACCACATTTTTTTCCCGCCACGGCTTGAGGTCGTGGCTGAGCAGCAGAATGCGGATGGTTTCCCTGCCCACGCGCGGAACCAGTCGCCGTTTGACGGCTTCTTCGGCCACCAGCCGCACCGTCCAGCGGGCGCGGCCCTCGGGCGGATCGCTGCAGACCATGGCGATGATGCGCTGCTTCTGGCTGTCATCCAGCAGGCTTCGGCTGCCGGGCCGCTGCTTCTCATAAAGAGCCCGTTCCAGGCCGCCTTCCTGGTAACGATGGCCGATCTTGCGAATGGCCTGCGCGGTCAGCGGGACCATGCCGGCGATCCGCGGTGCACTGACGCCTTTGGCCAACTGCAGACAGCGCCAACGGCCCGCAAGACGACTCGCACCTGCTGCACGCCGCCGCTCAGCAGTCTTCCTCAATTCCTTCCTGTCCTTGGTTGTGACATCAATACGTAAGGCTGGACGAGCCATACCTCAAGTATGCGCCAAAACATTTCCGAATGGAATTGTTTTATTAGAAAATCTTCAGGCGGTCAAAGACCTAGGGGGAAACGGCGCGTGCGTCCGGCCCGTTTGGAGAGCCAGACCCAAAATCGCGGCTCTGGTTGTGACCCCCTGTTCAGGGCCAGGGGATCGGATCATGACCAGCAGCGTGAAGGTCAAAACGGCTGTGTCCCCGCTTCCTGCTGTGTGCAGGCTTGGCGAAAGGACACGAGAACGCGTTGTTTTACAAGACGCTGAACGTAACGCATGCCCGGGAAGTCGCAGCGCACCCCGCTCAGCGGATCCACTGGTACGATCGCGACAGCCTGTATCCGTGATTTGCCGAAACCATTAACTAAGCGCCACATAAGAGGCGATCCGGCGCGCCACGCGGGAGTATGCTGCCGAAGTGAGCTGAACCGGCCGGTCTCCACTATCAATAAGATACGTCTTTTTGTAAATAATACTTGACACAATCCCAGACCGGAGTTACACTCTTAATGTCAACTACACTTTACATAAAGACAACGAATGGAGACATTATGAATCAACTAAAACCACCGGAGAATGGCTATCAGTCGCGGACCCGGACGAACGTTATACGGCTCTTCCGCTGGAACGGCGCGTGGGGGGCGGCCACGGCGCTGATGGCATTCGGGCCGAAATTTCTTTGGAATAAGGCCTTGGTGTTCACGCTGCTGGCGGTCGGTCTAGACGTCGCCGTGGGCGTCGGCATGATCCTGGCCAACAAAAACTACCTCGCGGAACTGGATGAGCTCCAGCGGAAGGTTCAACTAAACTCCATGGGAATCACGTTGGGAGTCGGCCTGATCGCCGGCGTCCCGCTTTCGGTGATGGACGCCTACCACGTGATTCCCTTCCATGCGGACATCGCGTACCTGCTGATTCTCATGAGTCTGACGTTTGCGGTGTCCAACCTGTACGGCACGCGGCGCTACCGATGAAGAACCGGCTCTTCGCTCGATTGGAGACATTATGAATCAACTGAAACCACCGGAGAATGGCTATCAGTCGCGGATCCGGACGAACACTAAACGGCTCTTCCGCTGGAACGGCGCGTGGGTGGCCGCCACGTTCGCTGATGGTATTCGGGCCGAAATTTCTTTGGAATAAGGCCTTGGTGTTCACGCTGCTGGCGGTCGGTCTGGACGTCGCCGTGGGCGTCGGCATGATCCTGGCCACCAAAAAGTACGTCGTGGAACTGGATGAGCTCCAGCGGAAGGTTTATCTCAACGCCCTGGGGATCACGATGGGAGTCGGCCTGATCGCCGGCGTCCCGTTATTCGGTGATGGACGCGTACCACGTGATTCCCTTCCATGCGAACATCGGGCTACCTGCTGATCCTCATGGGTCTGACGTTTGTGGTGTCCTTCCTGTACGGCACGTGGCGGTACCGATGAAGAACCGGCTCAAGGTGCTGCGCGCCGAGCGCGACTGGACGCAGGCCCAGTTGGCCGACGCCCTCGATGTATCCCGGCAGACCATCAACGCCATCGAGACGGGCAAGTTCGATCCGAGCCTGCCGCTCGCCTTCCGGGCCGCCCGGCTCTTCGGTCTGCGCATCGAAGAGATTTTTCATGACCAGGACCCGGCGCCGCTGTAAGAATTCGGAGCGCGTTGGCAACTAATGAGAACAGAAAACAAATTGGATGCAGAAAGATGAACAGCAGCAGGTCTTCGACGACTGGTTGAGGAACCATCAGGGGCTGTTCTTCAAGGTAGTGCGCGCGTATGCCTTCACGCCGCACCGGACCAGGAGGATTTGTTCCAGGAGATCGCCACGCAGGTATGGCGTTCCATCCCCGGCTTTCGCGGCGACGCAGCTGTCACGACCTGGATTTATCGCGTGGCGCTGAATGCGGCCATCGCGTGGACGCAAAAAGAGCGGAGACATCGCGACGGGGAAACAAGCGCTGGATGGAGTGGAGCCTGCAATGCTCCAGGCCTCGCCGGCCACTGACCCGCGGGTCGAGTGGCTCTACGAGCAGATCCGGCAACTGAACGAGATCGACCGGTCCCTGACGCTGCTCCTGCTGGACGGGTTCAGCTACAAGGAAATGGCGGCGATGCTCGGCATCACGGAGAACTACGTGGGGGTGAAGATCAACCGCATCAAGGCGCATCTTACCGGGGCACATCTCGCGGGTAAATCCAGAGAGGAGGTCAGCGATGGAGTTTGAGAACCTGCAGGCGATCTGGGATACACAGAACGACAAACCTGTCTTCGCGATGCAGGATGCGCGGCTGCTGGTGGCGTTGTACCAGCAGCGCGAGCGCTCCAGGCAGCGGGCCTTCAGGCTGCACTTCGCTCCCATGTACGTGGCGGCGCTGGTGATGTTGGCGGTCATCGGGTCTTTGATCGCTACCTTCCGTAACATCGACAGTCTGATGCGCAGATTCAAGGGCAGGTTCACGCACAACGGTTTCGCGATGTCCGCCTGGGACTACGCGGGGCTCGCGGTTGCGGCGGGCGCGCTGCTGGCCCTTGTGGTGCCCCTGTACCGGGAACGAAAGAAGCACGAACGAACACAGGAGATTTTTGCTCCCTCGCTGCGGGAAGAACTGGATCGGGGCCTTGCGCAACTCGACTTCGAAATACGCCTGGACCGCGCCCCTCGGATCCTGAGGATACTCACGCTTAGTGTCGATCGCAGTCGTGATGATCAGCTGGGAGTCGCAACGCGCGGCGCGGCAACCCGACGCCATGGTGGTCGGCGCTTGGGGTCGTGTGGGTGTTCTTACCCGGTGGTTTGGGTTGGGCCGTCGCAAGACTTCAAGGAAAACTTCAAAAGAGGGAACGGGGGCTGATGCGCCGGCTAAGGCTGGAGCGCCGGCGAGCGCTGGAATCGATGCGCGCGGCTCTGGACGAGGATCGCAGTAGTCTTACCACGGAAATCAGAAAGGATACTTAAACAGAGATGCAACAAATATTGAAGGAAAGTCACGATCTGCCTGGCGCTCACCGCCACTGGCAGCCTTCGCCCAGACGAAGCCGGCCTTCGAAGTGGCCACCATCAAACCGTCCCCGCCGATGGACGTTGCCAAACTCGCAGCCGCACTGCAAGCCGGTGGGAAGATGCCCATCGGAGCAAATGTCGAGTTCCTCCGCGCGGAATACATGTACCTCGATCTGAGGTCGCTGATGAGCTACGCCTACGGCGTGAAGCCCTACCAGATCACCGGACCTGACTGGATGGCCACTGACGCATTTCGACATCGTCGCCAAGATGCCCGAGGGATCGAAGAAAGAAGACGCGCCCAAAATGCTGCAAGCGCTTCTCGAAGAGCGGTTCAAGCTGACGACGCATCGCGCCAGCGCCGAACATCCGGTGTTGGCGCTGGTGGTCGGCAAGGGTGGGCCGAAGCTGAAGGCTTCTGCCGGAACACCCGTAGCCATCGACGAGAGCGCGCCCCTGAAGCCAGGCGAGTTGAAAATGGACGGTTCCGACGGACCCGTGCGCGTGAAGGTCGACATGACGACCGGAAGTTCGGTCATCGATATGGGACTTCAAGGGCAAAATGTCGTACAGGCTGGACCCGGCCACGCAGACACTTCACCTGGACTTCAGCATGACGACGATGGCCGGCTTTGCGGATCATGATCACGCAGTTGTTCGAGCAACTCGGCGGAACCGGGGGCCGGCAGGTTGTAGACATGACCGGGATCAAGGGCAACTACGATGCAACGGTGCGACCTCTCGCTCATGGACATCATAGCCATGGCCAGGGCCGCCGGCGCGGATATTCCGGTCGGCGGACCTGCCGGAACCGGGGACCAGGCGCACGCCGGGGTGGCGTCGGATCCCGGCGGGGGAGGCACCTCCCTGACGGATGCGGTGCAATCGATGGGGCTGAAGCTGGAGTCTCGCAAGGCGATGGTAGATCAATTGATCGTCGACCACATTGAGAAGACACCGACCGAAAACTGATATGGAGCGACTGTGTCAAGCCCCCCGAGATTGTTGGGGGGCGAGTATGTTTTTCCTTTCGCTTTCATGAGCGGAGCAGTTTTGGTGGAGAACGCAGGCCGTCAAGGACGCGCGAAGCGCGACAACGTGAATCCTTGACGGACTGCGTTCTCCACGTATGCTGAGCGTCGGAAGCGAAAGGAAAAACTTCCGGACAGGAGTGCCGATAACAACCGAGTAGCAAGCGCGACGATTGATCACACTGATATGCGCGGGTCGAAACCGCAGTGACATGATCCGTCGGGAGCTGCCTCGGACTAAGGGCGCGGGTTGGATCCGAAGACCGTACCGCATAGTTTTCGTCGAGGGTTCTCCTTTTCGTGGGCCCTCGGCTGTCATCGACACTGCTGTCCGGAAAGAACTCACTTCTTAAGCCGCTTTCGGCAAACGGAACTGCTTTTCGGTATGAACCGCGATCGCCCAGAGAAAGCCCAGCAGTTCACGGGCAAGCGCCGTCATGGCCTGACCACTGGTCTTTCCGCGAGCGGTCAGCGCCACATATCTCTTGTAGAGGCGTTGCTGTGCCTTCCAGGCCATCTCTCTCACCTCGTCCGTGAGCGCCAGCGCTTTCTGTCTTCTCAACACCCGGCCCTGCACATTGGGCCGATGCCGGTACGCCCAGACCGACTCCACCAGAACCCGGCGCAAATGCGCATTACCGCTTTTGGTGATGGCGCCGCGCTGGGTTCGGTTGCCGCTGGAATACTCTCGCGGCACCAGTCCGCTGTAGCCCATCAGTTGGCGCGGACTCTCGAAACGCGACAGACTGCCCAGTTCGCAGACCACCGTCGCCGCGGTAGTCTGCGCCACTCCGCGTAAAGCCTGCAGCGCCTCGATGACTGCGCGAACTTCCGCAGGCGCCTTTGCGACCGCCTCGTCGATAGCCTGTTCCAGCTTCACGATCCGTTCCGACGCATGCTCCACCTCACCGAGGTAATGCGCCAGCGTGGCTTCCAGTGCCGGCTCCTCGAAACGGGCATGAATCCGGATCCAGTTGAGATACTTCTTCGTCCATGGCTCTCCCGCACCCGTCGGCCGCTGGCCATGGCGCAGCAGAAACTTTCCCAGCCGATGGCGATGCCGCAACTGGTCTTTCTTCGCCGCTTCGCGGGCGCGAACCAAATCGCGCAACGCTTCGTGGGCTGCGTCGGGAACCCACACCGCGGTCAGTTCTCCGGCTCGGTGACAACGCGCGAGTTTCTCGGCGTCCCGGCGGTCGGTCTTGACCCTGTCTCCGCTCTTTGTCGGCACCAAAGACGGAGCAATTACCTCGCAGGCCACTCCCAACTGCGTCAGTTGCCAGTACAGAACGTATCCTGTCGGCCCTGCCTCGTAGCAGCATCTCAGCTTACCCACCGGCCCGAGCTTGCTGATCATCTTCCGTACCGATTCCGGGCGGTTCGGAATGACGCCCAGACTGCGAACCTCTCCTGACTCCTCTGCCACCGCCACAGCAATGGTGTCGGCGTGACATCCAATCCCACAAAGCGTAATTTAGACATGTGCGACCAACTCCTTTCGTATGCGGCTCTGCGCCGCAGGTTTCACCTACTCGCAGCGTAATCCGCGCTACTGCGATTCGGTGTTGGTCGCTCCATTTTGACTAATGCTCCGGTATACGCGACTTCAGTCGCGTTTGTTTTCGCCCGCAAAAACGCGACTAATGTCGCATAGTGTGCCCAGCATGGGCAGAATCCAGTTGGATGAAAGGAGCCAATCGGAGCCGATGACGGCAACCGCAGCGAAACGCAAGGCGTAACCGCGAGGCGAAGCCGAAAGAAGCGCGTAGCAAACTCTCGACCGTAGGAACACGAACTGCCAGTGAGGCCGGGTGCGGGCGGCAAGCTGGCTATAAACAGCGAAGACCAAAGGTCATCAAGACGCATCAGGTAGAGCCGGACGGCGCGAGGGGAAAGATTCTGGACCTTACCTGGGGAGATCTCTTTGGCGAGGTCCGAAAGCAATAGCTCCGCCTCACAGGGCTGGGAACGTAGGTCTCGTCCAGCAATTTCGAGGAGAGCAACAACTACGGTTGCCACTGCGAGTGTGCCGGAGGCAGAAGCGGTGAAGCCGTGGCGAGCCAGTGGCGATGGACTTAGGACACCGGTCCGCAAACCTTCCAAAAGAGAGCGATGTACGAGAGGCTGATCGAAGAAGTGGTAACGGACGAGAACTGTGCGCTGGCTTTGGCGGTGGTAAAACGCAACCGGGGAGCGGCGGGGATCGACCGGATGACAACGCAGGAACTGGAGAAGCATGTTCAGGCGCACTGGGAAAAGATCCGGGCAAAATTGCTGGGCGGGATCTACGTTCCCAGCCCTGTGAGGCGGAGCTATTGCTTTCGGACCTCGCTCGCTATCTCAGGCGCGATACGCTCCGCCTCCGCGAGATCCATCGGATAGAAATCCTGGCCCCCCGATGCCTCCGCAAGTTCCCTCAACTCGCGCCTCGACCTCACCGCCTCGCGTGATTGGTCTGCAATCATCAGCCCGATGGTGTAAACGCGGACTCCGCTACTCCTGACTTCCGTCTGCAAATTTGTCCGGCTGACGGCGCTGGCATTATCGGTGCCATCGGTGACCAGCACCAGAGCCTTTTTGCCATTTTGAGCCCTTTGTACGAGATGCTCGATTGACATCTGTATAGCGTCCCGCATTGCTGTGCCGCCTCGCGCGTCGTAATGGGCGAGAGCTTCTTCCACTTTCCCGATATCGCTCGTGAAATCAAGATCGAGGTATGCGTCGTCGTTAAAATCGACAATGCAGAGTTCGTCCCCGGGTCTCAGGCTTTTCGCGAGAGCGAGGACCGCGGCCTTCGCCGTTTCCCGCTTGTCGCGCATGCTGCCGCTATTGTCCAGGACGAAGCACATTGTGATGGGTGGCGGTACCGGCGGCGCCGCAGGACTGGCGGGTGGTTTCGGAGCCTCTTGCGCGATCAGTCTTATCGGCGACTTCCGTTCCGCCAAAAGCGGCAGGGGCGCAGTTTCAGCAACTCGCGCCGGAACATCCGGAGCAAGCTTCACTGCCGCCGATAGATAGATCACCGGCAGGCTGCATACCAACAGGGCCATCCAGGCAATACGCCCCAGCGGCTTCGGAACTTGAACGCTCTGGTTGAGTATTCGATTTACTCTTCGTATGACATTTGAATCCCGTGCCATCGAAATAATCCTCCAGTTCAGAATGCGAGGTTCAGCGCAAACGGCGCGCGCGATTTCAATCAGGGTTGCGGCATAGTCTTCCCGGTCGTCCACCTCGGAGAGCGCCACGTCGTCACAGGCTTCTTCGGCCAGCCGCGCAAGCTCACGCTCCATCCACCAGGCCAGAGGATGAAACCAGAAGATGCAGACGTTGACATGCGAGGCCACACGGATAAGCCAGTCCCTTCGCCGGATGTGCGCTTTCTCATGAGCGAGAACGGCCCGCAGCGTCATGGCGTCCCAGTCTCTCCAGCTTCGCGGAAGAAGAATCCTTGCACGCAACCACCCGACCGAACCGGGCGCTGCCAACAAGTCCGATTCAAAGACACCGGGACCCAGGATTATCGATAGGTGTGGCACCTTGCAGTATTCGCCGAAGTCCCCACGACCCGAGGGCCATTCGCACAAACAGCAGCGTTGAGATTGCCAGGTAAAGGCCGGCGATTATCTCGCTCCATGATGCCCGATGGGTCTTGCGCTTCGGGCGCGCATCACTCGCTGTTGTAAGCGCTTGGGCCGCGAGTGCGAACGTTCGCGCTGGGCTCATCGGTCGGGATTGAACGAGAACAGGCGGAGTTGGCACCGCCCTCAGTTCGACCGTCGGAGCCACTATTCCCAGCGGGATCTGAAGCAGCATGCCCGCGAGTACGACTGTCCATATCGCGTGCCGTGTGGCTGAAGATCGGATTCGAAACAGCAGCAAGCCAGCGATGGCGACCAGACCCAGGCCGGAAGCCCTGATTGCAGCGCTGATGAGTTGCGATACAAGATCAACCGGCATCCTGTTCCTTCCCGAGGCGATTCTTACGCCGGGCCAGTTTTTCCGCGAGCTTCCGCAACTCAGCTTCATCCAGCAGTTCCCGGTCGACCATTCCGGTAATCAGCTGCTCCACCGAACCACCGCAAAGCCGGTCAATGATCTGTTGAACGGCTGTTACAGCGACGTTCCACGGTCGTTCGGAAACCCGGTAGACGTTCGTACGTCCTTCCACGTGGCGTTTGACATAGCCCTTTTCCTCCAGCCGTTTGAGGATGGTGCGCGAAGTGGATTCCTTCATGGGATGACGTGCTGCCAGGGCTTCGCGCACATCCTCAGCGGTGGTTTGCGGGCGCTTCCACAACACATCCATCACCAGGTGTTCCAGTTCGGATAGCGGCTTGCGAGGTCCTTTTGTGCGCAGCATTTTACGCCACATACTGTAGCGCTACACAGTGTAGCGGTAACATAGGGGCCTGTCAAGTCGGCAAGCGTGGCCTGTCAAGAAGGGTCAGGAACCATAGTGATAACGGGCCGCGAGAAACTCCACGCGGTCGGCATATACCTTGTAAACCAGCCTGTGCTCGCCGGTGAGACGCCGTGACCAGGCCCCGCTCAGTTCAAATTTGAGCGGTTCCGGCTTTCCCAGGCCTTCAAAAGGGCTGCGGATCGCGTCGTCGACGATCATGAGAAGGCGCAAAGCCAGTTTTCGGTCGTTCGCGACCCAATACCTCAGGTCTTCTATGAATTCGGGGCCAAAGACAGCCTGGCGGTCACTCCGCTTCAAGACCAACGTCCCGCCGCAGTCGTTCAATAGTCGACGAAGCGGTCTGGCGAGCATCGGCTCTTCGCAATGCTTTCAGAAGACGGCGTGCATTGGCCGGGCTGCTTAACAGATGCGCGGTTTCGAGAATGCCGGCCAGTTCGTCGGCGGGGATCAGCGCAATGTCGCGGCCCTTGCGGCGGCGAACCACGAAAACCTCATTGTCGGAATCCGACTGGGCGAGCACCGACGCAAGATTCTGCCGGAGATTGCTGTAGGTCGTCTCGACTGCCATACCAGTATTGTACAGCATTTCTGTACGTCAAGAGGTTGAAGAGAACGGGACAAAAGCAAGGCTACTTTTTATCGCTCGCCGCCTGGTCGAGCTCAGCCTCCGTGGGGAAACGGTCAAAAGTGCGATCGACTTTCTTGCCCCGCAGATGCTTGTCGAAGAAATCCATCATCGCAGCCCAGTCTTCCGCGGTGAATGCGTGGCCATGCTGCGCGTAGTTCACGCCGAGGTGGTCTTTCACTCCGAGCAGCGCATAAGCCGGCTGTGCGCCGAGAATCGATTGCTCCACTGCTGCGGGCAGCGAAATCGTATCCGTCATGCCTTCGAGCGCAATGAACGGGCGGGGAGCAGCAAGAGCCAGGAACCAATGCTCATCAAACGGCAGCTTCTCCCGCTGACCCCAGAATTCGTGCAGGTTGGGAGAAAACCAGTTCGGATACTTCTTCTGCATAATGTCCAGCGTTTCGCTCCGCCGCGGGCCGGCAAAGCGGTAAGCGCCAATGCCCCCGCCGCCAGTGACCACCGGAGCCCCCATCAGCCGCTCATCGAAGGCTGCCGCGATCATTGATGACTTCCCGTTCCTCGATGCTCCCGTAATGATCAGTCTTCGTCTTGTCGATCGCCGGATCGGTCTCGAGATAGTCCGCCACTCTCGACGCGCCCCATGCCCAGCCCGCCAGAATGCCCCAGTCGTAACCGGGATAGGCCGGGAAAAAGCGCGTATTCCGGAACGCCCAGCTCGCCGTCCGCATTGCGCAGGGTCGTGTCCTCCGCGCAATCGTTCGCGTTGAAAACCACCAGCGCATACCCGCGGCGAAACACGTCGGTATGCTGGCCAGCCACAGCCTGCGCGGTCGCCACGCTACCGGAGCTCGGCGTACTTGCAATCGGCGTCGGACCCACCAGCATCAACACATCCTGGCCCTTACCCTGATTCTGCCCCTGCGGCAGACGCGGCAATACGGTCCCTCCGGGAGGTGTTCCGCCTTGCAGAATGATTGTGGGAAACGGCCCCCCTTTGACCGGCGTGAAGATCCCGATATCCAAACCCAGTTGCTCTCCTGGTCCGAACGTCAGATGCACCAGGCGATAGCGCACCGCGCCGTCGAGCACGCTTTCCGATTTCAGTTCCTTGCCCTTCACGTTTCCCGGCGCCGGAGGCATCTCACCGATCGCGTAATAGCTCAGGATGCGCTTCATTTCCTCGCGGCGCTTTTCCCATTGCTTGCGATTTGTGACCTTCGTGCCGTCGTTCATCATCAGCACGTCGGGCAAGTCTTTGCGGACGGGCAAATCCTTGACTCCAGGCAACGTCCCCAGGGGAGTCTTGATTCGCGGAACCGGAATCTCCCGAGGATCGGGGCCATCCACTTGAGCGGTCGCGGCCAGGAACGAAACCAGCAGGTACGCAGCCGGGAACAAATAGCGTGATTGGTGTCTCATATTCGATTGATTTTCACCCCATCCATCGTAAGGCCATCCACGTTTTCGACCACATTCTGCTCCCGGACTCCGGAGATCGAACAGTTGTCCAGCCGCACGTCGCGGATGTGTGCGTTCGGGAAGCCTTTGAGGAACAGGGCATACCGCGCCTTCTTCGCCGTGAGATCCGCGATCTGAATATTGCGCACAACCGGACGCTCCGGACCTTTATCTCCGGTGTCGTAATAGAAATCGATCTGCAGCACGGCGTCCGAAACCTCGCCCACCTCGATATTACGGAAATAGACGTTCTCGATCGTGCCGCCGCGCAGTGCGTTGGTCTTGAAGCGCAGCGCCTGATTCAGCCGGGGACTGGAAAGGCGGCAATTTTCGACATACACGTTGCGCACTCCGCCCGACATCTCGCTGCCGATTGTGACGCCGCCGTGCCCATCCTTCATCTCGCAGTTGCGGATGATGACGTTCTCGGTGGGCTTGGCCAGCCTTCGCCCGTCGCGATCGCGGCCGGACTTGATCGCGATACAGTCGTCGCCAGTGTCGAAGGTGCAGTTTTCGATCAGGACGTCGCGGCAGGAGTCAGGGTCGCAGCCATCGTTATTGGGCCCGTGCGAATTGATCTTAAGATTGCGGATGGTTACGTTGACGCAGTCGTAGGGCGCGACTTCCCACATCGGGGAGCGCACGATGGTGACTCCTTCAATGAGGACGTTACGGGAACGGCAGGGTTGGATGAAAGTCGGGCGCAGAGTGTGGCCTTCGCCGAAACGCCGCTCGGCGAGAGGAACGCCGCGATCGCCCATGTCGAAGAGGGCTTTGCGGGAGTCTGCGCTCGCTTTCCACGGCCACCAGTGAGCGTTATCGGCGTTACCATCCAGCGTGCCGTCACCGGTAATGGCGATGTTCTCCTGACCATCGGCATAAAGCAGTGGCGAATAGTTCATCAGCTCGACGCCTTCAAAGCGCGTTGCCACCAGAGGCAGGTAGCGCCCGGGATCCTGCTGGAACAGCAGCGTGGCCTCGGCTGCAACGCAGAGATTGACGTTGCTCAACAGGTGGATTGCCCCGGTCGAATAGACCCCGCGCGGAACCACCACGCGGCCGCCGCCGGCGCAGGAGCATTCGGCGATCGCCTGAGCAATGGCTGCGGTCGAGTCGGTCTGGCCGTCGCCTTTTGCGCCATGCGCGGTGATAGGAAAATCGTGCGCGGGAAACCTGGGGGCACGAATGCGGGTGAGGATCTGGGGCACCGCGGACCAGGGATCGGCTTCGGTCGCCGCCCCGGCGAAGCGAGGAAGCGCGAGGGCGCCGCACGCGATACGGAGCACGTCCCGGCGAGTGCGTGTATTGGGCACAAACGAACTATAGTTCCCGCCGGGGATGCTGTCAAATCGGCCACGCAGGCATACCGATCACGGTGGCTCTTGATGGATCCAGCGCCACTCCCTTGCGTTCAAGTAACGTTTTGGGTGGGTGTAGTTTTTATAAGAAGTAGAATGGCGAAAGCCCGTATGGAAGGAACGAAACAATGAAGAGCTTATTGATCATGTTATGCCTCGCGGCGGGTGCCGTGGCGGCAGACGATACCAAAGTAACTCCATTGATGGCCAAAGATCTGACAAGCGTCGCAGGCAAAGAGGGCACGATGTTAACGGTAGAGTATGCGCCGGGCGCGTCGTCCACTGTGCACCGCCACAACGCATACACATTCGTCTATGTGCTGGAAGGCTCGGTAGTAATGCAGGTGAAGGGCGGGAAGGAAGTGACACTCGGCCCGGGACAGACGTTTTATGAGTCGCCCGATGACATCCACACCGTTTCCAGGAATGCCAGCAGCACGAAGCCCGCGAAGTTCCTGGTCTTTCTCGTGAAGGAGAAAGGCGCCCCGGCCACCGTGCCTGCAAAGTAACCAGTCGTATGCAGATACGTTCCTGACAGCCTGCAACAGAGCTACTTCGCCCGCCCCGTATAACCCTGCGCGATCGTCGGAATCGCGATGATCCGGTTTCGCGCGCTCGGCTTCCCCCACCCGCCGTAAAACACGATGCCGAAAAGCGTCTTCTTATCGCGCCCGCCAAAAAATGTGCCGTGCAGGCCTTGTGGGCCCGGGATGGTGCCGGCGAACTTGCCATCGGACTCGAACACGTCCACCGATTTGCCGGTTGCAATATACACGCGGCCCTGCTGATCGACAGCGGAACCGTCGCCGCCTTCACCGCCCCGCAGTCTGCCGAACTCGCGCTGATTGGCGAGCGATCCGTCGGCCTTCACGTCGAAGGCGTACACAGTCGCGCCGTTCGTGACATAAAGGGTTTTCTCGTCAGGACTCAGGATAATTCCGTTGGCTTGCGGAACATCCTTCCCGTACTGCGACACTACGCCCTTCGGGTCCGCGTAGAATACGCCGCTGCCCGTGGCGCCAGTGACCGAGAAGTAGACGCCGCCCCGCGCATCGGCCATCAAATCGTTGACCACGCCGCCCACGCATTCGAGTGGCTCACCGTGGAACGAGTTCGCCAGCATCTTCCGCTGAGGCTCCAATTGCTCGATCGCCGAACCCAGCCCGCGTTCGGCGACAAACAACGCCCCGTTTTTGCTGCGCGAAACCGCGCCGCCCGTGTTCGTATTGCTATAGACGACCCTGGCGAGGCCTGTAGCGGGGTCCATCTGCATCACATTGCTCGCGTCATTGTTCGCAAACAACACTGTGCCGTTGTCGGCGGCTATTGGCCCGTCGACGTTATTGCCTTGCCAGGACCACACGACTTTCCAGGACTGGCCTGCCAGAACGCCGCGAATCGCAGAGGTGGCTGGAAGGGCCGGATCCGGCGGCACCGCATTCCCGTTGGCATTCGCTGGAATCGGAATCTTGAACGGCTTCGGAGGATTCTTGCACTTCGCCAGCACATTCGTGATCCCCGGGTTCTGCCAGCTCTGCATGCTGTTGCCACGCGAAAGCGAGGAGGACGGACTTTGCGCCCAGACAATACCCGTCGCGCACCCCGCGATTGCCATAAGACCGATTTTGATTTTCATCCCTTGATCCCTTTTGACTTCACGTCCCAGTTTGAATTCGCGCAGAGCGCGCCTTTCTTGCCGATCAATTCGAATGTCGCCGCCGACTGAGGCATCATGAAGTCGGGTTCCTGGCCATTAATGAGCAGCAAAGGCCCGTGCAATTTGAGCGGCGCATCAGGCGTATGAAATCGGCGACGCGGGAGCGCCCGGCGCCGCCTTCTGCACACCGGAATTGAACACGCCGATCGTCCTCACGCGCGGATTGGTGCCGAGCGCGATGGAGACAAATCCACCGCACGACTGGCCTATTACGGCTGCCTTGTCCAGTGCGATCTTGCTTTTCAGCGCCGAGCTGCCCGTGCATTTTCTTTCCCAGCCCAGTCGATCGCGGCGCGCACGTCGTCCGCGGTTTCTGTAGTCGTTCATCCTGCGGCCGCGGGGCCGTCAGAAAGCCCGAGTAGCGCTTGCTGTCGATCGCACAACCGCCGTTGCCCCACACCATCACGGGTAACGTGTCCTTCTTCGGAAACGCATCAAGCACCGTTGGCCGAAAAAACCAGACGACCGGGAGAGCCGAACCCCATCGTATCTGAACGCGTGCGGTCCGGGCTCCGCGAGCGGCGCCTTCGAGAGGCAGCGCCCGATCGATCATTTTGCGGGTAAGCATGGGTCATTTCCTGCGGACCAGAATATCCCGAATGAGGAGCGCAGCGCACTCGCTTCCCAGTCAGGATGGTACGCATGTGCTACACAATAAGCTCAGGTTCGCCGACGTTGAATTCTGATCTCTACGACCATCCCGCGCTATACGACGAACTGTTGCCGGTCCGCGCGCACCTGGCCTATTACATGGAACTCGCCCGGCAAGCATCCGGCGACGTCCTGGAACTAGCTTGTGGAACGGGCCAGATGACCGTTCCGATTGCCGGCGCGGGATTGCCGATTGCTGGTCTCGACCTTTCCGCGCCGATGCTGAACAGAGCGAGGGAGCGCGCAGCAGCCGCAAAGGTCTCTATCGAGCACTCGCTGGGCGACATGCGCAACTTCGATCTGGGTCGCCGGTTCGGATTGATCTTCATCGCCCGCAACTCGCTGTTGCACCTGCATTCCACGGAAGATTTTCTGGCTGCCTTCGCGGCGATCAGGCGCCACCTGGCGCCGGGGGGCATCTTCGCGTTCGATGTATTCAACACAAACATACATAGGCTCGCGAGGCCGATGGACCAACGTTTTCCGGTGATGCAGATTGAGACAGAATTGTTCGGCACGGTTTCGGTCGAAGAGACAAGCGGCTACGACTGCGCCACACAAGTCAACCGGGGCCGCTGGTACATTTCGGCTCCCGGGAAGCCGGATGGCTGGATTCTGGAGCTGGCGCTGCGAAGCATCTTTCCGCAGGAGTTGCCGCTACTGCTCGCGGCAGGAGGGTTTCACCTCAAGAGTCGCGTGGGAGAGCTGGACCAGAGGCCGTTCGATTCCGACAGTCGGGCGCAGGTGTGTCTATGTCAGGCGGCACTCTAAGCGTCGCTCGGTCTTCCAGCGCGGTTCGGCCGGCTGGGAGGGGCGGCCAGTCGGTTTTCGTGCGGCGGCCCGGGGTACGGGAACTCGTCGAGCAGATCGCCATGCGGTCCAACACGATCTCGCGCCACCTTTCCATTCGTGTAAATGGAAAAGAAGATGTCGACAACGTCGTCACGGAGTGTCCGGCCATTGTCCGGAAAAGAGGTAGCGCGGCGAGAGTCATAGGAAAGAATGTCTGGCAGCAACTTTCTTGCGACCGCAGTTGCAACTTCTGGCGCATAGTCGCCTGAGTGTTCCAATTCGTGTGCGAAAACCTTAATAAAGCGCTCATCATCCGCCGGCTGGCCGCTGAGGTACGCCGCCCTCGAGTCTCCCGCCAGAAAAACCGCTTGTAAGGGTCGTCCACCGCGGTCGGCCTGGAGCCAACCTTCTCCAGTCTTGTCCACTGTTCGCGCCCACACTCCGACTTCCTTACTTCCGAGATCCGAGTTCGGGATCTCGAGCACAATGCCGCAAACGTCCTTGTCGGCGAAGAAATCGTCCCCGGTTAATTGCATGCTGTTGAAAACCCGTTGGCGTCGAAAAAGAAAGGATCACTGCGTCAACCAAAGAAAAAACGGTAGTCTCCGGCTCCGATCACCAGCGCGTCCCGGCCAACTGACACCGGTGCGTCCTTCACGATCTCTTCTCCTTCCTCACCAAATGCAGCAGCTCGCGCACCATGAATGCGGCGCACCGTTGCTGTTTGTGGCCCAGCTGTTTGCGCCCCATCTTCAGATGACGAGAACCGCACGCTGTACTTGAGATCAGCGACTGCATCGCCGTTGGTGTCGACCTGGATCTCGTAAAGTGCTCCCGCGGCGAAAGGCTCAGCGGTTGTCGGCCCTGGCGGATTCACGGCGAGGGACGGGTGCACATTCAGGATGATGATCGACTTGCTTATGTCTCCCGGCTTGCTGAAGACATAAAGATCGGTCATATCCAACCGCGCATCGCCGCGCGGAAACCCGAAGTCCGGACCTGAAGCATGATGTGACATTCGCCATTCTCCCTTTCTTCGGATCGCTAACGCCCGACTTGCCCGACGTAATACCCTAAACGCGCTTCGACATCGCCGGGTTTGTGAAAGCCCTGGGCCATTAAAGCCTGTATACGCTTCTGCGCGGCCGGACGCATGATCGAGGCAAGGCAAACATCCCACTCCGGCGCGATCTCGAAGTCAGGCGGCAGACTTGCGACATCAACGAAGCGCTTGGTCTCGCTGATCGCCTGCTTATCGAACGACGCGATCCGGGTTGCGAGCTTATCCACAAACGCGTCAAGGTCGGAGTCCGGCAATGACCGGTTGACGTATCCATAGCGCTCGGCCAGATCGCCCGGGATGTCATCCGCGCCGAGAAGCACTTCCAGTGCACGCCCTCGCCCCATCAGACGCGGTAAACGCGCCATTGGACCACCTCCAGGAACAATACCAGCCCCGACCTCAAAGTGCGACGAAATCGCTTTTTCGCGGCTCGCAAAACGCATATCGCAAGCCAGTGCCAGCTCACTGCCCACACCTGTGGCGCGCCCCCGGATGGAGGCCATTGAGACGACCGGGGCACGGCTGAGCCGCACGAGCATATCGGGCAGAGGCTGCAGCCCGGTGGGTCCTGGCGGGAGACTTGTGGTGTCCTCAAGTGTCGCAAGAAAGTCATAGTGCGTGAGAAAATATCCTTCTACCGCGCTGTCAAACACAACCACCTTGACGTGCTTGTCCGCCTCGATCGCTGTAACAATTTCGTTCAGCTGCGGAATGGTTTCCGGACCGAAGATGTTGAGCGGCGGGTGATCGAGTGTCACCCGCCAGTAGAACGGTGAGTGCTGCGTAAGGTGTATCCGGGTGTTTGCGTCTGACATACATACTCCTCGAATTTGAGACTCACTTCGCTGCTGGTGCTCCCTGGGCCATTCCGGCTCAAGGAGACAGACATCAGGCGGAAATCTCAAAGATGACTTCCACCTCGACCGGCACCCCGAGCGGAAGGCTCTCCACTCCGAACACCAGGCGCGACGACATCTTATCCTCGCCGAGGATATCGCGGAAGAGCTCCGAGGCAGCATCGGCAACTGTCACATGGCCGGAGAAATCCCGGGCCGTCGCAATGTAGACTCCCAGCCTCACGACTCGCGAGATCCTGTCCAGCGACCCGAGATGCTGCCTCGCCACCGCGAGCGCATTCAGAGCGGCGGCATACGCAGCCCTTCGGCCCTGTTCAGCTTGCAAATCCTTTCCGGCGCGGCCAACGAATCTGGCTTCATGGCCCACTGTTGGAAGCATGCCCGTCAGGAACAGGAGATTGCCCGTTTGGACCGCCGGTACATAAGCGCCAAACGGCGCGGGTGGCGGCGGCAGTTCAATGCCCGAGGCCGCAAGTCTTGCTTCTGCGCTTTTCACCATTTTCCGTTGTGCGCACCCGCGTCGACGTGCCGCACCTCCCCGGTCACATGACGAGCTTCTGTCAGATAAACGATCGCGTCGACGATGTCGTCCACGTCCGAGATCATTCCCATGGGCGACAGGCCTTTCAAGAACTCGGGAGGGTCATTTGCATGCATCGGCGTATCGACGATGCCGGGAGCGACCGTGTTGAAGCGGATACCGTCTTTCGCGTACTCCATCGCCAGGCTGCGAGTGATCGCTTCAAGACCGCCCTTCGTGATCATTGGGACGGAGCAGTTAACTCCGGCGATGGGATGCTCAACCATCGCCGACGTGATACCGGTAATGCTCCCGGCGGTCTTTTGCGCCAGCATCTGCTTCACCGCAAGCTGAGTGATGTAGACGTAGCCCTGCAGATTCGTTTCGGAGAGCAGTTCGAAATCGTGGACTGTGTAATCCGTAAACCGCTTCGTGAAGAAGATGCCGGCGTTGTTGACGACCCCATCCATCGAGCCGAAAGTGGTCATCGCCGCCGCGGCGACCCTGGCGGCAGTTGAAGCCTCGCCGATATTTCCATCGACGAGGACAAGCCTGTCCGACGGCGCAAGCCCGGACTCTGTAATCCTGCCCGAGTTGGCGACAACATTGTAGCCGCGCTTGAGGAACGCCTTCGTGGCGCCGGCGCCGATTCCCTGAGACGCGCCCGTTACGATCATGGTCTTCCGGGCAACGAGTTCGGTCATAGTGGATTCCTTATCTGGAGCCGTAGCAAGGCTCATTTGCCGGATGCGGCCACGAATTGAAAGACCTTGTTCGTAGTTAGCGTTCCGTCCGCCAGTTTTTCGGTCGCCGCATAGACGGTATCGCCGGGGCCCAGGGTCACTTCTTCTTTGGCAACCAGCGTAACCGGGACACCCGCAGGTACCGAAATCGTCTGCGAGCCGTCCTGATATCGAACCACCAGAGTGTTGCTGCCGCCCTTCTGTACCGTGCCGTTCGTCATGCGGGAGTTCGAAACGGCAGGTTTGGAGACCGAGCCGTTTGTCATTCTGCTGTGAGTGGTTGCGCCCGGCGCATCCAGCAGAACACTACCTTCCGCCGCCCCACGCAGTTCACTGGGGAAAATGATGACCTGCTTCGCGAGTTCTTTGCCGTTCGCCTGCTGCACGGACGCCACGCCGACATAAGAGGCTGAGGCGACATGGCTCAAATCCGACGGTATCTGCTTGTAGGTGGCGAGGGGCTGCGTAACCGTAACGTGGACGACGCCCGAGGATGTTGCAACGTCGAGTGAACTGCCGGTAAAAGACCGGACCTTTCCCAGAACACCGGAAAGCGGCGGAGCAGGCTGTGCCTGAGCCCAGGCGACATTGAGAATTACCTGCGCGGCCAGCAAAGAGATGGCTGCGAGATGCAATAACTGTTTCCGAGAAAAACCCGTGCTACGGTTTTCGTCGCACAACACTATCTTGCGTTTCATGTGAGTTCTCCTTTTCAAATGAGTTCGGACACGGGCGCTGGACTAAGCAACATCCTTTTGCCGGACGCCTGTCGTCTCGCCCAAAAAGCTCAGTAATTCGGCATTTACTTCTTCCCGCGTGAGTCCATGGGATGCAATGCGGACCGTCCTTGACCACCACCTGGCGCGCTCCTTTGATAAGCTTCGCGGTGCGCAGGCCCGTAGCCGCAATAGGCAGGATGCGGTCGGCATCCCCTTGAATCACCAGCGTCGGGACATCGATGCGCGGAAGGTCCTCGCGGAAGTCTTCGTGCCAGGCTGCGACGCAAGCGAGGCTGGCGGCGGCGGAGGCGCTGGCCGCCACGTTCCAACTCGCCTGGATCGCTTGTTCGCTGACACGCTTTCCCAGGAACTGGTCGGTGTTGTAGAAATTCCGGAAGAAGCCGCTGAAGAAGGCATAGCGATCGGCGGCCACGGCTTTTTCGATTCCGGCAAACACGCTGCCATCCACGCCTTCCGGATTGTCAATCGTCTTGAGCAGGAAGGGCGGCACACCGGAGATGATCACGGCTTTGCGCACACCTGGTTTGCTCAAGCTGGAACCGCACTTCCCCAGGTATCGCACCACCTCGCCTGCTCCCATGGAGAAGCCGACCAATGTGAGGTCTCGCAGTTTCAGCTGGGTGACCAGTTTGTAAAGGTCCTCGGCGAAGGTGTCATAGTTGTAGCCCGTGGCCGGCTGGGTGGATTTGCCGAAGCCTCTGCGATCGTAGGTGATGACTCTGTAGCCGACCTCCAGCAGGACGGGCAGTTGTTTCTCCCACGAAGCACCGGTCAATGGGTATCCGTGGATCAGGACAACGGGTTGCCCCGAGCCATGGTCTTCATAGTAGATCTTGATGTCGGCGGAATTTTCTTTTCCGGTTGTGACGTATGGCATGGCCTGTTTCCTTTTCTATTCCGGTATCCGGTTTGCCGGCGCCTGAACTCTGCGCACAACCTGATTAAACGGCATATTGGAAACGGACTTGTGCGGATTCCTGCTGGGATGGTCGCAATCCTGCTAATTCATGCGACGGGAGCTCGAAGCAGCTATCGGGTGGCCGAGTTAGAACTGTCGACAATGCAGGCGGCGCTCAGGCGGGCGCGCGAAGCATGAGAAGGTTCTGGCTGCGACCCGTAAATCACCAGACGCGGCATATCTTCGGAGAAGGCTTCCGGCGCGCAAGCCGCTTCGCAGCCCACAAAATCCTGACGATACGCCGTTGGGCTGATTCCGCAGACATCACGAAAGACCTGCGCAAAGTACTGCTGGGTCTTGAAGCCACAGGCCACGGCCACATCCAATACTCGCGCATCGGGAGCGCGCAACATCGCTTTAGCACGCTCAAGCCTCAGGCGCAGAACAAATTGATGCGGGGTCTCGCCCGTTGACTTGCGAAACATCCGCGCGAAATGAGCCGTGCTCAAACCCACCGATTGCGCCATCTCGTGGAGGCTCAACTCGTCTTCCAGCTTCGCGTGGACCAACTCTCTTATCTGTCGCAAGCGCGCCGGGCCGAGTCCGCCTCGGGATATCTGCGCGGGACGGTGCCTTACTGCATGACCACTGACCAACGCTATAGCCATCGCCTGCTCAATGGAATCCAGAAAGAGCCGCCCGCTCGGAAACCCAGCCATCATCTCGGCATGAACGGCCGCAGCCAGCCCACCCAGGCGGGAGTCAGCAAACTTGCGGCGCGGGCGCAGTTCGATCTCGCCGTCAGCTTCGTTGGAGGCAGCCATCAGGGCCGCGTCGGAAATACCGAACTGGAGATGCGTACGTTCATGAGCCCGACCCACTCTCCCTCATGACGATCACACAGTGCTAAGTCATAGGCCGTGTAGTCGAACTTTTCGAGTGCAGAACGCTTCGAGCCCCACTCAATTGAGCCGGGCCCCAACATCATTGCGAAAGCTTGATCATGCCGCACCCGATGACGCGGCTCTGTGTCAGGGTCGGGAGGAAAGAGTTCAACTTTCATTCACTTGCTCCAATCCTCGTATTGTGAATAATCACACACATCGAGGCAATACAATCAGACCCTGGTTTCGGCGATGCATCTCCCTCCGCACGCGTCAGATATGAGATGACGATCATAGATAAAGGATGCAGAAGGTATGGCTATCCCGCCAAAGAGCATGTCCTTCCGGCCGCTCCCGGTTCGGCATCGCTCCATACCGCTAGAATGGTTGGGGTTTTAGGCGGAGCGGCCTGATGCGGCAGCGCAACACCATCGAACTCATAAAAACAGAATGGAACTCATAAAAACAGAATCGACAAGAACATCGTTCTCAATTGCCTCAAGCAGGCCGGCGGTTTTCCTTTTCGCCCTCACACTGGCCGCGGCAACGCCCTCCCTATTCGCCCAGGTATCCGATCGCCCTTCCGACATGCTGGGGCTGGCCTTCGTCGGCCACCAGGTTTCCGACCTCGAACGCTCCATAAAATTCTTCGAAGCCGTCGATTTCAAGCTTGCCGAAGGGCCGAGCGCCTGGACCGCCGACAAAGAAGTGAACAAACTGGGCAACACCCCCGGAGCGGAGTCGCGAACCGCAACCATGCGGGTTCAGAGCTCCGTGTCAGACGTCCCTTTCACGCTGGTGCTGCGTCAATACCGCGGCGCGGAACGCAAGGACTGGAGTAAGGTCAATTCCTGGGATTTATTGGCAGCCCACATCGACCTCACGGTTGACGGCAACGTGAGCGACCTGCTAGACAAGCTCGAAGGCATGAATATGCTCGTGATGCCCGAGGTCAATGGCCTTCCCAATCCGCGCCGCCAGCCGGGATTCCGCCGCTTTGCCTTTATCCAGGATCCCGACGGCCTGGTGCTCGAGTATTTCTCAAAACCTGTTCCCAAGCCCGGCGATCCGCCCGCGCCGCCCACCGTTTCCAACTCCTCCGCCACCGGCGCGAATATGGACCGGCTCGGCAAACAGGCCGGCTTCAATCACTACGCCTACAACATCATCGATCCCCGCAACGCCCAGGATTTTTATGTGAAGGTTCTCGGCGGCGATTATCCGCCCATCGAAAGCACGAGCGGCGCGCAGGTCATGCTTCACGGCTGGTTCCCCCAGGCGACTACCAAAAACAACCTGCGCGTCGAGCTGATCTATTTCGCCCTGAATAACGGCAAGACCCCGCCACCGGTAAAGTTTCAGGACATCAACGCCGACTACGGCGGCTTCCAGACCAGCAACATTGAATCCGCCTATGCGAGAGCCAAAGCGAACGGCGCGGTCACCGTGTCGGAAGGCGGCATTGTCGATTACCACAAGGGGCGCGCGGTGCTGCTTCGCGATCCCGATGTTGGCGGCTACATCATGCTCTGGCAGCCTGCCAGGTAAGCGATTAGCGCCGGCTCAAAACGATTCTTAGCGCCTCTTGATATCGTGCTTCCCGCACGTTTTGCAGGAGCCGCTCCCAATGGACCCGGCCGTGGACGATCTTCACGTCCGGATCCGCCAGATTGATCTCACCTGCCCAGATGCGCCGATGGTAGTCCCGGAATTCGGGCACGCTGGAACTCCAATCAATTGTCTTGCCCGGTGAGCCCACCCAGAGGAACGCCATGGTGTAGAACAAGTGGGAGAGTTGCTGCATGAGATGGAATCGGGCGCGTTGGTAGGGGTCTGGCGCTGCTCCAAAATATTCCTCAAGATAAGCCGTCTCCTCTTCGTCGTTCGTGATTACCTGATTTGCCACGGCCGCGAGGTCGGCGTACCGGTCATTGAGGAATGCCGCTTCCCAATCCACCAGCCAGATTTGTTGGCCGTCGAAAAGGATATTGTCCGGCTTGAACAGGTCGTTGTGACTCGCGACCATCTCCGCATCGTCATACGGATAAACCGCGGCCATTTCCGCATACCGGGCGAAAAACTGGTCGCTTTCGGCTTTGGGCAATATGTTCGCAGCCCGGAACTTTTCGAGGAATCCATCGAGGACTGGTCCTTTGTTGAGCAGGAACGTGCAGGTAGTGTTGAAAGGAGCCCGGTCAAATGGCGGAAGCGCATGCAGCCGGCGAAGCAAAGCGGGTAGCCGGATCCGCGCTTCCGCCACCGGAAGCGGTTCAGTCTCGACAAAGTCGGTGATCGAAATGTGGTCTTCGACGTTCGTATAGAGTGCGCGCGGCGCGAGGCCTTGTTCCGCCGCTGACTTCATGCTTGTGTAGTGGCGCGTAGGATCTTCCGGCCGCGTGATGATCTTCAACAAGTACGGCGAACCACTGACAACGATGCGATAGACGAGGGATGCGGTGCGGCCTCGGGTGATCCTTGAGATCTCTTCAAACCCGGTTACTCCGAAAGCCTCGCGCAAGCCGCGAGTCACTGCCTCACTCTTCTCTTGCGGAATCATAAATGCTGGCGAGCCGTGCAAATAGGAACCAGCGTTGGTCTGTTAGCCAGTCAGCTTGCTACTGGCTCGTCGGAGCTTCGGCCTGATCTTGCCCTCGAGATTGAGTGCCACGGCGGCACGGACGAGATCCTTCAATGCTCCCTCATTAAGCTTGTCGCCCTCGTCGATGTCGATCGCACGCCGGACATTCCCATCCAGGCTGGAGTTGAACAGACCAGAAGGGTCCTTCAACGCCGCCCCCTTGGCAAATGTCATCTTGACGACCTGCTTGTAAGTCTCTCCCGTGCATACGATGCCGCTGTGGGACCAGACGGGAGTGCCCCTCCACTTCCACCCTTCGACGATCTCAGGGTCTGCCTCGTGTATGATCTCACGCACTCTGGCGAGCATCTTCCCGCGCCAATCGCCAAGCTCCGTGATTCTCTTGTCGATTAATGCTGACGCAGTTTCCATATACAATTCCAACGCTACACAAGGCCCCGCAAACCGGCGCCCGCCCTTATATCTGGGCACATCCAGCGGAGGGGGATTGTGGATCAAAGGAGCTAAATCCGCCGCCGGCTAAATTCGAGGACCACTCGCCAAGTGGAGAATCACAAGGCGCAGGGAAAGAAAACCCCAGCCGCCGTTATAGAATATCCATCCAGCCGTGCCGGTCCGGCAACCTGCCGAACTGAATGCCCTGCAATTCGGCGTTCAGCTTCCGCGTTACTTCGCCCGACGCGCCTTGCCCGACCACCAGACGCCGGCCTGTTTCGAACACCAGTTCTTTGATGCCGACCACGACCGCCGCCGTGCCACAGGCAAACACTTCGGTCATGCGGCCGGACTGCAGTTTCTCCGCCGCCTCATCGATCTGAACCGGAGTCTCGTGCACTTTCAAACCCAGATCCCGCGCCACCTGGATCACCGAATCCCGCGTGATTCCGGGCAGGATCGTGCCGCTGTAGCGGAGGTGTGTAGAGCGTGTCCTTCTCGACGAAGAACACGTTCATGCCGCCCAGTTCTTCCACTTCCCGGCGCCCGTTCGAATCGAGGAACAACACCTGCGAACAGCGATGTTTCTTTCCCTCTTCGATCGTGTGCAGACTGATGGCGTAGTTCGCGGAAGCTTTCACATCGCCCGTGCCGCCCGCAGCTGCGCGCGAGGTGGTTTCCGCGACGTACACCGCCACAGTCCCGGTTGCGCTCGCTCCGGTTTCCTTGAAGTATGCGCCTGACGGCAATACCAGAATGAAGAAGAGGAACTCGCGCGAGGCATGAACGCCGATCGCGGTCTCGGTGCCCATCATGGTGGGCCGGATGTAAAGCGTGCCGGGCTCGCGCGGAATCCACTCGATATCGGCGCGCACCAGCGCCTTCAGGGCTTCGACGAAGAATTCCGGATCCACCGGAGCCATCGCCATCCGTTCGGCCGAGCGCGCAAAACGCCGCGCATTTTCCATCGGCCGGAACAGCGCGACCTTGCCGTTCGCCCAACGGTAGGCTTTCATTCCCTCGAAGATGGATTGCCCGTAGTGAAATACGATGGCCGCGGGGTGAAGCGAGATGTTATGCACCGGCTCAACGCGCGAATTCTGCCAGTGTCCGTGCCGGTACTCGGACACGAACCAGTCGGGCGCGAAGGTTTTGCCGAATTCCAGCTTGGCGGGATCGAGATCCACTCCGGCGGCGCTGGCCTGCCGCGGCGTGATCTGAATATCCAATGTGGGCATAGACGATTATAATACGCACGGACTGAACTGCTGTCGCAGGTCGCTGCTTATCAAGCCGCCTGGTGGCTCCGACGGTACAATCGAGGAAGGAAGACTTTCGGTGAACATCGCCATCGACATTCCGGATGATATCGGACAGGTGCTTGCCGCGCAGGCGGGTGATCTTTCACGCGCAGTCGTGCAAGCAGTCGCTATAGAAGCATATCGCTCCGGCGTCATCACCGCTGAGCAAGTACAGCAGATGGTCGGATTGCGGTCCCGGTGGGAGACAGAATCATTCCTCCAGCGAGCCGAGGCCTATCACGACTACACGATGGATGACCTCGGACGGGATATCGCTGCCATTCGTGACGCCTCGCGTCAATGATCGCCGTTGCGGATGCATCACCGCTTTGCTATCTCATCCTGATCGGTGAGATTGACATCCTGCCTGCGCTTTTCCTTCGAGTGGCCGTGCCGCATGCCGTGATTGCCGAACTGCTTCATGAAGATGCTCCGGAAGCGGGGCGGAATTGGGCATCGCATCTGCCAGCGTGGGTTTCCGCCGAACCGACCCCCGGCGTCATACTCCCCGGCACAGGGAAACTCCAGGCAGGCGAGCGGGCAGCAATTTTCCTGGCTGAACTCATCGGGGCCGACATCATTCTGCTTGATGAAAAAGCGGCGCGCCGCGTCGCCGCCGACGGCGGTCTGACGTGTCACCGGGCTCCTCGGTGTTCTCGGCGAGGCTGCCACTCGACGATTGGTCGAATTAACGCCTGCGATTGACAGACTGGAAGACGACCTTTCGATCCTCCCCGGCTCTGCTGAAAGCAACGTTGGACCGCTTCGGTAATCGGTAACCTACCCGGCCTGTCACCTTCTCTTCGCACGATCCTGTACGCTTGAAATCGACAGCGATGAAGAAAATCAGCCTTGCCTCTCTGCTCTTCCTGGCCTCGTGCACTCAAGCTCCCGAAAAAGCGAATCTCCAACCGGCACTCGACGCCATCCAGCCCACCTCCCTCCTCGCCGAAATCAAAACGCTCTCCTCCGACGATTTCGAAGGCCGCAAACCCGGCTCACCCGGCGAAGTGAAAACCATCGCTTACATGCAGCAGCAGTTCCAGCAGATGGGGCTGAAGCCGGGCAATCCCGATGGAACCTATCTGCAGAACGTGCCGCTCGCAGGCATCACCTCGAAATCGCACCCCGAGATCGCAGTCAGAGGCAAGAAACTTCCGCTGGTGGACAAAAAAGACTACATCGCGCTCTCCAGCCGTTATGTTCCCCAAGTCGACGTGAAGAACTCCGATATCGTCTTCGTCGGCTACGGAGTGGTCGCTCCCGAATACGGCTGGGACGACTACAAAAATGTCGATGTCAAGGGCAAGACCATCCTCATGCTCATCAACGACCCCGCCATCCCCGATCCCGCAGACCCCTCCAAACTCGACGACAAAATGTTCAAAGGCGCGGCCATGACCTACTACGGCCGCTGGACTTACAAATACGAAATCGCCTCCGAAAAAGGCGCCGCCGCCGCGATCATCATTCATGAGACCGGCCCCGCCGGCTATCCGTTCGAAGTCGTCTCCGGAAGCTGGGGTGGGGAGAACTTCGGCATCCAGCGCCCGGACAATAACGCCGGCCGCGTCGCCGTCGAGGGCTGGATGACTTTCGACAAAGCAGGCGAGCTTTGCCGCATGGCCGGACTCGACCTTGCCGCGCTCAAGAAGGCCGCCATCATGAAGGATTTCAAGCCCGTCCCGCTGCCCGGCGCAACCGCCAGCTTCAAGATCGAAAACACCCTGCGCAAGATCGATTCGCACAACGTCATCGCGAAGCTCGAAGGCAGCGATCCCGGCGCTCAAAGACCAGTACGTGATCTACACCGCGCACTGGGATCACCTCGGCCGCGATCCCGAACTGAAGGGCGATCAGATCTACAACGGAGCCGCCGACAACGCATCCGGCAGCGCCGGCCTGCTCGAAATCGCCCGCGCCTACACGAAGCTTTCACCCGCGCCCAAGCGGTCGATCCTCTTCCTCTCCGTCACCGCCGAAGAGCAGGGCCTGCTCGGCACGCAATACTACGCGACCAATCCGCTCTATCCGCTCAAGAACACGCTGGCCGATATCAATATGGACGTCCTCAACCTCTGGGGCAAGACGAGCGACATGACCATCATCGGCCTCGGTAACTCGACCCTCGACGACACTGCCACCGAGGTCCTCAAAGCGCACGGCCGCACGGTCGTCGGCGATCCCGATCCGGGTAAGGGCGGTTTCTACCGTTCCGATCACTTCGAGTTCGCCAAAGAAGGCGTGCCCGCGCTCGATCCCGACCCCGGCACCAACTACATCGGAAAGCCGGCCGATTACGGCAAGCAGAAGCGCGACTACTACACCGAGCACGATTATCACAAGCCGTCCGACGAAGTGAAGCCGGACTGGGATCTCGCAGGCGCCGTGGAAGACCTCCAGGTCTTCTTTGAAATCGGCGTTAACGTTAGTAATGCAAATGACATTCCCCTTTGGAAGCCAGGCACAGAATTCAAAGCGAAACGTGACGCAATGATGAAATAATAAGGCTGGATGTCGATCCATCGCTACTTTCTGCACAACGGAAAAATCCGCGAAGCGAGTGAGCCCAGCCTCTTTGCCGGCCAGCTCGGGCTGCTTTCCGGATGGGGCGTTTTCAGCACGCTGCGGGTAGCCGAAGGCGCGCTGT
This sequence comes from Terriglobia bacterium, assembly GCA_963809655.1. Lineage (GTDB taxonomy): Bacteria > Acidobacteriota > Terriglobia > Bryobacterales > Bryobacteraceae > BOG-234. The sequence goes on along the minus strand of CAWEKQ010000024.1, from coordinate 27,458 downwards.
TCGCATGGGAAAAGCACTGGGCTCGCATGTCGCGCGACGCGCGGCTGTTGAACGTCGAAATGCCCGCGGATCCCGATGCAGTAGAGCGCGATATCAGCCGCCTCGTCGAGGCGAACCGGGCGCCGGACTGCACCCTGCGCCTCGTCGTCGTGCGTAACACCGGCGGCCTCTGGCAGGGACCTTCGAGCGGTCTTGCGACCGATACCATCGTGCTCACGGCCGATTTGAAAAACTGGGGCGAAAGCATACGCCTGTCGATCCAGCCGCATGCCCGGCTACGCCGCCTCCGAGTTCACCAGCGCCAAGATCCTGTCATGGGCCGCAAATCTTCGCTGGGCCGAGCGCGCGCAGGAGCAGGGTTTTGATGAGGTCGTCCTGCTGAACGAAATGGGGCGCGTATCCGAATGCACTTCGGCGAACATATTCGCGGCCTTCGGAAAGCAGGTCGTCACGCCGCCGATCTCTGAAGGGTGCCTTCCCGGCGTCACGCGCGACGTGCTCGTCCATGAGATCCATGTGCCCGATGTTCGAAGTGATCGAGCGCCCGCTCACGCTCGAAGAGCTCTATGAGGCCGACGGAGTCTTCATCACGTCCACAACCCGCGGACTGCTGCGTGTACGCGAGATCGCTGGCCGCGCGCTCGCCAAGCCGCGGCGACGCCTGCGATCGCCTCGGCAGCGCGTTTCTCTCTTACCTCCGCGCCGATATTGCGCGGCGCAAGACTGCTACGGTGGCGGTGTAGATGTCGACCGCATGCCCCCGCTGCGGCAGTCGGTATCTGCGTCCCGCGCGCACCCGCGATTTTTCCGAATGGATCGGGCAGTTCAAGTTTACTTCGCCCCTGCGCTGCCTCGACTGCAACACGCGTTTCCTCGGTAAAACCCTGGTGTGGGAAGATCTGTCCTTTGCGCGATGCCCAGTCTGCCTGCGTATGGACCTGAATGGCTGGACGGGGAGAACCTACACCGATCCGCCGTTGTGGATAAGACTCAAGGTAGCCCTCGGGGCCCACAAGTGGCGCTGCGAGTATTGTCGGCTCAATTTCGCCAGTTTCCGCGACCGCAAGGAAGTGTTCACGTTCAAGCGCTGGAAGAAATTCGGCAACGCGGCGGAAGATCGCGCCGCCGCAGAACCCGCGCTACAGCCCGTAACGACTGAAGGCGCCGCGGAACCTTCGGAAACCTAGCCTCCGTAACGGCTCCAGTATTTGGTTTTACCGAGCCGCGACTGTAAACGGAGCGGTAACGAAATCGCCGGGACGCCTTACCAGCCCGCGGGAACACAACCAAAAAAAACGTCCAGGGTTCACGGCACGATTGAGCGAACCACCGGCATGCTCGGCGCTCGATCCGCAGCCGGATACTCCGGATTCCACATTTGCCGCTCGCCGTCGCTGCTTTTCAGCTCGCGCCGGGTCGGTGCCGCAAACGCTTCCTCAGCGGACATATATCCGTCCGGAGCCGGAAACTCGGAACGGCCTTTCGCTCGCTCGTAACGACGCTTTCGCCACCATTACGAGGTCAACGTTCCTGGCCTGCCCCTTCGAATCCACGTACAAACTTTGCGCCGATCCGTTCGACCAAAGGCTCTCCGCTCGGTTCGGTTTCGAAGCCGCAACCGGGCGAATTCATCACCCTCGACCCGTTATCCGCGCGTTGCTCATACGCTCCCGTGACGCCACGCCGTCTCCACTTCCCTTTGGGCGTTTCTGCCCTCCAGATCAAAGCGTTCAACGGGCTTCATCACAGGAAGCTCGCCTTACAGGACACCCGATCTGCATCTCGCTCCCCGCCGCGCTTTCTTTCGATTACGCTTCGGATCAGTGCTCGAAACTCCGCTTCATCCCGCTTGGCTATCGTTCCGTAAACCCTGGAACTGAATCGATCATGCACCCGGCACCATGTTCACGTCAAACGAAAAACAGAGCCTTTCCTCAGCTTTTACGAGGCCTTATTTTCAATCAGTTGCGGCAGCTTTTCGGTGGATTCCGTGTGCATAAATCAGCGCCTGCGCATTCTGTTGCCTTGCGAATCCGCCCATTGGTTGAAAAGCACCATCCGTGGTGGCTGATGAAGCTGGTGCCGCCGTGAGCCATCCAATATTTTCAATCACTTGGGAGTGCATCATTTTGGCGGTAAATTTGCGTAAGCAGGTGCAGGGACGCAAAGCCAAATGAAATCGACACCAGAACTCAATGTTGTTTGCCGCCTCTCTCTAAGCGTATTGGCGCTTACCGGACTCGCATCGCTCAGGATCAGGCGCCGCATCCGTGGCGCCCCGCAACCGGATCGGATCAAGCCGTATTGAATCAGGCCGGGCCGGATCAGGCTCCGCCGCCTCCGAATTACGCGGCCGATCAGGCGCCAGGGCCGAACCAGGCTCCGCCACCTCCTGACACTTCTCGTCCGCAACTCCCAACCAATTACGGTCCCGCCAACTACGGCGTGCCGCCGCAGCTGACCATCAAGCAGGGAACGTGGGCCACGGTCCGCACCAATGATTATTTGTCTTCCGATCACAACCAGGCTGGGCGACACCTTCACCGCTACCCTCGAACAGTCGCTGGTAGTCGATGGCTTCGTCGTCGCGCCCCGCGGTTCCACCGTGATGGGACGCGATCACCGAAGCGAAGAAAGCCGGCCGCGTCGAGGGTACCTCGCGCCTCGGAGTTGAACTCACCGGGCTGACGCTCGTTGACGGGCAGCAGGTATCGATTCAATCGCAGATGATCAACCACAACGGACCGACTTCCGTCGGCCGCGACGCAGCCGCAATCGGTGGCACCACCGCCTTGGGAGCAGCCATTGGCGCGGGAGCCGATTGGGGTCGCGGCGCGGCCATTGGAGCAGGCGCGGGCGCAGCGGCAGGCATTATCGGCGTTCTGCTCACGCGCGGGCACCCCACGGTGATCGGTCCTGAGTCGGCGATGACGTTCCAGATCACCGCGCCCGTCACGTTCTCGACCGAGCACGCTCCGCAGGCCTTTCAGTACGTCAATACTCAGCAACAGTACGTGACGCAACAGCGGCAGCCTGCGGCGCCGTACCGCACAGCTGCGCCTCCGCCCGCGCCTTATTACGGATATGGTTATGGCTACCCGTATCCCTATGCGTATGGTTATCCTTATCCCTACTACGGAGGTTTCGGAGTAGGAGTAGTTATCGGCCCACGCTACGGCTACTACGGCGGCTATCGTGGCTACTACCGCCGCTGAGAACTAGTCGATCAAAAAAAGGCCGCCATCGCGCGGCCTTTTTTTTCGCCTGTAGCACGTAAGAGATCACCGCTTTCACCCGTGTGTGCTTGGACCCGCCATGAGATCTCTCAGCTTAGCCCAATCGATTCGGAACATCATTGGGTGGCGTCCTGAAAGTGTGTTGGCCTGGCTGCCGGAAACGTAGCACCTCTTACGTGATATGCGCCGGGCGTTCCAACACTCGCCACACGCGACCTCGATTCCAGCGTTGGAGCATGATGGGTACAGGTCGACGGGGATTCTGACGAGAAGTAAGACGTAGCCATACACGGCGTGATCATGGAGAAGGTACGAGATCGCCAGCATGACCGAAACGACACAGGTCAGCCAGTGTACAGCTTCTTCGGAATTCATTTCTCTCAGCAGGCGGCCGCAATCAGGCGCGTCTGGCACTCAAATGGAAATTCGGGTTAATCCAGCCCAATGGCGAATGAAACAGCACCCATCGGAACGTCCGGATGCCCGCGCGGTCATAGATTTCGCCTTGTTTCTCCCAAAGGGCCAAGGGGAACAACGTTGGTTTCACCCTGAAGAAGATGGCACTGCTCACAACCGCGATGGTCATGGAGATAAGCCATGATATGGCGAGGCTGTAGATAAGCGGATTGCCATGAGGAGGAAAGACACGGCCACCTATTGAATAGGCTGACCCCGAAGTGAGGATCGCAATCATCAAAAGGCTTCGCATCACACGAATCCCCTGCTCCTCCTGCGGCGTTCTGCTCATACCTCTGTTTCTTTTGCAAAACCAATGCGTTGCTGAGCCGCGACATTCATGGTAGGTAAATGTCAAGCGAAGACGCAAAATTCCCGGGGCTTCCGTGAGGAAGACCAGAACAGGTTAGTGGTCGCAGCACCGAACAGTGTTTTTGATCTTTGCCGAAGGGATCCGGAACAGGCCGGTCACCAGACATTCATTTGCCGGATCGTGTCCCGGGGGGAACACGTCACGGAAGATTGAGTCGTAGCTAAACCCTCCAGCCCCAAAACAGTGAAAACGGCGGCATAACAGCGGACTGTTTGCCGAGTCGCGGCTCCGCGGGGTCTGGAGGGAACCTGTTCACAACGGCTGCGCCATTGTGCGAGTCAAACGCCGAAGCGCCTCACCCGGATGAGTCTGGCCGGCTATTCCTCAGCGAGTTGGTCGCCACCAGTGCTCGCCTCCGCTTCACCGGCAAGAGAACTGATTCACTCGGATAGATCTGCATGCCTGAAAAAACGCACGCTCAGACCGCCTCTATATGTTCGCCGGCGGCTTCACGCTGGCCGGCGAAGAAAACCCGGTCGGCCGCCATCAGATAAGCCACCAGTTTGCGCGCCACCGCCAGCGTCGCCCGATTGCGATGTCCGCCTTTTGCAATCGCTTTACGATGCACTTCTTTCAGCTTCTCGTTGTACATCGGCGCCAGTTTCGCAGTTTCGATCAGCGCGCTCTGCAGATACGCGTTGCGTTGTTTGGAAAGCGGCCCGCGCTTCTGCTGGCCGGCCGATTCGCGCAGCGCGCTGGTCAGCCCGCAATAACTCATGGCATGTTTGATCGAAGGAAAACGCTCCGGCGTGGCTGCTTCCAGTGCCCAGCCCAACGCCGTCACTGTCCCCACTCCGTCAATCCGGCATAACGCTTTCACTCGCTCCTCCAGGGCAGGATGACGCGCCAGCATACCCTTCAGCCGCCGGTCCATGGCCTGCAGGGTCGTCATCTGGGCGCGATTGAACTCCAGCAGTGGCCGCAGTTCCTGGCCGATCCACTCGTTGTCCTTCACCAGGCTCTCGAAATAGCGTTTGCCGTGCAGACGGCGTCGTTCGTATTCCACCCCGGCCCCCATCAGCAATCCCGCCGTCTTGTTCTTGAACATCACGGTTTCTTCCACCAGCAGGCGCCGGAATCGCAACTGCTGCCGTAACGCGCCCAATTCCGGCGAAATTACGAAACAGGACGGAAACAGGTTGCACCGCAGCAGGTCCGCAATGGTGCGGGCATCGATCTTGTCGCTCTTTTTCTTCCCCGCGCAGATTGCTTTCATGCGCGCCGCGTGCCCCATCTCGAGTTTTGCGGCATGCGGCTTCAGATGCTCGTAAATCCAGTGGCTGAATATGGTCGCTTCCATCGCGCCATGCCATGGCCCCGGCAGCGTCTTTACCCATTCGCTCAGCGCCGTTCGCGTGGCCGGAATGCTGCCCTCCTTCACGATTGCACCCTCTGCTGTCTTAACGCAGAAGGCGATCACTTGCTTATGTACGTCCAGTCCGACAAAATAAACTCGCATAGGTAGTTTCTCCACAATCGGGTTTGAGGAACCTTCGGGCTCCTCCCTCGATTGTGGAGAATCCCGAACTCCCCTCTACCTACGCATTCAAACAGTGAAGGAGCGGTTTTTGACACAGGCTGTAAGTACTTAGTTCCTGGAGGGTTTCTCAACGTGATCGATGACGAGAAATTCGTCTACTCCCCTGGTCCGCTCCAGTTTCAATCCGAGTCTGTGTACCGCGGCCTCTATTAACGAAAAAATCTCGTCCGGATCAGGTGCGGCCGCGGGTATTCCATCGGTGGGCAGTCCAGGAATTAAAGAGTTGCGTGGCATATCCAGATGGATGTCAAACATCCCCTTTATCCCGGTCTTGTCAATGACTTCCTGGCCCAGTCGGACTGAGAGGTCCAGACAAAGACCCGGCATCGTTTGTCCATATGTGTAGTACCCGGCGTCTGTCACGCTGACCATGCCACATACGTCAGGAGGCAACTGTCCGGGTGCTGGACGGGGAAATGGGTGGTCACGGTCCACCGGAATGCAACTTCCTTGCCGCGCCACGTTAAGTTTCCTGGGACCATCTTCGGCCACGACCAGTGCATAGACCGGGATCTCCGACGTTTCGCGATGGACCTTCAGCTTAAACCTGTCCTCGAGCAGCATCTTCAGCATAGGTCCCAGCATCATCCCGGCGCTCGGAGCGCTCTCGGCTTTCGCCTCGATGCTGTATAGATCCGAATGGATCCAGGCCGGACCTCCCTTCAGCGGCCGCTGCAAAATGCGAACGAAGCGCGGATTCAAATCGGCACGTTCGGCATCGTTAAGGTACGCTTGCGGGATAAGGCTCGCTAGAGTTTCGCAATTGATCAGCAACAACCCGCTGGGCGAGGAGCGAACGCCCCCGCCTCCGCCCCTGCCGGGGCTGACGTCCCCGTTCCGGCATGGCCTGATGGATACCACGCCGGGCGCGGCGGGCAATGGCAATTAGCATAGCGGGATAATCGCAATTTCAATGCCGGGAAGGCGAACCGCTGTGCTCAACGAATTTCGTATCAAGGCTGTGGTTTCAATTGCACACCTGGCCATCCTAAGCTCATACAGGTATCCGCATTGCGGTTATAATCCGATCAATGCGCCCGTACTGCCCATTCTCGCCCTCTCTCTTTCCGCCCTCGCGTCGGCCGCTTCTGTGGACGGCATTCCCATCCACTCCACCGTGCGAGGCGACGGACCGAAGACCATCGTCTTCGTTCATGGCTGGACCTGCGACGAGTCCTCCTGGAGCGAACAGGTGCCGGTTCTTCGAAAAGAATTACCGCGTCATCACGCTCGATCTTCCGGGCCACGGCAAGAGCGGATCGCCGTCGAACGGACCTCTCACCATGGATCTCTTCGCCAGATCCATCGAAGCAGTTCGCGTCGAGGCCAAAGCGGGAAAGATCGTGCTGGTGGGCCACAGCATGGGTACTCCGGTGATCCGCGCGTATGCGCGCCTGTACCCTGCAAACGTCGCCGCGCTGGTGCCTGTCGACGGAATCCTCCATCTTTCGGGAAGCCCCAACGCTCCCAACCCCGATGCGATGAAAGGGCCGGACGGCTTGAAGAACCGTGAGGCGATGATCCGCGGGATGTTCGGCAAATCCGCCACCCCGGCCATTCAGGACCATATTTTGAAGATGATGCTGGCCGCCCCGGAGACCACGGCGACGCAGGCGATGGCCGCCACTTTCGCCGCGCCCAACTGGGTCGACGACAAGTTCACCGTTCCCGCCCTCGGCATCTATGCGGATCACTCCGCCTCCAACGATCCCGCGTACTTCAAGAAGATCTTCCCGAACGGAACGGCGGTCGAAGTCGCGGGCACCGGGCACTTCGTGATGCTGGAGAAGCCGGCCGAGTTCAACCGGCTTCTCGCGGACTTCCTTCCGAAGGCCAGCTTCTAATCGATTTTGGTGAAGGTTTCCGGACCGCCCCGGCCTCTGCCGCCACCACCGCCACCGCGACGAGCACCCCCGCCGGCAGGAGGAGCGCCGCCACCCGGCGCTGCACCAGCAGGAGGAGGACCACCCGCCGCTCTGCCGCCACCGCCGCCGAACGCCCCGCCGGCGCCCGCTTTGACCATCACGCGCAGCGCGGCATAGGTCTTGCCGTCGTCAGCCATGGTCCACTCATCGTGCCACTCTGTGCCGTTGGGCATCGTCGTTTCGACCACCAGCTTGTTGCCTTCCATCTTGCCCGTGGCCTTGGAGTCCTTCCAGACGCCTTCGGTCATGGTGATTTCCTGCCCCTGAGTGGGATATTGCCGCAGGATCACCGAACCGTTCGTCTGCGTTTCTTCCATGAACACGACGCCGTCTTTCAGCGTCAGCTTGCGCACCTGCCCGCCGTCGCCCTTCCAGGTGCCGTTGAACTTCGAGGCGTCCTGCGCCATCGACGGGAACGCGGTAGCGGCGAGCGCAACCATTGCCATGAATATTGCTTTTTTCAAAGAGTGTTTCTCCTTTCAAATCGAAGCGTGCATCGCTAAAGTTACTACACGGCCAGGGCCGCCGCAAGTTGTGCCAAAGAGCCCGTTGCAGCACGAAACCAGCGAACGCACCCTGACGCCTCGATAACTGTGGGGCGGGTTTTAGCCGGTTTTAGCCCGCGCCGAGCTTCAGCCCGGCTTAGGGCTGGCAGCCCACCGGTCAGGAAGAAGCGAATCCATCATTGCGCACTTACCTGTCCCCACCCAATGGGCTACCCCCTGACGACGAAACACCGCTCACGCGTATCTATTACTTGAAGTCAGCCACCGCCCAGGCTGAAACGGAAATCCTGACCGTCGGACGAGTCGTCGGCCTGACTCCTTTCATCTTCGCGACCGACAAGCATCGCGGAGCCTGGTGTTCCGCGGAAACACAGTTTCAGTCGACCTTCTCGAATGGATGATACAGAAGCTGGATGTCCCTGCCGACGGTGAATCGTTGGCATTGCAAAACCAGAATCCGCAAAGCGGTGTATATGCGTTGCCGAAAATGGCCGATGGGCGCGAGGATCTCGTTCGTGTTTTCTACCTGAGCGCTTCAACCGGTGGAAAAGCTCTCTCCAGCATCGCGGCGAACATTCGCGATGCGACGAACACCAGAAACGTATTTCCCAAAACGTCGCCGCCTGCGATCGCGATCGCGGCAACCCCGCTCTAATCCGTCAGGCGCAGCAAATTATCAACTCTGCGCAATGAATATCAATTCTCTGAGGGCGGCTTCGCATACATGAAGCTCTTCCGGCGTTTTCTCACCACCATTGCGATCAGCCCGAGGCCCATCATCAGCAGGGCAGTCGTGCCTGGTTCCGGTGCCGCCGTTGCGGCCAGCGCGGCAATCGTATTCGGGCTGCCAGGAATCGCCGGGTCGCCAAACAATGTGGTCGTCGTCGTATAAGTCGGAGGGAGTGACTGGAGAATCGCGTATGGCCCCTCTACCGGAGCGAACGGGGCCGTAAAGCTGAAGCCCGTCGCAAAGTAATATCCGACTCCGGGAGCATCCTGCCCCGGGAATGCCTCAAGTTTCGGCGTGGCCGTCACCTCAAAATCGATCACTCCCGCTCCCGACAGGCCGAAAAGATTGTCGTTGGGATCGATCGTGTCAGTCCACGTTATGGAGCTGGTCGTCGACATGGTGTCGGGCGCCGGCAACACGATATCCGCAATCCCCGCGTCGCTGAAGTAAGGGATGTAAAAGTCGGTGAGGAATGGCTGATTATTCGGCGCACATCCGTTCTGAACGTTGAAATTGTACGTCCAGAGGGCCGGCCCGGTCTGAGTCGCCGTGCCGGATACGCTGCTGTTGGCAACGCAAATGGCGCGTGCCTGCCCGGTCACGAACACAGCGGACAGTGCCGCAAGAATAATACCTGTATGGATCTTCATTGATTGGCCCCCCGGTCTTCCCAGCTTCCAATCATGGCGGATTGCCGCGTCAGTATTCAAGGGAGTCCAGCGAATTCAAGTAATGTACTGCTGGAAATGCTCAGAATGGGAGTCATCCGGGGGTCTCATTCGCACACAGGAAATGCGGGATAATTGAAAGGCAAACGAATGAGCTTGAATCTGAATCCCGACATCGAAGCACGATTGATCGCTTTGGCGCAATCCAGCGGCGTGTCCGTCGAAGACTTTCTGCTGCGTGTCGTGGAAGAAAAGAGCGGCCATTCCGAAGCCCTGCAACTCACGCCGGCTCAATGGGCGGCGCAGTTTGAAGAATGGGCCGACAGTTTTCCCGAAGCCCCAGCCATTCCGGATGAGGCCCTGAGTCGCGAGAATCTTTACCCCGACCGCTGGTAAATGCCGGTTCTCATCGATACCAATGTTCTGGTGCGAGCCGTCCAGCGCAATCATCCGCTCATGAGCGCTGCCCGGCAAGCCCTTCGCTCGCTCGTTCAAGATGGGCAGGAACTTTGTGTTGCGTATCAGAACATTGCCGAATTCTGGAATGTTTGCACCAGGCCTCGGGATGCAAACGGGCTGGGGAACTCGATAGCCGCCACCGAGCGGCTGACCGCGCGTATTGAGACGTTCTTCACGGTTTTGCCGGACTCACCGGAGGCATTTCGGCCTTGGCGGTGCCTGATCGTGGCGCATGAGGTCCGAGGTGCCAAGGTGCACGATGCGAGGCTCGCAGCGATCATGCAGGCGCACAACATCAGGGACATCCTGACGTTCAACCCGGCTGACTTCCGCCGCTATGAAAGCGTCGCCGTGCTCGACCCCGCGTCATTTTGAATTTTTCTGGCGCTGATGCGCTCGGCGAGCTCGGATATATGTGCCGCCGCGGTACCCAGCAGGTATCCGGCAACGCGTCGTCCTTCCCGGCGAATCGAATTCGAGGCCAGCCTGAAACCTCCGGGCCTGTGGCGCGCAATCAGCGTCGCGGTCGCTGCCTGGCATCAAGGGAATTCTGTGGCGTCAGCATGCGGATGCGACCGTTGGCCTCGTCGGCGAAATAGACGTTTCCGGACGAATCCACCGCGATGCTGGCCGGGGTCGTGATCTCAGCTTGCAACGCGGGACCGCCATCTCCACTGAAACCGCTTACCCCGGTTCCGGCGATCGTGGTAATCAATCCTGTCGATGAATCAACCCGCCGTATCCGGTGGTTCAATGTGTCGGCAATGTAAAGATTTCCCGCATCGTCCAGTGCCACCGCCGAGGCATAGTTGAGGGACGCGCTCGTGGCGGGTCCACCATCTCCGCTGAATCCGCCCCGGCAAACGGATGTGCTGAAAGGCGGAGGTGAGGTCGGGCAGGGGCCGGAGCCGGCCACGGTGGTCACAATGCCTGTCTTCTGGCTGATCATGCGGATACGCGAATTTTCGAAATCGGCAAGGAAGATGTCCCCGGCCCGGTTGACTGCTGAGGGAACCGGATCCCAGAAAAGAGCATCGATGGCCGGCCCGCCATCGCCACCGAAGGCAGTGGTAAACCGACCCGCGATGGTTTCAATAAGCCCGTTACCGGCACTGAGTTTCCGAACGCGCGACCAGGAACTCGAAAAGTAAAGATCGCCCGCACTGTCCACAGTGATCCCGGTCGGCCGGGAGACACCCGCATTGATCGGCGCGCCCCCATCGCCGCTATCGTTCGCCGCGCCCGTTCCCGCAATCGTGGTGATGATCCCGGTCAAGACCTCGACTCGCCGTATGCGATTGTTATCTCCGTCGGCTATGTAGATGTTGCCGGCGGTGTCCAGCGCGATGCTGATGGACCTTCCGAGCGTTGCACTGGTTGCCTGTCCCCCATCGCCGCCGTAGCCCAGGATTCCCGTACCGGCGGCTATCGTGACGGCGCCGTCCCTTTTCCAGATTTTGCGGATGAAGCCGGTCCAGTCACCGAAGAAAATATTGCCTTCTGAGTCCACCGCGACGCTCGTCGGATTCTTCAGATCACTGGCAATTGTCGACATTGTGTACTGCTGTCCAAACAGCGGCGCACAAACGAGCAGCAGAATTGTCGGATTTCGGATCACTTATGGATTGTGATGCATTCGAAGCCGCCGTGCATGCCGTCTAATGTTGCAGGACCACGGCGGGCACCCTTACCTTTGTCCCCAGGCGATTTATGCGAATACCGGCGCAGTCTTCTGTTTCTGCACCGAAATGGGACTGCGAGCCCGCGTGGACACTTCGGCGAGGTGCGCGTTATACGGCCAAGTGACCTGATTCCAGATGACAGGACACCTTTTCCTGACCTCGTTTCGAGCTCTGCTCCTGCTCCTACTTCCTCGTGAGGGCGGCTGCCAAAAATCGGAGTTCGGACTCCACTTCGGCGGGGTCGGCCACCGTATCGGCGATTTCCTGGCGAAAGAGTTCGCGATACCTCTTGCGAAGCCTGTGAATGGCCACCTTGAGCGCTCCCTCTGACGTATTCATTTCTCGCGCCAAAGCAGTGTACGGCTCGTCGGACTGCCCGAGAAGGAAAACCTTCAACCGGTCGAAATGCTCCGGACGGCCGTGATGCAGGAACTCCTTACGCAAGTTCTCCATCACTCTGTCGAGCACCGAAAGTGCCCAACGCCGCTCGAAGATCCGCTCCGGCGTCTCATCGTGCGCTTGCTCGTGTTGGTAGCGCTCTTCGCCTGAGGAGAATTCCAGCGGCACAAGCACACCGCCGCCCCGTTTGTGCGCGCGTTTGCGGTCCTCTTCGTCGGCCACAAAGAATTTCAGGGAGCTCAAAATAAAGGATCGGAACCGGCCCTTTTCCGGGTCGGCGCGATCGAGATACCGCCCTTCGAGCACGCGGATGAAAAACTCCTGCGTGAGATCCTGCGCCTGATCGGCCGGATAACCGCGCCGGCGCAGAAAGGCATACAACGGATACCAGTAGTTCTCGCACAGGGAAACCAAGGCGGACCGAGCCTCCTTCGGCCGTGGATCTCCGGCAGCGATCACCAGGGTCCACCGCGTCGTCGGAAACTGTGATGATCCGGGCAACGTGTGCATGGTCTGGCCCTTCGTCATGGTCTTATCCTCTGAATCTCTCCGCTAAAGACAATAAGGAATTGGAGGCCAAAGGTTACAGTGCGGTAGCTACAGCTAGAGTCTGTACGTACTCTGCCTTGGCGCTTTTCAGGATCGGGATGTCGGGGTCGGCGTCTTTCCAAAGTGCGAGGAAAGCCTCATAGGCAGCTTTCGCCTTGGCCTTATCCCCCGATATAGCGAACACTCTGCCGAGTTGCAGGTGCGCCAGCGCGCCGATGGGATCCAGCGCCCACGATACCGCGATGATCGAGAATCTTCTGAAACTCGGCGGCCGCTTCCGCATACCGATGCGCGGCAACGAATGCCTCGCCGCGCACATAGGCCGAGTGCAAACCGCCAAGATAATGAACAGTAAGTTGAGGCCGTTCGCCGCCAGCTCATAGCGAAGAGCGATTTGCAGCCGCTCCACGCTGTCTGCGGGCTTGCCCCGCCCCAGTGCGGCTAACGCGCGAAGAACCGGTACGTAGGTAAATTTCGACAAAAGTATCTTCCGGGAAACGCTTTTCCAGATCGCCGGCGAGCGCCTCTGATCGGGAAGAGTTTCCCGAAAGAGCCAGGGCAAGGCCGGCGGCGTATTCAACATCCCGGCCGTTCGAAAGCTCGAGCGCCGCCATGGCGTTCCTTTTCCCTTCGGCAGCATTCCCGCAAAGCGGCTTCCCACACCGCTCGTGCGGCCTGGTAACGTCGCTGCCGCCTCGCGTTCCCCCTCTTGCGGGGCCAGATCCACGGCTCGGTTCGATGACCGCCGGGCGGCCTGTAAGCGGCCGGAACGAGCCAGGGCGAGAGCCTCCTCGTGGGCCATCCAGTGTTCCGCCCAGCGCTTTCCCCTGGCCAGGCCTACTGCCCGGTCCATCTGCTCCTGGTCGCCCTTTAGCACCGCGATGTTGTATCGGAGGACTAGAAAATTGGGTATTTCCAGCTTGCGCTCGGAGGCGCGCTGAAGCGTGCTCTCCGCTTCGGGGAAGCGGTCGGTGAAAAAATAGCTCGACGCAAGATTGCTGTACCCGATCGCAAAGTCGGGATCGGCCGCGATTCCTTCTTGGGATGCTTCAATCGCTCTTTCAAATCGGCCGGTCCCATGGGTGGAAAGGCCCCCTAACAAATCCTGGGGATTTGGGTTCCTCCCCGCGAGGATAAGTCTGAAGCCACAACTCGAGGGTTTGGTACGCCTTTTCCAGATTTCCCGTCACCTGCCGGTCGTAGGTAAAGTCGATGAAAAACTTCTCGCGATCGCTGACACGATCCCGCAGTTGCCAGGCTTTTGTAGTGCTCTCGGCTGACAGCACGGACTCTCCAATAGCGCTGTACGTAAGCCCCAAATTGGCGTACGCCATCGCGAATTTGGGATCGATTTCGACAGCGCGCCGGAAAAAAGGTATGGCCGCAGCACTCCCGGAGGATACGTACCACCTTCATTCCGGTGCTGTAAGCCTTGAGGGCTTCGAGTGAAGGTGTCGTAGCCTCGGCGAGCGGTGTCGAGTGCTTTTCCACCGTAGCCAGCGATTCGCCCACCCGGGTTCTGAATTTGCGCGCGATCTGACTGAGAGAGTTCAGGACATCTTCTCTCCTGGCCGCCACGGCCTGCTCCTGGTCCAGAATGTTTCCGGTGTTGCAGTTCCTTGCGCGCAAGCCCAATACGTATTGGCTTCCAAGGCTTGCGATCGAGCCTTCCAGAACAGCCGCGCTTGCGGTTCGCTCGCAGACCTGCTGAGCGATTTCCGGAGTCAGCCGCGCCTCTTTGGGCTGTCCCATGAGCGCCAGCGTCTGCTGGACCTGCCGGTCCGAAATCAGGCTGAGGAACGGCGATTGTTGAAGCTCCACGGACAGTCCCTGGCGCAGCGTGTCGTCAAACACCGGGTCGCCCGTCTTATTCTCGAAATCCGCAAGCACAATCGTGTCCTTGTCGGTCAGCTTGGGTCTCGAGGCGAAATCGCGGTGCGAAAGCGACCAGGCCGTCACCCCGCTCAAACCAAAAAATATGGCTCCCGCGGCTGTCGCTAAGGCGGGTAGCCTGTGCCGGCGGAGAAACTTACGCGCCCGGTATAGCCGACTCGGTGGCGAGGCCAGCACGGGCCGGTCCTCCAGGTATCTCTGGATATCGGCTGCGAGGTCGGATACCGAGCCATAGCGCCGCTCCCTCGGCTTCTCGAGTGCCTTCATCGTGATCGAGTTCAGGTCCCCGTCGACCAGGCGGCGCAGCGAAGCCGGATCGGTCTGGCGGCGTGCGGCGATGTCGCTCGCTGCGGCGCCCATCGACGTAAGCTTTCTCGACAGTGATGGCGCTTCGTCTTCGCGGATCATTCGCAGCATCTCCGCCAAACCGGCATTGCGCAGGATGGACGAGTCGAACGGCACGGCTCCGATCAGCAGCTCATAGAGGAGCACGCCGAGCGAATAGACATCGGTGGCCTCATTGATCTCTCCCGTCATCGTGTCGGCCTGCTCGGGGCTGGCGTACTCCGGTGTCCCGACGATCTGGCCGAACTGCGTGAGCAGCGTGTTCTCTACGGCCCACTTATCGGTCGCCTTCGCGATGCCGAAGTCGATTACCTTGGGCACCGGGGTGGCATCCCGCTCGGTCACAAGCACGTTCGACGGCTTCAGATCGCGGTGGATCACACCCTTCAGATGCGCATGCTGGACCGCACGGCAAACCGCGAGGAATAATGCGAGCCGGTCCCCGGTACTCATTCGCTTGAGATCGCAATACTCAGTTATAGGTGCGCCTTCGATGTACTCCATCACGAAGTACGGGCGCCCCTTCGTGGTCGCGCCGGCGTCGAAGATCTGGGCGATGTTCGGGTGGTCCATCATCGCGAGAGCCTGGCGCTCGTTGTTAAACCGGGCCAGCACCTGGGCCGTATCCATGCCGAGCTTCACAACCTTAAGAGCCACGCTTCGGCGAATCGGTTCAAGCTGTTCGGCCATGTACACGGTACCCATACCCCCTTCGCCCAGGGGCCGAAGGATGCGATAGCGGCCGAAGTCGTCATAACCGCCTTCCGCTGTCGCCGTATCGATGGTCTGAGTCCCGGATTCCTCCCCGCCAACTGAACTCTCAAAAGCGCTCAGGATTAGACATTTGGGGCACATTCCGGCGGGATCGCCAGAGTCCAGTACCGCTCCGCACTGAGCGCAATTTGGCATTCCGGCCGGATTCGTGACAACTATTCTATGTCTTTCACGCCAGAGACTGTAACCTCCAGCGGCGCGATTCCTTATTCGTGGCAGGTGAGCCGGATTAGAACTGGCTGCCTGATCGAACAACTCTAAAGGAGCGCATATGAAAACGACAACAGAGAACCAGGATCTACCTGTCAACGGCGGCGCTGATTCTGACGGCGGCGCTTGCCATCGCGGCGGCGGCACAGACAACAAGTACCATTCAAGGGTACCTTCCAAGGGAACGACACCCCGTCCCCCCGGCACGATCCTTCAAAGCATCACGGGAAATGGCACGCATGTCGGTCAATTCTCAGCGACCGCGCGCTTATCTCGGTCGCCTCTGGTGGCACAATCGGCTCATTGGATCGCGGCCAATGGGGACACCATAGATACGACAGTTGTCGGATCGTTCGCCGAGACCGTGGATATGGCCCCTTGCCAGGTTGTCGGTGCGGCAGCCGGAAGACAGTTACGCTAAGATCACGGAAATTCACACCATTTCTGGTGGCACGGGTCGATTCGCCGGAGTCCAGGGGAGCTTTACGCTGACGAAATACCATGATATGGTACCCCGCAACGGAACGAATGGGACCTGCGACTCTACAGCGGGACCATTACTCCTCCGGGTGCAGCTCGGTGAGAGATCACTCGCGCGGAGAAGCGATGCCGAGCAGAGGTATCTGACTCCGTTTCTCCTGGCGCCGGCGAGCCTGCCGTTGCACAATGGCAGGCTCCGGCCGGGTGGCCCAATCGTTCTGCGCGGCAGGCCGATTAGGAACGCCCCCATGGTTCTATAACCATCTGGGCGTGAAGTCGGCGTCTTGGACAAGTGCTCTTAAATAACGGCGATCTGGGAGACGACCCTGCGTGCCGCTGAAGTTTACCGATTCCGAGCGAGTCCCCGCGTCGGCAAGGTTTTCCAGGACGCGGAGTTGCGTCGCTGGCGGTACGATTTCAACCACCCTCCGTGTCGCCCGCAACCGGTCACAGCCGAAACCAATTTATTTTCACCCGCAACTAACTGAAACTAAAGCCCCGCCCCAGCCAACCACCCCAAACCCCGCCTACCCCCGTTCCACAATACCCCCGAGACCAACTATGTCTTCCGAACTCCAGCAAATCGCATCCCGGACCAACGGCGCAAAATCCCACGGCCCGATCACCGAAGAAGGCAAGCAAGCCTCCTCGCGCAACCGCCTCAACCACGGCTTCAACTCCAAACGCATCGTCCTCCCCGGCGAATCGCAGGAGGAATTCGACCAACTCCTCGCCTCCTACCTCGACGAGCACCAGCCCGAAACCCCCACCGAGCGCACGCTCATCGAAAACATGGCCGTAGCCCGCTGGCGTCAGCAGCGCGTCTGGACCCTCGAGACCGCCGGACTCACCGCGAAATGCGCCGCCCCCGCTACATCGAAGGCGAAGACCCCGAGACCCAGGCCTTCGTCGCCTTCCGCACCCTGTCCGACGACTCCCGCACCCTCGAACTCCTCAACCGCTACGAAGCCCGCTTCGAACGCCAGTTCCGCGCCGCGCTGACGGCTTTCCTGAACCTCCGCGCCAAACGCCGCGCCGAAGAACACAGAGAGCGCGCCGACGAACGCGCGGACGCCGCCCCCGAGTCCGCTGAAGGACGAACGCCTCAGCTCTTCTGGGTCGACGAAGAGGGCAACCAGACCCTCCAGGCCGACAGTTACCTCGACCCCGAACCCGCAACCAACCGCCTCGGGTTCGTTCCGCACTCCCAAAAAATCCGCCCGTCACCAGACATCTCCGGCTACAAACGCCGCGACCCGATTACCGAAACAACACCGTAACGATATAAGATCTTCGAGTGGGGCACAGGCCATGGGAATAACACGAAGTGAATTCGGAGCCGTCGCCACAGGTGCGTTCGCAGCTCTGCCGGCCCAGATCGCTGCACAAACCGCCACCACTCCCGCGCCCCGTCCTCGACATCGCCGAATGGACCTTCCGCTTCTACGGCGTCGAACACGCCCTGCTCGCCCGCGGCACCGTCTGCAACGGCATGCAGATGTTCGTCGAACACTGGATCCCCACCGTAGTGCGCCACCCGTATCCCGTCGTGCTCATCCACGGAGGCTACGGCCAGGGCAGCGACTGGTACAGCACGCCCGACGGCCGCCGCGGCTGGGCCTCGCTCCTGCTCGAACAGGGCTACAAGGTCTACGTCATCGACCGCCCCGGCCAGGGACGCAATCCCTACCAGCCCTTCGTCCACGGCCAATTCGACCGCGAAGCCCAGACCTTCGAAAAGACCGCCGCAAGCCGTCGGCAAATCCGCCACCGATCCGGAAGTCGTCCAGATCACCGCATCGTTGGGCCAGCCCATGGCCAACAACGCCATCACGCAGAACGTATGGCGCACCCGCGGCGCAATTCTTCTCGACGACATCGGCCCCGCCATTCTCATCTCGAAAGGCGACGGAGCCATCTTCGCCACAGTCACGGCCCTCGAACGTCCGAACCTCGTGAAAGCCATCGTCCAGGTCGATCCCTCCGGACGCTTCCCCAACGAAACCCCGAAGGTCCCCATCCAAAACATTCCCGCGACCGACTCTCCGCAACCAGTTCTCGACTGGCTATCAACCACCTTCACCCAGCCCGCACCAGCCGTCGTAATCGGCCACCGAACGCAACACCGAATCCACCGCCCTGAAACTAGCCGATCAGGGAGGCTTCTGGATCGGCACCCAGCGCAAGACCATGCCCTACGGCACCATCCCCATGGGCCAGATGTTCGTGCAGTACATGATCCCCGCCGAGAAAAAGCACCCATACCCCGTCGTCATGGTGCATGGCGGAGGCGGCCAGGGCACCCACATGATGGGCATCGGCGGACGCCCCGGCTTCGTCCACTACTTCGTCCAGAACGGCTACAGCGTTTATTGGCTCGATCGCCCCAGCTACGGCCGCTCGCCCTATCATCCCGACGCCCTCGGACCCAGCCACCTCCCCAACGTTCCCGCGCTCGAAGGCCTCATCGGCAGCACCACGGTCTTCAACACCGCGCAATGGCCCGGACCCGGCGGCATGAACGATCCGCTCATCGATCAGTTCATGGCCTGCGAATCCGGCAACACGGCCGACGAAGCATTTCACAGCGACCTCGTCTGGCGCGGCGGCGCCGAACTCCTCGACAAAATCGGCCCGTCGATCCTGTTCGTACACGCCTTCGGAGGCTTCGCCGCCTGGGGCATGGCCGACCGCCGCCCGAACCTGGTCAAAGCGATCATGGCCATGGAGATCAACGGCAACCCCTTCGCCGCCCAACTGCGCTGGGGACTCACCGCCGGCCCGATGACCTTCGATCCACCCGTCACCGACCTCTCGCAATTCAAGCTGATCGATAAAACCGAACCGCCCGATTCGCCGCGCCCCGTAGTCGCGTCCTATAAGCTCCAGGCCGACCCTGTCCACAAATGGAAGAACCTGCAAAACATTCCGATAGGATGGATCACGAGCGAATTCGGCGGCGGAGGCTCACCGATCTCGAACGTAGACTTCCTGAAACAGGTAGGCTGCAACGCCGAAATGATTCGCCTGCGCGACTACGGCATCATAGGCAATGGCAATCTGATGCTGATGGAAAAGAACAACCACGAAGTATTCGCAGTAATAAGAGACTGGCTGACAAAAAAGGTGAAAGCATGACACCTAACGAACGTGGCGCACGCACTCGCGTGCTGTGCCAGCGATCGGTGGCACAGGCTTCAGCCTGTGGCTCTAAAAAGGTGAAGGCATGATCAAAAGGTACTTACTCATAACAGGCATAGCAGCGCTCTCCGCTCTCGCCCAGGTCCAGAACTTCAAGCCAGTAACAAAAGAGATGCTGGAAAACCCCAGCCCGAACGACTGGCTGATGTTCAGCCGCACCTACGACGCGCAGCGTTTCAGCCCGCTCAAGGAAATCAACAAACAAAACGTCGCCGAAACTCCGCATGGTCTGGACCCGCGGCCTCGGCGCAGGCGACACCGAAACCATTCCGCTCGTCCACGACGGCGTGATGTACACCATCGCCCCCGGCGCAATCGTACAGGCGCTCGACGCCACCACCGGCGATCTCCTCTGGGAGTACAAGCGCAAAGTCCCCGCCAACCAGGCTGGCCAGGCGCGTCCCAAAGCCCTCGCGATCTATCAGGACGTGATCCTCTACACCGCGCCTGACGCCGTCGTCGGACTCGACGCGCGCACCGGCGAACAGCGCTGGGACACCAAGACCGACGGCGGACGCGGCAACACCTCCGGCGGCATCGTCGTCGAAGGCATGATGATCTCGCGGCGGCTCCTGCGCGGGCAAGCGCGAAGGCTGCTACATCTCGGCTCACGACGCGCTGACCGGCAAGGAAGTCTGGCGCTTCCACACCACGCCCGGCAAAGGCGAACCCGGCGACGAAAGCTGGAACGGCGCCGATCTCGATAAGCGCCTCGCCTCCACCTGGGGCCTGCCCGGCACCTACGATCCCGTGAAGAAGATGATCTACTGGGGCATCGCCAATCCCATGCCCGACCAGCGCGCGCTGCGCCACAACGGCAATGCCGACGGCACGTCCGCGCGTCGCGCCGTCCGATCTCTACAGCAACTCAACCGTCGCCATCGATCCCACCACCGGCAAGCTCGACTGGTATTACCAGCATCTGCCCGGTGACGACTGGGATTCCGATTACACCCACGAACGCACGCTGCTGCACCTCAAGCTGACTCCCGATCCGAAGTTCGTCAAATGGATCAACCCCGCCATCAAACAAGGTGAGGAGCGCGACGTCGCCGTAACCATCGGCGAAGCGGGCGGCATCTTCACGCTCGACCGCACCACCGGCGAGTTCCTCTGGGCGACGCCGTTCCCGTACGACACGCCCAACTCCGTGCTCAAGGGAATCGACGTCAAGACCGGCAAGACCGAGATCAACTATGATCTGGTCTTCAAGCAGCCCGGCGAGCAGCACGTCATCTGTTTCTGGAACACGCGCAGCTACTGGCCCACCGCTTACTCCCCGGCGACGAACTCGCTCTACACTTCCTACATCGATAACTGCCGCGACCTCACGACTCCCGGCCCCGCCGGCCGCGGTGGCTGGCACGTGGTGCCAGCGCCCCGGTTCCGATCCGAATGCTCTGACCGGCCTCGCGAAGATCAACCTGTCGACCGGCGAGATCATGCGCTTCGACGTCGGCCGCGCGCCCGGCAACGGCGCCATGCTCGCGACTGCCGGCGATCTGGTGTTTCACGGCGATATGAACCGCCGCTTCCGCGCCTTCGATGCCTCGACCGGCAAGAAGCTCTGGGAAACCGTGCTGGGCGGAAACGTCTCAGTGAGCACCATGACCTACGCGGTCAACGGCAAGCAATACGTTGCGGTCATGACGGGCAACAACCCCAAGGTGCCCGAGCTGAATGCCGAAGTGCCGGAAATCAAAATCCAGGCAGGACTTCAACGCCATCTACGTCTTCGCTCTCCCGTAGCTGGTGGCACAGGCTTTAGCCTGTGGCTGGCCCCAGCCCGTCACAAGCATTTGTTCTTGCGTTTTCTGTAACTTAACACATAGCTGTCATGTGGGGCTCATTTGAACAAAATGAGCCCCACACGCATTTTGATCGGAAGTTTCTTGAGCACCCAGCTGAACAGCAAAGGAAAACGTATGCCTCTCGCCACATCTCCGGCTCCCAAAAACGCAACGCCCGCCTTGTTATTCGAAACTGCGAAGCGCGTGCGCCTCATCGTCATGGATTTCGAATATCCGAGAGACGCCCGTCATCCGCAGCAATTCCTCCACCCGCTTCGGCAGCGCGAGCAGTTTCAGCGCCCCGCCGCGGCTGCGCGTGATGGTGAAGCCCGAGACCAGTTCCCCGATTCCCGAACTGTCCAGACTCGAAACGCCGCTCAGGTTGAGCACGATTCTCGGATGTTCCCCGGCGGAAAGCTCCTGAATCGTGTCGCGGAGCGTGGACGATCCGGCGCCGAGCGTAATACGCCCCATTACGTGCGCGACCGTGATGTCGCCGATTTTGCGGGTTGTGATTGTGATTGCCAAGGTAGGGGAAGCCTGCTTTCGATTCTAACCCTATATATATGCGGGAAGGGTCACGCGAAAAATCTGGAGTAGAATCTACACATGTATTCAGCCGGTCGCCAGTCTGGTGGGATGTGTCGCGGCATGGCTCCCGTGCTTAGTGTCTTCTGTGCGGCCGTTGCCGTTTGCCAGCAGCCGCAAAACACGGCCGAGATGGCGCAGCACGATACCCCGGTGACGTTCAGCACGGCGGTCAACCTGGTGCTGGTCCCGGTAGTGGTGCGGGACGCGAAGGGTAACGCGGTCGGCAACCTCACGAAGGACGACTTCCAGCTCTACGACAAGGGCAAGCTGCAGACGATCGTCCGGTTTTCGATCGATAAGGCCGAAGCCCCGCCCGTCGTGCCCGATACGTCGATCGAAACCGATGAGGATGGAAATCCGCGGCAAAAACCGCCGGGCACCCCGACGGCGCAGCCGATTGCGCAACGTTTCGTGGCATGGCTGTACGACGATGTCCACGTTTCCTTTGGCGATCTGGCGCAGACGCGGACGGCGGCGATCCGGGTGCTCACCGAGTCGTTCGAGCCGGGCACCCGGGCGGCGATTTTCACCACTTCCGGGCGCACCATGCTCGACTTCACCGACGATCGGGAAAAGCTCAAGGAAACGCTCAATCTGATCCGGCCCTCGCCTACCGCCGCAGCCGGGCCCGTGGAATGCCCCGACATCAGCTATTACCAGGCGGACCAGATCATCAATCTGAACGACACGCAGGCTCTCGCGGCCGCGGAAGCGGAATATGTTGCCTGCAACCCTCCGCCACCGAACACCAGTCTCCGCGCAGGCCATGGCGCAGGCCGAGTCGTTCGTGAGGAGCTATGCCTTCCGCGCGCTTGACATAGGGAATAACGACACGAACCTCAACCTGAGCGTCCTGAAGCAGGTGGTGCGCCGCATCTCGGTGATGCCGGGGAGCCGCAGCATCGTTCTGGTTTCGCCCGGCTTTCATCTGACGACGGATCATCGGACCGAAGAAACCGATGTCATCGACCGCGCTATCCGAGCCAACGTCACGATCAACTCGCTCGATGCGCGCGGCCTCTACGCCCTGATTCCGGGCGGCAACGCGGATACGCCGGGGGGCGTTTCGACCACCGCCACCAACATCAAGATGCAGTATCAGATCGAGAGCGCGAGATCCGATGCCGACGTGATGGGGGAATTCGCGAGCGCGACTGGCGGGACGTTCTTCCAGAACAGCAATGACTACTTCGGCGGTTTCAAACGGATCGCCGCACAGCCCGAATTTATCTACGTGCTGGGCTTCGCGCCGCAGAACCTGAAGCTCGACGGCAGCTACCGCACTTTGAAAGTGACGTTGAAAAACGGCGCCGGGCTGCAGATACAAGCGCGCCGCGGTTACTTCGTGCGCAAGGGCTCGGAGGACGCGGCGGAGCAGGCGAAAGAAGAGCTCAGGGAAGCGTTTTTCTCGCGCGACGAGGTGCGCGATCTGCCGGTCGAGCTGCACACGCAGTTCTTCAAGACGGGTGCGTACGACGCCCGGCTATCGATCATGGCGCGCGTCAATATCAAGCACCTGCATTACCGCAAGGCCGACGGACGCAATAACGATACGCTCACTCTGGTCGGCGGCGTCTTCGACCGGAACGGAAACTATGTGACCGGCGCGCAGAAGACGATTGATATGAAGTTGAAGGATCAAACGCTCGAGTCGATTCCCGAAGAGGGAATCACGGTGAAGACCAGTCTCGACGTTAAAAGCGGCAGCTACATCGTGCGGCTGGTAGTGAGAGATTCCGAAGGACAAGTAATGTCGGCACAGAACGGAGCCCTCGAAATCCCATGACAGCACTCGCTCTTCTGAGCCGCGACTGTAAAGGAGCGGGCATAGGCCTGCAGCCCTTGGAGTTTCTAAATTCCCAGACAATTCATGGCTCGCAGGATGGTGGCACAGGGCGACTGTGGCGCAAGCGGAGTGGAGGAGCAGGAAAGGCGTTCTCCTTTGTATTACCGTGTCGTTGAAGGTCCAAGTCCATTGACACAGGAGAACGCCATGCAACAGTTTATCGAAAAATACCGGGAGCAGATTCGGGGGACGCTGAGCGGGTTTGATCGTCTGATATTCGGTGGTTGTTTGCGGAGGTTGAATTACGGCTACTGGGACCGTTCGCTGGGGGCGCTGGCAGCGACAGGCATGGAGCAGTATCTGTGGCAGAACCAGATTCTGTTCAAGCAGTATGCCGATCACGTGCGGCGAGTGAGCGAGCGGGTGAAGGAGGCGAGTTTGAGCCCTTTCCGGCAGGGAGGATTGCCCGTCGTTTTCCTGCGTTCTGCCGCAGTGGACAAAGAGGCAATGGCCAGGCGTCTGGCTGCAGAGCATGGAATCGGCCAGGGTCTGGTGTGCGCGCTGAGCACGCTGGAACCGAGCCCCACGTTTGAACACCGCGGGAAACACATCATCCAGCGCATGCGTCCGTGTCACGTGCTGTATCAGTATCAGTTGCATCCGGTGCTGGGCTGGATGCACGCGCGGATTCAGACGTGGTTTCCGTTCCACATTCAGATCGCGATCAACGGGCGGGAATGGCTGGCCCGGCAGATGGATCAATGCGCCCTGAAGCACCGGCAACAGGGCAACTGCTTTGTCTGGATCGAGGACTACGCCGCGGCGCAGAAGCTGATGGAGGAGCAGTTGAAAACTTACTGGGCGGAACTGCTGGATGGATTCGCAAAGCAATTGAATCCACTGCATACCAGCCTGTTCGAGCGTTATGAAACCCGTTATTACTGGACTGTTTTTCAGTCCGAATGGGCCACGGACGTGGTCTTCAAGGACGGCGGTTTTCTGCGGCGTTTGATGCCTTTGCTGGTCCGCCACGGCCTGCTGAGTTACGGCAGCGCCGATGTGCTCCGCTACTTCGGTCGCAAAATCAATCCATTAGACCGGATTCCGGCCAACTTCAGCGGGACGCTGCAGAGCGACTTGAAACGCCGCCAGGAAGGAGAGCGTGTCAAGTACCGGCTCAACGGCAACTCGGCCAAATTTTATGACAAGGCTTACAGCCCGATCGGCAGCGTGCTGCGCGCCGCGGAAACGACCGTGAATACGGTTGGCGATTTTCGCGTCTTCCGGCCGAAAGAGGGCGGTCCGGAAGACGATCTGCAATGGCGGCCGATGCGCAAAGGCATCGCGGACCTGCATCGCCGGGCTGAAGTCTCGCAGAAAGCCAACGAGCGGCTGATCCATGCGCTGGCCAGCGTGGATGACACGCGCAGTACGGAAGAACTGACACGTGACATCCAGCAGCCGACGCAGTGGAACGGCAATCGTGTGCGCGCTCTGCGCCCCTGGGCTGATGACTATCAGCTGCTGACCGCCATCAACCATGGCGAGTTCCTGATCAACGGTTTCCGCAATCGGTCTGATTCGCAAACTCCCGCGTACCCATCGATATCAGGTCGCCGAACCGGGACGCGTCATCCTCGTCGCCGTCCTTGCCACCGCCCAGATCACCCTTCACCAACTCAATCAACTGGCCAAAGCGGCATGAAAAATCTTTGCTGCTGGAAAAGAAACGAAGGTTTAGTAATACAGGCTTCAGCCTGTGGGTTCCAAGGTAAACAGAGGATGAATTCCATGACGCTAAGAAACATCTGCTACTCAATCGCCGCCGCGATCTTATGCGCGGCAAGCCTTGCGGCGCAGACAAAAGCCAAAGCGCAGAACGTGCCCGAAATCCCCTACGATAGCGTGCCGAACTTCATCAAGCTTCCGCCGGGCCTGTACCTGGGCGAAGCGATGGGCGTGGCGACCAACTCCAAAGGACATTTCTTCGTCTACACGCGCAGCGCCAACACGCGCTTGTTCGAGTTCGATCAGAACGGCAACTACGTCCGCGAGATCGGCGAAGGGAACTACGGCTTTGAGTTCGCGCACTCGGTGCGCGTCGATCCGCGAGGACAACATCTGGGTCGTCGACGAGGGAACGAACATGGTGATCAAGTTCAATCCCGCGGGGAAGGTCGTGATGGTGCTGGGCCACAGGCCCGATGCGGTTGCGGGCTGCTCGCGACCACCGTGGGGCCGGCGCCGCCCGCGGAGAAGTATCTTTTCGGCCGCCCGACCGACGTCGCGTGGGATCCGCAGGGAAACATTTTCGTATCCGACGGCTACGTCAACAACCGAGTCGTGAAGTACGACAAGAACGGACGGTTCCTCGCGCAGGTGGGCAGCGAGAAGGCGGGAACCGGCCAGAACGAGCTCACGCTGCCGCACGGAATCGCGGTGGACGCGAAAGGCGACGTCTACGTGGCGGACCGCTCCAATCACCGGCTGCAGGTTTTCGACAACAACCTCGGCGTTCAAGGCATCCTACGACAACATCGGCGATTCCTGGACCGTCTGCGTTTCGCCGGCCCGCACCAGTACCTCTTCACTTCCAACTCGAATCCCAACGGCAATGCCCCGGGATCGTGGGACATCACCGGCGAGATTTACAAGATGGAACTGGACGGCACGATCCTCGGCAGGTTCGGCCATGCGAGCAAGCAGCCGGGAGGGTTTCAGGTGGTTCACATGATGGATTGCCGGAATCCGAACGAGATTTTCGTGGCGGAGATCGAATCGTGGCGCGTGCAGAAGCTGCTGTTGAAGCCGCAGACGGCCAAGCTTGCGGCGGCGAAATAGGATACGCAATCATGAGACGCTTAATCTGCACGCTGATTTTCTTGCCGCGGCATTGCCGGCTGTCGCGCAGGAGATCGCGTTCGATTCGGTTGTCAACCCGCTGAAGTTTCCGGACAACATCACGCTCGGCGAAGTGGCCGGCGTGGCGACGAATTCGAAGGGCGACGTTTTCGTCTACACGCGCACCGGCCATCCGACGATCTCGATCGGCACGGCGCGGCCCTTCGCGCACGGAGGCTCGCGGCTGTTCGAGTTCGACCGCACCGGGCAAGTTCGTGCGCGAGATCGGGCAGGAGTCGTACGGCATTTCTGGTTGCGCAGCAGGTGCGCGTCGATCCGCAGGACAACATCTGGGTCGGTCGATCAGATGTCGAGCATGGTGATCAAGTTCGATCCCGAACGGGCGAGTGCAACTGCTGCTGGGCAGGAAAGTCGGAGGCCGAAACGGTTCCGGCCCGGCCGCCTCGACGCCACCGGCGCGAGGCGGCCGCGGACCGGCTGGCGCGGGGCAGCAGAGCGACATCTTTTCGCGCCCGACGGACGTGGCGTGGGACGCGGCGGGCAACATCTACGTAGCCGATGGCTTCGGCAATTCGCGCGTGGCGAAGTTCGACAAGAACGGCAAGTTCATCAAGTCCTGGGGATCGCGCGGCGCGATGCAGGGCCAGTTCAATTCGGTGCGCGGGATCGCGCTCGATGCGCAGGGGAACGTTTACGTGGCCGATGCGGGAAACAAGAGGATTCAGGTCTTCGACGGCGACGGGAATTTCAAGACGCAGATTCACGGGTATCGGAGCGCCGGCGGCGATTTGCATTTCGCCCGGGCCGCGTCAGTTTCTTTACAGCTCGAATTCGAATCCGCCCGAGGATATCGATGCAAATGGCGAGATCTACAAGCTGGAATTGAACCGGCCAGGTGCTGGGCAAATTCGGCAAGGCGGGCAAGCTGCCGAAGGAATTCGGCACGGTCAATGCCATCGATTGCCGCCGCGAAAACGAACTCTATGTCGGGGAGATCGGCAAC
>CAWEKQ010000023.1:0-37195 GCA_963809655.1 Terriglobia bacterium | reverse complement strand
CTTGAGGAATTCCGCTTTCGACTGCGGATTAGCCGAAGTGTGGACGTTGATGTAGCGATCGAAGTCGAGATTGAGTTTGTCGAGAATCGGAACCAGAGCCTTGACGTGATCGTTGGCCGGCTCGCCCGGCGCGGGCAGCGAGAAGTCTCCCTGGAAAAGGACCTTCTCCCTCGGGATGTAGGCGATCATCAATCCATTCGAGTGAGGCACCGGCCATGTATGGTAAAACTCCACGGTGCGCGACCCGTCGGTGTAGACTCTCTTCTCAACGACGGTTTCGAACTTTGCCTTCTTCGGATTCTTGGCCAGAGTATCGTTCAGCAGCGTTCGCGGAGTGTTGAGCGCTCTCGAGAGAAACTCTTCATTGTTTTTCTGCGTGATGATGATCGCGCCTTCGGCCACGAAGGGCGGCAGGCCGCCGGTGTGATCGGCGTGCGGATGGGTGTTCATCACGTAACGGATCGGCTTGTTCGGGACGAGCTTCTTCGCTTCCGCGATGTAAGCCAAACCGCGCGCCTCGGATTGCGGGCCTTCGAGCACCATGATGTAATCCTTGAACTCAACGACCATCGAATCGTAACTGCCGGGTCCCGTGGTGAGCCGCCAGAGCCCGTCGCCCAGCTTTTCGGTTGTAACAGTCAGAGCTGGCGGAGCGCCGCCGGGGCCACCGCGCCCTGCACCACCACCGCCACCACGGCCGGCCGGCGCCGGAACCAGCGTCGCGACATCCGAAGGATTCGCCTTCGCCGACGTCACGGTCACTTCGAAGAACGGCCATCCGCCGCGGGTCTGAACGATCTTCGCCGGAGCCTTCACGCCGCCAAAATCCTTCCAGTCGCTGTAGGTGGCGAGGATGTGCATGTCGCCCATGATGTTCTCGCCCAGCCACGTCTCCACGCCTTCCACGAGATTGTCTTTATTGAGGTAGCCGTTGATCGTGTAGGCCTTGCCGGAAGCAGCTTTGACTGCGGGACTCCAGGTCAGCATGGTGTAGCTCTTGCCGTTGAGCTTGCCCTTGCTGACCGTGGCATTGTTCTCAGCCGCACCCTTCAGGAAACCCCAGGGTGTGATGTAGAACTCGAGCGAGTTGGCCCAGGGCTGCGAGACATCCGCCTGCGCCGGCGTCACCTGCGCGAAAAACGTTCCGGGCATCGGCTGGGTTGCGCCGCCGCCTGAGGGATTGTTGGTTGCTCCCGTGTGACGCGACGCGGGGGCCGTGAGATCGATCACGCGGACATAGTTGTTGATCGGGCGCATGGGATCATGCGTTCCCCGGCACTGCAAATCGGCGGCGTTGGAGCCGCACTGCTGGAATGCCACATCTTTGGCGGATCCCGAATAGGTGATGGACTTCAGATCGCCCTCGGCCTTTTGCGCATTGGCGATTACGGTCTTGGCATCCTGCGCGATGGCGCTCCCGCACAGGAACACGAGGCAGGTTGCGCCTGCGGCAAATTTGTTGAACACGGTTTCTCCTCTTATCGGCATGGTTCTCTAGGGCATGCACCCATCCCGATCATTCTATATCCCGCGGGCTTTGCGGCGGTCAGCATCCGGATGGCGCCCGATTCAACTTCGCGCTCGTGATCGCCGCGCAGATGCTGAAGGCGTTTTTCCGTTCGACCCGTTGGCGTTCGGTCTGAAGTTGGAGAGGTCCGGGAAATGGCTTCCGAAATGACGAAGCTATCTGTTCTTTCAGGAGAAGGCGCTCGGCTCCCTCCAAGCCGGTAAACAGGCTGACTTGGTCCGACACGGACGGATGGTTGGCGAGCGTGTCGTGTTCAGCGCCACGAAGCAGGCACGCGCCGAATAAACGGGAGTTCAGAGTCGCGGCTCAGGAGCGCATTGATTTTGGCGAGTCGCGCTCGCCCACAAGCGGTTGCGCGGGGCTTCCGACACGGGCTTTACCCACCCATGAGACCGCTTTCCCTCTCGGATCGCACCAACGGAACCCTCTATGCGATTCCGATCGGGAGGAGACCTCGCTATGGGAGCTTGGAGCGAGCGGAAAGCTGCTCCGCACAACTTCCCACAACGGGATCTCCCGGGATAGTAGCAGAGCGGCAGACCACTTCCCAAGTGCCCGATGATTCGTGTCCGACGATTCGCCCAGAGCGCGCAAGCCCGACCCGCGAGCTCAGCCCATTTTCATGGAACGGCGTTTCACTGGAGTGATCCGGTCGTTGGACGGACGGGCTGTTCGCGGCTGCAATCGTCAGCGCCTTGCGGATTGATGTCCCGGCGAGCCTAGCAGCCCGTGGTAATAGTCAGTCGAGATCGAAATCCCGTTGCCGTCCCGGAAATCGGGGATACCTAAGCCTTCAGGGAGAACCCCGACTGCGTTGTAGCGCCTCTAAATGCGTTGTTCTTTTCGAAGTCCGGGTCCGCCGTGAGGCGAGTGACTATTACCACGGGCTGCTAAGACTACGGCCCATTTCTGCTCGAAACGGACTTGGAATTTGGACGGAGGATCAAATTCTCACTAACCGTTGCGCTTCCTCGGTACGTTCCCGGCTGCGGGCCCATCGGGCATGGCGCCGCGAAAGCCAGCGGCGTTTACCCACCCACATGTTTGCCAACGTGCTGAGGTGTAGATTGGGCGTCGTAATAGCACCGGAAGACGCAAACTGTGAGAGGGTGCGGCCCGCCTGGCTCCCTCGAGAATTTCCAAGATGTTTCGATCGTATTGATAGCCTGACCATCCACAACTGGCTGGATGGTCAGGCAACGGTTTTCGACGTCCGTAAACTCGACCAACTGCTCGTTTTCGTGAAGATCGAAGTGTTTGTGGATCAGCGTGACGCCGAAGCGGTCCAATGGCATTATGTTTAACTAGGACTTCGCGAAGCTCGCGAAGTATTTCTGAATCTTTGTCGGAGATGGGTTCAATTTCGTGAATATCTTTAGTTGAAGCCCATTGCATCGGTTGCACAATCACTAGGCTGCCGTTTGTAT
Organism: Terriglobia bacterium; assembly: GCA_963809655.1. Lineage (GTDB taxonomy): Bacteria > Acidobacteriota > Terriglobia > Bryobacterales > Bryobacteraceae > BOG-234. The sequence continues at coordinate 34,240 of CAWEKQ010000023.1, read as the reverse complement.
TCATTAGGCACCCTCCTTGCCCAAGCATTTTACAACTCCCGCGGGCTATCGTGCTTGTCCGGGAGGTCGGTCGTATATTCGTTTAATAGCGGCCGTAATCTCGGAGCGAATTCATCTCCGTCGTTCCGTGTCTATGAAAGAAACACACCACGGCGCTGCCTGACAATCATGAGAGCCAATGTATTCTCGGCTCTAGACGCGAATCTCAGCGTATCTGGTGAGTCAGGCACTCATGCGATATTGAGTCCTATGGCGAAGGGGATTGCAATTTCGGTACAATCTGGTGACGCGCTTCGGACGGAGTGTGATGTTCTTGCGCTCAAGTACGCAAGCACTATACGGCGTTGATGCCGAGGCAGTCTCAGTACTTGAGGAAGCCGGTACATCCATCCAGCCGCTCTTGCCGAAGCAAAACGGATTTCGATTAATTCCAACCAACGGGGCCGTGCCCGCGAAGCGCGTCCTCTTTGTCGGGGTTTCGGATCTCAGGCGATTCGATTACGCCGGGATCCGGGCTTTCGCAACGCGGACACTATCAGCGCTGGCCGGGGCTCTCCCGTCGACGAGGCGTTTGGGTATTACGGTTCATGGTGTCGGCTATGGACTAGATGAATCGGAGTCGTTTCGAGCCGAATTAGCGGGACTCCTAGCCGCCCTTGAGAGCGGCGATTACCCAGCCGAACTTGAGAACGTCGTCATCATCGAGCGCAATGCCGCACGAGCCGCACGATTGTCATCGCTGATCGAGGCAATCCTTCCAGCCGGAGTCGGTGGGCGCCGCAACGTGGAAACGGCGGTGTCGAGCAGGGCAAGGGTATCACTGGCAGACGTCGGAGAAGGGTCCCGCTCCAAACTACACATCTTTGCCGCCATGCCATTCGCTAAGGAGTTCGACGACCGCTTTTACTACGGCATCCAAAGGGCAGCCGAGGCGGCCGGCTTCTTGTGTGAGCGTGCAGACCTCACATCGTTTGTCGGGGACGTACTGGACTGGGTACGCGAGCGGATTTCCTCTGCGTCCTTTGTCGTGGCAGATCTGACAACCGCCAATCCGAACGTGTATTTGGAAGTCGGGTACGCATGGGGCTGCAAGGTGCCCACTGTCTTGTTGGTATGCGAGACGACAGACCTGAAATTCGACGTCCGAGGCCAACGTTGCCTGGTATACGGCGGGAGCATCAGACAACTCGAAGAATCCCTCACGAAAGAACTCAAGGCACTCAGGCCAAGATGATCCCCAGTCTGTTAGCAGGCTGGAGCTTAGACGTCCCCAAACCCGCCGTAATGAACAACGCGCGATGGCTGCTCAAAAGCGATTGACGTTGCTGCGACTTGCCATTCCGCGTCAACACTAATCTCGTGAAGTCGCGGTCACGTCATCCGAGTCAGCCCGACTGGACGCCGAACCGATTCGCCTTCTGGCGATGGAGCGGAACGGCCCCTGCCGGTGACGCGTCATTCGGAGAATGGCTCGGTTCAGGGGTTGCGAAAAATCACCTCGCGGACTGCGTTAGGGGAGATCACCTCATGCCGCGAAGTCGGTGACAAAAGTCGAAAATAAATCTTCGCCCGCCCAATCAATAACTTACAAGCATTGCTCAATAGCCCGGCACGTCGTTTCGCCAACTCATCTGCTACCGTGCAATCGAGAACCAGAACGTACCCATGATGTTTCTGGTCGCTGCCCGCTAAGTTCTCGAGACTCTGGCGGTATCAGTCTAAAACAATGGGCGGCAGGCGCTCCCGTTATTGGTGCGGCCCCGGTATCTTCCGGGAAACCAAAAAGGCCCCGGGTCGAGGGTTTACCGGCCAGTGGAGCGCTCCGACTTTTGCGGCGCCGGCGGCTTCGGCCGCCGGTGTTCATCAGGAAAGCAAGAAAGGATAATTGAGGAGAAAAACGAAAACTCAAACCGAAACACCGGACCACTTACACAAACGCGACGGTCCCGACGCCCGAGGTGTCAAACCGTTTTCGGCACATAGGATTCTCGCACCTGGCATGCGTGCCGGCCGGCAGCATGCACCTCTGCGCCTTCGCGAACCCCGCAGAGTCGCGCCGATCGGCGCCTCACCGCTTCGCTTCCTAATGGCGGATCTGCGACGAGATACTGTTGGTCTCGTACACCTCGCAGTTGCCTCGCTCCGCCAAAAGTCCCGCGTCCGGATTCGCGTTTTTCCGCAGCGTTCGTGTCGGCAACACCCACGGCTCCACCAGCACAGTGGGGTCTTCCACCGTCACGTCGTACAGAATCACATCGCCCTGCCGCGTGAACCGCTCCACCACATGCATCTTCTCGGAGTGGAACAAGCCGCCGCGCCCGAACCATGTCGAATCGACGAACGAGGTCGAGTCGAGCACCAGCGTGTCGCCTTCCCAGCGCCCGATGGTGTATCCCAGATACGTCGCCTCAATCATCTTCTTCGGATCGCGCTTGCGGTTATCGGTCGGGATCACGCGATACTCGCCGTATCCGCCCCCGGCATCGCCGCCCTGGTAGAAAAAGAACCACATCCTTATCCGTCTGGATGATGCGCCGGGGCGGCCCCTCGCGCGGAACTCCCAGCGGCTGGCAGGTCATGACCGGGTCATTCTTGTTCGTCCACATGTCGAGCTCCTGAACCTTGTCCCAGAACTCCGGCTTGTAGATTGGACGGCCCAGACCGCCGAACCGCGAGGGCGAGTAAAGCTCAAAATCGTAGGTCTGATTGTCCCCGCGCGTGCAGGATCGGTCCTGCGTCGGAGAGCAGCGGCGTCCGCCGCCGGTCATGTAGTTGCCGATCCAGTCGTTGTAAGACCAGTTGCCGGTCAGGTCAGGATGATCGCCCATCCGCGGCGTGGGCAGCGACTTGTTGACCGGCGGTTCATCCTTCGCGATAACGCCTTTCGGGATCTGCCCGGCGCCTTTCTCGCAGCCTGCACGCTGGCGGGCACCGGCGCAACCACATAGACGTTGCCCGTCTCGGTCTGCGTCGTGGTCAGGTCGCGAACAACCGCGCCGTTCCGCTTCTCGACCATCTTGCCGGCGTAGAACACCTCGATCTTGTTCAGCGGATTGTTCCAGTCCTGATAGTTGTCGTAGGTGAATTCGCGGGTCGTCGAGCCCATCTTGACCACCACGCGCTCGGTCATGTACTTCGCATCCAGCGTGGCGGTTCCCGGTCGCTCCCGGTACGCCGGGAATCGGGAACGTCACCACCGGCTTGCCGTTCTCCCACGAGACGGAGGTCTGGCCCACTTTCGTGACGCCGTCGGCGAAAAGAGTCCCGGGATTCGTTCCCAGCCAGAACGTCTCGGTTGTCCCTTCGCACCGCCGCCTTGGCCGCGCCCTGCGGACTAGCCCACAGGCGGATGAGCCGCTCCTGCACGGTCGCCGGCATCGGCGTGACCTTCCCCTTCGTTGGGCCGATCTCGGCGCCTGGCGTGTCTTCGTCCCAGGCGTACAGCCCGCTCACCACCTCGATGTTCGAGTACGCTTGTCCGTTCGGACGCGTGCAGGTGTACTGAATCCGCTGGCTGAATGTCTGGTAGTTGGTGCTGGCGCGATATTTCGTGAGCGTGCACGGTTGTCCGTCCACCTGAATCGTGCCCTTGCCCTGATATTCGAGCGTTGCGACCATGTCGCGTTCATCATGGCCCTTGAGCATGTCCATGTACCGCATCCAGTTGAAGAGCACGGCCTTCAGATCTTTGGCGTCTTTCGCCGGTGTATAGGGTTCCGGGCTCCCGCCCCGGCCCTGCGCACTGGCCGTCAACGCCGCGCTGAGCGTGAGGACGGCTGCGAGCGCGACTCTGATCAAGACGATTCTTCGAAAGCTCATGGGCGTAATCGCTCCTGTTCGATCACCGGGGAGCATATCGCGCGGGAGGAGGCACGTCAAGGACGCTGTCCGCCGCAAAATCGGACTAGAATATAGTGCGATGCGTTTAATCCTGATCCTGTTCACCGCTGCATTTGCATCTGCCCAGGTGCGGATCACGTCCGCGTCTCGCCCCACGGGCCCAACTACGATCAACGTCACTCTGGACAACCGCTCCGTGACCGCGATTACCGGTCTGCCGTATTCCGGCGATCGCACCAGCGAACGCATCCTCTCCGACGGCACCCACATGTCGCAATCGATGGTGCGCCAGTTCCGGGATTCTCGCGGCCGGCTCCGTGAAGAGCACAGCGGGCAGCTCTTTGGTTCGTTGACCATCGTTGAAATCCTCGATCCGGTCGCGGGACTGGACTGGGTTCTCGACCCCGCGAATCAGGTCGCTCATCGAATGGTTGTGCAAGTGAAATCGCGGGCCGGGTCGCATGATCTCAAACCGCTGCGATCCCGGCGGTCCGCCAACCACCGGGAAAATGCCCAACGGAAATGTGATGACCAGCCAGCCGCTCGGGTCCCAGACGATACAGGGCATCGGAGCCTGCGGCCTCCGCAACACCATCACGCAAAAGGACGGCAGTCCGGGCTTAACCACGGAAACCTGGTTTTCCCGCGAAGACATCGGCGGCGCTCTGTTGCTCAAAGATTCGAATCCGCAGTCCGGCCAGAATATCACCCAACTCGTGAACGTGAAGTTCAGCGAACCCGATCCCGGACTATTCGTGCCACCGGCCAACTACCGGGTGATCGACGAAACAGAGTCTTTCACCTTCACCGAGCCGGCGCCCGCCTCGCAGACTTCAGAGCATCAGCCGGCTCGCGCGGCCCGAACCATCGTCGCGCTTACCGGAATGCCCTGGTCGGGCGACCTGATGAGTGGCGGCACAATGATCAGCACGAATTATCGCGATTCGATGGGCCGTACCCGCTCAAATGTGAGCATCGTCGATCCCGGTCGCAGGCTACTCTTATATTCTCGATATTCCGGCGCACATCGCACGTCGCCGCAGCATTACAGTGCAGTCGAAGCCTGCCTCCGAAGCAACCGCGCCTGCGGAAGTGGTTTCCAGGACAACGAAACTGGCCAGCGGAGTCATAGGTCTCACCGAATCGCTGGGAACGAAGACGATCGATGGCGTGGTCGCGTTCGGAACCAGAACCACCCTTACCTATCCGCCCGGTACCGCGCGCGGCAACGATAAAACCACATCCTCGGTAAATGAATCGTGGACCTCGCCACAACTGGGAACGGTTGTGCTGATGCAAAGTTCCGGCGCGCTTGTGGCCTGCATTCACTACGACGTTAACCAACGTCAAATATTCCGAGCCCGACCCCTCGCTTTTCAAAGTCCCCGATGGCTATCAGATAATCGACGAGCCACCTTTCTGAGCCGCGACTGTCAAGGAGCGGTAAGAAGCGGGCGGCTCAAGTAAAATGCTCCTCATGCGAAGTTCCTTCCTTCTTGCCCTCGGGTGCGTCATCCTGGTCCCCGCGGCTTTTGCCGCCGATTGCGACCGCGCGTGCCTGAAAGGCGTGCTCGACCAGTACCTGAACGCCGTCATTCAACACAACCCATCGGCCGTGCCGCTGACGCCCGGATACCGGCAGACCGAGAACGCAGTGGTGCGCCGGCCGGGTCAGGGGATCTGGCAGACGGCCAAAGCGCTCGGCAAGGTCCAGCGGCGCTATTTCGACCCGGTGACGCAGAACGTCGGCTTATTTCGGAACGCTGGAAGAAACGTCCGGCAACGCCGCTGTAGTGACGATACGGTTGAAGGTCGCCGACCGTAAGGTGGCCGAGGCCGAATGGTATCTCGCCCGCAAAGGCGACCCCGGCTACGGCGTGGGCGCAGGCGCGCAGGCCAACGCCGCCTTCTGGGATGCCGACATATCTGACCGCGCATCCTCCAGTCGGAGCGTGTTGTGCCGAAAGCCGAGCGCGTTTCGCGCGAGGACCTGATCTCCATCACCAACAGCTATTTCGACTCGCTCTCAGCCCGTGACGGTCACATCATGATTGCGCATCCTGGCTGCCTCCGGCTCGAGAACGGCGTTCTCCACCACTCAGCGCGACGCGCCGCGCGAATCTGCCGCCCGGTGCCGCCGGCGTCTTCAACGGCAAGACGGATTGCATGAACGAAGGAGCCATGACGAACATCTACGCCGTGGTGGCGCGCCGCTTCCCGATAGTGGATGAGGAGGCCGGCATCGTACTCGGGCTCGGCGTCTTCCTGCGCAAGCCAGGCGTGGCCATGCGCCGCAATCGAGTTCAGCGAGTGGTTTGTCATCGACAAGGGTAAGTTGAGCGCCATCTACTCCTCCATGTTCTATCCGGATCAGGACGCGCTCGTGCCCAACTGGCCGCCTTACGACGGCAACTGGCCCGTTTTGCCGGCGCCGAAATAGGCCATGTTCCCCTATGACCCTCAGATCCTCTCCGCGGTGCGCGCCCCCGCGCAAAGCATCGCGGACGTGATGCGAATCATGCAGAGCATCGAAGATACGTGCAGCGACCTCGATGGCCTCAAGTGGTTCAACTGGCTCTACCTCCAGGTGACACAGGCGGTTGAAACCCGCATATCGGCCGGCGGTTTCAGCGATCCGGCCTGGTTGGCCGAACTCGACGTACAGTTCGCGCGCCTGTACTTCGCGGCGGTCGCGTCGGCACTCTCCGGCCAGACGGCGCCAGATTGCTGGCAGGTATTATTCGAGAAGCGCGATGCCGCCCCGATAGCACGGATCCAGTTCGCGCTTGCCGGAATCAATGCTCACATCAATCACGATCTCCCCGAGGCGATCGTGGCCACGTGCGACGCCACCTCAACCGCGCCTCAGCATGGTGGGCGCCAGTATTCCGATTACACGGGCCTCAATTCCTCGCTCGACAGTCTGATCGAGTCCGCGAAACAGACTCTGCATGTACGCTTGCCCGGTGACGCGCTTCCTCCTGTTTCGCATCTGGACGACACCATCGCGGCCTGGAGTGTAAGCGCCGCGCGGGAGTCGGCGTGGCGCAATGCGGAGTTGCTCTGGCAGATACGGTCGCTCCCGCCCGTCACTTCGGCTTTTCTGGAGACGTTGGATGGTTTTACTGCCCTCGTCAGCAAGACGCTGCTCGTGCCCGTTCCCTGAAAGGGATGGCTGACGAATCCCCGTGCGATTGGATCTTGGCGACGGTTCCTGCGCGCGTTACGGGAGCGGCCGCGCCCGGCGCAACGACAAACCGGCTCTTCTGGCCAACTTTATCGGAACTCCTTACCAGAACACAGACGAACCTGGGCAAGCCACGACCAGTCATCCCGAACAGAAAAGCCATCCGAAAACCAAAAACCCTAACGGAAAGTTATCTCTTCCAGCGGTGGTTCCAGAACGAATCTCTCTTATTCCACGCCGAATGCAAGAAGGACATTGCCCGGTGTGCCCCGCAGCGTGCCTGGGTATCCGGACGCAACGAAGAGCATTCCGCTCGCAATCACGGGACCAGCAGAACCAAACGACCCGCCTTTGGCTGGCACACCATTGACCGTCGAAAAATCCTGCAACGCGTTAAACGACCAGATCACTTTTCCATCGGCGCCGACAGCGCGCAGTATCCCGTCCCATCCGCCGGTAAAAACAGCACCGGGGATCGCACTGGCGGGACCAGCCTGCCCACGACGGTCAGCCTTGATCTCTGCATTCCATTCCACCTTGCCCGTTTTGATGTCGAGCGCTTTCAATCCGCCGCCGGGCTGCTGCATCGGATAGTAGACGCGCGTTCCATCTGACGCGCCGCCCCAGACGACAAGACCCGATGCCGACGGCGCCTGATCCTGCCATAGCTGGGTCCGCCAAAGGAGCTTACCCTCGTGGTCTGGATCGAGCGCAATCGCCACACCGCCTTTTCCGGCGGCAAGCAGGATGTCCTTGCCACCCACGGTCTGAAGAATCGCGGACGAACCGCCGAAGTCGTAATCCGGACCCAGCTTCTCCGCGCAGTTGGAATCAGCGGGATTGGCCGCCTGGCATCGCGCCATGAATGCGTCGCCCTCAAACTCCTGGTGATGCCACATCATCTTGCCGTCCGTCATGCGAAGCGCAATGATGGAATCGCTGGTCGCGGCCGCAATCCGTCCGAAGCTGTTTCCCGTGCCGGCGTAGACCAGCCCACGCTTCGCATCGATGGTCGGCGTGTTCCAAACGGAAGCGCCCGCGGGTCCCCATCGTTGCTTCCCCTTTGCGTTTTCGCCGAGTTCGCGCAACGGCTCCTGAACGCTCTGGGTTACCCAAAGCACCTTGCCCGCGTTGGCATCAAGGGCGGCCACAGCCCCACGCGATTTGCAGCACTCATACTCCTGATCGGCCCCGACCAGCGTCTCCGTGCCGGACATCGGCACGTACAGCTTCCCGTTGTAGAACGCTGCGGTGGCGCTCAGGTTATTGAGGCCACTCCTGATCTGTGTTTTCCAAAGCAGCTTGCCGTCCTGCGCATCGAGCGCATAAGCGGTCGTGGACCGCGTCACGAACATGATGGCGTAGCGGGTGCCGGAATGGCCGGAGATGGGCGCTGCGATCGGAGCGAACCGGCCGAACATATCCGCCTGGTATGCCCAGTAAAGACAGCCGGTCTTCGCGTCGAGCGAATACACCACACCGTTGTCGCCGCCGACAAACACTCTGCCGAATGCGACGGCCGGCTGTGAATACATGCTCTTGGCGTCCGGGATTCCGAAGCTCCACTTGAGCTTGAGTTTGGGTACGTCCGCAGGTGCGAGCCCGGCGTTGGCTTTTGTTTGAAAGCGGGTGTTATTGGCGCCGCCCCAGCCCGACCAGTCGGGCGAGCCATCCAGTTTGCCAAGCGGATTGTTTGCCGCACAGGCATTCGGCTGGCCTTTGAGGACGCCCTCATTTATCCCAGCCGGCGGCTGCGCAAGCTGCGCCTGAGCGGAGCCTGCGAGAAATACAACAACGGTGGTGAGGAGGATCGGATATTTCATTTCTTCGCTTGCCAATTGTATTGCACCCGATAAACCTCACGCCACCGGCGGAGGGAAAACGCCGAGTTGCATCATCAGCCCAAGCGCATCCATGATGATGCGTGTGTCCTTGATCCGGCCAGCCTCCAGCCGGTCGATGACGACTCCCCAAACCCGGACCTGCCTTCCGGTGGCGGGCACGCCCATGAATTCCTGTTGATGGGTGCCGGTCCATTCGAACCGGCTGGCGACCTTATCGCCTTCAGAAATCTGCTCTTTGATGGAGAAGTCTATATCGGGAAAAGCAGTTCGCATAGCGCGCAGAATATCTTTCAAACCTTCCAGCCCCGGACCCTGGCCGGGTAGTGGAACCTGCTCGACCACGTCCTCCCATACGAACTGTACAGCCGAATCCATGTGGCCCTGATTGATTACCTCATCAACGAAGCGTCGAACAATGGCGGGATTGTCTTGCGGCAATGCTTTCTCCTCTCTTCAGCTGGGCATCAACCGTGCCGGACTATGTCCGTCTGACCTGTCGTCTGCCATGATGCCATCCGCCAATCGACCGTGTGGAAGCTGGCTACACTGGGTAGGATGAGTGACCGAAAACTGTTCACCGGGTTTCTGTTGTTCGCTTCCTTGTTGAGCGCGCAGACGCCGCCGGCCAAACCGCCGCAACAACCTGCATTCATGGGTCCGTGCGCCAATCTGGTCTGCGAAATCGAAAACGACTGGTCCCGTAACAACTTCATGATCTCCGGGCTCGCCGGCGCGATGCCCGAGGATAAGTTCAACTACAAGCCCACGCCCGCCCAGCAATCTTTCGGCGAGCGCGTGCTGCACGCGGCCCAGGTGAATCTCATGCTGTTGCAGGCCCTCGGCGCCAAAACTCCCGCGCCCACCGTCGACGCGAATGCAACATCGAAGGCCGCATCAATGGCCGCGCTGCAGCAGCGTCGGTGATTATGGCGTGGCGGTCATCAAAGAACTCGGTGAGCAGGGTCTGGTGGCGCGCATCGATTCGCCCGGTCCCGTCGCATTCTTCATGGGTCCCCAGGTGAGCCGCCAGAGAGTGCTGTACTTCCTCATGACGCACTCGCAGGATACGTATGGACAGCTGGTTGTGTACCTGCGTTTGAACGGCATCACGCCACCGCTGAGCCGGCAGCCCTGACCTCACGCGGGCTACCGGATTTGCAGGATTCCCCGCTTGATCGCTTTAACAACGGCTTCGGTGCGATCCCCGACGCCGAGTTTTTCATGAATGCTGAGCACATGCGTCTTAACAGTGCCTTCGCTGATGAAAAGCAGAGCGGCGATCTCTTTGTTGCTTTTGCCTGCCGCGATCCAGTTCAGCACTTCGATTTCGCGCGCGGAGAGGGACGCGCCACCCATCGCACGTTCGGCCAATCGCGCTCCGGCGGGAGCAGAGACGTGCGCGCCGCCGGAATGAATTGTGCGGATCGCTGCCAGCAGATCGGCGGTGGAGCAGTCCTTGAGCAGATACCCTTTTGCTCCGTTTTCCAGCGCGCGGAACACGCTTTCGTCGCCGCTATAGGTGGTCAGCACCAGGATGCGGGCATCCGGAAATTCACCGCGTATGGCGATGATGGCTCCGCTGCCGTCCAATTCCGGCATGGCCAGATCCATCAGGGCGACATCCGGTTCGAACTCACGGAATCGTTCGACAGCCTCGCGGCCATTCCTCGCATGGCCCACCACAGTCATATCCGCCTGGAATTCCAGCACTGCCGCCAGCCCGTCACGGACCACGTCATGGTCGTCGGCGATCAGAATCCGAATCGGTTCAGGCATTCGGCACGATGACGACAAATCTTGTACCGCGATCAGGCTGTGTGCGAATGTCGAGCTGACCGCCAAGCTGGCGGACACGCTCCTGAATGCCTTCTACGCCGAAACCGCGTCCCGCCTGGATCGCCCATACCGCGACCATTATCCTCGATTTCGAGAACCGTCGATCCCGGCTGATAGGCCAGCCGGGCGACGATACGATCCGCACCTGAGTGCCGTACAGCGTTGGTAAGCACTTCCTGCGCGATCCGTAAAAGATTGGCTTCCCGCGGCTCCGTGAGAGGATACGGGGCGCCTTCGAGACGCGTCTCGAACTTAACTTTCGACTCTCCCACCGTCTGCCTGCCGATCTGTTCGATGGCATCGAAGCAGCGTACTGTTGGCGAGCACCCCCATGCGCAAAGCAGAGACGGAACGCCGCGCCTGATCCAGACTTTCCTGCGCGAGACCACGCGCGGTCTCGATATACGCGAGAGCGTCGGAACCCGGCTGCAACCTTTGTTCAGCGGCATTCAACTGCATCATGATGCCGGTGAAACCCTGCGCCAGCGTATCGTGGATCTCGCGGGCGAATCGCGTGCGTTCCTCCACGATTGCGCCTCTTTGCTGCTCCTCAGCGGTGAGATTTGCATCGAGCAGCCGCTCGAGATTCCGCGAAAACAGGATTACCAGCCATCCCGCGATCACGTTCACCGCTGCCCAACCGAGATTGACCCGCCAATCGGTAGTCCCGGTTATGGTCACCATAAGCCCCAGGGAAATGACGAAGGTCCAGATACCGACGAAGAATTCGCCCACCAGAAGTCCGGCCAGAATAATGGTCAACACGCCAGTTCCGCCGGATTGAGGATAGGGATGCACGGTCATGGTCATTGTCAGCGCGAAAACGATGCTGACAAAAAGCCGTCGCGCTCGCGAACGGCTTCAGCTTACTGAAGGCGAACAGAAGAAACAGCGCCGGGAACCCGGTCGCCATTGCAAACTGGAGCGGCGTCACTCCCAGCCACAGCAGCGCCGCGCCCTGGCACGCCAGAAGCACCACCCAGACGGACCGGATCTGGCGCAAGCAACGCCGCACGGAACGGCATGGCGCGTTCGACGCGTTTCTGCATCGCGGGCATCGGGTTGCGGCAGAAGGCTTGTGGCCCGTTCCATCAACGTAGCTACTTTCCCACTTAAAATTCCGGATGTAAGTTCCGTACTTTCATAGGTGCGGCGGGTGGCTGTTTGTTGGATCGAACGTTGCCTCGGGCGGGACGCCATCGGTGACGTCTGGCGGCTGTTGAATATCAGAACATTCTGTTCAGAAAATGTATTGACTCCGCCGTGTGATAAATGCATCATCGTTACTGATGACACGTGAGCAAGCCATCCGCAAGAGGGAAAAGTTGGCAGCCAAACTCTCCTCCCCCTCGGGTGTCCTTCGCGGCTCGCTGCTCCAGCGCACGATTCATCACTCCACGGGATGTCTGAAATGTGCTCGTGGCGAAGGCCATCCGCTCTGGGTGCTCACGGTGGGTTATCCCGGCGGAAAAACTCGCCAGGTGAGCGTGCGTCCCGAGCAGGTTCCGCTGGTTCGAAAGGCAATCGAAGAGTATCGCGATGTCAAGCAGGCACTGGAGGCAATCAGCGAACTGAATCAATTCCTGCTCCGGCTGGATCGCGAGGAAGCCAAAGAACAGGAACGCCAGTCGTGATCGCCGCTCGCCGCCTGCAGCGAAATTTCGCCGATGGCTTCATCGCAGAGACGGTGGAGGATCTCTGGGAACCTTGGATGCGGCACGCCGATAAAGCACTGGAAGATGACACCCTGCTTCTCGTCATTCAGGAAGAGCTGGCCAAACGCTGCAGGAAGAGCAAGACTCGTGGGCGCAAGGCGACGCCCGCTGAGGTCGTGCTCAGAATGCTGCTGCTGAAGCATGTACGCGACTGGAGTTACGAAGTACTGTCGCGGGAAGTGCGCGCCAATCTGGTCTATCGCGAGTTCACCCGGGTCGGCGGTGAAAAGGTTCCGGATGACCGGACGATGGGAAACCTGGCGCGTCAGCTGGGGCCGGAGGTTATCGAAAAACTGCACCGGCGGGTGGTGGAGATCGCGCAGGAAAACAAGATCGCAACGGGTCGTAAGATGCGGGTCGATACGACCGTGGTGGAGACTGACATCCACTATCCGACCGACAGCACGTTACTGGGTGACGGCGTGCGTGTCCTGACGCGCATCATGAAGAGGGTTACCGCTGTGGCGGGGAAGGCCGGCACGCAGATGCGCGATCGCAGCCGATCCGCAAAGCTGAAGGTTTTGGCGATCGCTCGCGCCAGCCGCAACAAGACGGAGCAAGGGCGGCAGAAGATGAAGAACGCGTACGTCAAATTGTTGGAAATCGCCAGCCGGGTTACGGGGCAAGCCTGGAAGTTCTCGCGCGAGATCGTCGGGGGTGTCAAGCGAGGCAACCTGTCAGTCCTGCGCAAAGCCGGCAAGCAACTGGACGAAATGATTCCCCGGGTCCGGCAGGTGCTGCGCCAGACACGGGAGCGGGTGCTGCGCGGCAACACCAAAGCCGAAGGAAAGCTGCTCAGCATATTCGAGACGCACACCGAGGTGATCCGCAAGGGTAAGGCGCATAAGCCCAATGAGTTTGGCAAACTGGTCCTGATTCAGGAGGCGGAGAACCAGATCGTTACGCATTACCAGGTATGCGAACAGCGGGCGGCTGACTCCACATTGCTGGGAGGATGTCTGGAGCAACATGTCAAACAGTTCGGACGCGCCCCGGAGCGTGTGGCGGCGGATCCCGGCTTCTTCTCAGCCGCTAACGAATCCAAAGCCGGGGAAATGGGAGTCAGCCGGGTCTCGATTCCAAGCCACGACACGAAGAGTCCCGCACGCAAACAGCGGCAGAAGCAGCGTTGGTTTAAGGAGCTTCAGAAGTGGCGCACAGGCTGTGAAGGCCGTATCAGTGTTCTCAAACGCCGCCATGGGCTGCGGCGATCGCTCTACAAAGGACCGGACGGCATCCAGCGCTGGGTCGGACTCGGGGTGATCGCCGACAACGTCATTCATATCGGCACGCACCTGGCCGAGCAAACACGCCCGCGCGAAGTACCCTCTTAATTAACCGCTACGTTTCTCCGTTCCTGTCCGCACCGGAAACAGATTCTTTAACTCGCCTTTCATCCCACTCCCAACGCTCCCCTCGACCTCGAAGACCTCCCGTCAGGACAATATTTCCGGGACGCCGACTCAGGCTGAGGCAGCTTTCAGAATTTTAAGTGGGAAAGTAACTAAAGCCATGTCCATCCTCCAGCGATTTCTTTCAACAGTCCGCGGGCATCGGAGCCCTCAGCTGTGAGCACCCACAAAGATTGTCCATCGGGCACCAGCAGCTTTGCCTTCACGGGAGACGATACTAACACGCCCGCGCGGCCATCCAGCAAGGCGCGCTCGCCCGGAGCGCCCGGAGTCACGCTATCGACTCCCTTGCGAATCGTGAGTTCCTGGTCGGCGATCGCCTCCAGCAGGGATACGGTGACTTTAGAAGCGCCGAACTGTAACTGCGCGATGGTCGGATCGGGATACACCGCGTCAACGTGGGAGAACGCGAATCCCGCAGGCTTCGCCAACGTGAATCCCAATCCATCGCTCCGGAATCTGTCTTCCGAGACATCATACCGGCGCTCCGATTCGGGCACGCGAACTGTCTTTCCATTCGTTGAGTACTCGAGCACTTCGACGTCAACGTTTCCGTACATCTGAAACCCGGCCACGCTGAACGCGGCAAGGTTATCTCCAGCCGTGTAGCTGTCGAATTGTATCCGGGCGGCGTCGGCAACTCCCGGACGATACATCGCCGCATCGAACGGCAGCCATTGATTGTCAACCAGCACTTCCACCCACACATGACCGCCCCAGATGCCGGAAACATAGACATATCCGCCGGCCAATCTGGATGGGATTCCGAGCGCCCACGCCATGGACGCCAGCAGTACAGAATAGGCAGCGCACGTGCCCCTGCGGTTGCGGACGACTTCGGATGCGGGCGCCACAGCGACTCCGAGATCAAACGTCATGTTCGCCGCAACCCAGTCCTGCAGCTTGCGGATGGCCTTGAAGCGATCGTGCTCCTCGCCCGCGATCTCGCGCGCCAGCCGCACGACTTCCACGTCGTCCGATTGAAGAATCTGGTTCGGTCTGAGAAAAGGCGTTCCATCGATCGTTTCGGAGGAAGCTTTCTTCTCGGGACGAACAACATCCAGGATCAGGCTGGAGGGCGTTTTCTCGAGGATAGTTTGAGACGGGCTACGGAAAGCAGGCCATCCAGGATCCGGTTTCCTGTTAGTGATCCTCATTGTGATGTGTTCCAGATCGCGCGCGTCGGCAAACCGGACGTTGGAGCGCGCCATGGTCCGGTCAAAGGACTCCCCGGGTAATTCGGAGCCGGCGGCAGCGCGGAGCGCTGTTTCGCGATCCACAGCGTGGGAGACAAGCTTGCCGAAAGGCAGCTCACGCTCGCTTTCAAACGGGAACCCTTCGAGATCCAGAACTTCCGTAAGGGAACCGGGTACGCCGTCGAGTTCGGTGTTCACGCGCAACACGGCCCCCTCTACGGCCAGCAGGGTGCGAGTCGACTTGTAAGGCGTCCCGACGCCCGGACTATTAGAGCCGGCATGAGGCCTGGTCGCCGACTGTCTTCAACCGGTCTCTAATCAGGCGGGCGAACGCGGCTGGGCCGCACACGGGCGCCTTGAGAGTCATCGAGCGATTGTACGAGTTCGCGCCGGCAGTGGATCGCAGCAGGATCCGGTCGCCCTTCAGTTCGGCCTCGGTGACAATGACCTGCTGCGACTGACTGGTTTCCTCGCGCACCGAAACCAACTCGCCAGTGGGGCTTTCCACGCTCGAAGCCGTGGTTTTCATTTCGACCTTGCTGCCAAGGCGGTTGATGACGATGACGGATTCGTCAGTAGCCCGAATCCGGCCCCCGTCGAGAGCCTCGATGGTCGAGTGCTGGTAGCCCGCCGGCTGTCCCGCGATGCGGATCTCATACCAACGGTCAGCGGCATGGAGTGATGTGGCGACGTAAAGCAACAACAGCGTTTTCATGATTGCCCCCCAAGGCGAGAGTAACCGGAAGGGGCGAAGGAAAAATATCGATATTTGGGAGGGTTTTGAGGTCTACCGAATGGTAGATGCGGCTTGTGGCTCTTCGTTACCGCTTGCTGACGCGCGCGGCTCGTCGCCGCTCGCCAGTTCGGCATCCGCCTTCGGCCGCCTCGAATATAATGGGATTCATGGCAGGCACGAATGACTGTAACCGCTTCGGAACCAGTACTCATCTTTCGGAGCCGCGACTGTGAAGGAGCGGCAAGAAGCCTTCTAGCCCTACCTTCGCAGTGAAAGGAGGTGAATCGCGGGTTTAAGGGCTTCAATCATGACGGACAGGGCTGGTTGTCATACATGAAAGAAGTATTGGCATCCATCGGCCCAGTTCAAATGCCTTAACAGCCCGGCGCTGTGAGGTGTTCAGCTCGGGCGCAATCATCACGGTCGCGCGACGCCCCGGCCCTCGGGTCGTCGTACGCACCAGTGTGGCGCGGATATCGGCGAGGTCGCCCATCATCGCGAGGGCGGAGTCGTTTGTTCCGAGCGTGATCCTCGCCAGACTCACAAGCATCAGTCCGAGTACCGTCGCAAAGGTATGTAGGCGTATGGACCCATCCGCCCACTGATGCGACGGTCCCCAGGGCACCACGCCACCCTTCTTTGCCCGGCGGAACAGTTCTTCAACATTCCACTGACCGCGGAATGCCTGCACGATACGGCCCGTGGTCCACAGGTGGTGATCCGTGCAGAGCACCCGCCGCCCCAGTCGGGTCTTCTCCATCCGGCGGCGCAGCGCCGCATCCACATGCCAGCGCAATGTCGGCTGCCGGTCGTCGCCGCCGATATCGGTTACCACGAATCTCGACAAATGTTCGCGCGCCAGCGTCTTCCTGACCCGTTGTTCCAGGCTGCTGCGCGTGATCCGTTGCGTTTTTACCAGTCGATCCAGCTTGCTTAACTCCGCCTTGGCTTTACGCAACGCCACTGCAATGCCGCGTTTCTGACCCGCCAGCAATTGCTGGCTCTCGACCACTACCAGCGTGCGGTCCAGGTTGCCGAGCTTCGCTTGCACCCGAGCCGCGCGCACCTGGGCTAACTTGCCCGTCAGGGGCTTCATCGCACCTCGCCGGGCCGCCCTCTGCAGCGCGTGTTCCGCCGCCGCATGTCCCAGCGGCAACGAAATCAGGCTGTGGTAACCGACAACGTCCAGATCCAGTTCCAGTTGAGGACTCCAAAAACCTCCATCGCGTACCAGCGTCCGCTGCGCCCTTTCGCGGCACTCCCCATCGTCCAGCGACTGGTGCAGTGCCCTCAACCCATCCAGACACGCGGTCAACACCGCCTGATCGGAACTGTTCCCGGAATAGCTCCGGTATAGCAACGGCACGTGGCCCGTCTCGCTGACCAGCACGCCGAGCCCCACCACACGCAGGTCGCTCCGTTTGCTTTTGGCATGCCCGCGACGCGCCAGCTCCCCTGGCGTAACCGTCGCAATGTGGGTGTCGAAATTCGTGGTATCGAACGCCAGCACGTCGGTCGAAAGCTCGAACCGGGCCACCGCCGTTTTCGCAATCGCGATCTGCGCTTGCTCCAATTGCTCGTCCGTGACTTGCCTCGCCACCCGATGCCAGGCCTGGCCGCTGAAGGCTGAAGAAGGCAGACACGACAAGCGCGGCACGGCCCCTTCCAGAAACTCCGCCAGGTCTCGCTTCGGTCCGGGCGAGCACGCCCGCTGGACCGCCACCGCCACGGCCAACTCGCCGACCGACGGGCCGCCTTTGGCGCCCAGGTTGCCGCACGCCCGGTCGATATGCCCTATCAGATCGAGTTGCTCGGCAACCCAGATCAACGCGCCGACATCCCCAACGGCCTGCGTCCCTACGGTTCGAGTGGCAGCCAGATCAGCGACCGGCGCCGCTGTTGCCGGTCCCAGCACGGTCTGACGCGCCACGGACCGGCTTCGGACCGGGTCCCACACGAACTGGGCCGCGATACGGTAGCGGCGGCCATTCACATCCCGTTCGAATACATGCATATCTTTCATGTAGCGCGATCTCATCCGGAAAGGAAGCCTCGCAGCATACTTTTATGGCACCGGAACACCGCATGATGCTCTTTTGTCGTCCAGGAATGCGAAAGTAGGGCTAGACGCCCGCAATCGCGCCAGTGCTGTCGGCCCACTTATCGCGTTCCATCCCGCACTTCTGCAGCACAGTGAGGTGGAGATTCGCGATCGGTGTGCGCTCCGCCAGCAGGATGTGCTGGCCGCCGAGCTTCATCTTGCCGTTCCCGCCGCCGACCAGAATATTCGGCTCCGGGTAGTTGTTGTGCATGTCGCTGTTGCTCATATTCGACCCGTACATGAAGATCGAATGATCGAGCAGCGTTCCCTCGCCATCCTTCGTTGCCGCCATCTTCGCAATGAACTCCGCGAATTTCTCCACATGCCACGTCTGGATCTTGACCAGCTTGTTGATTCGCTCCAGATCGTTGGCGTGGTGCGACACGGGGTGGAAGGAATCGGGAACACCGATGTGGTTGTAAGTCCGGTTCGTGCCTTCCGCGACCATGATGTAGGAAGCCACGCGTGTCAGGTCGGCCTGATAAGCCAGCGCGAGAAGGTCGAACATCAACTTCACCTGTTCGGGGAAGGCGTCCAGTTCGCCCACGGGAGCCTCGGGAATGCTGAGCGCGGAAAGATCTTTGGCCCCCGCCTTCTGCGTGCGCCGCTCGATCTCGCGAACGCTTTCGAGATAGCCGTCGAGAGCGGCCTTGTCATTGCTTCCGAGGTCGCGTTGCAGGATCTTTGTGCCGTCGAGAATCAGATCGAGAAGGCTGCCGGTCTGACGCTTGATCGATGCGCGCTCCTGCGGCGTGTCGCCTTCGCCGAACAACTGCAGGAAAACCTTGCGCGGATTCGGCTCCATCGGCAGAGGCGATTCCGCATCGCGGAACGACAAAGTGGTATACGATCCGCCGCCGCCCGCCGCCGACTGAACGATGGTTTCCGAAGCCACTTCGAGCGATGGCAGAGGCGTTTCCTGCCCGATGATTTTCGCGATCACCTGATCGAGCGTCGTGGACATATGCGCGCGCGGAGCTGCCCGTGTCCGGACGGGTGGCGCTGAGCCATGTGGCCGGAGTGAACGCATGAACCGAGCCTGCCGTCGCTTTGTTCTCCAGATTTCCGAACGACGTGACGTACTTCTTGTACGGCTCGAGCGACGCAAGAATCTGGCTGAGCTTGAAGTCGGCGCCGGCGCCGCTGGGCGTCCATTTATCCATCGCCGGACCATGCGACGTGTTGCCCATGATCGCGCCGTGAGGCAGATAGAAGAAGCCTGTCCGCAGTTTCGGCACCGCGGCGGTTTGGGCGAGAGCCGTGTGGGCAGGCACCATGGCATCCAGAAACGGCAGTCCCAGCGACACACCGGCTGCTTTCAGCACCGTTCTGCGGGAAAGATGTTTCTTCGTGATGAACATGTTGATCTCCTTACAATCACTTGACCGGAACCGGCCCCTGCTTGCGGAAAGCGTCGCTATTGACGATTCCCAAAATGAGCGACGACAGCTTGTAGTTGTCTTTCGCCGCGCCACGAACAATGGTGCGAACCTGCGGCATATCGAAGTATTCCAGCTGGCGGTTGACGCCGTACATCATCAATCTTTCCGTCACGGTCCGCGCGAACGTTTCCGGTCGGGCCGACCAATTGCGCCCTGAGGTCCACCACGCCGTTGATCGGGACTCCACTCGGCAGCACCGTGCTGGCATCGATCGGGGCGTTCGCCTGGCTGTCTATAGTCCGCCATTGGCCGATCGCATCGAAATTCTCCAGAGCCAAACCGGTCGGATCGATCACACCATGGCACATCCTGCAGGTCGCCTTGTCGCGATGCTGCTCGAGCCGCGCGCGAACCGTCTTCGGCTGCTCGCCGGCCTTTTGCGAGAGGTCGGTTGCAGTATCCGGCGGCGGAGGCGTCGGCGGAGTGCCGTTCAGCTTATCGAGCACCCACGCGCCACGCAACACCGGAGAGGTGCGGTCGCCGTACGAAGTCCGCAGCAGCATCGCACCCTTGCCCAGCAGGCCCCAGCGTTCCTTTTCGGTCAGCGCGACCTTGCGGAATTGCGGGCCTGTGACGCCGGAAATACCGTAATGCGCGAGCCAGCCGGTCATTCAGGAATGTATAGTCGGCCGGTGAGGAGATCCAGAACGCTTCGGTCATTCGAAAAAATGCTGCTGATGAAGTCTTCCGCTTCCGTCGAAAAATCATGCCGCAGTTGGTCGTTGAATCCGGGGAACAGCTTCGGGTCCGGGACGATCTGTTCGAGATTGGTCAGATTCAGCCACTTCATCGCGAAGCTGGTGACCAGGCTGGAGGCCTTCGGATCCGCGAGCATGCGTTTCACCTGTTGCGTCCAAAACTCCGGGCCGCGTCAACCCGTTCGCCGCTGCGAGCGTCAGCAGTTCGTCGTCCGGACCGGTGTTCCACAGAAAGAAGGAAAGCCGTGAAGCGAGTTCCAGATCGGTGAGCGCGAACTCTCACGTTGCGACGAGCCCTTCGGCCCCGGATAGCGCCGATAGAGAAACTGAGGGCTGACCAGAACCGCGGCCACAACCTGCTCGATACCCTGGTCGAATGTTCCGCCGTCCTTACGTCCCGCTTCGTAGAACGGCATGAGGCGCTTCATGTCTTCCGCTGTGACCGGCCGCCGGAATGCGCGGCGCGCCAGGTTTTCCGTGATCTGTTTGGCGCAGGGCGCTTCACCTGCCGCCTTGGGATCGCAAGCGAAGATCAGAGCCCGGCTGGGCGTTTTCGAAATGCCCGAGGTGTGAAACGGTCCGGCGATCTCGACGCCGTCGCCCAAATGCGGCATGCGGTTGAGAACCGCCTGGCTGCCGGTCAAGCCGCCGTAGGCTTCCAGCTTTTCGAGATTCTCGTCGGTCTCCACATGAGAACGATCGATGAATGCCACCACGACATCGCGCACGCCGGCATCGACCTTCACGGGAATCTTGGCAAAGCGCGACATGACCTGAGCGCGGCCGTCGCCGGCTTTGCGATCGGCGAGAGCCTGATCCGCGGCTCCGCCGATCGGCTCGCGAAACACGATCTTGTCATCGATCAGGATGACCAGCGTGCTCGCGCGTCTCGAGGGCTGCTGTGTACGGGCCCACCGAAAGATCGTTGATGGTGATGCGATACTCGCCATCGGCCGGGAAGTTGTGTTTGAACCGGATGCCGCCGCGCGTGCCGGGAGGAGTAGGGTTGTCCGGATTCTGGTTGCCTGCGAGGTTGTACCTCACGCTGGAAACGCGAGGATCGGGATTGCCGACCGCGAGCCGTGCGACCTGCCGCGCCGCCGTAACGTACTGATCGAGGAACGCGGGAGACACGCTCAAGGCCGCCGCGATGTTGTCGAAGCCCTCCACCTGGATGTCCTGCGGCAGCACTTCCTTCGCGTTCACGTCCACGCCCACCAGAGCTTTCACCGAGGCGGCGTACTCAGTGCGGTTCAGGCGTTGAATCGGCACATAGCCCGCCGTAGGACCTCTTGGTGTCGGCGCATGTGAGTCAAGCGTGTTCTCCATCCAGCCGACAAACGAATCCACATCCTTCTGCGATCGGTTGCGGACTGCCCGGCGGCGGCATCTGGTGTCCGCGCAGTTTGCGCAGCGCCTTTTCCCAGATCTGCGCGTCATTCGCGGGGGTTTGCAGAGTCCAGGCCTTCCAACGCCAGACCGCCGGTCTTCAGGCGCGTGCTGTGGCAGGTGACGCAGTAGGTGGTCACCATTGCTTGATGTGGATCCCGCGGGGTCACAGCAAGGGTTTGCGGGATTGCAGGAAACGCGATCGCAACCGCCAGTGCACTCGCGTAGATGAAACGCTTCATGGATAACAATGATGCTCGAAAATTTCCAGAGTTTCCGATGGGCAAGCCATCCTTTTTTTACCACAAACGCCGAAGGGGCCGGATCGTGACTTGGCCTGTGAGAACAATTAAGGAGAGAAACAGAGGACTGCACGCCTGTTTTCGGATTCACGTCAAGATAGCGTATAGGAGGTCTATGCGACTCGCGGCGGTTGCCTTGATTACCTTTTCCTGCCTGGCGGCCTGGGCCCAGACCGGTATTCACGGTTGTCAGGCTGAACCTGCGATTCAGAAAGTGTTTGATCAGAATCGCACTTCGCTGGACCGAATCAAGGTATTGCGCGACGCACTGGCGGCCAGCCCGGACGATCTGTTCTTGAACCAATGGCTGATCGAATCGCCCGGTGTAAGGCCAGGTGATCTCGCGGCCGAGTATCAGGCAAGGCGCGCCGCTCATCCCGGTGAGCCGTCATTTCTTTATCTGTATGGAAAATCGCTGGCCGGCAAAGACAGCCCGCAGGCGATCCGGTTGATCCAGGAAGCGCTGTCGAACGATTCTGAGATCCCGTCCGCGTATGAGACCCTGACCGGGATCTATGCGACCGCAATGTTTCGCGGCCAGGCGAGACTGCTCGAGAATTTGCGGGCTTACACCGCGCGGTGCCCCCGCGACGAAACCGCTTACAGGTATCTGAGTAGCGTGGAAGATTCCGCAGCGTTGCGGGAAATGAGTCCGAAATATCGCGCGGCACTGGAAGCACACAACGCGATTGGCGCCGTCGAGCAGTATCCACGGCTTTGGGCAGCGGAGTTTCGTATCGCCGATCCAAAAGCGTTTGAAGGTCTGCGCGATCAGGTGCGGGCTGATATGCAAAAGATCCGTGAGCTCGATCCCGCAAACAAAGACGAGAGCAAGGCTCTGATTGCCGGGTACCGGTTACTGAGCGATACAGCTTCGGCCGATGCCCTGCCAGCGAAACGGGCTCCGGCCAGGACCTTCTACACTGTCTTTCAGGAATGGTCGAAGGCCCATGGCCCGCGCATCGATTACGAGCCGATGCTCCCGGCTTCCGAGGAGTGGGTGAAGGACTGGCCAAACGAAACCAACGCATGGTACTGGCGGATGCTGGCGATTGTTCGCCGGAAAGGCGTCACTGCGCAGGAGATTGAGAAAGCCGGTCAGGACGTCCTCGACTCGAACGCGAAAACGTTCACGGGCTGGAGTGCGGTGCCATATCCGCTGTCAGTCGCTGAGATCTGGGCGGAGCATGACATCCGCTTGAAGGATTGCCCGGAACTCCTGCGGCAGGCTGAGAAGGAGCTAATGGGAAACACCGCGTCTTATGACGATCGGCGGCCGGCAACAACGGCGCCTGAAAGCTCCATAACAGCGGGCCGGTTTCGTTTGTTGATTGCCGAGTCGCTGGTGGATCGCAGGTTGAAGGATTACGATGCGGTGCGCCTAGTGCTTGGGCGAATGCAGGACTGGACCGCCGAACATCCAACGGACCTGAACGCCACATATCAGACTCGCGTATGGCACGACGAGTCAGGAGCGCTCGCCGAAGCGGAGGAGCACGATCCCGATGCGCTGGCGCAATACCAGTTGGGAACGCAATTCGATCAGCCGAAGGCTCGCGCCGAGGCGCTGTGGGCGAAGATGGGCGGGACACCCGCAGGCTTCGCCTCCTGGTGGAAGCGGCCAGAGCCGCCTAACCCGAAGCCGGCAGCTGCGCGACCTCTGCCTTGGACTGCGAAGGATCAGCCCCTGGCGGCTTTGAATACCCATGACCTCAGCGGCAGGACGTGGACAGTTGCGGAGCTCAGGGGGAAGAAGACGTTGATCAATGTCTGGGCCACATGGTGCGAGCCCTGCCGGCAGGAACTCCCATACGTGCAGAAGCTGTACGAGCAGACGAAAGAACGTGGAGACATTCAGGTGATCACAATCAGCACCGATGAGAACCCCGGTCTGGTCGATCCTTTCATGAAAGCTGCCAACTATACGTTCCCGGTACTCCTTGCCAGGACTCTGGCAGACGATTTGGGAGCGAGTGTGTCGATTCCGCGCAACTGGATCGTGGATTCCGCCGGTGTATTGCGCGAAGAAGGGATCGGCTTCTCAGCTTCGGAATGGCCAGATAAGATTCTGGCCAGGCTGGCAGCGAATGTTCCTTAGTAGCATCCCTTACCGGCGCTTCCATTTATCCGCGAGGGCCGAGATCTTATCGTCCAACTGAACCGGCTTCTTCTCCGCAGGCGGCGCCGCCTGCTTATGCGCAACCTTCTGCGCCGGAGCCAGCAGAGCCTTGATCGAAAGCGCGATGCGTTTGTTCTTCACATCCGCATTCAGCACCTGCACCTTTACGATCTGCCCCACCTTGACAGCCTCCGACGGCTCCTTGATGTACCTGTTGGAAAGTTCGCTGATGTGGACCAGCCCGTCCTGGTGCACCCCGACATCCACGAATGCCCCGAACTTCGTCACGTTGGTAACCACGCCTTCGAGCGCCATTCCCGGCTTCAGGTCCGCAAGCTCCTTCACGTCGTCATGGAACTTCGGTGCGACGAATTTATCGCGCGGATCGCGGCCGGGCTTCTTCAGTTCCTCCAGAATGTCGTTGAGCGTATAGACGCCCACGCTCAGGTCTTCTTTCTTGACCAGACTGAGAAGTTCCGGTTTGCCGATCAGTTCGGGAATGGAGATGCTGCGGGCTTTCGCGATCTGCTCCACCACCGGGTACGACTCCGGATGCACGGCCGTATTATCCAGCGGATTCTCGCCGCCGCGTATACGCAGGAAGCCCGCCGCCTGCTCGAAGGTCTTCGGCCCGATGCCCGCAACCGCCGTGAGTTGCACCCGCGAGCGGAACTTCCCGTGATCGTTCCGGTACTCCACAATCTTCTGCGCCGTGCGTTCGCTGATGCCCGCCACATAGCGAAGCAACGCCCAGGATGCGGTGTTTAAATCGACCCCCACGCGATTCACGCAGCTTTCGATCACGGTTTCGAGAGACTTCTGCAACAGACCCTGATCGACATCGTGCTGATACTGCCCCACGCCGATCGATTTCGGATCGATCTTCACCAGTTCCGCCAGCGGATCCTGCAACCTGCGCGCGATCGAGATGGCGCCGCGCACCGTCAGATCGAGATCGGGAAACTCCTGCCGCGCGATATCCGATGCCGAATAGATGGACGCGCCGGATTCGTTGACCGTGACGCTGAAGGCATCCGTCAGACCTTCCTGACGAAAGAAATCGCGGACGAACGCGTCCGTCTCCCGTGAGGCCGTGCCGTTGCCGATCGCGACAGCCCTCACGTTGTATTTCGCCATCAGCTCTTTCAGGATGCGCGCCGACCCGGCGAAATCGTTCCTCGGCTGATGCGGATAGATCACGCTGTGATCGAGGAATTTGCCCGTTTCATCCACCACGGCGATCTTGCAGCCGGTGCGGATTCCGGGATCGACGCCGAGCACCGCGATCTGCCCGGCCGGCGGCGAGAGCAGCAGGTTTTCCAGATTCTCGCGAAAGACACGGATCGCTTCCAGATCGGCCTTCTGCTTCAACTCCAGGCGGACTTCGGACTGAATCGAAAGATTGAGCAGACGCTTGTAGCAATCCTGTATGGCCAGATCGAGATGCGGAGTCCAGTCGCCGGGCTGTTTGAGAACCTTGCTTTTCAGATAAGCGAGAGGACGCTCGGGGCTCAGCTCGATATTGAAGTAGAGAACGTTCTCGGCCTCGCCGCGGCGTATCGCGAGCATGCGGTGCGAAGGGATTTTCGCCACCGGCTCGCGGTACTCGTAATACATTTTGAACTTCTCCTGCTCGTCGACCGCGCCGTCCGCTTTGGCGGAAACGATCACAGCCTCGTCGAACATCATCTGGCGGAGCGCTTTGCGGAAGTCCGCGTTCTCGCTGATCATTTCGGCGACGATGTGGCGGGCTCCTTCGAGCGCTTCGTCCACGCTGGCGACGCCTTTTTCGGCGCTGATAAAAGTCGCCGCGAATTCGGCGAGCGGCATGGACGCGGGTTCCTGCGCCCACAGATACAGGGCGAGCGGTTCGAGGCCCTTCTCGCGCGCGATCGTGGCTTTGGTGCGCCGTTTTGGTTTGTAGGGCAGGTACAGATCTTCCAGTTCGCTCTTGTCGAATGTGGCGAGGATGCGAGCGCGCAGATCGTCCGTCAGCTTTCCCTGTTCCTGAATCGTTCGGAGCACGGTTTCGCGGCGGTCTTCGAGTTCGCGGAAGTAAGCCAGCTTCTCTTCAATTGCCCGTATCTGGACCTCATCCAGATTGCCGGTCACTTCCTTGCGATAGCGCGCGATGAACGGCACAGTGCCGCCCTCGTCGAGGAGTTCGACCGTTGCGACCAGGCTCTTCAGCGGGACGTTCAGGATCTGTGCGATGTGAAGAAGAATTGCAGGTGATAGGGACTTGAGTTCAGGCATTCAGAGGGTAGAGAACCATTTTACGAAGTGCCGAAATAGTCTGAATGTTGATTCAGGAATGAACGCTCGAAAACCGGGAGTGTGGGCGCGATGCCATCCGCTCTACGTTTGGACGGCGCGCCACGCGGCTCGACGCTGACAGTGTGGACGTCTTGCTCACTGACCTGTCTCGCGATCCGTCGAAACAAATGCAGTGGCGGGCGTTCATGCAAAGAACCGGCATCGAAATGCCCGACGCCTTCCCCGACGTGGTCATCGCGATTCGACAGTTTCTCTCGTCTCCCATGCGGGCCGTCACGAACGAAACGGAAGCAGCACTTTCCTGGCAGGCCGGTGGACCTTGGAGGGCGCCAGCCCCCGACGTAACTCAGAACAGCGGGGACGTAAGGCCCGACTAAAGGCCTCGTCTTCGGATTAAAATGAATACAATCTATGCGGGAATCCCGGCGACTAGTTTCGAAGTTGGCATCATCACGGAACGTCGACCTCACGCCCCGATCTTTGGGTTGCGAACGTGAGCATTTTTCGCGCGCCGAAGAGTGCTACTTCGTCGACGAAAACGGGGCTCCGCATAGCCAGTTTGACTTTGCATCTGACTTTGCAACTTTCTTGTCTTTTGGTGGCTCTAGCCCTACTTTTCGCATTCCTGGACGACAAAAGAGCATCATCCGGTGTTCCGGTGCCATAAAAGTATGCTGCGAGGCTTCCTTTCCGGATGAGATCGTGCTACATGAAATATATGCATGTATTCGAACGGGATGTGAATGGCCGCCGCTACCGTATCGCGGCCCAGTCCTTGTGGGACCCGGTCCGAAGCCGGTCCGTGGCGCGTCAGACCGTGCTGGGACCGGCAACAGCGGCGCCGGTCGCTGATCTGGCTGCCACTCGAACCGTAGGGACGCAGGCCGTTGGGGATGTCGGCGCGTTGATCTGGGTTGCCGAGCAACTCGATCTGATAGGGCATATCGACCGGGCGTGCGGCAACCTGGGCGCCAAAGGCGGCCCGTCGGTCGGCGAGTTGGCCGTGGCGGTGGCGGTCCAGCGGGCGTGCTCGCCCGGACCGAAGCGAGACCTGGCGGAGTTTCTGGAAGGGGCCGTGCCGCGCTTGTCGTGTCTGCCTTCTTCAGCCTTCAGCGGCCAGGCCTGGCATCGGGTGGCGAGGCAAGTCACGGACGAGCAATTGGAGCAAGCGCAGATCGCGATTGCGAAAACGGGCGGTGGCCCGGTTCGAGCTTTCGACCGACGTGCTGGCGTTCGATACCACGAATTTCGACACCCACATTGCGACGGTTACGCCAGGGGAGCTGGCGCGTCGCGGGCATGCCAAAAGCAAACGGAGCGACCTGCGTGTGGTGGGGCTCGGCGTGCTGGTCAGCGAGACGGGCCACGTGCCGTTGCTATACCGGAGCTATTCCGGGAACAGTTCCGATCAGGCGGTGTTGACCGCGTGTCTGGATGGGTTGAGGGCACTGCACCAGTCGCTGGACGATGGGGAGTGCCGCGAAAGGGCGCAGCGGACGCTGGTACGCGATGGAGGTTTTTGGAGTCCTCAACTGGAACTGGATCTGGACGTTGTCGGTTACCACAGCCTGATTTCGTTGCCGCTGGGACATGCGGCGGCGGAACACGCGCTGCAGAGGGCGGCCCGGCGAGGTGCGATGAAGCCCCTGACGGGCAAGTTAGCCCAGGTGCGCGCGGCTCGGGTGCAAGCGAAGCTCGGCAACCTGGACCGCACGCTGGTAGTGGTCGAGAGCCAGCAATTGCTGGCGGGTCAGAAACGCGGCATTGCAGTGGCGTTGCGTAAAGCCAAGGCGGAGTTAAGCAAGCTGGATCGACTGGTAAAAACGCAACGGATCACGCGCAGCAGCCTGGAACAACGGGTCAGGAAGACGCTGGCGCGCGAACATTTGTCGAGATTCGTGGTAACCGATATCGGCGGCGACGACCGGCAGCCGACATTGCGCTGGCATGTGGATGCGGCGCTGCGCCGCCGGATGGAGAAGACCCGACTGGGGCGGCGGGTGCTCTGCACGGATCACCACCTGTGGACCACGGGCCGTATCGTGCAGGCATTCCGCGGTCAGTGGAATGTTGAAGAACTGTTCCGCCGGGCAAAGAAGGGTGGCGTGGTGCCTTGGGGACCGTCGCATCAGTGGGCGGATGGGTCCATACGCCTACATACCTTTGCGACGGTACTCGGACTGATGCTTGTGAGTCTGGCGAGGATCACGCTCGGAACAAACGACTCCGCCCTCGCGATGATGGGCGACCTCGCCGATATCCGCGCCACACTGGTGCGTACGACGACCCGAGGGCCGGGGCGTCGCGCGACCGTGATGATTGCGCCCGAGCTGAACACCTCACAGCGCCGGGCTGTTAAGGCATTTGAACCGGGCCGATGGATGCCGAATACTTCTTTCATGTCTGACAACCAGCCCTGTCCGTCATGATTGAAGCCCTTAAACCCGCGATTCACCTCCTTTCACTGCGAAGGTAGGGCTAGGTGGCCTCTGGTAAGCGCCTAAGTTACTGAAAACAGGACAG
Organism: Terriglobia bacterium; assembly: GCA_963809655.1. Taxonomy (GTDB): domain Bacteria; phylum Acidobacteriota; class Terriglobia; order Bryobacterales; family Bryobacteraceae; genus BOG-234. Next base: position 5,623 of record CAWEKQ010000023.1, on the reverse strand, counting down.
AGTTGGATACCGAGAGGTACCCGATTTGCACTTTTAATGCGGTGGTCGCGGGTTCGAGCCCCGCCCGGCTCACCAGAATAACTCTCCTGTTTTCCGTTAGTTGGCGCTCGCCTTTTTCGTGTCGCGGACGTGTCGCTGCCATTCGCAGGGGCGCACCGTCTGCGGCCACAGTCGCCGTTCAGCATTTCGACTTGCGCGATGGGATCGTTGCGCCATGCCCGCGTAACGTCCGCCTCGAGTTGCGTCTGACGGGCCTGAACCCAGGGCGCATAGTGGCGCTCGGTGATCTTTACCGACGAATGGCCGAGCAGAATCGAGACCCGTTCCATCGGCACGCCGTCGAGGAGCAGCTCTACGGCCAGGGTGTCCCGGAACCGGTGGGGATGCCCATCGCGCACGCCGGCGATTTCACACAGCCTCCGGAAAGTGCGCCGCCAGTTGCCCGCGAGTGTTTCCTTCGAACCGACCCCGGTCCAGAACCAGTACCGCTCGCTCTTCCGGGGACATGCGTTGAGCGCGTCGACCACGAAGGGCGGCAGCGGAATGAATACCGGCACACCAGTTTTCTGGGTGTAGAGGAATATTCGGTTTCCGACCAGCCGATCGACCGGGCAACTGGTAGCGTCGCCGATGCGCAGTGCGGAGTATCGCAGGAACAGAATGAACGCCCGCAACCGGCGTGCATTCTCCTGGTCGGTCTGTCCTCGCCAATCAATAAACTTTGCGCAGGCGGAAAGCAGCGCGGTGATTTCATCTCGGGTGTACGGCATGGTCGGCGGGTCGGTCACTTTGGGACGCTTCAATTTGAGCGCCAGATTATCTGCCCACCAGCCGCGGTCGACTAAAAAGCGGCCGAACGCGCGTAATCGCTCCAGCTTCTTTCCGCCGGCGATGGCGCCGTCTTTCCACTGCCCCCGAAAACGAGTGAGCTGGGGCAGCAGGAGTTGGCCCGTGAACTGGATACCGGTTTCGGCGCAGAACTCGGACAAGGATGGCGAATGCTTCTCGATGAACTTTGGGTTGCGGGTATTGATCAGGAGAACCCTGTATTTTTTTAGACTCGACTCGGAAAGGCGCTGCGCCTCGACATCGGCCATAAATGCATTACATGCATCCCGAATCGGCATCCCGGCGCGCGGCTCCTCCTGAATACTTCCCGCGATCTCCCAATCGCGAACGAGTTCGTTGGCGCGCGTCCAATCCCGAAGATTGAGAGTCCTGTTGACGCGGACGCCCGCCAGATATCCGTCCACCCAGACCGGACAGCGGCAATTATTCTTGCGGCGATTTCCGTTTGTACTTTTGCCACTGAAGAAGCGGCACGTTTTGACGTGACGCCTGTACATGCTGAGCATAGGTGGACATGCTACCTCTGCAAACGTTGATGGACACGCTCAAGAACGGATTGCGGTATCCGAAGGGTCGAATACCGGCGTTTCCCTTTTTTGATGGCTGATGCCAGCACGATTACGCCGGCCTCGTTCCGAAAAAGGCGCCGGATTGTCTCAACGTCAAGGCGCCAGAGAATCGCTATTTCAGCGGGTGCATAATGCTGTTCCGACGGTGTCGGCGTTTCAACAGCAGCGCCTGGACCCGTGAGTGTATCGAGCATTGCTACTCATCCCGGCGGTCGAAACCTCAGATTCTCGCTCTCTCGATCTTTGTGCGCGACATACGCAGCGGTCTTCTTGTCGCCATGGCACCAGCGGAGAAACTCGATAACGTCCCAGCCGTGCACCGTGAGTGGGATGTAGATTCCACGCCGTAGACGCAGGTATCGCCGCGCGCCATTACGAAACGTTTCGGCGGCACCGTCCGCCACCAGCCTGTCAGCGAGGGCTTGGTTGACGTGGGCGACAAGCGCGCCGTCGTTCAGACGTACGGGTATGCCCTTGGGTTTGGCACGTTGAACCGGCGGCGCCGTTCTCGTAAGTGCCGATGCTCCTGGAGGTCCAGTCATCGAACCTCCCCGAACGTCCATCCAACTGCCGCAGCCGTTTCTTGGATGGCGGCTTTGGCCTGAATCAGCTCATCCAATACCACCGCAATTCGCGTCAGCTCATCTGGAGATACCGTTACGTATCCGCGCTCGATATCGCTCAGGCGACTCCGAGCCATACCGAACCGCTTGCACAGGATGCTTCCCGATATACCTGCTGCGGTACGCTTCAATTTGAGTGTGCCAGCGTCGATCATCTCGAAATTTCTTCTCCGAAACGAGATTGTGCCCGATATTTGCGCCGGTGTCCATTTGAGAGTTTTTCAGAAATTTTCAGAAGTTTTCAGTAGTTTTCAGTTCTGCCGGTAGTTGATTGAAAACAGAAGGTTTGCGAGGCTACTCGGGCACGTCCGTGAGATCACATTTGAAGGCTGTTGCGAGTTTGCGCCGCACATAAAGAGTGCGGCTGTGTACGGCACCGGCGCGGTAGAGCTGAATTGTGTTGTACGCGGGCCCGCGGTTGATGACGATATCGGCGTCGGAAGTCCAATCGGCGTGCCTGGCTTTCCTCTCGTCCAGCCATGCCGATCGGATCTTCGCCCGCCGTGCTTTTTCGGGATCAACCGGGACGGAACCCACGTCCTCGGCCGATTCAACGTCGCTTCGCTCAGGCATTGTTGGCGATGGAACAACTGATGCTTCGGGGTGTAGCCGAATCCATTGCGAGCGCGGCATTATCGAGGCGGTCCACCACGCCACACCTGTCTGAAGAAGCCCAGGATCAACACGAGAGACGATCCTCGGCTCATCAAAGAGTGAACACTGAATGTCATCCCCCGTCTGCGCGACTTGCGTGTGGAAAAGGATCGTGCTCCGGAAATCGCCGCCCGCCTGCGCCTGCCAGCGGGTTTCGGAGGGTGTGCCTGCGTGGCGGACCACTGTCACTTGGCGGTTCTGGCCGAACATTACCATCAACAAGTCCTCCCGATGGACGAATATTCCTCCGGGCGGGTGATTTCACTTTGGTTACGATGGAAGGCCCGGGGCGGCGCCCAAATCCGAAATATAACATTCTTCTTCTCTACCAAGTCTGGCCTTGTCCCCGGCAGCCTCACCCACGGCATGTGTTTGGCGACTTCCACGGCGACGGCCGTCGCTGTAGAACCCGCCTTTCCCTTGTCGGCCCCCGTCGCGCTTCCGCCCGCTGCGGGGGGCATGCAGTAGTGCCCCGCAGGCGCGGTGATGTTGCCGTTATCGCCGAGTGCGTAGTAGCCGTAACCGAGGAGCGCGAGGGCGTCCCGCCCGAGAAGGAGATGGACTTCCTGGCCAAGGCCCCGAATCGCAAGCCGCGGCCGCAAACAGTTGCCGCCGCGGAGCTCGCGATTTGCCGCAAACGGGCCACAAGATGCCGACAAGATTGCCGGATCGGGGCTGGGATGCCGTGCGAGAAATGCGGGATATGGGCGCGGATCCTGCCCGTCGCCGAAGAACGCGAGGACGAGCCGCCCGAAGAGGAGATGGACAGCTGAGTCGTCAGCACCGCATCGAGAAGCGTGCCGATTCGATGCGCAAGACTCGCGGGAAGCCGAGCACATAGCTATGGTGCCGAGGCTACGGGGAGCATTATTGCCAAGCGCCAAGAAACCACCGCCGGGAGGTGAATCGGTAAATGCTGCCCGACTACACGCGGGCGATCACGAGTTGTGCCGATTCCAGGTCAAATCGGATTCGGGTATAAGGTCAGGCGTACGTGGGAAGACCCGTGCCTCGGTATTACGGCGTATCATGAGACTGACGATGCGCCGCGTCGCACTGTTTATCCTGTTGCCGGTCGCCTTGCTCGCGCAATTCGGCGCGGTGTCGGCATTCGATGTAGCATCGGTCAAACCAAGCAGGATGCTGGGCCCGAGGGATACGATAGTAAATCCGAACGGGATCTCCTACTCGAATGTGACTGTGATCGATTGCGTTGCGGCTGCCTGGAATGTCAAACCGTCTCAGATCTCGGGCGGCCCGGACTGGCTGCGGTCCTATAGGTATGATGTCTCTGCGAAAACGACGGGCAACACAGACACGGACCACCTGATGGCGATGCTCCAGATGCTCCTGGCGGATCGATTTAAGCTGATGACGCACCGCGAAACCAAGGATCGCGCTGTGTATCTGCTAACAGTAGTTCAGAACGGACCAAAGTTTCACGAAGCTGACACCGGAACCGAATCGGCGCTTGTTGATGGCGGGATCGCGTTCAGAAAAATATCAATGCCGGCGTTTGCCGACTATCTTGCCGGTTTGACTGTTATCGACCGGCCTGTCCTCGACAGGACCGGTCTTAAGGGAAGCTTTAATTTCACGCTGAGATTGTTCGAAGAGCACCCTGGAATGAGCGGATTCGATAAGAAATTCGCGATGCGGGATGCGGAGCATGTATTTACCGATTTGCAACAGCAGCTCGGGCTCAAGCTGGAACCATCAAGAGCGCCGGTGGAGATACTCGTTATTAACAGCGTGGAGCGACCCTCTGAAAATTGACGATCTGGCGTTCCATTTCTTTTTTCGTAAACGGTAAAGTCGCCGTCCATACCCTGCTGGGATACCCGGCAATGGGCAGGCAACATTAAGAGCTGATATACGATCTGATTCCCAGACCCCGCTGTAACGGCGAAGTAGCGATCCAGAACATTCCGGCGGTGTCGCCGGGCAAACTCGCCACTTCCCGACCAGGCGGGGTGATGTCCGGGAAAGCCGTTTCGGGCCAACTGTCGAATTGCCGACCATCCGGACCACTGCCGTTCCGGCCCGCTAGAATCGCCGCATCAGTCGGTCGAACCAGGATGTGGATTCGTCGAAGCCTTCGAGCATGTAGATCTTGCCGTGCTGGCGGACAAACGAGACGGCGAGTCGGTTGCCGTCCGGATGAGAGGCTGATGCGCCCGGCCAGGATGGAGTCCGGCGGCGGATCCAGCGTGGCGAGTTGCTTCTCGACGCCGGATTTGACATCGATCGAGACCAGCCGCTGAACGGGGTCTTGCGGCGTCGGGTACCCGTCAAGATTGAGCGGAACGAGCGCCAGCGTTGCCTGATCAAGAACGCCGGATCGTGGGGGCTTTGGTCGCGCGCGGAACCAGAGAAACGGCGGAATCACTCCGGCGCGACCACAGGCCCGCGATGATTCTGTCGCATTATTGAGCATGTTCGACGATGTTCGCGATAAGACGTCCGCGGCCAAGGAGTGGGATAGACTCATTAACTTACCAGCCGAAGGACCACGCTCGCCAGAATCAGGCCCACAGCCGCGAACGGGAGATACCACCGGGGCGGCCATTTCACCTCGCTATAAATCTCCTTGCCATCCACCGATACGGTGAATCGGAGTCCCCGCGGACTTTTTGAAAAACGAGTGTTGGCGTCCACCTTCATAGACCGGTTCCCGTCGGGAATGGTCGCCTGAAAGCTGCGCGGTTCCCAAGTGGCGCCTGGCTCCCTAGCGATTTCCTTTCCATCGACAATCAGCCGCTCCAGCCTTGGCCGATTCTCCAACTCGATGACATGTCCTTTATACTCGGTCTTCCACGTGGTTTTAAGCACTCAGAGCCTCCCGGCGTGCGGCGAAACGTCACATCATACCAGTTTGGGTGCGGTTGCGCTGACCGCGCCGCGCTCTGTCAAGGCCGCGCTCCCTGT
>CAWEKQ010000022.1:0-35661 GCA_963809655.1 Terriglobia bacterium | reverse complement strand
GCGATGTTGCCGCTGTCAGCGCAATGCTCGATCGACTGCTGCATCACGGTCACGTACTCAAGTGCGGCCCGCGCAGCTGGCGAACAAAGGCAACGGCATCATCGATAGGACCAAGGCTCATTACTGCGAGGGCTCTGCCCTCGCGCTCCCGGGATTTACCGCTTTTCCGCCAGAATGGCCGACTCTTCAAAGGTTAAGGGCTTCTGGACTGGAGCATCCAGTTTGGGAAACACGGGCCGTTCACGCATTCGCTACGCTATATTGGGGCCGCTGAAGGGTCGCGCCGGTGGACGATTAGCAGACGGAGACCCCTCCAGCTTGTCGCTATGGCTGGCAGTCATCGTCTGGAGCCGTTATCGGAGCGAAAGCGGACAAAGCAGATTCGGCATTACGCGGAGAGCACGGGGCTCACATACATAGGTACAGCTCTGCCCAAAAGCTTTCCGTTGAGCCAGACATCCGTTAGCTGGGCCAGCTCGATACAGAACGCCGTTGCTGGTGACAAGAACAACAAGGAACTGCTGATCTTCGACTGTCAACTCGGTACTGGCAAAGGCCGTCGAATGCTGACCGTTGTGGCTGTTCGCGGATCAGCGGAGAGCTTTGGAACTGCGCGGTTTGGCCCAGACCTGACCACGGAAACCGTCGATGGATGGACGCTGATTCACCGTCCCCCTCGATTCCTTTCTTTCAGCGGCGTCTTACCCCTCGAAGAGATCGAGGCGCTTCTCTCAGACAAATAAAGGGCGACTGACGTCGCCCACGATTCCGGCTGCTGGTCGGCGCTCCGGTCGCATCCCTGCGTTGCCGTATCCTCCGCCCAGGTGGAGGGTCATAAACAGCCGGGCTAAGAGTCCCTGGACAAACCATTTGACCGAACGCCATCTTCCAAGTTATAAATAATCTTGTCCTGAATTCAGCTGTCCCGTTGGCCGGTTTTGAAGTGTCCATCATGGCCGGTTTTCAGGTGTCCACCGAGGCCACCGTGCGTCACTTTTGACGATCTGGCCAGCGCGGGTACCGTCGGACTGATCCAGGCCGTCGACCGTTTCGACCACACACGTGGCCTGAAGTTTAAGACATACGCTCAGCATCGAAATCTCGGGCGCTATGCTCGATTTCCTGCGCAGCGAAGATCCGCTTTCGCGCACGGAACGCAATCGCGCGCGGCAGTCCTCCGGAGTCGGCGTCGCGCCGGTCACGGTGAGCCTCGATCTCATCGCCCTGCGTCGCCTGGCAGCGCCGGCACAGCCCGCATTCACGACGCGCCGCGAAGTTCAAACGGCCCGCCGATGCCTCTCACCGAGGGAAGATCGCGTAATCGCGCTGTTGTTCGACTTGAGCTGGCCGCGAGGTCGCGGCGGAACTGCGCGTCAACGAGAGCCGCGTCTCCAGATCAAGCAGCGCGCACTTTCAAAGCTTCGCTCGCATTTGTAGCCTGCCGGCTTTACACGGGCCGCATCGGCGGCCCGTGTTCCTCAATGATCGGCGTTGCCGCCGATGATTGGAATGCCGTATCGTGGTATTAGCTCTATGATCCAAAAAACCGAGCTTACATGGGCGACCGTGAACACCGGACCCGGCTGAAATGGCCGAGTTCGACGAGCACGAAGAACGGAAGGCCGGGGAGCGCGTAAAGACTGCGTTCAAACGGCTTCGGGATCTCGGCATCGTTGATGCAAACGGCGAACTCCTTACCCATGAATTACCGCCCGACATGCTTCCGGGGGCGAAACGCGACTTCGGCGGTTGATTTACCCCAAGGTGAAATACGCCCCAAAATGATCGTAGTTGCCGGTCCTCCCGGCAGTGGGAAATCTGTGGCTTTCCCCGTCGATGCTCCGGCGTCGATTCGTTCAATGCCGATGATCGAAGCGCGCAGTTGAACAATGGCTCTTATCAAGGTATTTCGCTGGAAATCCGGGCCATTGTGAACAAAGAGTTTGAAGGCTTCGTCGAAGACCACATTCGGAATCACAAGAGCTTCGCGATCGAAACCACGCTGCGGAGTGACATCACATTTCGTCAGGCGGGCCAGGCACGCGCCGAGGGTTTTGAGATCCAGATGCGCTACATCGCGCTGAACGGCTTCGCCCAAAATCTGAAACGTGTGATCGCGCGGGCTCTCGCCGGGGGCCACTCTGCAAACCAGCGGACCAATTACAAAAGATTCACGAGGCAAGTCTGAGGAATCTGCCGAAGGCGATTCGGGAGGTGGATCGGATTCAGGTTTACGACAATTCCGCCCCGGATCGACGGCCGAAACGGGTCCTGTCCGCCCAAAGCGGCAAGGTTACGTATCTTCACCCGTCACCTCCAGAATGGCTGGAAGCAGTCCTTGCAGGCAGCGAGTTTCAGATCCACGAATAACGATCTGTCCTGATCGTGAGAGATACTGGCACTTTCTTTTCGGACTGGCAACGAGCAGATCATGGTGTGAGCGCAAAAAGGAATTTACAGCGTGGGGGAGACGGGTTGGGGTTGCCCGGCACCCGACTCACAAAGTGGGTCGTGTGCGCAGGCTGTGGGGATCGTGTCCTCAGGAGTACGCTCAAGCTCCATGTGGAACAGTTCTGCGGCGCGTCACCTCAAGTGAGTGCCGCCCGTTCGATTCCGGTCGGGATTGCGCCCATTGCTCTTCCGATGGAAACCTGCCCGATGTGTTCCCTTGAAGTCGAGAAGACGAAGATAATTCAGCACATTCTGAAATGCCCTCGTCGACGCCGGCGTTCGCAGACAACAACCACAAGAGCCAGAAAACCAGCCAGTAAAAAAACCTCGAAGAAGAAGAAACTGAGCGGTATTCAGATCGTGAATGATCGCCCGTCACGCGGCCCCTACACTTTTGTCACAAACACCCGCCCACTACAGGGGGGATCGCCTGGGACAGGGAAGCGGGGCTGACATAGTAGCTCGCTGCTGCGGCCAGCGCGGCGGCAGTGTGTCGCCTCCGGCCATAGTACTAAAATCGAAGCTTACCGCCCAGATCGTTGTGGCTATGTCACCCCCATGCCTCTATCGGCCCGCCGCTGGAAACAATTCGCCGAATCGCGTTACGCGCATGAGCGCGAGGCCCTCGATTTCCTCCGCGAGGCCCTGCCTGATCGTGACCCGATTTTCGGCTACACGAATTTCGAATTCATCGGCGACGACGGCTCTGTAAACGAAATCGACGCCCTAGTCGTCACCCAGGCTGGCGTCTTCCTCCTCGAACTGAAGAGTCGCGGCGGGATCGTCACCGGCAACCGCCATCTCTGGGACTGGAACAAGGACTGCCGAATCATCACGGTGGATAGCCCGCTGACTCTGGCAAACGCTAAAGCCCGAAAACTCGCAGGCTTACTCGATAAACAGAAAGCATTTCGCGGCGACCGAGCGCCCTGGATCGAGGCCCTCATCTTTCTTTCGGCACCCGGCATCAGCGTTCGATTCCCCGATTCTGAGCGCATGCGCATCTGCGAACGCGAACCGCGCGACAAGCGAGCAGGAATCATCCCGGCGCTCCTTCAGCGCGATTTCTACGGCAACGAATCCGCGCGTGGCCACTACCTCGATGCCGGAGCCGCCCGACGAGTCGCCAAGGCACTCGACGAAGCCGGCATCCGCCCTTCCCAACGGCAGCGGAAAGTGGGCGACTACGTTCTCAAAGAACTGATCGAGGAGAACCCCCTCTTCGCCTACCAGGACTTTCGGGCCGAACACCCCACAACGAAGGCTACACGCCGCGTCCGTGTCTACAACGTCGCTGGCAAAGACAAAGCCGCGGACGAATCGATCCGCCGATCTGCCCTTCAGGAATTCCGATTACTGGAAACACTCGAACACCCCGGAATTCTCAGCGCCCGAGAGTTCTACGAGCACGACCTTGGCCCTGCAATCCTGTTCCGCCGCGAGCCAGATGAAGTCCGTCTCGACCACTAGAGCGCTCACCGGAAATCGATATTGCGTTCGATTTCGAGCGGCGCCTGCAGGCCGCGTACCGGGTTCCGAGCTATCTCGTAATTGCGACCGGAGGCGTTCCCCGTAGGGAAGGGGGCGTGGAGTTGCATGGTTCGTAGGATGTTCGAACCGACTCCAAATCCTTCGGTTCCTGCAGCCTCTAGCCCGGCAGCCACGGGTCCGGCTGGACCTTTGTTGTGTGCTGGGCATGCTCAGCAGTTTGGAGGTGAAAGTCCTCTGCCCAACCTGATGGAGGTGAAGGGCTAGCGAGAACGCAAGGGCTACCGCCGCGAGGCGGGGTCCGAAAGAAGCGTGTAGCAAATGTGCGAGTCGATGGACAAGAACCGGGTACAAGGCGTTAGCGTCGGACGAGCGGGCAACTTACCGCGAAGTCCATATCCATCAAAGATGCGAAGCGTAGATCCGGCGGCTGCGCACAGAAGACGGTTGAGCTTACCCCAGGAGATCTGTTCTGTGTCGCGATGGCGACTGAGGTTGTCGAAAGGCAGCCTGACCACAGGGCAGAAGTCAGCAGAGGGCATATTAGGCCATGTCGTCGGTAAGGCTAGCTACTTTCCCACTTAAAATTCCGGATGTAAGTTCCGTACTTTCATAGGTGCGGCGGGTGGCTGTTTGTTGGATCGAACGTTGCCTCGGGCGGGACGCCATCGGTGACGTCTGGCGGCTGTTGAATATCAGAACATTCTGTTCAGAAAATGTATTGACTCCGCCGTGTGATAAATGTATCATCGTTACTGATGACACGTGAGCAAGCCATCCGCAAGAGGGAAAAGTTGGCAGCCAAACTCTCCTCCCCCTCGGGTGTCCTTCGCGGCTCGCTGCTCCAGCGCACGATTCATCACTCCACGGGATGTCTGAAATGTGCTCGTGGCGAAGGCCATCCGCTCTGGGTGCTCACGGTGGGTTATCCCGGCGGAAAAACTCGTCAGGTGAGCGTGCGTCCCGAGCAGGTTCCGCTGGTTCGAAAGGCAATCGAAGAGTATCGCGATGTCAAGCAGGCACTGGAGGCAATCAGCGAACTGAATCAATTCCTGCTCCGGCTGGATCGCGAGGAAGCCAAAGAACAGGAACGCCAGTCGTGATCGCCGCTCGCCGCCTGCAGCGAAATTTCGCCGATGGCTTCATCGCAGAGACGGTGGAGGATCTCTGGGAACCTTGGATGCGGCACGCCGATAAAGCACTGGAAGATGACACCCTGCTTCTCGTCATTCAGGAAGAGCTGGCCAAACGCTGCAGGAAGAGCAAGACTCGTGGGCGCAAGGCGACGCCCGCTGAGGTCGTGCTCAGAATGCTGCTGCTGAAGCATGTACGCGACTGGAGTTACGAAGTACTGTCGCGGGAAGTGCGCGCCAATCTGGTCTATCGCGAGTTCACCCGGGTCGGCGGTGAAAAGGTTCCGGATGACCGGACGATGGGAAACCTGGCGCGTCAGCTGGGGCCGGAGGTTATCGAAAAACTGCACCGGCGGGTGGTGGAGATCGCGCAGGAAAACAAGATCGCAACGGGTCGTAAGATGCGGGTCGATACGACCGTGGTGGAGACTGACATCCACTATCGGACCGACAGCACGTTACTGGGTGACGGCGTGCGTGTCCTGACGCGCATCATGAAGAGGGTTACCGCTGTGGCGGGGAAGGCCGGCACGCAGATGCGCGATCGCAGCCGATCCGCAAAGCTGAAGGTTTTGGCGATCGCTCGCGCCAGCCGCAACAAGACGGAGCAAGGGCGGCAGAAGATGAAGAACGCGTACGTCAAATTGTTGGAAATCGCCAGCCGGGTTACGGGGCAAGCCTGGAAGTTCTCGCGCGAGATCGTCGGGGGTGTCAAGCGAGGCAACCTGTCAGTCCTGCGCAAAGCCGGCAAGCAACTGGACGAAATGATTCCCCGGGTCCGGCAGGTGCTGCGCCAGACACGGGAGCGGGTGCTGCGCGGCAACACCAAAGCCGAAGGAAAGCTGCTCAGCATATTCGAGACGCACACCGAGGTGATCCGCAAGGGTAAGGCGCATAAGCCCAATGAGTTTGGCAAACTGGTCCTGATTCAGGAGGCGGAGAACCAGATCGTTACGCATTACCAGGTATGCGAACAGCGGGCGGCTGACTCCACATTGCTGGGAGGATGTCTGGAGCAACATGTCAAACAGTTCGGACGCGCCCCGGAGCGTGTGGCGGCGGATCCCGGCTTCTTCTCAGCCGCTAACGAATCCAAAGCCGGGGAAATGGGAGTCAGCCGGGTCTCGATTCCAAGCCACGACACGAAGAGTCCCGCACGCAAACAGCGGCAGAAGCAGCGTTGGTTTAAGGAGCTTCAGAAGTGGCGCACAGGCTGTGAAGGCCGTATCAGTGTTCTCAAACGCCGCCATGGGCTGCGGCGATCGCTCTACAAAGGACCGGACGGCATCCAGCGCTGGGTCGGACTCGGGGTGATCGCCGACAACGTCATTCATATCGGCACGCACCTGGCCGAGCAAACACGCCCGCGCGAAGTACCCTCTTAATTAACCGCTACGTTTCTCCGTTCCTGGTCCGCACCGGAAACAGATTCTTTAACTCGCCTTTCATCCCACTCCCAACGCTCCCCTCGGCCTCGAAGACCTCCCGTCAGGACAATATTTCCGGGACGCCGACTCAGGCTGAGGCAGCTTTCAGAATTTTAAGTGGGAAAGTAGCTAGCGCCCCGGCCTCAAGGATCTTTCCTTCAAAATGGGCCCGGATTACTCCGGGTAAACGACTTTTCGGAAGTAATTTCCCCGAACGCCGTTTCGGGACCGCATTGTACGAGTGGCCTACGATTCATCCGGAGCGGCCCTTAATTTCATCGCGCGCTCCATTGCCAGCGTGGTCATCGATCCCGTGCTTGTCAAACCCCGGCATCGCCGCCGCTTCTGTTAAAGCAGACAGATCCCGTGTGGACTCAAACGGACAAATCACATACTAATGACATTGCGCACGGCCGTGGTTTGCGATATGCTCCGCGCCGTACTCTTACCCACCTGCCAACTTCGGCTGGGACGCTCGCGGGTTGTTCGCAGATGAAGAGGGGATTTGGCGGCGCTGGGGAGCGCACGGTGGGTTCTGAGATGGGTAGCGACTGGTTCGAGTTGTAGGGGCTCTCAAGAAAGGGAGGGGTATCGTGCGAATCGTTTGGTCTCTGGGGTTCATCGTTTGTCTAGCCATTACCGGGCTGCCTGCTTTCGGCCAGGGTGTGAACGGAACAATTACGGGCACTGTTACCGATCCGTCTGGCTCAGTGGTTTCCGGCGCGGCCGTGGAAGCTGCAAATGTCGAGACAGGTGCTCGTTACACTGCCGCATCCACCACCACCGGGAACTATGCGATCCCGAATTTGCCGGTGGGCAGTTATACGGTCACTGCGAAGGCGCCTGGGTTCAAGACTTACAGTCACACCAATCTGGCCATCTCCGCGGGACAAGTCTTAAAAGAAGACGTCTCGTTGGAAGTTGGTTCCTCCGCCGAGTCAGTGACCGTGTCGGCCGAAGCGTCTCTGCTCAAGACCGAGAGCGGCGAAACGGCCCACAACGTCACGCTGAAGGAAATGGACGAACTGCCTCTCCTTGTTATCACCGGAGGCTACCGGAATCCTTACGCCACGCTCACGACGCTTCCGGGTAGTTCCGGCGGCGCCGTCATGAATGGATTGGGTGGGAATGGCACCAACGCAGCCTATCGCATTGAGGGTCAGGACTCCAGTAACCGCCTGTTCAATTTAACCGAGTACCCCTCGATGTCGCAGGCTAATGTGGATGCGATTCAGGAAATCAGCTACCAGACCAGTAACTACGCCCCCGAGTTCGGGCAGGGAGGGGGCATGGTCGTCAACATGACCATGAAATCGGGGACGAATCAATACCACGGCAGCGGGTTCGAATATTTCGTCAATGAGTTTTTGAACGCGGGATACCCATTCAGCTCTGACGGAACCTGGGGAAAAATTTCGCCCGCGTTACCGGCGCAACGATTTCGGCGGCACCCTGGGCGGTCCGATCATCATTCCCAAGCTCTATAACGGGAAAGACAAAACTTTCTTTTACTGGGCTTATGAGCAGTTTGGATACAACCAGCTTTTCTCGTTCAACGATACCGTGCCGACCGCTGCGTTTCGTAACGGGGACTTCTCGGCGATTTCGTCGAACGGCACCTGCAGTCTGTGCGCCGCTTATGGGATTCCGACCGGGCCCTTGGGGGGAGCGAGCTATACCGACGCTCTGGGCCGTCCGATGTTCGCGAATACAATCTACGATCCTTTAACGCGCGCCACTCTTCCAAACGGCCTGCAGTATGCCAATCCGTTTCCGGACAACAAGGTCCCGGCTAGCCTTTTCAATTCCACGGCTTTGGCCATGCAAGCCTTGTTTCCGAACCCAAATCCGGGCAATGCCAATCTGGTGTCCAACTATACCGGGCAGCATTAGTGGGGGGCAATACTCAGCCATCCCGACACTGAAGATCGATCAAGTCCTCAGTAGCAAGGACAGGCTGTCGTTCTACTGGTCGAGAAATAATGTCGAGACCCGCATCAATACAGGTCCCTTCTCCGCGGATGGCTTGCCGCTGGAGATCGGACAATATCGCGGCGGGTTGATTCCCACCAACACCTGGAGGCTGAACTACGATCGTACGCTGACTCCCACGATGCTGTTTCACTTCGGCGCCGGTTACATGGACACCATTTTCAACGACCAGGCGCCATTTCTGAGTTTCAATCCTTCTGAATTCTTTCTCACGGGCTTTATCCAGAACCGCCAGTTTCCAAGCGTGACGGGCATGTGCTCGGGAACGCTGTGCGCGGGCAGCTATGGTGGGATGCAAAACATCGGGACCGCTGGCCAATTGCAATCCTGGATCCACGAGGAAAGGCCTACGGCCAACGCCAACCTGACCTGGGTGAAGGGCTCCCACAGGTATAAAGCGGGCGCGGAATATCAAATCGAGGGGGTTATCGGCTACAACGCGGACATCTCCGGCGTAACCCTGGCCACGGGCGTGGGCCCCACTTCACAACCATTCCAACCTTCGGTAGGCTTTAACGGGTTCACGCAGGGCTTCGGCTACGCCAGTTTTCTGCTGGGTGACTTCACTTCCATAACGCAAACTCCCAACTTTGTGGGAGTGCGGAATGGTTACCAGGCGTGGGGACTGTTCGTGCAAGACTCCTGGAAGGTGACCCGCAAGCTGACGGTGGATTATGGCCTGCGCTGGGATTATGCAACTGCCCAGCGTGAGCAATACGGGCGGTTGGGGCAACTCGATGCGACGACGGCCAATCCGAATGCCGGCGGACGCCCCGGGGCGATTCAATACGCCAGCACGTGCAACTGCGCCTTCTACAAGCCGACCTATCCGTATGCTTTTGGACCCCGGGTGGGCGTGGCGTATCAAATCGACCCCAAGACCGTGTTCCGGGGTGGATGGGGAATCGCTTATCAGTACGTAGCGGGATTTGCCGGCAACATATTCTCCACGCCGGGGAATACCCCGATTCCGCCCCAGCCGAACAATGCGCAGTACATCAACGTCGCGACTCCGGGCTCCATCCTGACGCCGCAATGGCCGACCACCAACCCGTTTGTTGTACCCCTTCCGGGCACCACGGGCGGTCTGCCAGTGGTTACGAACGGCGTGTCCGTTCCGGACGGAAATCAGAACCGGCCGCCCCGCATCAACCAATTCAGCGTCGGCTTCCAACGGGAAATCACGCGGAACTTCGTGATGGAGGCCAGCTATGTGGCCAACCGGGTGGCCTGGCTGAGTGGCCCTGCCGGGGGGACTGGCCCGCTCGGATTACTGAGCCAGATATCGCCTCAAACCTATGCGCACTATGGATTGTTTCCGTATCCCGGAACCGGCCCGTGCACTTCCGGCGGCGGAATCTGCGCGAGTACAACGTATAACAACGATCAGGACCGTAACCTGCTCACCCAGCCGCTGAGCAGCGCAACCGTCCAGGCTGCCATGGCGGCGCGCGGCTTCCCCAACTTTTCGCCCTATAGCGGTTTCCCGTCAGGGAACAGCCTGCAAAGCGCGCTATATCCCTACCCGCAGTTTACGTCTTCCACCGGGACTCCGATCAGTGTCTCGGGATCCCCGACCGGCAATTCCAAATACGATTCGTTGCAAATCAAGGCAACCAAGCGGTTCTCCCACAACTTGTCGGGCAGCGGGGCATATACCTGGAGCCAGGGATTCAACCGGGCGACGCGGCAGGATTTCTTCAACCCGGAAAGCGCAGAGTGGGCCTTGCAGAATTACCCTCCCCGCGTGCTGACTTTCAACGTCATCTACACGGTCCCGAAAGCCAGCTTCCTGCCAAAGTATGTTAATGTCCGTGACCCGGGACTGGCAATTCGGGTGGTACGCGCGCTACCAGAGCGGTGCGTACCTGACACCTCCCGCCAGCCCTACGGCGAATTTCCTGAGCAGCGAGGACATCCGGGTTCCCGGCCAGCCACTGTACACGCCAGGAGTCGACCTCAACAATCTGAGCTCCTACAATGTCAATTCCACGCAGGTGCTGAATCCGAATGCGTGGGCACCCTGCCCGACGAATTCGACATGCACTGCCACAGCGGTGCTCTACAAGGACTTTCGCGGGCCGCGCAATCCCTCGGAGAACGCCAATCTCGGCCGCCATTTCCGCCTCGGCAAGGAGGGTAGGTACGATTTCTACATTCGCGCGGAATTCGTCAACATCTTCAATCGCACACTGATAGCAACACCGACCGGTTTTACGACGAATCCGCAGAACCCGCCGGCCAAAGGCGCCGGCGGCGGCACGATCTACACCAGCGGGTTCGGAGTATTCAGCAACGCTTACCTTATTCCGAACACAGCGTATGCCAATCCTGGCCGGCAGGGAACGCTGATCGCGCGTTTCCAATTCTAAGGGATTTGGGCCGCACGGTTTTGGATGCGGAATAGGCAACGCTAAGTCAGGCCGAATTTGACCGGATGACGCGCGAGTCGGAGAATGAGCTGGATTTAGATGTTGCGAAGCATCGCTCTCGAGATACGTCTCTATCCGAAGTGATCCGGCGGCCCCGATTCCGCCACACCCCTGCACTCACGCGCCGGATCACTCCAGATAGAGTCATAGCGTTTATGAGGAGTTATATCCCGGAAGCCGACTTCGGGACGGCTCAGTTTATAGCGCTCTGCGCGCCTGGACCGATAGTGGGAGTGACTCCGTAGAACGAACTCGCTGACGAGAGGGACGGTCTACGTGCGCCCTGAATCGCCCTGGTGGTTTAACTCGGCGGCAGCGTCGATTGTTATCAATTTCTCTTTTACGGGTGCTCGCGGGAGAACATAATCCGGATCAAACCGGCGTCTGATCGAGGCCGTTAATGCCGCCACTTGCGATTCACGATCTTCGGCGCTCAAAATCGCCAGCCGTTCCTTCAGAACCGAAGAATCCCGGCGGCCATTCGGCAACAAAACGTCTCTCACGGAAGAAAGTTGCTCCAGTCTTTTCCACATAGACGTTCCGAAATGTGGGACATCGAGTTTCTCCATTGCGGCCCTTTCGCTCTCATAAAGTTCCAGGCGAGCTTTCTGCGGTTTGGCTCTCGCGCTCACGGGACGAGCGAGCCAATCCAATTCGATGCTGCGGTCGAGTCCATCCATCAGAAACTCTGGGTAAAGCAGTCGCAGATGTATCGCACTATATGTCGCGGAATCGCGCACCAGCACACGCAGTTCTAAGCCGTCAAAACCCTTCAGCAATTCCTCGTCGGCGAGAATCTCCTGTCGATTCGACAACAGGCAGGAATACGCTTCCTCGAAACCGGCCACAAGAGCCGGCAGGAACTCCAGTGGCGGCTGAGCTCCCTCTCTCAGGTGTGGGCGGTGACTTGCCGAGATCGAAAGAGGCTTGCCGAACGTCAGTTTCATCGCATCCGTGTTGATGGAATGCCACTGCGGGACAGGAGCATCCTCCGTCTGCTTTGTATCTGCCCCCAGACCGCTTAGATCCGGAACCGCCGGACTATCCGCGGTACGCGGCAGCAGGCCGATGTTCAGGATCGCTGCCTGATTGCCTTTACCTAAAAGTGGATGCTGGCTGCAAAGCATGGTCTCGAGGTCTACCGCGACCGGATACTCGCCGTTCGCAATGATGTTCTGATGATGCATGTCCGTGCTGCTCAAAGCATAAAGAACACACAACAGCATGCCCGTTCTTGCATAGAAATTCCGGACCTCACCCTCTGATTGGCAGGATTTGAATGCTGCGTGCTGAACCCAGCCGTACTCACCTCGGTCAAGAGCGCACAATTCTTTCAGATCCAATGACAACTTCCGGGAGTTGATCCAATTTACGAACTTGTAGAACTGGATCTCGGGCTGCACGCTGCGCGGCTTGTAAACCACGCGATCCTGCGTGCGCAGGAAACACTCGATTACGGTCTGTCCTGCATTGTGCCGATCGGATAAATTCGTCCTTAGCGCGGCGATAGCTCCTGTCGCACTGTCGAGCTGCCATCCTAATAGATTTCGCAATTTGGCAAAATCGTCGAGAAAACGGCGGCATAGGTTGACGGACGCGTCTATCCATTGATCGACACTCTGACAACAAAGCCGTGCCAGTACCGGATACTTCTCAAAGAATGCGTCGAAACCGCCGCAACGCATATGGCGAACAAATTCTGTGTAGATCGTCCGTCCCGGGGTTTTACGGTCCCAAAGAAACGCAAACGCCGCGGCGGGCGCGCTTTTGAAACGGAATTCGTAGAACTCTCGGCCAATCGCTAAGTTAGCGATGAAGCTCAGATGAGTCAGCAGTTGCCGCTCCAATCCGGTTATCGCGGTGTCGCTTAGAACGGTTTTAGCAGTACCGCTCTTTTCGGCGAACGATTTACGGCCGTGCGCGACAAGAGGGATCAGCACCTCCTGGAACGGCACGGGGTGTGCCGTTTCGAAACACCGGTCCTCGAGAATTTCGCTTGCGGTATTCGATATCTCGTGAGACACGCGGCGAACTTCATCAAAAGTCTGCGCCCATCGTGGCAGTTGCTGTCGAATGCCGGACCACGACGCGCCCAGGAGTCTCTGTGTGCTCGCGGTCGAAGAGCCTGTTGCACGCAGTCGTTTTTCCAACGCTTCTTCGCCGTTTAATACCATCGACCAGCGTTTCCAGCGGGCTTGCGCCCGATGTTCGTCAACGGTTTCAGCAGCCAAAAGCGCAGGTCGGTCCCAGAGCGGGGTAGATCGAAGAGCTATGCTCTGAAGCCAATCGTCTTTCACGCGATCATGCAAGGGACAATGTTGGACAGAGCTACTCAAATTCGATTGGACAGTAATTTCTCGTCCAGCTCAGGCAGCCCCGCGCACATGAACTGAGCGGAGGTTTTGGTTTCGCAGCGGGCTGAGTTGCTGTTTCTTTGGTCGCGCTGAACTGTTGATCCACGTCCTTCAATACAGCCTCTTCAAATTCGGCTGTCGTAAAAGAAAAGCCTTCCTCGCGGGCGAGACTGAGGATATCTTCCGCCTGGGCTTTTCCATGTTTTTCCAGCACGTGGTAAATTTTCTTGATGAGCTTTTTATCTGTGTTCGCTCTCTTCAAGAATTCCGATACTTGAGATCCGGACGCCATGTCAGCCCTTCTCCTTATCTGCGCTCCCTCGATGTGCAGCGGTGGTGTCGCGATGCAAATGATATCACGAGTCGTCGGAGAGTTGAACCGCTAAATGACCTCAGCAGATCCTGATCACAATCCGCGGTTTCTCCCTCTGAAAGCGTCGTTGGCCACTCAGAACTGTAAGGCCACATACGGAACGTTAAGTCGGCATCGCGACGCGAATCCGCCCGGCGGGTCCAGATGGACAGTTTGCGCGTTTGGACCTAGCGTTATCCGTCAAGTTGGCGTGACCCGGACTTCACGGGACTAATGGCCGAACGACGCCTAAGGCGCGCCATTCTCCGAGCGCCGGACCACCGGACAGTATCCCGTCAACGCATCGGTGTGCAAGGAGTGGATCGCAGAGCTTTGCGCGCAAGGTGGCAGGCGAGGCCGGAAAACGCACGTGAGCGATCACGCCAGCTTGGCCCACCCATGTTCTTCGATCATCCGGGCGGCGTGTTGTGCCGACAGAACGGCGCCCGCCACACCGTCAGTGACTGCGAAAGTCCCCCGCGAAGTAGATCCTCCCGTCAGGTTTCAAGAACTCTTTGTCGTGACCTCGAAGTACCCATCCCCACCCACCCATGAACCCTGGGACATGCACATTCTCGGGCGGCTTCTATAACCAGCCAGACGCTCGGCTTCCCTCAATTTTTCCGCGCGGAATCACCACGCATTCTCGATCCGATGGGCGTTATGGAAATCAGCCGGTCGAGAATGCCATCCTCCTGGAGGGTATCGCCGATCTGTTCATGCCACCTCCACCTCGCCATGATAGAGGCGTTGCGCAACGCTGGCGCCCGCATCGAGGCGGCCGACTATCCCACCGGGAAAGAACACCTCGGTAACATACTCCTGTTTTGGCGCCAGTTCATGAAGATGCGTGGCCTATGTGACCGCAGGCACAATTGAGTCTATTTCCCAAGTTGGGACTGCCAGTTGGTCACCACGGTAATGGTGGCGCTACCTGGTGTGGAACGGGTCACCAGGAATTGCTGCCCGTCGGGTGACACCTCGTAATTCCGGCGCCAAACCCCGTGGGGCGGCGCCCGAAACAGGCTCAGCGGCGCGCCGAACTCCGCGGTAGTTTCGCCGAGCTTCACGGAAACGGCGGTGAGATTCCCGTCGTCAGCCGAGTAGAACAACTCATGCCCATTCCGGCGCCAGGCGGGTTCCCTGCCTCCCGCAGTGGAGACGGGAATGGCCTGGCTGCCATTATCGGGGAATCGCTTCACGTAAATCTCATCCCGTCCCGACTGGTTGGAAGAATATGCGATCCACCGGCCATCGGGAGAGAAGGTGCCGCCCGCTTCGTTGAAGCGTGATCCTGCGAAGACGTAGGGCTTCTCGCTGGGAGAAAGGGGCACGATCCACAGGTCCTGATTGCCCTGCCAGAGCAGGAAGCGACCATCGGGGGACCAGTCGTAGAGCGACCAGAGCGAGGGCGCCATGTTGCGAGACCAGCTTCTCCTGGTCGGGCCCCGTAGTGACCCACGGGTCCCAACTGCCGAGCCGGATCGATGCGAACGCGATGCGCTTCGAGTCCGGCGCCCAAACCGGAAGGAATATCGGCAGCCGGGTGCGAGGTGATCCGCTCATGGGTGCCTCTTTCTGCAAATCGTACCGGGCGATTTCCAGAGCCTGGTCCGCTCCGTCGAATATCATCAGATCGGCGGCAAGATGCTTCCCATCCGGAGCAAGGCGAAAATTACGGAATTTTCCCGGCGGCCCGATCACCTCCACTGGTTCGCCCTTGCGGTTCACCCATGTCAATCGCTCGCTGGAGCTTGCCTGATAGGCGAGAATTCCGTTGGCCGAAACCGAAAGCAGGGTATCCGCGCCATATCCTGGCACATCAATCTCGCCCTCGCGCGTCAAAGGAATCGCGGGGCCGGACAGTTTGAGCGCATTCGGATCAAAGCGTTGTGCCATGATCCGCCCGCCGCTTCGAAACAGGACGAATCCGTGACCATTCCCTCCCTGACCATCCTGGGCTGGCTGGTAAAGGGCGCGAGTCATACCGTCCAGGAGGTGAACCGGAGTCGCCTTATTCAAGGGACCAAGGAACCGACAAAAACGCCGCTTTCCTCTGGGCGCGGACCGTTCGAGTATAGGAAATGGCGGCCATCGGGAAGAAAAAAAGGCAAAGCCCCTCGCTCGATTGGTAGCGCCGCGCCTTCCCCTGTGGCGGGTACGGATAATAGACCACTCGTGCCCCTGCCCTGGAATAGAATCACTCCGCGCGAACTCCAGGAGGAAGAGGTACCGACGGATGATCCCCTATCGGAGATCACAAAGGGAGTACCCCCGGCAAGCCGGACGCGTGAAATCTTGCCGCCAGCGATGAATCCGATTTCCAACCCATCCGGCGACCAGAACGGCCCGGACGCACCCTTGCTGCCAGGGATCAGGCGGGCTTCGAGCGAGTCGATCGGGCGAATCCACAGGTAACGGTCGGCGTCTTGATAAGCAGTGATCGCGAGGTTTTTTCCATCTGGCGATAGCTCGAATCCGACGTCCTGCGGCGACCCACCGGGGATGGGGACAGAAAATCGCGTCGAAAATGGCGGCTCCGGAGGCGACCCACGCAAATACAATGCGACCGGAACGGCCAAAGCAAGTAGCGCGGCCACGGCGAGCCACTTCCACGGAAACGCGCGCGAGGACACAGCCGGCTTGGGCGTCTGTGAGGACCATTCGAGCAAGGCGCGCACCTCGCATGCACTTTCCCAACGCGTCTGTGGATCGTCCGGCAGACATCGCTGCACGATGTGCGTTAATGGCCCGGGCAACCCATCGACCTCGGCAGATTCACCCGGCTTCATGACGGGGCGCTTGCCGGTCGCCATTTCATGCAGCAGCAGGCCGAGGGCGTAGATATCGGTCCGCGCGCCGGCGTTTCTGCCCTGGTGCTGTTCGGGAGCCATGTATGCCGGCGTACCCATGACGGGCAACCCCTGCGTAAGCGCCTCCCCCTCCATGGCTGCGAGACCGAAGTCGAGGACCTTTGCTCCGTTTCGAGTCACCATCACGTTGGCCGGGTTCAGATCGCGATGCCCTTGACGTGTGCGGCCGACAGTGCGTCAGCGATCTGTGCGCCAAGCTTGTTGACTCGGCCGGCGGCAGCGGCCCGCGCTTCAAACGAGCTTCGAGCGTTTCACCCTCCACCAGTTCCATCACGATGAAGTCGGCGCCGGCGTCGTAAAGCGTGCAAATATGCGGATGGTTCAACGCCGAAAGGGCCAGCGCCTCACGGCGGAAGCGCAAGCTGACGACTGCCCGGCACTGCTTGATCGCGACGGGACGGTTTAGCCGTGTGTCGACGCCCCGAAACACCTCGCCCATGCCGCCCGCCCCCAGCCGTTTTTCGATGCGATAGGGCCCCAGCAAACTGCCCTCCTGGAGCCGTGGACCCGCCTCCGTGGGACCGACTGGAACCAGGTCCGTCTCGGGAGCATTCTCGAGCAGGGATGCCACTTCCGCCCGCAACGCCGCATCGCCGGCGCATTCGCGATCCAGAAACGCATCGCGGTCCTCAGGATTTTGCGCCTGCGCCGCGTGGTAGAGGCTTTCAATACGCTGCCACTGTTCCGGGGTCACGACCACGGCCATGGAGCAATTATACGTTCGGAAGACGGTAGCTTCAGGGCACGCAGGGTGCGCGGAAGCCTGTTAGCACTTCGGCGCCCGAAGCGCGCCTTGCTCAGTATGATGATCCCTGTAGCTCGAATAGTGATGAGCCTCTACCCTCTCTTCCAGCAGGTGCAAGACCAGCAGGTGCAAGATGACCAGCCCTCTAAAGTCCAGTTGAGCGGGTCCCAGATCCAGGGTTCGACAGAAGCTTCCGAGGCGGGCACGCGGAGGGCTGTGCCGCGCCCAACCCCCACTGGCACGATTTCGGCCGCGAATCTGCGACACAAAGTTCCCGGGGAAGCGCTCAAACTCGTCGAACGCGCCCGCAAGAGAGCCGCTCGCGGCCGCCGGTCCGACTTTGAAGCCGCGGCAACGGACCTGGAACGAGCCGTCGCCATCGATCCGGACTACGGAGATGCTCATGGCGAACTGGGCGTTCAATACTTCCACCTCGTACGGCTGCGCGAAGCCGCAGACGAGTTCCGCACGGCGATTCGGCTCGACCCCGAGTCCTCGACTTGGCAATCCGACCTCGGATGGATATTATTCACTTTAGGGGATTTGCGCGAAGCCCAGCAGTGGGCTCGCCGCGCTCTTTACCTCAAGGCCGATAATGTGCGTGCGCATTTGCTGCTCGGAGTGCTCCTCGCCGGTTCCGAGGAGACCCGCGCGGAGAGCATGAGCCACTTGGCTGATGTAATCCCGCGCCGGTAGCGGAGGGTTTCTTGAACGCAGCTTTGCACTATCGGAGACAAACCTTGCAGAATGAAGCAATGATGCGCCAGTCCAAAGCTAATACCACGCAATTGCTGGTTGCCTGGGGTCACGGCGATCAGCAGGCATTGGAGGCTCTGGCACCGCACGTCCAGGAGGAACTGCATCGCCTCGCCGCGCATTATATGGCGGGCGAGCGGCCGGGCCACGTTTTGCAGGCCACCGCCCTGGTCAATGAAGCTTACATGAAGCTGGTCGATTGGAAAGGCGTGTAATGGGCTGACAGGGCGCACTTCTTCGGCGTGGCGGCCAACATGATGCGGCGCGTGCTCGTCGACTACGCCCGTTCCCATGGGCGCGCCAAGCGCGACGGCGGCGTGGCCGTTTCGCTCTCCCAGGTCGACGGCGCCACTTTGCCGGAACAAACTGACCTGTTCTTGATCGACGATGCACTGCAAGATCTGGAACGGATCGCTCCCCGGCAGAGCAAGGTTATCGAACTGCGCTACTTCGGGGGCCTGAGTTTGGAGGAAACCGCCGAAGCGCTCAATGTATCGGTAGGTACTATTCGCCGGGATTGGAGCCTGGCCCGCGCCTGGCTCTTCCGTGAGCTGAACCGAAGGGGACAATAGGACCCCGGGATCCGGTGCCGCCGGGCAAAGCGGAGCGGCGCACTCTGGACAGAATCGCCCTGGCCTGGCGATTTCAGCGTTTCTGGCCGCCCATGTCAACCGCGCATGTCAACAAGGTTGTCCGCCTGCGACATATTCTCGAAGAGTTGGCCTGGAACGAACAGATGCCCGACCTGGTGCATCTACTTCGTCACGATGACCTGCACGAGATCACCGAAGCGTCAGGAATCCCCGCACGGATCGTCCCGCACCAACTCCGGCACACGGATGCCACATTCATGCTCCGTGCTGGCGTGAGCTTCCCCGGCATGATGAAGTTCCTCGGACACAGTTCGCCGGACATGACCATGCGCTATCTCGGAGCCGCATTGCCTGACGTGCAACGCGAATATCAGCAGGCTCGCTCCCAGCCTCGCCACCTCATACCCCAGCCGAAGCCGGCGAACTCCGCACAGGTTGGTCTGCCAAGCCCTGTCGAAGCACTCCACGCTGCACAACACGTCCTGGAGATGTTTCGTCGTACACAGCCGGAGGACGCTTCGCGCCGCCATCCAGGCCGCCTTGCCAATCGACTCACCAGGATGGGTCTGCCAAGTCCATGCCTTCGAACCACCCAAAAAATGGGCAGAGATTAGCTGGTTAACCGCGCCACTCGGAGAGAGGGCTAACCAGGGAAGCGCTCGCCGAGCACTATCTCTATCCAATCTCTATCCCCGCATTGCCGCTCTCAGTCGCCGCGTTCCGCGGAGCGAAAAAGTGTAATCCATGTCTCGGAAGGTTCTGTTGGGCCAGGGTGAATGGCCAGTGGCTCAACAAGATACGCCAGATCGTGACTGGAAGGAATCAGCATCCGGCGCATTGGATGCTCTGGCGTCCGAACCGCCGTGCCCAGATCCCTTCAGCCCTGCGCTCCGCAAAACCCATCCGCTTGGAACCAGAGGATATTGTCCGGCCGACGATAGGTGTAAACTTTTCCCTTGCTACACGTCCTTCGATCCTCGCGGGAGAAAGTAGCGTAACATGATCGATCACGGAGATTTAACGATGCGAAAACGTTCTACTCTTGTTCCTTTCGTTGCTGGTTCCAGCCTTTTTAGGCCTCGGCGGATATGCCGTCCTTAAGGCGCAGCAAAAGACTTCGACCGGCCAGCGCAAAGCGCTGGTCCGATGCAGCCACCTGGCCTGACAAGAAGGTGCCCGGCAAAGACGCCGTTGTCACCATTGGAAAGGACATGAACGTTGTCCTCGATGTCAGCCCGCTGCCGCTGCGCAGTTTGACGATCAACGGCAAACTGAGCTTCGCAGATAACAAAGATCTCGAACTGACCACCGAGTGGATCATGGTGCACGGGGAGTTGGAAATTGGCACGGAAGCCAAACCCCACACGCGCAAGGCGACAATTACCCTCACCGACAACGTCAAAGACGAAGATATGAGTGGAATCGGTGGAACGAATGACCGCAGTGACCGCGGGATCATGCTCATGGGCGGAACCCTGAACCTGCACGGTAACCGGACGAACTCCTGGACGAAGCTGTCCAAGACCGCCGAAGCAGGCAGCAACTCGATTGAAGTCCTGAACGCCGCTGGCTGGCGGGCCGGCGACATGATTGTCCTCGCGTCCACGGATTTCGATCCCCATCAGGCAGAGCGGCGAACCATTGCCGCCATCCGTGGCAATACGATCACGCTCGACAAGAAACTGGACTACATGCACTTCGGCAAGATCACCTTCGACGTGGATGAACGCGGCGAAGTCGGCATGCTGTCGCGCAATATCGTCGTCCAGGCTTCGCCTGACGCAGACCAGACGCTCTTTGGCGGCCACATCATGGCGATGAACGGGAGCAAGATGTTTGTCGATGGCGTCGAGCTCAATCGCATGGGTCAGAACATGCATCTGGCGCGGTATCCGATCCACTGGCATCTGATCGGCGATGCGCAGGGGCAGTACATCAAGAACTCGGCGATTCACGACACCTACAGCCGCTGCGTGACCGTGCATGGCACGAATGACCTGGACATTGAAAACAACGTGACCTACAACAACATTGGTCACTGCTTCTTCCTGGAGGATGCCGTGGAGCACGGCAACCAGTTCGTGCACAACCTGGGGATCCTCACCAAGTGTCATCCGGACGCGCCGTGCGTCGCGACAAACCTCGCCCCGTTCGGAGCAGTCGGCCGCCACGAACTTCGATTCGGCCGGCCAGAACGCCAAGGATATCCTGCTTCCCTCCGACAACACGGCGTCGACTTTCTGGATCACCAATCCGGACAATATCTACCGGGACAACGTGGCCGCGGGGTCCGACTCGACAGGTTTCTGGTTCGCCTTGCCGGAGCATCCGACGGGTAAGTTCGAAGGCACGGAGATCAGCAAGACAACCTGGCCGCGCCGAACCCAGGTGCGGGAGTTCAAGGGCAACACCTCCCATTCGAACTTTGACGGTTTCATGTTCGACCGCGGCCCCAGGCCCGATGGCCATTTCGCCGTCGGCGGGCATATTTCCCTCGTCAATCCCGCTGACGCGAACGGCCCTCAAGTGGAGTCGGTCATCGAGGATTTCACCAGCTACAAGAACCGCAATAGCGGCATCTGGAGCCGCGGTGAGATGCACGTGTACAAGAACCTGAAGATGGCCGACAACGCCATTGGCTACACGCATGCGTCCGGCAACTCCGGTCGTTCCGCCTTTACGTCACGGGTGGTTGACTCGCTGTTCGTGGGCGAAACCGAGAACATCGGCAACCCCAAAGACGCCGGCGGAAATGGCTTACGGCCGCAGCTTGCCGGAGCCCGAAATCGCGGATTTCCCGATCCGCGCCTACGAGTTCTACGATTACCATCATGAACTGGACAATGACACCTTCGTGAATTTCCAGGACAACGCCACCCGCAAGACGGGAGCGATCTCTTACCTGCTGTATACCAGCTTCGGAATGAGCTCCAACAACACCGTACAGCGCGCGAAATTCATCAACGCCAAGCCGGTGTATTTCCCGCCGATGGAGTATAAGTGGAGCAACGATGATTACGGCAATGGGAGCTATCAGACCTCGGTGTTCCACGACAAGGACGGCTCGGTCAGCGGTGTCCCCAATTCCTACATTCTCATCAACGACGCAAACGACGCAATCGCCATCGACGACGCCTGCGAGATCAAGCCCACCTGGAACGCTGCCGTGTGCAAGGGCGACGTCGGGCGCATGACTGTTGGCGGCGGGCGGTGGCGGCGGGCGTGGGTCGGCGGTCGGTGGCGGTGGCAGAGGCGGCGGCTCCCGCAGGCTGCTGCGCCTGGCGGTAGAGGCGGGGCTGCGGTAGCTGCTGCGCCTGGCGGCGGAGCTGGCGCTGGCAGGGGTGGCGCCGTTGTTGTCGTCGGCCCGAGAAACGGGTTCCTGGGCGCTGCTGCACCTGCGGGGCCGCCAGTCGTTCTCAGCCGCAATGGCAAGGAATTTTCCGTCACCGGAGAAACCAACGTACGAGCGGGTACCGAGATCAAGGTGACCACCGAAAGGCCGTCCCTGAACCTCAGCGTGAAGGAACTGGATAGCGGCTCGTGGGTGATCTTCGAGCTGCCGGGATTCACCACTGCAGCGTCGGGTACGGAGCAGAGCAGCCTGGATGCACTTCGCAAGGCCAGTGCCACCTCGTACTACAAAGGCAACGGTTCGCTTTGGGTCAAGCTTGTCTCCAGCGGTGACGTCCTTGGCAGCGGCCCTGCGAGCGGCCCTAGTGGCGGAGCCAGCCTCCAGGCCAGCCGGTAAGCAGCAACCCTGCTGCACGAGCAAGAGCCCCCGGCACAGGCCGGGGGCTTTTTGTTTTGTACCGCAATGCTGCGCAATCGGTTCCCGGAACAATGCGCATTGAAGGATCCAACCGTCGCCTGTCCCTGCACTGGACGTCACTTGCTGAAGGAAATGCGAACTTCCCGATCGTCATTGTCTTCCGGTACGCTGACGATCTGATGGTAGGCTTTGAACACCGAGAGGAAGCCGAGCGACTCCAGGGAATTAACTGGTGTAGTGTCCAGGAAATAACTGGACACATCGTGGCGCGGACGATCGTTTTCCGTCGTCCGCGTTTGTCTCGTAACCACAAGAAGGCCAAGCGCAGCGATGGCCGCGCCACGCCCGACCAGGAAGGTGTCCACTTATTTCCTGGACACTGCCCTAGGTCTTTGACCGCGTGGAAGATTTTCTTTTGTAGTGGAACTTGCGTCGAGCGGCTCGGCGATCGAATTTCCAGTTGATTTTGACGCGAGCGCGGTTCACGCGACGGTTCCATGCGCGGGTTTCACGTTGCAGAGTGGTGAGGTCGGGAATGCGGCGGCGGCCGAGGCACTGCCGTGCGAGCATTCCGATTTGGATTTCAGCCTGATTAAGCCAGCTTCCGTGAGTGGGTGTGTAGTGCACGGTGAAGCGATTCCAGACTTCAGTGCCGACTTCGTTGCCGAGCAGGTCCGTCAGGGACTTGCGGCGATGGATGTTGAGGTTATCCAGAATCAGGTGGATCGTGTCGGCTGCCGGGTACCGAAGCGCCAGTTCGAAGGCCACTTTGGCGAATTCGAATCCGGAGCGGTCAGGCGTGACGGAGGTGAAGTGACGGCCGGCCTTCGGCTCCACGGCGCAGAAAATGTTGGCGGTACCACGACGCTCGTATTCGTTGTCCTGTCGTGCCTCGCGGCCCGGTTTGGCCGGTGAGGCGGGGCGCACGTCGGCATGCAGCGTGACTGGCTTCTCATCGAGGCAGACTACGGGCTCCTGCGGATTGTAAGGCCGCTCGTAGACTTCCAGAACGTCCTCCATTTTGGCGATGTAGTCTTCATTGAGTTCCGCCACGGTCGCGGTAGGGATGCCGGTCACCCGGCACCCCCCGCACAGATCCCCACGGGCGGCACTACCGCATGAGGCTCCTATCTTGGATGTATGGCGTCAAAGCGAACTCGGGGGTATGGATGGAGAACGCGCGGTTGGGGAAGCCACCGATTAGCCAGCTTTTGCATCCGCGCCCACGTCAGGTGGTGCTTTTGACCCCGATGGATCAACATGGTCCTCCAGAGGCGAATGACCCGGTAGCGAAATGCGGACAGACTGTCGGTGTTTCCCGGTACTGCGTGGTAGTTGAAGTAGCCCTGCACGATTGATCGAAGCCATTTGGCGTTTACCGCAACCGGCTCATGCATGCGCCTGCGAAGCTGCTGCTTGATTTCCAGCAGTTTGCTCCGCATCCGCTTGCTGATCGTTTTGCGCTTCACCGCGTAACTCCCATTCCGGTCCTTCCCGCTGATATGCGTGAATCCCAGAAAATCAAACGTCTCGGGCTTTCCCTCTCCTCTCTTGTTCCGGTTGATCTCGGCAAACCGCCCGAACTCAATCCGGCGCGTTTTATCCGGGTGCAGTTCCAGCCCGAACTTTTTCAGCCGCTCCCGAAATTCCGTCAGGAACCGGTCTGCGTCGGCCAGGTGCTGGAAACCGATGACATTGTCGTCGGCGTACCGGACGACAACCACGTCGCCTCGCGCACACTTTCTGCGCCAGACGTCCACCCACAGGTCGAACACGTAGTGCAGATACCTTTCTCGGTCACCGAATCGCTGGGCATCGGCTTCCAGTGGGCGGGGGGCGATTATGCCTTTAGCGTGGAACCTTACTTTCAACACGAGGCGTTCCCGAACGTCGCCGCATCGGGCGGCACGGGAGGGTTCCTAAATGGCGGATGGGGCGGCGGCATCAGATTCGGTTTTGGAGCAATCAATCGTCCGAGTAATTGACGGCGGCGGGAACGGCACTCATGCGTGCCTTGAACATCAAACTTCGAAGAGGAGTCGACATGGCAAGTACAGGCGTCTTAGGCATCAATTCGCAGGGCGATCAGGTAAAAGCCCTCCAGTCCGGTCTCGCCAAACCGGGTCTCGCGATTGCGGCGGCGGAAAGCGGCGCGGGCGTATTTGGCCCCGCTACCGCGGAGGCCGTCAAACAGTTCCAGTTCGCTTCGAAACTGCAGCCCACCGGCAGCGTCGACGAAGCGACGCTGGCCATGTTGAACAATGCGGCCGTGCTTGCCGGCACGGATCAATCCTCGGTCGCCGGCCAGATCGCGATGGATTACGGGCTGCCGGCAAACGGCCTCACCGCGCGCCTCTATTCCATCGCTTACGGGGGCGCTGCCACCAAGCTGGTTGAGGCGAAAACCGACGCCAACGGAGTCTACTCGCTGCCTTACAAGCCGACGGCATCGATCGTGAACCTGGAAGTCCGCGCGGTGGATTCACAAGGAAGAGAAACCGCGATTTCGTCCCGGATTTACAACGCTCCGGTACAGCAGGTGCTGAACCTTGTGGCACCCGCAAGCGTTCAGCCGCTGGCCGCCGAGTTCGAGCGACTTTCGGCGGATGTCCAGACCGCGATCGGCGGCAAAGGCGTACAGAATCTGGCCAGCGCTCAGGAGAGCGGCGCCCAGCAGGACCTGACGCTGCTGAGCTCATCCACCCACTGGGATGCGCGCCTGCTGGCGCTGGCGGCCACCGCGGCAGGGCTGTCTTCCACCAGCGGAATTGGTTCGGACGTATTGTATGCCCTCTACCGGACGGGTTTGCCCACTGACATCCCGTCGTTCGCACTGGTGCCGCCGGCTACGCGCAGCCCGGCTACAATGCACCCCCGCTTACGGCGGCTCAGAAATCGGCTTTCGAGGCTCAGTTGCAGGCGTCGATGCAGCGGGATTACCCGAACTCCGATCCCAAAGCGCTGCAAAACTGGTTCAACAGCCTGCTCACGGCGGGCTATTCGAATTCCGTGCTGGTGCTGAAAGCTCCTTCGCAGAACGCCTGCGACTTTCAACACACCAGTCTTCCGTACGCGGGTGGCAACGCGGCCGGCAGTCTGGATTTCCTGAAGCTGAATCTGTTCGTTCGCATCTGGAAGAAGCTGGGATGGAACATCGGCGAAGTGGATCGCGCGCTTCAGTCGTTCCTCACTCCCTGGCTGCCGGCGCCGAACGATCCCGCTCTGGGCGCCGACCTGAGTAAGGCAATGGCGAGCGCGTCCATCTATCTTGCTCATCTCAACACCTTGTTCGGTATGCTTCAGCCCGGCCCGTACGGGATCGCCGCCATTCTGCCCCTCTGGTCCGTACTGCCTTCGGCGGGCGTGAACCCGCTTTACGCGCAGCTTTTTCTCACGGCCGCGGTTCTCAATAACGATCCGATCTTCGACAATCCGGTGGGACAGTATCTCTGCTGTTTCGACTCCACCCACAGCCAATACCTTCCCTTCCGGTGGCAGGCCGGCCAAGCCGCGGAAGACGTGCCCAATGGCTTTGTTTTGCTGGGCAATCACGTGCCGGCTATTCAGGGCGCGCTAGGAATCGCGTCGAGCGACGTGGAGGCGATCCTGGTGGACAACGCCCTCGATATTTCGTCCGCGCCACTCACCATGGCCAATGTGTCCCTGCTGTATCGCTATGCGCTGCTGTCGCAGGGCCTGCAGCTTTCCGTCGAGGACCTCATCGCGCTCAAGCAGCTCAGTCCGGACACCGTGAACGCGGTGCCCTTTAATCCGGTGAATCCGTTCGATTCGCTTGCCGCCGCGCCAATGGCGAGCCTTAAAGACGATCGCCCCTGGGGCGAAACCATTCAATTCTGCAATCAGGTCGCGATGGTCCGGACGAGCGCCTTCACGATAACGGATCTTCAATATCTGCTCTGCCATAAAATCGTAGACCCGGCGGGACCGTACGCGCCGGATCCGGACGCTGTGATGCAGCAGATCCGCGCGCTCGCGGCCGTAATACACGCAATCCAAAGCCAGACCGCGGTGCCGACGGACCCCACCACATTTACCGACGATGTTATTCGCCAAAGCATGTCGCAGCTTTTTCCGCCCGATGTGGCCGCGACGTTCATGGGTATGTGGTCGGGGAGCATCGAATACACGGCCACGCCGGTTGTCGCCGCGACCGCGATTCCCGACGGCATTTTTTCCGGTCAGCCCGTGGTGCAGCTTACCTACGATCCTGTTCTGACGACACAGACGCTGACGCTGACGGGTGTCCCCGTGACCGCGGTGATGACCGCGCTGACCGCGCAACTGGCGGCGCTCGAGACCGCGGGGACCATCACGGCAACGCAGCAAACAGTGCTTCAGAACCTGTTCAAGGACGTCCACACGCAGGCTCTTACCTTCTTCCGAAATTATCTGCAGCAAACCTCAGTGGGGGGACAATCGACGGGATTCCTGCAGCCCGCCGACTTCGACACGCTGTTCGCCGCCCCGCCGCCCACCGCCGGGTTGCGGGCTACGCTGGCTGCTCGGGTGTTGCCTTATCTGCAGACGCAGCTGATCGCACCGGCCATTTCCCGTAACCTGGTCGCACAGTTGAGCGCGAACCCGTCGCTTGTCAACACGCTCCTGACGAACACCCAGGTGCTCGCCGACCCAACGCAGCCGCCCGCGCCCGCCGTTCCGCTTCTCGACGGCTTCATCGCCGCCGGAGACAACGGCTTGACCGTCACGTATTATTCCGGAAATCTCGAGGCGAGCGCGGGTGTGCTTGGTTCGGCGACAGTTACCGCCGCCAATACCGACGCGGCTACGAATCCCGCCCGGCCCGCCGGCGTCAACAGCGCCCGTTTCGAGGGTTATCTCGAAGTCCCGGCCGATGGACCGTATTCCTTCACGGCCGTACTCCCCAATGCCACAGCAACCGCCGCGCTTCAGTTCGATTTTCTTTCGACGCCTCTCGCGCTCACCGCCGGCGCGCCCGTGGGAACTCCTGTCACGTTTCCTTATTCCGGTTACACACAATTCAAAGCCGGCGTCCCATACCATTTCACGCTCGATTTGCAGAATCTGAGCGGCGGTGACGGTCAGTTACTGGTGCAGGGCGAGAAGCTTCCCAGTGGCCCGCTCGGAAACCTCACGCTCTATCCGGAAACATCCGTTCAACGCTACACCCGCTCCGGGATTCTCCTGGCAAAGACGTTGCAGTTGATTCAGGGATTCGGTCTCGACGAAGCCGAAGTTCTTTTTTTCATCGCCCATGCGGGCGACTTCGGGATGGTCGGCTTCAACGCTCTGCCCACCCAAACCTCCGATTATTCCGTCGCCAAAGCGCAGGCTTTGTTCGGACAGTTCCTCAGGCTGGCCGCTTACGCGCAACTGCGCAATGGACCGGCCGGAGGCACCGACAGCCTGATCCAGGTCTTTCAGAGTGCCCGGCAAACCATTCCTCTCACACCGCTTCCCTCCGGCGTGACGTCGAACGCTCAACTTGCGGCATGGGCCGCCGCCAACCTGTTTCAGACGCTCGCCAACGTCACGCGGCGCGACCTGCCCACCATCCAGTCCGTCATTCAGCAACTATGGGGACCTGCCGCGATTCAAACCGCTACCACCGCAACCAGCCTTCAGTTCACTTGTGCGCCGCTGGTGAATGAGATTGGGTTTGCGCGTCTATGGGCCGCGCTGCAAATGGTCCAGAGCCTGGGCGTTCAGCCACAGGTGTTGAAGCAAACCACCGCGATCGTGGCCACTTCGCGCACGTCGGCGGCGGTTGACCCGGGCTTCGCCATCGCCGCCGCGCTGCGCAATGCCGTCAAATCGCAGTACACACCGGATCAATGGCGGCCCGTCGCGCAATCCGTGTTCGATCCCTTGCGGCAGAAGAAGCGCGATGCTCTCTGCGCGTACATTCTCGGATTGCCGGCCATTCAGAAATTCGGCGCCACCGACACCAACGGGTTGTTTGAATATTTCCTGGTGGATCCCGCCATGGAGCCCGTAGTGCAGACCTCACGGATCCGGCTGGCGCTCTCCTCCGTCCAGACGTTCATCCAGCGCTGCCTTTTGAACCTGGAGCCTCAGGTGAAACCATCCATCCTCGACGCCAACCGCTGGGAGTGGATGAAGCGATACCGCGTATGGGAGGCGAATCGCGAAATCTTCCTGTGGCCCGAGAACTGATTCCCGAGTTCCGCGAGAACGCGACCGACCTCTTCCAGGCCCTGCAGGGAACGCTTCTGCAAGGCAATGTTACCCAGGATCTGGTCGAGCAGGCCGTGACGCAATACCTGCAGGGTCTGGATACGCGCGCCCGTCTGGACATTGTGACCATGTTCAACCAGGCGCCCGACCCCGCCGATCCTTCCACCACCAACACGCTCCATGTGATCGGCCGCCACCACGGCAAACCGATGAAGTACTTCTACCGGACTTTTTCGAACGGAGTGTGGGCCGGCTGGGTCCCGGTAACGCCCGACATCGAAGGCGATCACATCGTGGCCGCGATCTGGCGCGGACGCCTCAACATTTTCTGGCTGACATTCGCCATTCGCGGCGCCACCGTGCCCGCTTCCGTGGCATCCCAGGCCAGCGCCGACACCGCATCTCCCGCCACTAAGCTGACCGATCTCCACTTCGGCGATCTCGCGCCGCTGGTGGTCGATTCCAAGCCCGATCGAACCGTGCAGATTCAGTTGAACTGGAGCGAATATTATCAGGGCAAATGGACGCCGCGAAGGTCGAGCGACATCAACCGGTTCCCCGCCTTTACCGTCGACGACACTTTCGATCCCACCAGCGGCGTGTTCGTTCGCGCCTCCATCGATACCGACTCGAGTGGAGACGAAACCGCGGTGCGAATCCACATGGACGGTATCTATCAGGCGTTTCGTTTGACGGGCAAAAACAGCGAACCGGCCTGCGGCGGGGGCTATTGGCAGTCCCCCAATCATACACCCTACGGATATGCGGGCTGGGACGCGTCGAAAGATGTGGGATACGCGGCCGACGTGCCTGCGCCTGGCGTGCCGGAACTCGTCGTGTTCTATGCGAAGTCCTTCACCACGATCAATGGCGTATTACAACGCCCGGTTTTTTCCACGTCGCCGATTTTGCAAAAGGTGAACTCTTACAACCGTCTGCCGTGCGATAACGTCCCTCGGATCGATACCAGCAGCGGATACAACATGTATATGAGCTCGTTCGCCGCCGTGTCGAGCCCATTCTTTTATGAAGACACCGCGGATGCGAATGCCGATAAGGAACTGACCTTCTTTGTTCAGCCGGCGCTCCACGAGACGTCGATCACGAGGTGGCGCGAGTGGGCGATCGGGCCGACAATTCCCAACCTTGCGATCACCAGTCCCAAATACTGGTCCGCCTTAACGCTTACACCGCAGGTTCCTTACCGCCCCGTTCCTTCACCCGATCCGGAGACACTCGTTCAGTACCGGCCTAATGTGGATTCGGTCGCCGCCGAAACGACTGTGGTGCGGTTCGGATCCACCCTGATCGGCAGCGCCGGCGGCCTGAATGCGACCCAGCTGGCCACGGAACGTTTGACCGAACTGGGCAGCGGCGGCGCAGTCTTACTAAAGATTAGTTCCGGTCCGGCGGCTCAGGCCTCCGGTACAGTTATCGGCTGACTCTTAATCATCGGAGAAAAAATCATGGCACTTAGTCTCAGCACGAGTTTTCACAACGCGGTCGACTCCGGCGTGCGAGTCGTTTAGCAGTTCAACCTCATCACGGGTTGGGGTCCGGTGGTGGCCCCGGCCTACACCACTTACAACTTCAACCTGAGCTATCAGTTTTATCCGCATTTCCACCCGTACGTCCTGCAACTCGCGCGGACGCTCAGCGAGACGGACTCGGTTTTCGATCTGCTGGCGATGAATCTTCTGTACCAGGCGAATCCGGACGGATCGCTGCAGTCCATTCCCGGCAGCACACGCGGCCTCTTGTCGAGCGTGACAGGCGGCGCGCAGGTCCTGGACGCGAATGGGAAACCGGTGCTGGCCGGCGCTCCGCTGACGTTTCCGGACTCGAATACACCAATTCGCATTCACCATTCCCGCATCTTCGCCGTTCAAATCCCGACGGATCGGCCGCCACTCTGAATGCCGCGCTCCCCGTATCCCTCGGGCTGCCCATTTCGATTCCCAATTCGATTAACAGCGCCGTTGCCGTGACTCTGCCCGCGGGTACGAGCGTAATTCCCTCCGGAGCCTCGGCGCCGAACCCGATTGCGGCGGCGACCGCGGTGATCTTCCCGGACCAGACGCTGGTGACGCTCTCGAAGAGCACCACGGCGTGGCTCTCGGATGGCACTCTGGTCACTTTTCCCATAAACACGCAAATCCTGTTGCGCACCGGATTGCCCCTTCCGCAGCAAAGCCCGGTAAAACTGTACGAGCAGATATTTACATCGACGGCCTACAATCCGTCTGCGCTGGTGAACGCCCCTTATCCGGTAAAAGATCTCGATTTCTCCATCAGTGGAGCGTACTCCATCTACAATTGGGAGCTTTTCTTTCACATCCCATTGATGGTCGCGATTCACCTGAGCCAGAACCAGCAATTTCAGGACGCGCAGAACTGGTTTCACACCATTTTCGATCCCACCGACGACAGCGGCGGCCCCACGCCCGCGCGCTTCTGGAAGGTTCGCCCGTTCCAATACGACGACGTCGAAATGATTCAGCAGATCATGCTGAATCTTTCCACCGGGCAAAATCCGCAGCTGCAGACCGACACCCTCAATTCCATGAACGCCTGGGCGGCCACGCCCTTCGAGCCCTTCGCGGTGGCTCAGTACCGGCCCACCGCATACATGCTGAAGACCGTGATGGCTTACCTCGATAACCTCATCGCCTGGGGCGACAGCCTGTTCAGGCAATACACCATCGAAACCATCAACGAGGCCACTCAGATCTATGTTCTGGCCGCCAACATTCTGGGCCCGAAGCCTCAGGTAGTGCCGGTGAAGCAATCCACCGCGCCCCAGACTTACGCCACCATTCGGCCTAATCTCGATCAGTTCAGCAACGCGCTCGTCGACATGGAGGTGGACATTCCGTTCGATATCGGGCCAACCCCCGCGCCTGCCGTCGACCCGACGGGAATGAACACACTGACCAGCGTCGGCCAGACTCTTTTCTTCTGCATTCCTCAGAACGACCAGCTGCTGCAGTATTGGGACACAGTCGCGACCCGCCTCTTCAAGATTCACAACAGCCTGAACATTCAGGGGGTTTACCAGAAGCTTCCGCTGTTCGACCCGCCCATCGATCCCGCCCTGCTGGTGCGGGCCGCGGCCGAAGGCCTGGACGTGAACGCCATTGTGAGCGGCCTGAACCAGCCGCTGCCTCTGGTGCGTTTCCAGCTGCTGGTCGCCAAAGCGGCCGAAATCTGCCAGGAAGTCAAATCGCTGGGCTCAAGTCTGCTGGCCGCTCTCGAGAAGGAAGACAACGAGGCGCTCTCGTTGCTGCGCGCTCAGCACGATTCAATCGTGACCAACCTCGCGCAGGTGGTTAAGTACTCTCAGTGGCAGGATGCCATAAAATCCCGCCAGGGTCTGGAGCAATCGCTCGCGAATGCCACCGAACGCTATACCTACTACCAGAAGCTTCTCGGCAGAACCGCTTCCCAGATCAGTGTTCCTTCACTCGCTCCTGTCGATTCCGCGGGATTGCAGAGTCTGAACTTCTCGCAAAGCGACGCCTCCGGCGAACCCGTGATGGAGTTCGACGCGATCAATGTCGATATCGCACAGAATTCAGCCTCCGTAAGCGACGGCGAACTCAAAACTCTCAGCTCGAATGAAGCGGCGGAGCTGAGCGCTATGTCTCAGGCGCAGGATCAGCAGGGCGCGGCTGGTGCGCTCGATCTGCTCGGCAAGGAACTGAGTCTCATTCCGCAGTTTGGCGGCAAAGTGCAGCCGATGGGCGGCGGCGTCGATGTCACGTTCGGCGGGGTGCAGCTGGGAACCATGATGTCCATGATGTCCGGCGCGGTGCGGTTGGGCGCCGAACAACTTTCCTACCAGGCGCGCCTGTACGAAAAGCTGGGTACGTTCTCGCGACGTGAACAGGACTGGACGTACCAGAGCAATATGGCCGAAGGCGAAATCAACCAGGTGATGAAGCAACTGCGTGCCGCGCAAATACGCGAGGCGATCGCCGAAAAATAATACAACAACCATCTGGTGCAGATGCAGCAGGCCGCCGATATCGAAAGCTTTCTGAAAGGTTCGCCCATAGCCGTCGAAGGGCAGGGGAACTACAGCAAGACCACCACAATCGGCTTTTATCTGTGGATGAAGGGCGCCATCCAGAACCTCTACTCCAACGCCTTCCAGTTGGCGTTTTCCGTTGCAAAAAAGGCCGAGCAGGCACTGCAGCACGAGCTGGGCGACACCAGCCTGACCTATATTCAGGCCAACTATCTCGAAGGCATGGAAGGTTTGCTGGCCGGGGAAAAACTGCTGTACGACATCAAGAGCATGGAGATGGCGTACCACGATCTCAACGTCCGCGAGTATGAACTCACCAGACACATCAGCCTGCTTCAGATGGCGCCGCTTTCCCTGATCGGGCTAAGGGCCACGGGGAGTTGTCTTGTGAGTATTCCCGAAGAGCTGTTCGATCTCGACGCGCCCGGTCATTATTTCCGGCGAATCAAGTCCGTGGCTGTCACCATCCCTTGCGTCACCGGACCCTACACGGGCGTGAATTGCACGCTTTCACTTCAAAACAGGTCCATTCGGTCGAGTGCACAGATCCAGGGCTCGGGCTATTCCGACGCCAAAAATCTGAGTTCCTATTACGGCGCGATTCAGGCGGTGGTCACCAGTTCGGGACAGGCGGACAGCGGCCTGTTTGAAAGCAATCTTCACGACGAGCGTTATCTGCCGTTCGAGTACTCGGGCGTGATCAGCCTGTGGCAACTGACACTGCCGTCCGACGTTCCGCAATTCGATTTCGACACCATCACAGACGTGATTCTCCACTTTCGCTACACAGCGCGCGAGGGCGGCGCGTTGCTGAAGGCCGCCGCGCTCACGAATCTCAAGAAGAAGATTGCGGCCACGCAGACGGTGGGATCGACACGGATGTTCTCGATGCGGCATGAATTTCCGTCGGAATGGGCGAAGTTTAAGAGCGCCGCCGCGGGAACCGTCGCTTCGCTCTCCTTTAACCTGCTGCCCTGGCACTTCCCGTTCTGGGCGACGAAGCTCGGTCTGAAGCTGGGCGCTGTCGCGGGCGTTTCGAGCGGCGTCCACGGCGTGGAGTTCTTCGCGGAAATGACCAATGCGAACCCAGTCGACTTCTTCGACGGATCCAATACGGCCACGGAGAAAAAGGATTCTCTGAAACTCGATCCGTCGACGGGACTGATGGCAGGCGGCCTCGTGAATATCGCGTTGCCGCCGGTTGTGGATCCGTCGGGTCCACCGCCGGCCCCATACACTCTTTACTGCGACAACAACGGCATGACCGATTTGTGGATGGCGGTTACATGGCCTAAATAAGTCTATCCCTGCACTGAAGACGAGACATGTGGCAAGTGGCCAGGCGTCCGGGACGAATGCTCGGAAACCTTGCTGGTTGCAGCGACATCATTAGCTCGGGCAAGGTGTATCCGATTGACCACGCTCGAAACCTAACAAAATTGTCCGTGCCGCTAATGAACCCGGCGGGTTGGGGTAATTCGCAAGGTGACGGAACCAAAAACATCATATGACAGGCGGCCTTCTCCGGCCGCTGGATCTCCAGCACGTTGGCGGAGTTCGAGCGCAGGACTTTACGCACGGTCGGGCGCGACACCTGCTAACAGCAGCGCTTCGGCATCGCTCAGCGGCCAGACCGTGGCTTCGACAGTGTCGCGCCCCAGCTGCCGGAGTGGGCGATGCGTCTGTGGCCGTCGATCACCAGATAGCGTTAGCTGTTGTCTTTCGAAACCACTAACGATGATGGGGTCTGCTGGCCGCTTTCAGCCAGCGACGCCCGGCACATGGCGCTGACGGTGCGGCTCGCGCAATCGCAGATGCACCCACCGCCGGTCGAGTTGGTGAAACTCCGGTCGCACGGACTGCGGACTGAGTTGGAGTATGCCCGAAACCGGAACTGGTCTTTGCGGCAACAGGGGAAGTGTGCCCGGCACGCGCGTGGGATCAATGAGATTCGGGCGGATTTGGTCTTTTGCAGTTCGGAGTTGCTAGCCATCGCATAAGACAAATTAAATCAGTGCTTTGCAGCGTCAATTGGTCTTCGCGAAGTTCCAGGGAAGTTGGTTCAGCGGGGCGGGCAATC
The DNA here is from genome assembly GCA_963809655.1 of Terriglobia bacterium. Classification (GTDB taxonomy): domain Bacteria; phylum Acidobacteriota; class Terriglobia; order Bryobacterales; family Bryobacteraceae; genus BOG-234. Next base: position 988 of record CAWEKQ010000022.1, on the reverse strand, counting down.
GGAGCGGGTCTGGCGTTTCTGCCTGCGCGGCGCGGTGATCCTTTTCGATCGACCATGGACAATGACGTCATCGAGTGGTCTGTCATCCGATGCGCGTACGGGTGATCTTTGTGCCGGGCAGCCCACGGGGCTCGCCCTCAGCCAGCATCGAAAGAAGGTAGTGGGCCCCCACCTGCCCCCCTTCAATCGGCATAGGGGCAGCGGTTGCCCGCTGACCCCTGCCACACCACCGTGCGTACGGGTCCGTACACGGCGGTTCGAGAAGTTACGCCGTTACTCGTCGACCAGCGAAGGAAGGCCGAGCGATTTGAAGTAGGCATTGGAAAGCCCGACAGAAAGGGCCTTGGCCTTTGCGAGATACCAGGGACCGAGTCCGCTGCCAGCGGTATTGCTGGCCAGCCGCGAACGCACCCCGAGTTCAAGCAGTGCCTCACGACGACGGCGGGGTGTTTTCCACTGCCGCCACATTGCTGCCCTGAGCCGCAACCGAACCCAGCGGGTTAGACCGAGCAACACTTCAGGCGTTTCGCAGAATCCGAAATAGCCGCGCCAACCCCGCATGTACGGAGCCAACGCCTCTATCGTGGTTTTCATGCTGACGCCCTTAGCTCGTCGCGTGATATCCCGGACTCGTCGCTTGAACCGATCCAGTGCCTTCGGCGCGATAACGCGCTTGATCTCCGGACCGGCGCTGAAGCTGAACCCGAGAAACTTCCGTTCCTGCGGTCGCGCCACCGCACTCTTTGCCTCATTCACCTTGAGTCTGAGCGAAGAAAAGTTCAGTTCGGCCTGAATATTCTGCTGCATTTCACTCCTGAGACTCATGTCCTACTTGCCGCTCCTCTCGTTCGGGCCTTCAGCCACCGTTCCCGGCTCGGCCTATCTGTTGACTCCGCCTTTCGGCATTGGAGTGCCTCACTAGCTACTTTCCCACTTAAAATTCCGGATGTAAGTTCCGTACTTTCATAGGTGCGGCGGGTGGCTGTTT
>CAWEKQ010000021.1:0-63009 GCA_963809655.1 Terriglobia bacterium | reverse complement strand
CACAATACCATGAGCGCCATGGCAAGCTCGCGTGCCGTCAGTGACTCGCGCCAGCCGACTCTCGTGGCTGGCGCGAATTGGCGTCACCGCCGGCGCCATCGCGGCGGTGGCCGACGCTCCCGCTCGCGGCCGGATCGGCGCAGGCCCAGCCGGTCCACCGGACCCGGCCTGCGGCTCACTCGGTTACCCCGCTCGGGCTGAGCATTACCGAGACGAGCCAGCCCTACGCGACCCCTGGCCAGACGATCACGATTGCCGGCCGGATCAAGAACCGGACGCACCACGCCCTGACCGGCCTGTCCGTGCAGTTGCTCGCCTCGACGTATCCGTTCGCGTGCGCGGGCCGACCTGGAGAACTTCGCGAACGGCCAGTTGTCGGTCACCCAGTCCCCGGTCTCTGGGGTCGCCGGGTCCAAGATCAGCGAGCTGAAGAAGGGGCAAGAGCGAGCTCTGGTCGCTCAAGCTGCCGGTCAAGGACCTGAACCTGAGCTGCTTCGGGGTGTACCCGCTGTCGATCCGGGCCACCGACGTGACCGGCGCCGCTCAGGCGAGCGAGCCGATGCCAATGCCGTTCTGGCCGAACAAGCCTCGCAGTTGCACGACCGCAGCCCGGCCGAAGCCGTTCACCGCCTCGTGGGTCTGGCCGCTGATCGACAGTCCGCATCAGGGGCGCGTGCCTAGGACTGCTCGACAACTACCTCGCCTCGAGCATCGCCAGCGGCGGACGGCTCTACAACCTGCTCAACGTCGGCCGCGCCTACGCCCGCGCGGCCAACCTGACCTGGGCGATCGACCCGGCGCTGCTCGACAACGTGACGACCATGCGGACGCCGTACCGGGTCGGGACTCGGTGATCTGCTCGCACAATCGCCTGCATCCGGCCGACAAGAACGCGAGCCAGGTGGCTATCCAGCCTGACCACCGCCACGCCGGCCAGCAGGTCTTCGTCACCCCGTACGCGGACGTGGACCTGGCTGGCCTGGCTCAGTTCGGCAACAACACGACCTGGGCAAATCCTTCTCCGATGGGCAAGAGCTGGCTAGCCGGATCCTGCATCGCGATCCGAAGACCGCGCCGCTCCCGGCCGGGCCCAAGCAGCTGTCGTCGGTCGTCTGGCCGGCCAACGGGCGCGCCAACCTCGCGCTCCTGGAGAATCTGGGCGCGATGAAGATCGGCACCGTGATTCTGGCGATGCCGCCGAGCGCAGCGCTGATCGTACACCCCGGGGGCGGTCACCAGCACGTTCGACGGCGTCGGCACGACGCTGACGGTGCTGCTGGCCGACGACTCGCTGACCGGCTTGCTCGGATCGCCGGCCGCGAAGATCCCACCAGGCCGCCCAGATCTTCAACGTCAGCCAGCTGTTCGAGGCCGAGACCGCGATGATCGTGGCGCAGCGGCCCGCCAGCCAGCGGCCGATCTTGATCACGCCGCCCAGGCGCTGGGATCCGTCGGCTGATCTGGCCACCGATCTCCTGCAAGACACGATCAACGCACCGTGGCTACGGCCGTCGACGCTTAACCAGCTCACCGCCCAGCGGCGGGAACACAACTTCAAGTACCGTGGTTCGCCCGTACTCCAAGGCTCAGCTGGCCGGCAAGCTGCTGCGCCAGGTACGGCGCGCTGGACACCCGGATCTCGCTGCTTCAGTCCATCATGACCACCACCGACCTGCGCCTGAACCGCGCGATGTTCGGGATCGAGTCGTCGCGGTGGGCGGGCAGCGGCCTCCCGCTGGCGAAGGACCAGGCTCACGCAGCTGACGGCTTACGTCGACAACCAGTTCGCCGGGCTGTCCATCGGCAGCCCCCACCAGAAGGTGATCCACGTCACGCTCGGCGGCAAGGTCGGCACGGTGACGATCTCGATCCACAGCTCACTGCCCTACCCGGTCAGGGTCGGGCTGCAGGTCACTAGCAACAGCGAGACGGTCACCGCCAAACAGCACGATGAGCACGAGCTGTACCTGGTCCCCCCGGGGTCCAGCACCGGGGTCAAGCTCAACGTCAGCGCCGCCACCACCGGCAACGCCAAGGTCACCCTGAGGCTGGCGGGCCGAAGCGGGAAACTACTGCCCAATCCGCCGGACAAGCCACTGACCCTGGAGCTGAGCGCCACCAACCTCGGCACCGTCGCGCTGGTCATCTTCTCGGCCGCGCTGGCCATCTTCGTCATCGCCTCGGCCGCACAGGCGCTCAGGCGCGGGCGGCCGGGCGGCACCGATCCAGCCCGCAGTGCCAGCCCCGGCGGACGGCGACCCCCCGGATCCCCCCGCAGTGCCAGCCGGGGGGACGACCCCCCGGAACCCCCCACGGCGCCGAACCCGAATCACCCCCGCCGGGCGGGGCGACCGCGACTGCCGCGGGTACTGGAGTGGGTACTGGCGAGATGGCCGGGGCTGGTGGGGTCGAAACGGCCAGGCCGCGGGCCCAAGGTCGAACGGGAACCGCACGCTGCACCGGATCGACCCGATAACGTCGTTAGTGACCGATCGGAACTGAGTCCGGCTGGCCCGGCCCCGGGCCACCGCCCCACCGAGGAGACTCGATGAGCTCGCCAGGGCCAAACGCCGGGCCGTCTTGGGATCCGCGCAACCAAGGCCAACAGCAGTACGGCGGACCGCAGCACGCCTCGCCGAACGGCAACAGCAACGGCGGCAACGGAACGCCGCGCCGGCCAGGCGCGCACCGTGCTCCGGGCGCGCACCGGGCCAAGTCAGGGGCAAGCAGGACGGGCGCGCCGCCACCACCTCAGGTCGACCCCGGGCAGCGGCAGCCCGCTCCGATGGCGGCGTCGACCAACGCGGGTCCCGTCGGGTCCCACCGGGCCGGGCCCGCGGGAGGTTCCGGAGGGCCGCCTGCAGGGACGGGCACCGCCGGGGGTTCCGGGGGGTCGTCCCCCCGGGCTGGCACCGCTGGGGGTTCCGGGGGGTCGTCCCCCCGGAACGGCTCGGCACAGCGCCCCCCGCCGCCGAACCCCGGCGGCCAGAGCCTGGTCCAGTCCAGCAGCGTGATGGCGGTCGGCACGCTGGCGTCGCGGGTGACCGGCCTGCTGCGCACGCTCGTGCTGGTGCCGGCGATCGGGCAGCTGGCGCTGGCGAACTCCTACAACTACGCCAACACGCTGCCGAACACCGTCTACAACCTCGCCATCGGCGGCATCCTGACCTCGGTGATCGTGCCGCTGCTCGTCAATGCGGCCAAGCGCGACTCCGATCGCGGCGAGAAGTACGACCAGCGGATGTTCACGCTCGTCACCGCGTTCCTGCTGGTGCTGACGCTGATCACGACGATCTGTCGCGGGGCCGATCGCGCAGCCTGTATGACCCGAAGCCCGGCAGCGCCGCGGCCGAGCACGTCCTGGTGATCTTCGCCTACTTCTTCACCCCGCAGATCTTCTTCTACGGCGTCACCTCGCTGGCCGGCGCGATCCTGAACGCCCGCGGCCACTTCGCCGCGCCGATGTGGACGCCGGTGGTCAACAACGTCGTGGTGATCGCGGTCACGGTCGCGTTCATGGTGATCGCCGGCACCCACCAGACGGCGACAGTCGATCACCCCGTTCGAGGTGATCTTCCTCGGCATCGGCACCACGCTCGGCATCGTCGCCCAGACCGCCGCGCTGATCCCCGCGCTGCGCCGGGTCGGGTTCAGGTGGCGGCCGAGGTTCGACTTCAAGCGCGCCGACGTCGCCGAGATCGGCCGGATGTCGGGCTGGATGTTCGGCTACGTGCTCACCACTCAGGTCGCCTACCTGGTCACGGCCAGGGTCGCCAGCTCGGCCGGCGACGCGCCAAGACGCACGGCGTCGGCGCCGGATTCTCCGCCTACAGCTACGCCTGGCTGCTGTTCCAGCTCCCTTACGCGGTCATCGCGATCTCGGTGATCACCGCGCTGCTGCCGAGGATGAGCGCCAACGCCGCCGACCGCCGGTATGACCTGGTCCGATCCGACTTCTCCAACGGAGTCAGGCTCGGCTCGGTGATCGTCGCGCCCGGCCGCGCTCGTGCTGGCCGTGCTCGGGCCGTCGCTCGGCGAGATGCTGCTCGGCTACGGCAACAACAACGACGCCGGACGCCCGGTACCTGGGCATCGTGTTCGCGGTCTTCTCGCTCGGCCTGATGCCGTACATGCTGTTCCAGTTGCTGCTGCGAGTGTTCTACGCGCTGCACGACAGCAAGACGCCGGCGCTGATCGGCGTCGTGACGATGGTGACCAACATCGCCGCGAACCTGCATCGCGCCTTCGAGCTGTTCCCGCCGAGCCAGGTGGTCGCCGCGCTCGGCGTCGGATTCGGCCTCGCGAACCTGGTCGGGCACCGTCGTCGCCTGGCGGGTGCTCAGCGAGCGGCTTGGCGGCCTGGCCGGTCGCGAGATCGGCCGCAGCCTGGCTCAAGATGCACGCGGCCGCACTGCCTGCGGCGCTGTTCGCGCTCGCCGTGGCGATCGTCGTCACGTGACGCTCGGCCGGCAAGGCGGGGCCTTCCCCATCGTCGTGGCCGGCGGTGCCGGAGCGTTGCTGATCTACCTCGTCGCCGCCCGGCGCTGCGGTCAGCGAAGTCACCGACTGATCGGCATGGTGCGCTCCGGCTGGGCCGCTAGCGGTGAGCTCGACCGAGTCCGGGCTAGACCGGTCTGGCGGCGCTGAGGTAGCGAACCCGCGCATGCTTTGTCCGTAAAATAAGCGTGCGAGGTTCAGCGGGCGCGTCGGCGCGGTCTTGCCGCAGAGAATTCGCGGCGTGCCCCAAGGTCTCCGCCTGGTAACGGTTTGCGGCGCGGTAAGGTGGCAGCGGAACACCCGGGCATGATGTGCCGCATCATTGAATTGTCCAGACCCGCCGACCAGCTTCCGGCACCAGGAGGAAGCGTCGAGAGCCTGACCTGACTCGGCGCACTGACCGAATGACCACCTATACGTCTGAGCCAGGCACCAGACTCGGCGGGCGTTACCGGCTAGAAGACCGGATCGCCGCTGGTTCTGGGTGGGCTGCCTGGAAAGCCATCGACGAGACGCTGGCCCGCGCAGTCACCGTCTTCACCTTCGCCCAGGGGTTCCCCACGGATCACCGAGGTAGTCACCGCCGCGCGCGCGGCCAGCCGGCTCACCGATCCGCGCCTGGCCCAGGTCTTCGATGTCGAGGACGCCTGGGACCGGCGCCTACATCGTGATGGAGTGGGCGGCCGGCGAGACGCTGCGACGACCTGCTGTCCTCGGGACCGCTCGAGCCAGCGCGGGGCGCCCGGATGATCGCCGAGGCGGCAGCGGCGCTGTCGTCGGCGCACGCCGCCGGTCGTCGCGCACATGTGCCTGTCGCCGGGATCGGTGCGGTGGAGCCAGACCGGCGAGGTCAAGGTCGTCGGGCTCGGGCATCGACGCGGCGCTGTCCGGCACGACGGACGAGGATCCGGTCCTCGCCGACACGTCCGGCCTCGGCTGGCTGCTCTACGCCGCGCTGACTGGTTGCTGGCCGGGCACCGAGTATCCGTCGCTGCCGCCTGCGCCGCTAGCCGACGGAGAGCCGCGCAGCCCGCGCCAGGTCGTCGCCGGCATCCCGCTGACCTTCTCTGACCTCGCCTGCCGGGCCATGCAGCTCACCTCGCGCGAGGGCAGCCCCGGCGATCACGACGCCCGGTGAGCTTTCGCAAGGCGCTGATCGGCCGCGATCCCGCCGGCGCCGATCCCGTCCGCGCCGCCACCGCCCGCCTGCCGGTCGATCCAGTCGGACTACGGGATCGACCCCGCCGACGACCCGTACTGGCCGGGCCGCAAGCGCTCCGGCGCCGATGGCGACCGGGGCGCGGCGGCTAGCGTGATTACGATCGCGGACCGGCGGCTGGCTGGCAGGGCGAGGACCAGAGGCTGGCCGCGACCGACTACGGACGTACCCGGATGAGGCTACGGCGGGCCCGCGGCGGTACCGCGGCCTATGGCAACGGGGACTACGCCCCGGCTGACCCGTATGCGGCCGGGGCCGAGCCTACGCCAATGGCCAGGTGGACTACGCGCGGCCGGCGAGCGAGCGCCTGGGCACCGGGCCGCGCCGGCGGGCGCATCGCACGGTCGGCGCGGCCAGCGGTCGCTGCCGCTGATTGGCGCCACCAAGATCCCGGTCGGCATCCTCGCGGCGGCTGGCGCCCTCGTCCTCGTCGCGGTCGTGGCGACGGTCGCGCTTCTGGCCGAGCGGCGGCCGAAGCCGCAGCCGGCAACCAGGTCGACAAGAGCCGACGACACCGGTCACCGTCGTCGGTCACCGCGCTTGGGCCGGTGAAGGCGACCGGGTTCGATCCGCTCAGCCCGAGCCGATCACGACAACGAGAACACCCAGTACGCGGCCGTACGCGATCGACCGAGTCCGCGACTCGGCCTGGGCATCGCAGTGGTACAAATCCCCGGAATTCGGCGGGCTGAAGGCGGGCGCGGGCCTGTTGCTCGAGATGGCCAAGCCGGTCACCTTCCGGTCGGTCGTGCGTCACCTTCGGCACCGTGCGCGCCCGGCAGCGACGTGAAGCTGCTGGTGGGCAATTCGGCCGCGCGCAGCGCAGGCGAATCTCGACTCGATGACAGACGGTGGCGTCGGCCAGCGAGCGTCAGCGGCAAGGTCACCTTCCAGATCACGAGCTCGGCTAAGGGCCGGTTCCTGGTGATCTGGTTCACCAAGCTGCCGCCGAAGACCGGCACCGGGCCACTGGTACATGGCCCAGGTGTTCAACGTCGCGGTGCGCGGCATCCGATAACGGCCGTGATCGGGCAGCGCGGTCATCGCGTGCCGCGGGAGTTAAGCTACGTAGCGAGTCAGCCGACGCGGTCCTGGGTTCTGGTCTCGGCCTGCTGCGTCTTGAGCCTGGTCAGCAGGTGCGTCGGCGGTCGGCAAGGCGCGCCGTGGGTGGTCAGGGTTCGGCTCAGGTCGGGAGACGCTACGGAATCGCAGGAGCCTGGCGGCACGGGGTCTGGTACCTCCCTGCCCGCGCAGCGCGTCGCTCCTGACGTTGCGCGCGGCGGTACCGGCCAGCTGACCGTCGGACGATGCGCCGGCGTCGGACGCCGAGCTGCTCAAGCGGCATGTGGCCGGTGATCCCGATGCGTTCGGCGAGCTGTTCCTGCGGCACAAGGACCGGCTGTGGGCGGTAGCGATCAGGACGCTGGCCGACCCTGAGGACGCCGCCGACGCGCTCCAGGACGCGATGATCTCGGCGTTCCGGCGCGCGGACAGCTTCCGGGGCGAGTCGGCGGTGACGACCTGGCTGCACCGGATCGTCGTCAACGCCTGCCTGGACAAGATCCGCGGCGGAGCGCCCGGCCAGAGGTCAGCGGCAACGACGAGCGCATGCTCGACTCGATCGCGGCGAGCGATGCTCGGCGCCGACCCGGCCGCGGGCAGCGATGTGTCGATCGAGGTGGCGGCGGCGCTGCGCGCAGCTGCCGCGCGACCAGCAGGTGGCCCTGGTGCTGGTCGACATGCTGGACTACCCGGTCGCGGAGGCCGCTGAGATGCTCGGGGTGGCCCAGGGCACCGTCAAGAGCCGCTGTGCGCGCGGCCGGGCCAGACTGCTGCCCAAGCTGGCGCACCTGCGCCAGCGTCGGGCTCGGACGCGCGGGCCCGTCGAAGGCGCCGTCAGCGACCGCGGCCAGCGACCGGGCGATGACGGGAACCGATTCGGCCCCGGAGCCGTCCTACCTGCGCAGGAGGGGAGTGACGAGGCGCATTGATCAGTCATTTCAGTGCCGACGAGCTGGCTAGCTACCGGGCGGGAGCGATCGGCGCGGACCGGGCGGCCAGGATTGGCGCACACTAGCTGGCTGCGCTCGAGTGCGCCGGCGTTGACTCGACCTGGCCGGGGTATCGAGCTCTGCTCGCCAGCATCCCGGTGCCGCCGATGCCAGACCGGCTGACCGAGCGGCTGCAGGGCGATCGCAGCGGCAGCGCTGAGCGTCGATGCCGCGCAGCGCCGCTGCCGGCCGGTCAGGCCGCTGCGCTGCAGACCGAGCTGGCGTCGAGGTCGGCCGGCGAGGGCCTGCGCGTCGGCTCCGGTCAGCGTCCCTGGACGGCCCGATCTGCCCGAGCGGTCGCGGCGGCCGCGGGCTCGGGCCGCGCCGTGCCGATCTGGTCCTCACCGCTGCTGCTGCGCGGTCTGGCGGCTGCCGGCGTGCTCGTTCTGCGTCGTCGGGCGGTGGTCGTGCTGCGCTCGGCGAACCACGCCGGCGCCGGGTCCGGACGCCGACGCGGCCCGCGGCCGGCGGCCGTCCGGCCGGCGCCGAAGGCGGCGGCAGCCCTCCGGGGTCCAACCTATGGCGGCGGCCAGGAGCGACGACTCGCTGACCGGACCGGGCGCGACGTGAGCTACCGCGCATGCCGAGACGGCACCCGACGTGCCGACTACACCGGCGCGCTCACCCGTGGCAGCGGCGTGCGCAGCGTTCGCCAGTCATCGACGGTCGGAGGCTCCGGACGCGCCGACGTCGACCGCCGGTGTCCGAGCCGCCGGTCGCCGTCCGATGAGCATGCCTCGCGACGGTCTCGCGGCCGCATAAGGTTGGCCCGGTCAGCGTCGGCCAGATCGCGGCTGCCTGTCGGCCGTGGCCGCCAGCGAGTGGCTGCTCATCGTCGAAATCGCCCACTATCTGGGCAAGCCGGCGATCATCGTAGTGGGCAAGCTCGTCGCCAGTGCCTATCGCGGTCACGGTGGCTGGCCTCGCGTGCTCGGCGTCCGCGGCCGGATGTCCTCGCTAGGATTACCGTTCCCAAGCGAGGTAGCTAGTCCGCACGGGAATCTCGCGAGCGGCTCTTCGGTTGATGCCGGTGCGGTTCGATTAAAGGAGCAAGGGCACGTGACTGACGTTCGCGATGTCATCATCATCGGCTCTGGTCCCGCCGGCTACACCGCGGCGCTGTACGCGGCGCAGGGCGAGGCTGAGCCCGCTGGTCTTCGAGGGCTCGGTCACCGCCGGTGGCGCGCTGATGAACACCACCGAGGTGGAGAACTTCCCCGGCTTCCCCGACGGCATCCTCGGCCCGGACCTGATGGACTCGATCCGCAAGCAGGCCGAGCGGTTCGGCGCCGAGCTGGTCGCCGACGACGTGATCGAGGTCGACCTCGCGGCCAACCCGAAGATCGTGAAGACCGCCGACGAGCGTGCATCGCGAGCCGGGCGGTCATCATCGCCACCGGTTCGAGCTACCGCGAGCTCGGCGTGCCCGGCGAGAAGCGACTGTCCGGCCACGGCGTCTCCTGGTGCGCGACCTGTGACGGCTTCTTCTTCCGCGAGCAGGACATCGCGGTCATCGGCGGCGGCGACTCGGCGATGGAGGAGGCGACCTTCCTGACCAGGTTCGCCGGTCAGTGACGATCGTCCACCGCCGGGACAGCCTGCGGGCCTCGAAGATCATGCAGGACCGGGCGCTGTCGGATCCGAAGATCCGCTTCGCCTGGGACAGCGAGGTCGTCGAGATGGTCGGCGAGGACCGGCTGACCGGGCTTGCGGCTGCGGAACCTCAAGACCGGTGACGAGAGCGTGCTGCCGGTCACCGGGGTCGTTCATCGCGATCGGCCACGACCCGCGCAGCGAGCTCTTCCGCGGTCAGCTGGCGACCGACGCGGACGGCTACCTGCTGGTCGAGCAGCCGTCCACCCGGACGGCCATCCCCGGCGTCTTCGCCGCGGCGACGTCGTCGACCGGAACTACCGGCAGGCCGTGACGGCCGCGGGCACCGGCTGCGCGGCCGCGATCGACGCCGAGCGCTGGCTGGCCGACCAGGACGCCTGAGACCGCCGAGACTTCCTGCGGCTTACAGCGGACCGCAGGACGCATCATCACAGGAGAACGAGAGGAAGTCCAAAAGTGGGCGCAGCAACCAGGGCAGTGACCGACGCGACCTTCGAGCCGGACGTGCTGCAGAACAGCAAGCCCGTCCTGGTCGACTACTGGGCGGAGTGGTGCGGCCCGTGCCGCCAGGTCGCCCCGGTGCTCGAGGAGATCGCCGCCGAGTACAGCAGCAAGATCGACATCGTGAAGCTCAACGTGGACGAGAACCCGCAAGTCGTGCAGAACTACGGAATCATGAACATCCCGACGCTGACCGTCTTCAAGGACGGCCAGGTCGTCAAGGAGATCGTGGGCGCCAAGCCGAAGTCGGCCCTGCTGCGTGAGCTTGAGGAGTTCCTGGTCTAGAGCTAGCGTTCTGAGGAGGGCATGGGCAGCCGGGAGCGCCGGCTTTGCTGTGACCCGGATCGGCTTAGCGCGCGGGCTTCGTGGTGTTCGGCACGGCGTGGCTCGGAGTGAGGTCAGGCGAGGCGCAGCGGTCGCTCAGGAGTCATGGAGCCGAGCAAGCGCTCTAGAGCCACCTCGACGTCCTCGCGCCACGACATGGCCGTCTTAACCTCAAGCCGCAGCCGGGGATAGCGCAGATGCGGGCGTACCGTCTTGAAGCCGACCGCGAGCAGGTAATCGGCGGGGTAACGCAGCTCATTCCATCGGGCTTCAGGTCGCCGAAGGCTTCGACCGCCCTGATGCCCCGTCTGGTCAGGTCCTTGACCAGACCCTGGATGAGCATGCGTCCAAGACCGCCGCCGGTGAACTCGGCGAGGATATGCGCGTTCATCAGCAGCACCGCGTCCGAGCTGACCGGGCTGGTCGGGAAGGCGACGGACCTGGGAACGTACTGAGGTGGCGCATAGAGTATGTAACCTGCGGCCACGCCGTCAACGTAGACGATCTTGCCGCAGCTTCCCCATTGCAGCAGCACGTTGGAGACCCAGGATTCCTTCTCCAGCGCCGGATCGCCTGCCTCGATGGCCCGCGCCTGGTTCACCGGGTCAAGTTCCCAGAAGACGCACTTCGGCACCGGGACGGCAGATCGTCAAGGTTGTCCAACGTAATGCTGGCGAGACGGCGCGACACCTGGCACCTTTCGTTACCGCGGTGGAGCGGCTATTTCACTGGCGACCGGATGCCCTGATTGCGTCCGCGAACGCGGTAGACGTCCTATCCGGTATAGGCCATCGTACCGTCAGGCTCGCCTCGCCCGTGGCGTTCGAGAGCGGAAGTTGGCTACGGATTCGCGTAGCTGGTGCTGGCCTGCCGACCTGTTTTTCAAGTTACTCGCCCTTACGATGCCGGACACCGACCAGCGATGAACTGACCGGCCGCACCGGACCCGCATACTCGCGCGGTTGGCTGAGTTACGGGGACTGCTGGCCAACCTGACCCGGAGATCGCCCGACGCCTGGCCGCTACCGGTCCTTTGTGATCCCGCCGGACCACCCATTTCGAAAGCCCATGCGGAGCCGGACGCCGCAACGACGCTAGCCCACCGCCCCACCGAGCCCACCCGGAACCCGGAGCCCGCAACCCGCAGCACCGCTGACCCCACCGCCGCCACCAGGCCCACCCGCAACCCGGAAACCGCAGCACCGCTGACCTACCGCCGCCACCGAGCGTGCCTTGATGCGCGCGACAACCCCAGCCCAGCGACAGCGCTGACCCGGAACCGCCAAAATGGCCACGGCGCTGGCCCACCGCCGCCAGCGGATCCCTGGAAGCAACCCCGCCGCGGCCCCGGCAAAGCGCCGCTGGCCCACCGCCGCCATCCGACCGCCGGAAAGCTATCAATCGCGGCCTACGCGGAGCCGCGCCGGCCCACCGCCACTTCAGAGTTCGCCCCGGCAGGAGAAGCGGTGAGGCAGTTAATGGTCAGTGGCCATTGCTGGAAAAGTGCTGGTAGTCCGGTGAGCCAGTCCAGTTTCCGCCCCATCCCCAGCCGATGGAGCTGAACGCCGACACTAGGACGCCGCCCGGATAGGCCATGCCGGGCCGGATGTCGGAGCGATTGGCGTAGGCCGCACTCGACGGAGGATCGATCGGCTGGCCGGGCTGGATGTACGGATTCTCGATGGTGTCCACATCGATGGCGAGCCCGTAGGCGTGCATGGACCAATGCGGCGGCCCGGCCGCGACGGCAAACCGGCAGTTGAACCCGGCGGTGTTGTCGGCGGCGGTCGACCGGTCGTCGCTGCCGTGAAACACATCGACGGGCTTCATCATCCGGATCGGGAACCTGGCTCGGTACAAGGTGGAGAAGACCTTGATGATCTGCGTCGACCACGCTGGCGTTGATAATCAGCGTCCCCTGGCTGGGCGCGGTGGTCGAAGCCGAAGTAGGACATGTGGATGGCCCGCAGCTCGCCCGGCGGCACCGGACACCCGTGATGCCAAGTAAACGGCAGATCCCGTGCGGTGAGCGGACCAGAGACCCTAGCCGAGAAGGCGGGTGCCGGCCGGTGCTTCGGTGACGCGTGTCCGGGTGCATTGCCTGGCTGTGTCGCCTGGACCGTGCCTCGCCCGAGTGCGGTGCCTGCTTGGGCCGGCCTGTGTCTCGGGGCCTGCTGGCGTGGGCTTGGAATCTCGCTGCGATGGGCGAGTGGCCGCTGCCGGGTTGTCCGAGGGGCTGGAAACGACAGGAGCCGGGTTCGCGCAGCCGGTCGCGAGAAGGATGGCTGCGCCAACCACGGCAACCGCTGCCGCTCGCGGGCTCGTCACGTCTCTCAGCGTACGCGGCGAGGGGCCAGGTGAGCGGCCGATCGACGTCAGCGTCCGGGATCCCTGCGATCAGCGCAAATGACACGATCGATAGCCTTTGGCGATGACGACTCGACGTAAGAGCTTCGGCAGCGACAACCACGCGGGCGCCCATCCCGAGGTCCTGCGCGCCATGACGGAGGCCGGCCAGAGCGACGCACTGCCGTATGGCGCCGACGAGTGGACCGCCAGGCTACGGCGGAACTGACGACGGCCTTCGGGGCGAGTGACGCGCTGTTCGTGTTCAATGGCACGGCTGCCAACGTGCTCGGGGTGAGCTTGCTGCTGGCACCCTACGAGGCCGTCATCTGCGCGGAGTCGTCACACCTGAACGTCGATGAGTGCGGGGCAACCGAACGGATCCTGGGCAACAAGCTGCTGCAGGTCGCGACCGACGACGGCAAGCTGACCCCGGAGTTGGTGCGGTCACGGCTGACCGGCCGCGGCGACGAACACCGGGCGCAGCCCAAGGTCGTGCAGATCGCGCAGGTGACGGAGTTGGGCACGTGCTACTCGCTGGACGAGATCGCTCGGCTGAGTGAGCTGTGCCGGGCCGAGGGACTGTACCTGTACGTGGATGGAGCCCGGCTCGCCAACGCGGCCGCCTATCTCGGCTGCGAGCTCAGCGACCTGGCGGCCAACGTCGATGCGTTCAGCTTTGGCGGTACCAAGAACGGTGCGGTGGCGGCCGAGGCAGTCATCTTGATGCACGACGAGCTTCGGCCGAGCGCGCCTTATCTCCGTAAGCAGCAGATGCAACTGGGATCGAAGATGCGGTTCACGGCCGCCCAGTTCTCGGCCCTGCTCGCGGACAAGCTATGGCTTCGCAATGCCGAGCAGGCCAACGCGATGGCGGCGCGACTGGCCGCAGGCATTGCGGAGATCCCGGGCGTCAAGCTGCGGTGGCCGGTCCAGTCCAACGCGGTGTTCGTGACGCTTGAGTCCGAAGCACATCGCGGAGTTGCAGCGAGAGTGGACGTTCTATGTCTGGGACGAGGCGGAGAGCGTCGTCCGCTGGATGACGGCGTTCGACACCTCGCGAGGAAGACGTGGACTCCTTCGTTGCGGCCGTGCGTGGGTGCTGCGCAACTGACGACGCGCTGATCAGTTGGCCTTAGACCTTGACTTGAGATTGTCGCGACGATCCCGGCTCGCCCGGCCGCCTATAACGGCTTGCCGTACGACCCGGCGATCCTCGCCGATTAGCCAGAGGTTGGTCAGCCTCGGGCGCCTGTTTCACGTGAAACAGCGGCCGTTAGGCTCGGTGCTGATCTTGTTCAGCTGAGTCTGTGGCGGCGGCGAATTTAGATAGCTCGGCTTGGATGGCTTTCAGGTCGGTGGAGCGCGGGGCTACGACCAGTCTCGCGACGCCTTGGCTGGCCTCGGACTGGATGTCTTCCGGGGTCATGTCGATCTCGCCCCAACGCGTGTAGTCGAGCGCATCGGGATCTCGACCAGTTGCGCCAGCTTCCGCGCGCATGACGGAGATCCGCTCGGTGCGCTGTTCGGGCGTTAGTCTGCCGCCAGGGAAGTAGCCGTCGCCGCGGCGGCCGGCTCGGCGGGCGGCCGCAAGACTTGATCCGGCTACGTGGATCGGCAGGATACGGCCGTCCTTCGGTTTGGGGAAGCTGCAGACGGCGGACATGGAGAAGAACTCACCCTGATAGCTCACGCCAGTTGCATCGCCGCCCCAGAGCAACCGGAGCACGTCGATCGCTTCGTCGGCTCGACGACCTCGCGAGGCAAAGTCGACGCCAGCTGCCTCGGCCTCGCCGGGGAGTACGCCGAGACCGATCGTCAGGCCGGCTCATCCGCCCCCGCGAGAGCACGTCGATCGTCGCTAGCTGCTTCGCAAGCAGAATCGGCTGGTAGTACGGCACCAAGAGCACCGCCGTTCCCAGCAACAGGGTCCTAGTGGCTCCAGCGACATAAGTCAGGCACGCCAGTGGATCAGCCACGGCCAGGTCCGGCGGGAGTGCCACATAGCCAGGCAGCATCGCGCCCGGGTACATGACGATGTGCTCAGACGTATAGAACGACTCGAACCCACACTCCTCCGCCTGTCGCGCCACCCCGACCATCAACTCCGGATCAGTGCCGATGCGCAGCCGTATTAAACGCCAACCCAAACTTCACGCGACTCCTGCCTTCCAAACTGCCAGACCTACCTCGGCTCACGAGATTGCCGAAGCGCATCTGCACGGCGATGTCTGCCTGGCGGCGTTAGACCTTGACTTCAGATTGTCGCGCGAGATCCCGGTCGCCCGGCCGCCTATAACGGCTGCCGGCATGCCCGCGATCCCCGCCTCCAGCCAGAACTGGATCGACCGGTCCTCGCCATCATTTTCGCCTAGGCACTGAATTCAGCTCGCTGACCGAGGCCCACCACGCCATCCGACGCCGCACCGGCTACCGTCACCGCTTGCCCCTCGATAGAGCGGAGTTCGACGCCGTCAGTCGAGCCAGCAGCACAGCGCAATTGCTCGACCACCAGCGAGCACCGTAGAGGCGTGATCGTCGCAGATCATTCCGACGCAACCGACCCTGCTGCGTCCATTGTTCAGCGCGCGTCCAAATGAAGATCGATGCTGGACCAAGCCTGCCTGGCTCGGACGTACTGTGTCCGGCCACGGAGCTCTGTCACCGGCAAGCGAACGTATGCTCCAAGCTGCCCACAGCGCAACGCACCGCTGGACCGGCTCAGAGGTTTCACGTGAAACGGGGCTCAGAGCCTGGCTCCAGCGGTCTCGTCCGGCGGTGCTGCATCCAACTCTCTCCCTGCGCGAACTGTAGCGCAGTCCCGGCGCGAGCAGCGGATAGCTGCCCATGAGACTAGTGCTCACCGGCGGCCTCACGGCTCGAGCTCGGTCGGCCGACTGCGTTTCATCTAGCTCGGCCAGGCTTGTCCGTCCAGCCGCAGCGCTGCCCGTGCCCGCAGCAGAACAACTCGTAGCTAGGCGTCGAGAGCAGTTCGAGCGCCATTCCAGCTGTCGCTCACCGAGCTTGCCTCAGGTCCTTCGATTCCAGTGGTCGGTCGATCCTGCTCTGGCTGATCGGCGGGGATCGCCGGGTCGTCCGGCAAGCCGTTATAGGCGGCCGGGCGAGTCGGGATCCCCGCGACAAACGCAAGCCAGCCCTAGATCGACCCCTGCGACACCAGCCTCCGGATCCGGAGGCGCAGCCCGACGCTGGACCATCGGACTGGCCGCTCGCGACCGCGTCCGCCTGTTTCACGTGAAACGGGGCGTACCAAGAGCGCCTATGGGGGCTGGCTCGGGGCTGGTCGGGGCTGATCGTTTTGACGATTCGGTCGAGGTCGTCTAGTGAGGCGAACTCGACGACGATTTTGCCCTTGCGCTGGCCTAGCTCGACCTTGACCCGGGTGTCGAGTACGTCAGAGAGCCGACCGGCGAGATCGGCCAGGCGTGGTGCGACCGGCTGGCGTCGAGGCTGCTGGCGCGCGGCTTCGCTGGGTCGGCGCGCCCATGGCGACGATCTCTTCCACCGCTCGGACCGACAGTCCCTCGGCGACGATGCGGTGAGCCAGCAGTTCCTGGGCCTGGGGATCGGCGATAGCAAGCAGCGCCCGGGCATGCCCAGCGCTCAGCACTCCGGCCGCGACTCGGCGCTGCACGCTGGGCGGCAAGTTCAGCAGCCGGATCGTATTGGTGATGTGCGGGCGCGAACGACCGACCTTGCTGCGCCAGCTCTTCGTGCGTGGCCTCAAAGTCGTCGAGCAGTTGCTGGTACGCCGCAGCCTCCTCCAGCGCGTTCAGCTGCTGTCGGTGCAAGTTCTCGATAAGAGCGTCCCGCAACATGTCGCTGTCTGACGTTTCCCGGACGATCGCCGGAACGACCTCCAGTTCGGCCAGCTGGCTAGCGCGCCACCGGCGCTCTCCCATAACAAGCTGGTACTCACCATCGGCGATCTTGCGAACCACGATCGGCTGCAGCAATCCGACGACCTTGATCGAGTCGGCCAGCTCGGTCAGGGCCTCCTCGTCAAAGATCTGCCGAGGCTGGCGCGGGTTCGCGGAGATCGCGTTGACCGGGACCTCGTCGAAGTACGCACCAGGAATCGCACCGAGGCTGGGCGAGCCTCGGCTCCACCGGTTCGGTCGGCCGGTCGCCTCGACGGGCGCGTCCGCCACGCCAATCGGAGTTGTCGGGATCAGAGCACCCAAGCCCTTACCGAGACCCCGCTTCTGCTGCGCCATGTACCTCTCCCTGCTTGCAACCATTGACGCCGATCAAGCACTCACCGACCTGCCAGCTGCCTCCATCCTGCCAGGCCAATAGCAAGCGCGGACAGATCTTCACATGCCCTGTGGATAAACAACTCACCCGTCCGCTCTCGCCCTCGCCTCCAACCTCCCACCTGCCCATTCAACGAGCCCTACCCCAAAGTTTTCATCCACAGCTAATCCACCGATGCCCAAGGCAAGCGTTTGCAACCGCAACCAGATCGACCCCTGCCGGTGCCTGTTCGCGTCCGATTCGGTGCCTGTCCGGCTGGTCTTCGACCCGTCTTTCAGTTTGTCGCGCGGGATCCCAGGTCGCCCGGCCGCCTATAACGGCTTGCCGGACGACCCGGCGATCCCCGCCGATCAGCCTGAGGCGCACCCGCTCCGACCGCATTGACTGATCCCAGCTTCGGCAGATCCAGCTTCGGAAGACTGTCAGTGGCAAGCGACATAATCGCCGCGCCACCCGCTCTGGGTGGGCAACCAAGAACAAACTTGTGATGTCAGGAGACCCGTTGACTGTCCGTTATCAACTCGTGATCAACTGCATAGAGCCCGAGCCGCAAGCTCGCTTTTGGGCCGCCGCCCTGGGCTATGTGCCCGCACCGCCTCCGGCCGGCTTTGCCACCTGGGCCGACTACCAGCGTGACCTGGGCGTGCCCGAGCAGTACATATCAAGGAACTCGACCGCATTAGCGATCCTGAAGGCGCAGGGCCCCAACATCTGGTTCCAGGTGGTCCAGGACCGCAAGACGATCACGAACCGGCTCCACTTCGACATCAAGGCCAGTGGCGACTGGTCCCTCCCGTTCAAAGTCCGCAAGGAACGAGTACACGCCGAAGCCAAAAGACTGATCGCCCTCGGAGCCACGCTCGTCGACCCCCTAGAGGACGAGGACGAGGACGGCACCGGCCCCTACGCAGTAGCACTACGAGACCCAGAAGGCAACGAATTCGACATCAACTAACCCCAGCCGTAAGTCGATCCGGCTCAGGCTGATCGGCGGGGATCGCCGGGCCGTCCGGCAAGCCGTTGTAGGCGGCTGGGCGACCCGGGATCCCGCGCGACAAACTGAAAGACAGGTCGAACGCCAACCGGCCAGGCCCCAAGCCGGCCGGCTGAAGATTCGGCGGACCAGCCAGGGCCTATCGGAAAGGAAGTTTACCGTCTATCGCACGCATCACGGGCCGGTGGTTCGCGAAGCCAAGGGCAAATGGGTAAGTTTCCGCGTCATGCAGGAACCGATCAAGTCGTTGATGCAATCCTACTTGCGGACTAAGGCGACGGACTACAAGTCCTATTACAAGACTATGGAACTCAAGGCGAATTCATCGAACAATACGATCTTCGCCGATGCCGACGGGGACATTGCGTACTTCCACGGAAATTTCATTCCCCGGCGCGATACGAGTTTCGACTGGACTAAGCCTGGACTAAGCCGGTCGACGGAAGCAACCCGGCGACCGAGTGGAAGGGACTTCTTTCGGTCGACGAATCGCCCCGCCTGCTGAATCCGAAAAGCGGTTGGCTCTACAATTCCAACAACTGGCCGTGGTCCGGTGCGGGGGCAAGCAGCCTGAAGAGAGAAGACTATCCGGCTTATGTGGAGAATGGCGGCGAATCGGCGCGTGGACTGCACGCCGTCCGTGTGCTTGAAAACAAGAAGGATTTCACGATCACCTCTCTGGTCGCCGCGGCATTCGACAGCTATCTCACGTGGTTCGACAGACCGCTCCCAGCCCTGATCCGAGCGTGGGATGAGACGCCGTCCTCCAATCCGCCGAAACAGAAGCTGGCCGGCCAGATCGAACTCCTGCGCGCTTGGGATCACCGCTGGGGTGTCGATTCGGTGCCCACCTCACTTGCGGTCTTCTGGGGTGAGGATATTCAGCGAAGGGTCGGCGACGAGGCGAGAAAGGCGGGTTTGTCCAACGAAGACTACATCGGCGGCAGAGCTTCGGCGGAACGACTCATTCAATCACTCACGGCAGCCTCTGACCGACTTCAGAGCGATTTCGGAAGCTGGGAGACGCCGTGGGGCGATATCAATCGATTCCAGCGTCTGACAGGAGATATTGTGCAGCCGTTCGACGACGCGGGGCCAAGCATTCCAGTCGGATTCACCTCGGCGGTATGGGGGTCCCTCGCTTCATTCGGCGCGCGCCCTTACGCGGGGACGAAGAAGTGGTACGGCACCAGCGGCAACAGCTTCGTTGCCGTGGTCGAGTTCGGGGAGCGTGTGCACGCGTTGGCCGTGACCGCGGGCGGAGAGAGCGGCAAGCCGATGTCTCCACACTTCAACGATGAGGCGAAACGGTACAGCACCGGCGAGTTGCGGGAAGTCTACTTCTATCCGGCGGAGCTAACGAAACACACCGAACGAAAGTACCATCCGGGAGGCTGAGAGTATTGCTGGTCAGAACGATATGATGAACATTACCCCGCCTGCCTACATTCGTATCGTCAGCTCATGGAGAAATAATGGCAAACAATATCCCGAAGCAGTGAAGGCCGGACATACCTTGTCGTATTGGCCCCGTTACCTCCCACGTCGGTCACAGCTGAACATCTCTGAAGCCACACAAGAAGCAGCCCGTGTCCACGCGGAGGGCCTGCACCGGAGCGCTCCCATGAAGTCCCTGGCCCCCCCTGCACTTCTGCGCGCAGTCGACACCACGCGCGTCGATCGTGTAAGTCACTACATTTCCTGTGCTGTCAACACGGCGCAGAAGGTAAGACTACCCGCGAGGCAACATAGCAAGCAGCGGCTCGGGGGGGAATCGGGGGATATTTCCAGACGGAATGCAACTAACATGATCCTACAGTACGTGCCAATCGCGATTTACCCGCCAAAAAACATTGGCGCTGCGCAAGAATGTGAACCACCCGCATATTGTTTAAGCCGCTTTGCTGAAGACGACGAATTCGGTCTTCGCGGCAGCAGCGCGGCAGTTGGCGCGCCGGTTTGAACTGGCTGCGGCCACGGTGCGGTCCATTGACAAGCATTATCTGGAGCGTTGGGCGCGTAGCCGGAAGAAACCCGTACTCCGGCAAATGGGCGCGGATGAGATCTATCTGGGCAAGTTGCAGAAATTCCTGACGGTAGTGAGCAACCTGCCAGTCGGCAATGTGGCCGAAAGCATTGTCCGCCATTCCGTACTCGATGCTCAGCGTGCTTAACTGACCTGCCAGTCAGTTGTGGCCGTTGAAGCAGATCTGCAGCCGACAAGGCAACAACTCTGAACACGCACATGGCAGAGGCCCAGTTCCTCGTCCACGAAAGAGAAGTACTAATGCAGACACTTGCTGTCGTCCGGCATCAGATACGTCTTGCCGGTCGGCTTGTTGTGCCATGGCTTGTATGTTAAGCGGGGCTCCATGGCGGAGAAAATGCAGACCGACCCCGTCTGCTCACGCCGACCTGCCAGAATCTCTTTCGCCCGGTCTTCTTTTTCGAAAGTTCCGCTTGCGGATGAGTTCAATCTCGATGCCCGCTTGGGGCGGCCATCTTCTCCGCGCTCTCGCGAATCCCGTTGTGGAAGGGCTCGGAAAATTTGAGTGTGCCTGAAACTGTGCGCTAAATTGGTTATCCGGCCATCTGCGGTGAGCGGAAGCAGACGCCCCGAATCCATCTAACTCATAGAAAACACCCGAAGACAGGAAGCCTATGGAAGCCGCTTTGGTGCTTGGGGTGCAAGAGGTCCCGGGTTCAAATCCCGGCAGCCCGACCAAACTCCTCATAGACTTACAGCCAGGGAAATCACTCAAACCTCACTTCTGGAGTCCAACTGGAGTCCATTTCTGGACGCCGGGCGCGATGCCCCGGAGTTCGTTTGGCTTCGTTCTCTGTGAAGATCTAAGTCTCGAGGCTGGGAAAAATCGGCCTCAATTTCTCCGGAGCTCTCTCCTGTCACAGAAACCCGACAAACCCGACAAATCGAACTTAACCCACTCATTCCAAGAACTAAGTTGATGTCGGGTAGCCCATATTTCCCGACAAGAAACCCGACAACTCGGTAGAAAAACCCGACAAACGACCGACTGCCTGAGCTCGACTACGTATCGCGCACGCGCAACACTTGGTAATGCCAGAATCCGCCCGAGTGTCCAGCCGCGTTCAGGCCCTGCTGCCGCGCCAGGTTGCCGAGCAGATCAGAGTGGAAAAGGCGACCATCGCGAACTGGAAGACCAACCGTCCGAAGGCGGGCCTTTAGTATATGCCTGTGATTATCAGGTTTCTCGAATATATGTCCCGCTGCCGCCCGCAGCCGGTTCGGCCGAGCGCCATGTCCCGTGCCGGACTGTGATGAGGATTTCACAGAAGGAATCTGCGCTCAGGATTGGCGTGGATGCTTCCACCCTCGCACGTTGGGAACGTGGCGAACGAGAACCGACAGGTTCTTTCGCGGTGCGGGCATTGCGCTTCGTCTAGCCGATAGAGACAACGTCCGCACTCACGTCACTGACGGCCTAACTCAGTTAGCCTTTGATCGTCATTTCTGCTAGTGTTCTGAGTTAGAAATTCATTGCAAAAATAGTGGAACTCCTTTAACCTGGGTCTGAGTACCGGTTTCGAAGGAGACACCATGCGAACGGGCCGACCAAAACAACCTCTCATTCTGGAGCCGGGCGATAAAACAAAACTCGAACTGCTGGCACGCCGTCCGAAGACAGCCCAGCGCGCCGCACTGCGGGCGAAGATCGTTCTTCGTGCATCGGAAGGACTTACTAATCAGGACATTGCGCGCCGGCTGGGCGTTACGGGAACTACGGTGGGCAAGTGGCATGAGCGCTTTCGGGCCAGAGGAATGGAAGGCTTGACCGACGAGCCGCGCCCCGGTGCCCCGCGCAGGATCACGGACGAAGCCGTGGAACGGGCAGTGACGCGGACGCTGGAAAGTCTCCCTCGCGCGGCTACCCACTGGAGCACGCGTTCGCTCGCCGCCGAAGTCGGGCTGAGCCAAAGCGCTGTGGTGTGCATCTGGCGCAGCTTTGGCCTCCAGCCTCAGCGCAGCGAGACCTTCAAACTTTCCACCGATCCGCACCTGGTCGAGAAGGTGCGCGACATAGTGGGCCTGTATCTGAATCCCCCCGAACGTGCCATTGTGCTCTGTGTCGATGAAAAATCGCAGGTGCAGGCGCTGGATCGAACGCAGCCGATCCTGCCTTTGCGGCCCGGTCTGCCGGAACAAAGGACTAACGATTACGAGCGCCATGGAACGACTTCACTGTTTGCCGCGCTGGACATCGCCACAGGCAGGGTGGTGGGCGAATGCCACCGCCGCCATCGTCACCAGGAGTTCCTGAAGTTCATGGAAACGGTGGATGCCGCCATCTCAGCCGACGCAGGCGAGATTCACCTGGTGCTGGATAACTACGGAACCCACAAGACACCAAAAGTGATTCGCTGGTTTGCCCGGCACCCGCGATACCACCTGCACTTCACTCCCACCAGCGGTTCCTGGGTGAACCAGGTGGAGCGATGGTTTGGCGAGATTACCGAGAAGAGGATCCGGCGCGGCTCGTTCAAAAGCGTGCCGAGTCTGGAGAAGGCGATCCGGGAATATCTCGACTACAATAATGAAAAGCCGAAGCCCTTTGTCTGGACTGCGGACGCCGATCTGATCCTCGGGAAAATCCAGAGACTTTGTGAACGAATTTCCAACTCACCAAAGACCCCCGCTCATCCCCGGCAATTTCCAAAACAAATCTCTAACTCAGGACACTAGAGTTCATCGTGTATTTAAGCGGAAGGCAAAGGGTCGATTCGGTTAATGTATCAGGGAGCTATCTCGTGAAAAATACTAAATCGCTGTGTTCGGTCTGCCTGCTGCTCATCGCTGTGATCGCAACGGCGCAGGAACCCAAACGGTTTCCCGAGCCGCCCGTCGAACTCGGAGGCCTTCGCCTGCCGACGTGGCAATACCAGATCGTCTCGCCGCTGGACGGGAACTTGTACACGGGCTACATGGTTGGGACCAGCCCCTTCGGTCGTGGCGCCAGAACGACCACTGTCCCCGTGGTCCTCGTTCCCTTCATAGTGCAGTTCACCAACACGACCTCGGGCTTCAGCACCACTTTCGATCCATCGACTGCGCCGGATTCCGGCTGTACCGCCAGCCAGACCGCCATGAGCCTCATCGAGAAATAGCCCTATATTCCAGAACCGTCCCTGGACCCTGAACGGCGTGGACGTCGGCACGACGCAGTACATCGACGCCTTCCAGCGCTCGAATTTCTGGCAGTTCATCTGCCGCCGATCACAGGATCGAACGGATTCGCCTACCACCTGCAGGAATTGGCGTACTTTTCATGGTTCTTTCGCACGCCATCGATCGGCGCAGGCGGCCTCTATTCGGACAACGGCACGTTCAAGGTCAACGCCGGCCCGGTCTGCATGTAGCCAAATAGCTACGCCAGCCCCGCATATATGTGCTCCCTTGCTCCGGGGGCGGACCTGCGCGGATCTGCGAAGGCCGAGGGCGCTGGTCAAACGGCGGGCCGCGAAGGAACCCGACGAGGAGTTACGCTGCCGCGGGGGGACCGGAAGCTTCACCAGCCCGCGCGCCATGAGGGCGCCGCTTTTCGTGCTCCCAATCGAAGCGCCAATGTCGTCGAGCGCTTCCCTGACAGCGTAGCCCACTGGACACATTATCGATACTACAAAGGTCCATACTGATTGAGGCACGGAGCGGCTTACCGTCGTTCACCTTCTGTGCAGTAGCACGCAAAAAAACCTGAATCACTCTGAATTGAGCCGCTGTGTGAATGGGTACACCCGCCGGGCAGAAGCGCTTGGTTTCGAGAGCTACCGGCAATATACTTCGGACGTCGCTTGATCGTGTTAAGGAGGATTGCCATGTTAGCGAAGCTCATCATTTGTGCGGGCGTGGCTGCGGCATTGGCTTCAGGAGCCAACCTGCAGAACTCAGGTCTTAGCCTTGTTCAGACGATCAGTGTCCCGAACTGGAGTGTCGGCGTTGCCAACACGGATTTATTTGGTTTCAATCCTACGACGCGAATTATGTATCTGGCTGATCGAACCAATCACGCGATCACTGTTATCGACACTCATACCGATACGGTGATTGGAGCGATTCCACTCGCCACAAATACTGTGGTGAACCAGCCGCTGATCGCGATCGATCTGCAGCAGTTGGTAGTGTCGGACGGCAAGCAGTCGGTGCTGGTCTGGAACCTGGTTACGCCAACACCAAATGCGCAGCCGGATGTTTATCTTCTGCCCGCCACCACACCCGACGGCATGGACTACGATCCGATCAATCAGACTGTGTATGTCGTGACCGACGATAAACCGTACACGCTGGTCGGAATCAACCTCGCGCAAAAGGCGATCGTCAGCAACACGTCGATTCCTTACAGCGCCGATCTGATCAAGTTCAATCCTATCGATGGCAAGATCTACATCGCGATGGAAGACGCGGACAACAATAATGCCAATGCAGGCATAGGGGTGTTTGATCCGGCTTCAGGTGTGATCACGACACCGGCTATCTACAAAGTAGGCTCAGTTTGCCCCGGCCACGGTATCGACATCGATCCGATCACTAATGTCGCGGTGATGGGATGCTTTGGAGGGACATCGAACGGTAATCTGGCAATCAACCTAACCACGGGCGTAGTCGTCGCATTTCCGGATGTAGGGGGGACGGATTCCATCGTGCTGAATCCCAACTTGCGGCGCTATTACTCGGGTTCCGGTCTGAACAAAGCAACCACAAGCGGATGCCCGTCGACGCCGAACACGCCGCCGTTCGGAGCGCTCGTACCTGTCGTAGGTGTGTTCGATGCGATTCATCCTACGAACGCGTTCCCTGCCCGTCTGGATGGTGTGGCCTGTACGGGTAGAGGCAATCACATCGCCGGGGTCGATCCGATCCGGAACAACGTACTGGTGCCTGTCGCGCAATTCCCGGCGGATCCGAACAGCACCGCTACCGGCACCGCGGGCATTTTGGTATTCCACGATCGGACCGAGCCTGCACAACGGGCGGTGAACCAGGCTACTGCCGCGCTCGGCTCTTTTGGCGCGGTGACTTTCGCAGTGGATGACAGCAGGCGGATGCACATTAGTGCGCAACTCACCGGCATCGCCGGGCCGGCGCTGCTCGACATTCCGACAACGGTTTGGAACGAAGTGGTTCACTGTGTGCTGAACACAGCGTCCAACAGCGCGACATGTGACGACTTCCTGTTGGGCGATCCGCTAATCGGCGGCACGGTGACGTTATCAGTGAACGCGACGGCGGTCGCGCGGGGCACGGTCGCCTCATGTCCCGGCGATGAAGAGAATGAGGGGCACTCTTGCCGAGGGAACGGCAAATCCGATCACTGATTTGTAGCGCGAACAAAATCGTTCTGGGGAACGGGAACCTGATGCCGCGTTGGCTGCGGGCTTTTACAGTCCGAAGCGGGACTTCGGATGGGCGTGGTTGCCAGCACCGTACAGCGCTGGGAGCCGGGTGCAACGCGAACTTTCCGGCTGTTCCGCGTCAGCGGCGATGTGTTTCATCGGCACCGTCGACGGATTGGACTTTATTCGTTGCCAGGGTGCCCTATGAGAACATCGTCCCAACTCCTGCCGTCGGACGTCATCCGCCACAAAGAACTCCTCCGGCGCAGGACCATCCATCAGATGATTGCGCGCTGACGCTCGCGGTTCAGGCTGCTCGCATTTGTCTTATGAATGGGCAGGGGTTCATGTCACAAACGCGACTTGAGCCTGAAGCCAGAGTGCCGGGCACAGGCGAAGTAACCCGCAAACCGGCGGCGGAATTCCGATTAGACTCGCGCGCCTGCCAGACGGCGGGCTGATGCGCTTTCGAACAGTCTTTTGGATTCACCGTAGGAAACGGTATATATCAGCGCATTTGCCTTCGACATGAACGATGCCTGTGAGAGAGGCTTCACCAACAAGTCCGCCCGACCGGACAGTAGTTGCCCGAACTCCAGGAAATCATCCTCGGGCCATTTATCCAAAGGTAGATCTGAAACCAACAGGATCGGAATTTCCGAAGAGGACCGATGAATCTGCACGGCAGCTTCCGCCTGCGATGTACTGCCGCTGAGAGGCGCTTCTACAATAACCAGATCAACGGGAGCCCCGCCAGCGCTCTTCAACAGATTAACTGCTTCTTTGGTATTACCGGCGCGCAGAACGACAAACCCGCGGCGGTTTAGAACCGCCTCCATGGGATGAGTACTGTCGGACTCACTATCGAGAATGACTACTGTTTTCATTGATCCCTCCGAAATATGGCATCGAGGCTGTCACGCTTCGTGGAGGATCACGAAAGCGCGCCACCGAATTTGACGAGCGGCGAGTTGACGACTACCAGCGGGAAGTGCGGCCGCGAGCCCCAACGTCCCGGCCACCACCGCCAGCGGTCTTCGGGCGGGCTTCATTGACGTTGAGGGCCCTGCCACCGACCTCGCGTCCGTTCACGCTGCTGATTGCTCTCTCACCTTCACCGTCGTCGCCCATCTCGACAAATCCAAAACCGCGTGGTTGTCCTGTTTCGCGATCCGTTACGATATTCACCCGGTCAACTGTGCCGTAAATCTCAAACAGCGAACGGATATCCTGCTCGGTAGACCCAAAACTCAGGTTCCCGACGAAAATGTTTTTCATTGATTTTCCTTCTGATTTGAGAGCGGAACAATTCGGGTAGGCTAACGAAGCTCGCCTAAACTGAGGGGACAGTCAAATGCATCTTGAGCATAGCACTCATTTCTGCGGGCGAACGACCCGCGCACCCACAGCCACGGGCAGGTGGCAAGCATTGCGGCGTCGATCATGGAGTTTGGCTGGACCAACCCGGTTTTGGTCGACGACTCGCTTGAGGTCGATTCGTTTGTATTTGCCTGCTTCCTGATGTCCTGATGCTGCCGCTAGTGAAGAGATCACTGCCAGTGGCGATAACGAAAGATAATCTTGAGTCGTCACGAGCTTCGTAGGAAAAACGGAGGGGTGAGAGCGACGGAATTTCGATGACGCCAATGACAATCAGCCCTGCGGCGATAGCGTCGGCGGCCAGGGGAGTCCAAGGGCCGGAAATCTCGACTCCGCTGAGCTTTATAGCGTGGCTGTCAATGGCCGCGGTTATGCTATCTTTGACAATCGCTGCCGATTTGTCATCTGGGGTGTCGTGGGTTAACTGCCACTGATGGCGGCCCTCCTGAGCCTCCCCCTATTCGCAAGTCGGCGAGATCCTGTTCAGGTGATCTCGCATCAATCGATTCTGCCGCGAGCAGGTTGCTCGAATCGCGGCTTCGATCCGCGAATTTGGCTTTACAAACGCAATCCTCGTGGGAGCGGACGACGACACCATCGCGGGCCACGCGCGTTTGCTGGCGGCCGATAAACTCGGAATGAAAGAAGTGCCGGTCATCGTCCTCCGCCACCTTTCGCCAGCCCAACGCCGTGCGCTCGTCATCGCCTATAACCAGTTGGCCATCGAGGGCGCAGGTTGGGATGAAGAAATGCTGCGCGCCGAGTTGGCAATTCTCCACGAAGCGGACTACGATCTCAGCCTGGTTGGCTTCGATGATGTTGAGCTCCAGCGGCTGCTCGAGGCGCAGGACAACGCGCCAGGGTTGACGGATGCGGATGCCGTTCCGGAAGCCTTGGCCGATCCGTTCAAAGCTGGGCGATCTGTGGCTCCTCGGAAATCACCGGCTCACCTGTGGCGATTGCACACAGCCCGAAGTTGTCGGGCGCCTCCTCGGTGACGCGAAGCCGCAATTGCTGATCACCGATCCGCCGTACGGAGTTGAGCTCGATAGTGAATGGCGAGATCGCGCAGGCCTGAACGGACACGGTCCGGCCGAGCCGTCGTACATGAAGCACCGCACCGCGGGCCACACGGAAACCACCATCTCTGGTGATACGCGGGCCGATTGGTCTGAAGCCTTCGAACTCGTTCCCAGTTTGCAGGCAGCCTACGTCTGGCATGCGTCGAAGTTCACAAGCGAAGTACTCGCAGGGCTGCTGCGCATCGGCACGAGCCCTGTTGGTTTGTTCGAATGAAGAACGCTCCCTGGTACGGAAAGGCTGGTGAGAACTCCACGATCTGGTCTTGCCCATCGCCGAAGTTCATCTTCAGTGGCTCGGAGGAAGAGAAATGGGATCACCCCACGCAGAAGCCATTTAGTACCTCTATATTGAGATTCTGACGTTTTCCGGCAGGAAAAACGGAGTTAACGAGCGAGCCCGAGGGCGAGCTGCGGGATGATCACAAGCTCCCGGAGTTTGAGAGCGGTAGCCACGACTTCTTTGCCGAGTGCAGTGACGTAGTACTTGTATGTGCGGCCGACCTTCTTGATGAGGCCGTGTGTGCGGAGTCGTTTGAGCAGGCGCGATATCTGGCTACTGCTGAGTTCCGGCAGGTGGAGGCGAAGCGCTTTGTTCTGCAGGCGGCCGCTGATGTTGAACTCCCCGCGAACGATGGAACAGAGCAGGGTTTCATCGTCCCGGTTGAACAGGTTGAACCCGGAGCAACGGCGGCCCTCCTGTTCGACCGGCTGAGAGAGTTTGTCGAGTTTGTTTCTGCCGGCGCGGTAATCTTCCATAGCCGAGAGGAACTCCAGGTACCGGCGGTTGGCGGCTTCCAGCAGTTCGCGCAGGGCGGGCAGGCTGTAGATGGTTTTCTGCATAGAGGCCCATTTGGTTTCGCGTGAGCCGTCGCGGTGTTCTACCGCGCGGTAGTGCTTGAAAAAGGTCAGATCGTTGACCGTGGTCTCGATCCGGAGAATGAGGCCGAACTTGTCGTACAACTTGATGGATACAGGTCCCATGGTGTGTTTGATCCGCGTCCCTTCGATGCGGATGTTGAAACGGTTGCCCATTTCGCCCTCGAACTGCGGGCTGAGTTTGCGTCCGAGGAAAGTCGCGATGTTGTCGGGCTTGACGGTATGAATCGCCGTGCGCGTCAGGTTTTCATAGATCGCCTGCAGATCCGCCTGCTTGCGGAAGACGATGTCAGTGGCGTATTCGCACTGGTCCACGCTCCAGTGATACCGGACGCTGCAGCCCAGATTGATAACCGATGCGAATGGGAACCGCGCTTCCGTCACCTTCGATGTCCTGGGCATGGTCGCAGGCGCGGCGGTAATGGGAAAGATCACCGAAGACCTCGGGGATTCATTGCAGAGCTTTGCGCCCGACCTCCCTTGGCAAACGCTCAAGGATTTCCGTGCTGCCGACGACCCGCGTACGCTTGCGGCCACGTTGCTCGGGAGTGCCACGACCCGCGTCCTCTACGACGTCGAGCTCTTTCAGCGGACCCGAAGAGCCGCGCCGGATGATTCTTCGAAGTGGGCAAGAACCAGCGCTTCGCGGATGCGCGCCAATGGTTCCATTACATCTTCGACCCCACAACTGGAGATATCAAGACCGCCTGGAAGTTCCAGCCGTTCGTCGGACTCCAGTCGGATCCCATCGAAACCTGCTCGCGCTCCTCGACTACACCGGCGCCAATCAATACCTGCTCGACGCCAGGCAGGAAATGATCGCCGACATCTCCGAATGGCGAAACGATCCCTTCGACCCTCACCTCGTCGCGCGCCACCGGATCTTGGCTTACCAGAAGACCGTTGTAATGAAATACATCGACAACCTGGTAGCCTGGGGTGATCAACTTTTTCGCCAGGACAGCATCGAATCGATCAACCAGGCGACCCTGCTCTATGTTCTGGCCGCCTAGTTACTTTCCCACTTAAAATTCTGAAAGCTGCCTCAGCCTGAGTCGGCGTCCCGGAAATATTGTCCTGACGGGAGGTCTTCGAGGTCGAGGGGAGCGTTGGGAGTGGGATGAAAGGCGAGTTAAAGAATCTGTTTCCGGTGCGGACAGGAACGGAGAAACGTAGCGGTTAATTAAGAGGGTACTTCGCGCGGGCGTGTTTGCTCGGCCAGGTGCGTGCCGATATGAATGACGTTGTCGGCGATCACCCCGAGTCCGACCCAGCGCTGGATGCCGTCCGGTCCTTTGTAGAGCGATCGCCGCAGCCCATGGCGGCGTTTGAGAACACTGATACGGCCTTCACAGCCTGTGCGCCACTTCTGAAGCTCCTTAAACCAACGCTGCTTCTGCCGCTGTTTGCGTGCGGGACTCTTCGTGTCGTGGCTTGGAATCGAGACCCGGCTGACTCCCATTTCCCCGGCTTTGGATTCGTTAGCGGCTGAGAAGAAGCCGGGATCCGCCGCCACACGCTCCGGGGCGCGTCCGAACTGTTTGACATGTTGCTCCAGACATCCTCCCAGCAATGTGGAGTCAGCCGCCCGCTGTTCGCATACCTGGTAATGCGTAACGATCTGGTTCTCCGCCTCCTGAATCAGGACCAGTTTGCCAAACTCATTGGGCTTATGCGCCTTACCCTTGCGGATCACCTCGGTGTGCGTCTCGAATATGCTGAGCAGCTTTCCTTCGGCTTTGGTGTTGCCGCGCAGCACCCGCTCCCGTGTCTGGCGCAGCACCTGCCGGACCCGGGGAATCATTTCGTCCAGTTGCTTGCCGGCTTTGCGCAGGACTGACAGGTTGCCTCGCTTGACACCCCCGACGATCTCGCGCGAGAACTTCCAGGCTTGCCCCGTAACCCGGCTGGCGATTTCCAACAATTTGACGTACGCGTTCTTCATCTTCTGCCGCCCTTGCTCCGTCTTGTTGCGGCTGGCGCGAGCGATCGCCAAAACCTTCAGCTTTGCGGATCGGCTGCGATCGCGCATCTGCGTGCCGGCCTTCCCCGCCACAGCGGTAACCCTCTTCATGATGCGCGTCAGGACACGCACGCCGTCACCCAGTAACGTGCTGTCGGTCGGATAGTGGATGTCAGTCTCCACCACGGTCGTATCGACCCGCATCTTACGACCCGTTGCGATCTTGTTTTCCTGCGCGATCTCCACCACCCGCCGGTGCAGTTTTTCGATAACCTCCGGCCCCAGCTGACGCGCCAGGTTTCCCATCGTCCGGTCATCCGGAACCTTTTCACCGCCGACCCGGGTGAACTCGCGATAGACCAGATTGGCGCGCACTTCCCGCGACAGTACTTCGTAACTCCAGTCGCGTACATGCTTCAGCAGCAGCATTCTGAGCACGACCTCAGCGGGCGTCGCCTTGCGCCCACGAGTCTTGCTCTTCCTGCAGCGTTTGGCCAGCTCTTCCTGAATGACGAGAAGCAGGGTGTCATCTTCCAGTGCTTTATCGGCGTGCCGCATCCAAGGTTCCCAGAGATCCTCCACCGTCTCTGCGATGAAGCCATCGGCGAAATTTCGCTGCAGGCGGCGAGCGGCGATCACGACTGGCGTTCCTGTTCTTTGGCTTCCTCGCGATCCAGCCGGAGCAGGAACTGATTCAGTTCGCTGATTGCCTCCAGTGCCTGCTTGACATCGCGATACTCTTCGATTGCCTTTCGAACCAGCGGAACCTGCTCGGGACGCACGCTCACCTGGCGAGTTTTTCCGCCGGGATAACCCACCGTGAGCACCCAGAGCGGATGGCCTTCGCCACGAGCACATTTCAGACATCCCGTGGAGTGATGAATCGTGCGCTGGAGCAGCGAGCCGCGAAGGACACCCGAGGGGGAGGAGAGTTTGGCTGCCAACTTTTCCCTCTTGCGGATGGCTTGCTCACGTGTCATCAGTAACGATGATACATTTATCACACGGCGGAGTCAATACATTTTCTGAACAGAATGTTCTGATATTCAACAGCCGCCAGACGTCACCGATGGCGTCCCGCCCGAGGCAACGTTCGATCCAACAAACAGCCACCCGCCGCACCTATGAAAGTACGGAACTTACATCCGGAATTTTAAGTGGGAAAGTAGCTAGGTCCTCGGCCCACGCCCGCAGGAGTTCCCCGATCGGGGCGTGGTCCCGGCGAAGAGCTTTGAGGATCTAGTCGCCAATGGCCTCGACGCATTCTCCAACGCCGCGGTGAAGCTCGAGGGTTGGATGCCCGCGGCCTTCACCCTGCCCGCGCCAAAGGTGCCGCTCCCGGACGGAGAGGTCCTGTATTTCTGCGTCCCCCCGAATGACGTGCTCCTCGGGTATTGGGATACCGTGGCCGATCGCTTGTTCAAGATTCGCCATTGTCTCAATATCGAAGGCGTGTTTCAGCAGTTGCCCCTGTTCGCTCAGGGGATGCTGGTCCAAGCCCAAGCTGCGCGTGTCGATCTCTCGACTGCGCTAAGCGACACGCAGGCCTCATTACCCGGGTACCGCTTTGGCACGCTCTACCAGAAGGCGGTTGACTTCAATGGGGACGTGCGCTCGCTCAGTGCAGCGTTGCTCTCGGCGCTTGAGAAAAAGGATGGCGAGCACCTCGCGCTGCTGCGTTCAGGACACGAGCTTTCGCTGCTGAATGCCACGCGCGACGTGAGGCAGCGCCAGGTCGATGAAGCGCAAGCGCAGATGGACGCGCTCAACGGGAGCTTGGCGGTGGCGCAAGCCCGCTACGACTTCTATAGCAGCCGCGAGTTCATCAACGTGCTTGAAGCCGCGCACCTGGCGCTCACCGGGCAAAGCGCCAAATTCCAGGAATTCGCCGCTTTCCAGGAATCAGCCGCGCAATCGTTCGCCTGATCCCGCAGTTCAACATCGGCGTCGAGGGATGGGCGGCGACGCCAACTTCGACTGTAATGTATGGGGGCGAGCAGGCGGGATCCGCGCTACAGGCTTTCGCCGGAAATCTCCGGGCGCTCGCCAACAACTACGGAACCGCCGCGTCTCTTAGCCAGACCATGGGCAGCTATCAGCGGCGGCAGGACGAATGGAGTTTCCAGGCAGACGCCGCTCAGAAGGAGATCGTGCAGATCTCCAAACAGATCGACGGCGCCCAAATCCGGCTGGATATCGCACAGAAGGAACTGGCCAATCACAACCTCCAGATCGCGAACGCCGAGGAGGCCGACGACTTCATGCACTCGAAGTTCACCAATGAAGACCTCTACGATTGGATGGTGGGCCAGATCGGCGGAGTCTATTTGCAGAGCTATCAACTGGCCTATGACCTGCCGAAGCGCGCGGAGAAGGCGTTCCAGTTCGAAATTGGCGACGACACCGCAGCTTTCATCCAGTTCGGATATTGGGGCAGCTTGAAGAAGGGTCTTCTTGCCGGGGAGCGACTGCAGTACGACTTGCGGCGCATGGAAGCGGCCTATCTTGAGCGAAACGCGCGTGAGTTTGAGATCACAAAGTATGTTTCGCTGGCATCGCTCTACCCGTTGCAACTGGCCGTGCTAAAGGCGACAGGCACCTGTACCATTGATCTTTCCGAATCGCTGCTTGACGCTGATTTCCCTGGTCACTACATGCGCAGAATCAAATCAGTGGCTGTGACGATCCCGTGCGTCACTGGTCCTTATGTGGGCGTGAACTGCCGGCTGACGCTGCTTAAGAACGCGGTGCGGAAGGACCCGTCGCCAGGCAAGAGTTATGCCGAGAGCCCCGCGGCCGCCGATCCACGCTTCCGCTACGACTTCACCTCGGCCCAATCCATCGTGCTCAGCACGGGGCAAAATGACAGTGGCCTGTTCGACCCCAATTTACGTGACGAACGCTACCTCCCCTTTGAAGGGGCCGGCATAATCAGCAGCTGGCGGATCGATTTTGACCAGAACAACAACAACTTCGACGTGCAGACGACCTCCGACGCCATCCTCCACCTGCGCTATACGGCGCGTGATGGTGGTCCGGCGCTGGCCGCTGCTGCGCCGCCGCCCTCGACGGCGGGTGTGCGCTATTTCAGCGCCAAACATGACCTTCCAAATCAGTGGTACTCGTTCCTGCACCCGGCGCCGAACGCGACTTCGCAGATCCTCCAGCTCAATATGACGCTCGACCGCTTCCCCTTCGCGGTGCAAGAGCGCGGAGACGTCGTGCGCTAACTGCGGATTATTATTCGGCTGACTTCCGGGC
This sequence comes from Terriglobia bacterium, assembly GCA_963809655.1. Taxonomy (GTDB): domain Bacteria; phylum Acidobacteriota; class Terriglobia; order Bryobacterales; family Bryobacteraceae; genus BOG-234. The sequence continues at coordinate 29,255 of CAWEKQ010000021.1, read as the reverse complement.
AAACCCCGCAGCTGATCCCGGTCGCGCTCCACTCCCCCGGAAAGACTGCGCTGTCGCTAACTGTCGACGATCAGTCGCTGGGAGCACTGGTGATGAAGGACTTCGTGATCGCGGATCAGCCTGGCACATGAACGCTCGAAGTGAAGCGTAGCGAAACCCCGGCAGATCTCGATGACATCGCCTTGTTTTTCTTCTACGCTTGAAGCCGTAGCTTGTAGCCCATTCCGACGACGGCGATGCGGGTTGCTGCGGGATTATGATGTCGGTCCATCGCGGTGAACTGGCGGACCTGACCGGCAACGAGTGCGGCGCCGTGGTCGACACTATAGAGGCGGGTCAAGCCGATGGAATTCTCTCCCGCATACGACCATTCCGGAGGGGCGCTCCTATAAGGCCTAAATCCGCGAGCCGCAGCCGCTTTTTTAAAGGAACAACAGATCTCCGCAAGCGCGCCCACCGTCGAGGGTTCCGGTGGCCAAACAGCTCAGTGCGGGAGATGCATCCGGGTCAGCAAGGCAATGTAGCGCGGATCGTTGCGCAGGTTCTTCAGCAGCAGATCGATTTTCATAAAAGCCAAGCCGGGATCACGCTCGGTGTAGGCGCGGTCCAGCCACGCGAACGCTTTGTCTGCTTCGCCGAGAAACGCGTACGCCTCAGCGATCTGAAATTGCGCTTCCGACTTGTAATTCGCAATCAACTCTGAAAGCCGGGCATCCGATTCCTTCGGTTGTCCCAGCGCGTGATAAGCAATCGCCGTTCCCAGGAGGCGGAAGTGAGGCAAGGGTTCGCGCTCTGCTTCGTCCAGGGCTTCCTGCGGACGTGAACGCGCCAGGTAGGAGACCGCAATATTTAGGTGGGCGTTGGCCATAATCGGCGTGAGTTCGAGGGCCTGCCTGTAAGCCGCCTCCGCTTCTTCGTACATGCCGACATACAGGAGAGCGCTTCCGTAGTTCAGGTAAAAAGACGGATGGAGAGGATCACTGTGAATGGCGCGCCGGTTGAGTGTAAACGATTCATCCATCCGGCCGGTCAATTCGGCCAACATTGCTGCATTTGCCAGCGCGCTGGCGGCTCCTGGCAGCAACTCCAGCGCCCGCTGAAAGGATCGATTCGCTCCGTCCCAGTCCCAATCATGAAGCTCCCTGATTAGCCCGGTTGCCTCGTGAGCATCGCCCTGATCGGGATCCAGTTCAAGGGCACGTGCGACCGCGCCGCTCGCCTCGCGAAATCCTTCCTCCAGAGGTACAAAACCGTAGCTGGCCTGGTTGATACGGACCTTCCCCAGTCCCGCCCATGCCGGAGCATAGGCGGGATCCAGTTTCGTTACCCTCTGGTACAACGAGACTGCCTTTTCGAGGTTCTCTTTGTCGCTCATGCGCGCAAAGAATCGCGCCTGCAGGTATGCGTCGTAAACTTCGGGATTGGTGCTCCTGGCCAGGGCGCTTACCGGAAGAAGCTTTTGGCTGAGCACACTCGTTACAGCCCTTGCTACCTCGTTCTGAACGGCGAATATATCGTCCATCTCGCGATCGAACGTTTTCGCCCACAATTGGAATCCGTCCGAAGCTTTGACGATCTGCACGGAGATCCTCGTCGTTTTCCCCTGACGACGGACGCTGCCCTGGAGAATCGTGGCCACCTTCAGCCGTTTGGCGATGGAGCGGATGTCGCCGTTCTTGCCTTTGAACTGAAACGACGACGTTCGCGCCACCACTCGGAGGCCAGGGACCGCGGTGAGTTCGTTCAATAGCTCCTCCGCGAGGCCGTCGGAGAAGTATTCCTGATTCTTCTCAGCGCTCATGTCTGCAAATGGAAGTACCGCGATTGACGCCTCATCTCCGCCAGAAGCCGGTACGGATCTCGTGCGCCTGACCCACCACGCGCCCGCCGACAACAAAGCCGCAATGGTCATGGCAGCCGCGATCCGCTGCCGGTGTCGGCGCCAGAACCGTTGTGCTCGCCCTCGAGCGGAACCCGCAGCTCCTTCTTCGTTGCGAAGCCTTTCCAGATCCTCAAGGAGTTCGTCCGCCGTCTGATAACGGCGGTCCCTATCGCGCTCCAGACACTTGCCGATGACGTCATCCAGCGTTTGCGGCACCGCCGGATTCAACCGTCCCGCAGACTCCAACGGACCGTGCAGAATATTGTCGATTGTTTCCGTCGGTGTAGCACCCTCAAACCGCGGCTTTCCCGTGGCCATTTCGTAAAGCACCGCTCCCAGGCTGAATAAATCCGTGCGAGGATCCGTCGGCTGGCCCAGGGCCTGCTCCGGGCTCATGTAGCGGACAGTCCCCATCACCAGCCCCGGTGTCGTGAACGCGCGCGTGACGATCTCGCTCAGCCGCGAATCGTCCGCCGTAGCCGTGAATTTCGCCAAACCGAAATCAACGATCTTCACCTCAAGCCGTGTCGTGATCAGAATATTGGAAGGCTTGATGTCCCGATGAACGATCTTCCGGCTGTGCGCCTCTCGCAGCCCATGCGTGATCTGAATGCCGAGATCCAGTATTTCCGCCACTGGCATGGGGCGGCCCGAGATCTTCGCATCCAGCGGAACGCCATCGACATATTCCATCGCGATGAAACGAACACCGCTGGCTTCCCCCACTTCATAAATGTGGGCGATATTGGGATGGTTTAGAGCGGAGGCTGCCCTAGCCTCCTGCTGAAATCGGCGCTCCACCTCCGGACCGGCGTCGGTTCTAAGTATCTTGATGGCAACTGCTCTTTGCAGGGCGGTGTCGGTGGCCCGGTAGACGATACCCATACCGCCCGTTCCAATTTTGCCGGTGATCTCATAGTGAGATAGCTCGCGCAGCACCAGGCCGTTATTATATCGGTGATCGGAAAAGCATGGCGGCTGTTCGACAGGCGAAGGGTGGCCGTCGCATCACCCCGGTGTCCGCCCTGTCCGTCTTCGAAAAGGTCCTCGGCTGAAGCCTGTGCCACGGTCGCCAGTGTTCGTGCGCGGCAAGTCACAGGTCAGAAGTCTCTGAAGTGCCGGTACGAATCCCGCTGGCTGTGGCCCCCCTTGTGTTGTATCCGTTCGGTGATGCCAGTCTATCCGTTCGGATATGCGTCTTGCTCCAAAGGCGGATGCCAGGCGAGGACTACCTGAGGGGCGCCCCTGTGGATTCAATCAATTCTGGGAGATGATCGAGGCTTTCGGTTCGTTCTTCGAATGGTAAGGGAAGTGTCTCTATGAGCGCACAAGGAGAGATACCCAATGACGTTCAAAACGAACTCAAATCCGGCTGCTGCTATAAAGGCCGGGTTCCCGATAAATAAGAATCAGACTCACTCACCGAACCGTCAGCAAAAGAAATCTGACGGGCTGACGCGACGATGTCAGAGTCCGGTCACGGGTTTGTCGCCGATGAGGCGGATCCGATCGAAGCTGCTTTCAGGGGCACTGGCGCTTAGTGCATTGATCGTTTACGGCGCCGGAACTCCTCTTCCAGCGCAAACAGCTACTCCGCTCAAATACCACGGTGGACCGATCCTGACATCGTTCACCGTTTACCCGCTCTATTTTGGCAACTGGACCGATACGACGGCCGAAACAAGCTATCTCAACGCTCTCGCCAAACACATGTCGGGACAGGATGCACCTCCTGGACAACAGCCGGTGATCTGGCAGTATGGAGTGAATCAGGTCAGCGTGGCCCCGGGCGTGATATCAAGCCAACCGAGCATCCTGCCGGCACGCACTGTGACCGATGCCGACATCGTCAACATCATTTACCAGAATCAACAGCCCACCACAAAGACAGTCTGTGTGGCTACGCAGCCAGGCTCCAAACCAGCCTGCCACGTCGAGACTGTTGCCCCACCAAAGCTTCCCGCTTATGGGCCCGCGACGCTCATTGTAGTCTTACTGGCTCCTGAGTACCCATTGAACTGCGGCGCCAACTGCGGCGCGTACCATTCATCGCGATCATCGGTATCCTATTATGCGGCGGTACCGCATTACGATGATTTTGGCCTCCAGAACATCAAGTTGTCGCACGAAGTGTTCGAGGCCGCCGCAAATCCAGCCATCGGTGCCAACACAGGATGGGATGAACTGAGCGACGGCTGTCCCGGCGTCCAGCTATCGTTCGGCTCGGTAACCCAGGCACACGATAACACGATTGGGGGCAACTGCTCCCCGACAGGCTATATCAGGCCTGCGACGCTATCATCGTCGGCCGCTTCCTCCCAGCCCGCTTATGTCCGCTCCGACCAGGTGAACTCCGTGCTGTACGTGGGCTATGACAACCACATCCATGAGTTGTACCTGGCGGCCGGGAGCACTGCCTGGCAACAAGGCGATCTTTTTCCGGCGAGCAGTACTTCTTCCAGTCTTCAGGCGACAGGGCACCCAACCGCGTACGTCCGCTCCGATGGCGTTAATTCGGTGGCGTACCGCGGGGTCGACAACGACATCCACGAATTATCTCTCAGGCCAGGCGGTGCGTGGCAGTCCGCCGATCTCGTCCATTTGACGAATGCCCATCAGGCGGCCGGAGATCCTGCGGCATATCGTCGTTTCGATAACGTGAACTCCGTGGTATACCGTGACGTCTACGGCCATATCAGTGAACTGTACCTGACGCCGGGCAGCAGCACCTGGCAGGAAAGTGACCTTTCCGCTCAAGCAAACGCTCCTTCCGCAGCGGGAGATCCGGTTGTGTATATCCGTTTTGACGGCACCAATACCGTGGTGTATCGCGGAAATGACAACCACTTCCATGAACTGTACCTCAAACCCGGCGCCAGCACCTGGCAGACAGACGACCTGTTCGCCAACAACAGCGCGTCCCTCGCGACGGGAAATCCAGCCGCTTATGTACGTTTGGATGGCATAAATTCCGTTGTGTATCGGGGAACCGACAACCACATCCACGAGCTCTACCTTAGCGCCGGCACCACTTGGCAGACCGGCGATCTTTCAGCCCAGAGCAACGCGCTCCAGGCGGCCGGAAATCCAGCGGCTTATGTACGTTTCGATGGTGTGAATTCAGTCGTCTATCGAGGAACCGACAATCATATCCACGAGCTTTACCTCACACCGCGCAGCACCGTATGGCAGACTGGCGACCTCTTTGCCAAAAACACTGCGCTTTCTGCCTGGGCAGACCCGACTGCCTACCGCCGTCTGGGCAATGTGAACTCAGTAGTTTACAGATCCAGTACCGATATCGAGGAGCTGTCCCTGGCCTCAGGCGGTCAAGCGTGGCAGATTGGCGATCTTTCCTCTCAGGCTGGCGCTCCCCCCGCGAGGTGAGTCAGGGGATTGGAACCGTGGCGCTGATTCCGGGCGGTCTCAGCGCCACAACTGCGGCCCGTTACTCCAGCTAATGAGTGGGTGCGCATTCGAGGAAAGGACTAACGGGAGCTCCGGATACCCAGGAGTTTTCAGCCTGGAAAGTCGTAGAGCAGACAAACCAAACAGGAGAATGAACATGATAAACAACATGATAAACCGAAGGACACTAAGTGCGGGTTTCGTCTTAGCCTTTATCGCCACAGCTTCAGTCCCGCTGGCAGCCGGCTCTGTGGCCGTAACTCCGTCATCAAGCGGGAATGATACATCACGCATCCAGCAAGCCATCGACAATAGCACGGGAGAGGTGCACTTCGCGGCCGGGAGCTACGTGTTAAGAGGACCTCTACACTTGAGAGGAAGCCAGACGTATAGTGGCGAGGGCAGCTGGGACTCGCGCAGGGGCAGCGTCCTGGTGCAACAGGTCACTGGCTCGCCCATATTCAGCGTTGATGGCCTTGTGAGCTCTGTCACTATTACTGGCCTTGCATTTGATGGCATTTCAGGCGCAAGCGCGCGGGGCATCGCCGGAAGCAGTGCGCAAGCCGTGCTCGCGGATTCCATCGTTCGCGACAGCTTCTTGGCTGAGTGTATCGACGTCGCGATGCAAGCGACCCGAATCGAACACAATTCGTTCGGGCTGAACGGTGGTTCAATCGGTCCGAAGCACCGGCATACCCACACCGTCTCAGCCGGCGAGGCGCTCGAAACAAACGCAAACTGGATCGTCGGAAACCACTTCAGTCAGGCGCAAGGTGGCGAGTCTGTGCTCTTCGAGAACGGCGCAAAGCTTCACATCGAGGGTAACGATTTCCAGGGCAACGCCGCCGACACTACGCTTAGCTTCTTACGTCTTGAACCATAAACAAAAAGACTTCAACATTTCAGGCAGCCTCCAGTAGCTGGATGATGTTGCGGATGGAATCGTCGGCCTTGTGAAAGGCGGCTTCGAGTTTGCTTTTCGGGCGTGATGCAGGCATCTGGCTGGTGGTGAAAGAGGCTGTTGGCGAGGGGTCCGCAAAGCTGTTTGTGGAAGAGTACGAACATGAGTGCGACCTTGGCGCCTTTTTCGGAGAGCCGGTAGGCATAACGTTTGCCGTCGCGTTCGCAGCAGTCCGTGCGCCTTCATTTTCCGCAGGTCGTAGCGTAGCTGATTCAGCCCGTAGCGATCGGCGGTGATGCCGAAGGCTGTGAGCACGGCGTCGTGGATGTCTTTGGCTCGCCAGCCGCCCACCGTAGTGCCGCCGTGCAGGAGAATCTCCATGAGGCGGATCATGCGGGTGTCGTGGATCTTGATGCCGGGAAACTTCGCCGTTCCAGCCGGTGATGGGCAGAAGCCAGTCTCTGCAGCAGCGGGAAGTCGACGTGAACGTTGAGGCACTGAGCTTGAAAACCGGCGAAGCGGTCGGTCACCTCAGGGAATTTCGTGCGTACCGCATCCAGATGGCTCAGGCCTTTCCTCAGGCCGAAGTCGGACAGGTTGTTCGAGCAGACTTCATTGCGCAGGAACGTGGAGAACTTCTCGTACTGCTTGACGAAGGCGTTCTTCCAGTACGCCCGGAAAATGTGATGGCCGTGCTCGATCTGCTCCAGCGTAGTGTTGAGCTTGCCCTTCAGCTTCTTCGTGATCCGGCTGCCGAAGATCTCGGAGATCTTGTTGGCCGTCATCCGCCAGAGCCCCATCTCGCAGGAACGCTCGAAGATCTTGTGGATGGGGAAACTGCCGTTTGAAGATGAAGTTCCGGCAGTACTCGACCTGATTGACGGCGTAGAACCGGCTCAGGTTCATGGCCGCGCGTTCGCGTTTGGAGAAGCTGGGTCCGAGTCGCAACGTCCAGTAGTCAAGACGCTTCTGGATCACTCCGGGAGTGAAGCGGTCGGCAGCCGCTCTGTAAGGCTGCTCACATCGGATACCGCCAGGAAGGCATTGTCGTTCTTGCGGAACGCTACCTGCTCACGGTTCAGTTCCCGCTCAATGAAGTTGTGGCCGTTCAAATAGTATGTAGCCTGAAACGGAAAGAACGAGGCGACCGCGCATCGACATCGGCCCCAGCACTTCGTCGTCAATGTAGAAGTAGTAGTGGGTGAAGCGGCTGCGTTGCCGGGCCAGGATGCGGTAGTTTGGGTCTTCTGTCGGGAAACTTCGGAACGGTGGAGCGGAAGGTCTGCCCCTGCTCTCCATGCTCTTCAGAATGAAGTACACCCCGGACCGCTTCGCGCGCTTCATGCGGACGTTGCGCCGGACGGACGTAATCCTCTTTGCGCACCTTCGGCTCGGCCCATTCCATCGGGATGCCCTGGTTCCGGGCGTACGCCTCAACCCATCCCTGATACTCATTGGTTCGGCGCGACAGCACTGCCTTGTCAATCACCGGCTCACCGACTACATCGCGGAAAAAGTGCACCACCTGCCCGGGCCGCGACAAACCGCTCAGATATCCGTGGATCACGACCCGGTCAAAACAGTGGTATACAAAAATCAGCAGGCTGCCAAACAGCTTCGTGAAAGTCTCCATCGGTCGTCCTCCTCATGTTATCGTCTCGACAACAAGATCATCGGACAGACGACCGGTGGTTTCAAATTTCAAATATCTTTGGCTAGAATTCACGGCATGTTTCAAGTACTCATAGACGGCAATTACTTTGAGCAGAATGCCGGAAACGCTCAGATCGTGTCCGGAAATTCGTCGTATCTGGTCGGCAACTACATTGTCCGATTGGAAAACAACTACTACCACATGGGCGGTTTCCCAGGTAGCTCACCAAACAAGTTCGTCTTCGATGCCGAGACGTCCGGAGCCAACAGGTCTTTCCCCGGTCAAACTCAGGTCTTTATGGCATTTGAGGCCGGCTCATTCTTTTCGCCTTCCGCCGAACTGACGTCCACCGGAGTGTTCCAGTCTTGTTATTTCTGAATCACAGGGCCGCCACGCGGGTTCCACCTGAATGGGTACACGGGGATTCAAACCCAGGGTAACCCCAGCCGCCACTCACGACTTCGCATGCTTGCGGGTCTCATTTTTCGCGGTCTTGATTCTGCCGGGCGGCATACCGAACACGCCACGTGGCAGGATCGCAGCCGATTGTCATCAAGTCTCTGCCAGCCCCGCCGCTACAGTAACGTCATCCTCAGGCATATGATTACGTCTAAAGGAGGGATCTTGAACCATGAAAATGGATCCGAGGTTGATCGCTCTCGACGGGCCGTTGAAGGGATCTTTCTTCAGTATTAACGTCCCTGAGTTTTCTATCGGCCGTAAAGGATCGAGCAACATCATCATTGCCGATTACTCGATTTCGCGGCAGCATTGTGTCCTGAAGCAGGAGGAATCCGGCTTCGTCATTTCCGACCTCGGCAGCCAGAACGGCACCTTCGTAAATGGCGTCCCGATCCGGGAGAGAATGATCCAGCACGGGGATCGAATCCAGATAGGGAACTCCTTGCTGCTGTTTCTGATCGAGGACAAGGACGAAGTTCCTCCGGCGTGTGTCGAACTTAACGATTCGAATCCCCTGAGGAACTCGACAATTGTCCTTCATGCAGGAGCGGCACAACCTTCGAATCGAGTGGCGGAGACCCTCAGGATCCTCGTGGAGGTGAGTCATGCGATCAATGCCACAAAGGGGGTGGAAAGACTTTGTTACGCGTTACTCGATTCGATCTTCGGCATAATTGACGCGCATCGTGGCGTGATCCTGCCAGGCGGTGACGATAGGGAGGCTTCGGAGGCTTTCGCTGCGATCAAAGGGGTGGGGCCCGTGCCGCCATTTCCGATAAGCCGCACCGTGGTTGAGAAAGTTCGCGCGGAAGCGACGGGGCTGCTTTGCACGCAGGTTCAACGGCACGAAGCATTTGAGTTTGCCGACAGCCTTATCGCCGCCCGGACATCGTCGCTGATTGCCGTTCCAATGGGTTTTCAGGGTAAATCGGTGGGCCTCATCTATATAGATACGCAGCAGCCCGGCAGCCAGTTGTCCGAAGACGACCTACAGCTGGTAACCGCGATTGGCGGAATGGCGGCGATCGGTTTACAGAATGCCCGCCAGATGGAATGGCTGGAGGACGAAAACCGCCGGTTACGGTCCGAAATCAACATTCAGCACGACATGATCGGTGAAGGCCCAGCGATGCGCCAGGTTTATCAGTTCATTCAGAAGGCTGCACCGCTCGACTCGACCGTGTTGATTACCGGAGAAAGCGGCACGGGCAAGGAACTGGTGGCGCGCGCCATCCATCGCAACAGCCTGCGCTCGGGAAAAAAGTGTGTGGCGATCAACTGCGCTGCGCTTCCCGAAACGCTGCTCGAAAGCGAGCTGTTTGGCTATGAAAGAGGCGCTTTCACCGGAGCCACGACTCAGAAACGAGGCAAGCTGGAAATTGCCCAGGGTGGAACGGTTTTTCTGGACGAGATTGGGGAGATGAGTCCGCTTCTGCAAGCCAAGCTGCTGCGCGTCCTGCAAGAGCGCGAATTTGAGCGGGTCGGGGGAACACAGACCATTCGCGCCGATATCCGATTCATAGCAGCGACCAATCGCGACCTCAAAGAAGAATCGAAAAACGGAACCTTTCGGCAGGACCTGTATTATCGGCTCAACGTAGTGGCTGTGCGCATGCCACCGTTACGCGAACGGAAAGAGGACATCTCATTGCTGGCCAGCTATTTTGCCACAAAATTCAGTGAGGCTACCCACCGCCACATTGCCGGTATTTCGGCCGAAGCGCGCGCTGTTCTGAAGGATTACGATTGGCCGGGGAACGTCCGCGAGTTGGAGAATGCGCTGGAGCGCGCGGTGGTACTGGGGTCGACCGATCTGATTCTACCCGAGGACCTGCCCGAATCGATGTTTGAGACCGAACACCAAGGCACCTCGAATTCGGGGTTTCATGCCGATGTCCGGGAAGCAAAGAAACAGCTGATCCTGAAGGCTGTGGACCAGGCGGAAGGAAACCTGACAGATGCGGCCAAACACCTTCGGCTCAATCCCACCTATCTGCACCGGCTTATGCGCAATTTGAACTTACGGCGCGCTGCCAGCGCTTCCGCCCAGCACGATATGGGGTGACAGCGCCTGCCGCGCGGGCCACTGAACTGCCCGCCCGAACGCCGCAATGGAAAGGTAGGAATAAATAACAGGACCAGGGCCTCATCTCAAAAAAGGCGACTTGGGCGAAAAATAGAGTGCCGCCCTGCTGACTTCAACCCCGAAACGGAGCTTCGCGCAGAACCCTCGGCTTTTAGATCCGCTCTTTTTGAAAGCGGTGCAAAAAACCCAGTACCCGTGCCACGTACCGGCGGGTCTCACGGAAAGGCGGGACGCCATGATAGCGGTCGACCGTCGCCGGGCCAGCGTTGTAGGCCGCGATCACTCGTTGTAATGAATCGCCGTGCTCGCGGTACCTGTCCATTAGAATGCGGAGGTAATGTGTCCCGGCATCGACGTTCTGCTCCGGGATACTCGGGTCGGCGCCGTATTCCTTCGCGGTTTCAGGCATTAGCTGCATGAGGCCCACCGCACCCTTTGCGGAAAGTGCGTCACAATTGAAATTCGATTCCGCAGCCACGATGCTCTTCACGAACGCCGCAGAAACACCGTGCTTCTCAGCTGCCATGCAGATAAGGGCGTGGGTGTCTGGTCTACCTGTTTGCGCATCGGGCAGCGCAGGCAGTATCTCGAGCGTACTCACCGGTTTCGAACACCCGAGTGCCGGAACCGCATGGACCACATTTGGAAATTGGGCTGGCCAGTGAGCAAACGCCGGGCACACCAGTAGCAGAGCTGATACGGGGAACTTAATCAATTTTAGATTTGGGGTTTAAACTCAATCGACGCATGCGGGCTGCAGTTGGGATACAAAAAAGAAGCGCCCCTTTTCGAAACAAGAGCGATGGTGGTCATGCAATTGAAAACAAAGACCAAGCCGACTGCCGACCGCGTGCCAGTATTCCACATAACCGGTCGCATTACGTTTGACTTAATTAAGGGCCAATCGGCGTCAGCTCACGCCCTGTACACAGGTTCATTTCTCATTTGAACGTTGAGGGGTTCACGTCACAAACGCGGCTGGAGCCTGAAGGCAGGGTGCCGGCTACTTGCCAACCATGTGCGGCAGATCAACATTGTTTTCGTTGCATACATATTCCATGGGCTCTGCGCCGGGCGCCCAGGGGATGGTGTAGCTCGTCGTCCAGGTTCTGGTGTAGGCGTTCGGGTCTTCGATTGTCACCTGGTAATGCAAAGTCTCTTCATCGGTGCGCTCGAAGCGCTCCACCGTGTGCAGAGCCTCGGTGTGCGGATGGCCATCCTGATCCAGCCAGGTGCGGTCATTGAACCCGATCGTATCCACCACCAGTGCGTCGCCCTCCCAATGGCCGATTGAATCGCCGAGATAGCTCGGATTGGGATCTTTCAGGTGCGGCCTTCCATCCGTAAAAACGGTTCGCCAGAAGTGCGCGCCTCCTTCGAATACGAAGAGCACGCGGTCCGTAAGCTGGAAGATCTGAAAGGGAAAGGGGGTCTGGTAGAGTCGCGGTATTCCCGGCGGCAGGCAGCGCGATTCCGGGTCGTCCTTTTGCAGATCGGCAAGGCGCTTTTCGTAGAGTTGCCGTGCCCAGGGCTGAAAGGGCACATCAATGATCTTCTCGACAGGATTTCTCCCGGGCTCGCCCGGGCCGACTCCGGCGATGTTCTCGATAATGCGAGGGTTCCATGATCCCTTGCCGTTCCCGAGGTCCGGCTTGCCGTCTGGGAGACGGGGCGCGGGGGCGGGTCTGCCTTTGAGGACCCGATCCTGGATTCGTCCCGCAATGATGCGAGTTTCGCCTTGGAGGGCGGAGCCTGGCCTTTCATTGGAGAGAGCAGCGGAGAGAGCATGCATGTCAGAACGCAGAACAGAATGGATGCAGTCCGTCTCATATGTCAGGGATCCATGTGTAAGACCCAAGGAGGACGTTATCATAAATCGGCCTTCATCTTTGGGTTGCAACGGATCGAGCTTAGATCTGGCTAAGCGAGGCCAACGCTCTAGCGCGCCCCGACCGCTTCCAGACCTGCGACAGCCGTCTCGCGGATTTGCGGGTCGAGATCGGACTGCGCGATCCGGAATTCTGCCGCGGCCCCCGCTTTGTCTCCATTGCGCGCCAGACCGCTCCCAGGTTCAAATGCGCCTTGCCAAAATCGGGCCGCAGCCGAATCGATTCTTTGTAGTGAGAGATCGCCTCGGGGATTTTGCCCTCTGCTTCCAGCAGCCCTCCCAGGACCTCGTGCGCCAACGGCTGCCTCGCATCGGCTTGCAACGACCTTTCCAAATGAATCCGCGCTTCCGTCATCCGGTTCATTCTGGCGAGAGTTATGCCATAACTGAATTGATTGGACGCGTCGTCTCCCGCTCGCTCGAAGTGCCAGATCGCCTCGCCGTAGTCGCCGCAGTTCGCCAACAGATATGCGAGATACGCATGAGCCCACCGCAGCGCAGGCCGGATCCTCAGCGCGCCCCGGAATTGGGTCTCTGCCTCCCGAGCCTGGCCCGTTTCCGCCAGCACAGCGCCGAGACCGTTTCGGCTGTCCGCGAATTCGGGGTCGAGCGCGATGGATTTGCGGAACGACTCGATCGCTGATTTCTTGTCTCCCAAGTCGGATTGCAGCAGCGCCAGGTTATGCCAATCCTCGGCCTGGTTCGGGTCCGCCTGTACCGATTTCAGCATTGCCTCCAGGGGCTCCTGCGACTTTCCCAAAGCGCGCAAAGGCTGCGCCAGCCTCGCCCACAGCAGTGCGGAAGCCGGCCTCTTTTCGATTGCGGCTCGATACGCTGCCGCCGATTCCTCCGAACGCCTCGCGCGCTGCAGCGCGTCGTCCAACTCCATATAGAACTCCGGCCGCTCGGGTTTCTGCCGGGCGATTTCCGCTTGCAGCAGTGTAATTCCGCGTTCCAGATTGCTCTTGAGTGACCTGCACGACAGCCGCATACAGGTCGTCTCTGTCTCCATACGGCAAGACTTCTCCCCGGTACTCCAACTCCGGACCGTGCCTCTCGGGAAAATCCACCAACAGGTTAGCCGACGGGCGCCGTTGGATCAAATGATCCGTCATTACCGCGTGCACGACGTCTTCCGCCCGCCGCTTCGGCATGTGGCAGCCCACGCAGTTGCCGCCAGACGGATGCGCCTGCACCGCAATTTTCGCCGGCTCGTGGCACCGGAGACAAGCCTTGTTATACCTGTCGACGGCCGCCTGACCGTGCCTGATCTCGTGGGGATCGTGACATGTGGTGCCGCCAAGTTCCCCCTTGCTTTCGAGGAAACACTTCGACTGGCGTAGCCGGTACACCGAATTCACGATCTCGAACTTTCCCTCCCTGCCCGACCCGGGCGCGTGATCGAAGGAGAGTTGAAACGCGCTCAAAGGCTCTCCGGGACGGAAAGAAAACGGCCCGCGATCGAAGCGGCGGATTACGCTCCGGCAGCGGCGCGCTAGTAGTTTCCAGATGGCATTGCACGCAGATCTCTATCGCGCGCTCTTTCCCGAGCCGCGATGAATTCACAATCGCGCTGCGGACGTCCGAAAGCTTCGCGCCCCGCTGCCGCAGCGCTTGAACGTGGTTGCCGCCCGGTCCGTGACATCGCTGACAGTCAATCCCCTGCGGCAACTGCCCTGTAAACACGGGCTCCGATCCCGCATCCTCATGGCCGGACGGAATCGAAGGATAGGAGTTATGGCAGAACATACAGTCGTAGCCAATCTTCCTCCCGATCGGCGGGTCGCTCACATCGAGCCCCGGATTCAATGCCCAGCTGCCTCCCTTCTCCGCGTCCCAGGCCAATGGAAGCTCGATCAAAGTACCCCGCGCCGTCCGATGAAGACACGTCCGAACGAGGTTGCCCGAACCCATCACATAGTCGATCTTCGACTCCCGCGCTCTCTTCCTGGCCTTTGAATCCGATCTGCCACCACCGCTGATGCCAGCCGCCGTCTATGGCGACGATCTGATACCAGGTGGCCGATGCACGATGGAACCAGGCGTTCGGATTCGGGACGCCCCCGCGTCCGGAGCATAGAATGATCTCGCCATGCCGGTATTTGAATAGTTGCGTGCGATGTCCGCGTGACACCCCGCGCAAGTACGGGCGTCAACGTACTCGTTCTTCGCCAGGGGTTTCACTGCCTCGCGGCGGGAACACGAAGCTTGCGCAACAACGAACCCGCTTGTCAACATCACGCAGGCTTTGTAGCAGCCCCTAATCAGGCAAAGCTCGCAAATATGCATTTTCTTGGCCTGACGCCCGCATCGAAGAGTCCTGAATCTCGCGCCGGGCTTCCCGTTTTCAGGCCATTCTAGCGAGGGCGAAGGGAGAAGAGAAACTTTAATCACGTGGTGTCAAAGCTTCAAATACAGGGCCGGCCAGTTGCGGTCTCGCTGGCCGTAATCCCGGCGCATGTTTCACTGGCCGCCCTCCGGCAGCGTGTTGACACCATCGAAAAATTCTATGGCCCTTACCCGGCACTGGCATCCCCTCGCTGTGTTAGAGTCGTGGTTTATTGTCACGATCAGAGGCCCTGTCGGCCTTTTGTCACAGTGTTGTGACCGACGGCAAGTCCTGATCATGCGTAAGCTCCTCATTTTCTTATTCCTACTCGCGGCATCGACCGCTATATCCGCGTCTGCTTCGGAGAAGCCCTCTTTCGTAGTGGGCTGGTCCGTCTATGTGGGCTGGACGCCTTGGAGCTACCTCTCCAGGTCCGGACTGCTCAAGAAGTGGGCGGACAAATACAACGTCAACATCCGCGTACAGCGTTTCGACTACGCGCCATCGCTCGATGCCTTTGTTGCGAAGAATATCGATGCCTGCGCGATGACGAATATGGAAGCCCTGGACATGCCCGCGGCTGCCGGAATCGACACCACCGCGATCATTACGGGTGATTACTCGAACGGCAACGACGCGCTGCTCACGCGCCGAGGCATGAACCTGCAACAGCTTTCCGGAAAGAAAATACTTCTGGTAGAGAAGACGGTCTCCGAGTATCTTTTCGAGCGCGCGATGACGCTTAACGGACTTGAAAGCCAGATCAAAAAGGTCAAGTTGGTGAACACTTCCGATTCCGATATCGCCAGCGCGTTCATCGCCGACACGTCCCAGGACGCGGTAGTCACGTGGAAACCGATGGTTTCGCAGATCGCGAAGACCAAGGGCGTGACCGAGATTTTCGATTCATCGAAAATTCCGGGAGAAATTCTGGACCTGTTGGTGGTGCGGACCGAGGTTCTGAACCGGCCCGACGGCTCGGGCGCGCGTTTCGCGAAGGCCTTGGCAGGCGCCTGGTATGAGCTCACGAAGATGATGTCGGCGCGCGGTCCGGAGACCGATAAGCTCCTGCGCGAAATCGCCACCGGATCGGAGGACACGCTTGACTCTTACAAAGAGCAGCTTTCCACGACGAACCTGTTTTACTCGCCTCAATCCGCCGCGGCGTTCACGACTGCGCCCGAGTTCAAACAGAAAATGGATCTGGTTCGGCAGTTCTGTTTCACTCATGGCCTCCTGGGAGCGAACACAAAGTCGCCGGATGAAGTTGCCATCAAATATCCGGATGGAGCGGTACAGGGTAACAAGGATCGCGTACGCCTGCGCTTCGACGTGAATTACATGCAATTGGCCGAACAGGGGAAACTGTGACGCTATTCAATGGTTTGTTCAACGGTTTGTTTAATGTGGATGCGCGGCTGAATCGGATCGGCGGGTGGACATTATCCTGGTTCCTCTTCGCCGCGGGAATTTCGCTTTACTTCTACACCGCGCACACACGCCATCGGGAAAATCCGGAAGACCGCGTGGTGCCCAGTCTTCGCCAGTTGGGCCAGGGGATTTCGGACGCGTTTCTGAAACCGGATGCGGAACAGGAGGCGCCGCCGGAACTCGACCACGCATCGCTCCCGCGGCGATTCTTCAACTCCATGTTATGGAGCGATACCGTGGCCAGCGCCAGGCGCTTCGGGTGGAGCATGCTGCTGCTGATTCCGGCGGTCGTTTTGGGTCTTCATATGGGCATGTTTCCGGTGGTTGGCGAGTTCTTTCTACGGTTCATACTTTTCTTCGACAAGATCATCGCTCTCTCGGTGCTGCCGATCCTGTTCATTGCGTTCGGCATCGATGAACTCTCGAAGATCATGCTGATCGTGATCGGTGTGACGCCTACCATCATTCTCGATACGGTCAATCTGACGCGAAGCGTTCCGCGCGAACAGGTAGTCAAAGGCTTCACGCTCGGCGCGCACGATTTCGGCGTGACCTATGGGATCGTATTGCGCCAGATCATGCCCCGTGTGCTGAACAGCATTCGTCTCAATCTCAAGGCGGTCATGCTGTTCCTATTCGCGGGCGAGATGATTGCCTCGCAGGATGGCCTTGCGTTTCGCATCGCACTGTTACGCCGGCATATGGGAATGAACGTGATCATTCCGTATGTTCTATGGGTGGCGCTCTTGCTGTTTCTGGTCGACCTGACGATGCGCGTGCTGAATCGAACGATGCATCCCTGGTTCAAGGAAGCGTGAAGTGATCGAACTGAGAGACATTGCGGTTGAGTATCAGACGCCGGGTCAGCCGCCCCGGAAGGTTCTCGAAAACCTGAATCTTACGATCAGGCAGGGTGAATTTCTCGCGGTTTGTGGTCAGACGGGCTGCGGCAAATCGACGATGCTTCGGCTGATTCTCGGCGCGGAACGTCCCCGCCGTGGCATGGTGCTGATCGAAGGGCGCGAATTACTTCGGCCCGATCGGCATCGCGGTTACGTCCCGCAGAAGTATTCGCTTTTCCCGGATAAAACGGTGCTGGGAAACATTACTTTCGGCCCTGTCATGGAAGAGTTCGGCCTGTTCGGCAGGCTCACGCCGCGCTTTCACCGGCGGCGGAAGGAGTTGCGTGCAAGAGCCCTGAGTATGCTGCGCCAGATGGGGCTGGATGATTCCGACGCCGGAAAATATCCCGACCAGCTCTCGGGCGGAATGCAGCAGCGCGTGGCGATCGCCCAGGCGCTCATCATGAATCCAACCGTCCTGCTGATGGATGAGGCCTTCAGCGCGCTCGACCCGGCCACACGCACGGACATGCAGCGACTGGTGCGGACCCTTTGGGCTAAGACCGGCACGACGATTCTCTTCGTGACCCACAACATCCCCGAGGCGATCTATCTCGGCAGTCGCGTCGTCGTTCTGGGAAAAGATACACAGCAGGCGAGTTCGCGCGTGATAGCCGATTTCGAAGTGCCGGAAGCGGCGCGCAGCGAATCCGGACAGTTGTCCGGGCATGAGCTGAGCCGGCTTACTGGACTGATCGAGGCTTCTACCCCCGGCAGCCGGGTTGAATTCGAGATGGCCGGATTTATCGATCAGTAGTTGTGCATCGCTTGTTTACACGCGCGGCTCTGCAGGATCAACGCGTTACTGAGCCGCGACTGTGAAGGAGCGGTTTTCGACACAGGCTGTTAAGCCCTCGATAGATAGCCCATGACCGCAATAAAATGATTCTATCGATTGTTCCGGCTGGAACGATTGACACTGCCGTCCGAACCTACCAGAATCGATTTATCGGTTTCAAGTAAGAGGGTTCTCCGTGTCGTCACCCTCCGCCGTTTCGCTGCGCAGCGGACTCGCGCAGTGTACGCGAGCCCGTATCTCGCACTCACCACCGTTTCAACTTTAGGGGATCAGTGTATGCGCACGGCGATCATACTTATCGGCTTTTTAAGTGTCACCACCATCGGCTATTGCCAGTCGGCAACGCTCCTCAGGGGTAGCGTTACCGATCCGCAGGGCGCTTCGATACCAGAGGCGGTCGTCAAACTATCGAATGCGCAGACGGGTCTTAGCCGTGAGTCAGTGACCGGCGCGACCGGCGAATATCAATTCCTGCAGCTGACTCCCGGAACTTATACTGTCACTGCGGAGAAGCCCGGCTTTACTGCGATTACGCGCACCGGCGTCAATCTGTTGGTCAACACGCCGGCGACGCTCGATCTGCAAATGTCTCTGGGCCAGAACGCCGAGAGTGTCAGCGTTACGGCGGAAGCCTCCACCATCAACACCGTCGACGCCTCTGTCGGAAATGCGTTTTCCGAGCGACAGGTAAGCGCCCTGCCTCTGCAGACGCGGAATGTTGTCGAACTCCTGAGCCTGCAGCCGGGCGTCACAACCAATGGGGAAGTTCTCGGAGCGCGCCGCGACGAGAACAATATCACTCTCGACGGCGTGGATGTGAACGATAACCAGAATGCCGGTCTCGTGGCGCAGAACACGACCACGGGAAGCACTTACCAGGGCGTCAACGGCAACGCTGCCAATGTCAATGCCGGATTCAACGCCGTGCTGTCGATCCCGCTCGATTCCGTGGAGGAATTCCGCGTTACCGTGGGTGGGCAAGGTGCGGATCAGGGCCGTTCCTCCGGCGGCCAGGTGGTGCTCGTGACCAAGAGCGGCACGAATGTGCTGCATGGCTCGCTTTACGAATACAACCGCAACACCGCGACCTCGGCGAATACATGGTTCAACAATGAGGCAGGCGTGCCCGTGCAGCAACTGGTGCGCAACCAGTTCGGGGCTTCGATCGGCGGGCCGATTAAAAAGGATCGTCTGTTTTACTTTGCCAACTGGGAACAGCGCATCGATGCGAGCAGTGTCGCGCAGGTGCAAGCGGTGCCTTCGGAATTGCTTAAGCAGGGCAACCTGCAGGTGCAGCTTGCCGATGGAAGCGTGCAGACGATCTCGCCTTCTCAGCTGCCGAGCATCGATCCTCTCGGCATCGGCCTGAATACGGCTTATCAGAAGCTCCTGAATCAATATCCCGTGGGCAACGACCCCGCCTACGGCCAGGACGGTGGGTTGAACTTCAGCGGATTCCGCTTCAACGCCCCGGACCATCTGAACGACAGTGCGTATGTCGCCAAGCTGGATTACCGGCTGGACGCGGCCGGCAAGCACACCCTGAGCATCCGCGGCACCTTGCAACACAATACGTCCGATCAGATTCTGGCTCAATTTCCCGGCCAGGCTCCGGCCTCGACTCTGCGCGACAACGGCAAAGGAATTTCCGCGCATTACACGGCCGTGCTCAGCCCCACTTTGATCAATTCGTTTACCTATGGCTTGACGCGGCTGGGGCTGGAGTTCTCTGGCGTGACCGGCACCGGCTTTCAGTTTGAACCTACAGCCCTTGCTCCCTTCCAGAACTTCAATGCCAGGCCCCGAGGCAGGACCAATCCACTGAATAACTTTCTGGATGACATCACGTGGGTCAAGGGTAAACACACCATCACCGCAGGCTTGAATATCCGGCTGAATCGGAATAACATTTCGTCCGACGTCAGCGCGTTTCCGCTCTACGCATACGGAGCCACGGAACTCATCGGATTGGGCGAAGACATCGACAACTCCGTCTCGGGATATCTGGGCAATGCGCAGCTTGCGAATCCCACGGCTGTGACGAATGCTTCAGCCGCGCTGTTGGGAATTCTCAATGATGTTTTCGTTACCTATCAATACAACAAGAGCGGCCAGTTGCTGCCGCAGGGGACAGCCCAGCAGAGATCGTTCATCGCCGACACATACAGTGGCTACGTGGGCGATGCCTGGCATCTGAGCCGTGAACTCACCATCAACGCCGGAGTGCGTTACGAAAACTTCCGGCCGCCCTACGAGGCTAATGGCCTGCAGGTGGATACCACGGTTCCTTTGAATCAGTATTTCGCGCAGCGGAACGGCGCACAGCTGCAGGGCATACCGGCGAATCAGATGTCCGATTTCACGCTCAGCTACGCATTGAATGGACCGGTGAACGGCAAACCGTCGTGGTGGTCTCCCAACAACAAGGACTTTGCCCCACGGTTCGGCTTGGCGTACGCCCCCACCGGGCATGGCAGTCTTCTCGATAAGGTGTTCGGTAAGAATGCGGCGTTCCGTGTCGGGGTCGGCCTTGCGTATGACGATTTCGGCAACGATCTGATTACACAATTCGACCAGTTCGGATCGCTTGGGCTCACCGATCCGACCAACTTCCCCGATTCCTACAGTTTCACCACGTCGCCTCGTTTCACCGGTACGTACCCGACGCTGCCACCGGCCGCGGCAGGTGGTTTTCCTTACACGCCCCCGGCGATCGCGGCAATCACCGGTACCTTCCTCGGCATCTCGCCGGACCTGAAGGCGCCGTACTCGATCGTCATGAACGCGAGTTACTCGCGTGAGCTGCCCGGAAAAATGACGCTCGAGGTCGGCTACATGGGCAGGCTCTCGCGGCGGCTGCTGATGGAGGGCGACGTGTACACGCCGGATGAGAATTACAAAGATCCCGGATCGGGAATCACCTGGCAGCAAAACGCAATGACTGTCTACAACCTTGCGAATACTCTGGCGAAGTCGGCTGGCATTCCCTATAACAATGCCGCGTCCCTCATCGCAAACGAAGTAGCTGCTAACCCCAGTCTGGTGCCGAACCTGCCCTTCGTTAACAATGTCTGGCCGGGTTATAAGAATGCCTACTTCCCCGGCAGCGCTTCCGCGAATTACTTCTACAGCGTGTACGGCGTATTTGGAAGCAGCTTCCTCGACAGTCTTCACGCGGCGGACCGGATCCAGGGCGCGTACATCCCGGGCAAATGCCTGAGCGTTCCCGGGTGCTACACGTTCTTCGCCCAGCAGGGCAGCACGCAGCCCATGTGGATGAATGCTGGTGAAGCGGATTTCCACGGCCTCACAGTGAGTCTGCGCCGCCGCTATGCCAACGGGCTCCAGTTCGATTTCAACTACACGCTGTCACACTCGATTGATAACGGATCGGCGGCGGAATCGGGCGCCGGCGAACAGGGTGCGTCGATTCAGGATATCTACAATCTCAGCGCCTTCCGCGGCTCCTCGGACTTCGATATCCGGAACAACTTCAACGCTAATTTTCTCTATGCTCTGCCTGTCGGTAGAGGCAAGGCGTTTTTGAAAAACGCTCCCGGCTGGTTCGATGAGGCGATCGGCGGATGGCAGGTCTCAACTATCTGGCGCTATAGCACTCCGTTACCCAGCGCCGTACAGGGCGACCTCGCATATAACACCAACTACTGGCTTAGTTCGCTGGCCATCGTGAACACGCCGACGAGTTCTGGCGGCGTGCACTTCGATGACAACGGTATTCCGAGCATCTTTTCGAACACAGGCGTTTCCAGCAACTTTCAGGACCAGGCGCCGGAAGGCGCCGGTACTCGCGCTGCGGTTCGCCTGGCCCCGATATTCAACGTGGATATTTCGGTGTCGAAGTCGTTCCGCCTGCCGTGGGAGGGCCAGAAACTGGTGTTCCGCGCCGAGGCCTTCAACGCGCTTAACCACGCCAACTTCACCAATCCCAGCCTGAGCCTGCAGTCACCGCAGACGTTCGGCGAGTTCCAGGGTACGCTGCCGCCCCGCTCAATGCAGTTTGCTTTGCGCTATGAGTTTTAGCAGACTGCTAAAAAAGGCTTCTTAGCAAAATGATTGCTGATTCCGAAGCAGTTACTGAGCCGCGCGTGTTAGCAGGCGGTAACGAAAAGCCGTTCTTCGGCAGCCTGCGAGCCAAGACTGACCCCTCGCGGCTCGGTAAGCTGCGCTAACAGTCAGACCAGGATTCCGAGCCGCGCGCGCGAGCAAGCGGTTTCTCGTTTTGTTCGACACGCCCCTGGAGAGGCACCGGACGGTTCTCAAGCGGCCTGACGTCCTCAACGTAGCCGAGTCGCACCGCGTGGATTCTCCACTCGGAAATGATCTGGCCGCAGCGCTGCGGTGACACTCCGAAGCGCCGCGCCAGTTGACGGCGCGACCATCCGCGCACGAAGTACAGAGCGGCCAGCCGCCACTGGATCTCTTTCTGCGGGTATTTCCCGAAAGAGGGGACCTGCGAGGGAAACGCCGCCAGATTTCCGCGCACCGCGGTTTGCAACGAACGGTTACCGGAAAGAAAAGGGTGCATGGGGGAGATCAATCAATCCGCTTCCCGGGCTCTCCGGAAACGCCGCGCGGCCGGTCCCCGGAATTGAGCCTCGATGATCTCTCGCGCCAGATCGACCATGGGCACGCGACGCCGTCTGCTCTCACTCCGAAGGAACAGATACGCCTGGTGTTCCGACAGTCTTCTGCGTGACTGGAGAATACCTTTGGCGCGTTCCATCAGCTTTCGTTCCTGAAGTTTTTGCTGGAGCGAGTCTCGTTCAAGAACGGCGGAGACGAGGCTCGCGGAACGCCGTGCCACTCCTACAGCTTCCGCGTCAAACTCGCGGCTGGCTGATCGTCGGCCGAGAAGGAGAATGCCCAGCAATCCTTCAACTCCAGCAAGGGGGGCTACCAGCACGGATTCCAGCCCATGCTGAACGACGTCCGGGAGTTCCTGGAACAACTGGTCGCGCGCAGGTTTACCCTGCACCGGCTCGGTGAGATCTTCCAGCCAATGACTGGCCGCGCCGGTCAGTGTGACGTCGAAATCGGTTACCTGCGAAGTAACAGCACTCTGGCGCGCGACCGCCTCAAGACGGCCGCCCTCAGTATCCAGACGATAAACCACTCCGACTTCGGCGCCAGCTTTCACGACGGACGCAAACAGCGCGATCGTCAGGTCGGAATCGATATCGGCGGTGGCAGACACGGAATGAATCGAAAGTCTCCGAATCTGACGTTCCATTGGAAATCCCTGAGTTTCTAGGTACATGAAAAGCCGTTTACGGCCGTGTTAAAGGAAGATGCGGCTGAGTGCCGGAAGTCAGCCGCAAACACCAAAGGCGCTTTGGTTCAGGAGTGGTGTGGTTCGCAAATGCCTGCTAAAAGGCAAGTGCGTATTATTTCGCGTCCAAAGGTTAGGTATGTAAGGAAGGGTAAACGTTACTGGGGGGAGGCCCGCAGCACACGTCCATGGCGGTCAGGCGCAGCAGAACGCGAATCGCAATCTTACGATCCGAGCTTGCAGGCTGATACTTCCGTATACGCGTATCATGGCAGATCCCGGTTCGTTCGCCCAATCGAAAAATTCTATCCGCGTGATGGAATCCTCGCGAACGAGTGGTATCAAAGCGATAGAATCTTTGGATTGCGCAGCCGTTATGCGTTTGCAATCATATGCCTATGCCGATGTATAAGCGAGGTAGCGCGGAGCGTAAGATAGCCAGCCGCATCCTGCTGAGAATGTCGGCTATGGACGTCTGCTGCGGCCCTCCTACCGCCTGAATTAACCTCCACTCCACCTCGAATCGCCGTTTCCCTTTTGTCTGCCGTCCGATACTTGTATTGAAAGGAGAAAAGTCATTTTGTCTCAATCGACCCCACCCATTCTGTGGGCGGATACCATTGCCGCCGGGACCAGCTGGTCGCTGATCCTGCGGCGCGGTAACATTCTGCGTTTGGAGGACATCGAGGGAGGCGCAAACGCGGCGGCGATATTCTATAACTTCGATTGCCCGGTCGAGCGTTACAACATGCCCGACACATTGAAGGCGCAGCACATCGCGCATCTCACAGAAGGCTTCGTGATTTATTCGGACATGGGCCGCATTCTTTGCTCCGTCACCCGGGACACTTACGGCTGGCACGACCCTCTGGCCGGTTACAACGGCGCTGCTGCCGTAGCTATGAAGTATGGTGCTTCCACTTACCAGGAACAGCGCAATGCGTGGCAACGGAACAGCCGCGACAACTTACTCGGGGAACTCATGAAATACGGTCTGGGGGCTCGCGATCTGGGTCCTTCTCTTAATTTCTTCAGTAAGGTCAGAGTGGAATCGGACGGCTCCATGGTATTCGCACCTAGTAACTCGAAGCCGGGAGATTATGTGGAATTGCGCGCGGAGATGAACGTTCTCATTGCGATCGACACGGGTCAGCATCCGCTCGATCCGAATCCTGCATATTCGCCGAAGCCGGTGAAATTCTCTGTCATGCCTTCGGCGCCGGTGATGGATGACGATCCCTGCCGCCTCTCGCGACCCGAGAATGCGCGCGGCTTCATCAACACGGAGCGTTACTTCCTGTGATCGCACAGACACTGGTCAACAGCTCGCTCGATCCCTCTGCGGCCGTCTACCGCAAGGTTGTTGGCGCAGGAGACTACTGGATCCATGAAATTCCAGCGGGCATGATATTCCGGATCGCCGACCTCGAAGGCAATCAGGCCGTCGACACCATTTTCTACAGTGCGCGGGAGACTTCAGAACGATACAGCGCGACCGATACGATCATGGGGCAACGCAACATTTACCTGACCACCGGCACTGTGCTGCGGTCGAATCTCGGCAATCCAATGCTCACCATCACGGCGGACACCTGCGGGCGGCACGACACACTGGGCGGAGCCTGCGCCGTCGAGAGCAATCAGGTGCGCTATGAAATCGGGAAGCGGCACATGCACGCCTGCCGCAGCAGTTTTCTACTTGCCATTGCCGATCCGAAGTGGAATCTGACGAAGCGCGATCTCGCACCCAATATCAACTTCTTCATGAACGTGCTGGTGACGCCTGAGGGTGCACTCACGTTCGAGGACGGAATCTCGGAAGCCGGAAAATACGTCGAGATGCGCGCCGAGATGGACGTGATCTGCGTCATCAGCAATTGTCCGCAGCTCAACAACCCGTGCAACGCGTACAACCCGACGCCCATTGAGGTTCTCATTTGGGAGTGCGCGAAAGACTAGCGTGTTTTCAAAAGTCCTGATCGCCAACCGGGGCGCCATCGCGTGCCGCATCATCCGCGCTCTCGATCGCATGGGCGTGGCGTCGGTTGCGGTCTATTCCGAAGCGGACCGCCATTCGCTGCATGTGACGCGTGCGACTGAAGCCGTGCTGCTGGGCCCTGCGCCCGCAGCGCAAAGTTACCTTGATGTCGAGCGGGTTCTCGACGCGGCGCGGCGGACCGGGGCCGGAGCCATTCATCCCGGCTACGGATTTCTCAGCGAGAACGCGGCCTTCGCCGAGGCCTGCGAACGCGCCGGAATCGCGTTCATCGGACCCACGCCCGAACAGATGCGCTCATTCGGGCTCAAGCATACGGCGCGTGCGCTGGCGGCAGCGAACGGCGTGCCTCTGCTGCCTGGAACTCCGCTGCTGGCAAGCGCGGCGGAAGCGGATCTCGCCGCGCGCGAGATCGGATTGCCGGTGATGCTCAAGAGCACGGCGGGCGGCGGCGGGATCGGTATGCGGCTGTGCCGCCACATGCCGGAGGTGGAGGAGGCGTTTGCCTCGGTCGAGCGTACGAGCCGGGCAAGCTTCAAGGACGGAGGCATTTACCTCGAAAAATATGTGGATTGCGCGCGGCATATCGAAGTGCAGATTTTTGGCGATGGACGGGGCGAGGTCATCGAACTAGGTGAGCGCGATTGTTCGGTGCAACGGCGCAATCAGAAGGTGATTGAAGAAACGCCTGCGCCACATCTTCCGCGAAGCGTCCGCGAGGAGTTATTGGCATGTGCGGTCCGGCTAGGTCGGGCTGTGAAATATCGCAATGCGGGAACGGTTGAATTTGTATACGACAGCGATGCGAACAAGTTCTACTTTCTCGAAGTCAATACGCGTCTCCAGGTGGAACACGGCGTAACGGAGGAGGTAACCGGCGTCGATCTGGTGGAGTGGATGGTTCGCTGCGCGGCGGGTGAGATGAGCTCCCTCGCGTCAATGAGGCCCAATCAGGCGGGCCACTCGATCCAGGTCCGCGTTTATGCGGAGGATCCCGGCAAGAATTTCCAACCCAGTGCCGGGCTGCTTACCGAGGCGGATTTCTCGGTCAACGCCCGCGTTGAGACCTGGGTGGAGCGCGGTACGGAAGTTACTCCTTT
The DNA here is from genome assembly GCA_963809655.1 of Terriglobia bacterium. Taxonomy (GTDB): domain Bacteria; phylum Acidobacteriota; class Terriglobia; order Bryobacterales; family Bryobacteraceae; genus BOG-234. The sequence continues at coordinate 3,127 of CAWEKQ010000021.1, read as the reverse complement.
CTACGACCCGCTGCTGGCCAAGCTGATCGTGTCCGGCGGGACGCGCGCCGAGGCGCTGACTCGGCTTCGGGAAGCGCTGGCATCCACCTCGATTGCGGGAATTGAAACCAACCTCGGCTACCTGCGGCAAATCGCCGCCAGTGATTCGTTCGCGCGCGGTGGCGTGACCACGCGCTTTCTGGAATCGCTGGCGTACGAAGCGCGCACCATCGAAGTGCTCGACGGCGGCACCATGACCACGGTGCAGGATTACCCGGGTCGGATCGGCTATTGGCAAGTCGGTGTGCCGCCTTCTGGCCCAATGGATTCGCTTTCTTTCCGTCTCGGCAATCTCCTGCTGGGAAACGATGAAGGCGCGCCGGGTCTGGAATGCACGTTGAACGGGCCTTCGCTGCGTTTTCATTTCGAAACGGATTTCGTTTTGGCTGGCGCCGATTTTGCCGCGCGGCTCGATGACGTGCCGGTTGCTCCCGGAGTCGTGACGCGAGCGCCGGCGGGCGCGCTGCTCGAACTGGCCGAGTGCATTACGTCCGGCGTTCGCGCGTACATCCTTGTAACCGGCGGGTTTGATGTTTCCGAATACCTGGGAAGCGCGAGCACCTTCACGCTGGGGAGGTTCGGCGGGCACGCGGGCCGCGCGCTGCGCACAGGTGATGTGCTGCATGTCAGCCGGCAGAAGCTGCTGGCCGCGGCAGGGCCACCAGTTTCGCTGCCGGAGTTCGGGAACGACATGGCGCATTGGAGTGCTTTATGGCCCGCATGGCGCGCCCGATTTCTTCACCGAAGCCGACATCGAGACCTTCTTCGCAACGTCGTGGAAGGTGCATTACAACTCCGACCGCACCGGCGTCCGCCTGATCGGCCCCAAGCCGAAGTGGGCGCGTAAGGATGGCGGCGAGGCCGGCCTGCATCCTTCGAACATCCACGACAATGCCTACGCGATCGGCACGATCGATTTCACCGGCGACATGCCGGTCATTCTCGGCCCCGATGGTCCGAGCCTCGGCGGCTTCGTCTGTCCCGCCGTCGATTGTCGAGGCCGAGCTCTGGAAAATTGGCCAGCTTCGTGCCGGGCGATTGGGTGCGCTTCGTGCCGTCTCACGCGAAGCAGCGCCGACGGACGGAGGTTGCATCGATCCGCTGACCGCCAGCTCCCGGACGCGCCGTATACCCATGCCGAACCAGCGAGGTTGTCGCTCGATCTCCGCATGGCGCCTGCGGTCGTCGTCGCGCCGTCGGGCGACCGCTATCTGCTCATCGAATACGGGCCGAACGTGCTCGACCTGAATCTTCGCTTTCGCGTGCACGCGCTGCTCGAATGGCTGGAGCGTAACAACTCGGCGGCATGCTCGACGTCACTCCCGGCATTCGCTCGCTTCAGATTCACTACGACTCCGGGCTGCTGCGCGCGCGCGAGTTGCTCGACGATGATCGAACGCGCTGAGAGCATCGCTGCCCGAGCTCGACGATTCGCAGTTCCCTCGCGCATCGTACATCTGCCGCTCTCCTGGGACGATCCGGCCACCCGGCTGGCGATCCAGAACTACATGCAGTCCGTGCGGCCGGATGCGCCCTGGTGCCCGAGCAACATCGAATTCATTCGCCGCATCAACGGCCTCGAGTCGATCGACGACGTGAAGAGCGTCGTGTTTGACGCGAGCTACCTGGTGCTCGGCCTCGGCGACGTGTACCTCGGCGCGCCGGTGGCCACGCCCATCGATCCGCGCCATCGGCTGGTCACGACCAAATACAACCCCGCGCGCACCTGGACGCCGGAGAATGCGGTCGGCATCGGCGGCGCCTATCTGTGCGTTTACGGCATGGAAGGTCCGGGCGGCTATCAGTTCGTCGGGCGCACGGTGCAGATGTGGAACACCTACCGCACGACGACGGAGTTTCGTCGCGGCTCCCCCTGGTTGCTGCGCTTCTTCGATCAGATCCGGTTCTATCCCGTCGACGCGGCTGAACTGCGCGAACTCCGCGATGCTTTTCCGCATGGCCGGTTTCATCCGGAGATCACCGAGACGCAGTTCCGGCTGCGCGATTATCACACGTTTCTGAAAGAAACCGCGCCGGAGACCGAAGCCTTCCGGCGGAAGCAGCGGGCCGCGTTCGATGCGGAGCGCGAACGCTGGCACGAGGCTGGCCTGGACCGTGAATTCGAAATCGCCGATGCACCGGTGGCGGCTCCCGAGCGAACCGTCCCCGAAGGTTGCCGCGCCGTCAAATCCCCCGCGCACGGAAGCGTATGGAACGTGGCCGTGAAAGCCGGAGAGCGGGTGGAAAGAGGGCAGCGCCTGGTAATCGTCGAATCGATGAAGATGGAGATCGCGGTTGCAAGCCCCTGCGACGGCGTCCTAGTTGAGTTGCTTTGCGGCCCGGGCGCGCAGGTCGGAGCCGGTGAGAGTTTGTTATTTCTGCGCCCCGAGAATGGTTCAAATTGACGTGAAGCTCGATCTCGACTCACTGCGGGAGGGTTATCGCACCGCGCGGTTTTCCCCGGCCGGTGCATCCGGGAAGTGCATCGCCGGATACGCGCACACGGCGAACGGCCTGTCTGGATTCACGTAGTTCCGGAAGAGGAGGCAATTGCGCGAGCCGACTCGTTGGGTTCGTTTCGCGATGACCTTCCTCTCTACGGGGTTCCTTTCGCGATCAAGGACAACATCGATCTGGCGGGTGTTCCGACAACGGCGGGCTGTCCGGAGTACGCTTATGATCCGGCGAAATCGGCTTCCGTAGTCGAGCGCCTGATGACCGCCGGCGCGATCCCGTCGGCAAGACAAACCTCGACCAGTTTGCGACGGGACTGGTGGGAACGCGGTCGCCTTACGGGGCTTGTTCGAGCGTATTCGACGCGCGGTACATCTCGGGAGGTTCGAGTTCGGGGTCGGCTGTGGCCGTGGCGCTGGGGCTGGCGTCGTTTTCTCTCGGCACGGATACGGCGGGTTCGGGCCGTGTCACGGCAGCCTTCAACGAAATCGCCGGATTGAAGGCAACCAAGGGCGCGCTGAGCACTTCGGGAGTGGTGCCTGCGTGCCGGACGCTCGACTGCGTTTCAATCTTCGCGCAGAGCAGCGCCGATGCCTCCACGGTGTTTGGCGCGGCCCGGGGGTTCGATCCAACC
>CAWEKQ010000020.1:0-40793 GCA_963809655.1 Terriglobia bacterium | reverse complement strand
TGATTACGAATCAGCCGCTCTACCAACTGAGCTAGGGTGGCGCTGTTTTGCGGGGCCGGGCGAGAACTGCGCGCTTCACCATCGTAACATCGCAGCGCTGACACGGCAAAACCTCGCAGCCAGTCGTTTCATCGGTTTGACATTGACTGCCTGGTTCGTTAGCCTGTATAGGTAAGGTCGCAACCAGAGACGGAGTCGTGTGTTCATGAGTACGTTGTTCCCGTCGAAACCGGGAATTGAGAGAAACTGGCACGTTATCGATGCCAATGACGTTGTCCTCGGCAAGCTCGCCAGCCATGCTGCGCGAATTCTGATGGGCAAACATAAGCCGATTTATACGCCCTTCCTTGACACGGGCGATCACGTGATCGTGATCAACGCCGAGAAGGTCAAGTTGACGGGCCGTAAAGACGAGCAGAAAGTTTATCGCCACTTCACCGGTTATCCGGGAGGTCTGGTGGAAACGGGCGCGCGCGAAAGTCCGCGCCACTCGCCCCGCCCGCATGGTGGAGGAAGCGATTTCCGGCATGCTGCCGAAGACGAAGCTCGGCAAGCAGATGTACCGGAAGTTGAAGGTTTACGCGGGTGACAAGCATCCGCACGCGGCGCAGCAGCCCGCGGCGCTGACAGTCGTTCGCTCCGTGAACGCGACTGCGAGAAAGGTATCCTGAGTTGGCAGTACGAAAGATAGAGCAATATCTGGGGACCGGGCGCCGCAAACGCGGCATCGCCCGCGTGTTCCTGCGGCCCGGAACGGGCAAGATCACGGTCAACGGCCGCGCGTTGGAGAACTATTTCCCGACCGAAGCGGGGCGCGTGCCCGTGAAGCTCCCGCTGCTGACGGTCGAAATGACGGACCGCTTCGATGTGCTGATTCTCGCAAACGGCGGCGGCGTCGCTGGACAGGCGGGGGCGATCAAACTCGGTATTGCCCGCGCTCTGGTGGAGTTCAACGCCGAATTGCGCGGCCCCCTGAAGAAAGCGGGTCTTCTGACGCGCGATCCGCGGGAGCACGAGCGCAAGAAGTACGGCCAAAAGGGCGCTCGCAAGCGGTTCCAGTTCTCCAAGCGGTAAGGGGTTTTTCTCTGTGGGCGGGGCGCGGGTTTCGATCCGCGCCCCGAAACTATGTAGTCGCCCGCATTTTTTCTCGCGCAAATCTCGCTTTGGATCGCGCGTTGCTTAATTGCGGGTTGTAAATCGAATCAAGGAGCAAGTTTGCCTGCTATTTCAATGAAAGAATTGCTCGAAGCCGGCGTTCACTTCGGGCACCAGACCAAGCGCTGGAATCCAAAGATGAAAGAATACATCTTTGGCGAACGAAACGGCATCTACATCATCGACCTGCAGAAGACCCTGAAGTTGTTCAAGGACGCAGCGCGTTATGTAGTGCGAAATGGCCGCGCAGGGCAAGACAGTCCTGTTCGTCGGCACCAAGCGCCAGGCGCAGGAAGCCATCGCCGAAGAAGCCAACCGCTGCCAGATGTTCTACGTCAACCAGCGCTGGCTGGGCGGCCTGCTCACCAACATGACGACGGTGCAGAAGTCGATCAAGCGGCTGAAGGAACTGGAGCAGATGGCTGCCGAGGGCTCTTACGGCGGGCGTCCGAAGAAGGAAATCATTCGCCTCGAGCGCGACCGCAAGCACCTCGATCAGAATCTCGCCGGTATCAAAGACATGCCCGGCCTGCCGGACGTGATCTTCGTGATCGATTCGAACAAGGAAGCGATCGCGGTGAAGGAAGCGCGCCGTCTGGGTATCCCGGTGGTGGCGATCGTCGACACCAACTGCGATCCGGACGAAGTCGACTGGGTGATCCCCGGCAACGACGATGCGCTGCGCGCCATCCGCCTGTTCACCAGCAAGATTGCGGATTCCGTGATCGAAGGCCGCGCGCTCGCGACCGAGCATGATTTCACCGCCGACAAGGTCAAAGACGATGAGACCCCGGTCGAGGACATCACGGAAGAGTATTCGCAGTATGTGGATCCGAAGTATCCCGAGCAGATCATGCAGGAAAGCCTGATGATGGGCGTCGAAGAGACGCCGGCCTCGGGCCGCAAGGGTCCGGCTTCCGAAACCGCCGCTGAACCCGCCGCGGCCGAAGCCAGACTCAGAGCCGGCGACTAGTCGCACAGTCGTTCCACTAAACCGAAAACAATGGCAGAGATTAGCGCAAGTCTAGTCAAACAGCTCCGCGAGCGTACCGGAGCCGGGATGATGGAGTGCAAGAGCGCTCTGACCGAAGCCAAGGGCGATATCGGCGAGGCGGAAGTCGTGCTGCGCAAGCGCGGCATCGCGTCGGCCGGCAAGAAGGCTTCCCGCACCACGAAGCAGGGTACTGTTGGCTCCTACATCCACGCGGGAGCGCAGCTGGGCGTGCTGGTGGAAGTCAACTGCGAATCCGATTTCGTGGCCCGCACCGACGATTTCCAGGAACTGGTTCACGATGTCGCGATGCACATCGCGGCGGCCGATCCGCAGTTCGTCCGTAAGGAAGACGTCACCCAGGCGGCCATCGAGAAGGAAAAAGACATTCAGCGCGCTCGCGCGTTGAACGAGGGCAAGCCGGAGAAGATGGTGGACAAGATCGTCGAAGGCCGCATGGCCAAGTTCTACGAAGAGGTCTGCCTCTACGAGCAGCCGTTCGTCAAGGAAAACACGATCACGGTCGACCAGCTGATCAAGACCAAGATCGCCAAGCTGGGCGAGAATATCTCCGTTTCGCGGTTCGCGCGCTTCAAGGTCGGCGACGCATTCGCCGGCTCCGAATAAGCCTGCGGCGCCTAGACGACCTGCCATGGCGAAATACGAGCGCATCCTCCTGAAACTGAGCGGCGAGGCGATGGCCGGCCCGGCCGCTTTCGGTCTTGATCCGGACCGCGTGAAGGATCTGGCGACCGAGATCTGCCGCGATCGGCAAAGCTGGGTGTGCAGGTCGGCGTAGTGGTGGGCGGCGGCAACATCTTCCGCGGTATCGCGCTGGCGGCCAAAAACATGGACCGCGTCACCGGCGATCACATGGGCATGCTCGCCACCGTGATCAACTCGCTCGCGCTGCAGGACGCGCTGGAACAGATGGGCGCAGCACACGCGCGTCATGAGCGCCATCGAGATGCATCAGGTGGCCGAGCCTTACATCCGGCGCCGGGCGATCCGGCATCTGGAAAAAGGCCGCATCGTGATCTTCGCCGCCGGCACCTCGAATCCCTATTTCTCCACCGATACCGCGGCCACCCTGCGCGCGCTCGAGATCAAAGCGCAGGTGATCGCCAAGGCGACGAAGGTGGACGGCGTCTACGACAAAGACCCGATGAAACACCCCGACGCCGTGATGTACCAGCGCATCGATTACACCGAAGTGCTGTCGAAATCGCTGGGCGTGATGGATGCGACGTCGATCGCCATGTGCCGCGACAACCAGCTCCCGATCCTGGTTTTCAATCTCAACACGCACGGCAATATAATGCGAATGGTATCCGGCGAACCCGTCGGGACACTGATCAACTGACATGAGCCAGGATCATGAATACTGTCAAGGAAATCGAAGCAAGCGCGAAGCAGCGCATGGAAAAAGCGCTGGAGATCTGCAGCACGCGATGGCCGCCATCCGCACCGGGCGCGCTTCCGTGCATCTTCTGGACAATGTGCGGGTCGATTATTACGGGACGCCCACGCCGGTGAACCAGGTGGCGAATCTGCACGTTCCGGAGCCAGGCCTCATCACCATCACGCCCTGGGATGCCTCGCAGATCGGGCCGATCGAGAAAGCTCTGCGCACAGCCGATCTGGGTGTAAACCCGTCGAACGACGGAAAGATGATCCGCATCCCGATTCCGCCGCTGACCGAGGAGCGGCGCAAGGAACTCGTCAAGAAGCTGCACGGAGTCGCGGAAGATCATCGCGTTGCGGTCCGCAACATTCGCCGCGACTCGAACGATCACGTCAAGAAGCTGACGAAGGATAAGAAGATCAACGAAGACGACGATCGCCGCGCCCACGACGAGATGCAGAAGCTGACGGACTCAACCATGCTGAAGATCGATCAGGCGGCGAAGACGAAAGAAAAAGAGATTCTGGAAATCCGCTAGGAGTGTGTCGGGAATAGATTAGCCGAGAGTGGGTCGGAGCCGAAAGATTTCTTGATCACGGACGGGAGTTTTTTTATCCTGGGTGAGTGAGCAAGAACTTCCGGACGTGCGATTTGGATCAACCGTTTCTGCTGCGGCCATCCTTGCAGGACTGGTTGCCGGAGAATCATCTGGCCCGCTTCATCGCGGAGTTGGTGCCAGGGCTGGACCTGTCAAAGATCTACGGCCATTACGGGCGGCGCGATGGGCGGGGGAAAGCGGCGTATCACCCGATCATGATGGTGCGGCTGCTGCTTTACGGCTACTGCGTGGGCGTCGTGAGTTCGCGGCGCATGGAACATGCCAGCTACGGCGACATAGCCTTTCGCTACCTTTGCGCGGACCAGCACCCGGATCACGACACGATCTCCGAGTTCCGTCGGCTGCACCTGCCGGTATTGGCGCAGTTGTTCACGCAGGTACTTCAGTTATGCGATAAAGCCGGGCTGGTGAAGTTGGGGCACGTGGCGATCGACGGCAGCAAGTTTCAAGCCAACGCCAGTAAGCATAAAGCCATGAGCTATAACCGCATGGAGGAGAAAGAGAAACAACTCAGGGCGGAAGTGGAAAAGCTGCTGGCGCAGGCGGAAGCAACCGATGCCGCCGAGGACGCTCTGTATGGCAAAGGAAATCGGGGAGACGATCTGACCGGCGAAATGGCGCAGAGAGAGAGTCGTCTGAAGAAGATCGCCGCGGCCAAAGCCGCGCTGGAACAGGAGGCGCGGGAGCGTGCCGAGGCGGCAAAGAAAGCGGCAGAAGAAAAGCTTGCGGAGCGTCGCCAAAGGGAAGAGGCGCGAGGCAAGAAGTTCGGAGGCCATGCACCTCAGGTGCCCGATCCCGAACAAGCCCGGCCAGGGCCAACGGCGCAACGCAACTTCACCGATCCGGAAAGCCGGATCATGCCGGATGGCGGGCGCAAAGGAAGCTTTGTGCAGGCGTACAATGCGCAGATCGCAGTGGACAGTGCACAACAAATCATCGTGGCCGCGGAGATCACTCAGGAGAGTAACGACAAGCAGCAACTGGCTCCCATGCTGGAGCGGGTGGCACAAAATATGGGCGCTAAACCGCAGGCCGCTACCGCCGACACGGGCTCCTTCAGCGAGAGCCAGGTTACCGATGAACGGGTCAACGGTATCGAGTTATATGTGGCCATCGGAAAACAGAAGCACGGCGAGGATCAACCATCCGGCGTGATTGAACCCGGCGATCTTTCCGTGCCTTCGGGGGACGCTGATTCGGCCAAAGAAAGAATGAAGCAGAGACTGAAAACCGAAGCCGGTCAGGCTTTGTATAAAATGCGCAAAGCGATCGTGGAACCGGTCTTCGGGCAGATTAAAGCCGCCCGGCGTATCCGGAATTTTCTGCTACGCGGGCTGGCGAAAGCGGGCGCGGAATGGAAGCTGATCTGCGCCACGCACAATCTGCTCAAGCTGTTTCGTTCCGGCTATCGTCCGCAGACGGCCTGATTGCTTAAAAACAGTCATCACTTTGCAAGCAAACCGGAACGCGTAGTCGTTCCGCAAGCCGCTTGCGTTGCCTCGCCCGCCGAAGAGCCCACCCTCATGCTGTCCCGAGCGGGATTTCCAGTTCTCAACAGATCCCGTCGGCTTTTTTCATCCCGACACACTCCTAGGAGTCCGCTGTAGAGGCCGCTCGCTCGCGGTCGCGGCTCGGAAGCGCACCGTGTTTACAAAGCTGCGCACGCGAGTGAGTGATGCTTCTTGCTTCCGAGAGGTGTGTCAGACTTCTCGCGGCTGATCGAGCATGTGCAGCGGGCGAAACCGCTCCGGGCTCCAGGGCGTCAACGGTGAAAATTCGATTTCGGCGCGCCAGCCAAACTCGTGCTGCTCCACCTGGCTGACCCTACCGACAAAAAAGACCGAGCCACACCGGATTTCCACCTTTGCGCCGTCCGCAACGGCATCTTCCGACTCAATTGCCGCTCCATCCCGCCCGATTTCTTCCAGATTTACGATGGATTCGGCAGCGCCAATTCGCAGCGTGACCAGATCCGAACAAAGATAACGCGGAGCGCTCATAAGCTGGCTTGAATTGTGTTCATTAAAGCTTTTTAAAGCCTATCCGCGACATTGCTGTGCATTCGTGACAATGGCTTATTGAAAAGCTTCGGACCGGCAGGGCATAATTACAGATTGAACTCAATCGGCACCTTACGCGTTCCCGGTTCCAGCGCCAACCTCGGGCCGGGCTTCGATGCATTGGCAATTGCTCTAAAAGTGTACCTCGAATGCCGCGTTACGCTCAGCAACCGTTTGTCGATCCGGGTGAGTGGCCGCGACGCGCACCTGATTCCGGCCACTGAAGATAATCTGATCTGGAAAACGGCCATGGCCATCGCGGCGCGAGCGCATCTGCCGCTGCCCGCCGTCGAACTCACGATCAACAACGACATCCCGATCGGCAAGGGTCTCGGATCGAGCGCCGCCGCTCTGACGGCGGGCGTGATCATCGCAGAGCGCCTGCTCGATCTTCGCTGGAAGCCGGCGCGCATTCTGGACGAAGCGGCGCGCCTCGAAGGCCATCCTGACAACGTGGCAGCGTGCGTGCTTGGATCCATCGTGGTAAGCGCTGTCGAGCCGGGCGGACTGACACGCGCCGTAAGACTGGAGATGCCGCCGCAATTTGAGGTAGCCGTGGTGGTTCCGAATTTTGCCATCCCTACGAAAGAAGCACGCGCTGTTCTGCCCGACTGCTATTCGCAGGCCGACGTGGTTTTCAATCTGCAACGCACGGCGCTGCTGATCGCCGGGCTCGCGACAGGAGACGCTTCAGTTTTCCCCACCTGCCTTGACGACCGCTTGCATCAGCCGTTCCGGGCGCAGCTTGTTCCGGGACTGGCGGAGATCCTAAGATTGCGCAAGCTGGGTCTTCTCGGTTGCACGTTGAGCGGCGCGGGGCCGGCGGTCCTGGTATTTTTCGAGCGCGGCGCGGACAGCGTGTGCGAAATGGTGCGTAATATTTTCGCCATGAACGGCTGCACCACGGAAGTAATTTCGACCGGCGTGGCTCGCAAGGGCTACGAGTTCGTGTGATCCGCGCCGCTGCAATTGCCGCGATTGTTGCAGGTGCGGTGTTGTGGGGCTGTAACCGCACGCCACCGGCGCCCGTAAAGATCACTCAATTCCGGATAACACCCGCGTTGATCCCGAAAGGCATTACGGGCAAGCTCTGCTATGGAGTAGAGAACGCAGCCAGGATTGATATGGATCCGCGGGTCGAAGATCTGCTCCCCTCGCCGGAACGCTGCATCGATATCGCCCCGAGGCAGGCCACCACCTACACGCTCACCGCTTATAGCGCCGATGGGAACAAGGTTTCGAAATCGCTGGACGTGCGTGTGGGCAATCCGCCGCCCAGCCTGTCGGAGCTTTCGGCGACTCCCACCGAAGTGAAGCGCGGAACCCAGGTTGTAGTGTGCTTCAAGGCCGAAAATGCGCGAGACATCAAGGTGAGCAAAGGGAAGCTCATGCCGGGGAAAAATTGCCTGACCGATCGCCCGAAGAAAACGACTGCTTACAAAATCACTGTCTTTGGCGCCGACCGCGAACAGGATAGCGGCACCGTGACTGTCAAGGTTCGGTAGTCGGGGCGCAAAAACGTTCGCGGACGCTCCTGTGGTGTTTACCTCGGAGCGCCCGAAATCCACGGACTCTCAGGCGGCCCGGTTCAACATACGTTGCGCAGCCAGGGGTAGTAGGGAGAGCTGGAGTTAGCGTTGCATGGGACCGCCTTCAAGTATTCGTAAATGCCTGGATGTCATTGTCGGACATGCGCAATCCGTGCCGCTTGCGTCGGGCCAGTACCGGCTGAGCATCCTCGCCAGAGATGCGATTTCGGCCAGGATCAGCACTTATCGGGTGGCTCTCGATGTTCCTCAATTCGATGAAAGCACGCTGGCGTCGAGCAGTCTGATTCTGGCTGACCGGGTAGAGCGTCTGCCCGTGAACAGCCTTCCCGGCGCAATGTTCAATATCGGCGACAGCAAGGTTCGTCCGCGGCCCGGCAGCCGCTTCACGAGCGAAGAGAAACTGGGGATTTATCTGCAGCTGTACAATTTCCATCCGGACGCGGCAACACAAAAGCTATCCGGTTCGATCGAGTACGAGATCGACAATGCCGGCATAAACGAGAAGATCATGGACTTTTCCGAAGAGGCGGCCAGCATCGCCAACGCGTCCGCCAGCCAGGTCACCATCGAGAAGCCTGTCTCCCTGAAGAAATTCCAACCGGGTGCATACACACTCAAGGTAACGGCGACAGACCGAATCGGGAACCAGACGGTGCGGCAACAGGAAAATTTCACGGTGAGTGCGGCGGCGGCCCGCTGAGTACACGCTAATTACAATCGGGGCATGTCAGCCGCACAAACCTGGGACCCTGCAAAGTACGCACGCCATGCACGCTTCGTATCCGATCTGGGAACTCCCGTGCTGGAGTTGCTGGCGCCGCAAACGGGCGAGCGCATTCTCGACCTTGGCTGCGGAGACGGTGCGCTGACCGTGAAACTGGTGGAAGCCGGGTGCACGGTGGTTGCCGTGGATTCGAGCGCCCCGCAGGTTGAGGCGGCGCGCGAGCGAGAGTTGGATGCACACGTCATGGGCGGAGAGGACTTGCCGTTCAGCGATGAGTTCAATGGGGTGTTCAGCAACGCCGTTCTGCATTGGATCAGGAACGCCGATGCGCTGATTGCCGCAGTTTTCCGATCTCTGCGAATGGGTGGCCGCTTTGTCGCGGAGTGCGGCGGGCATGGGTGCGTTGACCGGATCCGGACCGCGCTCGTCGATGCGCTCACCCGGCGCGGGATCGACGGGGAGGCGCGCATACCCGGGTATTTCCCGACTCCGGGCGATTACGCGATGCGTCTGGAGCGCGCGGGCTTCCGCGTCGACAGCATTGCTCTGATTCCGCGTCCGACGCCGCTGCCGGGCGATATCAGCGCATACCTCGAAACGTTTGCGCAAAGCTTCTTCCATGGGATGAACGATGCGGCGCGCGAAGAATATCTGCGAGACGTCGGCGCCACACTCCGGCCTCAGCTTCTCGACAAGAACGGCGTCTGGGTTGCAGACTATGTACGGTTGCGATTTCGCGCGACCAAAGTGTGACAATTCTGGAATGAAGAAATGGATACTCGCCGGGGCGCTAGCCATTGCCCTCTGCGGATGCGCATCCACGAAAGGCGATGAAGCCGCCGTCCGCCGGACCATTGCCGGCATCGAACAGCAAATCAATCAGGGCGAAATCGGGTTCGTCAACATATTTGCGAACGATTCGGTCATCATTGCCCCATCGTCCCCGGACATCGTCGGCCTGGACGCAATCCGCAAGATGTACACGGACCTGATGAAGCAGGCTTCCATGACCGTTCACTTCTCGACCGAAGAGGTGACGGTCTCGGGGGATATCGCTTTCGAGCGTGGCACCTACACCCTTCGGATCGCCGACAAGGCAACCGGGCGCGTGCTGCAGGACGCAAGAACAAACACGTCCACATCTTCAAGCGGCAGCCCGACGGAACGTGGAAGACCTGGCGAATGATGGTGAACAGCGCGGAGCCCGCACCGGCTCAGAAGTAATCAGTTTTCAGTCGGAAGCTTATCCGCGTGATCGATCTGGAGAACTTCAAGATTCATCTTGCGCGACTCGAGCTTGAGCCCGAGTTCGGCCTGGAGCGCTACGATGGCGATACCGGGAAGGTCGAGCGGCGGATCTCCTGGTTGTGGCGGCGTAATATACGGGCGCATATCCACCTTGAAATCGTAATGCCCGTCGAGCCCGGTCATGTCGACGACGGGAGCGCGCATGATGCCCGAGAGGATGTCGGCAAGGCGCGATATCGGCATCTGGTGGCCTTCGAAAATCAGACCGCCGCCGACCATACTGCCTTCGCCTCCCGCCTCACCTTCCACCGCGTGGAGCTTGTTCGGGCCTTTCGCCGGCACGAGCACAAATCCAGAGAGTTCCTTCATCTGGCGATGAAACGTCAGCTTGAAGCGATCGGCCAAAAGCGCCTGGAGCATGAGTCGAAGCTGGCTTTCGGATGCGGGGTTGGCGGCTTTGGCGATGATGTCGAAGCGGTCCGCCGAGATCGAATCCGGGCCTGAGACCTGATAGGTGTTCAGGTGGTAGGCCCAGCGAATACTGGTAGCCAGGGTGACGTTCCGCATCGTCAGGTTGCCGGGAGTGGTGTTGATGTCCTCGCGGAGGGCGGCCAGCGGGCCGCGTCCTGGCGCCCCCTGGCTGGGTTTGATGGATGCGACATCGAACTGCGCCGTTGTCGGTGTCTGTGCGTTTGCCGAAACGATGAAAACCGGGAACGCGAGCATCGAGGTGTAGAGAATGAGGCTGGCCAGTTGCATTCTCAGTAATTATCCTCTAAAGATTCCAGGGCCGGACGCCGATACATAGCAGCCCGTGTCTAAAGTCGAAAAACGCCTGGCTCTGAAAATGTTTTGACTTTAAGATCGGGATATGGCGATGGGGACGCGGAAGAAGAGAGAGCGGCAGGAATCGCTCTGGTACGGCGGTGAGTTGCCGACGGCGCCGGGACATCCGTTTTACAGCGGGTTGAACGCCCTTCTCGAGAAGGCGGACTTTGACTGTTTCTGCGAGAAGAGCTGTGCCGGGTTCTATCACGCGAAACTGGGTCGTCCGTCGCTGGCTCCGGGACTGTACTTCCGGATCATGATGATTGGTTTCTTCGAAGGCATTGACAGCGAACGCGGCATTGCGTGGCGGCTGGCCGATTCGCTCACACTGCGGCAGTTTCTCTCCATCGGACTCGACGAGCCAACGCCGGACCATGTGACGATATCGCGGACGCGGCGGCTGATCGGCGCCGAAACGCACCAGCGGATCTTCACCTGGGTGCTGGAACGGCTGGCGCAGGGTGGGCTGCTCAAAGGCAAGACCATCGGTGTGGATTCGACGACGCTGGAAGCGAACGCGGCGATGAAGTCGATCGTACGACGCGACAGCGGTGAGAGCTACAACGAATATCTGAAGCGGGTGGCCACAGCCGAGGGTGTGGAAATCACCGACGCAGCGTCACTGAGGCGCATGGACCGGAAGCGCAAAAAGAAGACTTCCAATGAAGACTGGGCCAGTCCGAGCGATGCCGCAGCCGAGATCACGAAACTGAAAGACGGGCGCACCGCGCTGGCGTACAAGGCGGAGAATGCGGTGGATATGGAAACCGGCGCCATCGTTGCGGTCACCACGCATGGCGGAGCGGCAGCCGACACGGCAACCGTGGAAGAGACAGTTATCGAAGCCGGTGTGGCCGTGTCCGGTCTGGTTGCGGAAACGACATCTGCAGGAAACTATCCGGTGCATCCCGCCGGCGTAGAGGAAGTGGTGGCGGACAAGGGATACCACAGTAACGATGTGGCCGTGGCGCTGCGGGAGCTTGCAGTCAGAACGTACATCGCGGAACCGGAGCGCGGTGTCCGTAACTGGAATGGCAAAGCCTGGGAGAAGGAAGCGGTATATGCCAACCGGCGGCGGATTCGGGGCGAACATGGCAAACGACTGCAGCGCAGACGCGGGGAAAAGATCGAACGCAACTTCGCACACCAGTTCGATACCGGCGGTATGGACCGGCTCTGGGTGCGCGGTCTGGAAAATGTCCACAGGAAACTGCTGATCCAGGCGGCGGCATGCAATCTCGCGCTGCTGATGCGTTCCCTTTATGGAGCCGGCAAGCCCAAAGCCGCACATGATCAGGTACGGCGAGCAGTTTTTGCGATTCTGGCCTTTATAAGAGCATGGGAAGCCTTCTGGCATCCACCATCCGTACACCCCGGCTACCTCATGCGAAAACCGAGAACATCAACCAAGCACCTCTTACGTCACCGCGTCACGCAAAAATAGGGCGGTTTAGACACGGGCTGATAGGCGTGAGAGTTGCTGCGTTCCCGCAGAGCGATCGGACTATGACCCCTATCGGGACCAATCGCCAGACTGCTGGTCGGGTGGCCGCGTTCCTGTTTCTGGTGGTTGTGGCAGCGAATGCCGCAACCTTCCCGTTCATTGGCGCCGGTCCCTGGTGGACGTCACCCAGGTTCTGGCTGGGGCGTGTGGGCATACTCCTCACGGCGGTGGCAGGAGCATGGGTCTATTCGGGAGCGGGAACACCGGCGGAGAGCCCGGCTGCTCGAAAGCTCCGTGGCTGAAAGAACGCAGGCGCTTGAGCGCGAGAGGCACAGGGAGTTGGAACGAAACCGGATTCTGGAAATGCTGGTTTCGGACAAACCCTCGGCACGGTTCTGGACTCCGTCATCCAGCTGATGCTGGCGCAATTTCCGGCGTATTCGGGCGCGCTGGTGAGGAAGTGCGGCGACCGCTGCGAGATTCTTGCGGCTCCGGATTTACCTGCCGATTGGCGTGCCGCTCTCGAAGAGCCGCACGCAGTGCCATTCGAATCGTGGCGCGAATACTTCGAATCCCGTCAGCCCGGAGCGCAGTCCGGCATGGGCGAATTTCATGGGTGCGTTGCAGGGGCCGCTTTGCATGGCGCGGTCCCGGTGG
The DNA here is from genome assembly GCA_963809655.1 of Terriglobia bacterium. GTDB lineage: Bacteria > Acidobacteriota > Terriglobia > Bryobacterales > Bryobacteraceae > BOG-234. The sequence continues at coordinate 28,112 of CAWEKQ010000020.1, read as the reverse complement.
CTATTCACTCGTGGCCGGTCGGCAGTCCGCAGGCGCCCCTCGGCGCGCTGCTGCTCTTTCAGGGAGAAGCTCCTGCGTTCTCGGCGCCGGATGCCGGAACCGCGGGCGAGGCCTGTCACCTGGCGCGGCTGGCTCTGGAACACAGCCGCCTCAATGACGATCTGCATTTTCAGGCGCGGCACGACAGCATCACCAGGCTTCCCAACCGGGCGCAGTACGAAGAGCATCTGCGCCAGTCTCTGCGCGAAGCCGAGACGCTTGGCCGAAGGCTGGCCGTTCTGAACATCGATCTCGACAACTTCAAGGCGATTAACGACCGGTTCAGCCACAGGGTGGGCGATCTCCTGTTGGGCGAGGTTGCCAGCCGAATCCAGGCGCTCCTGCGGTCAGGCGACACGGTTGCGCGGATCGGCGGCGATGAGTTCATCATCGTTCTCAACGGCGTGGAAGACGGCGTCGCGGTGGCCCGGACCGCCGCGCTCGTTCTCGAAGCGATTCGCCAGCCTTTCCTCATCGACGGCCAGCGAGTGGAGACCAGCGCCAGCGTCGGGATCGCGATGTTCCCGGAAGATGGCAAGGATCTCGAGCAACTGGAACGCGCCGCCGGCGCAGCCATGTACCACGCCAAAGATCTGGGCCGCGACCGCGCCGAGGCTTTCGCCACCCGCAACGAGAAGCTCGACCGCGTCCGCATGGAAGAAGAAATCCGCCTCGGTCTGCGGCACGGCTGGTTCGTCGTGCATTACCAGGCGAAAGTGGGCGCCGACCGCAAGGTGGTCGGCTTCGAGGCGCTGGTCAGAATGAAGCACCCGCAGCACGGCCTCATTCCGCCGATGAACTTCGTTCCGATTGCCGAAGCCAGCGGGTTGATCGCTCCCCTCGGCAGCTGGGTGCTCGACGAAGTTTGCCGGCAGATGGCCGATTGGGAAAAGCGCGGTCTCGGTCAGGTGCCGGTCGCCGTGAACGTGTCGCCTGCGCAGATCTGCCGCCCGGATTTCGCCCGGTCCGTCGAGGAATCGCTCCAGCGCCACGGGGTCTCCGCCTGGAATATCGAACTTGAGCTGACCGAAGGCCTGCTGATCAATCCGACCGAAACTGGTCCAGCAGCAGATACGACGAGCTTCGGGCACTGGGAGTACAGCTTTCGATCGACGATTTCGGCACGGGCTATTCCTCGCTCAGCTATTTGCACCGCCTGCAGATCGATTCGATCAAACTCGACCGCTCATTCGTGCAGTCGATCGACACCGACGACCTTTCCCGCCGGCTGGTTCAGGCCATGATGGGAGTGGCCCAGGGGCTGGGGCTGAGCGCCGTCGCCGAAGGCGTGGAAACGGAAGCCCAGCGTACAACTCTCCTCGGCGCCGGTTGCCGGGTGATGCAGGGCTACCTGTTCGCGCGGCCCAAGCCGGCCTGCGAACTCGAGGAACTGCTGCGCACGAGTGTTTGGGAACATACCTTGCCCCATGCGCTGCCCCGTACCTCGCCTCCCGCCGATTCCGCGGGCCTGCGTGAGTTATCGGCCTCAATTGCGCACGGTGGCGAGCACCTGATCGAGTCGATTCCCGCCTGACCTGTCTTTTGATAGAGTGCGCCGCGCGCGCCCGGGCGGTAAAATACGCATTTGCACTCGGACCAGCAAGTGACCACGCTGATCACTGGCGCCGGGCGGGGAATCGGAAAGCGGCTTGCGATTGGTTTCGCCCGCGCCGGCTTCCGCGTCGGGCTCCTTGGTCGCAGCCAGAGCGAACTCGACCTCACCAAACTCGAAATCGAACATGCGGGCGGCGTCGCACACCGCTTTCGCGCCGACGTGCGCGATTTCGAACAATTCTCCACCGCCGTCGACCGCATGACCGAGTTCTACGGGGCCGTTCACGTCCTGATCGCCAACGCCGCGGTGCTCGGTCCCATCGGGCCCTTCGTCGAACATCGCCCGCGCGATTGGCAGGAAGTTTTTGAGACCAACGTCGTCGGCGTAATGAATGCCTGCCGCACCGTGCTGCCGCAGATGATCATGCGCCGAAGCGGCAAGATTCTGGTGATCGCCGATGCATCCGCCGCCAGCCCGCGCCCCAACTTCGCGCCCGTACGCGGCCAGCAAGGCGGCGGTGGTCCGATTCGTGGAAAGCGTCGCCGAAGAGGTGCGGAATCACAACATCCAGATCAACTGCTTCTCGCCCGGAGACGCCTACACCAGCATGACCGACGAGATTCTGCGTGCCGACGAGCTCGCCGGGACGCCAGGAGGTCGAAGAGGCCGAACAGACCCGCCTCACCGGCGGAGTCTCGCCCGAGAAGCAGATCCAGCTCGCGCTGTTCCTGGCCTCCGAGCGATCCAATCATCTGACCGGGAAACTGATCGACGTGGCCGACGACTGGAAAAAGCTCGAGCGCGAGAACACCCGCCCCGATGCCTGGACGCTGCGGCGTCATTTGAAATAGCCGTTGTCGGCATGCGAATCGCGTTCTCACTCCTCGCCGCTCTGCCGCTACTGCGCGGACTCCGCATTCGGATGGGGCTGCCAGGGCCATCAGATGGTGGCGTTGATCGCGCGCGCCCACCTGACGCCGGCGGCCTCAGCCGCGGTCGACCGGCTGCTTCGCGAAAACCCGATCGATGCCGCGCCTGAGCCGTTTCTGCAAAGACCGCCCGGACGACCCGATGGCCGATGCCGCCACCTGGGCCGACGATCAGCGCACCGTCGACAAGACCACCGAAAGATGGCACTTCATCGATATCCCGATCGCGGTTCATGCCGCGTCCGTTCCGGAGCAGGATGCGATGAAGTGGTGCCCACCAGCGCCCGACGGCGATGCGCGGGCTGTATCGTGTCCGCGCTTGAGGAGTCAATGGGCGATCCTGCGATCGACGGGTATGCCGGCCCGCGGCGACGGGCGCAGGCGCTTCGCTACGTGATTCACTTCATCGGAGACGAAGCGCAGCCGCTGCACGTCAGCGACAATCACGATCAGGGCGGCAACTGCACCAGCATCCGATTTTTCGCCGAGGAGAAGCCGCGCAACCTGCACTCGATCTGGGACACGCAGTTGATCGCGCGCGCACTCGAGGCGATCAACTGACGCAGCCTCAATACGCCCGGCAAGCTGGACGAACGTTTCGCCGACCACTGGCGGGAATGGGGTGAGGCGAAGGTGGATTTCCTCGCCTGGGCCTGGGACAGCCACCGGCATCGCGGAATCGGTGGCGTATGGCGATCTGAGGCCGCGAATCCCTGTCGAACCCGCGGCAGCCGGACGAGGCGGACAAGGACGCCTGCGGCATTGAGCGGGAGCATGTCTCGGCGTTGCACATTTCGGTTGGCGATCCGTATGAGGCCGAGGCGCTTGCCGGTCATCCGCGAGCAACTCGCGAAGGCGGGCTATCGTCTTGCGGGTTTGCTGAACTCGCTTCAGTACCGTTTCAGTAACTCAGCCGCAGTTTTTTCAACAGCGCCTTCGCCTCCCGGAACTGCGGGAAAAGCTTCTCGTGCGCCTTGAACTCGGGCGTGTGCACGCAGCGCCGCGCGCCGCTGTGATCCACCGGATAGTGCAGGTGCAGCATCTCGTGATACATCACGTACTCGAGCGCGAGGCGCGGCACGCGGATGTCGTCGAAGATCCGGCTGATCACGATCATGTTGTGCGAAGGATCGAAATGTCCCAGCCGCGTGCGCGATCGCACATGGCTCCAGCCGATCGCCGGCCGCGCCATCATCGCGCCGAAATACTTCCCGTTGATCTCTTCGAAGATCTCCTCCAGATCGTGCACGGAGCCGCGCGGACCAGCCTGGGCCTTTCTGCCCCGCGTCTGCCTCACGAGACTGATCTGGCGGCGCATGTCCTTCCGGTTCAGATACAGCCGGTAGCGGTGCCCGTACTGCGCGGCCGCGGGCTTGCGGTAGAGCTTGCCCAGCAGGATATGGGCGAGCGCTTCGGTCACCGGCGCGGGCGCGCTTTCCAGCAGATCGGTGATGCGAACCCGTATCGCTCCCGCCCTCGAGCCGCACGTCGCTGTTCGCGTTCGCGAACCGCTTGTACTCCACGGTAATCGCGGGAACGGCGGTGCGCGGGCGAATCTCGCGGTGCACGCGGCGGAAGATTTCCCCGGCCGATTCGAAGAACAGCGCGCTCTCGATATTCACCGGCGTGAGAAAATTCCCGTGCATCTCGGCCTTTTCAGACCCGATGGCGATCCGACATAATAAGAGATTACTCAACTCCTATCCGATGGCTGCTATCAAACCCGTTATCTCCGCGGTCGGGTGCTACGTTCCGCCCGGCATACTGACCAACTCCGATCTCGAGAAGATGGTCCAGACCGACAACGAATGGATTATCGACCGCACCGGTATCTCCGAGCGCCACATCGCGGCGCCCGATGTCGCGACGTCCGATCTCGCCACCTGCGCAGCCAAAGCCGCTCTTGCCAGCCGCGGCATCGATGCGAGTGAGCTCGATGCGATCCTCGTGTGCACGGTCACCCCGGACATGCTTTTCCCGTCGACCGCATGCCTCGTGCAGCACAATCTCGGCGCTTCGAAAGCCTGGGGCTTCGATCTCGTCGCGGCGTGCAGCGGCTTCGTCTACGGTCTGGTGACGGGAGCGAACTTCGTGGCGGCGGGCACGCATCGCAAGGTGCTGGTGATCGGCGCCGACACCATGAGCCGCATCATCGACTATCAGGACCGCACCACCTGCGTGCTTTTCGGCGATGGCGCCGGGGCCATGCTGATCGAGCCAGGAGAGAGCGGCAGCGATCTGGGATTCATCGACTTCATCGGCGAGATTGACGGCTCCGGCGGCTCTTATCTGAAGATGCCCGCGGGCGGAAGCCGCATGCCCGCCAGCGAAGAAACGGTCGCCAAAAAGCTGCATTACGTGCACCAGGAAGGCGCGCAGGTCTTCAAGTACGCCGTTCTGAAAATGCACGAGGTCTGCACCACGCTGCTCGCACGAAACGGCCTCACCGCCTCGGACCTCGACCTCCTGGTTCCGCATCAGGCGAACCGGCGCATCATCCACGCGACCGCCGAGCGGCTCGGCCTTCCGATGGAAAAGGTGATGGTCAACATCGGCAAGTTCGGCAATACGACGGCGGGCACGATTCCGCTGGCAACCCGCGACGCCATCACCGAAGGCCGCCTCAAGAAGGGCGATCTCGTGATGTTCGCCGCCGTGGGCGCCGGTTACACGGTGGGTGCGAGCCTCTGGCGCTGGGCGTTTTAACGCCCTTACGTACCGGCGGGCGCAGGGCCTAACCGCACACCACCCGAAGGCACCATCGGAAGGAAAACGATCCCGCCCGGATCGGCGCGTTCTTCGGTCATTTCCTCGCCATCCACTTCCACGTGATACGCGCGCCCGGGATCGAGCCCGACGATGAACACGGCCGCATCTTTGTCGTCCCGCTTCACCGGAAATCGCTTCGCCTGGCGCGCGAAGAAGATGATCGCCGTGTCGATATCCAGTGGCTCGCGCGATGTTCCCGGATCCGCCCGCGTCACTTCGCCTTCCTTGAAGATCTGCAGCTGTCCGTCGAAGAATCCGATCCAGGCGGCATCGTCTTCCCAGGTCGAACGGACGAACAACTGCCCGCCGATCTCATCGTGCAGCGCCAGCGGCGCATGGTAATAACTCAACCCCGGCTGATATGGATTCGCCCACATCAGCTCATACGGCATGCCATAACCGCCGCGCATCAGAAAACGGTCGTTGGTGAGCCAGCCCTGCAGCAGCTGTGACGACGCGACATTGGCATCGAACGCCACCATCGCGAGTTCGGCCGCGCGCGAGAGCGCCGCTTTGCGCACGTCCGGCCCCGTTTTCTCGATCGTCCCGTCGGCCGGAATGCGGAACTCATTCTCCCCGCCTGGCCATGGCGCGGGATAATGCGCGAGCAGATGGAGCAGCGGATACTGCCGGAACCACTCCGGAAACGTTTCGCGCAGATCGAAATTCAGATTGTCGCGGAGCGCGTGCATCATTTCGAGCAGCGCGTACGCATCGGCGTTCGAAACCGTGGATTTTGCGCCTCTCAACGCGGCAATGAAGGGCGTCCAGAAGGTATCGAAAACAGTCTGGATCGCCTTTTCGCTCACGGCAGGCTGTGCCTCGGCCAGCACGATCGCGGCGAAGACTTTCGACCGCGCGTCGGTCGAGCGTCTTCGCCGGACGCGGATCGGCCGCCGCCCGCTGCAGCTTCGCAAACAACTGGCTTTGATCGTCGCGCGAGAGCAGAGGCGCGCACCAATCGGCAATCAGCGCCATCTGCCGCACATCGTCCGGGCGGGTTGCATCGGCCGGCCCCACGGCCCAGGCGACGGCGCGCGTGCCGGCGTCCCGGTCGTCCGCGATCTGAAACCGCAGGGCCTGTGCCCAGCCCTGTTCCGGAAAGGGCGCGCCGGCGGTCCAGAGTGTCTCGAACTGGTCCCAGCGCAGAGAGCGCCGTTCCCGCTCGCGGCGCAGCAGGCGGAGCCGGGCGGGGCGCAGCAGCAACCGCGGGCGCTCGCTGTAAACTTTGAAGGAATCGGGCCTGCTTGGGCCGGGCGGATTCTGAGCCCGGAGCGTAAGCCCCGTCATCCCTGTAGTTGCCGACAGATAGCGGAGAGCCTCGCGGCGCGTCATGCCTCTCCGATTCTACTGTGACGCCGCTTCATTATGCAGACCGCTCTACAGTAGGTAACTGGTATCATGCAGATAACTCCGAACTCGCTGGTCTGGACAAGCATGCGGATCACCGCAACCTACGCACCCAAACGGGCGTCTCAGGAAAATTGACCGAATGAAGAGCACCCAGATCGTTTGTCGGCATGCTGCTGGCTGCCGGAGCCGCAACCGCGCAACAGTACACCATTTCCACGTTGCTGGTATCGGCACCGTCATGGGCTACTACGGAAACTTCGGCCCTGCCACCCAGGCGCCCCTCGATTTCCCCTTCAAGGTCTCGATAGATTCCAAAGGCAACTTGTTTATTGCCGATTACTACACCTACGTGGTGCGGCAAGTTTCGGCCGGAATCATCACCACCGTCGCTGGCGATTCGACCCCCGGATTTGGCGGTGATGACGGGCCGGGAACGCAGGCGAATCTTAGTCTTGGTACACGGGCTAACGTCCGATCCCAAGGGGAATCTGTACATCGCCGACACGAGCAATGGTCGCGTGCGCGTGGTGGATGCCACTACGGGCAACATCTCGACGTTTGCGGGCAACGGCACCCCGGGCTATTCGGGCGACGGCGGCAAGGCTTCCAATGCCTCACTGAATTCTCCTGCCGGTCTGGTGGCCGACAAGGCCGGCAACATCTACATCTCCGATTACGGCAACGCGACCGTGCGCAAGGTGGATACGTCGGGAAACATCACCACCGTGGCCGGCACCGGGGCGTGGGGCTACAGCGGCGACGGTGGGCCGGCGAACAAAGCGGCGCTGGCGCATCCGGTCGCGCTCGCGATCGATACCGCGGGCAATATCTATATTGCGGATCCGGGAAACCTCAACGTCCGCGGAGATCACCACCGACGGGAATATTCACACCGTCGTTTCGAATCTTGATGTAGAGAGCATCGCAGTGGACGCCGCGGGAAGCATCTATTACCCCAACTACCTGAATTCGACTGTCCAGAAGATTCTCTCGAACGGAACGCAATTCACGATCGCCGGCAACGGCACGGTTGGCTTCAGCGGTGATGGCGGCCCGGCGACCGCCGCTCAACTTAACTCGCCGTACGGCGTAGCGGTCGATTCGTCGGGCAACGTATACGTGGCCGACTTCGCGAATATGGCGATCCGGCAACTTACGCCCGTTGTTTCCACGGTGACCGCTGTCAACGCCGCCAGTGGTGTTGGCCTGGCAATTTCGTCCGGGGAGATCATTTCGCTGTACGGTGCGGCCCTTGGTCCGCAGGCGCCTGCCATCCAGCAGCCGGATAAGAACGGATTTTTCGGGACTCAACTTGCAGGCACGACCGTCAGCATCAACGGCGTTAATGCGGCGCTCAGTTACACCTCCGCCTCACAGATCAACGCCATCGTTCCATACGAAGTCGGGAGCACCACTACGGCCACAATCCAGGTCAATTACCAGGGCCAGAGTGTGGCATCGCAGACGCTCCCGGTCGTAGTTACTGCCCCCGGTATCTTTACCGCGAACTCGTCCGGGACCGGAGAGGCCTCGGTCATTAATCAGGATGGGTCGGTCAACAGCGTGTCCAACCCTGCCCATCCAGGGACCGTCATCGTGTTCTACCTGACCGGTGAGGGACAAACGAATCCGGGGGGCGTAGATGGCAAAATCACTCCTTTACCGCCCGCGCACGCACCCGTTCCCCAGCAGGCAGTCGCGGTTTTCCTGAACGGCCAGCAGGCCCAGCTGCCTTACGCAGCCGAAGCGCCCGGACTTGTGGCAGGCATCATGCAGGTGAATGCACAGATACCGTTGAATGTGATCCAGAACCCGAGCTCTTCGCCAGTTGCCGTGCCGCTGGTGATGATTGTCGGTCCTGCGTTCGCCCAGACTGGCGTTACCGTCTACATTGCCCCATGAAAAGTCTCTGTCTGATTTCCAGTTTGCTCGTCTGCGGCATTGCATACGCCCAGGCGCCGGCCGTGCGGGCCATCCGGGGAACAGTTGTGCAGCGGCCGCACGCCAGCGCGATGTCCACGCAGCTCTACCTGACGACCACCATCGCAGGTACCGGGTCTCACCGCGGGCTACGCCGGTGACGGCGGCCCCGCCAACGCCGCACAGCTGTCACATCCACTCGCAGTAGCGCTCGATGCACAGGGCGATTACTTCATCTCCGACTCCCAGAACCACGTGATCCGTGAGGTGGTGGCTGCAACCGGAAACATCATCACGGTGGCCGGCAACGGAACGCCCGGTTATTCCGGCGATGGCGGCCCGGCGACCAGCGCGCAGTTTTCCGTCGCCCATTCGATTGCCGTCGATGGCGCGGGAAATCTCTACATCGCGGACGGCCCTAACGGCCGGGTGCGCAAGGTTGATTCCTCGGGAAACATTTCCACGTTTGCCGGTAACGGGACTTACGGATGGACTGGCGACGGTGGCCTCGCAACAAATGCCTCGCTGTTTTATCCCTCCGGAGTTACAGTCGACCCCGTCGGGAACGTCTTCATCGCCGATTACGGAAATGGCACCGTGCGGATGGTGTCCGCCGCCTCCGGCATCATCACGACAGTGGCGGGCTATGGCGTCAATGGTTACGGAAACTTTCCCGGTGAAGGAGGGCCCGCCTTCCAGGCCCTGCTGGGGCTGCCTTATGCAGTGACCGTTGACGAATCGGGTAATGTGTATTTCGCCGATTTAGGCAGCGGCAGTATCCGCAAGGTCGGCCGCGACGGCCTCATCCACACCATCGTTTCGACTGTCGCCACCGCAAGCCTGACCACGGATCCTGCCGGCAATCTCTACTACGCGGATTACCGGAACAACGTAATCAACAAGGTGCTTCCTGATGGCACAGTAATCGCGATCGCGGGCACCGGCACGGCCGGTTATGCAGGCGACGGCGGGCCCGGGGCGGTAGCGCAATTCAACCAGCCGTACGGCCTGGCGATTGATTCGTCCGCGAATATTTACGTGGCCGATTATGCCAACGATGTCATTCGGAAGCTTTCGCCGGTAGCCGCCCCCGCCGCGCTCATCGTGAATGGAGCGAGCGACCTGTACCTACCCGTTGCGCCTGGCGAGGTGGTAAGCATATTCGGGAACAATATCGGCTTTTCGACTCAGGCGAACGCGCAGGCAAACGCGAACGGAATATTCTCTACGCAGTTCGCCGGCACCGCAGTCACATTCAACGGAATACCCGCGCCCATTCTGATCAGCGGACCCACGTTCGTGAGTGTGGTTGTGCCGTATGAATTGAACGGGTCCACGGTGGCCAATAATGTCGTCGTCAAGCAAAACGGCCAAACCACGGCAACCTCGTCGATTCCAGTTGCCGCGGTGTCACCTGGGATCTTTACAGCCACCTCGACGGGCATAAACGGTGGTCTCCCCGTGCTCAACGCGGATGGTACCCCGAATACCCCGGCGAACGCTGCTGCCGAATCGAGCACGATCACACTGTTCGTCACCGGAGAAGGCCAGACGTCGCCCGGTGGCATTGACGGGCTCGTCAGCGGCGCGTCGAATACACCGGCGCCTGCTGCTCCCGGTCACGGCGACGGTGGGCGGAACCGCGGCCACGGTTACCTCCGCGGCGGAAGCTCCCGGGCAGGTTGCCGGAGTAATGCAGGTGAACGTGAAGCTTCCCTCGACTGTGACGACTTCGAGTTCGGTCTTCGTCCAGGTTCAGGTCGGCAGCGTTTTGAGCGAGCAAGTCAGCATCGCTGTGCAGTAGGGCGCTGTTCAATAAGCGCTTCGAGGCCTTCGCAGGCCGTTCGGACGCCGTCTTCCGCCGCCATTTCGCGGCCTACCTGTGTCGCGGCTTTCGAATAGTCTTCTTCCGCCAACAGAATTTTCAGCTCCTTCGCCACCCGTTCCGCCCGATACTTCCCCCGAGGAATCACGCGCCCCACGCCGAGCCGCCGCACCCGCGCTCCATTGTCAGGCTGTTCGTTGCAGTAGGGAACAACGATCATGGGGCGTGCCGAGCGCAGGGCCTGCGCCGTTGTTCCGATGCCGCCCTGGTGAACCGTCGCGGCCGCGCGGGGCAGCAGTTCCGAATAAGGTGCATACTCGGCCACAAAGACGTTGTCCGGTACTGGCCCCGCTGGCTTGTTCCCTGAATCCTGGCCGACCAGCAGCACAGCCCGGCGTCCGGCTTTCCGCACAGCCGACAGGCTTTCGTTGTAGAACGTGCCCGCATCGAACACAGCGGTCGAACCAAGCGTGAATACTACCGGCGCGGGTCCGGCATCCAGAAATTCCGCGAGTTCGGTACTCAGGCCCTGCCCGGGTTCGAGCTTGTCATAAAAAGGAAATCCAGTGACGACGGTGCGCGCTGGCCAGTCCGCTTGCGGCTGCGCGAGAAGGCGCGAAAACCACGCCTGCGTTCCCCACGGCGAGAACATGTCATCCAACACGGGGTTGAGGAACGGGCGCAAGCCCAGGCGGGCGCGGATTTCGTTGATCGGATCGCCCCAGTTGCGCATGACGCCTCTTGCGAAGCGGAAGAACAAGTGGGCGAAGCCGGGTATCAGCCGATTGAGCGGCGACAGGAACGGTGCTCCGGCGATCACTGGCGGATCGAGCCGAGAAAGAAAAATCGACGGCTGCAGCGCTATCGACATCCATGGCTTCTTAAGATGCTCGGCTACCATCGGCGTAGCGAACGCAATCACGTGCCCCACCAGCACGTCCGCCTCGCGCGCCGCTGCCACCGTATCCTCGAAACTCTGCTCAAGCCACGGCATGATCAGCTTCCGGACAATAAATTCGGGCCCCGTCCGGGGATGCATGATGCGGCGCCAGATTTCGGCATCGCTGGTTATGTCGGGCAGATTGGGGTGCAGCGGACGGAAGAGCAAGCCTTCGCCCTCCACCTTCGCGCGATAAATTTCCGACGACGCGATCATGACCGTGTGCCCGCGCTCACGCAGTCCGATTCCGACAGCGATATAAGGATGCAGATCGCCCAGCGATCCGAGTGTCGTGAATAGAAAAATGCCGCCCAAATCAGTCCGGGCTGTCGCCGCGATGATTGTCAACGAAATGTTTGTCGATCGGCTTGCGGCCGGCGAACCCTTCGCTCACGCCGTGCCAGTGATCGATGTCGTCCTCATCCATGCGCCAGCACAGGTAGACTTCCTCGCCGCGAAACAGAGTGGGGAAATCAACCAGGCCGATATCCAGATCCTTCACCAGAACGCCCAGGTTCTCGATGCGCTCCATGCAGTTCTTCAGCGTCTGGCCGTTGGTATCGCGCTGGGTCTTCCACGCCTCCGCCACTGTAGTGTCGACCGCGATGCCGCCCATCATCAGGATGCGCTGCGACAGATCCTGAATGAATTTCTCCGCCTCGACGTAACGCTCCTTGGCATGCACCGCCTCGCGGATGCTGCGGCCGACCGCAGGCAACGCGGCGCGAGCCTCCTCGAGCGTAAAGTAGCGGGGCATCGATCAAACGAGAGCGGGTGCCAGTGCCGTGTAATGCGATTCGACGTATTTGTTCAGGATGTCGATGAACTCGGCCACGATGTGCGTCGCCGCGCAGCGTGCATGGCAAGCTTGCCATCCACGTACACCGGCGCGACCGGCTCCTCGAACGTGCCGGGCAGCGAGATGCCGATGATTGGCGTGCTTCGATTCGCCGGGGCCGTTCACCACGCAGCCCATCACCGCGACCTTCATCTCCTCCACGCCTGTCGTAGCTGCTCTTTCCAGACCGGCATCTGCTCGCGCAGATAGGTCTGGATCTGGTCGGCCATGTCCTGGAAGAAGGTGCTGGTGGTGCGGCCGCAGCCGGGGCACGCGGTCACCTGCGGCGTGAAGCTGCGCAGTTCCGAGCGATTGCAGAATCTGCTGGCAGACGATCACTTCTTCGGTGCGATCGCCATTCGGGCAGCGGAGTGAGCGACGCGCGAATCGTATCGCCGATGCCTTCCTGCAGCAGCACGCGAAAGCGCGGCCGTGGTCGCGACAATGCCCTTCGACCCCGAGGCCCGCTTCGGTCAAGCCCGAGGTGCAGCGCATAATCGCACTCGGCGGCCAGCATGCGGTAGACGTCGATCAGATCCTGCACGCCGCTGACCTTGGCGCTCAGGATGATGCGTTCGCGCGGCAGGCCGTAGCGCTCGGCCGCTTCGGCGGATTGCAGCGCGCTGACCACGATCGCGCGCAGCGTCACTTCGCGCGCGTCCAGCGGTTCCGGCGAGCTTGTTGTTCTCGTCCATCATGCGCGTCAGCAGCGCGCCATCGAGCGATCCCCAGTTCACGCCGATGCGCACCGGCCGGTCGTATTCGATGGCCGCCTCGATCATGGTGCGGAAATTGTCGTCGTGCTTCTTGCCGATATTGACGTTGCCCGGGATTGATGCGATACTTCGCCAGCGCGCGGGCGCATGTCGGGATACTTCTTGAGCAGCAGATGGCCGTTGTAGTGGAAGTCGCCGATGATCGGCACGCGCACGCCGAACTTGTCGAGCGTCTCGACGATCTTCGGCACGGCGCGCGGCCGCGGCGTCGGTGTTGACCGTGACGCGCACCAGTTCGGAGCCGGCGTGCGCCAGCGCCATCACCTGATTGACCGTGGACGTGACGTCGGCGGTATCGGTGTTGGTCATCGACTGGACCACGATCGGATTCGCCCCGCCCACCTTCACACCGCCGACGTTCACCGCAACCGACTTGCGGCGCGCGATCTTTGCCATCCAGCCTCCGTTGAGAATAAGGAAAAGTCTATTTTATCAGCGAGGTGGGGAGCGGGACACAGAAGCGACCGAAGCAGGTGTGGATACGCTAAACTGAGCCGACTTTCATGGCAGGTAGTTGTCAAGCGAAGACGCAAAATTCCCCGGGGCTTCAGGCTGCTGAACCGCGCCTCAACGGGCAATGAAGAAATATACCGTCAGGCCCCACGCGTAAACCAGAATTGCGGTGCGCACGGCCTTCTCACTCAGCCGCCGCATAACGCGTGCGCCCAGGTATCCTCCGGCAATTCCCGCGAGCAGCATGGGAACGCCAGGGTTCCACACGATGGCCCCTTTCAGCGCGAAGATCACCACCGCGAGCAGATTCACGGAAGTCGCACAAACGAGGCGCACTCCGCTGGCGGATTGTACGTCCATACTCGAAACCGCGAGGAACAAGGCGATCATCAGCACTCCCATGCCGGCCCCGAAGTATCCTCCGTAAAGCGCGATGCAGCATTGTCCTGCAAGCAGGAGCGGAACGTCGACCGGCTGCCGCCTGTTTTGGCGGCAATCCGGCGCAGCCAGGGCGCCGCACTGAACACAACCGAGGCCACCAGCAGCAGCCACGGCACGAGTGACGAGAATGTCGTATTCGCGGTATGCAGCAACAGCAAGCTGCCCGCGGCCGACCCAACCAGGCTCACCGCCACCAGTTGCAACACCAGCCCGCGCGGCTGTTCCACCAGCGTGCGCGCGATAGACCCACGTCGATGCGATCCCGCCTGGCACCATCACCAGGCACGCTGTGGCGTTCGCCTTCACCGATGCGATTCCCGCAAACAGCAGCGCCGGAAAGGTAATGAACGTTCCTCCGCCCGCCAGCGCATTCGCCACGCCTGAGATCAGCGCTGCGAGCAGCAGAAGGACGATCGTCACGGGCGTGGATGAAACGGAATCGGCAACTCACTGGCCTCGGCGATATCCAGATTCACCACCACAGGTTCCTGCCCGCTGCGAACCACCACGGCTTCTACCGGCTCATCCGCCCGCGCATTCATCTCCTGATGCGGCACGTATGGCGGCACGAAAATAAAATCGCCGGGCCCCGCTTCCTCGGAAAATTCGAGATGATCGCCCCAGCGGAAAAGCGCCCGCCCTTTCACGATGTAGAGCACCGTTTCGAGCGCGCCGTGATGATGTGCTGCCGTGCGGGCGGCGGGTTCGACAACCACCGTTCCGGCCCAGAGCTTCTCGGCGCCCGTCTTCGCGTGGGAGATCGCGGCGGCGCGCGTCATGCCCGGAGTCTGTGGCGTATTCGTATCCAGTTCGCCAGCGCGCACAATGCGAATGCCATTGGTTTTCCAGTCGGACATATGCTTATGTTAGTAAGCCCGATTGAACCATGATGTCAGCCGCCCCGATTCCGCGATCCCGCTTCCACCTCACCATTCAGGACGTGCTGCTCGCCCTCATGTTCGGCACGTTGATTTATCTGGCGCACAACGCCTCGGAGAGGCTGCTCCTGACCGGCCTCGCCATCCCGCAGCTCATCGAAGGCCATCTGCCGTTGTTGGACACGAACTGGGGCCGCGCAACCTCGGTCATTCTCCAGCTGCTGCTTGCTTTTCTTCTCCTCGGAATCACCGATGCGATCGAAAGCAACTACTTCATCGTTCTGATGCTGCCCATCATTTCGGCGGCGAGTTTTCTCGGCCTGCCGAGGACACTGCTCAGCACGTTCGCCGCAATCGGCGCCTATCTCTCTTTCCTCCTTTATCAGGGCTGGGGCGAGTGGCGCACCGATCCCGAGCACCTGCACTTCCTCGCCATTCGCTGCCTGCTGGCCGCCGTCGCCGCCGTCCTCGTGAATTCGCTGGGGCAGGCCATTCGCACTCAATCCTCCCGATACAAGGCCGCCGCCGAGCAGCTCGCCGAAGCAAACCGAAGCCTGGTCGCCGCCGAAGCCGCCGTGCGCCGCTCCGATCGCCTCGCCGCTCTTGGACAACTCTCCGCCGGCCTCGCGCATGAGTTGCGCAATCCGCTCGGCAGCATCAAAGGTTCGGCGGATCTTCTCGCCCGATCGGCCTCCCGCAACGATGCGACGCTCGCGAAAGAGCTCGCCGAAATCATCAGCGCGGAAGTCGATCGCACCAACTCTCTCGTCACGCGGTTTCTCGATTTCGCGCGGCCGCTGGAGCCGAAACGGGAGATGACGGATGTAACCCAGGTCATCGACCGCGCCGTCAAGCGGGCGCACACGGAAGTGATTCGCGACTACTCCGAATCGCTCCCGCCGATCCCGATCGATCCCGAGCTGATGGAGCAGGTATTTCTCAACCTGATCACGAACGCCGCTGAGGCGTCCACGCCAGGCGCTCCCATCATCGTTCGCACAAATGAATCTGACGGCCAGGCCGAAGTCGCGGTAATCGATCGCGGCTGCGGCATTCCACCGGACAAGATCGAAACCATTTTCAACCCCTTCGTCACCACGAAGCAGACCGGCGTTGGCCTCGGCCTCGCCATCGTTTCCAAGATCGTTGACGGGCATGGCGGTAAAATGTCGGTCGAAAGCAAGCCCGGCAACGGCAGCACGTTTCGCATTCGTTTACCCCTGACGGCATCTACCTCATGAAAAGACGCGTTCTCGTAGTTGAAGACGAAGACAAGCTGCGCCGCATCATCGAACTGCAGCTGCAGGATTCCGGTTTCGAGGTCGAAAAAGCCTCGAAGGCCGAGGAAGCGCTGCCGCTGATCGACCGCGCCGACCTGATCCTGACCGATTTCAAGCTGCCGGGAATGAACGGTTTCGAAATGCTCCAGCTCATCCGGCGCATGAATTCGCATGTGCCCGGTGATCATCATGACGGCCTTCGGCACCGTGGAAAACGCGGTGGAAGCCATGAAGGCGGGCGCGTCGGACTTCCTGCTCAAGCCGTTCTCGCTCGATCACCTGATCTCGGTCGTCAACAAGGCGCTCGAAATCCGCAACCTGCGCGAAGAGAATCAGCAGCTCAAGGAAGAGCTGGGGCGGAACTACCACTGCGACAACATCATCGGCCGCAGCCCCGGCATGCAGGAGATCTTCGCGACCATCATGCGTGTCGCGCCTTCGCGCGCCACCGTCCTGCTGGCGGGCGAAAGCGGCGTGGGCAAGGACCTGATCGCCCGCGCCATCCATTTTCATTCGCCGCGCAAGGACCGCCCGTTCGTCAAGATCAACTGCACCGCCATGCCCGAGAACCTGATGGAGAGCGAGCTGTTCGGCTACGAAAAAGGCGCGTTCACCGGAGCGAATATCTCCAAGCCCGGCAAGTTCGAACTGGCCGACACCGGCACCGTGATGCTGGATGAAATCGGCGACGTGCCCGCGAACATTCAGGTCAAACTACTGCGCGTCCTTCAGGAGCGCGAATTCGAGCGCCTCGGCAGCAACAAGACGCAGCACATCGACGTGCGCGTGATCGCGGCCACCAACCGGGATCTGCGCGCGGCGCTCGAGGATGGCACGTTCCGCGAAGATCTCTACTATCGCTTGAACGTGGTGCCGATCGAGATTCCGCCGCTGCGCGAGCGCAAGGAAGACATCCCGTATCTGGCCAGGCATTTCGTGGAGAAGCTCGCGCCGGACACGGGAGGCCGCGTGCACGGCATCACCGATGCCGCGATCGATAAGCTCATGGGCTATTCCTGGCCGGGGAATGTGCGCGAGATCGAGAACGTAATCGAGCGCAGCATCGTGATGGCGTCAGGCGACAAACTCGACGCCGATGAAATTCGGCTCGACATGAATCTGCAGGCGCGCAGTGCGCATGGCGAGCTGGGATTACCGGAAGGAATGAGTCTGGATACCTACGAGCAGGAGCTAATCAAGAACGCGCTGAAACAAGCAGATGGCAACAAGAGCCAGGCGGCGCGCATTCTGGGGCTCACCAGGAACGCGCTGCGCTACCGCCTGACTCAAATGGGCATTGAGAGTTAGCGTATTATTCAATCAAGAAGAACCAGACTGATATGAACGACGCCGCTCGCAGGTGCGCAACCCGGTTCGGCACGTCTCTGTTGCTCCTGATCCTGACCGCCGCCGCGCCTGCGGCGCAGGCCTTCCAGGCCAAACTGGACGCCGCGCCCCAATTCGAAGCAGCGACGATCAAACCATCGAATCCTGCGTTTCGCCTGGGCCGCCTGTTCATCTTTCCAGTGGTCACTCCTCCCGGACGGCTGATGGTGGAAAATGCCACGCTGAAAGACCTGATCGCAGGAGCTTGGCGCTTGCAGAGCTATCAGATTACGGGCGGCCCACCATGGATCGGCTCCGCCAGATTCGACGTCGAAGGAAAAGCAACCGGGAACGCGACGCGCGAACAGCGCCTGTTCATGCTCCGCAGCTTGCTGACCGAGCGATTCAAACTGGTGCTCCAGCGAGAGTCGAAGGAACTTGCCGTCTACGCGCTTGAGGTCGGCAAGAAGGCGAAGGTTCGTCCGCTCAAGGACGGTGAGTGGAATGGCCCTTCACCGTTAAATCATATGCACTTCAACGACATTCCAGCACTCGCAGGCTTTGTCATGCGAATGGGATCGGATAGAACTGTCGTCGATAAGACCGGGTTGACGGGAAACCTGGCGATCGATTTGGATATGTCGAAAGTCCAGGAACTTGCTGCCCAGGGGCACCCCGACGGGCCTCCAGCCAATGAGGCTATGTACGACGCGCTGGTCGCGACCATTGAAGATACCCTTGGCCTGAAGCTGGTGTCCAAGAAGGCCACGGTCGACGTTTTCGCGATCGATCATGCAGAGGAGGTCACGGAAAACTGATATGGAGCGACTGTGTCAAGCCCCCCGAGATTGTTGGGGGGCGAGTATGTTTTTCCTTTCGCTTTGATGAGCGGAGCAGTTTTGGTGGAGAACGGAGTCTGTCAAGGACGCGCGAAGCGCGACAACGTGAATCCTTGACAGACTCCGTTCTCCACGTATACTGAGCGTCGGAAGCGAAAGGAAAAACTTCCGGACAGGAGTGCCGATAACAACCGAGTAGCAAGCGCGACGATTGATCACACTGATATGCGCGGGTCGAAACCGCAGTGACATGATCCGTCGGGAGCTGCCTCGGACTAAGGGCGCGGGTTGGATCCGAAGACCGTACCGCATAGTTTTCGTCGAGGGTTCTCCTTTTCGTGGGCCCTCGGCTGTCATCGACACTGCTGTCCGGAAAGAACTCACTTCTTAAGCCGCTTTCGGCAAACGGAACTGCTTTTCGGTATGAACCGCGATCGCCCAGAGAAAGCCCAGCAGTTCACGGGCAAGCGCCGTCATGGCCTGACCACTGGTCTTTCCGCGAGCTGTCAGCGCCACATACCTCTTGTACAGCCGTTGCTGTGCCTTCCAGGCAATCTCTCTCACCTCGTCGCTGAGCGCCAGCGCTTTCTGTCTTCTCAACACCCGGCCCTGCACATTGGGCCGATGCCGGTACGCCCAGACCGACTCCACCAGAACCCGGCGCAGATGCGCATTGCCGCTTTTGGTGATGGCGCCGCGCTGGGTTCGGTTGCCGCTGGAATACTCTCGCGGCACCAGTCCGCTGTAGCCCATCAGTTGGCGCGGACTCTCGAAACGCGACAGACTGCCCAGTTCGCAGACCACCGTCGCCGCGGTAGTCTGTGCCACTCCCCGCAAAGCCTGCAGCGCCTCGATGACTGCGCGAACTTCCGCAGGCGCCTTTGCGACCGCCTCGTCGATAGCCTGTTCCAGCTTCGCGATCCGTTCCGACGCATGTTCCACCTCACCGAGGTAATGCGCCAGCGTGGCTTCCAGCGCCGGCTCCTCGAAACGGGCATGAATCCGGATCCAGTTGAGATACTTCTTCGTCCATGGCTCTCCCGCACCCGTCGGCCGCTGGCCATGGCGCAGCAGAAACTTTCCCAGCCGATGGCGATGCCGCAACTGGTCTTTCTTCGCCGCTTCGCGGGCGCGAACCAGATCGCGCAACGC
Source organism: Terriglobia bacterium (assembly GCA_963809655.1). Classification (GTDB taxonomy): domain Bacteria; phylum Acidobacteriota; class Terriglobia; order Bryobacterales; family Bryobacteraceae; genus BOG-234. The sequence goes on along the minus strand of CAWEKQ010000020.1, from coordinate 8,799 downwards.
TTCGTGGGCTGCGTCGGGAACCCACACCGCCGTCAGCTCTCCGGCTCGGTGACAACGCGCCAGTTTCTCGGCGTCCCGGCGGTCGGTCTTGACCCTGTCTCCGCTCTTTGTCGGCACCAGAGACGGAGCAATCACCTCGCAGGCCACGCCCAGCTGCGTCAGTTGCCAGTACAGAACGTATCCTGTCGGCCCGGCCTCGTAGCAGCATCTCAGCTTACCCACCGGCCCGAGCTTGCCGATCATCTTCCGTACCGATTCCGGGCGGTTCGGAATGATGCCCAGACTGCGAACCTCTCCTGACTCCTCTGCCACCGCCACAGCAATGGTGTCGGCGTGGACATCCAATCCGACAAAGCGTAATTTAGACATGTGCGACCAACTCCTTTCGTATGCGGCTCTGCGCCGCTGGTTTCACCTCCTCGCAGCGTAATCCGCGCTACTGCGATTCGGTGTTGGTCGCTCCATTTTGACTAAGCCAATCATAATTTGGAAAGCTCCGAACGGAAGGAGCTTTTCAAATGAAGAAGACGAAACACAGTGAAGAGAAAATCATCGCGGCGGTGAAGCAGATGGAAGCGGGCCGGCCGACGAAGGAGGTCGCACGGGAACTGGGCGTTACCGATCAGACGCTGTACAACTGGAAGTCGAAGTACGGCGGGATGGAGGTGAGCGACGCCAAGCGGTTGCGAACCCTCGAAGAGGAGAACCGGCGGCTGAAGGAAATGGTCGCGGATCTGAGCCTCGACAAAGAGGCGCTGAAGACGGTAATCCGAAAAAACGGGTGGCCGTTTGGAATACCATCCATAGGACGCCAGTGTATCGCCATCCAGAAAGCCATAACATTCGTCGCCCCTCGACAGGGCATCTCGCGTGAATTCTTCCGTCAGCTCGTTCTGAGGATCTGCCGCGAATTTCATCAGCATGGGCTGTTCGAGAAACAAACCGCGGTAATTGTCCGCGCACCGTGCAAATTCCGGATCGGGTTTGGAGATCGTGACGCCCTTGCGGATTTTAAGGAAGACAATGCGGTTCAACGCGCGCAGTCCGAGGTCCTGAAATGTCCTGTTTATGCCGAAGTTCTCGAATACTGCGATGGATTTGGGTAATGCGTCGCAATCGCCGTCTGGAAGCCACGGCAAAATTTCTGCCACGGTTCGGACGTGTTCTGAGAATTCATCGTTGCCGATGCTGACATCGATCCCGCCGTCCCAAAGCCAGGCGCTCTGATTCCAGAGGGAATATGGCTGGTCTTGCAATATCTAGCATAATCAGCCAAGCCGCGATCGCACAAGAATCCGAACAGTTGGCTTTTATCAACGAGCCAGTTCTGGCGAAGGGATTCACATAAAGGGCTGAGATCCAGAATTGCTTGCTGAAATCGAGTTGGATGCGGTTCCATCAGAGTAGTTGGTGTTCCTTATACTAACAACGGATTGAACGGCTTTTTTAGGGATTGTCAGGAAATAAGTAGAACAAGTTAAGATGGTTTTGTTTTATACTTGTGGATAGTGAGTTACGAGAGCGTTGGGCTGCGATTTCGTTCTTTGTCTTCCTTCCTGGACGAGCGGATGCGGCGTCTGGTGGCGGCGGCGGAGAGCGCGTCTATTGGATATGGAGGCGTTTCGCTGGTTGCGCGGGCGACAGGCGTTTCGCGTCGTGCGATTACCGAAGGAATGAAGGAACTGAGTCAGCAGAAGGTATCGGGTGAGCCTGTCCTTTCGCAGTCGCGGATTCGGCGGAAAGGTGCAGGACGAAAACGAACCGTCGACAAGGATCCCGGCCTGCGTGCAGACCTGGACCGACTGGTGGATCCTGCGACTCGCGGAGATCCGGAATCGCCGCTTCGATGGACATGCAAGAGCGTACGGGTGCTGGCCGAGGAACTCCGGCGCGAGGGTCACGCAGTCAGTCATCAAACCGTGGCCGAGTTGCTACACGAGATGGATTACAGTTTGCAGGCCAACCAGAAAAAGCTGGAAGGGAGTCAGCATGCGGACCGGAATCGGCAGTTTGAATACATCAACCGCAAGGCACAGCGTTATTTGAAACAAGGCGAGCCGGTGATCTCCGTAGATACAAAAAAGAAGGAACTGGCGGGCGATTTCAGGAATCCGGGACGCGAATGGCAGCCGCAGGGCCAGCCCGAGCAGGTCCGGGTTCATGACTTCGAAATCCGTCGGCCGGAGAACGGTAAGGTGGCTCCCTATGGGGTCTATGACCTGGGCCGGAACACGGGGTGGGTCAGTGTGGGTGTGGATCACGACACAGCGGAGTTTGCCGTAGAGAGCATACGCCGGTGGTGGCGCTGGATGGGCAGCCGCAGTTATCCGAAAGCGACCCGTCTGTTGATCACGGCTGACTCGGGCGGCAGCAATGGCGCCCGAGTGCGGCTATGGAAATGGGAACTGCAACAACTCGCCGATGAAATCGGACTGGAAATCTCGGTCAGTCACTTCCCGCCGGGCACCAGCAAGTGGAACAAAATAGAACACCGTCTCTTCTCTTTCATCAGCCAGAACTGGCGTGGCAAGCCACTCGTCAGCCATCAGGTCACCATCGACCTCATCGCCGCAACCACAACAACGACCGGCCTGACTGTAAAAGGCAAGATCGACACCAATATCTATGAGAAGGGGCTCAGGATCTTCGACCAGCAGATGACGGAACTCCAGCTCCGGAGAGAAAAGTTTCACGGCGACTGGAACTATAGGCTGTTACCCAGATGTTGATCCACTAATTTATTGACAGTTCCTAAGGGTTTCTAGCGGGCCGACCGGATCGCGCGCCGCCCGCAGAACGGCCTGAAGTTCGGGCGTTGCCGGGCATCACTCCCGCGAAACGGCGTTCGAAAAAGTGTCGCCATCGCTCCCAGGAGAATCGTCGGCCACTTGTCAGTGGTTGCCCTCGAGTTACCGTTTTTGGTACCAACCAACTGCGTCGCGATTGTATTGCACGTCGGTCAATCCGGCCTGCGCGCATCGACCCGCCGCGAACTTCAGGCAGCCGGTCATTGGTCAGCAGGAGACCTCCATGCTTCAGCATGGCGCCGGCGTTCTCCAGCGCCAGCGACCGCTCGAACGCGTCGTAATAGATAAAGATGTTGGTGCCCACCATCAGGTCGAATCGGTCCGCCTCGGCCAGAGTGATGCGTTCGAGAACGATATTGAGGTCCACCGGCTGACAGCGAAGCACCACGTCCGGACGGATTCGCACCGCTCGCGTTTCCAACGCCCCCCTGTTTGAAAGATCTCCGGGGGCCGGATCGGCGCAACATCGGCTCCCACACGGTCGCCCAACGAACGCCAATAAGCGATGAGATCGGCCGGCCACGGATCCGCCACCTGGCGCGGCAACTGGATGACATAGCCGGTGTTCATGCTGGGCAAGTTCGCGAGCGCGCTGGATGTGGTCGATCACTCTGGAGCTGATGTCGAAAATCGACATGGATACGCCGCCGGGTCTGGCCAGGCCCAGCCGGACCAGCGAATCGTACAACGCAAAGGGTTGCAAAGTCTGCTGGGGATAATAATCGTAGCTGCGATCGCTCGTTCTTGTCGATAACGTCGAGGCCGGGCCCGATCACGGCCACGCGAGCCACCTGGCCTTCGCGCAGCACACCGCGATTCTTCAGATCGCGCAAGGCCTGTTCGATGGAGAAATCAGGGAAAATGTTGGTGTCGAGCGAAACCCCGCGATCACGGAACAGCCCGGGCCGCCAGTTGAAAATTGCCGCCGGGTCGGGAACTGCATCCGGCCGAACCACATCCGGCTGGGTAAGGCGCCTGGCTTCCTCGGCGCGCTTCGCCAAGGTCCCCATCTCCTGAATGACTCGCTGGACATTGTTGTAGATGAAAACGCCTGTCTCGCCGGGAGCGTTCGGATCAATTCCCTGGCTTCGCAGAAGACCATTCAGAAAAGTGAGACGCTCGTTGTCGCCTGGACTCCGCAGTCCCGCAACCAGGTCATCCACCCGGGCCCGCAGGATTCCCGCCTTCGAAGCCTCAGTGAAGGCTTCGACCTTGATCCGCGGCTGCTTCGTGAAGGAGGTCCCGTATAACAGAAGGTTCACCATCGAGTCCAGATCGCCCTGCTGAAGACGCGCTCGAATGGCTTTGTCCTGCCGTTGGCTCCAGGCACTCCACTTGGCCTCATTTGGGTTTCTAAGCTCGGCAGGCAGCAGGTCGCCTGGTTGATCGCGCTGATCGAGGAGCTGATCCAGGACCGGTTTCGCGTTCGCGTAGGAGATAAAGGCCCGGTCGGCCGCGAGCACGCAAACCGCAACGGCGCAGACCAGCGGAAAGATTAGCAAGATGCGAGCGAGACGCATTTAAATATTTAGCGCGGCGCCGCTGAGCGCGCCAGACGTCTCCAGTCTCTGTTGCGCCTCTCGTATTCCCTTTTCGGCGGCGCGCCGGAACCACGCTTCTGCCTCGGCCCCATTCTTCGCGCACACCCCGGCCGTCGGCCAGCATCCGCCCCAGATCGTACTCCGCGGCTGGATAGCCCTGCTCGGCGGCCTTCCGATACCAGGACACCGCCTCTGCTTCGTTCTTCATGCTCCCCCAGCCATGCTCCCAGGTCATCCCGAGCGCATGTTGGGCCGACGGCAACCCGGTGTCGGCTACGGTCCTGAGCGCGTCCTGAGCCTGCGGAAGCCCCGATTCGGCCGCTTTGCGATACCATTCCACCGCCTGCTCCAGATCGCGCGGCACGCCCATTCCTGCCGCGTAAAGCACTCCCATGTTGAATTCCGCAGGAGGGTAATCCTGGTCCGCGGATTTGCGGAACCAAGTCACCGCCTTCGCGAGATCCCTGGGAACGCCCTGGCCGTCCGAATACATCAATCCGATCGTGAACTGCGCCGCGGAATATCCCTGATCCGCCGCCTTCGCGAACCACGTCAGCGCCTCGTGGAAGTCCTGAGCGACACCCTGCCCGTCGCGATAGGATACGCCCAGATTGTATTGCGCTTCCACGTATCCCTGATCTGCCGCCTTGCGGAACCATTTCGCCGCTTCCGCGTAATCTTTCGCAACGCCCTGGCCGAAGACATACATCGTTCCCAGGTTGAACTGCGCGCCCACGAGACCCTGTTCGGCCGCCTTGCGATACCAGTTCGCCGCCTCGGTATTGTCTTGCCGAATCCCCTGACCGATCGCCATCATCTGCGCGAGCCGATACTGAGCTTCGGCGAATCCCCCCTCCGCGGCTTTGCGAAACCAGTTGGCGGCCTCCACGTAATCCTGCGGAACCCCGTTTCCATACCAATACTCGGTGCCCCGATTGTACTGAGCCCGGGGATCCTCCTCCGGCTGCGCGGCCAATAGGGAGCAAGTCGACACAATTGCGAGCGATACATAGAAACGCGCGACCAAACCCCGCGAATAATCGAATGCGTTCCCTTGTCCCACGGTGGCCCCCACGGTGGCCAAAGATATCACATCGGGGGTAAGCCTGACTCAATATCCAGGGCCGGACGGCTTTCCTTCAGCAGCCAATTTCGTATATTATTGCCTCGATGGCAAAACTCCCCCTGACTCTTGCCGCATTCCTCGTGTTGGCTGCGCGCGTGATTATGGCCCAGGCGCCCGGTGGCGCGGCTCCCGCTTCCAGTGGGACCGATGCGGTAGCGGCAAACCTCGTCAACACTGTCTGCGCTTCGTGCCACTCGCTGGATCGCGTTAACGGTAAGAAGGCGGACCGTGACGGTTGGAACACCACCGTCGCTCGTATGAAAGGACTGGGTGCGAATCTCACTGACGAGCAGGTTCCACTGGTTGTCGAGTTTCTAACCAAAACTGCCGGCACTCTCACTGTCGCGGCTGGCGGTGGCGCGGGTAGGGGTGGTGCAGGTAGAGGTGGGGGTGGTGGTCAGGGTGGGGGTGGTCGCGGAGGTGGCGGGAAAAACATTCAGGTACTCCAGGGAGCCGACCTGCCGGCCACGATGCAGTCCTTCGTACAGGCGTTGGGCCTTCTGGATAAAGGAACCTGCGGCTATTGCCACGTGGAAGACCGCTCCGCGGACGCCAAGATCCAGAAGGTGACTGCTCGCCGAATGATCATTATGATGCGTGGAATTAATGGCACCTTCGGGGACGGCAAACAGCACGTGACTTGTTTCACCTGCCACCGCGGCAGCACAACTCCATTGTCGGAGCCGTCGTTCTAGCCCGGATCTCACACGTCCAGGATCCCGGCCTATTTGGAGTTTCTGGCGATCTCCGGCATGGTTGAGCCGAGATGACAGGTCCAGCAGGTGACATGAACCTTCCCGTCGCCGAACTTCGCGTTGATCTCGGTTACCAGCTCAATCATCTGGCGGGCCTTCACCTTCGCAGGCTTGGTGTCGAGTGAGCGGTCCGCCTCGTGGCAGAAGTTGCAGCCTCCCTGGTTCTCGACGCCGAGCGCGACCGGAAAGGTCTGCATCTGAGCCATGAGGTTCTCCGGAGTCAGTACCTTGAGATTCTTCGGAGGACCATTCTTGCCTCCGCCCTTGCCTTGGGCGTTAAGAGCGAGCTTGAGGGACCGTGACCATAATGGCCGCAAGGATCGCCGTCGCAGTGAGCATCGAAAAGAAATTCCAGCAGTCTTTCGCATGGGGGTCATTTTATCACCGGATCAGCTTTTTCCGGGCCTGCAAATTACGTATAATTACGTCGATGTATAAGCCCTTCTTGAATGTTGCCGCACTCCTCCTGTTCGTTGCACTCATGATTCCAGCCCAGGCGCCCGATGGCGCGCCTCCCGCTGGCAAGGCTCCCACGGGTCCCGATGCCGTTGCCGCGAACCTCGTAAACACGGTTTGCGCCTCGTGCCATTCGCTCGACCGCGTGAAGAACAAGACGGCGGACAATGCCGGATGGACCACTACGGTCACTCGCATGAAGGAGAAGGGCGCGAATCTGACTGACGAGCAGGTTCCGGTGGTTGTCGAGTATCCTGACCAGGGCTGCCAGCACTCTCACCGTCGCGCCTGCCGGTGGCGGAAGGGGTGGCGGCAGAGGCGGCGGGCGAGGCCCGGCGACGCCATTCTCGGCGGGAGGCGCTGCAGTCGTTAGTGCCGCCAATCTCAAAGTGCTCACGGCGCAGAACGTCGAATTCTCGATGCAGAAGATTACCTTCGCGCTCGGAGTCGGCTGCATATACTGCCACGATCTGAGCAACCTGGCGCTCGATACCAACCCCAAAAAGGTGAAGGCTCGCATGATGCTCGAGATGGTGCGCGACATCAATGCAAAGTTCGGTGACGGGAAGACCCACGTCACCTGTTGGACGTGTCATCACGCCTCAACCGACGCCGCAGATCGCCAAACCATCCTCCAACTAGGATTCCAGCTGCTTTGGATCGAAAGCACCGTAGATAAGCGTCCGGATTGCTGAGGATGCGAAATGACTTTTTCAGTCGCGCACGCAGAGTGCGTTCATGGTGTCGCCTTCGAGTAAATCTTCAAAACCCTCCCGCGTCCGGCCCTCACGGAAATTGAAGAACCAGAACTTGGAAGGATGCTTGGCAGCGGGATCTACGGCACTGCTACTCCATTGGCAATCGTCTGAAAGCAAGAGCCCGCCATTCACTTGAAGATCGCCATTCCAATGAAAATATCTCTGCTCCCAACATGTTCCGTTACGTACGCGCCGAGGTTCACGAGTCCATGGAGTTCATCTATGCTCGGCAGTCTCCAGTCTGAGTGCCCCGCCAGTCGCAGATTGCGGCAGTATCTCGTTGCTTTGTGCCAGCCCATGCGTTTGCCGTTGCCCCTCGCCGCCCACATGAGCCCAGTCGAAGGATCGGTCCAATACCCGCGCGCCTGAGTCTCCTGCGCCAGGGCCGGAGCCGTCGTTGAGAACTGTCCGCTCGCGGGGAACGCAACGGCGGAAATAGCAATCCGAACGGCCAGGCACGTTGCGCTACGGTTCGCGGGGTTCATGCCGTTGATTGTAGTTTGCGGTTTGTTGGTGGTGTGATTAGGTTATGACGCTTTGAAAATTGCCACACTCCTCGAACTGGGATCACCGATCTGTCCATGCCATCGCCGTTATCGGAAGCTGAAACGTCAAGATCGTTAAACGCCGCTGATAAACGCCTGGCGGAACTCTCAAAGCGCACGGGAAAATACCAGCAGGTAAAATCTCGTGCAGATAGGGGGTAGAAAAGGTGAGATCCTGGAGGTCAAAGACTTCCAAGAGTGTTTAAACCCTGGGATGTCCCTGGAAAGAGAGCGGTCAGAGATTAGTTGGATCTGGCAATCGGATACTTATAGTGCTTCTGGGCCCACTCCGTGGTCCAGACGATCGGCTCGACATAAGTGTTCTTGTCTGCGCCGAGGATCATGCCCTCGTTGATCTTGCCCTCCGCGGCCATGAAGATGCGGCGATCGTCTTCCATTTTGGGCCGCATTACTGAGGTTGGCTTGTAGAGTTCGCGAACCCTTGTCACCGTCGCAGGGTCATTGATCCAGGCTCCGGCGCCGTGGTCACCTTTCGGGATTTGTGATCCGCCTTCGTCAAGCCAGTCCCTGAGGTTGTTGTTGCTGCGCTTCATCCCATCGCTGTGGCAACCTGCGCAACTCGCCACGCCCAGGCGCTGATCGGTGACAGCACCGACTCTGCCGGTGCCGGTGAGGTTGGAATTCGTCTTGTCGGCTACGTACTTTTGAAGTCTCGGATCGCGAACGATCTGAGTGAACGCATCGTGACGACGCTGGGCCCAGGCGCCGAATATTGCATATGCCTGAAGTCCGTTGGGCAGACTCCAGATCACTTCCTCCGCTGACGCCTGGCCGCCGGCTTGTCCGGTAT
>CAWEKQ010000019.1:0-31879 GCA_963809655.1 Terriglobia bacterium | reverse complement strand
ACCTCCTCGCTCTCGAACGCGTCATAGACGGTGAAACCGAAGACGAATGGATAACCAGTGGCTAAGCAGCCTTTCAATTGATTCAGATTAGTCGAATCCAGACGCTGATAACCCACTGCTTCACAATCCTTTGCGTCTGTGTAGCATGCCGGTGTCGGTTTATCAGCGAACTTATTGATGTCGTAAGGCCACTCCGTTTCTGCACGACTCCCAGGCTCGCAACGGATTTTATCCCATCGCGAATTTGGGCGCCGGCGTCTGAATTGACAGTTCCTTCGATGCTTCGTTCGTTGTAGTAGACGAAGAGCCGGGAAGGCATGAAAACTTTGACTGCTTGCTTTTTCTGCTCGAACTGAACAGCGCCGGATATGGCGTTGGCGGTGCAGCTGCCGAGCTGGCCCTGATCGTATACCGGCGGGCACCCCGATCGAAGGTCTTTCTTCGGTGGTAGTTTGGCAAGTACCGGCTGGGGAGCGGAGTAGAGGTGATCACGATTGTCAGGCAGATCGGGAGCCCAACCGTACTTGCGATTGATCGGCATATTTCGAATCCTCCATAAGGCGATGATGTGTCGCCTATATACGATAGCTGATTCGGGGCCTCCACATCTATTTTCCAGTCGCCAGCGACTATCGTTTCGGGCCCAAAGGTGGAGGCCACCACGATAGTCGTGGCAAAGACCTCACGCGGCGCGGGTTTCCGCGAGTACCCTTTGGAGTTCGATCTGGATAAGAGCGAGGTGCTTCGATCCCCACGACACGCTGCCAGCTGGAGGAAGACCGATTTGAGGTGGGGTAGATGGATTCGCCCGGTGATTTTTATCTTAGAGAAGTACTTACCTGACGTGGTTCAGGGTTGTCTCTACAAAATCGCCCAGCTGTTCGGCGCTGAACTGGTTGCCCTCGAAGTTGGCCGCCAGTTTGCCCTCGCGGTCAATGACGAGCGTGTGCAGGGAATGCGCCAGAAGACCCTCATCCGGCCAGAAGTTCAAGCCAAACCTACGGCACACCGCCTTTACCTCAGCGGGCGTTCCCGTCAAAAAGTGCCACGAATTCGGATCGGCCTTCCAGGTGCTCGCGTACTTCGCCAGAACCTCCGGCTGATCGTGAACCGGATCGAAACTGATGCTCAGCAACACCAGATCGCGGCCCATCTGTCCCGCGAAGCGCTTCTGAAGGCGTCCGAAATTGTTGGACAGCCGGAAACAATAATCGGGAAGCGGACAACTGGTGTAAATGAAGGTGACTGCCACCACCTTGCCCGCGAACCGCGAGAGACTCACGCGCTGCCCGGTCTGATCGGTGAGCGTGAAATCCGAAACCCGCTCGCCGATGGCAAGCGGCGCCGGCGCGGGGTTCGATTTATCGAGGCGGGCCAGCATTTCCAGGCGGCGAACCAGCAGCGGTTCCTGCGCCAGGTTTTCGTAATCGTGAACGCGAACATTCTCGGCCCAGGAATGATCTTTCTCCACGACCAGCGTGAAGTCCACAAACATGCTCGGGTTTCAGACCTGCGAGCGCTTTCGCCTCGCGTACCGTGATCGGCATGACCATGGCTTTCATGTATCCGGGGATTTCCGAACAGGAGGCCACAAAACGCCGATGAGGCTGGTCGATGCTCAGGATCAGCCCGGTCACGGGGTAGCGCGCGGCGCGGACGTTACCCACGAGAAGACACGCCGCAAGGGCCAGTAAGAGCGCGCGTTTCATGGAACTGCCTTCGCGCCTCCCAGGCGGACCGGACGACGCTCCAGTTTCGTGTATTCCGTGGCGAACTCTTTGATCTCCAGAAACTGGTTCTTGCCCACATTGGTGAACGTCTGCGGTGTCCTGTCGCTTCCCTCCCGGCCCGGCCACAGTATTTCGATGCTCACAATCTGCGCCGACTTCCCCAACCCGATGTGCTGCTCGAGCGGCGACGCGCCGAAGGAGCCTCCACTGCCGACGGTGCGATAGATCGAGCGCGCAGCGCCGGTCTGGTCCTTCACCGTCACTTTGATGCGCGCTCCGATCGCGGCCCTGTTTGCCTTCACTCCCACCAGCTTCAAACTGATCCAGTCGTTGCCGTTGCCGGGGTTTTCGAACAGGCGGAAAGCGTGGCTGTCCCCGGGCTGCGCACCGCCGATCGAAGTGATGATGTCTTCATCGCCATCGTTGTCGATGTCCGCAAAGGCGACACCGTGTCCTTTGTGCAATTCGCCGGTGCCGGAAGAAGCCGTGACGTCCACAAAGAATTTTCCTTCCTTGTTCCGGAGCAGGACGTTGGGGACCAGCGACGCATACGATGGACTTCCCGTGCCGAGATAGATATCCGGATAACCGTCGTTGTCCACGTCGCCGAAGTTCGCCCCCATGGGCATGAAGACCTTGTCGAGCCCGGTCTCTTTGGTCACGTCCCGGAAGGCCCCGTTTCCCAGGTTCCGGTATAGCTTCAGGGTCCCGGCTTTGTGAGGAAGCCCGAGGTAAGTGTGCAGGGTCTCCTCGATCGACGCGTTGAAGCTGGTGACGAACAAGTCGGGCCAGCCGTCGTTGTCGTAATCGAAGAACCACGCGGCGAAAGCTTCTTCCCGTCCCCGGCACGCCGGCCTGTTTGGCGATATCGGTAAACGTCCCGTTGTGATTGTTGTGGTACAGATAGTTGGCGCCGTTCAGATTGGAAACGTAGAAATCCACGTAGCCGTCGTTGTCGTAATCGGCTGCCACCACGCCCTTCGCAAAGGCGGTCCGGTCGATACCCGCGGAATGGGAGATGTCTTCGAAGGTTCCGTCGCCTTTGTTGAGGAAGAGCTGGCTGGGCCCGGTCTCGTTGCCCACGAACAGATCGAGAAAACCGTCGTTGTTGATATCGGCCCACACCGCGGTCTGGGTATTGGTGGCCGGTTTCGCCAGACCGCTCTCTTTCGTGACATCGGTGAAGGTCCCGTTGCAGTTGTTGCGAAGCAGCGATTTGCGCTGCGCTACGTTCTACGGATGCCATGCTCCGCGCAAAACCAGAATGTCGGTGCAGCCATCGTTGTTGTAGTCGGTCTGCATGATGTTCAGGCCGCCCGACTGGCCGGTGAGACCGGCCTTGGCGGCCTGGTCGGTGAAAGTCCCGTTTCCGTTGTTATGGAAATAGTGCATCGGCTCGCAAACGTTCTAGGTCGATGTAACGACGTCGAACCGGCCGTTATTCTCGAAATCGTCGACGATCACACCGGAGGCCATCGCGAACAGATTCAGCCCTGCCTGCGGAGCCACGTCGGTGAAGCGTCCGATGCTCTCGCCGGAAGCAGACGACCCGAAGACGACAAAGGCAGCAGGTATTTTGGCGGAACGCCGGAGGGGTATTTCCCCATCGTCATATACGTCAGATTCAGCAGCCATTTCACTTCGAGATCGTCGGGCTTTCGCTCGAGATATTTCGTGAAATACTCAATGGCCTTCGCCGAACTGGCGGTTTGCGCATAGTGGAGATCCGGACGCATCGGGAAGATGCACCGGTCGCCAGGATGGCGATAGACATCGTTGTCCATCTCGGATTTGTGCAGGTAACCAACCCCGAGCACTTCCTCCATCAGCGGCACTGCGTTCGGAACATCCGCCAGGGCAATTCGATACGCGATCTCCCACTCCGCGACGGCCTTGGCCATATCGCCCTGGTATGCGTAGAGCTGCCCTCTGCTCATGTAGACCTCCATCACGTCGATCGGCGTCGTGGACTTATTGCGCAGCGGGCTCTGTTTGTTCGCCGGATCCACCAGCGCGTCCAGCTGCTTCATGAGTTCGAACGGTGACTGACGGTACGTCATCACAGACGGCGTGCAGGTCCTGGCCCCAGCTCTCCGGATGGGTGCGCTGGAACAGAAGCGACATGGCCTCGTCCTGTCCGCCCACAAGCGGGGCCAGCCTTACGCTCCCTTCGGCCGCCGGATGGCGGCGCCTGGCGGGCGCGGTTCGGCATCCCCAGATCCGCCGTCTCGGTATCCGTCAAGACCTTCAGGACGGCGTAACCGGATGGTATTCTGACGATCTTCGAAAGCTGCCCCGGTTGTACTCCGCGCAGCGCATCTCTCAATTCGGCCCGCAGCGAAGTGGGATCGATCTTTCCCAGGAAGCCCGCCGTCGATTGAGGTGGGGTCCACGGACTGTTCGCGCGCGAGGACCGCGAAGTCGTCGCCCGCCTTCAACCGGTCGAGAACGGCCTGCGCATCCTCCGCTGAATTCAGGACGATCAGCCGCACTGGAATCGCGTTCGCGTCATCTCCCGTTCGCGCGACCTGCGAAAAAAGGATCAGGCCGAGGACAGCGACCGCCACCGGAAGCACCGTCCGACGCAAGACCTTCGCGAATTGCGCGTTGGCGAAACGCATAATGGGCGTTCTCCGGACTGTCTACAAGATCGCGGTCTTTACTTACTACGCCACGTTCAGGGATGTGACCCGAGTTGCGCCAACCCCTGGTCAATCTGCGCCAGCAGTTGCGGAGGACCCGACTGGACCACCAGAGGCCGGGCTTGTTTCAGATACTCGATCGCTTTTGCCCGGTCTCCGGAGTTGGCGTATGCCTGCGCCAGGGTCATCAGGAAGACAGGCGTCGTCTTGTCATTCCGCTGGAGAGCCGGGAGTAACACGGGAATGGCTTCGCGGCTGCGGCCCGTCGTGATCAGGAGCTGGCCCAGCATCAGCCGCGCCGGACGAAAGGAAGGCTCGACCTCGCAGTGCACGGCGATAATGCTCGATCGCCTGGGCCGGCCGATGCTGCCTCATCATTACGTCCGCGAGCCAGGCCTGAGCCTCCCCGTCGTCGGGTTTCAGTGAAATCCCCTTCTCGATCGCAGCGACGGCCGCTTCATATTTACCCTGGCTGGCCAGGGCAGTGCCGTAGTACAGATAAACCTTCGGAACGTCAGGGCTGACCCGGCTGGCGGTCGCGTAGAGGGCTTCCACTTCTTCCGGCGACGACTGGTTCGGGAATTGAGCCATATATAGAAGGTTCACCAGGCAGTCCGGGTTGTCCGGATGCCGGGTCAGAACCTCCTTATAAATCCGCGACGCCTCGTCGAACTGTCTCCGGTCCATGAGCCGTTTGGCCTCGGTCAGGCGGGTTTCAATGCCGGTTGCCAGCTTCTGGACTTCGGAGAGCAGCGGGTCCTCCGACGGCGGATTGCGGTCTTTGTAGCTCTCCGCCAACCGGTAGTTCTTGTCCGATTCCGCGCTGTGCCCCAGTCTCCTTCCGGCTTCCGCCAGACCGAACCAGGCGGCTCCGTAGGTTGGATAGGCCTCGCAAGCCCGGCGATAGAGATCTTCCGCGGCCGTGAAATCCCCCTGCGCGAATTTAACCCGCCCGAGAGTGTAAAGAGTCTCGGCCGAGCCGGGATTTTTCGCGAGGAGCGGTTCGAGCACAGCGTCGCTTTCCTGGAAACGCCCCAGTTTCAAAAGCAATGCCCCGCGCTTCAGGACAGCGGGCGCATAGTCCGGGTGGATGCGCAAAGCGTCCGAGACCGCTGCCAGCGCTTCGTCCGGTTTGGAGGTGTTTTCGAGCGCAATCGCCAGATAATATCGCCATCTGAATTCCCCGGGGTCCAGGCGAATGGCACGCTGAAAGGCGAGCACGGCCGGCTCGTAAAGCGTGTGTGCTTCGAGCACCATACCGAGGCGTCCCGTAGCTTGCCCGCTTTTGGGCTGCGCGACGGCCTCATCGTAAGCCTTCTCAATCGCGCCGCGAACGTCGGCGTCAAGACCGGCGAGTGGAACGGTCGGAACCGGCGGGACTGGGCGGGCGCAGGAAACGTGAGCAGCACATTGAGCAACCGGCGCACATCGCGACCAGCGTCGCAATACCTGCTGCCGCGCCCCGGCTTCATAGTTTGACACGATATCATGCCCGTGAGATTCTGTTGCAGGTGAAATCGGGCTCTCTACTGCTTCTGCTGCTTCCCTGGGCCTTTGCTTCTCGTGCAGATCCTCCACGCCACGCGGCGCTCCCCTCTTTGAGGATGTCGCCAAACAGAGCGGGATCGACTTCTGGCAGTATTCCGGCGCCACGGGAGAATTCCTGCTGCCGGAAATGGTGGGCTCGGGCGCCGCGCTGATCGACTACGACAACGACGGCGATATGGACGTTTTTCTGGTGCAGGGTTATCCGACGGATCCTCAGGGCAAGGCTATAGTCCCGGTGCCCGCAGGCTGGAAACCCGGCAACCGCCTGTTCCGGAACAACCTCAATCCGAGCGGCAAACTCACCTTTCACCGACGTTACCGAATCGGCCGGCCTGGGACACGCGGGCCAGGGCATGGGCGTCGCGGCCGGCGACTATGACAACGATGGCTACACCGATCTTTATGTGACGAATTACGATCACAACATTCTTTATCACAACAATGGAAACGGGACCTTTACGGATGTCACCGCAACCGCCGGAGTGGCGTCATCCGGCTGGTCCACCAGTGCCGCGTTTATCGACTACGATCGGGACGGCCTGCTCGATCTGGCGGTGGTTCACTACGTGCAGTTCTATCCCCGTCCTTGTTATTCGCCGCAGGGTTCCAAAGATTACTGCGGTCCGCAGCCGTTCGAAGGATCCGTCACGCAGCTGTATCGCAATCTGGGGAACGGACGCTTCAAAGACGTGACGGTGGAAGTGGGCCTGAACGCGAAAAAGGGGCCCGGGCTCGGCATTCTGACGGGAGATTTCGGTACGGATGGCTATCCGGGTTTCATGGTTGCCAACGACGGTGCGGCCAATCACCTTTGGATCAGTCAACCGCGCAACCCGTCGAAACCGAGCGACCGCGTGTTCCACGAAGAGGGACTGACCCACGGACTCGCCTATGCTTCCGACGGCAAGGCGCGCGCCGGCATGGGTATCGCGGCCGGAGATATCTACGGCGATGGCGGCGAAGCCGTGATCGTCACCAATCTTCCCAACGAGTCGTTCACCTTGTTCCAGCGGCAGCCGAACGGAGATTTCGTCGATGCCACCGAGCAGTCCGGGCTCTCCCACATTTCCCTGCCCGTATACCGGCTTCGGCGTCGGCTTGTTCGACATGGAAAATCGCGGACTTCTCGACTTGTTCAGCGCCAACGGAGGGGTCAGGGTTATGGCTCCCAGCAGCAGAGCCGAGCCGTTTCCTTACCGCGAGCGCAAATTGCTGCTGCGCAATCTGGGGAAAGGAAAGGGATTCGAGGACGTCACAGCTTCGGCCGGCCCGGCCCTGCAGCCTCTGGAGGTCAGCCGCGCCGCGGTTTTCGGCGACGTGAATAACGACGGTGGAGTCGACATTCTGGTCACCAACAACAACGGTCCCGCGCGCCTGTTGTTGAACACCGTGCCGAACCGCGGTCATTGGATGCTGGTTCATCTGGAGGGAGTCCGCACCAATCGTTCCGGATACGGCAGCGTGGTGGAACTCGTGCGGAAGGATGGCACATCCGTCAGGCGCTACGCGAGAGGTGACGGCAGTTATCTCGCCGCCAACGATCCCAGAATTCACTTCGGGCTGGGAAAGTCACCGGATGTGGATCGCATTCAGGTCCATTGGCTCGCGGGGGCCTGCGAGGCGTGGCCGCAGACCGCGGTGGATCGGATCGTGAATCTGCGCGAAGGCACAGGCCAGCCCTGCCGCTGATTTGTACATCTGCTGGAGTTTCTCGCCTTGTCTTGCGCTGTGCGCGTGCGGCAGGCCATCGTTTTTTGTGGGCTGCCGGCGCGTAGCCACCAGCGCGCTGCTCTGTAACCGTACCCCATTTCCGAGCCGCGACCGCAAGGGAGTGGTACTCTCCCGCGAAAAAGGCCTCGCCGGTTGCCCGGCGAGGCCTCGATTTAGCCTGATCTCAGACTGTCAGAACTGGAACCGGGCGACCACTGTCCGGTGCGCGGCTGGGCGCCCGCTCCGTTGAAGGCGTTGACAAACCCGTAGCCTCCCGATAACGCTCCACTGCTCGAACCCACAACCGGGAAGGGGTTGTTGTAGGCTGCCGCCGTAGCAGTGCCGGTGCCGTTGCCGGTTGCCGGTAAGGAGTAGAACACGCGATTAAATATGTTCTGGAACTCCGCCCGGATCTGGATCTGGTACTTCTCCTTGATCCGGAAAGTTCGCGCCACGCTGAGAGATTCAGCCGGCTGCCGCTGCCACCGGTTGTTGAATGTAGTAGGGAGCCGAGACTCCGAACTGAGCCGGACCCGGTTGCGTCCACGCATTGGGATTCAGCACCAGCGTTTTGGTCGGGTCGAAGTGCGAGTTCGGATTGAACCCCGGGGCGAAGAAAGACTGGCCCGGAACGTAGTTTTCCAAGCCCTGGGGCGAGCTGAATAGCGCCGGGTTATCCTGCGAACCGACACCCAGCTGATACAGGAAGTTGTTATTGGCGCTGGGCGTTTCCAGCAGCATGCCGCTCTGATAACGCAATACGCCGCCGAGAGTCCAGTCGCGCGACAGCCACTGCAGCGTCTTTGCGCCCGCACCATCGCCGCCGAATTTATTCTTCGGCGTGGTGTAGTTGAACGTCACCGTCAGCACCTGCGGATGGTCGAGACTGGAAATCTGCTTGTTTTGCATACGGTTATTCACGTCGTTGACGACCACCGGGTCGGGCCCGCCCCCGGAGCCGGCGGTAAAGTACGGCGTGGCGGAGTTGATGCCAAGGACCTCTTCCTTCTGGAACGTGTAGGAACCGTTGACGGTCAACCCATGCGAATAACGCTTGGTCAGCTTCACCTGGAGCGAATCGTACCAGGTGTCGCCCAGCGGCGGTCCCAGGAACGGCGGAACGCCGACCCACTGCGGAACGGGCCGCAGAGCCTGGTTCAGAGGTTCATACGATGGGAATCCGGGATACACATTATTCGGATTCGCCAGCGCGGGGTATGCCGCGATCACAGCGGGGCTGCTGATCGGCTGGGTGAGCAGCGCCAGCTGAGCCGGGTTGTTGACATTGAGTCCCGTGGTGTTCCCGTACTGAGCGGTTGGCGAGAAGCCCGGCCGGGGTAAGCCCGTTCTCGGCCTCGGGGTCCAGGATCGGCGATGTAAACCATGCGCCGCGGTTGCCGACGTAGTTGGCCTCGATCAGCAGGTTGGGGATGATCTCACGCTGCAGCCCGATGCTCCATTGGAAAATGCGCGGCGGCCTTCCCGTGTTCTTGTCGATCGTAATGAACGGCGAATCGATCGGTTTGCACGGAGTCGCGAAAGCAGGGGCGACGCCGCAACCCGAACTGGAAGTCTGCGAGGGAAAGCGCGGCGCCGCTCAGCGGGGACGTGAGTGGTCCATTGCCATAGATGTTGCCGGGAGCAAACGGATTTCCATTCCTGAAGTAGATCGCGCCCGGCCCTCCGTTGGGTTGGCCGGGCGCTCCGCCGATGGTCTGGCCGGTTCCCTCCGGGGCCAGCGATGCCATAGAAGTCGGCATCGGTACCCGATAAGCCGGCGTTGCCGCCGGAGTTCGCGTAAGCGATACCTGCGCCCGCGCGGAATACCGTCTTCGAATCGATCTGGTAAGCCATTCCCAGGCGCGGTCCAAGCGCCCACGGATAGTTCTTGTTGAACTGCTTCTGATAAACCACAAGACCATTCAACGGAGTGGTCGAATTCGCTGGAATCAGGTTCGGATTCGGACACTGGAAGCAGGCGCTCTGCATGCGCCCGTGCTCCTCCTCCAGCAGCGTGGTGTAGTCCCAGCGGAGACCCAGCTCCAGGGTGAGCTTACGAGTGACCTTCCAGTTGTCCTGCACGAAGAACCCGAGTTCATGTTTACCCATCCGGGTGTCGGTAATCGCGGAAGCGTTGAGAGAGTCCACCGATCCCAACAGGAAGCTGGCATAAGGGAATCCGGAACCAAAGACCGCCACGTTGCTGGCGCCCAGGAATGGCGCAGTGCTGGTAAACTCCCAGGGATTTGCGGTCTCGTTGCCGCTGAAGCCATAGAGAGCGTTGGCGCGGCTGGAACTCTGCGTGGGGAAACCGTCGACGACCAATTCGCCGCCCCACTTGAACGTGTGGTTCCCCTTGACCCAAGTCATGTTGACGTTAGCCGTCGGCTTGATCTCCTTCTCATCCTGGTCGGCGGCGAAGCCGACGCCCGGCCCACCGAAGAGCCCACCCACCGCAAGGCCGCCGTCGAAGAAGCTGCTCAAGCCGCCCAGGTTAGGCATAAAGCGATTATCCGGGTACTGTTGGTTCGGCGCCCAACCCAGGAGCTGGCCCGCGTTAACGGACGGCGGATACGTGGGCTGGTCGAAGTACAGAAGACCGACGCCCATATGGAGCAACAGGGTGGGCGTGATGGTCTGGTCGTAATTGACGCGGATGGTTTGCGAGTTCTGGACCTGAGGCGTGGCCGGCTCCTCAAGGTTCGTATATCCATTGGCATTCGGCGAATAGGTTCTCGTTGCGGAATAGTAGCCCGATATCTTGATTTTCGAGCTGATGCTCTGATCGATCTTGAACGAGGGAATCGTGGTGTGCCGGTAGTTGGAGAAGGCCGGCTGAAGCGAGTTGTTCTGCAGTCCGGCTGTAGTGGGCGCGATGAAAAACTTCTGATATGCGAGCGACGACGGATCCATCCGGCTGTACGGAATAATGTTGTTCGGGAAGGGGTTTTCGACGTACCCGGAACCCGTCGCACTGCTCACATAGTGGGACGTGGTCGGGTCGAACAGTTGGCCCGTCTGGTCGGTCGAGCCCGTTGGAGAGAGCGCGCCGAACCCCGCAGGCCCGAAGGGAAGGCCCAGGATATTGCCGAAGTTTGCATCGTGCCCCGAATTCCCCGCCGTCCAGGCCGGCAGGGGTGCGGTTGCAATCAGATTATTCGTGGTCACACGTCTGGCGGAACTGCTCGAAGTTGAAGAAGAAGAATGTCTTGTCTTTGCCGTTGTACACTTTCGGAATGCGGACCGGTCCGCCCAGCGTGAACCCGTAGTCGTTGCGGTCCAGCGGGTTCTTGACGTGTCCGGTGCCGGTCGAGTTGACCGTGAAAGGCAAGCCTGAATTCAGAGCGCTGTTCTGGAAATAATCGTACGCGGATCCGTGGAACTGATTGGTGCCCGACTTCATGGTGAAGTTGATGTATCCGCCGCCAACCTGTCCGTACTCAGCCGCGAAATTGCTGGTCTGGATCGATACTTCCTGAATGGCATCCACGCTTTGCTGGACCGCCTGGCTGTTCGTTTGCTGAACGCCGTTGGTGGAGTCCTGTCCTTCCACGCGAATCGCTTGCGAGCCGGACGGAAGCCCGTTGACGCGAATCTCGTAATCGGAAGAGAAACTCGCGCCCGGCAGGGTGGTCAGAACCGACAGCGGGTCCCGAATATTGCCAATGCCCTCGTTGCCGCTCCCGTTCAGGGTGAACAAGGGGAGGTTATCCGCCTCTTTGTAGTCGACCTGGTGGCTCATTTCGCCGCTTTCCGTTTTCAGCAGCGGAGCTACGTCGCTGACCGTCACCGATTCATTGACAGCTCCGACTTCAAGAGTCACGTCCGCGCGGATCGTCTCGGCGACCTGAACAGTGAGGCCCGGCCGGATATACTTCTTGAAACCCGAAGCAGTCACCGACAGTTCATACGTTCCCGCGGGCAAATTGGCAAGCGTGTAATTGCCTGTTGATGAACTGCCCGCCGTGTACATCCTGGCCGGTGGCGCCATTCTTCGCCTCGATAGAGGCGCTGGGAACCACGGCGCCTGCCGGATCCAGAACGGTGCCTGTAATGGTGCCGCGATCGGTCTGAGCAAAAGCGGCAGAAGCAAGAACGAACAAACAAACGGTCGAAACCAATGTCTTCACGGCAACCTCTTCCATGAATTAAACTCGCGTTCCCCGCGGACAGTAAGCGGAGGGGAGCTTATCCGAAGCAGATGCCGGAGGCAAACCTCTTTAGTGAATTTGACGCTATTTTGATCCTGCTGCAATCTGTGATTCGGAACGGAGGACAGGCGAATTGACAGCGAGCGAGCGCCAGGTCTTTGGAGCCTTTAGTCGGCTCCGTGCCTTTGCATGCGACGTTGGCGGAGGTTCAATAGGTTGTCGAATCCCAGGCGCTTTTCCTTGCAGCACTGCTTCTTATTGGCGGCTCCTTCAGGCGACTTATACGGCAGCCGCAAACTTTTTGCTGACCGCTACCACTCTTCACTTCGCTTCCGCCAGGCGCCGGCGAATTTCGTTGAAGAAGCCCATTGCGAAGATGACGCGGTTGTTACGAGCTTCCTCGGCCGGCACCAGAACGGCGAACCGCTTCCCGTCAGGCGCCTGGCTGATGATGTAGTCGCCCTTGCCCGTTCGCCCGGGGATCGCTCTCTTCGACCACAGCCGAGGCTTTCCCGGCTTAAAGCGACCGCCCTCCATTGTGTACGGGGCCGCCATGATCCGTAGCGGAGAAAAAAAGGTGGGGTAGAAAATTTCGGACGATGCGCGGGACCACGAAGGACCGATTCCGCTGCCGTGCGAGACCGGCCACTTCAGGCCCGGTTCGACGAGCCCCATGACGTATATCTCGGGGTCTCCAGTTTCATCCGCTGTATACGCTACCCAACGGCCATCCGCGGAGGTGCCGGTGGCAACTTCCGAATATGATCCTCCCAGCAGAGGTATGGGGTGCCCGGCTCGCGGTCCGTCACTATCCTCGGTGAACGGGAGCAGCAATGTATCGACCCTTGTCTCCGGAGTACTATGCGTGACAAACAGCCGGGTCCCATCCGCCGTTATTCCTGAAACATGGAAGCCGCCCACCAACTGTTTCGGATGGGCGGCTGTATCCGAGGGAATCCACCAGGCGGCCTTCCTGGCACTAAAGAAGATGTAGCGGCCGTCCCGGCTCCAGACCAGCGGAGAATCGCCAATACTCGCGCCCGCCGTCAGCCGGGCAGGCTCCTGACTTCTCTGGATGTCGTAGACATAGACGTCGCTCGAACTCCCGTCGCCAATCGCGAGGGCCAGGCGCCGCCCATCCGGTGAGAGGCTGATCGCGCGGTAATCTCCCGGCATCGCGAGCAAGGGTTCGAGACGTCCCGCGCTGTTCATCCACGCTACCGTTTTGAAATTGCTCCCCGGACGGCTCCCCCGGTATACGAGGGTGCCGTTGTTAGAGAGATCAAACTGGGCGGCTCCATCGAAGGAGGAAGTCTCAACACCATTGAGGACAGGCACCTCCGAACCAGTGACCTCAAGTCGCGCAGCGTCGAATGAGCGGGCGAACAAGGATCCACCACGGACGTACAAGAGATTTCCGGCAGCGGTATATCGGCCGAAACTGGCTCCCTCAACCAGCGTGCGGTGCCGCCCGTCCTTCAAGAACATGCCTTCAACCCTGGCCCGGCTGATGTCGCCCTGTTGATCCTGGCCCTTGATCCCCGTGAACAGAATCGCTTTCCCGCCTGGCAGTACCTGGGGCCAGAAGCGGCTTACGGGATCCCGCGGATCGCGCGCGAGTTGCGTTAACTCCTCGCCATTACTATGTATGGCCCACAAGTCGAGAGTAGGCGCTCGATTCAGAACGATCGTGTCGTTCTCGCCCCAACTGCCACCGGCGGGATCGTCGGCGTTGGCGAGATCAGTAAAGATCCCCGTATCCAGTTCGATCGTCTTTAGTCTTCCATCGGCGAAAAAAGCCACGTGTTTGCCGCTCGGCGAAAAGAACGGATTGAACGCCGACTCGGTTCCCGGCAAGGCGGTCGCGGAGGCACGATCGAGCGGCCGCCAATACAACAGAATCCTTCCCTGATCGTCGCGCGACGAAAACACAATACGCGACCCATCCGGCGATATGGCTAGCGCGGGACCGTTGTCGGCAAACAGAGAAACGCCTGTCCCCAGGTCAATGGGAAGAAGAACCAGGGGAGCGTCCGGTTGCGCGCGAGAATCGGACCGCCGCACGGCCCACACGCCCAAGGCTGTGAGGAGAGCGAAAGAAACGGCTGCCACCCAGGGAATATGTGATGGGAATCTGCTTCGCACGAGCTGCGCCGGTGGGGGGGACACAAAATCCGGAGTTGTCACTTGTGCTGGATCGACAGTTGCCCCCGCCGCGAGTCCGTTCGGGATTACCGTCTCCCCGTCAGTCCAGGCTGCGCCATCCGGTATGCGAACGCCGGAGACAATGGACACGCTGGCAATGAACCGATAGCCCTGTTTGGGCAGCGTCTCAATGTAGAGAGGTTTGGCAAAATCGTCCCGCAACGCGAGCCGGATTCGGCGGATGCAGTAGTTTAAGCCCTGGTCAAATTCGACGAAAGTTGAATTGCCCCACACGCAAGCGCGGAGCCTTTCGCGCGAAACGATCTCACCGGCACTCCCAAGCAACAGGCTGAGAACACGCAGTGGTTGGGGCTCAATCTTGACCGGGTGGCTCTCCCGAAAAAGGATGCCCAGCCGGGAATCGAATTCGAATTCGCCGAAACGCAGCCGCCCGTTGCCGTCGACTGCCATCGGGGGATCCTCCGTTTGCAGTAGTTTACACCCTCAGGTCAGATGAGGGGGTCTTCAGAACAAACTCATGTGGCTGCTAAAGGGATTGGGGCTATGTTCGACGCAGGCTGGCCAGGGTCTGGCCAGGGTCGGCCTGAAAAGGAAAATAAACATGACGACATTATTCGGAACAGCAAGCGCGACGCAAGAACAACCGCAGCGCAGGAGACTAATTGAAAATCGGCGGAGCGGCGTCAGTGGCCGCGCTTACATTGGGGCTGATCGGCTCAGGCGGTGCGCGCGGTCAGGTGACTCCCCTGCAGATCAACGTGCTGGCACAGGGCACCAGCAACGGAGAACCTGTCAACCTGCACATAGCCAGGTCGAACGATGTACTGCAGACCGAGTTGGTGTTCCAGGTCGGGGCAGAAACCGGATGGCACTTTCATCCGGGGCCGGTGGTGGTCGTAATTAAAAGCGGCGCGCTAACGGAGATTAAAAGCGATGGCTGTGTGATTGTCCACCCTGCCGGGTCAGTCTTCTTCGAGGAGAAGGATGTGATCCACAACGCTATCAATCAGTCCTCCGGAGTGACTGATGTTTACGCGACATTCCTCTTGCCGGAAGGCACCCAACCCCTGATACCAGCAGCCAATCCTGGACAAGTTTGCTCGCCGGACCGAAACAAACACCAGAATTAGCCGGACGCGAACGAGGGAAATCCGAAAGTGGGAAATGCTCCTGACCGTCGCTGAGGTCTTCGATCGTGTGTACTCGCAGGAGGACCTGTCTCACACGCTCGCATTCCCGGCGGCGGCTTTCGGGACGGACATCCCGCCGGGTAGTTCTCCGGATCCAGCGAGACGCCTTGCCTATCTATCCGTCCGCTGTTGCTGTTGACGGGCCGGGCAATCTCTTTCTCTTTCACGACATATAAGCCTCCTAAAATTGTCCCGCCATGACCTCTCATCGCTGATCGAGTCCCTCGCGATATTTGCTCCCAATCCGGTCCTAATCCAGTCGATTGACTTCCGTTATGCGTGGGTGTAAAGTCGCAGGCACTCGATTTTTATGGAAATCCGGCGTTTTGTTCGCTTTCTCACGAAAATCTGGTCTGCAGTGCGCATGCCCTGCGCGCTCCAGGGCGAGCGGTCAAACGGGCGCGGGAGATGGTCATGCGTTCTCTACTACGTGTAGTGTGTCTTCTAAACGTCGCTGTAGCCCTATTTGCTCAAAGCGATCGCGGTACGCTTACGGGCACGGTTGCGGACCCGACGGGAGCAACTGTTCCGGGCGCGAACCTGCAACTGCACAATACTGAGACCGGCGCAGTCTACCCGGGAGCAACTTCGGCCACCGGAAATTACACTCTGGCGCAATTGCCGGCGGGACGGTACGAAATGGATGTCACTGCGCCGGGCTTCAAGAAATTCGTACGGACCGGGATTGTCGTCGACGTTGCGCAGACGTACCGTGTCGATGTCACGCTGGAAGTGGGCGCCCAAACGGAATCAGTCACTGTCACCGAGGCCGCGCCTCTACTGAAGACGGACAGCGGCGAGCTTAGCCATAACGTCGAGATGAAGACGGTGGACGACCTTCCGGTTCTTTCCACCGGGTCCGCCGCAGGCGCGTCGGGCATTCGAAACCCGTACTCAGTGATGCAGACGCTTCCCGGGACGACGTTCTTACCGTCCGCCAACAGCCCGGGAGCCGGCGCAGCGGATCTGGCTATTCGTGTCAACGGCGCGCCCACGAATACAGAGTCGATGTTGATTGAAGGCCAGGATGCAACCAACGGCTGGTATGGCACGCAGGACCAGACACAGCCCAGTATCGAAGCGATTCAGGAGTTCGCCGTTCAAACCAGTAATTTCGCTGCTGAGTATGGCGCAGTGGGCGGAGGACTCTTTAATGTCACGATGAAATCCGGCACGAATCAGTATCACGGAAGCGGTTACGACTACTTCGACAACGAAGCGCTCAACGCCGGTCAACCCTTCACAAACAATGGGCACGGCGGCCTGTTGCGTCCGCGACAAAGAAGGAACGACTACGGATTTTCGCTGGGCGGCCCGGTGCGCATACCCAAAGTATTCAACGGGCACGACAAGCTATTCTTCTTTCTGAATTGGGAACAGTTCCGTCAAACCACGATCACCAACAATGTTTCGACCACGGTTCCGACACTTGCCTATCGCGCGGGCAACTTTACACAGGCTCTCACGAATAAGAGGCTGGGGACCGATCCGCTCGGCCGCCCCATTCTCGAAAACACGATCTACGATCCCAGCTCGGCCTTTGTGGACAGCAATGGGCTTCTGGAACGCAATCCGTTCTCCAACAACACCATTCCTCTAAGCATGATCGATCCGGTAGCCTCGAAGATACAGGCGCTGATTCCGCAGCCGACCAGCGGCGGCTTCACGAACAACTATCTTCCAACCTATACGAACCCGATCGCTACCACGATTCCGTCTCTCAAGACCGATTACCAGATCAGCTCGAATTCGAAACTCGCCGTTTTCTGGTCTCTCAACCGGCAGGATAACCCGAACAACACGGTCCTTCCGGCCCCGCTTACAGGCAATGAACCACGTGCGATCAATTCGAACACGTATCGCGTGAATTTCGATCAGACTCTGACCCCGACTATGCTCCTCCATTTCGGCGTAGGACTTCTTGACACCCACATCTACGACCACAGCCCGTCCTTTGATCCAGTCGCGCAGCTTGGGCTTACTGGTACCAACGTCGACCTTTTCCCTGTACTGGGAGGGCTGAGCGAGAGCCAGGGGGGTCTATCGAGCGGAATCGGCCCTGGAAATCAGATCAACGTGATTATTCGCAAGCCGACCTTCAACTCAATCCTGACCTGGGTGCGCGGCAATCACACTTTGAAATTCGGCGTTGAAGCGATGGCCAACGGATATCAGATGTTCAACAAGACCTATGCCATGGGCTGGTTTGAATTCAACCCGAACGAAACAGGTCTTCCGTCTCTGAACGGAGTCAGTCTTCCGGGCACAGTGGGATTCTCATACGCCAGCTTCCTGCTCGGCGCCGTCGATAATGGCTACGATGCCGTGCCGGCAGCGACTCATATGGGCGCGCACGCCATGTCGGGCTTTGCTCAGGACACGTGGAAAGCAACCCGTTCGCTGACGATCGATTACGGTCTGCGCTATGACTTTTCCACCTACCTGAAAGACGGTAACGGCTATTACGGCGTCTTTTCACCCAGCACACCCAACCCGGCCGCCGGTAATCTGCCCGGAGCGATTGTCTATGAAGGAAACGGAGGCGGCCGTTGTAATTGCCAACTAGCTCACAACTACCCGTTTGCTTTCGGACCGCGGGTCGGTATTGCGTACCAGATCACTCCGAAGACGGTTCTGCGGGTCGGGGCGGGTGTCGCCTATTACAAGACAGATGACGACCAGGTAGGCTTCTCTACCGGCTCTGAATACCTTTATGCCACGAGCGCTTATGGCAGTCCGGCATTTAACCTTCAGAACGGGATGCCTTATCAGCTCACCTTCCCGAATTTCTACGCGGGCCAGTATCTCTTCCCCGGTTCGCTCGGTTCGGCGCCGCAGGAGATGGACCAGAACGCAGGCAGGCCGGCTCGTCAGGTGCAATGGAGTATTGGTATCCAGCGTGAGATTTTCCCCAATCTGCTGGTGGAAGCGGCCTATGTCGGCAACCGTGGCGCTTATTGGAATGCCGGTTACATCATCAACCCCAATGCCCTCTCGGAGCAGGATCTTGAGGCCCATGGTCTGAGTTTGAATAACCCGGCGGATCTCAAGATACTGGCGGCTCCGCTTAATTCCTCCATCGCGATTAATGCCGGCTTTGGGAATCCGCCTTACGCCGGATTCCCCCTGACCGCGACCGTGGCGCAGTCGTTACGGCCTTTCCCGCAGTATGGAGCAGTTACCAACTGGCACTGGGTTCCCGATGGGGACACATGGTACGACGCATTGCAACTGAAGGGGACGAAGCGATTGTCCCATGGTCTGGTGGTTAGTACCTCCTTCACATGGGCGAAGCAGCTTGAATCGGGTGTCGAGGACGATTTTGGTCGCGGCGATGGCGCGGTCATCAACAACGTATTCAATCGGGTGAATCAGAAGACGATCTCGGCCTACGATCAGCCGCTGCTGTTTGTCTTCTCGGGTACCTATACAACCCCGCGGCTGAGCAATGGCAATGCCTTCACCGGCAATAAGTTCGTAAACTGGGTGGCTCGCGACTGGCAACTCGGCGCCGTGCTTCGTTACGGCAGCGGGCTGCCGATTCCCTCGCCCACCGCAACGTCAAATCTCGCGGCTTACACTTTTCAGAGCACTCTCATGAATCGCGTGCCCGGGGTGCCGCTGTTCACGCAGAACCTCAACTGCGGATGCTTTGACCCGAATACAACATTCGTGTTGAATCCGGCGGCATGGGTAAACCCGGCGCCCGGGCAATATGGTAGTGCGGCCGCCTATTACAACGACTACCGTTTCCGGCGGCGTCCGGTGGAGAACATGAGTATCGCGCGCAATTTCCGGATCAAAGAGCGAACCAACCTTCAGATCCGGGCGGAGTTTACCAACGTCTTCAACCGGACCCAATTCAACAATCCCACTGCAGTGAATGGAACGGCAACGCAGACGACAACAGCAACCGGACAGACTACCGGTGGCTTTGGCTACATCAACAATGGCACTGTGTTCTCGGCGCCACGGTCGGGGCAACTCGTCGCCAGGTTCCAGTTCTGAGCTTCCACCGGCGGAGCGGCAGCCGAAACCCCTGAACGGTTGCCGCCCTTCGTTCGAACCGGCGGCTCACGGCTGGTCAAGTACCGATATTTGCCTGGCGGCTAACGTGCAAGAGGATTTTGCGGTTTTTGTGACAAACGCCCTTTCAACATTCGGCTCCGACGCCAGCAAATCAGTAACGGGCGAACTGATTGACCCCAGCCTTGCCGATGTCGAAGCAATTGCACGATGGATGGACTATGCCTTCGTCCTTCCCGGCGGTTTTCGCTTCGGGCTCGCAGGGTTTATCGGGCTTATTCCCGGCATCGGCGACGTGATGGATGCGCTGATCTCGCTATACATCGTGAATCGCGCGCTCCAACTTGGGATTCCGCGGGTCGGTGTCGCACGCATGGTGCTTAATGTGGGTATCGAGGGGTTGCTGGGCGCCGCGCCATTTGTCGGAGATTTATTCGATGTGGTCTTCAAGGCGAACCGCCGGAATTATATTCTCCTGAACCGTTATCTTGCGCAACCGCGGCGTCAGCAGGGAATGGATTGGCTATTCTTACTGGTCACCCTGCTGGTCGTTGTCGCTGGAGTAGCGCTGCCGATCTGGCTCTTGAGCCTGCTCATCCGTCGGTTGGTGTGAGGCCGTCTGAAAATATTTCCTATGGCCTTCGTTCGTCAGTACTTTCGGCTCTGACCACAGGCCGTCTGTTTCCCCAAAAGAGCTATCGATTAATAAACCGACGTCGTGCCGCCCTGGGTTTCTTCTACAGTTCCCCCGGCCCGGAAATTTGTTGGACAGTTCTCTGGGAACATTTGAGATGGAAAATGTTCTTTAAGGAGAGAGAATGTCGAACACAAAGAATACCGATTCCGGGGCTGCGGAAGGAGCCCGAAGGGCGACTGAGCAGTCCCCGGAATCGGGGCGAGCAGGCGCGGGGCGATGGTCCTCGCGACGCAAGACGGCAGTGATTTTGGAACTCCTGCGAGGGGCGGATCTGGAAAGCACTTCGCGCAAGTACCGGGTGACCGTCGCCACCCTGAGCGATTGGCGGGATCGGTTTCTGACTGCCGGCGAAGCGGGTATCAAGAGCCGTGAGGTCAGTGTTGAAGACGAAGAGAAGCGGCGGCTGAAATCGGTGGTAGCCGGCCTGAGCGTCGAGGCCGAACTGCTGCGCGAGAAGATCGCCCTGATCGAGGGTGGCCGCCCTTTGGTGTCGTGGAAGTCGAGAACATGAGCCGCACCGTCTCCGCTTCCAGCAACAAGCCATACGGGGTGGCGCGCGTGATGGCGATCTGGGATCTGCCGCGTTCCAGCTTTTATGCAGCGCGCCAACGCAGGCAGAACCCGCGGGAGCCCCGCAAACGTGGTCCGAGGGTTCTTTCCGATCCGGACCTGCTGGCAGCGATTCGTGCCGTGCTGGACGAGGCCGTTTTCATGGGCGAAGGTTACCGCAAGGTATGGGCTCGGCTGCGTCACAAAGGCGTACGTACCTCGAAGGAGCGCGTGAACAGGCTGATGCGGGAGAACCAGTTGCTCTCGCCGTATCGGCAACTCGTGCCGGTGACGCATCATCCTCACGACGGCGTCATCATCACCGATCAACCCGACCAGATGTAGGGCACCGATGCAACCGCCACCGTCACCGCCGCCGAGGGTGCGGTGACGGTCTTCGCCGCTATCGATCACTGCACCGCAGAATGCATCGGTATCCACGCGGTGAAGAAAGCCACCCGTTTCGAAGCGCTGGAGCCGGTCAGACAAGGCGTACGGGAACACTTCGGCTTCTTCTCGCAGGGCAGCGCTGCCGGTCTGCTATTGCGCCATGACCATGGCAGCGTTTACATGAGTGACGATTTTCAGAACGAAATCCGCTTCCTGGGGATCGAGTCCTCACCAGCCTTCGTGCGGCAACCGGAGGGCAACGGCTGTATTGAGCGGTTCTTCAGAACGCTCAAAGAACAGTTGCTCTGGATTCACCATTTTCGCGATCTCGATGAACTTCAGACCGCTCTACTCGACTTCCGCGGCCGTTATAACAACAGCTGGATACTTGGGCGCCTCGGCTACAGAACACCGGCTCAGGCTCGGCGTGATTTCGAACTTGCACTGTCAGCGGCAGCATGATTCAATGAGTCAACTTACTCCCAGTAAGCTGTCCAACCGCTCCAGGCCAAAACAGTTTCTTCTACAGTTTGCCGCCAGTCTGATTAAATCCGTGTATTGATGGGAACGGAAAGAGAAGAAGGTTCAATGGCCATGCACGTGCGAGGTTGAAAGTCGACGGTGGATTGTTCAGCGGGATATTCACACCTGATCAAGGCAGCAAACAAACACACAAGGAGGAATCGAAATGTTCGGATACGGGATCGTTGGAACCATAATCATAATTTGTATCATCGTTTTCATCGTCAAAAGAATCTGACAAATTGTAATGGGTCGAGCTGCGCACGCGACCGGTCGACCGCTTGTGCTGGACTGGTCGCGGCGGGCTGGGTACCTCGTTGATGGCCGTCAAATTGCTTCTCACAGCGGACAGGAGTAACAAAGCATGCGCGTAATCGGCGACTTCATCTTTTTATTACTTTTTTTGGTTCTTTTAGCTGTGTGGATAGCGGGTTGGTTTGCTTTCCATATTGCAGGCGGCGCTATACACCTTCTGCTCGTCGTCGCCGTTATATCGCTCGTTGTTCATCTCTTCCGAAGGCGAACCGCGGTTTGATCAAGATAGGATCCGAATTTTGCGGTCCGCGATAACGGCGATGCGCGACGATAGCATCTCACGGGCCCCCTTACTTGAAGGGGACCGTGATGTTTTGTGTCCACTGATGTCCGCTCGCATCAATCCCACTGAAGCCGAATGCGGCATTCGTCGGGCGGCCTGACACCTGTCTGTAGAAAAGCTGCGATCGGGTGGTTGGTGTCGCTCGGGGATGTGAAGGTCCAGTAACCCCTGTTCTGAATAACGGGGTTCGGGCTCACAGAAGGCACGACGGCCGAATTCGCGATCGGAGCTGTTGTGGCCGGTTTGTGTCATAAAGGCCGGAATTGCGTTGCCAGCGCAGATCTCCCGGGACCGCCGAAACAAATCTGATATATACTCACGGCCATGAGAAAACCCTTCCTTCTCCTTACCGTTTCGGTTGCTTTCGCGGCTTTGGCCATTGGTCAGATCAGCGATGACGAATACAAAATGATGATGCAAGCGTTGCCAGCTAACGTTACGGCAATTCGCGATGCGGCTGACGCCGCAGCAACCGCTCCCGCCGCCAATAAAGTGGTCGACACCTTCACGAAGGTGGCCGCGTATTGGAAGGCTAAAAATGCACCAGATGCAGTTACCTTCGCCGAGAGCGCCCGCGACGCCGCCAAAGCGATCGCAGACGGACAGGGCGATAAAGCTGCAAACCTGATGAAATTACAGCAGCAGTGCGGTGGCTGTCATATGGCACACCGTGGCGGAGGCCGCGGCAACTATACGTTTAAATAGGGCGCCAAAGAAGAATCTATCGAACGACGCAAACGGCGGTCAGGGCCAATCGCCGGGCGGACCGGCAGACGCCCGCGCGAGGGTTTCCTTTCTGAGGACGATGTTCTGCAGCAGCCCGCGATGCGCGTGATCGATTCCTATTACGTCGGCCCGGCCCAATGCCGGATGTTTATGCCTTTTCGCGCGGGGCCTTGCGGCGGAGCCTTTGCAAGTCTCCCACTGTCGTGACATGGGAGCGATGCTACTGCGGAATCGCTTCCGTGGAGCAACATCAAGCCTGAGCGCGGACCTGCCAATATAAACGTTCTGAACTATACCTCGGAGAACCAGTTCCGGGAGGGACCCTGTAATATCGTAGAACGATTAACGAGTCTGACGTGACCATCAGCGATGAGATGTATCGCCGGATTATCGAGGCGGTGCCCGAGGGAATCTGGGTCGTCGATTCTGAAGGAAAGACCATCTTCAGCAACCGGCGCATGGCAGAGATCCTGGGGATCGACTTCGAATCGATGCCGGAACAATCCTGCTTTGGCTGCGTGTTTCCGGATGAACTGGCGGATGCGCAGCGTCATTTTGCCCGCACACTGGCCGGGGATAGTCGGCCGTTCGATTTTCGCCTGCGCCGCGGCGACGGATCGCCAATATGGGTCAGTATTTCCTGTATGCCTGTCCGCGATCCCGATCCCGCGACCGCTCCACTCGGGCTCCTCGGGCTGTTCTCCGATATTTCCGAGCGAAAGCAGTCCGAGGCCTTATTGCGGGAGAGTGAAAAGCGCCTTCGGTTACTGGTCGACGTAGCGCCCGTGATGGTCTGGGTCGCCGGCCAGGACAAGCTTTGCACCGACTTCAACAAGCCCTGGCTGGATTTTACAGGGCGTTCGCTGCAACAGGAACTCGGTAACGGCTGGACCAGTGGCGTGCATCCTGAGGATCTCGACCAGTGCCTGGCCAATTACTTGACATCGTTTGACGCCCGGCGTGACTTCCGAATGGAGTACCGGCTCCGGCGCGCTGATGGCGAATATCGCTGGATTCTGGACAGCGGTACGCCGCTATATCGTGAAGGCGAGTTTGCCGGGTATGTCGGCACGTGCATCGACGTGACCGAGCAAAAGCTGATAGCTGAACGAACACGCGCCGAGGCCGCACTGCGGGAGAGTGAGGAGCGGCAGAAATTCCTGCTGACGCTGAGTGATGCGCTGCGGCCTCTGGGCGAACCGATTTCGATTCAGGAAACCGCGACTCAACTGGTGGGCGAGTACCTTACCCTGGACGGCTGCGCCTATGGCGAGGTCGACGTGTCGGGAGAGACGTTCACCGTTGAACGGGATTACACGGCGCCGGGTGTGCAGTCCTTCGCAGGCACCCTCCGCATCCAGGATTTCGGAGAGGTCGTAACGGACCGATGCCGGGCGGGCCAGAACACCACGGTCGCAGACGCCCGGACTGATCCGTTGGCAGCGACTCCGGACGGAATCGACAAATACGGAAGGGTCGATATACGAGCGTTCGTCGCCATCCCGGTGCTGAAAGACGCGCGGCTGAAGGCCTTATTCTTTGGCTATAGCCGGGCCGTCAGGAACTGGACGAGGCTGGAAAGCGAATTGATGGCGGACGTGGCCGACCGTACCTGGTCCGCGGTGGAACGCGCGAGAGGGGAGGCGGAACTACGGAAAAGCGAGGAGCGCCTGCGGCTGGCGGCCCATGCTGCGAGGTTCGGGACGTACGACGTGGATCTGGTCGCCAATACGGTGTACTGGTCACCGGAACTTCGAGCGATTATCGGATTGCCAGCGGACGCACCGGCGAAAGGCGCCCGTGAGGTGCCTGATTTCGTCCACCCGGAAGATCGCGGTCATGTAGAGGCGATGTTTTCGCGGGTTTTCGATCCGGACGGCGGAGGAATTGTCCTGGACGAACACCGGATCATTCGGCCGGACGGCAGCGTGCGATGGGTTCAAATCAGAGGCCAGACACAGTTCGCGGGTGAAGCAGAATCGCGTCGCCCTGTTCGGCACGCCGGTGTGCTGCTGGACATCACGGAACGGAAACGCGATGAAGAGCGCTTGCGGCAGTCGCAGAAACTGGAGAGCGTCGGCCTTCTCGCAGGCGGGATAGCCCACGACTTCAACAACCTCCTGACCGGGATTGTGGGTTATGCCAGCCTGGTGATGGACGAAATTCCTCCGGGGCCGGCTGCAAAAATCCGCGAAGTGATCGCGGGCGCCGAGAGGGCAGCTCACCTTACGCGCCAGTTGCTCGCGTACTCCGGGAAGGGGCAATTCAAAGTTCAGGACGTCGATGTTTCCCGGGCTGTTCAGGAGATCGCCGACCTGGTCCAGTTTTCCATCCCGAAGAGTGTGCAGCTATCCGTCAACGTCGAGAAACGCCTGCCTCTTGTCAGAATGGACCCCGGTCAGTTGCAGCAGATCCTGATGAACCTTGTGATCAACGCAGGGGAAGCCGTGGGCGAAGGAGTTCCGGGCCGAATTACCGTGGGCACCTCGATGCGAGACGTTGAAACCGCCTTTACCGATGCGAGAGGCGAACAGGTGGCCGCGGGCCGGTATGTCTGCATCGAAATCAGCGACACAGGCGAGGGTATCAGCGAAGAAGGCAAAGGGAGGATCTTCGAGCCGTTTTACACGACGAAATTCACGGGAAGAGGACTGGGGCTCGCAGCCGTCGAAGGAATACTGCGGGCTCAGAGAGGTGGGATCACGATCGAATCTGTGCGCGGGGCGGGCAGCAGCTTCCGCGTTTTTCTCCCCGCTGCCGAGAATTCCGCGCGCGCGACAGTCCCGTTTGGGGAGACGGGCGATTTCGGAACTGTTCTCGTCGTCGATGACGAGCGCTCTGTGCGCGATTTCATCGGCGAGGCGCTCCGCAGGAATGGATATCGCGTTCTGCTCGCTTCGGACGGGCGTGAGGCGCTGGCCATTTGCGAGAACGGCGAGGAAAAGATCGACGCAGTGGTTCTTGACACCATCATGCCGCTGATGGGAGCCAGAGAACTCTTGCCCCTCATCCCCGGACTTCGACCGAACCTCAGGGTGCTTCTCACAAGCGGCTACAGCGAGTCAGAAGCCCGGCGTCTCTGCGTGGACTATCCAGCAGCCGATTTCATCGGCAAGCCTTACACAGCCCACCAGATTTCGAAGGCTGTGGAGAAACTCCTGGAAAGACGCGACGGAGAGCAGAACCGTCAGCTCTCGGTGGAGTAACCCTTTTGTTGCTGCTGAAGCATTTTCGCAATACCGAAAACCGCTCCATTTACTGTCGCGGCTCGGAAACGAGGTGCTATTGAAGAGCCGCGTGCGTCAGCAAGCGGTACACACTAATTTTGAAAATGCTCTAACCGTTGAGCTACCAGAATAGCCGCCGATATTTGTTCATGACGCTCGTCAAAAGGTGTTCAAGAAAACGCCGCAGTCGATCCGGTGCTTTGACTTACGTTCCCTGTTACCAGACGGCCCTTGCCGTGGCGTGGAAACATGACACTCGGGCTGAGCCGTCCGGTCGCGACGGCGACTCCCATGCGGAACACATAGTCTGTTTCCGCCGGCACAACGGTCCAGCAACGACTCGCTTCGAATTTCAAGCAGACCGTTACCTGCCTGTGCGACCTTGCGTGCCGACTGTCAGTAAGAAGTTTTGACTTACATTTTGTGCAATAGGACTGGAGCTGTCGATGACGGTAACGTTGAAAGTGTTGAGCCCGCTGAATGAAGCGGGCGGCGTGCCGCAGACGCTAACCGGGCTACCACAGATGGAACCGCTGACATCGAATGTGAGCCAGGCCGGCATGTTACTTGCCGACCAACTGTAGGGTGTTTGTCCGCCGCTGGCGGAAAGTTGAGCGCTATAGAACATATCGACGGTGCCGTTGGGCAATGGTGAAGCGGTGGTGATGGCGAGCGATGTGGAGCCAATCGCGAGCGGCAGAATGGTCGATGCCGTTTTCTGCGGGCTGCTCGAGTCGGAGACCGAAATTGTTACGCTGTAGGCGCCGGAGCCTGAAGTACCACTGAACAAGCCGCTCGAGGCACTGTACGTGAAACCGCGGGGCAAGCCGGTGATGGCCCACACAAATGGCAAGGTGCCACCCGATGTGAGGGGCTGGAAGCTGTACGGAGTGCCCGGTATCCCGGGCGGGAGGGAAATCGTGGTGATGGTGAGGCCGGTTGCTGGTCCCACTGTGAAGGGACAAGTCACGGCGGCCGTCATTCCGCTGGCGTCCTTTACCTGAATGGTAAACGTGCCGGTGGCGCTGGGCGTCCCGGTAATTGCGCCCGTCGAGGTGTTCAGAGTCAGGCCGGCCGGCAGCGTACCGCTCGCCAGTGAGAAGGTGTAAGGGGCAGTGCCGCCCCCGACCGTCATAGCCGGGTTGTTCACGGCCGCTCCAACCTGGAAGGAATTCGAGGACGGGCAGGTGAGCGAAGGCGCGCCGGCGGGGCCGATGGTGATGGGGCAGCTGACGGCAGCGACAACTCCGATGGCGTCCTTCACCTGAACGGAGAAGCTGCCCGAGGCCGTGGGTGTGCCGGTGACAGCTCCATTGGATGTATTCAAGGTCAGGCCCGCCGGCAGGACGCCGGCGATCGAGTACGCGTAAGGCGTAGTACCGCCCGCGACCGTCACCGGCCCGCTATTAAAGGGAGTACCCACCACACCTGAACTCGTGGCTGAGCAGGTTAACGAGATCGTCGGATTGATGGTGATCGGGCATGTGGTCCCGACAGCACCGGTGGCATCCGTCACCTTAATGGAGAAATTGCCCGAGGCAGTCGGTGTGCCCGTCACGGCACCCGTGCTGCTCAGCGTTAAACCCGCCGGCAGCGTGCCGACAATTGAGAATGTGTAGGGCGCGGTGCCGCTGGCGGGTGTTACCTGGGTATGGAACGGCGCATTCACGTCACCCGACGTAACCACCGGGCAGGGGACCACCAGCGTCGCGACCAACACCGATATACTGGCGCCCGCAGTAGCGATCAGTGGGTTGTTGGTGGTCCCCGTGATGGTTGCGGATCCGGCAGATACGCCAGTAATCTGCGCCGTAGTGGTCAGCTGGCCGGCCGCGATCGTCACATTCGCAGTCACCGTCGCGTTGCCGGTACTGGAGGCCAGAGCTATAGGTGCCCCTCCCACCGGCGCGGGCGCTGAGAGGTTTACGTTGATAGTTTGTTGTCCGCCCACGTTCAGCGAAACGTTCGCAGGCGACAAACTGAGAGTGCCCGTCACATTAACGGTTTCCGTATCGCTGGTGTATCCATTGGAAGACCCGGCGATGTTGGTCGAACCAGGCGCGACTCCGGTCACCTGTGGGGCGACCGCCGGAGCGGTGGCGCCGGGGCTGATCGTTACCGTCGCCGGCGAAATCGTCAGTATGCCCGTGTTGCCGCTTTGCAAGGTAATGGTAGCGCCACCTGCCGGCGCCGGAGAAGATAACTGTACATTCAATGGCACAGTCTGGCCGGCGGGCACCGTGAGATTCTTCGGTACCACGACGCCACCCGTCGCCATGACATTGAGCACAAGGAAGTTAAGGCGAGCATACCCGGGCGAGCCGACCTGAATTTCGACCGGACCCACTCGCGCACCTGTGATGGAGACCCTTCCCGTCGTGCTACCCGGTGGAATTACGACAACCGGGGCGTTAAAAGTGACCAGTCCTGGCATTGCGCCGGAGTCGTGATCCTGGACGTCGACGAGAGTCACGCTGGTGCCGTTCGGCTGCGGGGACGGGGCGCTCAGCGTAATTGTGGCTCCCAGGGTTTGGCCCAATGAAACGGAAGTGGCATTGTTATCGAAGGTGACGGCGAGCGTCGGGATTGCGATTACTATCGAAGCGTTTTTGGCTGGTAACCCGGCGCGCTGGCGGTGATTGAGGTATTACCCTGCCTCACTGGATTCACGGCGACGTTGGCGGCGCTCGAATTCGCGGGAATCGTGACCGTGTTGGACTGCAGCGAAATGACTCCAGCGTCGTAGCCGCTCAGGGTGACGACGACAGGATCGGCGCCGGCGCCCGGGCTCAGCGTGATCGTCAGAGGCTCGGCCGTATTCGGTAAATTCAACGGACTCGGCGTCAGCGAAATCGTCATGCCGCCGGCCGAGATCGAGACCGTTGCAGGAATGCTGCTGGCGAATTGGTCTTTAACGATAAGCTGCGCTACATACGTGCCCGCCATATCCGGCACAAACGTTGGGAATTCCGCATTGGCCCCCGCTAGCGTGGCAGTGCTTCCGCCAGGAACGCTGAGGGACCACATATATCCCGTGATGGGAACGTTGGCAGGGTCAAATGACGAGCTTCCGCTCAGCGACACAGCGGACCCGACCGGAACGCTTGGTGTGGTCGTCGTCGGGAACTGCTACCGGCGCAGGACTGGTGCTCTTGATTGTAACGGTGGCGGGGCTACTGTTGAGGATCCCGTTGTTTACGACAAGTTGTGCTGAGTATGTTCCGGGCAAGTCGGCAACGAAAGTGGGATTCGGAATATTGGTGGCAGACAGTGATGCGACGCTTCCCGAGGGAACGTGGGCAGCGACCAGGTATAGCTAAGGGGAAAATTCTGGGGATCGCTTCCGGAGCCCTGAAGGTGCACGAGGGCGCCAGCAGCAACCATCTGGTTGAAGCCGGGATTTGCCGTTGGTGCAAGCACGGTGTTCGTCGTTATGGTCACCGTGACGGCCTGGCTGGAAATCGTTCCATCGTTAACAATGAGTTGCGCGACATAAGTTCCGGCAACATCGGCGGTGAACGTGGGGTTCACAATGTTCGGGTTACTCAGCACTGCCTTGCTTTGCGGCGCCTGGTTGGTATTTAAACTCCACACGTATGTGAGGGGATTGCCGTCCACATCGGTTGACTTCGACCCGTCCAACTGCACGAGGCCGTTTACGGTAGCGATTTGCGGCGTCGCTGTAGCGACTGCAACCGGTTGCGTATTGCCAGTGGTGATCGTAACCGTAGACTGCGAACTGGTCAGTGTGCCGTCATCGACAACCAGTCCCAAAATGTACGAGCCGGCCTTATCCGCGGTGAACGAGGGAGCAGACGATCGGGCACCTGAAAGAAAAGCGGCGCTTCCATTCGGAATACTGACAAGAGACCAAAAATAGCTGAGGGGCTGGCCGTTCACGTCGGACGACTTTGTCCCGTCGAGAATCACGTGCGATCCCACAGCCACAGTCTGATTAGCTCCTGCGTTCGCTGTTGGTGGAGCATCGGTTGTACTGATAGTCACGGTATTTGTGTCCGTCTGGGAACCATTGTTTACGGTGAGAGCGACGACATAGGTCCCGAGCAAATCCGGCACGAAGGTTGCCATCACGTTGTTAGCGCTCGACAGACGGGCGGTCGAACCGGTCGGCCCCGATTGAATAGCCCAACTGTACGTCAGCGAGCCGATACCGGTGGGATTGGTCGAACCTCCGCCATTCAGCGTCACCGTGCTGAACACCTGAACGGTCTGATTTGGACCGGGGTTGGCAAATGGGCCATTAAACGACCAGTTGATCTGGGATCCGTCGAATGGAACGCCCCCGTTTACCAGGATTGTGAAGGTATTGGTGCTGACCGACCGGGCATTCGCCGGCACAGGAGAGAAATGCAGCGTTCCCTGGCCCGCAACCACTGTTACTTTCGGGGAAAGGCTGATTGCGACAGCGGTGACGCTCGTTAGCGCGGGGCCGGTATTGACGAGAGTTGCCTGATATGTATAGTAAGATTGCGTTCGCGTAACAAACGTCTGGCTCACCAATGAGTAGCTTGAACCGGTTGGCGGGATAGAAAGGTCCGGGATCTGCCCGGATACTGGAGAGAGGCTCAGCGCCGAAAAGGCGATGGCCATTGCCGCGGTATATGTGTATCGCATAAGAAGCCGTTGGAACGTCGGTAGGTGCCCGGTTTGAAGTACTGCGTTTCTTATTCCATGATTTGCCGAGCCGATGACCAAAAGAGCATCTGATGTTAGCACTAGCGCACCGAAATATCAAAAGGGTAAGGTAACAAAAGTACTGGTCCAGGTCTGCAACCCAGGACCTCGTTGTATATGGAATGAAGGCCGGAAGCTCCTCAGTGGTCCACGGCAAACCAATCCACAGGTGCCTAAGTACCATCCCGCGCAACTCTAACGCGCGCGTATTTCCACGTATCCCGCATTGTCGTGGAAGCTATGGTGACAGAGGAGCGTCTGTCTTGCCGGCCTTCCCTACTGGCGCGTTGCTAACCCGATGAAGCCTTTCCGTCGCCGTTTGTGCGTAAGCGATAAGTGCTAACCCATCGGGTTAGATAAGGTTCGCAGAGCCCCCGCTTGTTCCTGTTGCGCCGCCGGGGCATTTGCGCCGGACCGACGCGCGAGATCGTAGTTTTTCTCGTGGTAGCTTGTCTAATTCGGCGAAGCTGGCAGCTTGATGGTGCCGCCGGCGCTCGCAGGAACGAGGGAGAGTTCATGACGCGGGTTCTATTGTTAGGCTACGATCCAGAGCATGTCGATTTTTCAGATCCCGCTTTGCCGCCCGGTATGACCGCCGAGAAGGTTCACGCCGGCATCGCGGTTGCGCTGAAGCAGTTCGCTGATCGCGGTTGGGAGGGCGAGGTCGGTTTGATCCCGCCTGATGAGACGGCCGGTCCGGCGACAGAGCGTCTGTTAGCTTCGAAAAGCTACGATTGTGTGGTAATCGGAGGTGGCGTTCGCCTGCCGC
Organism: Terriglobia bacterium; assembly: GCA_963809655.1. Classification (GTDB taxonomy): domain Bacteria; phylum Acidobacteriota; class Terriglobia; order Bryobacterales; family Bryobacteraceae; genus BOG-234. The sequence continues at coordinate 543 of CAWEKQ010000019.1, read as the reverse complement.
CCCGAGGCCTCACCTTTATTCGAAACGGTCATCAACGCCGTTCATAAGGCTGCCCCAGGCGCGGCTATTGCCTTCAATACACGTCCCGACGATAGCGCCGACGCGGCCGCCCGATGGTTGGCGGGCGGAAGCCAGGCTGTGCAGTCCTGAGTCCGGACAAAACCAGAGCGAACCCTGCGGTCAAATCGATCCGGAAGTTATCGGCTTTCCCGTTGCCGGCATGCACATGATCCGGCTCGTTTTTGGCTAGCCACATCGCCTGTTTGGGTTGTGTTGTGACTTTAGTCATTGAGGGTTGGCCGAACGCGCCTTAATGTCAGTGGTGGGACGCACCACCGACAAGGAGCAGACAGTGCGAGAGATGGCGATCGATAGTCCCGCAGCCGTGCGCGTTTTCGAGAACTTCGGAGTCGACTACTGGTGCTGCGGCTCACCGGATGCATCTCTTTCTGAGAACGTATGATTGCTTTCGATGCAGCGCACAAAGCTGTCCACCATCCGCCCGACCGCCGGTTTCGCATCTGGATTCGGCCGTCGATCCTG
>CAWEKQ010000018.1:0-70217 GCA_963809655.1 Terriglobia bacterium | reverse complement strand
AAGGCCTGCCAAGGAAGCGCACGCCATACCCTTCTAAATGGGTTACCGTTGCTTTTGGGTATGACGAGGGCTTAATTAATCCGCTATGCGAAGCGTCACGGGACTTTTGTTCTCGTTACTAAGCAGCCTTGAGCCCAACAACACCAAGAAGCTCGTCGTCGACGATCTTCTGATAGAGGCGATCCAACTGGGTTCGCTTGTGCTGCTTGAGTCTGGAGTCGGCCCGATAGGGCTGAGAGGATGTTTGAAAAGTCCTGGCAGATCAAGACTCACGGTACGCGACCAGGGTTCGCCCCAACGGTTTGGAAGCTCGAATGGGGAACCATAGTCGGTGAAAAATGACAGAATCGGGACTTTTCAGAACATCCTCTCAGAGGCTCCCTGGCAAGAACGATGTTTTTGCATTTAAATCGTAGACCCAATGAAGGCTACAAATGGTGTACGATTTAAATGCGACATCGAAAAAAGCTTTGCGATAATAGGCGACCAATGACCGAAATCGTGCTATTTTCTTTTATCTTTGAATTTCGATGAAACGCGGTTTCTCCAGTTGCTAAAGTGGCCTAGCGTTAAATCCATGCCGATCGAACTCCCGAGAACCGAAAGGGTCTAAGACTATGCATTTTTCAGGCGAAGCTTCTTTTGTAACTGCGTCGTATTATTCGACATCACTTTATCCGAATCGCGGAGGCGGCGACATTCAAGATTCCTGCAACACAGCTTTCCCCATCCGGTACCCGAATGGGAGTCGATTGTTTAACGATCGCCAAGTATCGCAGAAGGGAATGCCCTTTACTGCCGTCATGTGTATAGTTGCAATCCTGGCGGCGATATTCACGACGGTCCTGGAATATCCGGTTTTCTGGCGATGAGTTCCCTCCCGATCGATTAGTTTCTCCCACTTCTCAACGCGTCACGTTGCTTTCGAGTTAACAGGAACGGCTTTGTGATTGTTGGGAATAGTTAGGCAGCACCTTGCCATGCCGTGTTATAGTACTCGTAGACAGTACTATATGAAACACTATCTCCTCTTCGTCCTAGCCCTCTTTGGTCAAGTCCCGATTATTCAATGCGAATATTCGCACGATCATCGATCAATGGCGCATTCGTTACTGTTTGGCGAGGTCTAGTCGTTTCTTGCGAATGAAACGCGACAATAATCGTTGAACCGGGAGGCGGCATGGACGGTAGCCGTACAAAATAGCTAGAGCGTCCCCTTATTCCACGTTGGGTGTTTGGCACTGTCGATGGAAAGAATCTAGTCGCAATGCTCTGGAGATGTCGGCTTTTGGAATCCAGTACAACGACATCAACATGTGACCACGCCGTGCTGACCCAACCGGCGCCGAACTGTTTGCCCACGTCACCGAAAACAAATGCACCGCGCGAATCCTTTCGCGCATGAGCGGTGATGATTTCGCCCTCTCCCTGCGAAACGCGCTCCGTCGGATACGCGTCAATTTGTTCGTAACCGCTTATAGCGAGTATGAAGTCGATCAGCCCGTCGGACGTTGCGAATTTCCGTGCTAGATCGGCGCATCCAACCAGTAATAATCCGACGACTGCCGCGATTATCTTGAACGTGCTCCTTTTCATGAAAGAAAAAGTTCCTTTGTTGAGGGTGCATCAGGCAGTGTCACTATTGGTGCACTCTCTTTAACGAAGATGACCTAGCTTTCCCTCTGCCTTCAGTTGCGCGGCTCGCAAAGCAGGCCACATTTAGATGCCACACGAGGAAACGAACGCTGATTACGTGGAGCTCGGAGTCGCTCGAGCTTGTCGTAGAAACCGGACGACGTGATGCATTCAGAAGGTTAAACTACTAAGCGCCTTTTATTGAGATAACCCTCGCGATCTGGGAAAAGTATTCGACCTCAGGCCGATACAGCCTATGCCCCCGACCGATCTGAGTGGACTGTTCGGGTGGTTGGCCTACAACTTCAAACTTTTCAGTCGCAAGGCGTTTCCGATGACCGACACCGAGCTGAATGCCATCGCGGCACCAGCGATCATCGGATTCAGGAGCAAGCCAGTGAATGGGTAAAGAATTCCAGCGGCTATCGGAATGCCCAGCGCATTGTAAAGAAACGCGAAGAAAAGATTTTGGCGGATGTTCCGCATCACAGCCCGGCTGAGCGCAATCGCTTTGACGATTCCAAGCAGGTCGCCTTTCACGAGTGTGATGCCTGCGCTCTGCATTGCTACGTCTGTGCCGGTTCCCATCGCGATCCCAACATCGGCCTCAGCAAGGGCGGGTGCGTCATTGATCCCGTCGCCTGCCATTGCAACAACGTACTTTTCTGGCGTAGTTGTTTAATGATCTCGTTTTTGTCTTTTGGATTCAGTTCGGCGCGAACCTCATCAATCGCCAGTTCTCGACCCACAGCCTCCGCGGTTTTCCGATTATCACCCGTCGCCATAATGACTTTCAGCCCCAAGTCGTGAAGAGCCTTGATTGCGCCAGGAGTCGTTTTCTTAATTGGGTCCGAAATACCCAGGATGCCGGCCACCGAACCATCGGAGGCGACCCAGACCACGGTCTGAGCCTTTTCCTGAAGCTCGCGTGCTTTGGTGGATAACTCCAACGGGATCGGTATGCCCGTTTCAGCGATAAATTTTTCTTTGCCGATGAACGCTTTTCGACCACCCAATCTTACCCGAAACACCCCCACCCGTGGTGGACTCGAAATCATCCACCGGCTTTAGCTCAATCCGCTTTTCGTTTGCCTCATCGACAATCGCCCGCGCCAACGGATGTTCGCTGTTCTGTTCCAAAGAAGCCGCCGTCAGCAATAATTGTTGCTCATCAAGACCGGAAGCAGGGATAGAGCTTGTAACCCGAGGCTTGCCGGCCGTTAGTGTCCCCGTTTTGTCAGTTAGAAGACAATTCACCTTCTCAGTGCGTTCGATCGCTTCCGCATTCTTGATCAAAATGCCGCTCTGAGCTCCCTTGCCCACGCCAACCATGATTGACATGGGCGTGGCTAATCCAAGAGCGCAAGGGCACGCAATGATCAATACGGACACCGCGTTAACGATGGCGTAAGCCATGGCAGGAGCTGGTCCCCAAACCGCCCACACGACGAACGCGATGATGGCCGTGAGGATGACAGTGGGCACGAAATAGCCGGCAACCGTATCGGCAAGTTTTTGAATCGGCGCCCGGCTGCGTTGCGCCTCCGCCACCATGTGGACGATTTGGGATAGCAGCGTATCTGCACCCACCTTCTCCGCTCGCATGAGAAAAGAGCCGGTCTGGTTAACGGTGGCTCCGATCACGGGATCGTTGACGGTCTTCTCGACCGGCATTGGTTCACCTGTGATCATCGACTCGTCCACTGTGCTCTTGCCCTCTGTGATCAGACCGTCGATCGGCACTTCTACCCGGACGCACTCGTAGAACATCTCCTTTTTCTATTTCATCAGCAGGGACTTCCTCCTCTTTGCCATCTCTTACCCGGTGAGCGGTCTTTGCAGCCAAGCCCAGAAGTCCACGGATCGCCTGACCGGTCTGACTTCTTGCCTTGGCTTCAAGCATTTGTCCCAGCAAGACTAAAACCGTGATCGAGGCTGCGGCCTCAAAATACAGAGCTACTTCACCACCTTCCTTGAAGGAGTCCGGAAAAATCCCAGGGAATACGACTCCGACGACACTATACAGGTAGGCTACACCGACGCCCATCGCGATCAGAGTGAACATGTTAAGCTGCCGATTGACAGGGAACGCCATCCGCGCTCAAAGAACATCGCGCCCGCCCAGAGGATCACGGGTGTACTGAGGATCAACTCCACCCACTTCGAGACCGCCATCGGGATTAGCGTATGCAGATTCAGAGCCGGAATGTATTTGCCCATTGCCAGGATCAGAACCGGAATCGTCAAACCCAGGCCCACCCAAAACTTTACCGAGAGCGATCGGATCTCGTGTTGTTCGTATTCGTCAACACCGCCAACCGTCTTGGGTTCAAGCGTCATCCCACACTTTTGGCATTGGCCCGGATGGTCTTGTTCTACCTCCGGATGCATCGGACAAGTGTAGATGGTCTTGGTTTCAGCCGGCCTTGGTATCATCGGTTCCAGGGTCATGCCGCATTTTGGGCAGCTTCCCGGTTTGTCGGAGACAACTTCCGGATGCATTGGGCAGGTGTACTTCCTCGTGTTCATAATGGTCGCTGATCCGCAGAAATGTTTGGTGTGTATGGGCCTCGTCGGAGCGGCAATTTGTTATCCAGCGATCAAGGCGGGATCGGCATTTAATCCACCCGGTGACCACGATCAGAAGAACGGCGCGAAGGATTCGGCGATGGCTGCTCGTTCTCGCATTTGTAATACCTTCTCAATTCAGCCATCTGGTCCGTGATTTTTGCCCGGTTGCTAATAAGATGGAGCCGTTGCTTTTTGATTGCCCGACGTTAACGCCTGACACCGCCAAGACTTCACGTGTCTTGTCGAAAGGCGTACATCTTTTGGCTCGAGCCGACACGATGGTAATGCCTTGGTGAGCGATCCAGAGTTAGGATGCATTAATCAGGGTGTGGTTGAATTTAACCGCCATGTTTCATGTCCATATGATCCGTGTTCATGTGGTCCATCTTCATGTTCTTATCCATCGGCTTGGCATCTGGAATTTGCCCCAAATCCCGCTGCAACTCATCATTGCTGGCCAGACTTGCCAACGTCCCTGGGGGATTCTCGTACCAGCCCGGGTCATCGTAGCTCGTCAGATTTTCACGAACCTTCACGACTGTGAACATACCGCCCATGTCGATGTAGTCGTGTTTGCCCTGCATGCCGACCATCGGCAAACTGTTGCGCGGAACCCTCATACCCATGTCACCCATTCCCGCCATGCCGCTTTCACCCATGGTCATGTAACCGCTGAGAAATGTGCTTACTCTCTTGTTGAGGTCACCTGTTCGTACTCCGATCAGATTGGGTGCCTTATGCCCCATCTGATTCATTGTGTGATGGCTCATGTGGCAGTGCATCGCCCAATCGCCCGGATTGTCCGCGATGAATTCAACGGTTCGGGTTTGACCTACAGCAACCAGGACTGTGGTCTCCGGCCACTGTGCTGATTCTGGAATTGGTCCACCGTCCGTTTGCGTGACTTTCCAGTGAAGCCCATGAATATGGATCGGATGATGCTCCATAGCGCTTAAATTCCCGATCCGGATTCTTACCCGATCACCGTATTTTGCCACTAAGGGGGCAGTACCTGGAAACACGCGAGCATTGAGCGTCAAGATGTTGAAGTCGGTCATTTCAATCGGATTGGGTCGCATTGTACCGACATCGATTCTCCATTCGCTCAACATGAAAGCGAAATCTCGGTCCGCCTTCGGACCGGTTGGGTTACGTGGGTGAACAATAAACATCCCCATCATCCCGAGCGCCACCGTTCTGGGTCATCTCGTCGCAATGAGAGAGGTACATGCATGTCCCCTGCTGCCTGAGCTTCAAACTCGTACTTGTAGGTCTCGCCGGGTTCGATAGTCTTCTGGCTAAGTCCCCCCACTCCGTCCATGCCGGAGGGCACAAAAGAAACACACCATGCCAATGAATACTGGTATTTTCTGGCAGGTTGTTCGTGACGTAAATGCGGACCCGGTCCCCCTCCACAACTTCAATGGTTGGGCCATGAACCTGGCCATTGAATCCCCAGCAATAAGCGCGAAGTCCTGGCGCGAATTCGTGATCAACTTCTTCAGTAATCAGATGGAATACTTTGACGCCTCTTACCACTTTAAAGGGCACACCCAAAGCAATCGGCACCAGCTCATCCATCGTCTTCACATAATGCATCCGGATATCGCCAATCTGCTCCGCCTTCAAATCCTCTCTCACATTCACTTCATTCTCAGCCGGCAGAATGATATCCGTCACCCCACTGCGCTTCGCCGCCAGCACCTTCTCCTTGATCCCGCCAATCGGCAGCACCTGACCCGTCAGCGTAATCTCACCCGTCATCGCCAGATTCTCTTTCACGCACTTATCCGTCAGCATCGACAGCAGCGCCGTCGCCATCGTGACGCCCGCCGAAGGCCCATCCTTCGGGATCGCCCCCGCCGGCACATGCACATGAATATCGCTGGTCTTGAACACATCCGGATCCACCCCGTACTTCGTCGCATTCGCCCGCACCCACGTCAGCGCGGCCTGCACCGATTCCTGCATCACCGACCCCAGCTGCCCCGTCATGATCAGCCCTTTGTTACCGCCGGGCATCCGCCCCGCTTCGATGAACAGCACGTCGCCGCCCACCGGCGTCCACGCCAGTCCGACCGCCACTCCCGGACGCCGCGTACGCTCCGCCACTTCCGTATCCGGCCGGTATCTCGGCGCGCCCAGCGACTCCTCCACCATCGCCCGCGTGACCTCAACCACCGCCTCCGCGCCTTCCGCATAGCGCCGCGCAACCTTCCGGCAGACCGTGCCGATCTCGCGCTCGAGATTGCGCACCCCCGCTTCCCGCGTATACCGCCGCACGATGAACTGCACCGCGTCGTCGAGAAACACGAGCGGCTTTTCTTCCAGACCGTTCTCCGTCTTCTGCCGCGGAATCAGATAACGGAACGCAATCGTGACCTTCTCCTGCTCCGTGTAACCCTGCAGCTCGATCACTTCCATCCGATCGCGCAAAGGCCCGGGAATCGTATCCAGCACGTTCGCCGTAGTGATAAACAAAACGCGCGAGAGATCGAACGGCACATCCAGGTAGTTATCGCGGAACGTCGAGTTCTGCTCCGGATCGAGCACTTCCAGCAGCGCCGACGACGGGTCTCCGCGGAAATCGCGGCCCAGCTTATCCACCTCATCCAGCACGAACACCGGATCGTTCGCGCCCGCGCGCCGCAGCGCCTGAATCACCTGGCCCGGCATCGATCCGATATACGTTCGCCGATGCCCGCGGATCTCCGCCTCATCGTGCATCCCGCCCAGCGAAATCCTCTGGAACTTGCGCCCCAGCGAACGCGCGATCGAGCGCCCCAGCGACGTCTTCCCCACCCCCGGCGGCCCGACGAAACAAAGGATCGGCCCCTTGAGCTTCGGCTTGAGCTGCATCACCGCGAGGAAATCGAGAATCCGGTTCTTGACCTTTTCGAGATCGTAATGATCCTCGTCGAGAATCTCCGCCGCGCGCTGCACATTCACCGCCTCGCCCGATGAAACGGCCCACGGAAGACTGATCAGCCATTCGAGATACGTGCGCGCCACCGTATGCTCAGGCGACATCGGATTGATGCGCGCGAACCGGCGCCAGTTCCTTCAGAGCCTCGGCCTTGACCTCCTCCGGCATGCCCGCGTTCTCGATCTTTTCGCGCAGCTCTTCCGATTCCTGCTCGCGGTCCTCGCCCTCGCCCAGCTCCTTCTGGATCGCCTTCAACTGTTCGCGCAGATAGAACTCGCGCTGGCTCTGCGAAAGCTGCCCCTGCACCTGCGATTGGATCTTCTGCCGCAGCTCCAGCAGTTCCACTTCGCGCGCCAGTTGCTGATTGATGAACTGAAGCCGCGATCGCGCGTCGCTCTGTTCCAGAACCGACTGCCGCTCGATATGGCTCAGGCTCGGCAGCGTCCCGGCGATGAAATACGCAAGCCGTCCGATCTCGGCGATGTTGCCCGCCGCCGTCGAAAGCTCATCCGAAAGATTCGGCGTCGCCGCCACAATCTGCGTGAACTCGCTCAGCACGTTCTGCCGCAGCGCAGTCAGCTCCGGTGTGATCTCCGGTTCGATCTCCGGCAATCGCTCGACCTGCGCGTTCAGGAACGGCTCGGTCGCGGTGTAGCTCTTGACCCGCATCCGCGACACGCCTTCGCAAAACAACAGCTGCCCCTCGCGCATGCGCACGATCTTGTGGATCATGGCGACGGTGCCCGTATCGTGCAGTTCCGCGGGACCCGGCTCATCGGTGCGCGGGTCCACCTGCGACACCACGCCGATCAATCTGTTTTCGCCCAGCGATTCCACCAGCGCGACCGAGATCGGGCGCCCCACGCTCAACGGCAGCAGGGCGCTCGGGAACAATACGCTGTCCCGCACCGCGAGAATGGGAAGCTCTTCCCACTCCGGGGTCGCTGTTTCCGCCCCTGTGTCCGGCGCTGCCTGGCCCGGTGTTTCGACGCCTTCGGTGGCTTCCAGTGATTCCATGCTTCCAGAGTAACTACTTGCCGGCCGGGTAGCACCCCAGAACGCGCAACATATCGGCCAGTTCCGCCAGATGGCCCAGCGCGTTGCGCGAGACCTTATCTTCGGCGTGCCCGATGAAATCCAGATAGAACAGATATTCCCAGGGCTTGCCGCGCAGCGGTCGCGACTCGATCTTGGTGAGATTCATGTCCCGCAGGGCAAATGCGCTCAACGATTTGAACAGCGCGCCGGGCGTATTCCGCGTGGTGAAAACCACCGTGGTCTTGAACCGCGTGTCGCGGCATCCGGTTTCAGAAAACGGGCGCCGCGCTTCGGCCGCTCCAGCAGAAAGAAGCGCGTGTAATTCTGGCGGTCGTCCTCGATGGATTTCTTCAGGATCCGGCCGCCATAGATCTTCGCGGCGGCTGCGGACGCAATCGCCGCGGCATCCTTCAGGCCTTCTTCCATCACCATCTTGACGCTGCCCGCCGTGTCGTAGAAAGACGTTCGCTCAACCTGCGGATTCTCCTCGAAGAACCGCCTGCATTGATTCAGCGCCACGGGATGCGAAAAGACCCGCCGGACCTGTCCGAATCCGACCCCGGGAGGAGCGATCAGATTGTGCACAATCCGGACGAAAGTTTCGCCGCGAATGGAAAGATTGTACTTTAATAAATGATCGTAGTTTTCATGCACTGAACCGTGCAAAGTGTTCTCAATTGGGATGACCGCCTGGTCACATTTTCCATTTATAAGGGAAAGAAAAACCTGTTCAAAGGTTTCTGTCGGTACCGGAATCGCATTTTTCCCCGCCAGTTGAGACACCGCAACCTGGGTGAATGCGCCCAACTCCCCCTGAAATGCGACTCGCCGCATCATCAGGCGCCGCCCCGCTTCGGTCCGTTCCATCGGCGGGCATTTTCGTCGGGCAACCCGATCAGATCGAGAATGCGATCCACGCTCGAATCGACCAGGTCCTCGACGGTTTCCGGCTGATTGTAGAAACCCGGGATCGGCGGCGCAAGAACAGCGCCCATCTCCGCCAGCGCGGTCATCGTACGCAGATGACCGAGATGAAGCGGGCTTTCGCGCACCATCAGTATCAGGCGTCTGCGTTCTTTTAAGGTTACATCGGCCGCGCGGGTCAGCAGATTCGAGGTGATGCCGTGAGCGATCGACGACATGCTGTGAATCGAGCACGGAGCCACCACCATGGCGTCAGTCGGGAAGGAACCGCTGGCCAGCGGAGCGGAAATATCGTCGATCGGCCAGCAGAAGCTCGCGAGCGACTTGATATCCGCCGCCTTCCTGCCCGTCTCGAGGAAGAGGGTTTTTTCCCCCGAGCGAGTCAGTATCAGGTGAATTTCCGCCCCCGACAGATGTAATTTTTCCAGCAGACGAAGGGGATATACCGCCCCGCTCGCCCCGGTGACGCCCACGACTATCCTCAGCTTTACCTCCGATTAGAGCTTATCTTGTTCCGAATCTGGAACAGAATTTCACAAATTTATTGATACGGGAACATCCTGTCGTTATAATTCCCCAAAGGGTGCTCGCTTGTTCCAGGCCCGGGCCCGCCACCTACCCAGAGACAGGATCATAGCATGGAAGAAGCGGGACAACGCCTGCGCAGGGCTCGCGAACGCCTCAATCTGAAGTTCCGGGACGTGGAGCAGGCCAGCCAGCTGATTGCGGAGCGGCGCGGCAATCCGGAGTTCGGGGTTCTCATCAGCCGCTTGTCGGATATCGAGAATCAGGGCACAATGCCTTCGCTCTACCGGCTCTATTCGCTCTGCTGCATCTACCGGCTGGACATGAACGAGGTGCTCGGCTGGTATGGCGTTCCGATCGACTCAATGGCCGCCGACGCCGGCATGATTCAGATCGAGAAGACGCACGGAATCCACTTCGCTGCGGAAGACAGTTCGGAAGTGATGTTGCCGATATCGCTCGATCCAGGCATTGATTTACGGCGCACTTTCTTCGTCAGCGAACTCGTGCAGCGGTGGGGAAAACTGCCGCTGGCGCTGCTCGCGAACATCGATGTCAAGCGCTTCCGCTATGGCTTTGTCGGCACCGAAGACTGGGGCATGTATCCCACGATTCTCCCTGGATCTCTGCTGGTCATCGACGACACCAAACGCAAGATACAGGCCTCCGGATGGCGCAGTCTGAACGAGCGCCCGATCTACTTCCTCGAGCATCGCGACGGATTTTACTGCCGCTGGTGCAGCGTCAGGGACGGCACGATCAGCCTGATCTCAGATCCGGCTTCAGAGGCGCCGGTCCTGACTTTCAGCTTCCCGGGAGACATCGAAGTGATCGGGCAAGTAGTCGGCGTGGCTATGAGTCTGGATCCCGAGAAGCGACGCCGTACTCGGTCCTGACCAGTTCGAGAACCACCGCCAGATCCGCGTAAAACAGCTTTCTTTCGACGTCCCGGGAGTCCCCGGGAACCCAATTGTTGTACGGTTCCAGACTAAGCCAGTTGGCTACGATTTCCCGTCTATCGCCTTCCAGCCCGGAGAAATACTCCTCTAGTTCTTCCTTCTGTCGCTGCAAGTCCAAAACAGAGCCATTCCTGAAAGATATTCACATGGCTTCGCCGCAATGTCCGGTCTACTTCTCCTTCGCCGATTCGCTGCGCGAGGCCGAAGTGCTCATAACTGCCTGTATTTACATTGCGTAGAGAAGCAAGATAGGCCAGACGGCCGATGAAAGTCGGAATCGCCGCCAGCGTTCTTTGCCAGGATTCCGCTATCGCGCTTTCGCGGTTTGCGCTCACAGGGTTCTTCCGGCATTGTAACAACTCCCGGCTTCGCGGTTGTTCCACCCAGGAGTTTTCCTGGAAAGAAAACTCTGTGCGTAGTTATACAACGTTCTGTTAACGGCATTTTTTACCCGATTGAAGTGGCTTCGCCCGGCCAGATCTCGCTTAGACTCCGGGTGTGGCACTAACCACACACAAAGCAAAGGATAAAACACAATGCGCAAACTCATGATGATTCTCACTCTCGCAGTTGCTCTTCTCTCGGCACCGGCGTCGCTATCGGCGCTCGATCCGCCCACCTGCGGCGATAACTGCCCGTTCGTTCGCTAGACAGGTATACAGGACGGCGATGCTACAATCTGAGCGCTGGTTACGCGCATGGATTGGCATATCGTCAGGGAGTTCGTTCAGTCCGCCGCGGCGTTAGTCGCGCTGCTGCGGCTGGCGTATCTCGATCTGACAAAGCAATTCCGGGCTTTGGCCTGGTACTTGAGCTTGCTCTGCGTGTCCAATCTGCTTGGGGGCGGATTGTCGCGGCACTCGGCCGTGTACTTCTGGTACTATTTCGCGATGATTCCGCTGGAGTCAGCGGCCGGGATATTTGCGGTTCGGGAATTGATCGCCTTGATTTTTGCCAATTATCCCGGCATCCGGACGGTGGGGCGCTGGGCTCTCTACGCGGGAGTCCTGCTATCGGTCGGAACGTCGCTCGCGCTCACCAGGCTTGTTTTTCGTACTCGGGGCCTGCCCGTATCAAGTGGGGCGTGTTCTATCTCGAGACGGCGCAGCGCTCGATCAACCTCAGCTCTGGCGATTGCGATTATCGCCATCCTTTTCGTGCTTTCGAAATACCCTTTGAACCTCGGCAGAAACACCTATCTGTGCTGCGCTTTCTTCAGCGCGATCTTTCTGATTGAGGCAGCCCAGCTCCTGGTCGACAGTTCGCAGCGGCTGCTTTTCTACGAACTGGCTGAGACCGTGGCCGCGATCTCGATCTCCGCGTGCCTTTTCGCCTGGGCGCTTCCTGCTACGCGCACAAACAGCCCCTGCGCCGCGAATCGCAGTTCCGACTGCGCACGAAGACAAGCTTCTTCATCAACTGGAGTCGCTGAACAGCCTCATGATCAGGGCGGCGAGAAGATAATATTCCCGATATTAATCGAGAAAGCTTGCAAATCTCCTGAAACTCTAGTATTCTCTTCTCCAGTTAGGGCAATATAAGGAATTTCTATTTATGTATGGTTTAGTTGCGAGTGCCGCCTTTCTGCTCACTTTCGGCTTTCTCACGTGGCGAGTTCTTTCGCGCGTGCGCTTACCCGCAGCCCGGTCGTCCTCCGGAGCGCTGGCGGTCTCGGCGGAACGATACAGGCCGATGCTTCGCCTGCTTTCGGACGAAGATCTCGATTTTGTCGCGGCCAACAACGCCTTGCATCGCACCTTGAAATCCGGCCGGCGGAAGTTATTCCGCTCCTATCTCCGTTGCCTGACGCGCGATTACGGCTATTTGCTCGCCGGAATTCGCTCGGCGATGGCAGGTTCCGGAGCGGATCGTCCTGATCTCGCGCGTGCCTTGGCGAAGAACCGCGCGCTGTTTGCGCTGGCTGTCTATAAGATCGAAGTCCGGCTCGCTCTGCACTCGTTGGGTGTCGGGACGGTCGACATTTCCGGGCTCGTCGAAGCTTTCGAAGGCTTGCGGGCACAGGTCACCGTACTCTCGGCCACGGCTGCTTAACCGCTCACTTCCTCTTCCGCGATACTGGCTGGGATGCCGGTCCTCCATGACGGGTAGGTCAGTTCGATTCCCAGCTTCTCGCGGATCCTCGTTCCGTCTACTCTTCGGCCTGGGATAGCGATCTCACTGTTGTTTGCGAGGCTTTCTGAACACCACGCCGCGATCTCCGCGGTAGAGCAGGGATCATCGTCGGCCACAGGCCATGCTCCCTCAATACCCGAAAACAGGCCTGCATGGATTATCGCGGCGAGATCGTCGACATGGATTCGGCTAACGATGCCTGATCCTCCGCCGCGTGGCACTCTGCCTTCCCTGAGTGCGACGTGAACTCCGCGCCCAGGCCCATAGATCGCCGCCGACCTCAGGATCAGACTCGTCCACGGCCCGGCAGCGATCCATTGCTCTTCTTCGATTCGCAGCCGGCCCCGCTCGTCGTTCGGGCTGGGCGGCGTTTTTTCGTTGACGTCGAACTGATCGCCATAAACACCGGTCGAGGAAACGTAGACGATTCGTCTCGGCTCGAGCTCCGTGATGAAGTGCCTGAGCGACGGAACGGGAGGTATCAAATGGGCGACGATCGCGTTCTTCGGGAGCGCCGCGGCCTGATCGAGAGCCAGTTCGGAGAGCGTCAAGCCGGCATCGGCCAGCTCGCGAAAGCGCTCGAGGCGCTTCACGCCACGGACCGCCGCGCACACCGGAACGCCTTCCCGCAGCAGGCGGCGAGCCAGACGTTGTCCCGTAAATCCGAGGCCCAGTACAATAACCATTCATGCCTATTCCAACACGACCGCAATCTATAACCGCAACATTACCCCCGGGAATCTTCCGTGAATATGACATCCGCGGCATCGCCGACAAGGAACTTCTCAGCCCCGGTATCAGGACGCTTGGTCAGGCCATCGGCACTTACCTGATTCGCCGTTTCTCGCCGAAGGTCAATCTGGCGAGAGACTGCCGCATCACTTCCGATCGTCTGCATGATGCGCTGCTTGACGGGTTACTGGCAGCAGGTTGCCAGGTGACGGACCTCGGCGTCGTTCCCACTCCCCTGCTCTACTACTCGGTGTTTCATCTGAAGGCCGATGGCGGCGTGATGATCACCGGAAGCCACAATCCGCCCGACTACAACGGGTTCAAGGTGATGCATGGCAAGAGCACGATCCACGGCGAGGAAATTCAGCTGGTCAGGGAACTCGTGGAGAGCGGCGATTTCGAAACCGGCGAGGGCACCCTCAGGACTTTCGATATCGCGACACCGTACGTGAATGAGATCGCGAGCCAGTTTAAGTTGCCGCGCAGAATCAAGGTTGTCTCCGACGCAGGCAATGGAACAGCGGGGCCGACCATGCGCCGCATTCTGAAGAAGCTCAACTGCGAGGCCTCTGAATTGTTCTTCGAGATGGACGGGCGTTTTCCGAATCACCATCCCGATCCGACGCAGCCGGAGAATCTGCAGGACCTCGTTACGGCCGTGCGCGAGAGCAAAGCCGACGTGGGTCTCGCGTTCGACGGAGACTCGGATCGCATTGGCGCAGTGGATGAAAAAGGCAACATCCTCTACGGCGATCAGCTGATGATCATCTACGCGCGGGAGATCCTTTCGCGCAAGCCGGGCGCGACGGTGATCGGCGAAGTGAAATCGTCACAGAACATGTACGACGATATCCGCAAGCACGGCGGCGACGCGATCATGTGGAAGACCGGGCACTCGCTGATCAAGGCGCGGATGCAGGAGACCAATGCGGAACTGGCCGGCGAAATGAGCGGCCACATGTTCTTCGCCGACCGCTACTACGGCTTCGACGACGCCCTCTACGCGGCGTGCAGGCTGCTCGAGATTGTTTCGAATTCCGGCGCGCCGCTGTCGTCGCTGCTGAGCGATCTGCCGCCCGACATTTGCAACGCCCGAGATCAGGCTCGACTGCGCGGATGAAAAGAAGTTCTCGATCGTGAGCGCCGTGCTGGCCCGGTTCCAGAAGGACTACGACGTGATCGCGATCGACGGCGCGCGGATCAATTTCGGCAAGGGCTGGGGCCTGGTGCGGGCATCGAATACACAGCCTGTGCTGGTGTTGCGGTTCGAGGCGCAGTCTCCCGGAACTGCTGCTGGAATATCGCAAGCTGGTGGAAGACGCGGTGACGGAAGCATCGCGCTAAGATGCGCACGCGCAACCTCGCGCGGCTGCGAAACGAGCAGTTCGACGTGCTCGTTATCGGCGGCGGGATCAACGGGGCGGGCATTGCGCGCGATCTGGTGTTGCGCGATCCAGGGATGCGCGTTGCCCTGGTCGAGAAGAATCATTTTGCGTCCGGGACCAGCGGGAAGAATTCGCAGCTCATTCACGGCGGTCTGCGGTATTTGAAGTATGCGGAGTTCCACCTCGTTCATGAGGCGCTGCGTGAGCGCTCGACTCTTCTGGCGATGTCGGGTGGTCTGGTCGAGCCGCTGGAGTTTCTGATTCCCTGTTATGGCGCGTTTGATCGCTGGTTCTACGGCGCCGGCCTCGCGCTCTATGATTTGCTTTCCGGCGGGCATTCGATCGGGCGTCATCGACGCGTCGATGCCATCGCGTGCGAGCTCGAACTGGCGCGCGATGGACTCACGGCCGGCCTGATGTTTTACGACTGCAAAGTGAACTCGGCCCGGCTCGTGCTCGAGACGATTATCGACGCCGAAGCTCGCGGCGCGGCGGTGGCGAACTACGTGGAAGCTCACGTTGCGGGGAAAGCGATCCAGGCAGTCGATTCACTCACCGGCGACCGCTTTGTGATTCGGGCGCGCAAGATCGTGAATGCTACAGGGGCGTGGTCGGGCGGCGGGAACCTGCGGCTGGTGCGCGGGTCTCATCTGATCTTTCCGCGGATTCAACGTGGCTCGGAAGCGATCGCTCACTTCGATGAACACGGCCGCATTGTCTTCCTGATTCCGTGGGGAGAAAACGGCGACCTCACGCTGGTGGGCACGACCGATGTGGATCACGAGGGATCGCCCGACGACGTCCGCATCTCGGACGAAGAGACGCGCTATCTGACGACGATCGTGCGCCGGCTCTTTCCGTCGTATCGCAGGGAGCCTGTTTCGAGCTACAGTGCGCTGCGTCCGCTGATCGCGGAGAAAGGGCACTCGGCCACTTCGACTAGCCGCGAACATTCGATCTGGGAGACACCGGATGGCGTGCTGCACATCGTTGGTGGGAAGTACACGACATATCGCGCGATGAGCGAAGAGCTGGTCGATATGCTGACACCGCTGCCTTGTCGCACCGCGTCGATACCGCTCAAGCCTGGCCCGCGGCCCGATGTGCGGCAGGCCGTCGATCGCGAGTATGCGTTGAGGCTCTCGGACCTGTTGTATGTGAGCACGTATTGGGGCTACGAGCGAGCCGCTTTCGCTCGAATGGATTGAGCCGCTGGCGCGCGAGATGGGCGCGCGACTGGGCTGGGATGAAGCGACTATCGGCGCGGAGATCGCACGAATTCCGATCCCTTAATGGCCTGCGTCGAATGTGCCAACCAACCGCTTGTTGACACGCGCGGCTCAGAAAACGCGATGGGTATCAGGCCGGAGCAGGTATCAGGAAGTTCCGCTTACTTGCGTGCGCGGCTCGGTAGATTCAGTGGGTTCGGCGTAGAGATCGCGCGAATTCCGATCCTTTCGCGAACTCCGTCTCGAAATCCGACTTGAGCGCACGAAGCTTTTCGATGTACGCGTCGAGTGCTGCGGAGACCTCGGATTTGTTGGTTTCGAGGATGTCGCTCCAGAGATCGAAAGAGCTCATGGCGAGGCGGGTTGCGTCGAGCAAGCCGGGGCCGGCGATGCTCGCGGCGTCGGGTGCGCGGTCATGCAGGAGCGAGGCAAGTGCGGTCGAAGCGAGTTGCGGCAGATGGGAGCCCCATGCTACGAGGCGATCGTGCTGTTGCGGGTCGAGGATGATCTCGCGGGCTCCGATGGCGGCGATCCAGGCGCGGAAGGGGTGATCGATATCGGAAGTGAGCACCCAGGTGCGATCGCGAAAGAGATCGGCATCAGCTTCCGCAACGCCGCGCACCGCCTTGCCCGCCATGGGATGTCCGCCGACGAAGGCACAGCGATGGAGAGAACGCTTCGCCTCCTCGACGATGACCTGTTTCGTGCTGCCGGCGTCCGTCACCAACGTCTCGGGGCGAACCAGGGGGTCGAGCTTGCGGATGGTTTCGATAATGCCGAAGATGGGCTGCGCGAGAAAGAGCAGGTCGCAGACAGCGGCGGCTTCTTCGAGAGTCGCGCCGCGATCGATGGCGCCTCTTTCGATAGCTGGGCTGATACTGCGTTCGGAGCTGACTCCGAGGATCGCAGCCTTGAAACCCGGCGCTGCGCAGGGCAAGCCCGAAAGAGCCTCCGATGAGACCGACACCGACGATGCCTACCGTCTTCATCGCCTACGAACGCGCGGATTCGATCACACGAATCTGCTTCATGAGCTGGGCGTACTGCGCCGGATAGAGCGACTGCGCGCCATCGCTCAACGCGTGATCGGGATCGTGATGCACTTCCATCAGCAGCCCATCCGCTCCGGCGGCAACGGAAGCGCGAGCCATCGCGGGCACCAGATCGCGGCGCCCGGTGCCATGCGAAGGGTCGGCCACGATGGGCAGGTGCGAGAGCTTCTGCACGACCGGGATGGCCGAGATATCCATGGTGTTGCGCGTGTAGGTTTCGAACGTGCGGATGCCGCGCTCGCAGAGAATGACGTCGTAATTGCCGCCGGACAGGATGTATTCGGCCGAGAGCAGCAGCTCTTCGATGGTGGCCGCGATGCCGCGCTTGAGCAGCACCGGCTTGCGCAGCTTGCCGATCTCGCGCAGCAGGTTGAAGTTCTGCATGTTGCGCGCGCCGATCTGCAGAATGTCCGAATAGGCGCAAAGCAGAGGGATCTGCGACGCATCCATCACTTCGCTGATGACGAGCAGGCCGCGGCGATCGGCGGCTTCGCGCATCAGCTTCAAGCCCTCTTCGCCCATGCCCTGAAAACTGTAGGGCGATGAACGCGGCTTGAACGCGCCGCCGCGAATCACGCTGGCGCCGCCATCGCGCCACGATGTCGGCAGCGCGCTCGATCTGATCTTTGCTTTCGACGCTGCACGGGCCGGCCATCACGACGACTTTGCTGCCGCCGATTTCCACGTCGCGAATCTTCACCACAGTGCCGGCGGGACGGAAACCGCGGCTGGCCAGCTTGTAAGGAGAAACGATGCGGTGGACTTCCTTGACGCCATCCATCAGTTCGACAACGGCAGTATCGAAGTTTTCGTTGCCGCCCACGCCTCCGAGCACGGTGTGGATCACGCCGGTGGAGCGGTGAACGTCGAACCCGTCTTCGACCAGGCGGGCGATGACTTTCTCGATCTGCGCCTCGGTGGCGCCCTGCTGCATTACGACTAGCATTTAATCCTTGTTTTTAATCCTTGTTTTCCATGCGGTCCTTCTGGACGCTGCGCATTTCGTCGATGATGCGTTCGAAGATGCGCTTGAGGCCGTCCTCCGTAAGAGGGCCGCGATTGTGGGACGTGATGTTGTTGAAGACCTCGCTCTCGCGCTTCGGCTCGTAGATGGGAAGGTCCGCGCCTCGCTTGGCGCGGCCGATCTCCTCGACGACAGTGGTGCGCTCGTTGAGGAGTTCCACGAGCCGGCGATCGATCTGGTCGATGCGCTCGCGGCACTTGGCGAGCGTTTGCAGGGCGTCAAGAGGCATCGGATTTCTTAAGATATCGTGTCAGGTCGCGCATGAAGGCTTCGAGCTTCGTGGCGTCGCGTTCGATCTGGCGCACGAGGGCGCTGCCGACTACGACCGCTTCGACGTGATCGGCAAGCGCGGCCACGTGTTCCGGCGTCGAGATGCCGAAACCCATGGCGAGCGGAAGATCGGTGTGGGCGCGCATGCGCTGGATGAGCGGGAGCGCGGAATCGGCGATGTTCTGTTGTTCGCCGGTGATGCCGGTGCGCGAGACGAGATAGACAAAGCCGCTGGAGTATTCGGCGACGAGTTGGAGACGGCGCTCGGTGCTGGTGGGCGCGGCGAGGAAGACCGTGTCGAGACCGGCCGCGCGCATGACCTTGACGTACTCGCCTGCTTCTTCGACGCTGGCGTCGGTGAGCAGGCAGCCGTCGATTCCGGCGGCCTTTGCATCGCGCGCGAGTTTGTCGAAACCGTAGCGGAGCACCGGATTGAGATAGGTGAAAAGCAGCAGCGGAATTTCGGAACGCTGGCGAACCTTCGCGGCGATGTCGAGGACCTTCGCGAGCGTGGTGCCGGCCGCGAGAGCGCGGTCGCCGGCGTGCTGGATCACGGGTCCGTCGGCGATGGGATCGGAGAACGGCACGCCGAGTTCGATGAGATCGGCGCCGCCGCGTTCGAGCGCTTCGATGAAGTGCGGGCGTGGCTTCGGGCGTGGGATCGCCGGCGGTGAGGTAGGCGATCATGCCGTTGCGGTGTTGGCGCTTGAGGTCCTGGAAAAGCTTCTCGATGCGAGTCACGCTTTGTCCAAGTTCCTTCAGGTTTTCGCGATAGATATCGATGTCTTTGTCGCCTCGTCCGGAGAGATTGACGATGAAGGTCTGGCCCGGTGAGTCCGGTGCGCGGCGGATCGCTTCGGCTACGGCGTGCGCGGATTCGAGCGCCGGAATGATGCCTTCGGTGCGGCTCAGAATGGTGGCGGCGTTGAGGGCGTCGGCGTCGGAACAGGAGCAGTATTCGGCGCGGCCGCGGTCGTGAAGCCAGGCGTGTTCGGGTCCGACGGATGCGTAATCGAGGCCGGCGGAGACGGAGTGCGTGGCGGAGACCTGGCCGTGGTCGTCCTGCAAGAGGTAGCTGTGGGCGCCGTGGAGAACGCCGGGGGATCCGCCGGCGAAGCGGGCGGCATGCTCGCCGAGCGTCGAGACTGTGGCCGCCGGCTTCGACGCCGATCAGCTTCACGCCTTCGTCTTCGATGAACGGGTGGAAGATGCCGATGGCGTTGCTGCCGCCGCCGACGCAGGCGAAGAT
This sequence comes from Terriglobia bacterium, assembly GCA_963809655.1. GTDB lineage: Bacteria > Acidobacteriota > Terriglobia > Bryobacterales > Bryobacteraceae > BOG-234. The sequence goes on along the minus strand of CAWEKQ010000018.1, from coordinate 50,565 downwards.
GGCATCGGGCAGGCGGCCTTCGGCTTCGAGAATCTGGCGGCGCGCTTCGTCGCCGATCACGCGATGGAAATCGCGCACCATCATCGGATACGGATGCGGGCCGAGCGCGGAGCCGAGCAGATAGTGCGTGGTCGGCGACGTTGGTGACCCAGTCGCGCATGGCTTCGCTGATGGCGTCCTTGAGCGTGCGGCTGCCGTTGGTGACGCCGACTACGTTCGCGCCCAGCAGGCGCATGCGGAAGACGTTGAGGCGCTGGCGGCGCATGTCTTCTTCGCCCATGTAGACGATGCAATCGAGACCGAAGAGCGCGCAGACGGTGGCGGTGGCGACGCCGTGCTGGCCCGCGCCGGTTTCGGCGATGATGCGGCGTTTGCCCATGCGGCGCGCGAGCAGCGCCTGGCCGAGACAGTTGTTGATCTTGTGCGCGCCGGTGTGGAGCAGGTCTTCGCGCTTGATGTAGATTTTGCGCGCCGCAGCCGAGCTTGCGAAAGGCGGCGCGCGAAGTAGAGCGGCGTGGGGCGTCCGGCGTAGGTGGTGAGCAGATCGTCGAGCTCGGCGTGGAAGGCCGGGTCGTTGCGCGCTTCGTCATAAGTGATCTGAAGTTCTTCGAGCGGCGACATCAGAACTTCGGGAACGTAGCGCCCGCCGTAAGGGCCGAAGTGTCCGCCTGAGTCGGGTTGAGATGTCATGCTTTGTTCACCTGCGAAGCGCTGCCTCAATAAATTGTTTCATGCGCGTGTGGTCCTTGCGGCCGGGCGACGATTCGACGCCCGATGCGACGTCGACGGCCCAGAGCTTTCCGGGCACTCTGGCGATGGCTTCGCGGACGTTGTCGGGGGTCAGGCTTCCGGCGAGAATCAGCGGCCTGGAGAAGTGCGCGGCTCTGGTCCAATCATATGCCGGGCCATCGATCAGGATGGCTTCGGCGGGATAGTCGGGCACGTCGGTCGCGGGGTCTTTGACGCGGAAGGCTTTCCAGATGCGGATGGCGCGGGGATGTTGCGCGGGTGTTTCGTGGCCGTGGAGCTGCGCGATATCGAGTCTGAAGCTGCGCGGCGATTTGTTCGATGACGTCGGGTGATTCGTCGACGAAGACGCCGACTTTCCAGATGTGCGGGGGGAGGTCGGCGATCCACGGTGCGAGTTGCGCGGCGGTGGTGTGGCGCGGGCTTGGTGGGTAAAAGATGAAGCCGAGGGCGCGGGCTCCGGCGTCGATGGCTGCGAAGGCGTCTTCGCGATTCGTGATGCCGCAGATTTTCACGAACATGTTACGAGACCAGTTCCTGGAGGGCGCGCGTTGCGTCTCCGGATTTGATGAGGTGCTCGCCTACGAGGAAAGCGTCGTATCCGGCGTCGAGGAGTTTGCGGATGTCGGTGGCGGTGAAGATGCCGCTTTCGCTGACCTTCGTGAGGGCCGTTGGAATCTGCGGCGCGAGTGCGATCGAGGTTTCGAGCGAGACGTTGAAGGTGCGCAGATCGCGGTTGTTGACGCCGATGATTTCGGCGCCGGATTTCAGGGCGATTTCGAGTTCGCGGGCGTTGTGGACTTCGACCAGCGCGGCCATTTCGAATTCGCGGGCGAGTTCGCGGAAGGCGCGTAGTTGGGATTCGTCGAGGATGGCGGCGATGAGCAGAATGGCGTCCGCGCCGATGGAGGCGGCTTCGAGAACGTGGTATTCGGCGATGGTGAAGTCTTTCCGGATGACCGGCAGGTTGCAGGCGGCGCGGGCGGTTTGGAGATCGCTGTTGGAGCCCTGGAAGAAGTCGCGATCGGTGAGGACGGAGAGGGCGGCGGCGCCTCCTTTTTCGTATTGCCGGGCGAGTTCGATGGGGCGGAAATCGGCGATCAGAACGCCTCGGCTGGGGGAGGCTTTTTTGATTTCAGAAATGATGGCGGGACGTTTGGAGTGTAATGCGGCGGCGAAGTCGCGGCGGTCTGGTCGTGCGGATTCGGCGAGTTGGCGCAGTTCGGCGGCGGGTTGTTTTGACGCACCGAGCTCGTCCTGTTTGCGGGACACAATTCGGGCGAGGATGTCGGGAGTTGCCGGGGTCAAGTTTTGCCTAAGTTTTATCGTAGCGCGCGTACGTTTTCGTTCCTTTCGTTTTCATAAGTTGGGGACGCGGCTTGAGGCCGCGTCCCCGGAAATTAGTTGGGGCGCCCCACTGCCCGGTAAACCGTCGGACCGCGGCCAGTTTGGTTTCCCGGCTGAAACCGGGGCCGCACCAATAACGGGAGCGCCTGCCGCCCATTGTTTGGGGACTGCTTCGCCAGGGTCTCGAGAACTTAGCGGGCAGCGACCGGAAACATCATGGGTACGTTCCGGTTCTCGATTGGACGGTAGCAGATGAGGTACGGAAATCGCGGTCGGAGTGTTTTGAAAACATCGGTCAAGTTATTGACGGAAAAGATATTTACAACTATCTTTCGATTTTGTGATCGTGGTTCGGTCTCGGGACGATGTTATGATCGGGCACCGATCTCATGCTGGGCATTGTGATTGATACCAGTGTCTTCATAGCCGCCCTCAAGTCGAATCGGGGCGCGTCGTATCTCCTTCTGGAAATGGCCGGCGATCCCCGATGGGTACCGAATATGTCGGTCGCGCTCGCGCTTGAATACGAAGCCGTTGGGAAGCGCGAAGCCAGCAAGCTGGGGATTCCCGATTCGGCTATCGACGACATCGTCGACATGCTGTGCCGGACGAGCGCCGACATCATGCCGTTCGCTTTCGATTGCGCCCGGAGGCTCCTAACCCGGACGACGAATTCGTGCTCGAACTCGCCTTCATTGCGCGATGCGATTTCATAGTGACTCATAGTGTTCGGCATCTTCGCGTTGCGGAGCGATTTGGCATCGGAGTCGTGACACCGGGCGAATTCCTTGGGACAATGGGGGTGAAGCCATGAGTCGAACGATATCGCTTCCTGACGACTTGTTGAAGAGGGCTGAGGAGCTGGCTTCGTTTGAGCGTTTGTCCCTGGAAGAGTTCCTATCGGCGAAACTCTCAGAACAATTGGCAGACGTGGAATATCTGAAGCAGCGGACGGAACGCGCGAGTAACGAGCAGTTTCGGGCGGCGCTCCGATTGATTCCCGACGCCGAACCGGGAGAGTTCGATCATTTTTAAAGGCTTCCTTGCTTCAATCAATTGATCCGGCATTTCTCACCGTTGCCGACGCAAGCCCACGTGTATGGGCGGAACCAAGCCCAGACATCCAAGACATGAGATTCGCCATTGTGGTCGCAGGCCTGCCAGTGGCGGCGGTGATCTCGTATTCCTTCTTCCGCTGGCCCGAGCGAGGCTGGCATCATGTGACTCTTCAAGAGAGCCTGCTCGGTCAGGCATAGCGTGCAGATTCCGATTGTCATTGGGAGCCTGATTTTCGAGGCGCACGACATGCCCTGATAAAAACTGATCCCAGCGACGTAATCATACGAATGGATGACAGGTGCCAGTGAGTCTGGAGGTGGTGAATCGGCAAGGGTCGAGGAGAGGTATTTCTTTCCAATCAATCCGTTACGTTCCAGCGTGTCAAGGGTGACTGCCAGATAGCCAGGTGCCGCCAATTCCCTCTGCGACACTTCTTCCAATCGCTGCATGTGCGAGCCAACGTCGGGGTAGAATGCCTCAAGCTCGGCATATGTGATCCACTGATTAGACGGGTAGTACGCGGTTCTCCTCTCGCGGATCTGCGGCGTTCGCGAGAAGATTGGCCCAAATGTCCTGCATGGATTCGTCCTCCTCCAAAGAAGCGGCTTCAAGTGCGGGCTGGAGGATTTTCAACGGAACCGCGGCGGGCACAAAACCAACGTTGAGAAGCGTCAGATAAGCCTTGCTGCTGACCGACTCCGCGTTTCTCCGGCGGCGATCTGCAATATCTCCGAGGATCGTGCCAATCGACTCGCCTTTACGACCGGCAACCGCAGCGATAAAATCCTGCGCTTGCTTCGCAACCTGAAGTGCACCTGCCAGCATGACGCCCGTCGTCACAGGATCAGGCACGCTCATTTTGGGTCACGTCGCCTAAAACTTGACTTCGCCCGTTGCGGCTTCAAGAGCTTCGGGCGCAAACATATCGGCATCGTTCACGTTTTTGCCGTCAAGCCATTTGCAGTGCACGAAGTCATTGATTACTTTTTGGGACCGTCATGATCAACCGCCCGATTTCAGGCGAACGGTATCGCCGGGTTTGAAAGTCATTTCTGCCTCTGAAACAATTATCACAGATTCTGTCGTCGTGCTGGCGCTACCCGTCCTTCGTCCCGTCGAAGTTAATCGCAAATCTGGGCCGTTCGCCGGCTGGCGAAATTCACCCGGCGTAAGACGCGCAAAGCGTCGACGCCACGCTCTCTGCGCCACCCGACGATGAGCCGGTCACTAGAGGCGACGTCGAATCCATAGCACGCGCCCGCAGTGACGTTCAGGCTGGCAGGGTCGTTTCACACGAGGAGATTTCTCCGCGAATTCGGAGTTCGATGAACTTCATATGGCCCGAGTCCGCGCGCCCGGGCGACGCGCTATAGACCGGGAGAGCGCGATGAGAATTCTTGTTGCGCAGACCCGCTACGGCCAATCGGGCGAGGGTGACATCAAGACACTCTCGGGCGAATGGGATGGATCTTCCGGCTTCGTGTTGGACGCAGCCCCGGACACGATGACCGTTGTGCCGGCGCGTCAGTCGTGGTGCTTTGCGATTAATTCGCGAACCTGCGAAACAAGATCGTGAGGGATACTCATGACCGTTTCGGAGGAAGCTACGCCGGCTTCATCTTCAGCCAGCACCTCATCTTCCGGCTGTTCGTCGTAGTGTGCGAGCACTTTTCGTACTCTGTTTTGATCCCATCCTTCCGGGAAATTGTTTTCGGTCATTGATGCTTCTTCCTTCTGCGTTTTCGGTACGCCGCGAGCGGTTTCCCGGTTAGTTCATAGGCCGTAATCACAAACACACCGTCGGGCTCCGGGACGTAAACGACCCTCAGGTACCTTCCCGAGGCAGTCTGACCCAAAGCAACTCTGGCACCATCCCGACCGGCACGATCCTCGCCAGGTTTCTCAAGAACGTCAACGACTTCGTGCTCCTCCACTTGATGGTTATGTATGTGCGGCGCGTCCGTCGCGGGATCGATATAGAATCGGGTTTGCAATATACCCCTTGATTCTATCGCCTTTCAAAGTCAGATGGCCGTTCGCAGCGGCTCAATTCTTCCGCAATGTCCCGCTCGGCTTCCGAGCGATCACCAGATCAGCGGGCATAGTGGGCACGTACGTTGAGTTTCATGTCGTCCCATCAGGGTCCCGAGTTCGGGTTGTTCAGCAAGTTTTCCTTTCGCCGCGCCAGCTCGCGCTTTTGCCAATCGTGGACCGGTACGGTTTCGGGTGCGGCCGCAAGGTCGTCCCACAGATCCTCAACAAGCTGGAGCTTCTCGGAAGGGCTGAGATCGAAGATCGATGCAGGATTCATTTTGGTCGACTGCCAATTCTCTCAAATCTCCGTGACCAGGCGCGTAGCGCGGGGCACAAACGCCTCGCTCCCACTCTACTCTGAATCCGATGTTGCCTGAACGCTTCTTACCGCTCCATTACTGTTTGAATGCGTAGGTAGAGGGAGCTCGGGATTCTCCACAATCGAGGGAGGAGCCCGAAGGTTCCTCAAACCCGATTGTGGAGAAACTACCTATGCGAGTTTATTTTGTCGGACTGGACGTACATAAGCAACTGATCGCCTTCTGCGTTAAGACAGCAGAGGGTGCAATCGTGAAGGAGGGCAGCATTCCGGCCACGCGAACGGCGCTGAGCGAATGGGTAAAGACGCTGCCGGGGCCATGGCATGGCGCGATGGAAGCGACCATATTCAGCCACTGGATTTACGAGCATCTGAAGCCGCATGCCGCAAAGCTCGAGATGGGGCACGCGGCGCGCATGAAAGCAATCTGCGCGGGGAAGAAAAAGAGCGACAAGATCGATGCCCGCACCATTGCGGACCTGCTGCGGTGCAACCTGTTTCCGTCCTGTTTCGTAATTTCGCCGGAACTGGGAGCTTTGCGGCAGCAGTTGCGATTCCGGCGCCTGCTGGTGGAAGAAACCGTGATGTTCAAGAACAAGACGGCGGGATTGCTGATGGGGGCCGGGGTGGAATACGAACGACGCCGTCTGCACGGCAAACGCTATTTCGAGAGCCTGGTGAAGGACAACGAGTGGATCGGCCAGGAACTGCGGCCACTGCTGGAGTTCAATCGCGCCCAGGTGACGACGCTGCAGGCCATGGACCGGCGGCTGAAGGGTATGCTGGCGCGTCATCCTGCCCTGGAGGAGCGAGTGAAAGCGTTATGCCGGATTGACGGAGTGGGGACAGTGACGGCGTTGGGCTGGGCACTGGAAGCAGCCACGCCGGAGCGTTTTCCTTCGATCAAACATGCCATGAGTTATTGCGGGCTGACCAGCGCGCTGCGCGAATCGGCCGGCCAGCAGAAGCGCGGGCCGCTTTCCAAACAACGCAACGCGTATCTGCAGAGCGCGCTGATCGAAACTGCGAAACTGGCGCCGATGTACAACGAGAAGCTGAAAGAAGTGCATCGTAAAGCGATTGCAAAAGGCGGACATCGCAATCGGGCGACGCTGGCGGTGGCGCGCAAACTGGTGGCTTATCTGATGGCGGCCGACCGGGCTTTCTTCGCCGGCCAGCGTGAAGCCGCCGGCGAACATATAGAGGCGGCCTGAGCGTGCGTTTTTTCAGGCATGCAGATCTATCCGAGTGAATCAGTTCTCTTGCCGGTGAAGCGGAGGCGAGCACTGGTGGCGACCAACTCGCTGAGGAATAGGCGGCCAGACTCATCCGGGTGAAGCGCTTCGGCGTCTGACTCGCACAATGGCGCAGCCGTTGTGAACAGGTTCCCTCCAGACCCCGCGGAGCCGCGACTCGGCAAACAGGCTCCTGTTATGCCGCCGTTTTTACTGTTTTGGGGCTGGAGGGTTTAGCTACGACTCCATCTTCCGTGACGTTGTTCCCCCCGGGACACGATCCGGCAAATGAATGTCTGGTGACCGGCCTGTTCCGGATCCCTTCGGCAAAGATCAAAAACGCTGTTCGGTGCTGCGACCACTAACCTGTTCTGGTCTTCCTCACGGAAGCCCCGGGAATTTTGCGTCTTCGCTTGACATTTACCTACCATGAAAGTCGCGGCTCAGAAAATCAGGGCAGTTCGTGAGTTGCGCGGGTCGGCAAGCGATAACGAAATGCCGGTTTTCAGCGCCCTGCTAGCGGCGTTAATCCCCGGCGATGCGATCTCGGTTGGAGACGGCCCACTCGGGCCTTCGGGCAGTTATCGCTTTCTTCGGTCGGAACGCCCATTTCCAGCCATGCACAGCGTGCCGCTTCAGCCTGCGGAAAGCCGGCAACATAGTCGTTACGCTCATCGCCGCAAGGCCTGCCAGCAAGGCGATCGTGACGATATCCCACAACGGCCGGCGCTGGAACAGACCCGGCCAGTCCATCGCGTGCAGACCGTAATAGAGCCATCGGTTCGCGCGATCGCGCTTGTCGAACTTCACCATCTGGCCGAGGGACGGCGTGAAATACAGCCAGGTCTGGTTCTCGTCGTTGTAGCGTACGCGCAGCACAGGCAGCACATAAGCGGGCTTGTGCCGGCCCAGCTCGAATGACGTGGTCGTCTGGTGATAGTAATTGTCGTAGCGGGTCAGCCATTCGCTATCGATGACGGGAACACTCGGCATGGCTTCACGTGACGCCTGTTCCATCACCTCTTTGCTGAACGACGTCATCACGCCATTCTCCGGATGGCGGATCGAGACGAACAGGTGCGGATTATCCTGCGGGAGATTTACGATGTTGATCGCGTTGTTCGTCGTCCAGTGTTCGCGCCGCTTCTTTCGTAGTGGGCGGCTGGTAGGCGAGGAAGAAGGGCTCGCCTCGGAACTGTATGAGTTCCACTTCCTTCGGAGCGAACTGTACCTCGATCTGCGCGATTGCCTTCCGCAGGTTTTCCAGCTGGATCGGTTGCAGGTTCAAAGGGCCACCTGTGATAGCGCGCGCCATGTCCTTCGTCATCGTCGATGCGGGGGAAACGGTGGGAGTCCCCATGATGAAACCCTCGCCGTTGCTTTCGACGCGCTTCGCTACCTGCGACCACCCGGGGATCGGGAACGTGGTGATGGGGATCATTCCGCTCAGTATCCAGGAGATTGAGAACAGGCCAAAGGCGAGGCCGGCATAGTGGTGCCACTTCATCCAGCCGGAGTAGGGAGTGTAAGACAAAACGCCTTTGTGGCGGAATCGCGGCTTGAGCGCCACCCGCCAGATTCCGAGGACGATACCGGTCATCGCCATGAGCATGGCGGTCCAGGCGATGAAATCCAGAAACGGCGTCCACCACGTGCGCTGCCGGAAGAAGAACAGGTTATGAAGGACGTAGCCGGAGATGGCGAGAATGCGGCCGCGCCGGTCCGTTTCCTGAACGATGTCGTTGCTCTTCTCGGAGATGTAGTATTCGTGGCCCGCGGGATCGTTCATCGCAATGCGATGCAGCGGAAGAAATCCGGCCAGTGTGGGAATTCTGGTGAATTCGTCGGGGCTCTCGAGATATGCGTCGTACGTCATGGCCGACGCATACTCGGGAACGAATTGCTTCATCCACTGCAGGGCTCGCTCGCGGCCCATGCGGGGAAGGACTTCAGCGGTATCGGCATAGACCGTGGACCAGTTGCCGATGCTGTTGCGGGTGATCCGGTACACGGGCCTGCCGGCATACATGGACAATCGCACGCGCGAGGGCTTGATGCCCGCCTTCGCTGCCGCCTGAGCGGGCGTTACCGTTGCGGTCGAAAAGTCGATGGGCGCGAGGCGCAGCAGGCGCTCTCCGGTGGTGATCTGCGGGTGGCCGTAATACATGAGGACTACGCCAGAGAGCGTCCAGACCAGGAACATCACGATGATGCCGATGCCCAGCCAGCGATGCGAATAGATCAGGAGCTTGCGCCAATCGAGCAGTTTGCGGATGTTCATGTCGCGTTCGCGGACAATTTTCAGGGTAAGTTTATATCAATTCGCCCATAAAATGTGGGTATGCAGCCAGGCATTCCAGAATCGGTTGAAGCGTACATTGCCGCGCAGCCCGAGGCGATGCAGCCAAAGCTCGAACAGGTGCGCGCCGCGATCAGAAAAGCCGTTCCGGAGGCAGTGGAGGGAATCGGGTATCGCATTCCCGGATACAAGCTGCACGGAAAGGCGATGCTTTATTTCGCCGGCTTCAAGGAACACTACTCGTTGTTTGCCGCATCGGGGACGTTTTTCGCGGGGCTGGAAGACGAACTCCGAGGCTACGAAGTGCGAAAGGGGACGGTCCGGTTCCCGCTCACCAAACCCGTTCCGATGAGGCTCATTGGCCGGATCGCGAAGCTACGTGCGGCCGGTATCATCAAATCACTTTACAATACAAAGTAATTCATGCCATGATCATCCCATGGCCAAAGTTGCTACTTCCTGCGATTGGGTCCATTACTTCCACAAAAACAGGCATGATCCGATATTTCCCTGGGCTGACGGGGGCCGCCTGACGGAATCCGAAAGGCGGGCGGTGATCCCCTCCATTCAGCAGTTTCAGCTTGGGGAAGGCGCCAGTGGCGCGCGCATGCTGGAGGGCGCAAAACGCTTTGCGCAGGACACGGGAGACGTGGAGCTTGTCGCCGCCCTGAAGCTTTTCTTTTGCGAAGAACAGCGGCACAGCAGAGTGCTTGCGCAATTCCTGCAGGTGGAGAATGCGCCTTGCCTGCGGAGGCATTGGGTTCACACGGTTTTCCGGTGGCTGCGCGGGCTGGCGAGCCTGGAGCTGTGTCTGAAAGTTCTCGTGACCGCCGAAGTCCTGGCTCGGCCCTATTATTCCGCGCTACGCGACGCCACAGGTTCGCTGCTGCTAAGAGGCATCTGCCAGCGCATCTTCGAGGAAGAGGCCGGCCACCTGCGTTTCCAGGCTTTCCTGCTTAGCCGGTTTCAGAGCAGGCATCGCCCGCTGACTCAAGCTCTCATCAAAACATCGCACGTCGTGTTGTTAGCCGGCACAGCGGCGCTCGTCTGGGTGGAGCACAACGCCGTCTTCCGATTCGCCGGCCGGACATTCCGCCAATTCTGGCGGGAAACGTGGCGCGAATTCCATTCGCTTTATCAACAGCCTGGCGCGCCGCAGATCAAAGCCCGTCGGTCAGAGCGTCCAGCAGACTCTTCCGCACGGGCCAGTTGCCGGTGACCTTGCGGTCGGTCTGATCGAAAACTCCCGCAGTGAGCATGGCGGTCACTTCGCCATCCGCGGCGTTCTTGTCTCGTGCAAGAGCCTCTTTCAGCAAGCCTGTGGTGGAGCGAAGCTGGCTGGCGAGCACCTTCGCATCGTCCTGCGAGTTGCACGTCGCCTGGAGTTGCGCTTCGATTCCTTGAGGTCCGCCGGGGCCCAGCGTGATCACCACGCGGTCGGCCCGGGTCAACGCGGAGAGCATCAAGTGGGTGCTCGGGGGGAGTGCGTCCTGACGGCGGAGTTCGGCGCCCGGGACGGAAAGCCAGACGGGTGCAGCGGGCAGCGGCGTTGTGATGGGCGCGGCGGTTTTGGTGAGCAGTGTTGCAGCGAGATCGTTGGTGCTGACGGCCAGGGCGAGCGCGTCCGATCGCAGCGGCAGGAACGAGATGTGGCGCTCGGGTGTGCTGCCCTGCATGCGGCAGAGGTCCTCATAGCAGGAGCCGCCCTGGTGTGCGGCATAATCGCGAAGTTTCTTCCAGTCGAAGCGGCCGCGGGCGATGAAGTATGTCCCGCTACGGGAAAAAGATGCCACGAGGTAGTCGAGATCGCGCTTGTAGTCGAAGCCGGTGCCGTCGAGGAATTGTTTATATTCGGGCTCGAAAGGAACCTTCGAGACAGTAAGAAGACCGGCGCGGCGGAGCGTCGCGAAGTCGGCGCTCATCACGAGCGCGTCTTCGGAGGGAAAGCGCGATAACAGTGCGGGCGGGTTGAAGAACGCGCGAGTCGCATGGATGCGGTAGAGCGCGACGGCCGACACCGCAGCCACCAGCAGGACAGCCGCAACTATGGGTCTTCGCGTCATTCCTGCGATGGTGCCAACCGACTCCCTTGCGGTCGCGGCTCGGTAAGTATCATCCTGCTAAGCCACTGCCAGATCGGCTACGCGCTCCTGCTTCCACAATTCAACATAGCCGGAAAGATTGCGCATCATTTCGCGGAAGCCTTCGATGGTGAGGGACTGGGCGCCATCGCTGACGGCCTTCTCCGGGCAGGGGTGCACTTCGACGATCATTCCATCGGCGCCGACAGCCACGGCCGCCTTCGCCAACGCAGGAACCAGGCTGCGCTTTCCGGCTGCATGGCTGGGATCGATGATGACCGGCAGATGCGTCATTTCGTTGAGCACCGGGACGGCCGAGATATCGCACGTATTCCGGGTAGCGGTTTCGAAGGTGCGGATGCCGCGCTCGCACAACATGACCTGGGAATTACCGTGCGCGACCACATACTCAGCCGACATCAGCAATTCCTTGATGGTGGAACTGAGACCGCGTTTGATCATAACGGGGCGGCCGCAGCGTCCGAGCACTTTCAACAACGCGAAGTTCTGCATGTTGCGAGCGCCGATCTGCATGATGTCGGCATACTGCGCTACGAGTTCGACATCGCGATCGCTCATGACTTCGGTGATGATGGCGAGTCCGGTGGCTTCGCGCGCCTTGGCGAGCAGCTTGAGCCCGGCTTCTTCCATGCCCTGAAAATCATAGGGTGAAGTGCGGGGCTTGTATGCGCCACCACGCAGGATGGTCGCGCCGGCCTTTGCCACGGCCTCGGCGGTTTCCATGATCTGCTTTTCGCTTTCGACGGAGCAGGGGCCGGCCATGGTGACGAAGTTGTCCCCACCGATTTCGGCGCGGCCGACGCGGATCACAGTCTTGTCTTTGCGGAACTCTTTGCTGACGAATTTGTACGGGGCGGAAATGCGCATGGCTTTCTCCACGCCCGGGGTTGCTTCGAGCGATTCGAGACAGGCTTCCACATCACCGCCGACACCGACGACGCCGATCACAACTCTCTCCTCGCCTTCAATGGAGTGCACTCTGAAGCCGAATTCCTGAATCCGCTGCTTGACATTTTCCACTTCCTGTCTGGTGGCATGAGGCCGCATCGAAATGATCATTTTTGAACCTTGTAAAAAACCTTCCCTCAAAATGAAAAAACCCACTCTGTCGAGTGGGTTGGTAATCTTTAAAACCGGATCAGACCAACGCCACTATGGTGTGGGACTCCAAAATCGAAAGTTAAAGTAATAGCGAACGCCTGACATGAAGAAACCACTATATCACCCGGGCGGGCGTTTGCAAGCGGGTACACTGCTTGCTTGACCACCATCCATCTGATTACGACAGGCGGGACGATCGAGAAGATCTACTCGGAACAGACCGGGCAAGTGGAGAATCTGACGGCCAAGATCGACCGTTACCTGCAGCAGTTGCGGCTGCCCGATACGCAGATCGACGTGATGCCGCTCATGAATAAAGACAGCCTCGAGATGACGGAAGAGGATCGCGAGATTGTGCTGGCGGCCGTGCGAACGAGTGTGGACGCGGGGCCTGTAGTGATTACGCACGGTACCGACACGATGGTCGAGACGGGGCGATTGCTGAAGCAGCGGCTGGGTGAACTGAAGTATCCGATCGTTCTTACGGGAGCGATGACTCCACTCGGCTTCGAGCGGTCGGACGGCTTGCAGAACCTGACGGAAAGCCTGTTCGCGGCGCGCGTGCTGGCACCGGGTGTGTGGATTGTGATGCACGGCCAGGTGTTCGACGTGGACCGCGCCCGCAAGGATCGCGAGCGGTCGCGGTTTGTTGCCGACTTACTGTGAGTCGGCTTACTGTGAGTCGGCAGCCGGCGACGTGATCTGAATTTCGGCAGTAGCGTTCTGCCAGTCCGGGAGTTCGTACATCTTGAGTTTGGTCTTGAGCGGCTCGGTCAGCTCTTTGGAGCTGTCGGCGCCGATCGCCGGAAGACTGAAGCTGAAGGATCCGATGGAATCCTCTTCGGAGCGCGAGGTGCTGGCCCACAGGGTGACGCTGGCCTCTAGGTGCGTGATCTCGGCGCCGGAGTGGTTGACCACCAGAAACTTCGCGACGGGCTTCTTGTTCTCGGCCATCATGCGGATTCCCACCACTTCGAGATATTTCTGCAGCGGATTGCTGACTTTCTGCTTCGAGGCGTTCGCCGGGTTTTCGAGTCCGGCTTTTTCCGCCGGGTTGCCGCTGCCGAAGTGTTCCACGCCATAGTAAATCGCACCAATGACCAGCAGGAAGGCCAGAGCGGAGCCGACGACCATGAGCCACATCGGGCGTCCGGTCTGCTCGGGGGGTGGCGTCCATGCAGCCGGAGGCTGTTGCGCATACTGCGGCGGATATTGCGGAGGTTGAGGCTGCTGTGCATACTGCGGCGGAGGGGGTGGTGGCGGCGAGCTGTACTGCTGCGGCGGCGCGTATTGTTGCGTTGGTGGTGCGTATTGGGGCGGTTGCTGGTACGGGGGCTGCGGTTGTTGCGGGGTCTGCCACGGATTCGGCTGCATTTGCGGCGGAGGCGGCATGGGAGGGGCAGCCGCCGCAGCTTCCTTCGCCCTTTCGGCGCAGAACGGACATTCTGTTTGCGAGGGCGGAACATCGTGCCCGCATTGAGGGCATATCCAGCTGAACATGTTTTCTTCCACTGTATACGAACGGCGGGGCTTATGCGGTACATAAAGCTGCCTGTATTACAAAGGTTCTGTTGGCACTTGAGTTGATATATCGCGATCGAGGGAATCCACGTTGCGTGGCGGTGTTCCCGGGCGCATGGAATCCGCCAACGGTGGCGCACGTCGAGATGGCTCGCGCGGCGCTGGCTCGCGTCGACGAAGTGGTCTGGGTGTTACCCCGGGCATTTCCGCACAAAGGCTTCGAAGGCGCCGGCTTCGAGGATCGTAAGCGGATGCTCGTGCGCCTGGCGGAAAGAGAATCGGGCTTTTCGGTGGCAGTCTCCGAAGGTGGACTCTATGCGGAGATTGCGGAAGAGGCCCGGGAGCAATTCGGCGAAGGGACGGAGATTGTGCTGCTGGCCGGACGCGATGCGGTGGAGAGGATGGCGGCCTGGGATTACGGCACGCCGGGCGTGTTCGACAAACTGTTGCGACGCCATCACCTGCTGGTCGCCGCGCGCCAGGGAGAATATGAACCGGCCGGACATCACAGCGAGAGAATTATCAGGCTGAGGATGGCGGCGGACTGGGATGACGTTTCATCGTCGGAGGTGCGGCGGCGAATGGAGCGCGGCGAGGACTGGCGCGAGCTGGTGCCGGCGGCGATTCGGGAGATGGTTCGGAATTTGTACAGATAATAGAAAGAAAGGAACTCTATGAACGAACAGGAACGGGAATTGGCGGCGCATCATCTGGCAGTGAGCCGGCAGCGGCTGCTGCGTCTGGTGCAGGCTTTATCGGCGGAGCAATGGGTTTTCCACCCGGCGGAAGGGCGCTGGTCGATCGGAGACTGCGTGGAACATGTCACGCGGGTGGAGAATCGCGTGATGGGATTCATCGGGGAGAAGGTGCAGGGGTCACCCGTGGAGGTTCCGGCAAGCGTGCGGGAGAAGGATGCGGCGTTGATGGAGGTGGTCCCGGACCGGACGGAACGGCGCCAGGCTCCGGAAATAGCACGGCCCGAGGGAAAAATCACGGATGGGGGCGAACTGCTCGCAGAGTTCCTGAAAACGCGAAGCAAGAGCGCCGAATTCACCGCGGAAACGCGCGCCGATTTGCGGAGTTACACGCAGCATCACGGCGCTTTCGGCGAGCTCGACTGCTACCAGTGGCTTCTTCTGCTGGGTTTGCATACAGAGCGGCATGCACGGCAGATTGAAGAGATCAAGGCGGATGCCGGGTTTCCCGCAGCTGCGGGGGCTACGGCAGCCTGACAGCGGGCATCGGAACTGGCTGGGCTAACTGGTATACACGGCGTTAGCCGCGTCTGGAAGGGCATCCGGGAACCGCGGCTGAAGCCGCGGGAACCGGCGGCCCAGCATTAGGTGAGTCCCATCCGTTTTGCCTCCTGATGGGCGGCGGTGCGGATGGATGCCAGCGGGTTCGGAGCTATCTTCCAGCGCTGCTGGCGGATCGCTTCCTGAATCGCGGGAACCATCGTTTCCGGCATATTCACAACGTCCCGCGCGAAGGCCTGCCATTCCGGAGCGTCGGGCGCCCACTTGCTGGCATTCTCGATGTCCGCGTAAAATGGCGGCTTCTGCGCGCTGCGGGTCGGAACATAGGTCCGATTCTGCGGGACTGACGGATAGTTCTGGCCACGGTACCGCTTAGCCACGTTAAAAACCTCACTCTTTCGGATTGCCAGGAACTAAAAAACGAGACGCAACAGGGGCAAGCTTTTCGTTGCGTAGGCTGATTTGATTATTTCACAGACGACGAAGGCGGCGATACCCACCCGACTTCTGGAGGTATTCCGCACGGTCCGACGAAGAACGTAACCGAAGTAAACTGGACATGACCAGCGGTGATGCTTTATCTTCAGTTTATGCCTTGCCCGAGGTGTACTTCCAATCATCTTTCGATTCGGAAGCTTCACCTTTGGGAGCGGATCATGGTGTGCTTCACCGGAAAAAGACGTTATCGCTGCCGGAGTTGCGACCTGGGGTTCCGCGCGGTGGAGCGCCGTAAATCTTCGCACGAAGAGCCGGACGCATACAAACCGACTCAAGTCGCCTAAACCCGCCTAAACCGTATTTTTTTCTCTCCAATTTGCCCGTAACCAAAGTTCCAGGACTTTTTTCGTTTTGACATCAATCACTTAGCGGAAACGCGCGCCGGGAAGCCGCTCTGCGGCGTGTACTGTCAGATCGAGAAATCAATGTCTGTCGTACTTGCCTATAAAAACTTCGCCGCGAATCGCGCGATCAGCCATATCGGATTGGGAGTGACGGCGCTCAACACCGCGAAAGGTCTTCGCGCGATGGGGGTCACAGCGGATGTCTGGGCGATTACCAGTGCCGCGGAATTACGAACACGCCTGCGGACCGCCGAGGCGTCACATGTGGTGATTTCAGCGCCGTGGATTGCGACGAGCGATCTGGCGCAGATGTACGCCGATTTCAAAGAAACGCAGTTTGCCGTAACGTGCCATTCGAACCTGGGCTTCCTGCAAGCCGACCCGAGCGCGATGCGGATGGTACGTGAGGGGCTGGAACTTCGCCGCACGTCATGGAACTTTCGCATGGCTGGGAATTGCGAACGTTTCGCGAACTGGGTGCCGGAAGTATACGGCGTACCCTGCGCCTATCTCCCTAATATGTATTACCTGGATGACCACCAGCCGAAGCGCGATCGCTACAAAGCGGGCACGCTACGGATCGGAGCTTTCGGCGCGACACGTGTTCTGAAAAACCTCATGACCGCGGCCGGCGCGGCGCTCGAAATCGCCAACGCGAAACGCGCCGATCTGGAGTTCTGGGTTCGTCGGGGCGAAACGAAGGCGCCGGGGCGGTGATGGATGCGGTCCGGCAAATGATGAACGGTCTGGCCCATGTGAAACTGGTCGAAAACGGCTGGCAGCCCTGGCCGCAATTCCGGCAGACGGTGCGGCACATGCACCTTTTGTTGCAGCCGAGTTACACGGAGAGCTTCAATGTGGTGACTGCGGACGGAGTGGCGGAAGGCGTACCGAGCGTGGTCTCGGCGGCGATCGACTGGGCGCCGCGGAGTTGGATCGCACCGGTGGACGATGCCAATGCGATGGCCCGCGTGGGACGAAGATTGCTCGAAAGCAGGTGGGCGGTCCGGCAGGGCAGAGCCGCGTTGAAGGAGCACAACCGACGGGCGCTGTGCCCGTGGGAAGAATTTCTCAACTCACCAGTATCAAATGTAAATCCATTACGTTCGTGCCGGTAGCGCCGGTGATGACGAGATCTCCTGCCTCGGCGAAAAACGGATAGGCGTCGTGGCCGGAAAGAGCGTCGGTGGCGCTCAATTGCGCTCGCGTGACCGTGGCGCCGTCGGCCATGGCGCCCGCGGCATCGGTGGGACCGTCGGTGCCGTCGGTGCCTGCGCTGAGAATGAGCATGTCTTCGAGTCCCGAGATATCAAGCGCCGCGGCAAGCGTGAACTCCTGGTTCCGGCCGCCTTTGCCAGACGAGCCGTTGGACATGGTGACTGTGGTCTCGCCGCCGGAGATCACGCATGCGGGAGGGCGCACGGGCTCTCCGTGCATCCGGATCTGGCGCGCGATGGCGGCATGCATGCGCGCGACATCCTGCGTTTCGCCCTGTATGGTGCTGGAAAGAATCAGCGTGCGGTAGCCCATTTCCTTCGCCTGGCGGGCGGCGGATTCGAGCGACTGCTGGTTGCTGCCGACGATAATGTTTTCGACTTTTTCGAAGAGGGGATCGGCGGCTTTGGGCGTTTCGGTGGCGCCGTTCCGCAATCGCTCGCGGACGCGAACCGGAACGCGCTCCCGCAGCTCGTATTTTTCCAGAACGCCATACGCGCTTTCGAAGGTGGAAGCGTCAGGGGCGGTGGGGCCGGAGCCGATCACATCCAGATCATCACCAACCACATCCGACAGGATCAGGCTGAGCACGCGGGCCGGCGCGGCGATGCGCGCGAGTTGTCCACCCTTGATGGCGGAAATATGCTTTCGAACGGCGTTGATCTCGTGGATGGTGGCACCGCAGGCCAGCAGCAGCCTGGTGGTTTCCTGCTTTTCAGCGAGCGTGATGGGCGGCGCGGGATAGGGCGAGAGGGCGGACGCACCACCGGAAAGCAGACAGATCACGAGATCGTTCTCACCGGCCTCGCTGCAGATGGCTTCGATGCGTTTGGCGCCGATGATTCCGCGTTCATCGGGCATGGGGTGGCCGCAAGGCCGCAGTTCGATTAACTGCGTCTTCGCGCTATCGCCATCCTTCACGTTGACGCAGCCGGCGGAAATGCGCGAGCCGAGGAAGCGCTCAGTTGCGCGCGCCATCGTGCCTCCGGCCTTCCCTGCCCCGACGACGAAGATTCGCTCATAGCGATCGAGGTCGTCGCGTCCGCGAAGCACTTTATCTACGGCCGCCGTGGGGTCGGCCGCAGCAAGTGCCGCCATCAGAATGGCTTTGGCATCGCGGCGCAGTTTATGTTTCATGTGCCATCACTTCCAGAACGGCAGCTCCATGATCAACTGAACAGCGCGGTCGACTTCACAGGCCCCGTCAATGCGGTAGTGGGCGCGGCCATAGGCATCGCGGCGCTCGTCGTAGAGCTTGCGAAACCCCTCGGCGTCGCGCGCAAGCGGTCTCGATTCGGAATCAGTGACACGTTGCACGATGAGCTCGAACGGGCAATCGAGCCAGATCGAAATGCCGTGGTTCGCGAGAAGCGCCGCATTGGCGGGCTGCACGAACGATCCGCCGCCGAGCGCGATCACGGTAGGCAAGCCTCGCTCCACCATCCGCATTACGCGGCGGATCATGTCGGTTTCGATGCGGCGGAACTCGAGCTCGCCACGGGATTCGAAAATCTCGGCGACGGTTGCGTTCTCGGCGGCCTCGATTTCGGCGTCGAGATCCACAAACTCCCAGCCCACGCGGTCAGCGAGCGCTCTGGCAACGGTGGTCTTGCCTGATCCCATGAAGCCGGTCAGGTAGACGCCTGGCGATCGTTTCAGAGTGCTATCCATGTTCCATCCGGCGTTCTATCCTGCACGGAGTGCCCGCTCCAGTTGCGATTCGACAAACGACGGGAAGAACCGGTTCGCCCAGACCAACAGCCAGCCGGAATGAGGCGTGACCACCGTCCGTCTGCGATGTGTCATGCCGTGGACAATTGCCTCCGTGCACTCTTCCGCTGAGACGGCAAATCTTTTGCCCTGAACGACGCGGGTGGGCGGGTGTTCGCCGGCGGCATGAGCCTGAAAATCAGTCTTCACGTAACCGGGAAAGACCCCCATGACATGGACGCCGTCGCGCCTTAGTTCGGTACGCTGGGCGGCTGTAATGCCCGCCAGAGCGAACTTACTCGCGGAATAAATGGGTAGCCAGGGCAGGCTGACCTCCGCGGCGATGGAAGCGATGTTTACCAGCGTGCCGCGCGTCTGCCGCAGAAAGGGCAAAGCGAGTTGGGAGAGCGCGAGCGGTGCGAAGAAATTGAGATCGAAAACAGCACGGGCCTCATCGAGCGAAGTGGTGGCCGCGGGATAGTAGGAGCCGCGACCGGCATTGTTGATCAGAATGTCGATCTTGCCCCAGCGCTCAATGGTCTTGGCGACGATCGCGGAGCGGACAGAATCGAGGGTCACGTCGCCGGGAACGATCAGATGATCCGGGGGAGCGACCGTCGAAAGCCTTGCCTCATTCCGGGCTGTCAGGCAGAGGTTCGCGCCGTGCTTTTTGAGCGCGGCGGCGAGACATGCGCCGATCCCGTCCGATGCACCCGTAATGATGATGACCTTTCCCTTGAGCGAACTCACGTTAGAGAACCCATTCGGATCGGAGAAACGCAATAATAGCACTATGAACCGGTTGCTACCCCTGTTTCCGCTGCAACTCGTAGCGTTCCCGGGAAGCGCCATTCCGCTGCACATATTCGAGGAGCGCTACAAGAAGATGGTCGGCGAAGCTGAAGCGCGGAGTTCGGAATTCGGGATCGTGCTGGCGAAGGACGACGGTATTGCGAACGCGGGCTGCACGGTGGTGGTGGAGCAAGTCTTGCGGCGTTATCCTGACGGGCGATTCGATCTGATTGCCAGAGGGCAGCGGCGGTTTGAAATTGTGTCGCTCGACCAAGAAAAAGATTATCTGCGGGGCGAAGTGGAGTATTTCTTCGACGAGGATACCGCGCCAGCCGACCCCGGTCTGCGGCAGCTGGCCATCGAACAGCTTGCGAAGATTCAGCGGGAGCTCGACGAATCGAGCGAGCGAACGCCGGATCCGGAGAATCCGTTTCTCAGTTTTGAACTAGCGCAGGGCGTGCAAGATCTCGATTTTCAGAATTTGGTACAGCGTAGCCGTTCGGAGTCGGAGAGGCTGCGGATGTTCGCGAATTTCGCGGACAGGTATATCGAGCGGCGGAAGTATGCCGAGACGATGAGACGGTCGGCGCCGAAAAACGGGTCCGGGCACATGCCGGTGACCGCGTCATAACGAAATGTCGTTATCGATTTACATCGACGGCGCCGGGAGGCCAAGACGGCTGAAGCCGCTGGCTGTTTCCGCGGCGATACACGGCGCGGCCTTCCTCGCGCTCATGAATACGCCGCAGATCAGGCTTCTCGAACGGTCGCAGTCGGAATATAGGCAGGCCATCGCGGGCAAGGAAGAGAAGCTGGTCTGGTATCGGCTCAAAAGCCTGCCGGATGTGACGCCGCCGGAGGCGAAGGCCGAACAGAAACCTTTGAAGGCGGAGGTGCAGGCGAAACAGGAGATGGTGGCTTCGCGCAAGGATGCTCCGAAAAAGATCCGGATGGTGTGGACGCCGGCGCCCGAGGTAAAAGTGACGCCGGTGGAAATGCCGAACATTCTGGCGATCAGGATTCCGGAAGTGAAGAAGCCGTTCGTGGCGCCGCCGGATATTCAGAAGCCGGCGCCAGCGGTGCAGTTGGCCGCGAATGCGCCCGCGCTACCGGATCAAACCGTCGAGCCGCTGACACTAACCGTAAAAGTGAAGGTGGTGAAGCGCTTCGTTCCGCCGCCACGGCTAGTGCCGCAGAAGGTTACTGAGGTGGCAATGGTGAATAATGCGCCGTCCGTGGAACTGAATCCAAACGCAGACGATCTGCCGGCGTCGAACTATACGGTCAAGGCTCCGACGCGGCCGTTTACCGCGCCTGCGACGGGAAAGGCCGGGGCGGCTGCGAAAGTGGCTCTGGTGGACGATCCTGCGCCCAATGTCGAGATGGCGAATTCGCGCGACCTCAATGTGGCGGCGATCGGGCTGAATCCGGTGGACGTGCCGATCCGGATGCCGGAAAGTTCGAGCGCGGCACAGTTCTCGGCGGGACCGAAGCTTCGGCCGGATGGCGCGAATGCGGCGGGCGAGGCCAAGGGCCTCACGGTTCCCGATCTCTATGTGCGGGGGGACAAAGACAGCAAAACGGAGTTGCTCGCCGATGCCTTCGCGGCACCTACTTCATCACGAACGTTGCGCGCGCTGGCGCGCGTGAACGAGCCGAAGCCGGAGAGCGCGCCGAAGACTGCGCCTGCCGCAAAAACGGCCGGTGCGGTAAAGGTTTCGAGCGCGCCCGATCCGCGATTCACCGGCCGCGATGTTTATATGATGGCGATCCAGATGCCCAACCTGACGAGCTACTCGGGTAGCTGGCTCATGTGGTACGCGGACCGCACAGCGCGCGAAGCGGGGCTTGCACCAGTTGCGCCTCCCGTGGCGCATCGCAAGGTCGATCCCAAGTACATTGCCGCTGCCGCTGCGGAGCATGTCGAGGGCAAAGTGCAACTGGCGTGCGTGATCGCGAAGGACGGGCATGTTTCGAATGTGGAACTGGTGCGCGGCCTCGACGATCGCTTGAACCGGAGCGCCGAAGAGGCTCTGGCGAAATGGGAGTTTGATCCGGCCACGCGGCATGGAGTGCCGGTAGAGGTGGATGTCCTCGTGGAGATTCCTTTCCTTCTTGAGCACGTGGCCCCGGTGCGCTACTGAGGATGGGAGTAGCTCGTTCTGCCAACGGGAGACAGCATCTGATTTTCGATGCCGACGATACGCTCTGGGAAAACAATATCTACTTTGAACAGGCGTTCGACGAGTTCTGCGCGTATTTGAATCATTCGTCGCTGACTCCGGATGAGGTTCGGGGAATCCTCGACAATATCGAGCGCGAGAATAACAAAGTTCACGGCTATGGCGCGGTGAATTTCGGACGCAATCTGAGCCAGTGCTACCTTCACCTCGCGGAACGGGCGGTGGAGGAACACGACCTCAAGCGCGTGAGCGCGTTCGCGCACCAGATCCTTACGCAGGAAATCGAGCTGATGGAGGGCGTGGCCGAGACGCTGCCTTTTCTCGCGGAAAAGCACGAGCTGACGATGTTCACGAAGGGTGAGCCGGCGGAACAGAATCGCAAGATCGACCTCTCGGGACTGCGGCCGTTGTTCGCGCACTGCGAGATTGTGAAGGAGAAGAATTGCGAAGCTTATGCGCAGCTCGCGCGCGTGCGGAGCTTCGATCCGGGGCGAACGTGGATGATCGGGAACAGTCCGCGATCGGATATCAATCCGGCGCTCGAGGCGGGTTTGCGGGCGGTTTTTGTGCCACACGAACGGACGTGGACGCTGGAACGTGCGGAGATTCGAGACGGCGGAGATCGGCTGGTTGTGGTGAAGCGGTTTGGGGATCTGGTGGAGTTATTCGGATGAAATCGAACCTTTCGCCCAAACGAATCTCATCACGCTGGCCAGCGCCATGTTGAGCTTACGCTGATTTGCACGCGCGGTACGATCATCCTTGAAGCTCCCGCGCGTCTACCCCATCCTCGACACAACCACCCTGGATCGCCTCGACTTCCATCCCGTCCACGCCGCCGCGGCTCTGCTCGAGGGCGGCGCCCGAATCCTCCAGTTCCGTCACAAAGCTTTCTGGAGCCGTGAAATCTTCGCTCAGGCCAGCGAAATTGCCGCCCTTTGCCATGACGCCAACGCGCTCTTCGTCGTCAACGACCGCGCCGATTATGCCACCCTGCTGCACGCCGCCCTGCACCTGGGGCAAGACGACCTCCTCCCCGCCGACGCCCGCACGGTCATCGGACCCAACGCCCTCATCGGCTTCTCCACCCACAATCCCGACCAGATGCGCGCCGCAGCATCCGAGCCGGTCGACTACGTAGCCTTCGGCCCGGTCTTCCCCACCGCTTCCAAAGACCGCCCTGATCCCACCGTCGGGATCGAAGGCCTGCGTGCCGTCCGCGCCCTCACCGACCAGCCCCTTGTCGCCATCGGGGGCATCACCAGGAGCAACGCCACAACCTGTCTCGACGCCGGCGCCGACTCCCTCGCCATCATCGCCGACCTGTTGCCCGCCCCTGGACCGCTACGGCTCTCCGCGAACGCATCGCCGAGTGGCTCCTGTTATCAAACAGCCGTTCATAGCCGGTGTCAAAAACCGCTCCTTCACAGTCGCGGGTCAGCAAGGCATAAATTTTACAGAACCGCGGGTGTCAACAAGCGGTGGTTCGGGAGACTCACGGGCTGTGACAGAAAAAATCTGAGAGAAAAATTTCCCCGCACCACCACTGCTGGAAGGAGACCGAAAGTCAATTGACGCTTGATCATTGGATTGCAAGCCTCCTGGCGCCCCTCGCCTTCTGGGTTTTCCTCAACAGCCTGGATGAACTGACCATCGCTATCGCCGCCGTTTTCACGTACGTTCAGCGGAAATTCTCGCGCCATCCAAACCACCGCACCCCGTCCGAAGAGGAACTCGACGCCGTCACGCCCCGTCCGATGGCCGTCTTCGTGGCGCTGTGGCGAGAGAGCAAGGTCATCCAGAAGATGATCGACAACAACATCACCCGGCTCCGTTACCCCAACTGCGACTTCTTCGTCGGTGTCTATCCCAACGACGCTCCCACCATCGCCGCCGTCCGCGAAGCCGCCAGACGCTATCCGAACGTTCACATCTCCATTTCCCCGCATGACGGCCCCACGTCCAAAGGCCGACAATCTCAACTGGATCTACCAGCGCATGCTCCTGTACGAGGAGAAGCACGGCGTCCGCTTCGAGATGGTCCTGACCCACGATGCCGAAGACCTGATGGACCCCGACGCTCTGCGCTGGATCAACTACTACGCGCAGTCGAACGACATGGTGCAAATCCCTGTGCTGGCGCTTCCCACTCCCCTCGCCCAACTCTCGCACGGTGTCTACTGCGACGAGTTCGCCGAGTTCCAGTTCAAAGATATGCCCGCAAGGCAGCTGCTGGGCGGCTTTATCCCCTCGAACGGCGTCGGCACGGGCTTCTCGCGCCGCGCCCTCGAAATGCTCGCTGCGGCCTATTCGAATCGCATCTTCGAATCCGCCTCCATCACCGAGGATTACGAGAACGGCTTCCGCATCAAGCGCCTGGGCCTGCGCCAGAAGTTCATCCCCATCCATTTCCGCCACTCACGACCCATTGCAACGCGCGAATACTTCCCCCAGACGTTTGCTCTCGCCGTCAGGCAAAGAACCCGCTGGATCATGGGCATCACGCTCCAATCCTGGGAATTCCATTCCGCCCGCGAAACCTTCGCGCATCTCTACTGGTTCTGGCGCGACCGTAAAGGCCTCATCGCCAACCTGCTCACACCCGTCGTCAACGTGCTCTTCCTCTTTGGCCTCGGCACATGGACCTGGGCTCATGCCGCTCACCATGCCTGGTACCTCGCGCGCGATCTGTCACGCTACTACCCGATTTACCGTGCCGGCCTCGTCATCCAGGCTGCGCAGACCTGCATCCGCGCCGCTTGCTCCGCGCGGGTCTATGGGTGGCGTTTCGCATGCGGCGTGCCCATCCGCGTTCTTGTCGCGAATTTCATCAACTGCATCGCCACTTCACGTGCCATCTGCAGCTATGCCAACGCGAAAGTTCACTCGCGCGCCCTCCCGTGGGTCAAGACGGAACACGCATATCCCAATCGCACGGCCCTCATGCCGAAGCGAAAACGTCTCGGCGAGATCCTCACCGGCTCGCAATGGATCACTCGGGAGCAACTCGCGAAAGCGGTGGCGTCACGCAAGCCCGGGGAGCGCCTCGGCGAATACCTCGTCAGCGCAGGGCCTGATCTCCGAAGGCGATCTCTACGCCGCCCTGAGCCTGCAGAACAATCTTCCGCTGGGCAAGCCGGATGAGAACGTCGTCTCGATACCGGTGACGCGCACGCTGCCCGCCGCTGTTTCCCGGCGGTGGCGTGCAATTCCTTTCCGCATCTCCGCCGGTGAGTTGTACATCGCGGGCTCTGAGGTGCCCGACGAAGAAATGCAGAAGGAGATCCGGTTGTTCAGTTCGCTCGAGCTGCGGTTCCAGCTCGTAACGCCCTCCGAATTCGACGAACTCGCTGCGCCGTATCTCTAACAGAGCACCGCGCGACAATAGAGACGAATATGACCCGCCTCGACCCGCTCTCCTACCTCGGCGACCAAATCGCCGACTGGAAAAAAACCGGCACGTATCAGCGGCTTCGCATCCTCGAAGGGCCGAGCGCCGCCGAATCGCGCTTCGATGGCAAGGACGTCATCAACCTCGCGTCCAACAACTATCTCGGGCTGACCACGCACCCGAAGCTCATCGAAGCCGCCATCGAGGCCACCCGCAAGTACGGCGCCGGGTCGGGCGCGGTCCGCACCATATCCGGCACCATGGACCTCCACATGGAGCTCGAGCGCCGCATCGCAAAGTTCAAGAACGTGGAAGCCTGCGTCGTTTTCCAGTCCGGATTCGCCGCCAACGCCGGTACCGTCTCGGCGGTGCTCACGCCCGAAGACCACATCATTTCCGATGAGCTCAACCACGCCAGCATCATCGACGGCTGCCGCCTCTCGCGCGCGAAGATTCACGTCTTCCCGCACAAGGATCACGCAAAGGCCGGCTCAGATTCTCGAGCAACTGGCCAGCGTTCCCGGCCGCAAGCTGCTGATCACCGACGGCGTGTTTTCCATGGATGGCGATATCGGCCCGCTGCCGGAACTCGTGGCGCACGCCGAACGCCACGGCGCGATCATGATGGTCGACGACGCGCATTCCTCCGGCGTGCTGGGACGCAACGGACGCGGCACGATCGATCATTTCGGCCTGCATGGCCGCGTCGATATTCAGGTCGGGACGCTCTCCAAGGCCATCGGCGTCCTCGGCGGCTATGTCTGCGGCACGAAGGACCTGATCGAATTCCTCTATCACCGCGCGCGCCCGTTCCTCTTCTCGACTTCGCATCCGCCGTCCGTGGCCGCATCCTGCATCGCGGCTTTTGAGATCCTGGAAAACGAGCCGGAGCGCATCGAACAGCTCTGGAGCAACACGCGCTACTTCAAGAAAGGCCTCGCAGACGCTGGCTTCAACACCGGCATCAGCGAAACGCCCATCACGCCCGTAATCGTCGGCGAGGCCGCGCGCGCGCATCAGCTTTCGGCGGAGCTATTCAAGGAAGGCGTTCTGGCCACGGGCATCGGCTTCCCCACGGTCGCCAAAGACAAAGCCCGTGTCAGGACCATCGTGAGTTCCGCTCATACGCGGGAAGAACTGGATCGCGCGCTCGACGTGTTCCAGCGCGTTGGCCGAAGAATGGGAATCATCCCGGCGTAATACCGGCGCCTACGACCGCTGTCCCTGCAGCACGCGGTTCGACTCCACCGCCGCCTTCATATCCTTCATCATCTTCTCGACGGCATCGCGTGTACGCTTCGTTCCCCACCAGCCGAAACCGTTCGGAACAGGGCGAGACAGTGTCATGCTGTCCAGTTCAATATCCACCCCGTCGTTATTCTCGCGAACGAACCAGAACGTATTGGTGCGCCACAGGAATCCGTGGTCTTCGCCTTCGGGAAGATATCCCTGGCTTGGCATCTTTGGGATTCTGCCATTCCTTAATGCTGGCCGCATGAGATACGGACTCCCAATGATGCGGATCGAGCAGTGCGGTAATGCGTATCGTACACACAGTCGTACGACACAGACATCCAAAACGTAGTCTGAATCAGCGAAAGCTGCGAGGTGTAGTGCTCATCGGCCGCGGTGCTGTCGGCATTCCTCACGCCGGCGCCCTTCCCGACATCCGGCTTGAAATACTTCGGATAATTCGGATAATCCTGCATGACATGCCGCACGTCGGCGATCGAGGTGCCTGCCAGATGCATCGCGGCCGAGAAGTGATGAATGCTTCCGCCCACGATCTCCTCGTTCTCGCGCGGTTCGACCACCGGTTTACCGCTCGCGAACGCGCTCTTGCGGGCGCAACACGATGAATCGTCGATCCACATCTTCCCGGACTGCGCATAGGGTTCCGCGACATTCTTCTCGAACTGCGCCACGTATTTCTCGAAAACCTGCAACGCCAAGCGGATCCAGATGGAAGGTCGGCAAAATCGACGCTTGCAGCGTAACGCAGGCCGCAACAGCGCAGAGACAGGCTGCGAAGGGGAAAAACTTCATTCTCTTCACTATACCGGGCCTATGTCTGTGGACCAGGTCCACAATGGTTAAGGTTCCAATAAAAACAACTCATCCGCGGATATTCGCTTTCCCGTATTAATATTGATTTCTTATCGGAGAACGAACAATGATCCTGCGCATAGCCGCCCTGCTGTTTGTTGCGAGCGCACCGCTCTGGGCACAGCACGACCATGCGGCGTCGCCGGCGCAAGAGAAACCGGTAACTCTCTACCCCGGACTCGGCGTCTGGAAGCACGCGATCGCGACCAATAACCCCACTGCGCAGAAGTATTTCGACCAGGGACTCGCCCTCGTGTACGGCTTCAACCGCTACGAGGCGCTGCGTTCCTTCCGTAAGGCCGCCGAACTCGATCCGGGGGCCGCGATGGCGTACTGGGGAATCGCCATGGCGCTCGGACCCTATATCAACATGGATGGCGATCCCAGCTTCGATATGAAAGAATCCTGCGCCGCCGTCCAAAAAGGTTTGGCACTGAAGAGCATCAACGCCACCGAACGCGCCTGGCTTGAAGCCGCCGCAACCCGCTGCCCCGATTTCGCCGACCCCGCTCGCTACATCGCCGCCATGCGCGATCTTGCCGCGAAATATCCTGACGACCTCGACGCCCAGACCTTTTACGCCGAGGCTCTGATGATCCCGACGCGCTGGCACTGGTATTCGAGCGACGGCAAGCCGGCCGAAGGCGTCGCCGAAGCCGAGCATACGCTCGAAGCGGTCATGCGTCGGAACAACGTCCACCCCGGTGCGAATCACCTTTACATTCATGCCGTGGAATCGTCTCCCACGCCCGAGCGCGCCATTCCCAGCGCGCAGCGCCTGATGGGTATCGTCCCGGCGGGTGGCCACATGGTGCACATGCCCGGGCACATCTGGCTTGTGGTCGGCGATTTCAATCAGGCCGTGAACGTCAACGAACGCGCCGCGGAGGTGGACCGCAAGTACTTCGCCCAGACCGGCGTCATGGGCAGCTATTACATGTACTACCTGCACAACCTCGATTTCATTCTGTATGCGCGCGCCATGCAGGGAAGAATCGCCGAGACGAAGAAGGCCGAGCGCCAGTTGTCGGAAGCCGCCGCGCCGATGATCCAGCAGGCGCCGGAGATGGCGCCGCTCATCACCTCCGCGGTCACCATGGCCGAACTGCGCAACTGCCGTTGGGACGACCTCATCGCCGCCCCGAAGCCGCAATCCCCCGACCCCGTGATTCAAATCGTGTGGAAGTATGCGCGGGCGCTTTCGCTCGCGATGAAAGGCCGCACCGACGACGCGCGCCGCGAACAAGCCGAATTCGAAGCACTGCGCAAGGCCCTCGATCCGAAGTCCTCATGGGGCGAAAATTCGACTGTCGATGTGATGGCGATGGCGTCTGCTGTGCTCGATGCGCGCGTAGCCGCCTCGCCCGCGGATTCCATTGCCGCGCTGCGTAAAGCGGTTGCGCTGCAGGACGCGCTCACCTATGACGAGCCGCCGGCGTGGTATTACCCGATTCGCGAATCACTCGGAGCCGCGCTGCTCCGTTCCGGCGATGCTGCTGGCGCCGAAGCGATCTTCCGCGAAGGAATCCGCAAGAGCCCGAACAACGGCCGGATGCTCTTCGGACTTGTCGAAAGCCTGAAGGCGCAGAACAAGACCGATGCCGCCGCGATGGTGCAGAAGGAACTCGACGCCGCCTGGAACGGCGCGGATCTCAAACTGCGCCTGAGCGAACTGTAGTCGAACGCGCTATCCTGCTCTCAAGTGATTGACATCACTTTTTGTGATATCGCCTGGTCGGCGCACCGGCGATGACGACAGGGTTTGAGTGGGATGACTCGAAAGCCAGGAGCAATCTTCTCAAGCACGGGGTATCGTTCGAAGATGCCGTTACCGTTTTCGACGATCCGATGAGTGTCACCCGTGACGACCCCGATCAATCGCCGGACGAGCGTCCCGATCGAATTCGTCTCATCAGCGCACGGAAGGCCAATCGACGGGAGCGGCGGTGTCACGAAGCTACAGAGAAAGCATGAAAGAACACTACGATTTCTCCAATGGCGTCAGGGGGAAATATGCGGGCAAGGTTGATACGACAGACCTTCGTCGTCTCGCCCCGATAAAATCCGTGGACCGGTCGCCCGCTGTGAATGGAACGAGTAGCGATCTCGACAGCGAGATTCGTCGCAAACGCGGACATACGCTGGTGGGAACATTACGAAAAAACCTACGGACCCGATTTTGCGCCCGGCGTCCGCAGCGACACGCGTCTCGACACATTGCGCAAGCGCGCCGGCAGCAAACCTTTCTCGCAACTCCTGACGAAGAAATAGTTCCCGCGGTGAGATCGTGTCCCCTGTTCACTTCCCGTGAATCAGTGCCAGAAACTCGTCGCGCGTTTCCTTGTTCTTCCGGAACGCCCCGAGCATGGCGCTGGTCACCGTGCCCGAGTGCTGCTTCTCAACCCCGCGCATCATCATGCAGAAGTGCTGCGCCTCCGCGATCACGCCCACGCCCAGCGGATCGAGCAGATCCTGAATGCACTGCGCGACCTCCTGCGTCAGCCGCTCCTGAATCTGCAGCCGGCGCGCGAAGACGTCGACGATCCGCGGCAGCTTGCTCAGCCCGATCACCTTGTTCCGCGCGAGATACGCGACGTGCACCTTTCCGTAAAACGGCAGCATGTGGTGCTCGCACATGCTGAAGAACTCGATGTCCTTCACGATCACCATCTCGTCGTACTTCACTTCGTAGATGGCGCCGTTGACGATCCTGGCAATATCCGCGGTGTAGCCGCTCGTGAGGAATCGCAGCGCTTTCTCGACGCGCTCGGGAGTGCGAACCAGACCCTCCCGGCTGCGGATCTTCACCCAGCGCCTCGAGGACCTCGCGAATCTGTGGTGCGATCGGCTTTGCCGGCGGAGCGGAGATGACCTTCAGCGACGTGGTTTGAACAGCCCGTTTTCTCATACTATGCGCGTTATTTCACAGATGTTTCGATCCGTCTCCCGGATGCGAACCTTTTCCAGTGCAGCCCCGTCAGCCGGAAATGCCCTGCCCCAGGCTTCCCGCAACCGGCGGTCCACTTCGGCTCCCAGATTCTCGGTCGTTGGCACGACCGTGCGAAACACCGCAACTTCTTCATTCAGATTACGATACCGGAATGGAGCCAGGATCTGCTCTTCGGCCAGGCGGTCCAGCAAATCCAGATCGACCACGCGTCCGGTGACCGGATCCACCGCGCCGCGCACCGTCAACTCGACCTCGTAATTATGCCCGTGCCCATGCGGATTGTTGCATTTGCCGAAGATCTCGCGGTTCTGCTCGTCGGTCAGCGCCGCCGAATGCAGCCGGTGTGACGCGAAGAACACGTAGCGCCTGCTCAACCGGACCATCACTCTTCGCCCCGATACTCGACCGACAATTCACTGCTCTCATGCACGCGGACCGCATACAGCTTCGCCCGTCCCGATCGATAATGCTCGGCGCGACCCGGTTCCAGATATCGATCGCGATATTCTCGACCGTCGGAACCACGTGATCGAACGGACTGACTTCGCGATTCAGCAACCGGTGATCATAAACCTCAAGCACCTTATCGTCGAGAATCTCCTTGAGCCGTTTCAGATCCAGAATCATGCCGGTAACCGGATCCGGATCGCCTTCCACCGCCACCTCAACCACATAGTTATGACCGTGGCCAAACGGATTCGCGGCCGGCCCGTAGACGCGCTCGTTCTCCGCATCGCTTAATTGCGGCGACCGGCAGATGTGCGAAGCCGAAAATTCAACCTTCTTCGATATCACCATGTCAGATTTGATTCAATAGAATTATAGGAAACCAGCCATGAAGGTCGATCGCATCATCGAAGCCGGCATCTGTGTGATGCTCGCCGCATTTGTCGGGACCCTCTACATGTCCCTGCACGAGAACGTCGTCAAGGCCGGAGACAAGGCCCCCAACTTCAGCTTCCACGCCGATAACGGCAAGACGGTCACCGCTCACGATTTCGGCGGCAAGCTGCTGCTGGTCAATTTCTGGGCGTCATGGTGCGCGCCCTGCGTGGAAGAAATGCCCGCGCTCAACGAGATGGCTCGCCAGTTGGGCCCGAAGGGGCTGGTGGTGCTCGCCGTCAGCCAGGACAAGGAAGAGAGTGCCTACAAGCAGTTCCTCGAGAAGAACCCCGTCTCTTTCATGACCGTGCGCGATCCCAGCAAAGACGTCCAGCTGAAATACGGGACCACGCTGCTGCCCGAGAGCTATCTGATCGACCGCAACGGGAAGGTGCTCGAGAAGTTCGTCTCGTCCCAGGCGTGGGCGTCGCCGCAGATGATCGAAGATGTCCAGTCCCTCCTCTAAGTGCGTGCCTGCGAATCGTCAACAACCGCTACCTCGCGGTCGCGGCTCGGTAAGTTGCAGTCGCGATGAGACGTCGATTCTGAGCCTCGCGCGCGAGCAAGCGGTTTTTCGTATGACACGCGCGACACTGCAAGATCAATTCGCTACTGAGCCGCGACTGTTAAGGAGCGGATTTTGACGCTGCCTGAAGCCGCCAAAAAGAAAATCATCGACCTCGTCGGTCCCCGCGGTTATCTCGATCGCCCCGAAGACCTGTCGCTCTACGAATACGACGGCAGCGTCGACAAGGCGCGCCCCGAAATGGTCGTCTTCCCGCGCACCACCGAAGAAGTGTCCGCGATCGTGAAGATCACGCGCCGAGCACGGAGTCTTCATCACCGGCCGCGGCGCGGGCACCGGCCTGAGCGGCGGCGCGATTCCGCGCGAGGGCGGCGTCATGATCGGCTTCGCGCGCATGAACCGCATTCTCGAAATCGATCTCGAGAACGAGCGCGCCGTGGTGCAGCCCGGCGTGGTCAATCTCGATATCACGCTCGCCGTCCAGGCGCTCGGCTACTTCTACGCGCCCGATCCTTCCAGCCAGCGCGCCTGCACCATCGGCGGCAACGTGGCGGAGAACGCCGGCGGCCCGCACACGCTGGCCTACGGCGTCACCACGAACCACGTGCTGGGTCTCGAATTCGTGCTGCCCGACGGCACCATCCACACCACGGGCGGCAAGGAACTGGATCAGCCGGGCTACGATCTCACCGGCCTGCTGACCGGCTCCGAAGGCACCATGGTGCTGGTCACGAAGATCATCGTGCGGCTGATGCGCCAGCCGGAAAAGGTCAAGACGATCCTCGCGATTTACAATTCCGCGTCCGATGCGGCAGACACGGTCGCCGAGATCACCGCCTGCGCCATCACGCCGGTAGCGGTCGAAATGCTCGATGGCGAGATGCTGCGCATGGTGGAAATCGCCACTCACGCGGGCTATCCGATGGATGCCGCCGCCGTGCTGCTGATCGAACTGGAAGGCCTGATCGAAGCGGTCGAGGAGCAGACCGAACAGATCCGCGAAGCCTGCCAGCGGTGCGGCGCGCGCGAGTTTCGCGTGGCGAAAACGGCCGAAGAGCGCGAACTGCTCTGGAAGGGCCGCAAGAACGCCTTCGGCGCCGTAGGCCGCGTGAGCCCGTCCTACTACGTGCAGGATGGCGTGGTGCCGCGCACGCAGATCGCCCCCACGCTGCGCTTCATTGCCGACGTTGCCGCGCGCAACGGTCTGCAGATCAGCAACATCTTCCACGCGGGCGACGGCAACCTGCACCCCATCATTCTGTTCAACACGCGCGTCCCGGGGGACCTCGATCGCGCCAAAGCCGCCGGCGAGGAGATTCTCAACTACTGCATTTCGGTCGGCGGCTCGATCACCGGCGAACACGGCGTCGGCATGGAGAAGAACGAGCTGATGGATCGCCTCTTCCCCGCCGATACGCTCGATTACATCGCAAGGTTCAAGGATCTCTTCGATCCCGAAGCAGCGCCTGAATCCCGGAAAAGTTCTGCCGACAGGCCGCGGCTGCCTGGAAATCCGCCAACCCCCGTTCACGCGCCGCACCGCGGTCTGATTCCCGACCGGGTGCGGCTTCCGTGAGCGGCGAAATCTACTTCCCGAAACGCTTCGAGACTTCCGCCCAGTTCACCACGCTCCACCACGCTCCGATGTAATCGGGCCGGCGGTTTTGATACTTCAGGTAATAAGCGTGCTCCCAGACGTCGAGCCCCATTACCGGCTCGATGCCATCCATGAGCGGGCTGTCCTGATTCGCGCTGGACGTGATCTCCAGCTTCCCGCCCTTGTTCAGCAGCCAGGCCCAGCCGGATCCGAAGCGCGTAGTCGCGGCCGCGCCGAACTTCTCCTTGAACTGATCGAAGCCGCCGAACGCGCCCGTGATCGCCTCCGCCAGCGCACCGGTCGGAGCGCCGCCCGCGCGCGGCCCCATGATGGTCCAGAACATCGAATGGTTCGCGTGCCCGCCGCCGTTATTGCGCACCGCCGTGCGGATCGCTTCCGGCACGATCGCGCAGTTATTGGCCAGCAGTTCCGCGAGCGATTTGCTGGCCAGATCCGGCGCCGATTCCAGGGCTTTATTCAGATTCGTCACGTACGCGTTGTGGTGCTTTCCATGGTGGATCTCCATGGTCATCTTGTCGATATGAGGCTCCAGCGCATCGGGAGCGTAAGGCAGCGGCGGAAGTGTGAAAGCCATGATTTCTCTCCTTCAAGAGTTATTTGGTGAATGGGGCAGCATTTCGATGCTACCTTTTTTCGAACGCATCTTTTTCGAACGAATGTGCGAGGCGGAACATCTGCTGCTCGTGGAAATGATTACAAAGAATCTGCAGTCCCACCGGCAGCCCTGCTTTCGTCGCGCCGCAGGGGACGCTCATGCAGGGAATACCGGCCAGGCTGCCCGTGATCGTGTAAATATCCGAGAGATACATTTCCATCGGATCGTCCACCTTTTCGCCGATGCGAAATGCCGGAAACGGCGAAACCGGCGCCACGATCGCATCCACGGATTGAAACGCATTGGTGAAATCGCGCGTGATCAGCGTGCGCACTTTCTGCGCTTTTTTGTAATAGGCGTCATAGTAACCGTGGCTGAGCACATAGGTGCCCAGCATGATGCGGCGCTTCACTTCGGCGCCGAAGCCTTCGCCGCGCGTATTGCGGTACATGTCGCTCAGCGTCCCGGAATTCGCCGAGCGGTGGCCATAGCGCGCGCCATCGAAACGCGCCAGGTTCGAGCTCGCCTCGGCGGTGCAGATGATGTAGTACGTGTCGATCGCGTAATCGGTCGCAGGCAAGCTGATCTCGCGGACTTCGCAGCCGAGCCCGCGCAACTGCTCGATTGCGCTGGTGGATCAACTCCGCCGTTTCGCCTGTGGCGTGCTTCATGTATTCCACCGGCACACCCAGCTTCATGCCGCGCACGTTGCCGTTAAGGTGGTTGGCGTAATTCGGAACCGGCGCATCGGCCGACGTGGAATCGAGAGGATCCCGGCCCGCCATCACTTCGAGCATCGTGGCCGCGTCACGCACGTTGCGGGCAAACGGACCGATGTGGTCGAGCGAACTCGCGAATGCCACCAGCCCGTAGCGCGAAACGCGGCCATAGGTCGGAGTTACGCCCACCACGCCGCAGAAAGAAGCCGGCTGGCGGATGGAACCGCCGGTATCGGAGCCGATCGAAACCACAGCCGTATTCTGCGCCACCACCGCCGCCGATCCGCCGCTCGACCCGCCCGGCACCCGATCGAGCGCAACGGGATTGCGCACCGGCCCATACGCGCTGTTTTCGTTCGACGACCCCATGGCGAACTCGTCGCAATTGGTCTTGCCGATGATCACGCCGCCCGCGGCTTCGATCCGCTCCACCGCGGTCGCGCTATAGGGCGGAATGTAATGCTCGAGCATCTTCGAGCCGCAGGTCGTACGCAATCCTTTTGTGAGAATCACGTCCTTCACCGCAACGGGCACGCCGGCCAGCAGCCCAGGATCTTCGCCCGCGGCGATCTTTGCATCCACGCGTTCCGCCGCCTCAAGCGCCTGTTCGGACGAAAACAGCAGGTATGCGTTGGTTTTCGGATTCTCCCGCTCGGCGTGGGCGAGTGCTTCGCGCGCGATCTCGACAGCGCTGAATTCCTTCCTGAGCAAACCCTCGCGGATCGACCGAATCGAATGCACCGTCATCGTTCAATCACTTTCGGGACTTTGAAATAGCCGTTTCCGCGAGCCGGCGCATTGGCGAGCGCGACATCGTTATCGAGCGAGGCCCGCTCCACATCCGGGCGCAGCGTAGCGGTATCTTCCGCCTCGTAAAGCACCTGCGACATCGGTTCCACGCCCTCGGTATCGATGCCCGCCAGACGATCCATATGCTCCAGAATACTGCCCAGATCGTGCACCATGCGGTCGATTTCCGGCGCGGTGAGGTTGAGGTTGGCGAGGTTCGCGACGTATCGCACTTCGGCTTCGGTCAGCTTCAAGGCTCCATTTTCCTACGGGGGGTTTGTTGTCAGGCGATTTCGCGCCGGCGGGCGGCCTTGTAAATCCGCCGCAGGCCCGGGATCCTGGATGCCTTCCGCGTCGTCGAGAGGTTCCAGAACCAGTGGTTCTTCCACAGCCCGCTGCGGCCCCATGCGCGGCGGCATGATGCGCAGTTCGACGTCGGTTACGATCTCGGGGCCGATCGCCTTTTCGAGATTCCGCAGGATCTGATAGCGCAAGCTCCACAGGTTCCTGCGCCAGAGCTCATCTTCCACTTCGATGACCAGCGTACTCCGAACCAGCTTGAGCGCCCGCGTGCGCAGGGCGATCTTCTTGCCAACGGCCCTTTTCCATGCCGCGCAGGCTATTTTTTCCGCACCGATCAGGCCGGAAACACCGGTCCACCGGGCGATAATCCTGCTGGCCTGATCCATGGGACGGTACCGATCATAGCAGGCGCCGGCGGCTTCCGGTTGAGCCGGCAACCTGCCGAACAGTACGGTCCAAGTCACTGCCCGCGGCGAGCCCGGAGACGTGAACGGCGACAGGTCCCTTGATAAGCGCATCCCGGTCCTCAAAGTACGCCGACAGCGACGGGGTGTACGGGATTATGACCTCGACCGGTTGGCCAGGAGTCATATTTCTGAGCTGTGGTGAAACCGTCCCGACAAAGGAGAGTGGGCCGTCAGGTTGAGTGCCGCGAATGCTGTAGAAGCCCGGCGGATACTTTGCCCGGCAGGGATTACGATTTTACCGGCCCGTGGTCAGGGTCAGCACTCGCAACCGTCAGGCGGCCCTAACGCTTGCAACAGGATAGATTGTGAATCGCTCAGCGCAACGCGATCCCCTGTGTATCGCCATCAATCCCATCCTTGCGAACATTCCACAGGGGGTACAACAATCCGGCAAGTCGATTGATCACCATTGCCTGAGCCACAAGCAGCAGCACGGCCACCTCGATGATGACGAGTTCGCGCGGCCGCCAAATGATCCCGAGAGAAACGATCAGTGTTGTGGCTCCGGCAGGTGGATGGCTGACTTCGAACAGAACCATGCAAGCGCCCGTAGCCGCCAGTGAGAGTGCTGCCGCAAGGATTCGTGGCCAGAAGATCCCGGGATGCGCTCCGAACGGCAGGGCTCCAGCGCCCGTGACAACGAAAGCGCCATAACCGCAGATGAGCCCGATGGCATGACCCAAAATGGTATTTCGCGGGCTGGAGGCCTTTGAAAGCGGGGAAAAGAATAGTAGATATGCCGTGGGTCCGAGCGACGGAAATACGAAAGGATTGCTACTCACCAGCGCCAATAGTGCAAGCGCTCCGATTGTAATAAAGCTATTCACAAAGACGTAGAGCGCCCGCACAAGCCGTGGTGGGAAGCGCTGCAGCAACCAATCGAGCCGAAGCCGCTGCAGCAAGGGACCAACGTGATCACTCCCGGCCTGTTCCCGGCTGGCGCCCGGAGCAGGAAACGAATCGGGATTCCCCATCAGATGTTGGGCAGCAGATCGAAATATTCGTCGTCCTCGTTCTTACCGCCTTCTCCTTTTCCAAGCAATTTCTCCGACCCGATGAATTCAATGCGTTCGATCCATTTGACCATCTTGTAGCCAAGCTGATTCTCGACGCGCAGCCGCAGCGGCGCGCCGTATACCTGCGGAAGCCGTTTCCCGTTCATTCGCGATGCAAGCAGGCACTGTGGCTTCAGAACATTCTCCATGCTTTGCGTGTCGTAATAGATGCCGCCGTACAGAGCCTCTCCGAAAGAGAAGAAGGCGACCGCGGCGGCCTCCGGCTTTGGACGCACCAGGTCGATGAGCGCCTTCATGGGTATGCCGCCCCATTTAGCGATACCGCTCCATCCCTGGATGCAATGATGCATCGTGACTTGCTCGACTTCTCCGAGTTTCTCCAGATCGGCCAGCGAAAGCTCGACCGGCCGCTCAACCAGGCCTTCCACTTTGAGCCGGAAGCCCTCGAATCCGCCTTCCGCCATGTGCTTCCAGTCGTCCCGGATCGGCATTTTTCCATTTGGCCAGAAGTACGGCGAAATCTCCTCTTCGACATGCCTGGTTTGGGGAGCCAAACGATTGAGCGTAAGGAGTTGCATTGGATAAGTCACGGACTTGAGCGCATGTTGTAATGCGCGCGGGCGGAACCAGGACAGATAGTGAGCCACCACCCATGAGAGGATCACCAAGCCGATACCCGCCATGCCCAGCAGCATGCCGAGACGGCCTTGATCGTCGGTGCCCAACACGATGTGATTCATATTCCGTGCGAGTCCGGTCATCGCAATCAAAGTCACATGCACTACGAGGAACCCCAAAAAGCCCAGCATGGTAAGGAAATGAATCGAGCGCGCTGCCTGTCTGCCCCCGAACATCTTCGCGTACCACTGAAACCGGTTGACTATCGCGGGCGACATAGCGATACCGGTCAGAATGGCGAATACGCCAAAGACAAAGACAGCCACAAAATAGGCAATCTGCTGCAACGCATTATAGCCGTAGAATCCATTCGGTTCCGCCGGCATGTGAAACGTCGCGTAGCGCACAAAGGTGTTCCAGGCCTGCAGAAGTACCAGCGGTGACGTCGGCACCAGGCGCCTCCATTGGTCGGTAGCGAAAAGCATAGCGGTGAAGAAAACACCGGTGACGATGAATCCGTGGACCATGATGAAATGCCAGATTCGCGCGATTCCGATCGTATGCCGGTAGCCGGGAGTGCCGGCGAGGGGAGAAATATACCGGGCATCGTCTTTTGCAGTCCAGATTCGATCGCGAGGAACCTCGAGCGGCGTAAACCGGACCCATTCGCTTCCGGGCGTGCAGTGGTCGTTAAAGTACAGCCGGGGATGATCCATCAGGATCGAAAGGCCGCTGCGGATCAAAAACATTACGAAAAAGAAATTCAGGAAATGACAGTACCGAGCCCCAAGGGGGAATCCATGCGGCCCGGCGAAGTTGTCAGGATAAATCTGGGGAACGGGAGGAATGCTGGGGATGCCGATCAAGGCGACCTCCACCCAAGCCGCTGCAACCAGCGCCAAGATCGCGCTGGCGGCTCCGATCAGGATCGACGGCCGAATCCAGATGCGAAACCGGCGGTCGGGCGGATGGTGGACAGCTTTGTGCGCTGCATCGAAAGCAATCATACGTTCTCAGAAAGAGATGCATCCGGTGAGCCGCAGCACCAGTAGTCGACTCCGAAGTTCTCGAAAACGCGCACGGCTGCGGGACTATCGATCGCCATCTCTCGCACTGTCTGCTCCTTGTCGGTGGTGCGTCCCACCACTGACATTAAGGCGCGTTCGGCCAACCCTCAATGACTAAAGTCACAACACAACCCAAACAGGCGATGTGGCTAGCCAAAAACGAGCCGGATCATGTGCATGCCGGCAACGGGAAAGCCGATAACTTCCGGATCGATTTGACCGCAGGGTTCGCTCTGGTTTTGTCCGGACTCAGGACTGCACAGCCTGGCTTCCGCCCGCCAACCATCGGGCGGCCGCGTCGGCGCTATCGTCGGGACGTGTATTGAAGGCAATAGCCGCGCCTGGGGCAGCCTTATGAACGGCGTTGATGACCGTTTCGAATAAGGTGAGGCCTCGGGGCGGCAGGCGAACGCCACCTCCGATTACCACACAATCGTAGCTTTTCGAAGCTAACAGACGCTCTGTCGCCGGACCGGCCGTCTCATCAGGCGGGATCAAACCGACCTCGCCCTCCCAACCGCGATCAGCGAACTGCTTCAGCGCAACCGCGATGCCGGCGTGAACCTTCTCGGCGGTCATACCGGGCGGCAAAGCGGGATCTGAAAAATCGACATGCTCTGGATCGTAGCCTAACAATAGAACCCGCGTCATGAACTCTCCCTCGTTCCTGCGAGCGCCGGCGGCACCATCAAGCTGCCAGCTTCGCCGAATTAGACAAGCTACCACGAGAAAAACTACGATCTCGCGCGTCGGTCCGGCGCAAATGCCCCGGCGGCGCAACAGGAACAAGCGGGGGCTCTGCGAACCTTATCTAACCCGATGGGTTAGCACTTATCGCTTACGCACAAACGGCGACGGAAAGGCTTCATCGGGTTAGCAACGCGCCAGTAGGGAAGGCCGGCAAGACAGACGCTCCTCTGTCACCATAGCTTCCACGACAATGCGGGATACGTGGAAATACGCGCGCGTTAGAGTTGCGCGGGATGGTACTTAGGCACCTGTGGATTGGTTTGCCGTGGACCACTGAGGAGCTTCCGGCCTTCATTCGATATACAACGAGGTCCTTGGTTGCAGACCTGGACCAGTACTTTTGTTGCCTTACCCTTTTGATATTTCGGTGCGCTAGTGCTAACATCAGATGCTCTTTTGGTCATCGGCTCGGCAAATCATGGAATAAGAAACGCAGTACTTTAAACCGGGCACCTACCGACGTTCCAACGGCTTCTTATGCGATACACATATACCGCGGCAATGGCCATCGCCTTTTCGGCGCTGAGCCTCTCTCCAGTATCCGGGCAGATCCCGGACCTTTCTATCCCGCCAACCGGTTCAAGCTACTCATTGGTGAGCCAGACGTTTG
This sequence comes from Terriglobia bacterium, assembly GCA_963809655.1. Classification (GTDB taxonomy): domain Bacteria; phylum Acidobacteriota; class Terriglobia; order Bryobacterales; family Bryobacteraceae; genus BOG-234. The sequence continues at coordinate 10,396 of CAWEKQ010000018.1, read as the reverse complement.
TTACGCGAACGCAATCTTACTATACATATCAGGCAACTCTCGTCAATACCGGCCCCGCGCTAACGAGCGTCACCGCTGTCGCAATCAGCCTTTCCCCGAAAGTAACAGTGGTTGCGGGCCAGGGAACGCTGCATTTCTCTCCTGTGCCGGCGAATGCCAGGTCGGTCAGCACCAATACCTTCACAATCCTGGTAAACGGGGGCGTTCCATTCGACGGATCCCAGATCAACTGGTCGTTCAATGGCCCATTTGCCAACCCCGGTCCAAATCAGACCGTTCAGGTGTTCAGCACGGTGACGCTGAATGGCGGAGGTTCGACCAATCCCACCGGTATCGGCTCGCTGACGTACAGTTGGGCTATTCAGTCGGGGCCGACCGGTTCGACCGCCCGTCTGTCGAGCGCTAACAACGTGATGGCAACCTTCGTGCCGGATTTGCTCGGGACCTATGTCGTCGCTCTCACCGTAAACAACGGTTCCCAGACGGACACAAATACCGTGACTATCAGTACAACCGATGCTCCACCAACAGCGAACGCAGGAGCTAATCAGACTGTGGCTGTGGGATCGCACGTGATTCTCGACGGGACAAAGTCGTCCGACGTGAACGGCCAGCCCCTCAGCTATTTTTGGTCTCTTGTCAGTATTCCGAATGGAAGCGCCGCTTTTCTTTCAGGTGTCCGATCGTCTGCTCCCTCGTTCACCGCGGATAAGGCCGCCTCGTACATTTTGGGACTGGTTGTCGATGACGGCACACTGACCAGTTCGCAGTCTACGGTTACGATCACCACTGGCAATACGCAGCCGGTTGCAGTCGCTACAGCGACGCCGCAAATTGCTACCGTAAACGGCCTCGTGCAGTTGGACGGGTCGAAGTCAACTGATGTGGACGGCAATCCCCTCACATACGTGTGGAGTTTAAATACCAACCAGGCGCCGCAAAGCAAGGCAGTGCTGAGTAACCCGAACATTGTGAACCCCACGTTCACCGCCGATGTTGCGGGAACTTATGTCGCGCAACTCATTGTTAACGATGGAACGATTTCCAGCCAGGCCGTCACGGTGACCGTAACGACGAACACTGTGCTTGCACCAACGGCAAATCCCGGCTTCAACCAGATGGTTGCGATCGGCGCCCTCGTACACCTTCAGGGCTCCGGAAGCGATCCCCAGAATTTTCCTCTTAGCTATACCTGGTCGCTGCCCACTGTTCCCTCGGGAAGCGTCGCATCACTGTCTGCCACCAATATCCGAATCCCACTTCGGTTGCCGACTTGCCCGGAATATACTCAGCACAACTTGTCGTAAACAACGGGTACCTCAACAGTAGCCCTGCCACCGTTACAATCAAGAGTACCAGTCCTGCGCCGGTAGCAGTTCCCGCGACGACCACACCAAGCGTTGCGGTCGGGTCCCTGGTATCGCTGAGCGGAAGCTCGTCATTTGACCCGGCCAACGTTCCCATCACGGGATATATGTGGTCCCTCAGCGTTCCTGCCGGGAGCGGTGCCACGCTAGCGGGGGCCAATGCGGAATTCCGAACGTTTGTGCCGGATATAGCGGGCACCTATGTAGCGCAACTTATCGTTAAAGACCAATTCGCCAGCAGCATTCCTGCAACGGTCTCGATCTCGGCCGGCGGCATGACGATTTCGCTGACGCCGGATCCGTTGAATTTACCGAATACGGCCGAGCCGCTGACGATCACTCTGAGCCCGGGCGCGGGCGCTGATCCTGTCGTCGTCACCCTGAGCGGCTACGACGCTGGAGTCGTTTCGCTGCAGTCCAACACGGTCACGATTCCCGCGAATTCGAGCGCCGCCAACGTCGCCGTGAATCCAGTGAGGCAGGGTAATACCTCAATCACCGCCAGCGCGCCGGGCTACCAGCCAAAAACTGCTTCGATAGTAATCGCAATCCCGGCGCTAGCCGTCGCCTTCGATAACAATGCCACTTCCGTTTCATTGGGCCAAACCCTGGGAGCCACAATTACGCTGAGCGCCCCGTCCCCGCCGCCGAACGGCACCAGCGTGACTCTCGTCGACGTCGAGGATCACGACTCGGGCGCAACGCCAGGGCTGGTCACTTCAACGCCCCGGTTGTCGTAATTCCACCGGGTAGCACGACGGGAAGGGTCTCCATCACAGGTGCGCGAGTGGGTCCGGTCGAGACCCAGGTCGGCTCGCCCGGGTATGCTCGCCTTAACTTCCTTGTGCTCAATGTCATGGCGACGGGTGGCGTCGTAGTACCGAAGAATCTCACGGTGCCCGCGGGCCAGACTGTGCCATTGAATGTACAGTTATCTTCTCCGGCGCCGGCAGGTGGCGCTACCATTACCTTGCAAAGCGGCAACACGGGCATACTGACGATTTCGCCGGCGACGGTAACGATCAGCCCCGGCGCCACCGCTCCGCGCGGTCGCCCCACAGGTGACCGGAGTCGCGCCTGGTTCGACCAACATCGCCGGGTCTTCCAATGGATACACCAGCGATACGGAAACCGTTAATGTGACGGGCACTCTCAGTTTGTCGCCTGCGAACGTTTCGCTGAACGTGGGCGGACAACAAACTATCAACGTAAACCTCTCAGCGCCCGCGCCGGTGGGAGGGGCACCTATAGCTCTGGCCTCCAGTACCGGCAACGCGACGGTGACTGCGAATGTGACGATCGCGGCCGGCCAGCTACCACTACGGCGCAGATTACTGGCGTATCTGCCGGATCCGCAACCATCACGGGGACCACCAACAACCCACTGATCGCTACTGCGGGCGCCAGTATATCGGTGTTGGTCGCGACGCTGGTGGTCCCCTGCCCGGTGGTTACGTCGGGTGACGTGAATGCGCCGTTCCATACCCAGGTAACACCCGCCAGCGGCACCGCGCCCTACACATTCTCAATTGTCGGCACGCTGCCGGCGGGTTTAACGCTAAGCAGCACGGGTGCCGTGACGGGCACCCCGACTGCCTCGGGCAATTTCTCCATTAAGGTGACGGATGCCACCGGTGCTGTCGGGACCACATGCCCGATCACCATCAATCCGACGATCTCGTTAACCTGCTCAGCCACGAGTTCAGGTGTGGTGGGTACTCCCTTTAATAGCGGGCCGGTGACGGTCGCGGGCGGTACTACGCCTTACGCGTACTCGATTGCCGGCGTCCTGCCGGCGGGCCTGACCTTGAATACATCCAATGAGCTGTCACCGGCACACCCACGGCCTCGGGCAGCTTCTCCGTTCAGGTGAAGGACGCCATCGGAGTCGTCGCTGCCGTCAGCTGCCCCATCACCATCGGCCTCTGCCCTGGGCGCCTTCGCTCACCTGCCCGTCCTCGAATTCCTTCCAGGTTGGAGCGGCCGTGAACAACCCGGCTATGACGGTCGGGGGCGGCACTGCCCCTTACACCTTCTCACTGGCGAGCGGTACGCTGCCGGCCGGCCTGACTCTGAACACCTCGACGGGCGCAATTACCGGGACGCCCAGCGCCACCGGCACGTTTACCATTCAGGTAAAGGACGCCAGCGGATGAGGGCCGCCGTGACTTGTCCCTTCACAGTGGGACCAGCAACCGGCCTCACCATCACCACGATTTCCCTCCCGCCCGGGATACCGGGCACTCCGTACAGCTTCCAGCCCCTCACATCGGGTGGCACCTTGCCATTCGTGTGGGCCATCACCGGCTTGCCCCGCGGTTTCACGTACAGTGCCTCGAGCGGCTTGTTCAGTGGTACTTCAGGCTCCGGCGCCTACAGCGGAACAATTTCGGTCTCCTACTCGAGCAGCCCGCAGAAAACGGCATCGACCATTCTGCCGCTCGCGATTGGCTCCACATCGCTCGCCATCACCACCGCTTCACCATTGCCCAACGGCACCGTCGATATGTTCTATAGCGCTCAACTTTCCGCCAGCGGCGGACAAACACCGTACAGTTGGTCGGCAGGTAACATGCCGGCCTGGCTCACATTCGATGTCAGCGGTTCCATCTGTGGTAGCCCGGTTAGCGTCTGCGGCACGCCGCCCGCTTCATTCAGCGGGCTCAACACTTTCAACGTTACCGTCATCGACAGCTCCAGTCCTATTGCACAAAATGTAAGTCAAAACTTCTTACTGACAGTCGGCACGCAAGGTCGCACAGGCAGGTAACGGTCTGCTTGAAATTCGAAGCGAGTCGTTGCTGGACCGTTGTGCCGGCGGAAACAGACTATGTGTTCCGCATGGGAGTCGCCGTCGCGACCGGACGGCTCAGCCCGAGTGTCATGTTTCCACGCCACGGCAAGGGCCGTCTGGTAACAGGGAACGTAAGTCAAAGCACCGGATCGACTGCGGCGTTTTTTCTAACACCTTTTGACGAGCGTTATGAACATGTCTGAAAGCGCTGCGAGTATCAAGCTCTTTTTTCGTTCAGTCATTGCGTACAACAGTTCGTGCAGATACACTACTAGCGACCGGAGCGGAGGATAAGCCTCTGCTGGGAAGCAAGCTGAGCGCCGACTCCGGGGCCAAGACCAGGCTGGGGTTCGAAGCAAGCTGAGCCCCAGCGGCAAAATTCAGAAACTGGGATTGGCATCAACGCGATAAATCCCAGGGGTCTGGGGACAGAGTCCCCAGAGCAAAACTCCTCCTTTATATCAACTGCATTTCGTCCGTTCCGCTCATTCTCAGTTCCGTTCTTTCGTCGGATCCATGTCTCCGCCTTCAACTTCTGCATGAGCCTATTCCGCTGACTCGGGTGTCGCAATCATTATTCAGCCTCAGGGGCTAGTCGATTAAACGCGCTTACCCGTGCGTCGACGAAAGAGCTTGTGCCGCGAGCTTTGCGGCTCGCGATAAACCTCCTGCTTGGTGAGCACCCACCAAGCCGCTTCAGCCAAGTGGCGCGCCACGGCGACCACCGCCTTCTGATGATTCTTGGCGCGTTTGATCCGTTGATACAGCCGCACCACATGGGTTCCCGCAAGCCGGCGCTGGTTGATCACGATCAGGTTGCCCGTCTCTACAAACGCCCACTTCAGATTCCGGTTCACGTTTCCGCAGACCTGGCCCATGCGCGTGTGACCACCGCTGGAATGCACGCGCGGCACCAGGCCGGCGTAGCTGGCCAGATGCGCCGCGGTTGGAAACCGATCCACTCTGCCGATCTCCAGCATCAGCACCATGCTGAGGATCTTGCCTACGCAGGGCAGCGTCTTCAGCAGATCCGCCTCCACGCTCACCTTCATAATCGCTTCCAGTCGTCGTTCGGCCGATTCGATCTGCGTTTCCAGAAAATCGAGAGTTGCCAGCTCTTGCTCGACAGCCTCACGGCTGTGCTCGGGCAGTTCCGGCAACCGCGTGCCGAGTTCCAAGCGAGCTGCGACGCCGAACAGGTCCGCTCCCGGCACCTGGACGTTGTGACGTGCCAGCGTGCCGTGAATGCGATTCTTCACTCGCGTGCGTCAGCCTCACCAGAAAGATGCGCAACCGCAGCAGCTCGCGTTGATCGCGCAACTCGCTCGGCGGAATCCACACTTCCGGCAGAGTGCCGTTGCGCAGCAGGATCGCCAGCCCTTTGGCATCCAGCTTGTCGGTCTTGTTGGTCAGCCCCATCCGCCGCTTGGCCTCGAGCGGATTGCATAGCTTGGGGCGGTGGCCGGACCGCTCCATCTCATCCACCAGCCAGCTGTAGCTGCCGCTGGCTTCCACCGCGATCGCCGAATGCGGTGGAAGTCGCGCCAGAAACTCGCGATAAAGCTGCCGATCGTGAGCCACTCGCAACGCCTCGCCGGCCTGCCCTTTTTCGTTCACCGCCACGAACACGGAAAACTTCTTGTGTGCGTCGCATCCGATAAACTGTTCCATACTGCTGCAGCACCTCCTTGTGCTCGGGGTTTCTCGCAGTCTACGCGAAACCCCGCTGCAGCGCTTTCATAGCATCATTATCGGCGGCTATTCTGGTTGCCTTCAACGGTTAGAGCATTTTCAAAATTAGTGTGTACCGCTTGCTGACGCACGCGGCTCTGCAATAGCACCTCGTTTCCGAGCCGCGACAGTAAATGGAGCGGTTTGGTATCGCGGAAATGCTTCAGCAGCAACGAAAGGTTACTCCACCGAGAGCTGACGGATTCTGCTCTCCCTCGCGTCTTTCCAGAAGTTGCTCCACAGCCTTCGAAATCTGGTCGGCTGTGTAAGGCTTGCCGATGAATCGCGCTGTTGGATAATCCACGCAGAGACGCCGGGCTTCTGACTCGCTATAGCCGCTTGTCGAGAAGACCCTGAGGTTCGGTCGAAGTCCGGGATCAGGGGCAAGATTTCTCTGGCTCCCATCAGCGGCATGATGGTGTCAGAACCACTGCGTCGATCTTTTCCTCGCCACTCTCGCAAATGGCCAGTGCCTCACGACCGTCCAAAGCAAGCAGAACGCGATACCCATTTTTGTGGCTAGCGCCTCGCCAATGAAATCGCGCACAGAGCGCTCGTCATCGACGACGAGAGCAGTTCCGAGTTCGCCCGTCTCCCTGAACGGGATTATCGCACTCGCGGAATTCGCGGGCAACGGGGAGAAAAACACGGAAGCTGCTGCCCGCCCCGCGTACAGATTCGATCGTATGATCCCTCCTCTTGAGACCGCAGATATTCCTCCGACGGGCTGCGAGCCCCAGTCCTCTTCCGGTGAATTTCGTCGTGTAAAACGGCTCGAGATCGCCTTTGCCTTCTTCGCTGATACCCTCGCCCGTGTCGCTGATTTCGATGCAGACATACCGGCCCGCCGGCCACCTGTTCGCCTCTCGCATCGGTAAAGATGATTTCAATGTCTCGCATCGAAGTGCCCACGGTGATTCGGCCCGAACTCCTTCGCCTACGGCTTCCCCTGCGTTGATCACAAGGTTCATCAGGATTTGCTGCAACTGGCCGGGATCCATTCGGACAAGAGGCAGGCGTTTCTCGACGTTGACGGATAGCTGCACGCTTTTCGGGATGGAAAACTGGACCAGGTCGGCGATCTCCTGAACAGCCCGCGAAACATCTACGTCCTGAACTTTGAATTGCCCCTTCCCGGTACGTACGCGAGCAACTGGCGCGTAAGATGAGCCGCCCTCTCGGCGCCCGCGATCACTTCGCGGATTTTCGCGGCCGGCCCCGGAGGAATTTCGTCCATCACCAGGCTGGCATAACCAACAACTCCCGGTGAGGAGATTGTTAAAATCGTGGGCTATCCCGCCTGCGAGAAGGCCGACCGCTCTCCAGTTTCTGCGACTGCCGCAAGCGCTCTTCATCGCGTTTCCGTTCCGTGATGTCCAGCAGCACCCCGGCGTGCCGGACAGGCCAAGCCGATGCTCCTTCACCCGCGAACTGTGTCTCGCCTCTGATTTGAACCCACCGCACGCTGCCGTCCGGCCGAATGATCCGGTGTTCGTCCAGAACAACTCCTCCGGCGTCCGGATCGAAAACCCGCGAAAACATTGCCGCTACATGACCGCGATCTTCCGGGTGGACGAAATCAGGCACCTCACGGGCGCCATTCACCGGCGCGTCGGCTGACAATCCGATAATCGCTCGAAGTTCCGGTGACCAGTACACCGTGTTGGCGACCAGATCCACGTCATATGTCCCGAACCTCGCAGCATGGGCCGCCAGCCGCAGGCGCTCCTCGCTTTTCCGTAGCTTCCGCCTCCCCCTCTCGCGCGCTCCACCGCGGACCAAGTACGGTCGGCCACGTCCGCCATTAACTCGCGTTCCAACCTCGTCCAGTTTCTTACGGCCCGGCTATAGCCAAAGAACAAGGCCTTCAGCCGCGCGTCTTTCAGCACGGGAATGGCGACGAACGCTCGTATATCGACCCCTCCGTATTTGCCGGTTCCGTCTGGATTCGCTGCCAACGGATCAGTCCTGGTGTCTGCAACCGTTGTGTTCTGGCCCGCCCGGCATCGGTCCGTTACGACCTCTCCAAAATCCTGATGCGGCGGGTGCCTGCGAAGGATTGCACACCCGGCGCCGTGTAATCCCGTTCAACGATGAACGTCTCGCCAACACGTCGACTTCGCCATAGGCACAGCCGTCCAGAGTAAAGTACTCGCCCACCAGTTGAGTCGCGGTCTCTTGAATCGAAATCGGCTCGCTCAAAGGCCGCACCGCATCACTCAGCGTCAGCAGGAATTTCTGCCGCTCCTCACTCTCCCGCAGTGCGGCCTCGGCGCGCGTTCGTTCCGCTATCAGCTTTTGCTCGGTCACATCGATGCACGTGCCGACATACCCGGTAAACTCGCCTTCGCGATATAGCGGCGTACCGCTATCCAGAATCCAGCGATATTCGCCATCAGCGCGCCGGAGCCGGTACTCCATTCGGAAGTCACGCCGGGCGTCAAACGATGTCAAATAATTGGCCAGGCACTGGTCGAGATCCTCAGGATGCACACCACTGGTCCAGCCGTTACCGAGTTCCTGTTGCAGCGAACGCCCTGTAAAATCCAGCCAGGGCTTGTTGAAGTCGGTGCAAAGCTTGTCCCGACCGGCGACCCAGACCATCACCGGCGCTACGTCGACCAGTAGCCGAAGGCGCTCTTCACTCTCCCGCAATAAGGCCTCGGACTGCTTTCGCTCGGAGATGTCGGAGAACAGCCCGAGGAGCCCGAGTGGAGCGGTCGCGGGATCGGGATCGCGGACAGGCATGCAGGAGATGCTGACCCATATTGGCGATCCGTCGCCGCGGCGAGGGCGAAAATCGAACGGCTGACTATCCCCGGTCAGTGTGCGGGCAAAATGACGCTGTGCATCCGCCAGTTCATCCGGAAACACGCAGGCAAAGCAGGATTGTTCCGGCATCGATTCGAAGTCGATCCCCAGGATCTCTGCCATGCGCCGGTTGCTGAAGATGGTCTTTCCTTCAGAATGACGACCCAGATTCCCTCGGGCACCGCCTCGATAATCCGGCGATACATCTCATCGCTGATGGTCACGTCAGACTCGTTAATCGTTCATACGATATTACAGGGTCCCTCCCGGAACTGGTTCTCCGAGGTATAGTTCAGAACGTTTATATTGGCAGGTCCGCGCTCAGGCTTGATGTTGCTCCACGGAAGCGATTCCGCAGTAGCATCGCTCCCATGTCACGACAGTGGGAGACTTGGCAAAGGCTCCGCCGCAAGGCCCCGCGCGAAAAGGCATAAACATCCGGCATTGGGCCGGGCCGACGTAATAGGAATCGATCACGCGCATCGCGGGCTGCTGCAGAACATCGTCCTCGAGAAAGGAAACCCTCGCGCGGGCGTTCGGAAAACACATGTCTGCCGGTCCGCCCGGCGATTGGCCCTGACCGCCGTTTGCGTCGTTCGATAGATTCTTCTTTGGTGCCCTATTTAAACGTATAAAGTTGCCGCGGCCTCCGCCACGGTGTGCCATATGACAGCCACCGCACTGCTGCTGTAATTTCATCAGGTTTGCAGCTTTATCGCCCTGTCCGTCTGCGATCGCTTTGGCGGCGTCGCGGGCGCTCTCGGCGAAGGTAACTGCATCTGGTGCATTTTTAGCCTTCCAATACGCGGCCACCTTCGTGAAGGTGTCGACCACTTTATTCGGCGGCGGGAGCGGTTGCTGCGGCGTCAGCCGCATCGCGAATTGCCGTAACGTTAGCTGGCAACGCTTGCATCATCATTTTGTATTCGTCATCGCTGATCTGACCAATGGCCAAAGCCGCGAAAGCAACCGAAACGGTAAGGAGAAGGAAGGGTTTTCTCATGGCCGTGAGTATATATCAGATTTGTTTCGGCGGTCCCGGGAGATCTGCGCTGGCAACGCAATTCCGGCCTTTATGACACCAAAACTGGCCACAACAGCTCCGATCGCGAAATGGCCGTCGTGCCTTCTGTGAGCCCGAACCCCGTTATTCAGAACAGGGGTTACTGGACCTTCACATCCCCGAGCGACACCAACCACCCGATCGCAGCTTTTCTACAGACAGGTGTCAGGCCGCCCGACGAATGCCGCATTCGGCTTCAGTGGGATTGATGCGAGCGGACATCAGTGGACACAAAACATCACGGTCCCCTTCAGAGAAGGGGGCCCGTGAGACGCGATCGTCGCGCATCGCCGTTATCGCGGACCGCAAAATTCGGATCCTATCTTGATCAAACCGCGGTTCGCCTTCGGAAGAGATGAACAACGAGCGATATAACGGCGACGACGAGCAGAAGGTGTATAGCGCCGCCTGCAATATGGAAAGCAAACCAACCCGCTATCCACACAGCTAAAAGAACCAAAAAAAGTAATAAAAAGATGAAGTCGCCGATTACGCGCATGCTTTATTACTCCTGTCCGCTGTGAGAAGCAATTTGACGGCCATCAACGAGGTACCCAGCCCGCCGCGACCAGTCCAGCACAAGCGGTCGACCGGTCGCGTGCGCAGCTCGACCCATTACAATTTGTCAGA
>CAWEKQ010000017.1:0-56909 GCA_963809655.1 Terriglobia bacterium | reverse complement strand
CGAGATCTCCTGATCGAGCAGGGAGAACAAACCGAGCGTGATAAACGCATCGTGCAACATGGCAATGACCGCCGCGACCCCGTACCGCAGGCGGAATCGCCAGCCGAGGTATAAAAGCATTCCGCCCGATGCACCTCCGGTGGCCAGTAGCGCCTGACGGCGGAGGTCGGCGCCGATCTCGGGTCCTATCACCTCGAAACTGCGGATCGAGAAGGTTGTGTTCAAAGTGGACAAAGCCTCCCGAATTGTGCGACGAATCCGGTTGAGGTCGGTGCCTGGCTGTAATTCGACCGAAATCAATACTTCGTTCGATCCGGAAAGATCGTGGGCGGCAAGCACTGATACACCACTGAGGCGTTCTGACAGCGGCGCGGATACGCTCGATCGGAGGTGTCCCCGGCCACTGAACGTCCATCACAGCGCCGCCGCGAAACTCGATGCTGTACCTGGGTCCATGTTTAATCAAGAGACTGACTGCGCCGGCAACCAGCAGAACAAGCGAAGGCAGGATGAACCACCATTTCCTGCCGAGAAAGTCGTAGTGAGTGTTACTGAAAAATTGCATAAAGAGCCCTCTCCAAGGATGTGGATGCAGAAATGCCAGAGCCACGCGCACAGGCACGTGGACCGCGTTTTCGGAGTTTTCTGATTCGACCTATGAAAGTCGGGGCGGGGGACGTCGGTGAAGCGGACTATAATTCCACGACGCGCAGAAGGCGCGAACGACGGAGTGGTCGATGCGAGCCGCAGCTATTGGAAACCGAGGACCGGCTGCCCGGGGATTCGCTACCGCGCCGTCGAACTGTGTGCGCAGAAATTGACTAACGGGTGCTGAATCGATCGACGTTCGCGGTGCGGACGGCGCCGACATCCCTGTGGCCGTGTTCCGTCCGAACTGGGCATGATACGTGACCGCCAGTAACGCAGTAAGCGCGAAGGTACAAGCCAGTAGCCAAACGCGATCGGTGGTTCGGCGCATCACGTTCAGCTTATCAGTCCACTGCGCCACTGGTTCGAACGATTGTCGCCTTCTTTTTTCACACGTCGGGCGTTCCGGACGGACAACTCCCATACGGCGTGCTATTCGGAAGTAATCCCGATCAAATTCGGCCTAGTCGCACGTTTTCAGTTGATGACTTGCGCCGCCAGAGCTAATGTCCGGTTAGCTCCCGATATTGGACAATTAACGCCCGTCGGCGGCAGTCAATTCAACGCCAAGCCGCCACGGAGGACAATCAGGAAGGAGCACATCATGGACTTTGTAATCCCAACAACTGACGAGTGGCCGAGCGTACGGACACAATCCACATCGAGTAGTGTTTGGTCTCCGGACGGTTCCGAGATCGTTTTTGTTTCCCACACCGCGCAAGCGAATCAGTTGGAGCGTGCACGCCGGATCTCTGCAACTCCAGCTTCCTTCGCCGCGTTGAAAGACCGATGCAAGGTGCCGGCCACCGTGCCAACCGTCCTGGATGCTCCTTCGAGTTTAGGCCCGAGGCTATCTGCTCCTTTTCCGGCCACCTTTACGGTCCACTCGAACACCGCTGGTATTATCAGCGCCATTCCGACAATCCCTAAACCGATCCCCGCAACGACGAGCCCGGACCCGGCTACTGCCATCTTCTGGGTGTTTTCCATTGTTCTCGTGACCTCCCAAACTCAATTGAAGCAGACCAGGCGGATGAAGTGCGGCGGTCCCGCATGCTGAAATCGCGGCGACGAGTTAATACGGGCCGAGTTTATCGCGCGGCTTCGGTTCCATGGACTGTGCTGGATCGCCTCAATCAACTATAAGGAATCGCCACCCGGCACGGCAGGCCAACCGGATATAAACTATTGACGCGGGAAATTAGGGGAAACAGGAGAGTAGCTGATGATCCGACGTGGACTTTTTTCACTCATTACCTTCGCGGCGACGTTGTTGGCCCAAGGCAATCCGGACTGGCATCGCGCGATTCCCGGATTTAAAATTGCAGGAAATCTTTACTACGTCGGCACGGCCGACCTCGCGGTCTATCTGATCACCACGCCACAGGGGAACATCCTGATTAATTCGGATTTCAAGGAAGACGTGCCCACCGTGCGCGCCGCTATTGAGAAACTTGGTTTCAAATACAGCGACACGAAGATAGTTCTGATTAGCCATGCTCACGGCGATCACGACGAAGGGACCGGCGTCATCAAAAAGGACACCGGCGCGAGACTCATGGTAATGGACGCCGACGTGCCGCAGGAAGAAAGCACCGCCCCCGGCCGGCCCGGTGCGAAAGTGGATCGCGTTTTGCATGATGGCGACACAGTCGGTTAGGCGGATCAAAGCTGACAGCCCGGCTTACGCCTGGTCACACCAAAGGCTGCACCACGTGGACCATGCAGGTTCAGGAGGGCGGGCGGGCACTGAACGTTGTGATTATCGGCAGCCCCAACGTGAATAATGGCTACATTCTGGTCGGCAACAAGGACTATCCGCATATCGCCGAAGATTACATTAAGACCTTTGCAGTGCTCGAGGCCCTGCCCTGCGATCTGTTTCTGGGCGCCCACGGCGCCTATTTCGGCATGTTGGCGAAGCTGGAAAAGATGAAGGCCGGCGGGCCGAATCCCTTTATCGATTCGGCGGGCTATCGCGCGTACGTATCCGAGCGCGAAGAGACCTTCCGTAAGGAATGGGAGAGAGAGAAACAGAATCCCGGTTCGCGAATGGGTGAAAAGTAGTTCAATCGAGGAAGCTTGAAAATGTATGCCTCCCGGAAGGATTGTGCCTGGAGACCGGCATCCCGGAAGTAATCAGGTCCGCCAGAAATGCCTTCCGATAATGACGCATATCATTCCGCGAATTATCTGTCGGGATGGAGTGCTGACCGTGCAGGCGGAATGGCGCCCGGCTCGAATCGTCTAGCAGCCCGTGGTAGAAGTGCGAAAACCTTCAGCTGTGGCTGGGAGCTGGAAAAACCAGACGAAGTGAAAACGAGCCGGAGATGGGCTCGTTTTCTCCTGCTAATTCGTTCCAGCGCGCCGTCCATGCCGTCATCGCGATCTGGACAAGCAAAATCGTATCTGAGAGACCCTGCAGGGTCCTCGGTTTGCCGATTCCCGAAGATTTCCGGACCAGCAGCGCCAGATTGAATCCGACTGCGTGGAACAGAAGCCGCTTGAGAATGTTCTTTTGACCCTTGAGGTGGGTTCGTCTCATGCCGCCGGTTTCGTACATGTGGGCAAAACTTCTTTCGGTCAACTCCGTGCGCAGCTTCTGCAGGTCCTTGCCGCGCCGTCCTCTCATCCGCCGCCGATTCCCATACACCTGCTTCTGCTCTTTTTCCTTGCCGTCCCAATTGCGGGACCCGCGCTCCGGCTCCGGAATATAGCTGCGCACACCGTCCGCATGCAAATCGACCAGAACTTCATTGCTGTGATAACCCTTGTCGGCCACCAGCTCTTCGATGCTGCGTTCGTTGATCAGAGCCACATTGGACTGAGCTTCCTGTAGTGTGATTCCGATGGTGGTCGTGTCACCCAGATCTGCCGCTTGCAGCGTAATCGCCACTATCGCGCCGCTGGACAGATCGACCGCATGCTCGGCCTTGTGCGCCAGATGCGTGCGCCCATCCTTCATCCTGGCAATGCGCGCGGTGGTATCTCCGGGACTCATCCAGTCTTTATTCGAAGCTTTCTTTTTGCGCTTCCGGTCCAGCCTCGCGGCCTGCTCGCGGGTCGGTTCCTCAATGCCTTCGGCCTTGGCCAGATCCTTCAAATACTCGTCATAGCCGCGGCCATCGTCGCGCCGTTTGATCGAACGCATCGCGGCGTTGGCTTCCAGCATGGTCGCGTCTACAGCGATGGTCTGCCCTTCCATCAGGCCTTCTTCGCCCAGTACCTTCACGAACCAGCGGAACACCGCTTTGTGCGTTTCCACTGGCATCAGACGGCGCGTCCGCGACATTGTCGAATGATCCGGCGTCGATTCGATAACACTGAAGCCCAGAAAATCCCGCAACGAAAGCGAGTCCGCTACACGCCACGCAATTCCCCGTTCCAATCGATTCCTTCAAAGTAGCCGAGCAGGAGCATCCGGAAATACACACCCGGAGCCATACTCGGTCGACCCATGACCGGCTTGTAAAAACGCTTGCACAGGTGCTCCAGGCGTTTGTCGACCTTGTTCCGCTCCAGGATGTCGTTGACCTTCGTGTAGAACGGGTGACTCGCCGCCTGGGGAATCTCCTGCGCGCTGAAAAACAGCGCGTTCTGCTTCGGCTTGCGCTTGCCCATCGCCATACTGCTTATGACGTCTGAAACATTTCAGAGGTCACATGTTTGGAAGGTAAATCGGACTTTTCCCGCGCTGCTAGAGGCGGTGTCGAAGACAAGACCAGGGGAGCCAGTCGCCACGGAGTCTATTGTCCAATGTGCGCGGGCCGAGAAGTGACCGTCAAACGAATCCCGCCCGCGCCAGGATAGTGCCCGACGACCGCAAGGTCTGAGCCGCGTGGCAGTAGCACCGGATCCTTGAAAATGTATGGGGTCGGCCAGTCCGCCCGGATATTCTTATCGAACAGCATCACTTCGGTCGTGCCGTTCGGCTTGCGTGCCGAGACCTCGATCGACTGCACACCTGGCTGGCTCTCCACCCGCAACGCCAGTGCGTCGACGTCGGCGGTGAGATGCTGTCGATCGCACGAACCTTCTGCGAAGCCGTGGCTTCCAGAACGAGGTCCGACACCGGCTTCGAAGACCGCTGATCGGCGAAGAACAATCCCAGCGTACCGGCATCCGCGGGCTGCTTTTCCTTCCGATAGCGGATGTCCGCGACGATATGCGCCCCCGCCGGAAGGCGCCACGCGGAGCCCTTTGGTAAATCGAAGTGGCTGTACCAGGGGGTCCACGCGCCGATCCACTGCCCGGTCTCCTTCACCGTGAAAAACGCGGCGGCCACGTCCCGGCGATCGCCCGGCATGTATTCGACCCCGCGTAAATCGCGCCCTGCCTTCAGCCCCGTCGCGATCTCCGCGCCGACCAGCAGTTTCATCTGCGGCTCCCCCAACTCCCAGTGGCCCATGTCCACGTGGGCGCGCACTTCCTTGGGACGGTCCGCATCTCCGACGGCAAGATTCGAAACACGGTTCCGGCGTTGCGGGGACCCAGCCCTCCACCCAGGAGATCATGAATTGCATTTCCCTCAAAGTGAGACTGTTGTCGTTGGCAAAATCGCGTAGCCGGGAAGTGCCGGCCAAGGCGGCATGTGGCGGGCGATCACCTCCGCGCGCATCTGCGCGGCCCGCAATCCAGGCCTGCTCGTAGGTTTCCAGCGGAGCCGCGGGACCGTTGCCCGTATGACACATGACGCAATGCTTCTGCAAGATCCGCACGATTTCGCGATCGAAGAGCACGGTGGTGGTCAGCGTTTCGTGCGCGAGCGCGGGAAGCAGTCGACGCGCAAGTGCGCCCACCGCATCTCCCATGGCGTCACCCGAAACGTGAAAGCAAAGGTGTGGATCTTGTTGTTGCGCCGAAACTGCGTCCAGGCGCGATACATCCCAGGTCTCGGCATCAAGCCTTCAAAGGTTACGTCCGGTCCGCCGCGAATCGTTTCCAAATCGGCTCCGGGAGGAATCAGGAACTGGGGCGGTCCGCCATCGTCATCCGGCTGCGCCAAAATGTCCAGCGGATGGGAATGGACGTAATCCGCCATATCCTCGCTCATGATCAGCGTGTGGCCAAATGCTCCCAGGTAAGTCTGCAGATCGGCGATCGCCTTGCCCGACGCGGAGTCCTTCAGGTGGAAATTGATGTGCCCGTATGGCCGACCTTGAACTGCGGAGGATCGTAGTCGACCGTAGCCGTCAGATCGTCCACCGTTTTCGTGAGCACCGTATCCGGCGTCAGGTGCGCGCTGTCGCCGGCAAGGTCGCCCTGGTAGTTTTCCGTCACCAGAGGCCGAGCCAGGAACTGCGGCGCCCCGCCCGCGGGCATGAAATCGGACAGCACCTGATAATAGCCGGCTTTCGGGAAGCGTGGTTTCGATGGACCACGTGCCGTCGGGCGCCTCCACCGGGTGGATATGTTCGAAGTGCTCCATGTCCTGGGAGATCACGAACAAGTGATACTGCCGCTCATGCACGGTTTCGAATTTCTTCACCACATCGCCGGTAGCCGGATGAGGTGATGCGGAAGCTCAGCACGACTTTCTGTCCCGGCTTGGCACCGCCGGGCGTCGTGCGAAAATCCAAGCCGTAATCGCGTACGTCGTAGGGCGCGGCGTGAACCAGATCCATCCCGCAGCGCGGACACTTGCCGGCGGCCTCAGTCGTGTAATCGCCATGCATCGGACACACCCACGCCGTCTCTTCTTCAGCCGCGTGTTTGGAAGAACGCGACCGCGAAGCTGGAGCCGAGGACCAGCAAGAGGCCTACCGCGAGCAGCCCAGAGCAATTTTTCGCTTGGTGAACACTACCATTTCCTACCGATGAGGACTGGTCGAATTGCCCTCATAGGTTCCCGAGCCCGGCCCCGGCAATTCATTCGCCCGAGGCCCGGTGTACCGTCGCCACGTGCAGGCCCGTCTTGTTGTCCACCCAATAGATCAGGCCGTCCTTGAATACCGGATAAGTGCGCACAATCCCGTGCGGAACGTTCATGAGGTATCCGACTTCACGCGGTGTTTGCGGAATGGAAATATCGATGACGCGAAGCCCGTGCCCGTACCAGGTGTTGAACACCAGATTCTTGAAGACCGTCGGGTTGTGATTCTGCTGGGCCACCTGCTTGCGCGGTTGGCCATTGGGTTCCGTGTTGGCCTGATCCAGGCACTCGTCGAGCTGATTATCGGGAATCGCAAACGCACCCACCATGATCGGGACAATTTCCGATTCGACTGAGATGATGCGCGCGTAGTTCAGCGGGCAGCCGCCGTTTTCATCCGATACCCAAACATACGCCGGACGCTTCTTCGTATTGCCCCTGACCTGCGCCGGCCGGTCCGGCACGAACACCGCGCTGTGCGTGCCGGTCGGCTGGGCGTTGACCGGCGGATAGACGTCGAATCGCGAACGCGTCAGCAACACCAGATACCGCTGTGCTTTCTGTTCAGGAGAAACATTGGATGCCAGGTACGCCTTCAGGCCCGGATCGTTATTGATCACCATGTGGACGCAATCATTGGCCAGACCGGGAATCTTGGCCGCATCGATCACGCCATTGTTGGACACGATGGTCGAACGAAGATTGCAACCGGCAGTGCCCGCCGCGAGATCCGCGTTTTTATGCGTCGCCACGGCTTCCGTATCAAGTACATACATGCCCGCTGTGGTCCCAGCGACATAGGCTCGCTCGCCATCTTCCAAGACGGAAAGGGAGTGCAGACGGTTCTGCTCGACGTTTTGAAAATTGCCAGCCCGTGCCGGACCGGTTTTTCGAATCGCTAAAATCCAGAAAACGGCCATCGGAGAACAACCCTGTGGCGTCCGGACGCTCATTGACAGGTGGACCGCCCGCTTCCTGCAAAGAAAACGTGGCCAGCAGCTTCGCTCTTCGGCAAGGGCTCGCCGGTGTCCTCATCGGTAATCGCCAGGACAAACAAATCCGGGGTCTTCATGCCTGGACGATCCGGGTCAGGCAGACCGCTGGTCCAATTCGTCATGTAGACCAACACGCGTCTTTCGATTCTTCGGATCGTGCCACATGAAGAATTCGTGCGATTGTCCGTAGAAGTCGGTGATGTCGCTCTTGGAGGTGGGCAGGCACGTGTTCATATCGATCTGATACGTTTCCATGCGGCCCAGCGTGTTGGTTCCGGCGTTGCGGACCATGATGAAGCGATCCTGGCCCTTGGCGTCCTTATACACCAGCCGCGCAGTTCGCGATCGTCGAAACCTTGATTGCCTTCGAACATGGCGGGATTTCGCCCACCTGAATCGGCGCCTCTTTCGCGGGGTTGGTTTGGATCTTGAAAATGTTGATGGCATGCCGTTCCCCGCCCCATTCTGATGGCCCGTAAAAATGCAATTGCCCGCGACAGCCAGCCCGCGCCCATCGCCGCCGGCGTCCAGGTCACCGCCTTTCCAGGCTCCCGTTGCCGCATCCTTTTGCGACGGCACCGTCAGCACCCAGTGCAGGTGTTCGAAATTGCGGTACAGATGAAGATCCTTTTCCAGCTTGGCCGCACCCGCTCGAGCGTCGGCTTCCGAAGAAAACGGATCCAGATTGCCATCCCGCCCGACACGCACCGAAGGCATTTGCCCGATGGGAGTGTCGAAAGTCGACGGCTGGCAGCCGGCCGGGTCCTTTGAGTAGTCCACGCACTGCGCCGCCAACGGGCCGGCCGCCATGCTCAATATCCCAGCCGTCAGACTCAATATCCAGGCGGCGTTGCGGGTGCTCGATTTCATTGACATTTCCAGGTTTTCTCCCGTGATTTCCTCAGGTGAATATCATACGCCCGCGTTTCCATCCCGGGCGGATCGCTTTTGATGATAAGCGTTTCGCCCACTATCATCCGCCGGAGTGCGTGGAGCCGCTGATCGCTGGTGTGGAGGAACGTTGAGCGGCAGCGCGGAAACCTACCGATATGTCGTGATATCACTTCCGCCTATCGCCGTCTTCCTCCGACCGCAACCGGAAGCCTCCAGCCATACCGGATTGCCATAAAGCGCAACCCAAAGCAGAAAAGTGCGCCAATCGTCATAGCCGCAGGGAACGATACATGAAGCATCTGTCCGATCACCACGACGGCAGCGCAAGCGAGGGCAGCAACGGCGTAAAGGTCTGCGCGCAACACCATCGGAATCTCCGCGCTTAAGATGTCACGCATTATGCCGCCGCCAATTCCCGTCAGCATCCCGAGCAGCGCAGCCCCGACTGGATCAAGGTGATAGGCCAAGGCCTTCGTCGCGCCTGTGGCGGCGAAAAGCGCGAGCCCGACAGCATCGAAGATCAGGACGGAGCTGCTCAAACGGTCAATAAACGGGTAACAATAGAACGTCAGCAGACCCGCGGCGAGCGAAACGGCGACATAACGCCAATCGCTGAGAGCCGCTACCGGAGTGGCCCCAATCATTACGTCGCGTGCGATTCCGCCGGCATTGGCCGCCGCAAAGGACAAGACGAGCACGCCAAAGATATCAAGCCTGTGCTTGACTCCCGCCACGCCCCCGCTGAGCGCGAAAACGAAGGTGCCCCCCAGGTCGAGGATGGCGTGAAACGTGCCCACCCGTATCGCAAAGTGAAAAGGGTCCGCCATTGCCTCCCGCTTACACCCTACCTTCCGAGCCAAGCCAGCGCGGTGACGACCAGCGTTTCAACGCCCGTCTCCACGGTTGGATGAATGACCGGCGCGAAGTATGGGCTGTGATTAGTTGGAAGTGCTCCAATCGTGCCGTCCTTCTTCGCTTTTGCGTACACATCATGATCCACTCCACCCAAGAACCAGAAGACCGACGGAACGTGCCACTCGGCTCCGAAAGATCCGAAGTCCTCGCTTGCCATCGTTGGCTTGGTCTCCTGCACCCTGTCGGCAGGAAAATGAGCGCGAAGGGCCTCCCGTACTCGCTTGGTCGCATCCGGATCATTCGTTGTCAGTGAATAGTGGTCCAGCGGCGTAATCTCCGGTTTCCTCGGCGCACCTGAGCCTTCGGCTTCAGCGTTCACAATCCGTTCGATGGCGGCAAGCACCAGTTTGCGAACCCCCTCATCGAAAGTGCGCACGTTCAGCTTGATGATTGCCTCGTCTGGGATGACGTTTTCCTTCGTCCCCGCGTGTAGCACGCCGATCGTAACCACGGCGGCTTCCGTCGGGGGTACCTCACGTGAAACGATGCCTTGTAGCCGCAACACTATTGCCGCTGCCATCACGACAGGGTCGATGCTCGCCTCGGGCATGGAGCCGTGAGCGCCGCGCCCAAATAATTTGATTTGAAGGCTGTCAGCAGCTGAGGTAGTGACACCGATCCGGCCGCCAATCACGCCAGCGGGCATGCACATTACATGCTGGCCGAAGATGACATCAGGCTTCGGGAATCGCTTGAATAGCCCATCGTCAATCATCGCCTGCGCGCCCTGCGCTGTCTCCTCGGCGGGTTGAAAGACGGTCATCAGTGTCCCCTTCCACGCGTCGCGAGATTTCGCAAACAGGGTGGCCGCACCGATCAGCCAGGTCACATGCATGTCGTGACCGCAAGCGTGCATTACCGGCACAATCTTCCCGGTGCTGTCCGTAGCCGTGATTTTACTGGCATAGGGAAGACCGGTGGCTTCCTGAACTGGCAGCGCATCCATGTCGGCGCGGAGCATCACTGTTGGTCCATCGCCGTTGTGGAACAAACCGACAACGCCGGTCTTGCCAACCCCGGTGGTCACTTCATAGCCGACGGCCCGCAAGTGGTCGGCAGCCACAGCCGCTGTCCTCTCTTCCTGCATCGAGAGTTCGGGATGAGAGTGGATATCCTTATAGGTCGTCTCCAATTCTGGAAGCAGACCATCGAGATTTGCAAGCACGGGCACTGAAGCCATTGGAAGGAACTCCTCAAACAGGCGTTCAACCCCTGTCATTATTGCACTACTTCAGACTGGCTCTCTCCATCGCCAGTCTGAGGTGTGCCGTGCCCCGCCACTCACGTTTGCTGAAGGCGCACGATGGTTTCCGATACCTGCTTCAGGATTGAGAGGGGCACGAGCGCGCCCGGCCCGTCGAGACACCTAATGGGATGGTCCGCCGCGGGCAGTCCGAGTTGGCCGGACCAGAAAAGCTCTGGGACTCACCACCGGGAATCTGGAACTGATTCTCGTCTGCGCCGCCCGTCGACATTAACTGCCGAGGCCCACACCCGGTTTTCCGGGTCCATCTTTGTGCTGCTGACTCAGCTGCGGATCGAACTCGATCAGCTGAGTACACGCATTGAGGAAATGGATGCGCTGATTGCCCGGACGTCGAAAGAGAATGACGCTTGCCAGCGACTGACCTCGATACCCGGAGTCGGGCCGGTTACCGCGACCGCATTGGTGGCTGCGATCGGTAACGGATCTGCATTCAGAAAAGGACGCGATCTCGCAGCCTGGGTGGGACTGGTCCCCCGAGAGTACTCCACCGGCGGCAAACAAAGGCTGCTCGGAATCAGCAAGCAGGGTAACAGTTATCTGCGCCGACTCTTTGTGCAATGTGCGCGCAGTATCCTTCGTTTCCGAGAAAGGCAGGGAGCGCCGTTCGGAGTCTGGCTGACGCAGTTAATGAGTCGTTCGCCTCAGAACGTGGTTGTGGTCGCGCTAGCGAACAAGCTCGTGCGAACGGCGTGGGCAGTCCTATTTAACAACGAACCATACCGGAGTCCGATGCCAGCCGCTTGAGAGCGATTCGGATCGGAATAGAAATTCTCGCCAGGTCTGCTGGCGGATACGAAGATGGCACAACGGTCGAACCGGCGCTTTCTAAACCTGATATCGGTAGCGGCCCACCAAGGCCACACACCTAACTACTTTCCCACTTAAAATTCCGGATGTAAGTTCCGTACTTTCATAGGTGCGGCGGGTGGCTGTTTGTTGGATCGAACGTTGCCTCGGGCGGGACGCCATCGGTGACGTCTGGCGGCTGTTGAATATCAGAACATTCTGTTCAGAAAATGTATTGACTCCGCCGTGTGATAAATGTATCATCGTTACTGATGACACGTGAGCAAGCCATCCGCAAGAGGGAAAAGTTGGCAGCCAAACTCTCCTCCCCCTCGGGTGTCCTTCGCGGCTCGCTGCTCCAGCGCACGATTCATCACTCCACGGGATGTCTGAAATGTGCTCGTGGCGAAGGCCATCCGCTCTGGGTGCTCACGGTGGGTTATCCCGGCGGAAAAACTCGCCAGGTGAGCGTGCGTCCCGAGCAGGTTCCGCTGGTTCGAAAGGCAATCGAAGAGTATCGCGATGTCAAGCAGGCACTGGAGGCAATCAGCGAACTGAATCAATTCCTGCTCCGGCTGGATCGCGAGGAAGCCAAAGAACAGGAACGCCAGTCGTGATCGCCGCTCGCCGCCTGCAGCGAAATTTCGCCGATGGCTTCATCGCAGAGACGGTGGAGGATCTCTGGGAACCTTGGATGCGGCACGCCGATAAAGCACTGGAAGATGACACCCTGCTTCTCGTCATTCAGGAAGAGCTGGCCAAACGCTGCAGGAAGAGCAAGACTCGTGGGCGCAAGGCGACGCCCGCTGAGGTCGTGCTCAGAATGCTGCTGCTGAAGCATGTACGCGACTGGAGTTACGAAGTACTGTCGCGGGAAGTGCGCGCCAATCTGGTCTATCGCGAGTTCACCCGGGTCGGCGGTGAAAAGGTTCCGGATGACCGGACGATGGGAAACCTGGCGCGTCAGCTGGGGCCGGAGGTTATCGAAAAACTGCACCGGCGGGTGGTGGAGATCGCGCAGGAAAACAAGATCGCAACGGGTCGTAAGATGCGGGTCGATACGACCGTGGTGGAGACTGACATCCACTATCGGACCGACAGCACGTTACTGGGTGACGGCGTGCGTGTCCTGACGCGCATCATGAAGAGGGTTACCGCTGTGGCGGGGAAGGCCGGCACGCAGATGCGCGATCGCAGCCGATCCGCAAAGCTGAAGGTTTTGGCGATCGCTCGCGCCAGCCGCAACAAGACGGAGCAAGGGCGGCAGAAGATGAAGAACGCATACGTCAAATTGTTGGAAATCGCCAGCCGGGTTACGGGGCAAGCCTGGAAGTTCTCGCGCGAGATCGTCGGGGGTGTCAAGCGAGGCAACCTGTCAGTCCTGCGCAAAGCCGGCAAGCAACTGGACGAAATGATTCCCCGGGTCCGGCAGGTGCTGCGCCAGACACGGGAGCGGGTGCTGCGCGGCAACACCAAAGCCGAAGGAAAGCTGCTCAGCATATTCGAGACGCACACCGAGGTGATCCGCAAGGGTAAGGCGCATAAGCCCAATGAGTTTGGCAAACTGGTCCTGATTCAGGAGGCGGAGAACCAGATCGTTACGCATTACCAGGTATGCGAACAGCGGGCGGCTGACTCCACATTGCTGGGAGGATGTCTGGAGCAACATGTCAAACAGTTCGGACGCGCCCCGGAGCGTGTGGCGGCGGATCCCGGCTTCTTCTCAGCCGCTAACGAATCCAAAGCCGGGGAAATGGGAGTCAGCCGGGTCTCGATTCCAAGCCACGACACGAAGAGTCCCGCACGCAAACAGCGGCAGAAGCAGCGTTGGTTTAAGGAGCTTCAGAAGTGGCGCACAGGCTGTGAAGGCCGTATCAGTGTTCTCAAACGCCGCCATGGGCTGCGGCGATCGCTCTACAAAGGACCGGACGGCATCCAGCGCTGGGTCGGACTCGGGGTGATCGCCGACAACGTCATTCATATCGGCACGCACCTGGCCGAGCAAACACGCCCGCGCGAAGTACCCTCTTAATTAACCGCTACGTTTCTCCGTTCCTGTCCGCACCGGAAACAGATTCTTTAACTCGCCTTTCATCCCACTCCCAACGCTCCCCTCGACCTCGAAGACCTCCCGTCAGGACAATATTTCCGGGACGCCGACTCAGGCTGAGGCAGCTTTCAGAATTTTAAGTGGGAAAGTAGTTACCAGGCCAGTTCGGACGCAGCCGGACGTTTCAGGATTACAGGCGTGAATCCCGGTAACTACCGGGCGAGTGCGGAGAAGGATGGTTTCGCGCCTGCATCGTCCGACCTCCTCTCCTTGCTTGCGAACACGCGCGTCACATCCGGCGGCGATCCCGTGAAGATGGACGTCAAACTCACGCCGCTCGATAAGATCCGCGGCCGCGTACTGGACCCGGATGGAGCGCCCGCAGCAGGTGTGGAGATCAACGTGTTTCCCAACATTATGGCCGACATGTCTGTTACCGATGAGGACGGCCGCTTTGGACTGGAGAACATCCGGCCGGGTTCGTACACATTGATCGCCAAGCCCCCCGAAAACGCCAATCTTGGGGAAGCGAAAGACGGCACCAGGACGGCGACTGTAACCACATACTATCCTTCCGTAACGGACAGATCGCTCGCGCAACAGATCGTCTTTGACGGCCACGGGGATTCCGGTGGTTACGAGATCCGGATGAAAACCGCTACGGTCCGTCGTGTGCGCGGGATCGTGCTTGACGAAGAGGGGAAACCGTCGCCCGGCGCCGAACTCATGCTGTTCCCGATGCCCGAAGGCACGTCCAGGCCAATGGGACTGTCGCTTCGCCCGGGAGGGCGCTCCGTCTTCGCGCTGGGTTTGCGGCCAGGACTCAGCGGGCCCGAGGCCACCGTTGCTGCGGGAAAGGATGGGCATTTCGAATTTCCCGCCGTGCAATCCGGCATTTGGAGAATCAACGCCGTATCCAATCCGAAGCGCGACGACTCCACGTCCCGCGCCGCCCCTTTGCGTGCAACCGCCAGTCTAATCGTGGGCCCGGTGGATGTGGACGACCTGTCAGTCCACCTCGCGAGGCCGTTCAAACTGACCGGGACCGTCGAATGGAATGATGAGGGCCCCGGAAGTCACCGGGTTTATCCCGGACCTTTGAGTCCCGTGACCCTGATGACCGCGGACGGCACTCAGGTTGTACCCTCTGCGCCTGCAGGCCTGGAGTCCGGCAGGCTGTCGTTTGAAAATTTAGTGCCCGGCGACTACAGATTGATCGTCAATCCTGGCCTGTTGTCACAAATTTTCCTTGGCGACATCGAGATCACCGGAACATTTCAGGTGACCGCCGGTGGTAGTCCACCGCTGCGTGTGGTTCTCAAGACGTGGTCGGGAACGGTGCGGGGAGCGGTCGAGAATTGCGAAGGCGCCATGGTCGTCCTGGTTCCGCAAAGAGTGGAGGGAGTGGTCGTCGGGCAAAGCGTCCCGTGCGGCGCCGGCGGCTCATTCGAGCTCAGCGAAGTCTCCCCTGGCGATTACACCATCGCCGCGTTCGACCACATGGACGGTTTCCAGCCATCGGCGGCGATGCTCAACCTGGTGCAATCGAGGGGAACGAGCGTGAGGGTGGAAGAACGTTCGGTGGCGAGCGTCACTCTGTCAGTGATCGCGGCGCTCCGGTAAGCCTAAGAGAACAGTTTACCCGCTGCCGCCCAGATCGGCACTGGAATCCAGAGCCGCATACGCTCTGCTTCGCTTCTGTGGACAAACAAAGGTTGTGAGCACCTACGAGATGGGCACCGGCAAGTGGACCCACTTCGATCCGCCGCGAGACCGTGCGGAATTCGGACCGATCAGGTAGCGGCAGCGCGGCCGAAACTAGATGAGATGAGAAGGTCGATCGTTGATCACTTGCGGCTGGGCCGCCGTGATCAGGCGCTGGTAAGTTGCAAGACAGGAGCGTTAAGGAGATCGGCGAATGAAGACATTGAATCAATCTCAGACGAAAAAGACTGGAACAGGCAAGGCTGGAAGGACGCGGGGTCCGGTACAACGCGATGCGAAGGAAGTAATGGCCGAACTGGTCGCGAGGCTTAGTCAGAAGCTGGATACAAAGGCAACGGCGCCGGGTGGTGGAAGTAATCCGGATCGCGCGCTGAAGCCGAATCGGGACGGGCTGACAGTAGGCGTAGATCTGGGAGACAGATGGAGCAACTACTGCATCCTGGGTCTGGACGGAGAAACGCTTCTCGAAGGAGAGCTGCAGACTTCGCAACAGCACTTCTCCGAATTCTTCGGTGCGCTGGCGCCCGCCCGGGTGGTGATGGAAGTGGGGACACATTCGGCCTGGGCGCGTGATGTAGTGGCCGGGTGCGGGCATGAGGCGCTGGTGGCAAACCCGCGGCAGATGGAATGGCCGAAAAAGCGCAAGCGCAAGAATGATCGAATCGATGCCCACAAGCCGGCGCGGGTGGGACGAATGGATCCACAATCTCTATTCCCTATCCAGCATCGGAGTGTTGAAGTGCGGCGAGATCTGCTGACGTTGCGGGCACGCGGTGCTCTGGTGCAGGTACGGACGGAACTGATCAATGCCACGCGCGGATTGGTGAAAAGTATGGGCGCCAGGCTACCGAAGTGTTCGACGCAGGCATTTGCGAAGAAGGCGGAGCGGGAAACTGCCGGCAGAGGTGCGGGAAATACTGCTGCCGCTGGTGGAAATCGTGAAGTCGGTGAGTGAGTCGATTCGATCCTATGACGAGAGGATCGAGGAACTGGCCAACGAAAAATACCCACAGACCAACCTGCTGAGGCAGGTGAAGGGAGTGGGTCCGGTGACGTCACTGGCATATGTATTGACACTGGAGGATCCAAGACGCTTTTCCCGGAGTCGCGATGTTGGTCCTTATATCGGGTTAGTCCCGAAGCAGGAGGATTCCGGAGACCGGCAACCGCAATTGCGCATCACAAGATGGGCGACGTGATGCTGCGGAGTCTGCTGGTGGGCAGCGCCCAGCACATTTTGGGGCCGTTCGGGCCGGACACAGAGCTGCGGCGATACGGGTTACGTCTGTCAGATCGCGGTGGAAAGAATGCGAAGAAGCGAGCCGTGGTGGCAGTAGCGCGGAAACTGGCGGTACTGCTTCACAGGCTATGGGTGAGTGGCGCAGTGTATGAGCCCTTACGGCAAAGACTGCCGCAAGCAACCGCGCCAAAGGCTGCATAGCGCCTCGACCGCGGGAACGCGGGACGGTGCCCTTTTGTGGCACCATCTTCAATCCGAGGCGTTCAAAAATGGTGAATAGTGTGGGCAGATCTGGCACACTGACGTTATCTTGTTTCGCCGACGGAATTCACGGTGGCCGTGCTGCGCAATCCCACCCAGCACAAGATCCGGCTCAATCAAGTAACCAAATGGGCGGAGCCGAGCATGCGCGAGGGACCGGCCGGCATATTGAAGCGCCAGCGAGTGAGGAAGCTGCTCGCTCGGCCCGGCTGATAGCACGGAGGCCCCTTTCCTTCGCCTGGTCGCAAGTCCATCCTCCGGATGCTTAGACGGAAGCAGGCGACTGCCACCACAATCGCTTTAATGCTCCGCGCCACGAGCGCCGCCACCGTTCCGAGCGCCGAACCGATCTTCTTTGCGAGAACCGCGAGCGCCGGACCTTCATCGCCTCCCTCTCCCTTCAACTCGGCCTCCGCACGAAACCAATCGGTCTCCGGCGTGCCGATGGGACCGCCGCGTTCCTGCCAGAATGTAAATGCCAGAAGCTCCACGTCATGATGTCGAGGAGCGGTGTCCTGCGTCCGCATGTCGTTTTCAGCGTCCATAACGATCTCTCTCAGCCCATTATCCGCCGCGTATCGTGAAGACCGGATGAACGCGCCAGCGGTCACGGCGATCCGCACATGCGGCGCCATTCGGCTGGATTCAGGAAAGCCGGACATTGCCGATCGAGACATGGATGTCCTCGCCTCGCAGGAGCGGCCTCAATGATCCGGATCGGTCCGGCCGGCTGGAATTACAAGGATTGGGCGGGCATCGTCTATCCGGCGAAACGCCCGCGTAGCTTCAGCGAGCCCGGCTATCTGGCGGAGGTCTTCGACACCCTGGAGATCAACACGTCGTTCTATGGCCCTCCCCGGCCCAAGTCCGCGGCGGCGTGGGTCGGCGCCATCGCGCACAATCCGAACTTTAAATTCACCGCGAAGCTCTACCGGGCCTTCACTCACCAGCGGAACGCCACGGCCGAAGACGAACGGTTGTTTAAGGAAGGGATGGAGCCCATAGCCGCCGAAGACCGCCTCGGAGCGCTCCTGATACAGTTTCCTATCTCGTTCCACCATACGCCGGAAAACCTGGACTACGTCGCCGGCCTTCAGGCGCGATTCCGCGACTATCCCTTGGTGCTCGAAGTGCGTCACCGAAGTTGGGATGACGAGTGCGTGCTGGCGGCACTCTCGGAACTCGGAATAGGGATCTGCAACATCGACCAGCCGCTTATCGGCAAAGGCCTCAAGCCTTCTTCCCACGTAACCGCAGATGTGGGCTATGTGCGGCTGCACGGCAGAAATTATCAACAGTGGTTTTCGGAAAAGGCAAACGTCGCCGAGCGGTACGATTATCTGTATTCGATGCAAGAATTGGAACCTTGGGCTGATCGCATCAAGGCCATTGCGAAGCGCAGCATGGACATGTATGCGGTTACGAACAATCACCATGTCGGAAAAGCCATCGTAAACGGGGTCGAACTGGCCGCACTGCTCCTCAATAAGCCGTTGAAGATTCCGCCCCAATGGGCGGCGCACTACCCGGAACTTAAGCAAGTCGCCACCGTCGCGGATTAACGCTGGCCAATCGCGCACGGGATCTTGTCAGCGCTAAGGTAGCCGGTTTCCCGCTCGCTGCACCCGAAGCGAAGCCCCCCGCCGAAAGAGACTCGAATACCGTCGTTTGAAGGGCCGACGTTTCTCCAGATACACTTGGGGAGTTGCGCGGACATTTAAGCGGACATTCACCCGGCCTACGGTTCCCTTGTATAATCAGTAAATAGATGATATATATAGGTTTGATAAATTAGATTGTGGGGCAATGGAAGCGGACATTTTTACGGCGGATCGGGACGAATTTACTTCCCTGATGGAGCCTTTGCTGCTCGGTCCCCGGCACCGGGAGCCGCTGACGGATCTCGCTCTCGAACTCACCCAGAAGTCGGCGGGGTTCCGCGCGAGCCTGCCTGCCAGTTTTCTCACCTCGCTCGCCGATCTCGTGCGTGCGATGAACTGCTACTACTCCAACCTTATTGAAGGCCATAACACGCACCCCGTGGATATCGAGCGCGCGCTCAAGAACGAATACAGCGACGATCCTCACAAACGTGACCTGCAGCTGGAGGCCAAAGCCCACATCGCCGTACAGCAATGGATCGACGGCGGAGGGCTCAAGGGCCGCAAGGCCGTCACCGCCGAAGGGCTATGCGAGACACACTGCCGATTCTGCGAATCGCTGCCCGAGGATCTTCTCTGGGTAGAAGACCCCAGGACACAAGAGCGGGTCCGCGTGGTTCCAGGGGAACTGCGGCACCGTGACGTTCAGGTGGGGCGGCTCGTCGCCATCAGTCCGGGCGCCCTACCCCGCTTTTTAAAGCGATTTGAAGAGGTCTACGGAACCGTGGGCAAAACCGAATCCATTATCTCCACGGCCGCCGCGCATCATCGTTTCCTCTGGATGCATCCGTTCCTTGACGGCAATGGCCGGGTGGCCCGGCTCATGTCGCACGCGGTACTGCTTGATGCGCTCGATACCGGCGCAGTCTGGTCGGTAGCCCGCGGGCTTGCCCGCAATGTTCGGGAATATAAGCGCCATCTTGCCGATTGCGATTCCGGCCGCCGCAACGATCTCGACGGCCGCGGCAATCTGAGCGAGGAGGCGCTTGCCGCCTTTACCCAGTTTTTTCTGACGGTCTGCATCGACCAGGTAACCTTTATGGAGAGTCTGGTGCAGCCGGATCGCCTGCGTGCCCGCATACTCATGTGGGCCGAAGAGGAAATCAGAATCGGCGTGTTGCCAGCCAAGGCGGGCAACATCCTCGAAGCTGTCCTCTACCGGGGTGAACTTCCGCGCGGCGATGCCGATACGATCGTGAGAACGGGGGAACGTCAGGCGCGGCGCATCGTCGCATCTCTCGTGGAAATGGGTGTTCTTGCCTCCGACAACCCGCGCGCATCGTTGCGTCTTGTGTTCCCGGCGACGTTGGCGGGACGCTGGATGCCGGGGCTTTTTCCCGAGCAGACGCCTTAGGTAGGTTATCCACTTCGTTGCGAGCGTACCATCTTCCCCGTATACGCGTATCAGGGATTGGGCTTCATCTGGTGGCGTTTTTTGCAGAAGGCGACAAACGCCTTGCCGGGCGAGTGCAAGTTCCGGCATGCCGCTATCGACCCACCAGTCGCGCCATTCCTGCTCCAGGTAATAGACGTCGTAGTCGGGGGCCACGAGCCGGGCGTCATGATAGGCCTCAGGGTCAAGCAGCGGATAGCGAACTTTCGCTTCGGCGGGCTGCCAGTTCATCCGGTTCCTGAAAATCGACCATCTCGTCCTCCAGCGACACCTGGTAATCCGGCAGGTGGTCGTTCTGGACCAGTTCGCGGATCATCGACTTGAATTCGCGGTAGTGGCTGCTCGCGCCGGTCTTCTTGTGCAGCAGCTCCAGGCCGATCTTCCATTCGTCCTGCTCGCCGCAATGCTTGCGCGCCAGTTCGTAGACGCGGCGGTCGATGGGCTTTCTGAGGCGGAAATAATCGCGGCTCAGCGTCAGCACCTCGGAACCCTGAATAATCCGGTACACCCAGTCCGAGAGCCGCACCTTGAGTTCGCTCATGCGGCCCGATTTCGTCTCCCGCACCACCCGCCAGCTCTCGATCAGGCCGAAGCCCTCCGTGATCTCCTCGCCGTTGGCCTTGATATTCGTGGTGATCCGGGTCCCGCTCAGGCGCTCGAAGGCGTCCTTCAGACGGCGGTAGCCGTCGCCGCTCGTCTCGCGATTGGTCCAGACCAGCAGCTCGTGGGCATTCAGGTGGAGCGTCTGGGCGAGGGGTTCGCCGGCGTTCTTCTTGGCCATCACCTGCGAAATGCAGTAAATCAGGATGTCCTTGTCGTAGATCGTCGCCAGTCCCTTGACGCTGGGCGCAATCTCGACCACGACATTTCGGTGCTCATAGCGCAGTATCCGCGTGTCCGCCTTCGTGGCGAGCGAGAAAATCGGATGCTCCATGCTCGCCATGTCGTCCTTGGGGATGGCATCCAGAACGTCGCAGATGAATAGATCATGGTTGGGATGGCGCTGCGGGAGCAGCAACGACTTGCCCCCTGCCCGCTCCTCCTTGACGGAAGCCTCCGCAGCCGCTTCTCGAACATCCATGACCAACAGCCCATCGTGGTTTTCCTGACGAGCACCCTAGCTTCGTGGTTTTGTTGACGCAAGTGCTTTATTCGTGGTTTTGTTGACAGACCCTCTGATTTCGTGGTTTCGCTGACGGAAAAGCCTACTTCGTGGTTTTATTGACGCCTCAGTCCGTAATTCGTGGTTTCGTTGACGGTTTTTCGGGGTTTTGTTGACGGCCGTTCGTGGTTTCGTTGACAGGCCCCTGTCTAATCCGCCAGTACATTCAGTACGTTCGCCACAATTATCCACCACTTAACACGTACTATTAACACAGATATAACACTCCGGCGCATAGAAATATATTTCCGGCCGGGTACTGCCTGATCCGCGTGGGTGGAAGAGAAACCACGTTTTCCGGCAGAGCTTCACTCAACCCACGGTCGCACGTTCAACTCCTGACGGGACCGCCTATTCCGAGGACGGCAAATGCTCCTGCAGCTCGGACAGGACGTCGCTGATTTCAGTCCGTTGCGACATTGCGGTGGTCTCAGGATCTTTTCCGATTGGAAGCTTATGATGCTCGCATATGGCCTGGAGCATCTGAAGCATTTTTGTATTTTCCTCTTCGGACAGAAGGTTTATTTGGAGATCGAGATGGTTTCGCTGATCCGCCTGAATATTACTTCGGTTTTGACTCATGAGGATAAACAGCGAGAGGAAAATCGATTCCAGCGAGACGACCGTGGACAAAAGCTGGTACGGGAACGGGTCGAAGGCGAGCTTGCTCTTCGATCCGCTGTTGAGCCAGAGCCAGAGGGAGAACCAGACCACGTGGAATACGATGAACCACATTTTTCCCGCGTGCGAGGCAATGGCATCGCCTATACGGGCCGAAGGGGATCTTTGCGCCAACGCGCTATGTTCTAGTTCGGAGATTGCCTTAATATTACGGGTAGTCGTCGAGGCCGTTTGCATTCCTCCATGCTATTCCGGAATGTACGGGCCGAAAACAACGTGGCGGTAACGGTCGTCGTTGGGTGTGGCAACGTCAACGACAGCTTGAGTTTGCGATACAGGAGTGGGAAATGATCGGGGGTAGATCTGATCCAGCCATCTCTCGTACTTCCACGAACTCCCGCCTATATAAGATGCGCCGCGCGCCAAACGCCTGCAGCCGGTCGCGCAAACGATCGCGGTCGAACGAAGGTGGGGATTCCGGCGAAGCTGAACGCTCATTCCGGAAGGAATCCAAACGGCATTCCGGGATGAACCCGAACACCATCGGAGCGTAGCGACGCTGGCATCTCGATTGTGCAAGAAGTGTTCGGCTTCGTCAAGAGAAACCTGTCCGGAGCGAAGCGACGGCAGAATACCGCTGGCGGAGAAAGGGGCGCGGGGAAAGGGGCGTAGCTCTTTTCCGCGCCCTCAGCGGCCCGGAGCGCGACCAGCGCTCCGCTATCGGAGCGTAACACGGGTCACGCGAACCGCCCGGATCTACGGGAGGGTCTAGCGCGGAGTGATCCAGGACCGGTGGCGAACTCTGTGACCGGCGCCAACTGGCCGGGTCCGGTACAGCCCTCCTGAACTGCGGAGGCGCAGTGCCACGCAGTCACCGTGGTGACAGCGTGGCCGTTGGGCAAGTGAATCATTCGAGAGGTAGCCCGACCAGGCCGCTCTTGGCGACCCACACTTCAATCGTATCTCGTCTCCTTGCTTCAGAGCGCCGTGCCCCAAGCCCCTCTGCGCCGAAGCGGTCGCTGAGGGCAGTTCCACGATCCAGTCGACCGAGTTGCCGGCAGCGTCCTTCACATTGAGAGTAAGGGAACCGTGCGGATTCGTCATTGCGACCTTGGCGATCACGCCTTTGAGCGTCATCACCGTGCTGAGGTCATAGACGGCCGCCTCGGAGTGATGTGCCGCGAGCCGCCCAGCGGCAACCAGGAATACAGCTAACAACCCTTAGGTACGCAGATCTGTGGTTCATCGTTTTTCCCCCACTTATCTATTATCGCGAAGAGAGAGAAAGATACGGGAAAATGCGGACGATCCGCCGGTTCATTGAGGCCCGTTGGTTAGAGTGTGGGTTGTCCCGGGCAAACTGTTGATTCTGCCGGAGTCTTTCCGGCGCTCATGTGTTCGGCTTACCTCGATTCGTACGGATGGAATCGCCCCGCATCTCAATGCGATGGGCCTTGTGAACGGGCCGATCCAGGATGCCGTCTGCCACGGTCGGATCAACCCCTCAAGCGGCTTTCTTTCGGCCCGCTTTCTTAACCGCGGGACCCGCGCGCTTTACGGCCCACCTCTTTTTCATCGCTTCGGCCAGCCGCTTCCTGCCCTCCGGCGTCATTCCGCCTTTGCGCGAAGCCTTTGCCGGGGTGGCGGGAGGGGTAGCTTCGGCGGCTTTCTTGGCGGCCCAGCGCGCTTTCTGTGCCAGGGATCGCTTATTACTTACCTTCCGCTTGGCGGGTGCAGAGGACGCCGGAGCCAGTGCTGCGGGCGCGATACCTTCGACCTCCCGCAATGCCGCGAGTGCCCTCTCGATGGCGGTCTTCTGTTTTTCCAGTTCGGCGATGATGCTGGTCAATCCGTCAATCAAGTTTCTGTTTCTCCTTGTGATCTACCGCAATCATATCGTCTCTGAAATGTTTTGACACAGGTCTCAGCCTCCCATTAACCGTTCGCCCGATAGTCTCGGCCGCGCGCGTCAGGAATGCGGCAGGATGGGGGGCATCCGCGTGGCGGAAAATGAAATGCATATGCGCAAAAGGATCGTGCAGTCCCGCGCCGTTGACACCGTCGGCGAATCGGACGAGGTCTGGCTCAATCTGAGCGAAATCGCGACCGTGGAGGTGACATCGGAACAGGAAGGGTTTCCGATTGAGGCGGTGTTCGCGCTCAGCGGGGATCCGGGCTGGCGCGCAGCGCGGGCGGGGGGACAGGTGATTCGGATCATCTTCGACGAGCCCATCGCCGTGGCGAGGATACGGCTTCGTTTCGACGAGGCGGAAACGGAACGGACCCAGGAATTCACGCTGAGCTGGTGCCCGGCCGCCGGGGGCTCCCGCGAGATCGTGCGCCAGCAGTGGAATTTCAGCCCGGGGGGCTCGATGAGCGAGATCGAGGACTATGCGGTCAGCCTCGAAGCGGTCTCGGCGCTGGAACTCCAGATAGAGCCCGACATCGCCGGACGGGATGCGGTCGCCACGCTGGCCCTGTGGCGCGTAGCCGGGCTGGACTGAGATGCCGGGCGCCGTGTGCTCCTGCTCAAAGTATTTGGCACTATGGTTGCTGCACACTGAGAGCCTTATGCCCGCAACCGTCTGGAAAGGTTATCTGAGCTTCGGGCTCGTCTCATTCCCCATCCGGCTGTTCGCGGCGGCGCGCGCCGAAACGGTGCATTTCCACATGCTACACAAGAAGGACGACTCGCGCATCAAAGAGGTCTGGTACTGCGCCGAAGAGAATAAGCCCGTGGAAAAGGACGAGATCGTCAAAGGCTACGAATACAGCAAGGGCAAGTATGTGGTCGTGGATGACGCGGATCTGAAAAAGGTGGCGCCGCCCACCGCGACCGCGATGGAGATCCTTCAATTCGTCAAGTCCGACGAGGTCGATCCGATCTATCTGGAGAAATCCTATTACGTGGCGCCCGAGGGGGCGGGCTCCAAACCCTACGGGCTGCTGCGCAAGGCGATGGCGGATACGGGCTATGACGCGGTGGCCAAGGTCGCCATGCACGGGCGCGAGCATATCGTCATCATCCGGCCGGGAGAGGAAGGGCTGGTGCTGCATACGATGTATTTCGCGAACGAGTTGCACAAAGCGAACCGGATCGCGGGCGCTGGCCACGGTAAATTCGCGGCCAAGGAAATGGAACTCGCCAAACGCCTTATCGACACTCTCGCCTCCCCGTTCAAGCCGGAACATTACGAGGATGAATACCGCAAGAACGTCGAGCGGCTGATCGAAGACAAGCGCAAGGGCCGCGAAGTCACGGAAGTGGAGCAGCCCAAGCCCGCCAAGGTGGTCGATATCCTGGATGCGCTCAAGCGCAGTCTGGAAAGCAAGGCCAAGCCCGCGAAAACCGCCGCGAAGAAGGTTGCCAGGCGCAAAGGCAAGGCAGCCTGAGCGGGCCATTGGTCACGGTTGTTCAGGTGGGAAGGAGACCCTTCCCTCGCTCCAATCCTTGCGGATTTGCGCTACCCATTCCAACGAGGGGCAAGCCCCTCGTAACGCTCCCCGGAGTCCCGCCCGGGTTTTTTATCGTGGAATTTACTCTTGGGGGGTATTCACTTGACTCAGGTAGCCCCTACAGGTTGTGGTTCGACTTCAAAAGGGCTGGGGGCTGCGCGGCGGGTATGACGATGTTTTTGTAGGGTACCGGGTCGAGGGCGACAGCTTGCTGCACGAGCCGATAAAAGAGCTTTCCCCGGTTGGTGGACCGGCGGCGGTTGAACCGGAAGGTGAACTCGTCCAGGTAATAGTCGAGGTGCTCGTGACTCACGGCTCCCTGGTGGGTACCCAACAGCCAGCGCTTGAGTAACGACGCCACGCGATGGACTCGCGGCATCAACTCCGAGGCCATTTGCTTCTTCCCCTTCAGGTACGTGACCTCGTGATCATAGCCCGCAGCAGCCACAGGATCGTACCCAAGCCAGCCGTCGGTGTGGATGGTGCTTCCGGGTTCAACGGTATCCCTGATAAACGGCATCAGGCTTTGCGCCGAGGCGTCCAGGATGCGTCGCATTCGGATCCGGCCAATCCCCGGCCCGTCCTCCTGAGCCGCGATGATAATCAGTGCCTTACGTCCTGTGTGGCGTCCACGCGTTCCCTCGTCCACGCCGGCAGTGAAACTCTCGTCCACCTCGATCCGTCCTGTCAACCGATCCCGGTCTGGCCGAACCATGGCGCGGCGCAACTTGTGCAACCAGGTCCAGGCGGTCTTGTAGCTCTTCAGTTCGAGCACCCGCTGCAGACCCAGCGCACTGGCTCCGTTCTTCTGGGTGGTGACCCAGTACATCGCGCGGAACCAATCGGTCAACGGCTTGCGCGTGTCCTGGAAGATCGTCCCGGCTGTCACTGAAGTCTGGCGGCCACACTTGCCGCACTCCAGCAGTACAGACCTCACCGGCCACCAGCGATCACCCGAACAGCGCGGGCATCGGAAGCCTTCCGGCCAGCGAAGCCGGAACAGATAGTCACGGCACGCCTGCTCAGTCGCGAACTGTTCTTCGAACTCCCGGAGGTTACGAGGAAATTCCTCCATGGCCCGCCATACTACAGATTGTGGCCACCTGAGTCAAGTGAATACCCACCTTACTCTTTATTAAGGGTTGTGGCCGTAGTATGTCGGATCGGAGGAGCAATGAATCAGCGCCGGAAAGCAGTGGCCGTGCCTGCGACTCATGCGCCTGCGGGCAGGCCGGGGACGGCGGCGTTTACCCTCATCGAGCTTTCGATAGTGCTGGTGATCATCGGCCTCATCGTCGGCGGGGTCTTGGTCGGGCAAGACCTCATCCGCGCGGCCGGAGTGCGCGCTACGATTTCCCAGATTGAGAAATACAACACGGCGGTCAACACGTTCCGGGACAAGTACGGCGGCTTGCCCGGTGACCTGAGTGCATCGCTTGCCACGCAATTCGGGTTTACTCCACGCGCCGGAACTACAGGGTCGGGCGACGGCAACGGCGTTATTGCAAGTGACGGCGCCAATCCGGCATGGGCTGGCTTTGGATCAGCCGTGGGCGAACCTTGCCTGTTCTGGGTGGATTTGACCTCGGCCAACGGGCAGAACGTCAACCTGATTGACGGCAGCTTCACAGGCTTTACCCTCGGTGCGATGGCTGGTCCTTGTACTCTGAACTGGGGCGCGGTAAGCACCGACTCATATTTTCCACCGGCCAAACTGGGAGCGGGTAACTATATCTATGTCTGGAGCGGCGGCACCGCCGGTTTCACGGAAACTCCTGCCAGTAATGGCATTAATTATTTCGGCGTTTCCGCTGTAACCGGTATAGGTGGCAACATATGGTCCAATCCGGGATTGACCGTGCATCAGGCTTATAGCATCGACCAGAAAATAGACGATGGTTTGCCGACGACGGGCAGCGTTACCGCAGCGTATATTTCAAGCTCGACTTTTTGGGCTCCCTACGCTACCACCCCTTCGTCAAGCACCTGCATAGACCAAGGAGGCAACGCAAGCAATCCCGTGCAGTATTCCCTCAGCCAGAATGGCGGCGCGGGCGTAAACTGCGCGCTCTCGTTTCAGTTTCAGTGACGCGTACAGAATCCTCGGCATCGCAAGCCCTCGCGCAAATCGGACGCGAGTGCGCTTGACGTCAGCCCGCTCCACCCGGCATCCCCCGCCGTGATATCTTTCTGGGATTGCCATCATCGCGGTCGGCACTTGGTTGCGCCGTGTTTCGCGGGAGGAATACGAACGTGCAGAGCCAACTGCTTCTCGGTGTCTATCGCCGACTTGATAACCGATTCGAAGGCATTCCCGACGACTCCCCGCGCGGGTTCGAACTGCACACCCGCAGAAAGAATGCGCTTCACGAGGTGTTTGACGGGCAGCAAGCGGTCGCGGTTGTGGATTGGGGCCAGACGGACGATGCAAGGTCTCATGAATTCGTGGAGCTGTCCGTCGTCGGAGTAGTGGCTCCCGCGCTTTTCCAGTACGCCGTCGTTCCCGGCCTCAAATACGTCGCGGAGAAACTTGCGGAGAAGGCGGTCGACGAGAGCGCCGCGCAGTTGGTCAAATGGGTGATTTCGAAGCTCAGGCCCAAGCAGCAGGCGAAGGAGCTTCTGGACTTCGAAATCCGGCTGCCGGACGGCACTCGAATCAGCGTGGACCCGCCCGACCGGAACGCGACGATAACCATCAGTTTCTCGCAGGGTGCCGTGTCGTCCATCAACTACAGCACCGGAACCATTCACGACCCGGAGAAACCGGGCCTGCCGGCGTAGCCCTCAGGTCCGGGCGGGCGGCCCCCCGCCAGACGCACGCGCTTGACAGTATTCGCACCCAACTGTACGGTTCGGTCAATTAAACCGAAGAGAACCGACATGCTTGGAAACGGCAAGAACGAGACCATTGTGGTCTCCGCGCTGCGCGCCCGCGCTAACTTCGGCAAGGTGCTGCGCAGGGTCGAGGACGAACACCGTTCGCTTGTAATCGAGAAGCGCGGCACGCCCAAAGCCGTGCTGCTCAGCATCCGCGATTATGTGCGGCTTGCAGCCCCGGAGCCGGAAGTGCTCAGAGCCAGCGGCGAAGAATCCCGCGGCAAGGGCACCGACAAGCTCACATTCCGCCAGAATGACGACGTGATCAAGGCAACCCGCGCGCAAAAACCGAAGCGCGGATGACTCCGCTTCGCCTCACCTACCTCTATTGGGTGGGTGGCCTTACAGCCATCATGACCCTCTTCTGCCTCGTGGTCGGGATCTTCGCTTCCCTAGCCCTACCTTCGCAGTGAAAGGAGGTGAATCGCGGGTTAAAGGGCTTCAATCATGACGGACAGGGCGGGTTGTCATACATGAAAGAAGTATTGGCATCCATCGGCCCAGTTCAAATGCCTTAACAGCCCGGCGCTGTGAGGTGTTCAGCTCGGGCGCAATCATCACGGTCGCGCGACGCCCCGGCCCTCGGGTCGTCGTACGCACCAGTGTGGCGCGGATATCGGCGAGGTCGCCCATCATCGCGAGGGCGGAGTCGTTTGTTCCGAGCGTGATCCTCGCCAGACTCACAAGCATCAGTCCGAGTACCGTCGCAAAGGTATGTAGGCGTATGGACCCATCCGCCCACTGATGCGACGGTCCCCAGGGCACCACGCCACCCTTCTTTGCCCGGCGGAACAGTTCTTCAACATTCCACTGACCGCGGAATGCCTGCACGATACGGCCCGTGGTCCACAGGTGGTGATCCGTGCAGAGCACCCGCCGCCCCAGTCGGGTCTTCTCCATCCGGCGGCGCAGCGCCGCATCCACATGCCAGCGCAATGTCGGCTGCCGGTCGTCGCCGCCGATATCGGTTACCACGAATCTCGACAAATGTTCGCGCGCCAGCGTCTTCCTGACCCGTTGTTCCAGGCTGCTGCGCGTGATCCGTTGCGTTTTTACCAGTCGATCCAGCTTGCTTAACTCCGCCTTGGCTTTACGCAACGCCACTGCAATGCCGCGTTTCTGACCCGCCAGCAATTGCTGGCTCTCGACCACTACCAGCGTGCGGTCCAGGTTGCCGAGCTTCGCTTGCACCCGAGCCGCGCGCACCTGGGCTAACTTGCCCGTCAGGGGCTTCATCGCACCTCGCCGGGCCGCCCTCTGCAGCGCGTGTTCCGCCGCCGCATGTCCCAGCGGCAACGAAATCAGGCTGTGGTAACCGACAACGTCCAGATCCAGTTCCAGTTGAGGACTCCAAAAACCTCCATCGCGTACCAGCGTCCGCTGCGCCCTTTCGCGGCACTCCCCATCGTCCAGCGACTGGTGCAGTGCCCTCAACCCATCCAGACACGCGGTCAACACCGCCTGATCGGAACTGTTCCCGGAACAGCTCCGGTATAGCAACGGCACGTGGCCCGTCTCGCTGACCAGCACGCCGAGCCCCACCACACGCAGGTCGCTCCGTTTGCTTTTGGCATGCCCGCGACGCGCCAGCTCCCCTGGCGTAACCGTCGCAATGTGGGTGTCGAAATTCGTGGTATCGAACGCCAGCACGTCGGTCGAAAGCTCGAACCGGCGCCACCGCCGTTTTCGCAATCGCGATCTGCGCTTGCTCCAATTGCTCGTCCGTGACTTGCCTCGCCACCCGATGCCAGGCCTGGCCGCTGAAGGCTGAAGAAGGCAGACACGACAAGCGCGGCACTGCCCCTTCCAGAAACTCCGCCAGGTCTCGCTTCGGTCCGGGCGAGCACGCCCGCTGGACCGCCACCGCCACGGCCAACTCGCCGACCGACGGGCCGCCTTCGGCGCCCAGGTTGCCGCACGCCCGGTCGATATGCCCTATCAGATCGAGTTGCTCGGCAACCCAGATCAACGCGCCGAC
The DNA here is from genome assembly GCA_963809655.1 of Terriglobia bacterium. Classification (GTDB taxonomy): domain Bacteria; phylum Acidobacteriota; class Terriglobia; order Bryobacterales; family Bryobacteraceae; genus BOG-234. The sequence goes on along the minus strand of CAWEKQ010000017.1, from coordinate 27,108 downwards.
ATCCCCAACGGCCTGCGTCCCTACGGTTCGAGTGGCAGCCAGATCAGCGACCGGCGCCGCTGTTGCCGGTCCCAGCACGGTCTGACGCGCCACGACCGGCTTCGGACCGGGTCCCACACGGACTGGGCCGCGATACGGTAGCGGCGGCCATTCACATCCCGTTCGAATACATGCATATCTTTCATGTAGCACGATCTCATCCGGAAAGGAAGCCTCGCAGCATACTTTTATGGCACCGGAACACCGCATGATGCTCTTTTGTCGTCCAGGAATGCGAAAGTAGGGCTAGCAGCCCGTGGTAATAGTCAGTCGAGATCGAAATCCCGTTGCCGTCCCGGAAATCGGGGATACCTAAGCCTTCAGGGAGGCCCCAGGACTGCGTTGTAGCGCCTCTAAATGCGTTGTTCTTTTCGAAGTCCGGGTCCGCCGTGAGGCGAGTGACTATTACCACGGGCTGCTAAGCCTTCAGGGAGGCCCCAGGACTGCGTTGTAGCGCCTCTAAATGCGTTGTTCTTTTCGAAGTCCGGGTCCGCCGTGAGGCGAGTGACTATTACCACGGGCTGCTAGGGCTGTGGTTTGCAGTGCTCCAACTCGCCGGCGTGTTCCTCGGTTGGATTGCGGCGTTCATCGATGTGCATTCCATTCAGGGGAGGTGAGATCACAAAGGTAGCCTTGGTGGTGACGCTGGCTGATTACGGCCAGCACGGAACACTCACTCCAAAACACGAACGGGCAGCGCACTCGGAGAGTGGCTACCCGTCTTCGTTCGATATGGCCTGATTACCGCCAGCGGCCCTCGACAAAAACGTAGCCGTCATGCCGATGTTCCCAGCGCGGCGCAACCCACACAGCGTGTTCGCGGGGCGGAAGTTCCCAGCGCCCCGGCTCCCAGACATAGGCGCGGCCATCCCAGCGATGATACCCGGCAATCCACAGGTGGCGCGGACTCGGGCGCGGGGCGCGATGTTCCACGATCGCTCTCGGGGGACCGACTCTCACAACGACCTCGGCGGCCTGCGATGCGCCGATGCCAATGCCCAATCCCAACACACTCATTAAAAGAAGTTTATGCATTTACTGCCTCCTGATGGCATTCATGCAAATGCGTGGCCAGCTTAACTTCTTTTCATGGTTTTCCTCTTTTCGTTCGCAACGCATGGCTTGTTCGAGCGGGTCGCGGGCTGCGCGATTTGAACGAGCGGACCATCGAGACCTTTCTGGGCGGCAGTTTGGCCAGCGCACCTGGCAAGCGGGGGAGCGACCTGCGTTGCTCCGAATGCTCTGCGTCTTGCGGGAAGCTCGTGCCACCCCACTGGCCAAAGCGGTCCAGCTAACTCCGGCACAAACTCTGACGGCGCAATATCGTCAGTATTTGACAGAAGAACGGGGGTGTTCCGATTGGACTGTTGAAAACTATAGCCGGCATATCGACCGGTTTCTGGCCCAGCGGTTCGGCGCAGGTCCGGTGAGACTCGAACGTGTTCGGGCGCAGCATCTCATCGCATTTGTCCAACGGGAAGCGGGTCGGCACGGCCGCGGGTACGTCCTGCAGGTAGGTACAGGGTTGCGGTCGTTCTTGCGGTTTTTGCGCTATCGCGGCGAAATTACCACCGATCTGGCCGCCGCGGTTCCGTCGGTGGCTAATTGGAAACAAACCGATTTACCGAAACACCTCCCCGCCGACGCGGTGCAAACAGTTCTCGACGGCTGTGATCTGACGACGGCTGTCGGTCGGCGGGACTATGCGATCCTCCTCTTGCTCGCGAGGTTGGGGCTTCGTGGCGGCGAGGTGGTCACGCTGCAACTGGAGGACATCGATTGGGAGCACGGCCAACTCACCATTCGATCGAAGAAGGGGAGAGGCTGGGCACGGTTGCCGCTCCCCGGTGATGTCGGCAAAGCCATCTCACGCTATCTCCGGCTGGACCGCCCCCGCTGTTCCTGCCGAAACGTCTTCGTCCGAATGGTTGCGCCTTATCGGCGTCTCTCGGATACCTCCGTCATCTCGACTTTGACCCGGAGCGCGATCCAAAGAGCAGGTGTCGAGTCGGTGCGGAACGGAGCGCATGTTTTCCGCCACAGTCTGGCAACAACGCTGCTCGGGCACGGGGCGTCTTTGGATGAGATTGCTCAAGTGCTGCGTCACCGAGATCCGGATACCACGGCCATTTATGCGAAGGTCGATCCCTGCGCCCACGTTCCGCGCCCACATGCACCTTCGGCACCCTCTCTTGCCGAAGGGAACGGACCATTCAAAACCCATAGGCCGAACTGTTGTGGAGCGGTTCAGTCCAACCCGTCTTTAGCTCACCGCCGCGGCGTTCAGGATTTTCTCTCGCCCGACGACTCCGTCGCCGCGCCGCCGACCTAAAAACGCTCCGCATCATGCCGTTATCGGCATAACCGGGAAGACCTGGGAAATGGTCGCCGCTTCGATGGAATTGAAGCGCCTGGGGCTCGCGAACAAGCCCATGATCGTGGTTCCCAATCACCTCGTCGAACAGCGGGGCGCGGCTTTCCTCGCGCTTTATCCATCCGCGAATATCTTCGTCGCCGGAAAGGATGCGTTCAGCACCGGCAATCGCCAGAAAGCCATGTCGCGGATCGCCACCGGCAATTACGACGCGGTTATCGTCTCCCACAAATCGTTCGAACTGCTGCCGGTCTCGGATGAAACCTTCGAGCGGTTGGTCGACAGGCAGAAAGACCAGCTCGAAGAAGCGATTCGCGAGGCGAAGGCGGAGAAGGGCGACACCCGCCGGATCGTCAAGGAACTGGAGAAAGCGAAGAAGCGGCTGGAAACGAAGCTCAGACCGCGCAGATCGCGAGCGCAAGGACGATGCGGTTACGTTCGAGCAGACCGGCATCGATCGGCTCTTCGTCGATGAGTCGGATCTGTTCAAGAATCTCGGATTCGTGTCGAAAATGAACCGGATAGCAGGGCTTCCCAACACGGAGAGCAACCGCGCGCTCGATATGTATATCAAGACGCAGTACCTCGCCGAGCGGGGCGGCGGCACGGTATTTGCGACCGGCACTCCGATATCGAACACCATGGCGGAGATGTATACGCTTCAGCGGTATCTCGCACCAGACGCGCTCGCCGCGGCGGGCGTCGAGCATTTCGACGCTTGGGCGGCCAATTTCGGGGACCCCGTAGTATCCAAATACCGAAATCCCGGCTTCATCGCTTCATCACGCTGCCCGAGCATAATAATTGAGCATTCCGCCGAGGCGGCTTCGGCGACGAACCGGTCCGGCGCGGTCGGCGAGACCGGACTCAGGGAAAATGAGCAGATTACCGAGGCCTTGATGGTTTCGCTCGAAGTGATAATGGGCGACGAACTCTCGAACAGCGATGCGCAGAGCACCCTCTCCGAACAGAATCATGCGTTCCAGGCAGGACTCCTTAACGCTGCGCACGAAGCGCTCGGCATAGCTGTTCAGGTTCGGCGATCGGGGTGGCAGCTTTACGGATTCCGTGCCGGCCTCGGCCAGCGTGGCGAGGAACTCCGCCGTGAAGAGCGGATCCCGGTCGTGAATCAGATAGCGCTTGCCCTTGAGGAACCCGTCGACGGCATCGGTCAGATTGCGTGCGATCTGGCTCATCCACAAGCCGTTGGTAATCGCCGAGATCCCGGCGATCTGCACGCGGCGGGTGGAAAGCTCGATAAAAAACAGCACAAGGAAGCGCCGGAGGCCCTTGCAGGTCCAGATCTCTACAGTGAAGAAATCGGCGGCGACGATCTGTCCCCAGTGTTGAGCGAGAAATTCCTTCCAGGTTGTTTTGCGAACTCGTTGCGGTGCCGGTTCGATGGCGTTTCGCATCAGGATGTTGGCAATCGTGCCGTGTGCCAGTTCATGGCCGAGATTCGACAGCGCGCCCTGAATCCGCACATAACCCAGTCCCGGTTCTCCGTCGCCATACGGACAACCAACGCTTCGATCTCTTTCCCGGTCGGCGGCCGACCCGGACTGCGCCGCGCACTACCGTCATACTTGTTCGCGATGAGTTTCCGGTGCCATGCCAGCAAGGTCTGCGGAGTTACGATGGCGGCCATTTCTGCCAGCAACCTTCTTCCCAGCGGCCGGGCTCTGATGGCCAAACGGCGGCGCTGATCGTCGGTGAAGCGAAGCCGCCGCGCGCCAAGCTGACTGCGAAGGATTCTGTTTTCCTCCCGCAAATACTCAATGGCGTGTTGCTGCCGCTGATTCATCCATCCGGCAACGGTCAGGAGCAGAAAGCGGAAAGGGTCCAATGTCTTCGGCATCGTTTCAGCAGCCTAACATCTCACACCAGCAGTGTTCTCCACACCGACTGTTTCGGCCATGCTTTCAAGCCCACCCCGTATTATCCAAAAACTGGAACTGATTGGTTCGAATCCTCTCGCCCCGATCATTTCTTTCAATAATTTACCAGCGGCGGGCGCAAAAACAGACTTAGCGGGATTGCGACGTATTGCTCGCCGCTGCTCGCTTGTGCTGTAGATCGAAGGGCTTACAGCCACGTTGAACTGCGTCCCGAGCAGGCCATAGCAATAGAGAGCTGCAGGGGGTAGCCATAGTATCGGCCATAGTAGCGCTCGACTGGTGCCGAGGTCTCGCCTCGCCGCTTGTCTGACTCCGAAGAACGGATGTGCCAACCACCGAACTTATCGAACGAAGTGTGGGAGGATAATGTTGTGGAAGAGGCATGAGTTCCCAAGTCCTTACCCAGAATACTGAGGCGGCGATTCTGGCTCGCGTCATCGAGGCGGACGAGACCGAGATCACCCCTGATGTTGCCCGGTATCTCCTCTCCATGCAACTCCCGGACGCCGACCGGGATCGAGTTGACGAACTTTCGGCAAAGGCACGAGCTGGTTCGCTGACTAGCGCCGAAGAAGGCGAGCTCGACAGTTATCTGCATATTGGAAGCCTCCTCGGGGTCATGCAATCACGAGCGCGGAAGCTCCTCAAGAAAACCGGCAACGCCCCTCAGTGAATCGGGAACTTGTCCGGAGGGTCTGGAGACACGCTGGCGACCGTTGCGAGTACTGCCTGATTCCCCAATTTGCTTTCCCGTTACCGTTTCAGATCGACCATATCCTCGCAGAGAAACATGGCGGAGAGACCGTCGAGGAAAATCTCGCGCTTGCTTGCCCGCACTGCAACCGGTTCAAGGGCCCGAACATTGCGGGGCTCGACCCGGACACAAAGGCACTTACCCGGCTCTTTAATCCGCGGATCGACGCGTGGGCAAGCCATTTTCAATACGATGGTCCTCGATTGAAAGGCAAGACGCCCATTGGCCGAGCGACAATTCAAGTGCTCTCGATGAACGCGGACGAGCTCATGTTGATCCGAGTGGAATTGCTCACCGAAGATAACCGAATCTGACATCCCCCACCTCCCGGCTCGAGGCCAGTTCTGCAGGGTTTTCAATATTCCGTCGCCAGCGGCTGATCATCCAATCCCATCCCGAGTCTGAATAAGACGCTGAACAAGGCCTTCTTTTGCTCAAAGCTGAGGTCCTTGGTATCGCTGTACCCTCGATACCACCGCGTCAGCCGCTCCCACCACTGAACTTCGGACTCGGGGTTCGCATCGCGCTGAAATCCGTCCAGCCATTCCTCCACGGACATCGGATGTACTTCCTGAAGCGTCGAACGAATATAGTTGATCCGGGCAACGAGCGAGAGCGGAAGCTCCTCATGCCGGATCGGACCGCGTTTTAGTTTGGCTGGATCGGCAACAATGCGGACACGGGGCAGTTCGTCCTCGGGCAGCCTCTCAATCGGGCCAATAAGCATAAGGCGCAGCGGCTCCGGTCAGTTTCGGAACTCTTCCCCGAGATCATTAATCCGGCACTCGATGACGATCAGCAACCCAGCTGTAGCGCCGCCGAAGCGCTGGAGCGGCGCTGCTGGTGCGGCGAAACCAGGAATGGGCCATGGACTTTGTTTCCGACGCGCTGGCGACCGGACGAGCGCTCCGGACCTTCACGCTGATCGACAGTTACACGAAAGAGTCGCTGGCCATCGAAGTGAATACGGGCATTTCCAGCCGGCAGGTAACGCGGGTGCTGGAGCGGGTGATCGAAGAACGCGGGGCGCCCGGCGGCATTCGGTGCGACAACGGGCCGGAGTTCACGAGTCTTTATTTTGTGGAGTGGTGCCGGGATCGGGGCATCACCCTGCTGCACATTCAACCCGGGAAACCGGTACAGAACGGTCATGTGGAGAGTTTCAATGGGCGATTCAGGGATGAGTGCCTGAACCCGAACTGGTTCGTGAATCTGGCTGACGCGAGACGGAAAATCGAAGCGTGGCGGAAGGAATACACGGGGAGCGTCCGCACAGCAGTCTGGCGTATCGGACGCCGGACGAGTTCGCCAGAATCTGCTCAGAACTCACCAGCGGGATGGGCGCCCGTAGTATCCAAATACCGAAATCCCGGCTTCATCATGCGGCTCGAGCATAATAATTGAGCATTCCGCCGAGGCGGCTTCGGCGACGAACCGGTCCGGCGCTGTCGGCGAGACCGGACTCAGGGAAAATGAGCAGATTACCGAGGCCTTGATGGTTTCGCTCGAAGTGATAATGGGCGACGAACTCTCGAACAGCGATGCGCAGAGCACCCTCTCCGAACAGAATCATGCGTTCCAGGCAGGACTCCTTAACGCTGCGCACGAAGCGCTCGGCATAGCTGTTCAGGTTCGGCGATCGGGGTGGCAGCTTTACGGATTCCGTGCCGGCCTCGGCCAGCGTGGCGAGGAACTCCGCCGTGAAGAGCGGATCCCGGTCGTGAATCAGATAGCGCTTGCCCTTGAGGAACCCGTCGACGGCATCGGTCAGATTGCGTGCGATCTGGCTCATCCACAAGCCGTTGGTAATCGCCGAGATCCCGGCGATCTGCACGCGGCGGGTGGAAAGCTCGATAAAAAACAGAACCAGGAAGCGCCGGAGGCCCTTGCATGTCCAGATCTCTACAGTGAAGAAATCGGCGGCGGCGATCTGTTCCCAGTGTTGAGCGAGAAATTCCTTCCAGGTTGTTTTGCGCACTCGTTGCGGTGACGGTTCGATGCCGTTTCGCATCAGGATGTTGGCAATCGTGCCGTGTGCCAGTTCATGGCCGAGATTCGACAGCGCGCCCTGAATCCGCACATAACCCCAGTCCCGGTTCTCCGTCGCCATACGGACAACCAACGCTTCGATCTCTTTCCCGGTCGGCGGCCGACCCGGACTGCGCCGCGCACTACCGTCATACTTATTCGCGATGAGTTTCCGGTGCCATGCCAGCAAGGTCTGCGGAGTTACGATGGCGGCCATCTCTGCCAGCAACCTTCTTCCCAGCGGCCGGGCTCTGATGGCCAAACGGCGGCGCTGATCGTCGGTGAAGCGAAGCCGCCGCGCGCCGAGCTGACTGCGAAGGATTCTGTTTTCCTCCCGCAAATACTCAATGGCGTGTTGCTGCCGCTGATTCATCCATCCGGCAACGGTCAGGAGCAGAAAGCGGAAAGGGTCCAATGTCTTCGGCATCGTCTCAGCAGCCTAACATCTCACACCAGCAGTCTTCTCCTCACCGACTGTTTCGGCCATGCTTTCAATCAGTTCCAGTTTTTGGATAATCCTTCTCATCGCGGGCGACGAGAACGACGAGATTAAACCTCAAATACTAACCGACTGGACAGTGCTGCTCGGCGGTGCGCACAAGTGAATGCCGTTTGGCGGGTGTTATTGTCCAATATCGCTAGGTAGTTTCGGCCGGGCTGCCGCTATCTCGTAGGCGCTCACAACCTTTTTGCCCGCAGGGAACAAAGCAGAGCATAAGCGGCTCTGGACAAATCCAAGCGTGGCGAACACGGTCTGGAGCGGAAGCTAAAGCTCGGCTGGCGGGCCCCCTAAAGAATTCCCTGCTCCCAACGACGCTATCAGTTGAAGTTCGGCGTGTAATCGCCCGTAGGCGAAATCTATCCTCTGCCTTCGTTTACCTATTTAATTGTGAAATTGCCCCGCCCCCCCCGCGCGATGCGCCATGTGACAAGCGCCACACTGCTGCTGTAGCGTCATCAGATTCGCCGCTTTGTCGCCCTGTCCGTCCGCGATTGCTTTTGCGGCATCCCGCGCGGTTTCTGCGAAGGTAACGGCGTCCGGCACGTTTTTCGCTTTCCAGTAGGCAGCCACCTTGGTGAACGTCTCAACGAGGTTCTTGGCCGCGGGGGCTGCTGCGGCCGCATCGGCGGCGTCGCGGACAGCAGTGACGTTGGCCCCAATTGATTGCATTTGGGTTTTGTACTCGTCGTCGTTGATCTGGGCCATCGCCAGGGCGGCGAAAGTGACGGGAATGGTTAGGAGAAAAATAAATTTCCGCATGCGAGGGAGTATATGCGAAAGTCAATCCGGTGCCAAGGGGAGCTGTCGCGGTGTACGTACTCATAGGCACAGCCGATCAGCATCCGCATCGTTCCACTTGCACGTGCTCATCTCGTAGGTGGCTATCCTCGACGATGAGGACCTGCCGATGGGTGGAAAACTTTGTCTTCTTAGATAGAGAGGGTGAAGTGGAACGTGGACCCCTTCTCGGGTTCCGATTCGACCCAGATCCGGCCATGATACCTGTGAATGATCCGTTGACAAATCGCCAACCCGATGCCGGTGCCGGAATATTCATCGCTGGTGTGAAGGCGTGTGAACAGCCCAAAAATGTTCTCCTTGAATTCAGGCTCGATCCCTATGCCGTTATCACTCACGGCGAAGACCCAGTGCGTTTTTTGCCGGTTCGCGTTGACATGGACTTTGGAGATGCGGTCCGGACTCCTGTACTTTATAGAATTTCCAATGATGTTTTGAAAGAGTTGTTGTAAATGAATCGCATGGACCTGAACCGTGGGCAACGGTTCCGATGTGACATGAGCACGAGCTTCGGTGATTGCGCTGGACAAGGACGATAGTGCGGCTTGCAGCGCCTCGTTCGCATCGGCCATCTCGGCTGGCTGTTCGAATTGCGCCGCGCGGGCGTAGGTGAGGAGATCGCGGACCAGGGTTTCCATGCGCGTGGCTCCCACGCGGAGATTTTCCATGTATCTCCGTGCGTCGGGGTGGAGGTTGCCGCCGAATTCGCGCCCGAGAAGTTCGCTGTAGATTTTGATGCTGCGAAGCGGCTCCTGCAGGTCATGGCTCGCTGAAAAGGCGAATTGTTCAAGATCCTCCTGCACGCGCACGCGCTCGGTAATGTCATTGTTCGATTCCAATATGCGGATTAAGTCGCCGTTTTCATTGCGCTCGGCAACCCAACGCGAAAGAGTAACGATACGGGAGCCACCGCAACATGCGTGAATAAGTTCTCCCGACCAGCGACCGTCTCGCAAAAGTTTCTCCCGAATTCCCGACAACGGCTCCGGAAACTCGGTCTTCAGAAGTTCGTGAGAAATCTTGCCCAGTGCATCCTCGCGAGCGAAGCCGTACATCTTCTCCGCTGCTTGATTCCAATAAAGGATGCGATCCCGTCCGTCACGCACAAGAATGGCGTCGCTGCTCAAGTCGAGCAGGCGGGCTTGTTCAACCAGACGCTTCTCATACGCCATGCGCGGAGTTATGTCGCGAGCGATCTTCGATGCGCCGACAATACGACCCTGCTGATCCTTCACCGGAGAAATAGTGAGGGAAATGTCGACCAGCGAGCCATCCTTGCGTCGGCGCACCGTTTCGAAGTGATCCACGCGCTCGCCCCTTCTTAGTCTGGCGAGAATGTCGGGTTCTTCTTCCTGGCGGTCATCGGGAATAAGCAGTGCAGCCACGGTCTGGCCGATGGCTTCTTCGGCCGTATAGCCAAAGAGCCGCTCGGCGCTTTTGTTCCAACTCGTGATGACGCCATCGAGATCCTTGCTGATGATCGCGTCGTCCGAGGAATCGACAATGGCGCTCAGCAGCCCGTCGGCACCGCGGGAATTCATGCTAATCCTGGCCTCTTCCGATAGAAGCTTCTGCACGAAATGGACCCAAGCCGCAAAATATTCATTTACGGTCGAGGGCTTCTACCAGCAAGAAGAATACCAGCAAGCGGTGTGTAACGAGCGGGCGGAGCGTTAACTAACAAGCTAGCTTTTTTAGTCGTTGGCTTTTAAACCATCGGCTCGAATTCCGTACGGTCCCGCGGCGGGTCGTAGTGCGTCCATACCCCTTGGCCGTTTTCCCATGTAAGCGTGCTCGTCACTCGTTTATTGACAGGCTCGATGAAGCAGATTGTATGCGGTGCCCGATGGGCCGCTTCTAATTGTTTGGCGCGGGTTTCCAGCCGCTCAAGCCCGGCGGAAGACGTTACGGGTACCGGACAAAGTGACAATAGCTGTTCGGGAAAACCATGCTCACCCGCTCTTCCGATCATGAAGTGGCGATAGAGGCGGCAGGGGCGGTTGTTTACAGGTCTGTTCTGGCTTGTCCGCTCCGGTTTCGGCCGCGTGATTTTCCACTTCAGCCGCGAGCAAGCGGCAGCGGGAACCCAACATACGGAGCTATTCAGTGAGGCAACGGCTTGCCGCGCATGCCCTCCGATTCCTTGGGCATCGGACGAAACGGCAAGCATCCTTGCTGGCCATCCGTACAGAACGGGGCCAGCGCGTTCAAGTCGAGGGGCGCGCCAAGATACACATGCTGTACGACTGCCGCATCGTAGGGCCGCGCCGGCGCACCAATTCGAATCTGCCGGCCGATCTGCAGAATCTCTGGCAGCTCGAAATAGCCCATTACGGTCGTCGTCCCCTCGCCCGGTGCGAAATTGTGCCGTAGGCCGAGCGCATGACCGACTTCGTGCGCCACGATGTACCTCAGGTGATCGTTCTGCTGTTCGAGATCTCCATCCATCATTATCTCGGGCAAAACGAAGATGTCCGCGTGGAGGATCTGTCCCGTCAATGGATCGCTCTGGATATATGACGTGGACGCGAAGTCACCAGAAGTCACCCACTCAATGACGTTATAGTCCGGACTCGGCGCCCGGACGGAGGGAGGCGCATCGATCACCTGAATCAGGGATCTACCAAACGCCCGATTCCAATACAACACGCCGTCGCGTACGGCGGCTCGATAATCCTTGGGAATGGCAGACGATAGCGCGAATACGATCGGCTCATGAACGTCGAACTTCATGGCGTACAGAACCCAACGGCCCGAATGCCACTGCGGGTAGGTTTCGTAGAACCCGAACCGTCGCAAGTTCTTCATCTCGAACGGGCGGAAGTCGGGAGACGGATTGTAAGGACTTAGATAGTAGTGAACGAGGATGCGCTGGCCGTCGTCGGTACGGGCGTCCTGGTCGAACACCAGGAGGGTATCGTGGTACGACATGGATACGACCTTCCGATCGAAGAGCCTGAATGTTGTCTGATCATGTCTATCGATCCGTCCGTAATAGTCTTCCCCCGTGCGGTCTTCCTCGGAGTAAACTCTGTCGAACCCTTCATTAAGATCGACATCGAGGGTACTCCCAGTCTCGTGACGGATGGGAATAGTCGCCAGGACGTGCGTGGGAGGGCCATCTCGCGGATCGGACAGGTCGAGCATGTGCAGCACCGCACCAGCTCGCTGGAAGATGACAGTCCGACTCCGGCTCGTTTGGAAATCCTGACGCCCACTCTGCTGTTCGTAATTGACTTGCAGAAGAAATCGACTCTCCAGCGCAGCGCTCTTTAAGGTGGCAAGCTGCAGCGGCACAGCTTGCACGCCTGGCAGACCAATCGCGATCAGGAGTGCGGCGGCAAGTAGGTGCAGCAATCGCATGACCGAGTGTTTTTCGTACTCCCAAGAGCCATTCTATCGCGTGGTGTGCCGCTCTTTGACATCGAGTCAGAGCCCCGTGTCAAGTAAATGATGGCGTCGGTTTGGGGGCGAGCCGGGTGCTAATCGAGGCAAGCTTCAGAATGGAAAGCCGCGTGCGTGGCCCGTTAATACCTAATATCGGTAGGTAGTTTTGGCACGGATGCCGCTACACCATCGGCTCGAATTCCGAACGATCCCGTGGCGGGTCGAAGTGCGTCCACTTGCCAGTGCCCATCTCGAAGGTGTCCGTCACTCGTTTATTAATAGGCTCGATGACGCAGAGCGTATGCGGCTCTGGGCGGGCCGCCGCGACTTCTTTGGCGCGGGTTTCGAGCTGCTTAAGCCGGCGCGTAATCGTCCGAATCAGTGGCGCCTCCCTTCCCTGGCAGACGACCCGCCCGGCGGCGCTCCAAGTCGGCGCGCACCCGTTCTATTTCCTCCGGGGTGGGAGGGACCTTTGTGGTGGGTTTGTCAGTTTCGAAAATAAGTACGCCCGTCAGCCCCTTCTCCGGATGAACGAGCAGAATTCTGAACACGATCGGGCCTGGCGTGGTCGCCGCGAGATGGGATTCGAGGCGCGCGATACGGCGCGAGACGTTACGCACCATTGTCGGCTCTCTCCCGTTCGGCCCGCTGACGTGCTCGACGTTCCTGCAAATACCATCGAAGACTGCCGGCAAACGACATATGCGGGCCCGGCGGATACTCGGCCTGGACTGTTTCGAAGGGCAAGCCCTCTGCTTGCAAACGGCGCTGCCGTCGTTCCCAAAGCAGTTCGGCCTGGTGCTGCCTTCGCAGATTCGCAGCAGGCGCGCTCGACTGTTCCAGCCGTTTCAATCGCCGGACGATCACTCTCATCGACCCCGCGCGAGTCGGCTCCTTTCCGCGTCTTCTGCCTCGAACATCGGGATGTAGGAGCGAAATATATCTCGTCCCCGGGTTCCTGGGACATCTGCACACATTGATGCTCGCGCTCTTTCCGTTCTTCGTCCGAATAAGAGCGCGCCTTCTCGATTCACGATTGGCAATGGCGTGCTCCGTTCCCTTCACAACGAGCTCAATGCGCTTCTGAATCTGCGCGAGCTTTTCGGCTGGAGCCAGATCCTGGCCCTCGCGGATTTCTTTCGCCTAATCGGCGGCGTAAAGGGCAAAGCGGGTTGTTCGGTTGACGGTTATTTCATCTTGAAAGCCCGGCGCGTCCGGTTAGAACACGTTTCCAAGCCTGAAATACCAAGCGTGATGTCCGCTGTCGCCGTAGCTTGCGCCGATGGCTAACGGACCGATCAGCGTATCGAAGACCAATGCGGTAGCGCCATCGTTGGGCAGCTTGCTCTCCGGGAAGTACTGCGATCCGGTTGGGAGTCCGTAGGTCTTGGCCACCTCATATTCGGCGATAACGTAGGCTTTGTTCCCGATCAGCGGAGGCAGGCTGAACACCTGATGTATATAGCCGAACTTGCCCAGAAAATATTGGTTGGTCCGAAGCTCATTCACGCCGTAGGCGGTCAGCCGCAGCGGGCCGCCCAGGAAGAACTGGGGTAATCCGGTATTGTTGTGACCGAATGTACTGCCGCCGTACGCCTGGAAGAACACTGACCCTGGCTTACTGACCCGATGAACGGTGCCGACGTAAAGCTCTGCGATGGGAAATCCGGCCGGCGCTCCCGGAGCCGCATCGGTCCACACCGCGCGGAGATTGATTTGATTACCACTTCGAGGGACCACAGGATTGTCCCGCGTATCGAGATTGTACCGGAGAGAGGATTCGCCAATTCGCCCCTTGGGAATAGGTAACGTGGGGGCGCCGACGCGAAGCGCGCTTGAGAAATAGGCGGTGTCGTATCCGAAACGCAACTGGCTGAATCGATCGATGGCATAGCCGAAGTCAAAGGCGCCTCCGTATTGGTACAAGCGGTAATCAGCGATCTGCTTGCCGCGGTTATAAAGGTTAAACGGCTGATTTAAGAGATAGACTTTTGGAGCTATGAACCAGCCGGTGGTTGGGCTTAGGGGTTTGTAGAGCTCGGAAGTCAAGCCCCAGTTGGAACCGAGGCTGACGTCCGTCCGCCACTCCGAGCCGTATCCAAATTTGTCCATCACGGTGATGCGTGTAAACATGGTGAACAGGACGTTGTCGGGATCGGCTCCGTCGATCGAGAAGCCGATTTTCACAAATGGAGGCGCGTTTTCTCGCCGGTCGGCGTAAATGGACAGACCCGCTTGGCCGCCCACCTCCGTCTGGCGGTAGGATAAGCTTGAAAAACGTTGGCTTCCAGCGATTACGTCGAGGTCACGCTCCAGCTTTTTCGTATCGACGGGCTTTCCCACGTTGTCCGAGAGCGACGTTTCGATATCCTTAGCTTGCTCGCCTTGCACGCCTTCCACCGCGATGAATTGCGGCGGCGCTATTGTCTGGCGGCGTCGCGCGTCGCGCTGTTTCAGAAGCTGGTCCCAATCCGCCTGATCCAACGCGAACGGAGTAAGCATGGCTGATTTTTTGGCCGCGCCTTTGTAGCCTTGTTGGATGATCTTCTGGCCATCGTTGTAGCTCTTGGCAGTAAATTTGGATAGATCCGCAGTGATTAGCAGATCGGCCGTCTCAATGTTGCGCGCTTCGTTGGCCGCGATCATCACTCCGATCGATCGCCCCATCACCCTAAAGAGCGATTGGCTGGTTTTGGGATCGAAGGGTTCTCCGCTCAGGTACACGGCGATCACGATGTCGGCTCCCATACGCTTGACCACGTCTACAGGCATATTGTTCAGCAGCCCTCCGTCAGCGTAAATTTGTCCGTTCCGGATCACGGGGCTAAAAATGGCCGGCAGGGACATGGTGGACCGCAATGCAAGTCCGAGCGAACCGCTGTCAAAGACGTGGGGATTGCCGGTAGAGAGATCCGTAGCGACGCACCGGAATGGAATCGGCAGATTATCGAAGCTTCCATCACCGTAGGGCAGCGCAATACGATCGACGATGTACGTGACATCCTGACCGTTATTCAACCCTCCCGGAGCAGCGACGCCTTTATTCCAGCCAAAGTCCAGGTAATTCTGGAAAGACTTCAGATCCTCCTTGCGGCGGTAGTCAAGATCCCTGTATTGAGGTCGTCCGCTTAGAATTTTGTCCCAATCGAGGCCGGAGACGAGGGTTTCAAGTTCGTTTACGCGAAGGCCGGTGGCGTACATTCCGCCGACCAAGCCGCCCATGCTCGTACCAGCGATGTAATCGACGGGGATGCGGTGCTCCTCAAACCATTGAAGTACGCCTATGTGGGCCAAGCCCAAGGCTCCGCCACCCTCAAAGGCCACCCCAATCCTGGGTCGAGGCGTTGCCGGTGTTTGCCCCATCGCCACGGATGGGACGATCAGCGCCAATACAAACCACCGGTGGGAACTATTGAAATGATTCAAGATCATGATCTCCCTCTAAAGCGAAACGATGATGGTGCGGCCCGCCTAGATGGAAAACTTCGTAAACGTCAAATTGATGACGCTGCCAGGGTTCTCCGGCGCAGCTTCATCGGCCCTGCTTCGGCAACTCCGAGGCTGCTCCAACGCCGCAACGCGCGTCTCGATATCCAGGTCCAGTGCTTCACGCGCCAGGGTAAACGTGCCCAGCGCGGCCCGTGAATCAGCTCAAATGCGGTTAGCTGGTCATACAGGAGCGGTTCCAACGTCTGGCGTCTCGAATTTCGGATAAGATTTCTCACGCCGGGCTCGCCTCCGGATCTTCAGGTCCGTTCAGAAGCGCTCGCGCCAAGTCGATCATCTGCCCGCCGCCGGACTCGGTAGAGCTGATGCTCTGGGCAATCAATTCGACCTCCGGGGTCCGGTCTTCATCGCGGGCTCGGGAGAAGAGTTCGAGCACGCTGCCACGAAGTCTTTCGGTGCGGCCGTCCGGCATGAGCAAGACGATCTGTTCGCCGCCCATTTGAGACTCCTTAAGCGCTTCGAGTCTCCTGACCCTTCGGGAGAGAGCGCTCATCTGTTCCTTTCGGACGATTTAGCGAGTTCCGCGGCCTGCTCCAGCGCCGCCACGCGTACCTCCACGTCCTCGATTTCAATCGCTCTGCTCGCGTGATCGAGCACGGTGTCGGCAGCACGGACGCGCGTCGATGGCGGAGTGTTCTGATCCACCATGATCTTCAAGAGCGTGGAAACGGCAGCGCCGGTGGCCTGCTGGAGGCGGGCTGTGGCCTGCGAGTAGGCAGCCCGACGCGCCTTTCGGTACGCGGCATCGAACTCCGATTCCTGCAGCCATCGATAAAGCGTTCGAGGCGGCACTTGAGCGCTCCGGGCAAACACCTTGGTGCGGTGGGTGAATGAGAACGCCTTCGCCTCCATAGTGCAGGCTCGACCTTGCCCCACCTTTGGCCGACCGGTTCCTCTTCGGGGTAGCCCCCATCGATTACAGCCCGGTACTGCTCCTCATGCCCTTCGGATTCCACCTCGCGATGGACACCCTGCCCTCCGGAGAACTGCAGGTTGATGGCTTCAGGTCCACCTTGGCTCGTTTCCGGCTTTCGCTTTCGTGCCCGTTTAGGTTTCTCCATACCTTCCACCTCCTCCGGCCCGCGAGGCGTTACCCCGCGTTCGGATATAGCGCTCCTCATTCGAGCGCCAGAGGGACTTCAACCCTCCTGATCAACGCGCTGCTCAGCGCACACTATGGCGCAGTCCGACTCCTCTGAAGCGTGCCTGTCCGATGTACGGCGTAAAGCCTTTTCGGACCGGTCTCGACTCTGGTTGGGTCAAGAAGATTCAGAGGTCTCCCGGTTCTCGTGCATGTTGTTTCTTCAGCGTGCCAGGTTCTCAGACTACGCAGGGCCAGCTTGCCACTCGCGATAACGCGGCAAACCATGTTGCCTTCCCGGCTTGAGGAAACGGTCGGCGTCCCTGATCCAATCCTTTTTCGAAGCTCAGTAGCCCGGCCCACCAATGCCCTTGTCTACGCTTCGACTGAAAACCTCACGGCTCAATCGCAAGACTCAGAGTCAAGATGGAGTTCGCTTTCTCCTTTCTTGTAAGGCTCTTTCATCCTCTACAACATGCCGGTTTATCCCGGCGCACCCTCAGGTAGGATTCGTATCACAATATGTGCTTGACAACATTGCAAGTTATTGATTTTGCTGCAAGGCCTCCAACAGATTTGTACAAAAAGACCCCGTTTGTACAACGGATCTGTCACATGTGACAGATTTCTAGGAGTGTGTCGGGATGAAAAAGCCGACGGGATCTGTTGAGAACTGGAAATCCCGCTCGGGACAGCATGAGGGTGGGCTCTTCGGCGGGCGAGGCAACGCAAGCGGCTTGCGGAACGACTACGCGTTCCGGTTTGCTTGCAAAGTGATGACTGTTTTTAAGCAATCAGGCCGTCTGCGGACGATAGCCGGAACGAAACAGCTTGAGCAGATTGTGCGTGGCGCAGATCAGCTTCCATTCCGCGCCGGCTTTCGCCAGCCCGCGTAGCAGAAAATTCCGGATACGCCGGGCGGCTTTAATCTGCCCCAAGACCGGTTCCACGATCGCTTTGCGCATTTTATACAAAGCCTGACCGGCTTCGGTTTTCAGTCTCTGCTTCATTCTTTCTTTGGCCGAATCAGCGTCCCCCGAAGGCACGGAAAGATCGCCGGGTTCAATCACGCCGGATGGTTGATCCTCGCCGTGCTTCTGTTTTCCGATGGCCACATATAACTCGATACCGTTGACCCGTTCATCGGTAACCTGGCTCTCGCTGAAGGAGCCCGTGTCGGCGGTAGCGGCCTGCGGTTTAGCGCCCATATTTTGTGCCACCCGCTCCAGCATGGGAGCCAGTTGCTGCTTGTCGTTACTCTCCTGAGTGATCTCCGCGGCCACGATGATTTGTTGTGCACTGTCCACTGCGATCTGCGCATTGTACGCCTGCACAAAGCTTCCTTTGCGCCCGCCATCCGGCATGATCCGGCTTTCCGGATCGGTGAAGTTGCGTTGCGCCGTTGGCCCTGGCCGGGCTTGTTCGGGATCGGGCACCTGAGGTGCATGGCCTCCGAACTTCTTGCCTCGCGCCTCTTCCCTTTGGCGACGCTCCGCAAGCTTTTCTTCTGCCGCTTTCTTTGCCGCCTCGGCACGCTCCCGCGCCTCCTGTTCCAGCCCGGCTTTGGCCGCGGCGATCTTCTTCAGACGACTCTCTCTCCGCGCCATTTCGCCGGTCAGATCGTCTCCCCGATTTCCTTTGCCATACAGAGCGTCCTCGGCGGCATCGGTTGCTTCCGCCTGCGCCAGCAGCTTTTCCACTTCCGCCCTGAGTTGTTTCTCTTTCTCCTCCATGCGGTTATAGCTCATGGCTTTATGCTTACTGGCGTTGGCTTGAAACTTGCTGCCGTCGATCGCCACGTGCCCCAACTTCACCAGCCCGGCTTTATCGCATAACTGAAGTACCTGCGTGAACAACTGCGCCAATACCGGCAGGTGCAGCCGACGGAACTCGGAGATCGTGTCGTGATCCGGGTGCTGGTCCGCGCAAAGGTAGCGAAAGGCTATGTCGCCGTAGCTGGCATGTTCCATGCGCCGCGAACTCACGACGCCCACGCAGTAGCCGTAAAGCAGCAGCCGCACCATCATGATCGGGTGATACGCCGCTTTCCCCCGCCCATCGCGCCGCCCGTAATGGCCGTAGATCTTTGACAGGTCCAGCCCTGGCACCAACTCCGCGATGAAGCGGGCCAGATGATTCTCCGGCAACCAGTCCTGCAAGGATGGCCGCCCTCGGTGGACACCTGAAAACCGGCCATAGATGGACACTTCAAAACCGGCCAACGGGACAGCTGAATCAGGACAAGATTATTTATAACTTGGAAGATGGCGTTCGGTCAAATGGTTTGTCAGACTTAGCCCGGCTGTTTTATACTGACCTCACTTGGGCGGAGGATACGGCAACGCAGGGATGCGACCGGAGCGCCGACCAGCGGCCGGAATGGTCGGGGGCGACGTCAGTCGCCCTTTATTTGTCTGAGAGAAGCGCCTCGATCTCTTCGAGGGGTAAGACGCCGCTGAAAGAAAGGAATCGAGGGGGACGGTGAATCAGCGTCCATCCATCGACGGTTTCCGTGGTCAGGTCTGGGCCAAACCGCGCAGTTCCAAAGCTCTCCGCTGATCCGCGAACAGCCACAACGGTCAGCATTCGACGGCCTTTGCCAGTACCGAGTTGACAGTCGAAGATGAGCAGTTCCTTGTTGTTCTTGTCACCAGCAACGGCGTTCTGTATCGAGCTGGCCCAGCTAACGGATGTCTGGCTCAACGGAAAGCTTTTGGGCAGAGCTGTACCTATGTATGTGAGCCCCGTGCTCTCCGCGTAATGCCGAATCTGCTTTGTCCGCTTTCGCTCCGATAACAGGCTCCAGACAATGATGCCAGCCATAGCGACAAGTCCGAGGTATCCCATAATCGTCCACCGGCGCGACCCTTCAGCGGCCCCAATATAGCGTAGCGAATGCGTGAACGGCCCGTGTTTCCCAAACTGGATGCTCCAGTCCAGAAGCCCTTAACCTTTGAAGAGTCGGCCATTCTGGCGGAAAAGCGGTAAATCCCGGGAGCGCGAGGGCAGAGCCCTCGCAGTAATGAGCCTTGGTCCTATGATGATGCCGTTGCCTTTGTTCGCCAGCTGCGCGGGCCGCACTTGAGTACGTGACCGTGATGCAGCAGTCGATCGAGCATTGCGCTGACAGCGGCAACATCGCCGAGAAGTTTGCCCCAGTCCTCGACCGGACGGTTGGATGTGAGCAGCGTGCTGAAGCGTTCGTAGCGGCGCATGATGATTTCCAGCAGATCCTCGGCTGCGGTGTGCGGCAGTTTGCGCATACCGAAATCGTCGATGATGAGCAGCGGAACGGTGGCCACCGATTCCATATACTCTTTGCGGGTGCCGCCGGCGACTGCGTCGGCCAGTTCATCAAGCAGGATATGCGTTTCGCGATACAGCACTTTGTAGCCTTGCTGGATGGCGCATTGGCCGATGGCCTGCGCCAAGTGGCTTTTGCCGGTTCCGCCGGGGCCGAGAAACAATGCGTCTTCGCGCTTGTTGATGAATGCGGTGGTTGCCAGATCGAACACCAGACTGCGATTCATTTTCGGATTGAAGGCAAAGTCGAAGTTATCGAGAGTCCGGTCGGTATCGCGAAAGGCGGCCTGTTTACGACGGCGTTGGAGTAAACGGTCGGTGCGCAGAGTAAGTTCGTCGGAAACCAGGCACGCGATTAAGTCGATGGGAGCCATGGCTTCGGCTTGTGCCTGGCGCAGACGGGTTTCGAGCACCGCGGCCATACCGCTCAGGCGGAGTTGCCGCAGGGCGCGTTCGACTTCGATGAGGTTCATGATGGATTCTCCTGTTTTGAGTTTTGGGTTCGGCTTTCGATGAGGTCGCGATACAGGGTGAGCTGGCGGATGAGCGGATCGACCTGGCGCAGACTCAACGGCAGTTGAGGGTTGCGCTCCAGGTAGCGACGCACGAAGTGATAGTTGCTTGCGCCGGTTTCCAGTCCCATCGCGCATGCCTCATCGGTAGAAGCGATGCCATACTTCTTGGTCAGGTTCAGAACGCCGAGGATGCGGCGTACCGCTTCCTCGCCCAGATTTTGATGCATGGCTTGACACAACGCACCGATGTGCGGTCCGGCGGCTTCGGCGCGACGAAGCAGCTGTTGCGTGCTCAACGGTGTTCGTGTGGGACGATCCTGCTCCTGAATGCGGTGGCGTCCGCGCTGTTGCCGCAAGTGCTCACGTAGCAACTGCCCGCTGAGCGGATCGATTAGCCGCACGTGCGCCGCATTCCACTGCACGTGAACGCGGCGCCCGATCCAGCCGGGCGGCGCGCCATAGTATGCTGCCTCGACCTCGATGCAGCCGTCCAGGTGAACGGTGCGCTCGCCGTAGAGGTAATAGCGAAAAGGCTCCACGGGCAGAGGCAGCAGTGCCGGTTTCTCTTCCGCGAACATGGCCGAGACTTGCCGCTTCGTCGTGCCGTGAATGCGCGTGTCGGCCCAGCGCTCCTCCCAGCGATCCAGATACGCCTGCGCTTGTTCCATGCTCTCGAAGCGCTGCCCCTTCAACGGTGTTTTCTGCGCGTGGCCTACGCCGGATTCGACCTTGCCTTTTCGATCCGGGTCCCGCACGCGGCACGGCAGAGCGACCGAGCCGTAATGCTTCAACACATCGGCATAGAGCGGGTTGATCTTCGGATCATAAATGTCAGGCGTCAGCACGCCCTCGCGCAGGTTATCCAGGACCACGACGCGCGTGGCTCCGCCCAATCTGCGAAAAGCCGTCTCGTGCAGCTCGGCCCAGATCTGAGTGGTGGAACGGAATACCAGCAGCCGCACGGCTTTCCGGCTATGGCCCAGCGTCATCACGAACAGCCGCGTGCGCCTGTGCTTTCCGGTCTGCGGATCGCGCACCATGGGGCCGGTGCCGTAGTCCACCTGCGCTTCTTCGTTATGGAACGCGTTCCATAACGAAGACTGATCGGCATAGGGGCAGCGGTTGCCCGCTGACCCCTGCCACACCACCGTGCGTACGGGTCCGTACACGGCGGTTCGAGAAGTTACGCCGTTACTCGTCGACCAGCGAAGGAAGGCCGAGCGATTTGAAGTAGGCATTGGAAAGCCCGACAGAAAGGGCCTTGGCCTTTGCGAGATACCAGGGACCGAGTCCGCTGCCAGCGGTATTGCTGGCCAGCCGCGAACGCACCCCGAGTTCAAGCAGTGCCTCACGACGACGGCGGGGTGTTTTCCACTGCCGCCACATTGCTGCCCTGAGCCGCAACCGAACCCAGCGGGTTAGACCGAGCAACACTTCAGGCGTTTCGCAGAATCCGAAATAGCCGCGCCAACCCCGCATGTACGGAGCCAACGCCTCTATCGTGGTTTTCATGCTGACGCCCTTAGCTCGTCGCGTGATATCCCGGACTCGTCGCTTGAACCGATCCAGTGCCTTCGGCGCGATAACGCGCTTGATCTCCGGACCGGCGCTGAAGCTGAACCCGAGAAACTTCCGTTCCTGCGGTCGCGCCACCGCACTCTTTGCCTCATTCACCTTGAGTCTGAGCTTTTGCGTGATGAATTGCGTAACGCTCTCCATCACCCGTTGCCCCGCCCGTTCGCTGCGAACGTAGAGATTACAATCATCCGCATATCGAACAAAACGATGGCCCCGGCGCTCCAACTCCCGGTCGAGTTCGTCGAGCACGAGATTGCTGAGCAGTGGCGAAAGTGGTCCCCCTTGCGGAGTCCCTTCCACGCTCGGACTGACCAGTCCGTTCTCCATCACCCCGGCATTCAGGAATGCCCGAATGAGCTTCAACAGCCGCTTGTCCTCAACCCGTTTGGCGATCTGACCCATCAGTTTGTCGTGATTGACCCGGTCGAAAAATTTCTCCAGATCGAGATCAACGCACCAGCCGTGGCCTTCGGCGATATGCTTCTGCGCCTGCGCCACTGCCTGTTGGGCCGACCGTCCGGGCCGGAACCCGTAGCTGCTTTCAGAGAACGTCGGGTCCCACTGCCGCTCTAGAACCTGCATCACCGCCTGCTGGATTAACCGATCCAGCACCGTCGGGATGCCCAGCTTGCGCACCCCTCCGTCCGGCTTGGGGATTTCCACCCGCCTCACCGGCCTCGGCTCGTAAGTCCCACTCAACAGTTGTTCCCGAATAGCTGGCCAATGCTGTTTCAGATAGTCGGTGATTCCGCCGACGGTCATCCCATCTACGCCCGCGCTACCTTTATTCGCCTTCACCCGCCGCAATGCTTCCTTCAGATTCTCTCGCTCACATACTTCCTCCATCAGTCGATTCGTGCTGGCTGGGCTTTCGGGGTCATTCCTCGTCGAGAGCGATTCAGTCTCTTCCCTTCCCGCTTCGCGGGCTTCACCCGCTGGCGTCGAAGAAAAGTTCAGTTCGGCCTGAATATTCTGCTGCATTTCACTCCTGAGACTCATGTCCTACTTGCCGCTCCTCTCGTTCGGGCCTTCAGCCACCGTTCCCGGCTCGGCCTATCTGTTGACTCCGCCTTTCGGCATTGGAGTGCCTCACTAGCCTTACCGACGACATGGCCTAATATGCCCTCTGCTGACTTCTGCCCTGTGGTCAGGCTGCCTTTCGACAACCTCAGTCGCCATCGCGACACAGAACAGATCTCCTGGGGTAAGCTCAACCGTCTTCTGTGCGCAGCCGCCGGATCTACGCTTCGCATCTTTGATGGATATGGACTTCGCGGTAAGTTGCCCGCTCGTCCGACGCTAACGCCTTGTACCCGGTTCTTGTCCATCGACTCGCACATTTGCTACACGCTTCTTTCGGACCCCGCCTCGCGGCGGTAGCCCTTGCGTTCTCGCTAGCCCTTCACCTCCATCAGGTTGGGCAGAGGACTTTCACCTCCAAACTGCTGAGCATGCCCAGCACACGACTAAACCGCTACGCGGTATTCGGGTGGCACGACCTTCAAAACAATAGCCAGCGGCTTTGGCCGGATTTTGTGAGATCTCGTTTGCGGAAGCATGGAGGGGCTGCTGTGCAGCAATTCCACTCGCAAAGGAGCCCCCCATGACTTCTCTTCGACAACGCATGACGGAAGACATGCAGGTGCGGAATCTCGCCCTGAATACGCAAACCTCTTATCTGCAGCAGGTCTCCCTGTTCGCACGCCATTTCGAAAAATCCCCGGAACTGCTGGGTCCCGAGCATATCCGCGACTACCAGGTTTACCTGACCAACGAGAAGAAGCTGGCGCCCGGTTCGTTCCTCATCGCGGTTGCAGCATTGCGTTTCCTCTATAAAGTTTCTCTCCGCAGGAACTGGATTTTCGGTGATGTCATTCCGGCGCCGAAAAAACCACAAACACTGCCCGTCATTCTGAGCCCGGAGGAGGTTCTCCAGTTTCTCGGCTGCGTTCGTGACAGGAAGCATCACGCCATTCTGACGACCTGCTATGCCGCCGGCCTGCGTATCTCCGAAGCGGTTCATCTCACCGTTCCCGATATCGACAGCGCGCGGATGGTCATCCGTGTGGATCAGGGCAAAGGGCAGAAAGACCGGTACGTGATGCTCTCACAGAAGCTGCGGGATATCCTCCGTGCCTGGTGGCGCGTGGAGAAACCCCGGCACTGGCTTTTTCCAGGCGACATCGAGGGCCGGCACATCACCAGAGATGCCGTGGAACTGGCCTGTCAGAAAGCCCGTCTCCGCTTCCCGGTTCGCAAGCCAGTTACCCCTCACAGCCTGAGGCACGCCTTCGCCGTTCACATGCTCGAAGCCGGCACCGATGTCCGCACGATTCAACTGCTGCTCGGCCACCGCAGCCTCGCCACTACGGCCCGCTATCTGCGGATCGCCACCAGCAAAGTATGTTCGGCATCGAGTCCCCTCGACCTGCTGCCTCGCCCTGTTCCCTTTGAGCCCAAGCCCGCACTGTCCCAGCATTTTTGAACGGCGAGCCTCATGGATCGTCCGAAGCTGGAAGTGGCGGACGTGTTCCGCCGCTATGGCGCAGCCTATCGCGAACAACATGGCGCGTCGATGTCCACCGGGCAGCGGCGCGTCATGACTGCCATCGAAGTGTGCCGGACTGCCGCTCTCGGTGGCCACCTGGAGCGCTGCGACGATTGCGGTCATGAGCGAAACGCATACAACTCCTGTGCAAACCGCCATTGCCCCAAATGCCAGTCACTGGCCCGAGCCCAATGGCTTGAGGACCGCAGATCCGAACTTCTTGAGGTCCCTTACTTTCATGTTGTCTTCACCGTGCCGGAAGAGATTGCCGCAATCGCTCTCCAGAACAAGGAGGCTGTCTACAGTATTCTCTTCCGGACCACAGCCGAGACTCTGAAAACCATCGCAGCGGACCCTAAACACCTTGGTGCGGAAATCGGCTTCTTTGCCGTCCTGCACAGTTGGGGACAAAACCTCCAGTTTCATCCGCACCTGCATTGCGTCGTGCCCGGCGGCGGACCGTCGCTTAGTGGTGATCGCTGGGTTTTCTGCCGGCCGGACTTTTTCTTGCCGGTCCGGGTTCTGTCTTCTCTATTCCGCCGGCTCTTTCTGGAGTCCCTTGAGAGAGCATTTGATGCCGGAAAACTTCAGTTCTTCAGCACCCTGGAACCGCTCCGGAAGCGGCCTGAGTTCACCCGGCATCTGGCAAGCCTGAAAGATCGCGATTGGGTTGTCTATGCCAAAGCTCCGTTCGCAGGACCCGGGCAAGTGCTCGATTACGTGGGCCGCTATACCCACCGCGTCGCCATCTCCAATAACCGCCTGCTCGACATCGAAAACGATCAGGTCCGGTTCAAGTGGAAAGACTATCGCGGAGGCGACCAGGTCAAAACGATGACCTTGAGCGCAGGGGAATTCATCCGGCGTTTCCTGCTGCACGTGTTGCCGAACGGGTTCCAGCGCATTCGCTATTACGGGTTCCTGGGGAACCGCCACCGCGAGGAAAAGCTCGCTGTATGCCGCCACCTGCTCGGCATGCCGCAGGTCGAAAAGAACAACGCCGAACCGGTGACGGAAACAGACTACCGCGACCGTTACGAAGACCTCACTGGCCATTCGCTCCGCCAATGTCCCCAATGCAGGCAAGGCAACATGGTGTTTGTCCGGATTCTCCCGAGGTGTTCCGCCCAATCTCCGGCAATCGTGGATTCCTCATGATCCTCGGCGCCGATTCCGAACTCGCGGTGAACGGGTGTTGGTCTTTAGGCACCACAGGAGAGGTGCGCACGTTTCGCCGATTCGCCCACTCAGTTTCGTTGACCAGGCTGATAATCCCGCTATCGGCGGATACAGCCACCTCTCAAACGGTCCCTGCGCCCACGTTCCGCGCCCACATGCACCTTCGGCACCCTCTCTTGCCGAAGGGAACGGACCATTCAAAACCCATAGGCCGAACTGTTGTGGAGCGGTTCAGTCCAACCCGTCTTTAGCTCACCGCCGCGGCGTTCAGGATTTTCTCGCCCGACGACTCCGTCGCCGCGCCGCCGACCTAAAAACGCTCTGCATTATGGTGAGTTCCGCGTCATGGTAAGAAGCGGCGCAGTATCGAGCTTTTGGGCTGGAATCTCCGCCGCGTCCGTCACATAATGCGCTACAGAGCCTCGAGCCACTCGATGAGGCTCGACGACAGAAGGGGCGTGGGTGCCTGGGTCGGCTGGGGGCCGTTTGCCGAGTCGAGAGCCTTGCGTTTCATCTCAAGGTCCGCCTGAACGTAGACCTCAGTGGATTTCAGATCGGCATGCCCAAGGAAGTCTTTGACCATGACAAGGGGAACCCCGGACTGGAGAAGGTGCATAGCCTTTGTCTCATGGTGTGGGGACTGATTCCCACGCGTGCCAGAGTGGGCATGGTCGGTGTTGCCCGGCGCAAGTACTTCAGCAGAATGTAGCGCGCTCCATGCCGGCCCAGTCGGTTGCCCCGCCCATTTTGCAGGAATGGCTGTTGGTCGTTGAGTTGCCGTCCCTCAGCAGACAGGAACTGCTGGACCAGCCGTGCTGATTGGGGCAGTAATGGGCATAGCCGCTCGCGACGGCCCTTACCTCGAACACAGACGAATGGAGGCGATTCCAGATGAAAGTCACGCGGTGTCAGATCAAGCAGTTCCTGAATACGGGCGCCGGTGTCATAAAGGATGCTGAGGAGGACGTAATCGCGTTCTCCGTGCTTAGCCCGGCGGTCGATTTGCGAAAGCAGATGACCGAGTTCCTGCTCGCTGAGATAACCGAGTAAAGGGCGAAGCGCCTTCTTTGCGGGAACGGACAAGACGGGGCTACAGGTAGCCGCCAGAGCTGGCTCTCGCCCTGCTACGTAGCGAAAGAAGGTTTGGACCGCAGCCAAACGCGAGTTGCGCGTGCGGATCGTGTTGCCCCGGGTGGTCTCCAGGTCTGCGAGAAAGTCCAACACCACGGGAGCTGTTAGATCCTCTATAACGAGCTGATCGACGGAGCGGCGACACCGCGCGGCCGTAAACTGGAGCAGGAACTTTATTGCATCCCTATATGACGTGGATGTATGTGGGCTGACACCCCGCTCTACGGCGAGATAACGAAGAAAGAATGCCGAGAGCAACATGGGAAGCGTGGGCAGGTTCATCGAAGCCCGCCTTCCTTGATCAGGTAGCCGAAGCGGGCTTGATGTCGCCGGGTGATTTCACCCATGAGATCCCGGGTCAGTTGCAGGTAGCGCTGGGAACTGGCTAAGCCAACGTGCCCAAGGTATGTAGCCAGAAGCGGCAACCTTGCGCCGAGATCGACGTTCTGTTCACACCACAACAGAAGCCGGAGAACGGCAAACGAA
>CAWEKQ010000016.1:0-86033 GCA_963809655.1 Terriglobia bacterium | reverse complement strand
GAGCGAATCGAACAGGAACACGGTCGTGCTCGTGCCATTCGGCCGGTTGGACACCGCCCCCGGCTTCGACGGCAGTAGACCAGGGGGTTCGCTTTGGCCTGTCCGCACCGCGAAGGCGGCGATCTTCTGGCGTTTGCCTTGATCCAGAATCGTGAAGTCGTCCTGGGTGAGATTCGCTACCGGGCCGCTCTTGCCTTTCACCACGACGTCCACTTCAACCAGTCGCGTGTTGACGCGAACCAGCGGCTGGTCCTGAGCGACGAGCGTCACGCCGACCACCCCGATGCTCATCAGCCACCTTCTCACACGGACATCATACTCGCGGTCACACCCAGCGCGGGAACGGATTTCCCGGAGCCTTGCGGCATTCGTGGATCAGTTCGGCGATTCTCTTCTGCCGGCGCATCAGGGATTCCAGCAGACTTTCCAGCTGACTCCCATCGTCCTCCACCCACGGAGGCGGAAGCTGCCGCAGCACCCGGTCAAACACCTCGGCGGGGAAATTCGCGATGCGCTCGAGCCAGGGCTGAAAATCGTCGAGCGCGCGCACGCCGCCATAGACGATACGCCGGGAATAAAGACCCGAAACCGCGGAATCCGGAAAGTCCCAGTGCGGCCCGTTGAAGGCGAATCCGTGATCGATCATCAACGCGACGAAGCCCAGCTTGCGCGGCGGCACGCCGGGCCGCGCCAGCCAGTCCTTCAGTTGCGCGCGGAAGAAGATGGATTGCCTGCCATCGGCGTTCGCCGCCCAGCGGTCGAACGCGAGCACGGCAAGAAACTGCTCCGCGTTGGCGACCTGATTGAGCAGCGCGTCGGGAATGAAATCGTAAACCGCCAGCGTGTCCGGGTTGCCCGGGTGCCGGGAGCCGAAGTGCCAGCCCGGCTCGATCGCCTGCCTGCGCGTACCGGTCTGCAGATGGAACTCCGGATTGCCTGCCAGGAATTCGGCGGACACCTGAACGATCGATGCCCCGGGCACGAGATCTGCAGATGCGCAAGAATCTCCGCTGCCAGGAATTCATTTATGAGAATCCGGCGGTGCTGCGGGTTATTCTGGAACTTGACGACGTAGTAGTCGCCGTCGTCGGCTTCCAGCAAATGCGCCTGTGCGCCGCCTCTCATCTTCCGGATGAACCGGCGCGCGTTTACGGGCATAAGGGTCGCGGGAAGAAAAGGGGGAGCAACCAATTGACGCCAGCAGAAACGAAGCCAACGGGTGAAGCCGCCGCAGGCGCACCCGGCAAAGAGCCTGCGAAAAACCAGGATGAAATCGCGCTTGAGCTGATGAAGTTCATCGCCGTGACCACGGGATATGGCAAGGGCAGCAGCGCGGCAGCCGGATTTTCCGGAAAGCCGTCAAAATCGGCGGAAGAATATGCCGAGGCGCTGATCCAGTTGTTCGAGAAATGCCGCGCGGTCGTGGCGAAGCCCGCGTCGGGCCAGCCGTAAAGCGCCGCGCGAGGCCGCCCGGTCTTCGAACGAAGGCCGGGCGCCACGCCGGTTTGTCTCTCCGTTAACGGCGACCCGACTTCTTTGCGGCCTTCTTCGCCGCCTTCTTGGCGCCGCGCTTTCTTGGGCGCGGCTTTCTTCGCTGCGGCCTTTTTCACTGCCTTCTTGGCGGGCGCTTTCTTCGCTGCTGCTTTCTTCGCGGGAGCCTTCTTCTTTACGACCGCTTTCTTCACCGGGGCTTTCTTCACCGGGGCTTTCTTCGCAACCGCCTTCTTCACTGCTGCTTTCTTTGCGACAGCTTTCTTTGCCACGGCCTTCTTCGCAACTGCTTTCCTGGCGACAGCCTTCTTCGGCGCCAGCTTTCTTAGCCGCAGGAGCGGCTTTCTTAGCGGCGGGAGCGGCGCCTTCTTGGCTGGCGCAGCGGCCTTTTTCGCAGCGGGCTTGGGCGAAGCCTTCTTCGCCGACTTCGCAGGTATGCGGGCGGGCGGCGCTTCAGACGCCTCAATCACCTCGATGACCTCGACAACCATCGGCGTCCCCAAATCGGGCTTTGCCGGCGCCGCGGGAGCCGCAACAGGAACGATCAGCAAATCTTCTTCGTCGTCGTCAGCTTCGTCGTCTTCATAGTCGTCGAGCTTCGATTCGACGTCGTCGCTCTCGTCGTCGTAATCACGAAAATCTTCCATCTCGTCTTCGTCTTTTGGAGCGAGCTTCAGGTCATCGAACATTCAATCAGCCTCCTGTTTCGGCGCAGTCTCCATTAGCATACCCCTTTTTGTTTTCCATGCAACAATCCGGCGTGGAAAATCGGGCACTACAGTCCAAATATTGAGCTGGCCGACAGGAAACCCGGCGTGAGAGCCGCAACACGAGCTTCTGAGCTGGAATGAACGGTCCCTCGACCGCGTCTTCACAGGCGACAGAAGCCTAGCGGCTCAGAGAGCGGTTCGGAACCTTCAACTGGGCCAGAGCGGCGCCAGTCGGATGCTTCGCCGGCGCAGTGTGCGACGCGCTTGCCGTGCGGGTGCCTGTCGCGCGAGACGCACGTCGGCGCCGTTCGCGATCGCCTTGGCCGAAGAAGCCTTCGCGGTCCGAAGCGGAGCCACGGTCTCGTGATAAGCGACCGGAATCAGCAAACGATCGCCCGGCGCCGGCTCATCCTTCAGGTCGTTCGCTGCTGCCAGTTTGCTGGAAGGCAGGTTAAACAGGCGCGCCACCGAAGCCAGGCTCTCCCCTTCCTCCACGCGATGCATGCGCCACGATGCGCGCCGGTCGGCCGGTATCAGATCGAGCGCGGCGCTAACCTGCTGGCCCGAGCCTTTCGGTACGCGGATCTCGAAATTCCCCGGCGCCATGCTGCGCAACAGAGCCGGATTCAATTGCATCAACTCCGCGACCGAAGTGTCCGTCAGGTCGGCGAGCAGCGCGAGATTGGTGGGCGACGGAGTAACGATCGTGTCGTATTCGATGGGCGGCGTCCGGAACGATCTGGTCCAGTCCGTATTCCGCCGCGTTCTTCGACATGATGGTCATCGCGAGGATGATCGGCACGTAATTGGTGGTTTCCTTCGGCAGGGCTCCCCGGTCGCGGAGCGCCCAGAAATCCGCATAGCCGGTGCGCTCGACCGCCTTCTCGATATTTCCCGGGCCGCAATTGTAGGCCGCGATCGCGAGATACCAGTCGCCGAACTCGTTATACAGATCGTGCAGATGGCGGGCGGCCGCGCGCGTGGCCTTTTCCGGATCGAGGCGCTCGTCCGAGTAAGGCGTCTGCGCCAGACCATATTGATTGCCGCGGAACTTCACGAACTGCCACATGCCGGTGGCGGCGGCGCGGCTGACCGCACGGGGCAAAAAACCCGATTCGGCCTGTGCCAGATGGATCAATTCCTGCGGAACGCCTTCTTCCGCCAGAATCTTCGAAACCATCGCCTGATACTTGCCCGCCCGTTGCAGACCCGCTTCGATCGTCCGGTGTCCGCGTCCCGCGAAGTAATTGATGTAACCGAGGACCGTATCGTTCACAACCAGCGGCAGCGCCGAGGAGGTCAATTTCACCTCGCTCTGAACTTTATCCTTGATTCGCGGATCCACCGGAAACGTAGTGTTAACGATGTCATCCAGCGGAGCTTTATCGAACCCCGGAACTTCCTCCGGAGCTTCAGCGCCCATCCCCGAAAGATCGTCGCGGTGAATGGAATCGACCATATCTTCGAGGCGCGCTTCGAACAGCCTGCGATCCGTCGGATTCTCCGACGCGGTCAGCATCAGGTCGACCGCTCGCGTCGAATTCCGTCCGGGCATGATCGAAATCCCGGTCCCGAAAGAATTTTCTGCCCGCCCGGAATCTTTCCTCCGCCTGCTGGATCAAAAGATCTGAAGGCGTGGGCTGAAACAGCAGCGGCGTCGGATTTATGGTTGCGGAAAGCTCAGTCAGATAAGGAAGATGCTCGGCGCGCACAACGATGGCCGAGATACCGCTCGCGACTGCGGCGTTGTTCACGCGAACGGCGGCTGGAGCAAGGAAAGAAGTTTGGAGCTGAGATTGCTGAGCAAATAGTGGAACTGAAGATATAAGAGGCGAGGACTGTAAGAAAAAGGACGAAACTAGCGGTAACGATTCCGGGTCATTCATTCTCCTCGAGTAAAACAATATCCGGGCTTACGAGGTCTCCCGGGCGCTTGGCCCGTAAAGCGACTCTTCCAGCCTACCCCACACGTTACAACTGCGTCAACCGGACCTCGACCCGTGTGTCGATCCGGTACATCCGTATTTTCCCTATTCGTCTTCGAGTTCCTCCTCACCCGCACGCCCTGCCTTGGCTGCCGCGATGATCTTGTCGGCCTGCAACTGGGGCACGTAATCGTAGTGATCGAACTCCATGGAAAATGAAGCCCTGCCTTGAGTCATCGACGTCAGATCGTTCTGATAATTCAGCATTTCCGCCATCGGAACCTGCGCTTTGATGATCTGCGTTGCGCCCTGCGTATCCATGCCGGCGATGCGTCCGCGGCGGCCGTTCAGATCGCCCATCAGGTCGCCCGCGTACTCGACCGGCGCCTGCACTTCCACATTCATCACCGGCTCGAGCAGCGTCGGCTTGGCCGTCTGCATGGCGTTCCGGAACGCCTTCCGCGCGGCCAGCTTGAACGCCAGTTCCGACGAATCGACGTCGTGGTATGACCCGTCGTAGACAGTCACCCTGAAATCGACCATCGGAAACCCGGCCAGAAACCCTCGTTCCGCGGTCTCGATAATTCCTTTTTCCACCGCCGGAATATAGTTTTTGGGAATCGAGCCGCCGAAGATGTCGTTGACGAACTCGAACTTGCCGCCGCGCGGCAACGGCTCCATCCGGATCCAGCAATCGCCGAACTGTCCGTGGCCGCCGGTCTGCTTCTTGTGACGGCCCTGCACGTCGGCGGTTCCCCGAATCGTCTCGCGATAGGGAATCTTGGGCGCTTTCAGTGTGACATCCACCGCATAGCGCTTCTTCAACCGGCTGACGACGATTTCGACGTGCTGCTGGCCCGTCCCGGCGAGCAGGAATTCCTTCGTCTGCGGATCGCGATAGAAGCGCAGTGAATGATCTTCCTCAAGCAATTTATGCAGTGCGTTTCCCATACGGTCTTCGTCGTTGCGGCTCTTGGCTTCGATGGCGAAGGCGATCGAGGGCTCGGCGAGCTTGACCGGCGCGAAGGTGACAGGCGAAGGCTTGTCGGTCAGCGTGTCGCCGGTGAGCGTCTCGCGCAGCTTCGCCACGGCGCCGATATCGCCGGCGTGCAGTTCGTTGACCGGCACAATCGTCTTGCCCTGAGGCGCGCCGATATGTGCGAGTCGTTCCGCGCTGCTGTGCGTGACGTTCACCAGATTGGCGTCGTTCTTCACGCAACCCGAAAGCACCTTGAAATAGGTGATCCGGCCGGCGAACGGATCGGCGGTGGTCTTGAAAACATAGGCCGCGGCCGGTTCGCTGTCGGAATACTTCCGTTCGATCGCGGCGCCGTTGAGGCTCAGTTTTACCGCGCGGGCGATCGAGTGGCGACGGGAACGCTTCCACAATCAGATTCAGCAGCATGTCCGACCCGATGTTGTGCGGCCCGGACATGCAGACGATCGGGAACATGCGCCGTTCGCGCATCTCCTCATCGAGGCCGGCGATGATGTGTTCTTCCGGCAGCGTGCCCTTCTCGAAGAACTCCTCCATCAGATCGTCTTTGCCCTCGGCAACCATCTCCACCAGTTCTTCGTGCGCGATCTTGGCTTCGTCCGCATACTCGGCCGGGAATCTCGGCTTCGCGCGATTTGCCGTCGCCATCCGGCGTGTAGATGTACGCCTTCATGCGGATCAGATCGATCACGCCGTGAAAGTCCTTTTCTCTGCCGAGCGGCAGCTGAATCGGCAACGGCGGCGCGGCCAAAGCGCCCGTGGATGCTCTCCATCGTGCGCTCGAAACTGGCGCGGTCGCGGTCGAGCTTGTTGATGACGAGCGCGCGCGGAAGCTCGAACTCCTCCGCGATCGTCCACATTTTCTCGGTGAGCGGCTCAACGCCGGTCGTGCCGTCGACCACGACGATCGCGGCGTCGGCGGCGATCAGCGTGGCCCGGGCGTCGTTCACGAACATGTTGAAGCCAGGAGTGTCGAGGATGTTGATCTTGGTCTTCTTCCACTCGATGGCGGCGACGGCGGTCGAGATCGTCAGTTTGCGCTGGATCTCCTCCTCGTCGTAATCGGTAACGGTGTTGCCTTCGTCAACGCGCGTCAGGCGGCTGGTAGCGCCCGCGGCGTAGAGGAGCCCGGCCACAACGGAGGTCTTCCCGGAGTGACCGTGACCTACAATGCCAACGTTTCGGATGTCCTTCGTCTCGTAATTTTTCACGCTGCCCCCATTTACGAGGGGATCGTATCACAATTGAAACAAGGTCTGCGGCCGGCGTGACTCCCTATGTGTTCCAGAAGAGCGTGACACAGCGATGTGATGTGGAGAACCATATAAATTGTATGCAATCTCTTAGTTTTGAGGCGTTGCGCGCGTTACCCGCAACGGCCGATGCGGGAGTCTCTTCCGGTATTCAGTGCACCCTCGCGTCGGCCAGCGCAGCCGCCTGAAGTGCAGGATAAGCTCAACAAGCAAGAGCCATGCGAAAAAAGGCGAAAAGTCAGCCCATCTATTGCGCCTGATGCCGGATGAATCGGGCTGGCACGCGGTGGATGGCTGTTTCCGGTATTCTGGCGGAACAGGCCAGAGGATCCCTCTCGGGATGTCCTACGGCGAGTTCATCGGATTTCTGGACGGGAAAGATGGTTCCAGAACGTCGCCGGGCGCAACTATCTTCCTGGAAGCAGGGCACCGTAATTAAACTCGCATGGTCGGCCACAGAGGCAAATGGATGCCGGATAGCCGTCGCTGCGGGTGGGCGGACGAGCGAGCAGCGGTGAAGACATCCGCGATCATTCGACCGGATTGCCAAACGGCTTCATGCCTTTCTCAAGGATGGTTTTGGAAGCTCCCCTTTGCCGCAAAGGATAAACGAGCCGAAGTCCTTGTACCAGTCGCCATCGGGCGCGCTCGGTACAGTGCGCACCCAAGCCTGAAGCGCCGTAAGATCCGTGACTGAGATGCGCCGTTGATCGACCCTTTGCAACAGGTGGTGCCAGACGCCGCGGGGAAGATCAGAAAACCGAATCTTCGGCAATCGAATTATTCCCGAAAACTGCCCGAATCAGTTCCCGCCCGGCCACGTTCTTAACCTCTGGCTCGGACGCCTCAACGAAATTGCGATAGGCGGCCTTGAGTTGTTGTTTCGCTTCCATTTCGGCGCGGAGGCCGCGTTCGGCAAGTACTACCAGAGCGCGGCTCATCGTCACGCGCCGCTCCTTCGCAACACGCCGGATGTCTATCGCCAGACTGGCCGGTATTGTGACGCTCTGCCGCACCGATCTTGTCGAAACGGCGTTGCTTTTCGTTGCCATGATCCCAGAATACCAATACTGCACCAGTGTGGTGCGAATAGCATCCGGTTTATCGAAACCGCGATGCACGCCGCGCCACTCACGGTCGAGTTGCTCCTCACCTGAAGAACAAGCGGAACGTAGCCGGCAGCTGAACGCCGGGCATGATCTGGATGCCTACTGCGAAAGCCCCGCGGCAGCGCGCGCGGCATCCCGCTCGGCCTTCGGCGGCTCATAGTATGCGATCCACCGTCCCAGACAGGGAATCGCAATCCAGATGATGAGCGAGCAGATGGCGGCCTGCTTTGCCACCCGCGGGATCTGCGGCGACCGATCGAGCACCTCGGGATTGTTGTAGACCCGCGGCCGGAAAATGATCGCATGCACCCCAATCATCAGAATCATGAACATCTTGATCTGAAAATACGGGTTGGCGTAATACTTATCCATCTCCGACAAACCCAGCAGCAGGCCCATCGTCACCATGATCACGAAGCCGAGCCGCTTCCAGTTGCGCAGGCCATTCACCACGTCGGCAATCGGCACATCGGTAAACGCCAGACCCAGCAGGCGCAGATCGGTCGCCAGAATCAATCCACCGAACACCGCGATGCAGGTCAGGTGCGTCGCCATCACAATCGGGTAAACGTAACCCGACTCGCGGAAAGCGGTAAGGAACCCGATGCTCTGGATCGCGTGACTAATCTCAGCTGCAGACATTCAAAAGCCGCCTTTTCCTAAATGAACGCGATCCAGAGACCGCTGAAGACAATGGACACCCAGAGCAGAACCGAGACACCACCCGTCAGCACGCCGACTCCCGGCGACGCGTCCGACATGGCCACTTTACGGTGAATCGTGTAGTTGTAAATGACCGCCAGCGTCAGCGCCGTGACCTTGTACCGGAAAGCCTCGTTGTACAGGTAGTGAATCGGGTCTGAAGAAAAAATCAACAGGCCCGAGGTGATTACAATGATGAGCCCGGCGAGCGTCCACAGCCCGGTGTCTTTGACCAGCTGGCGCGCCGTCTGATGCCGCATTCCGAGGCCAAGCAGCCGGAGATCCACCAGCATAATCGTCCCGATCGACAGAGCGAATGCCGTGATGTGGAAGCACTCCGTCAGTGGGAAAGCCCATTCATTGCTGTTGAGCGGATTCGCGTTCAGGTCGTAGATCATCATTCGTTAACCACCGCCAATTGTATTCGATAGACGGTCACCCAGGGGTCGATTGACTCGCTTTCGCGGTCATTGACCGGTTTGTGACGCGCGCAACGCCTGAGATCACAGCGGCCACAACTGCGCGTGGATGCCAAACGGAGGATCGACATATCCGATGCCGCGGCCCATGCAGGCAACACCCGCCCACAACAGCAGCGACAGCGCGGCCGCCAGTTTCGCGTTCCCTGGAACCCGCCCGGCCCGATCCATCTCAGCCGCCCGGGCGTAAACCACCCGCCGGAACGCCAGCGCATGCACAGATAATGAGCCCCAGAAGAATCAGCTTCACGCGGAAAAAAATGTTGTAGTAATACTCTTCCGCCTTGCAGCACGCCAGCAGCACGCCGAGGGTCACCATCAGAACCAGGCCCCAGCGTTTGGTCACGCGCAGCTGATCCACCACATCCGCCACCGGACGGCTGCGCATCGCCCAGCCCAGCATCCGCAGGTCGGTCATCAGGATCATGCCGCCGAACATCGCCAGCGCCACCATATGCATACTAAGGATGCACGGGTAAACGTAGCCCGATCCGCGCAGGTACGTGAAGAAATCCGTCGCCTGAATCCAGAGTGCAAAAGAGAGAAGCATGGTCAGAGGTCAGATATGGTGTATGTCCAGCGTCGAATTCAGGAAGCCGATGAAGATTCCGCCGAACACCACACACGCCCAAAGCGCCAGCGAGATGCACGCCACGGCTTTCCCGTTGGGCGTGTCGGATTGAACCGCTTTCCGGTGGATGGTGTAGTTGAAGATGATCGCCGAAACGAAAAAGAACATCTTCAGATCGAACGCATAATTCAGGTAGTAGTTGTCGGGGTCTGACGAAAAAAGCAGCAGCCCGGAAAACAGCATCACCACCAGCCCGCCCAGCGTCCAGAAAAAGGTGTCCTTCCCAAGTTGCGAAGGCGTCTCGCGCCGCATCCCGATGCCGAGAAGCCGGAAGTCCACAATCGCGATCGTCCCGATCGAAACCGCGAACCCCACGATATGAATGCACTCGAGAATCGGAAACGCCAGTTCGGACGAATTCAGCGGGTTTTCAATCAGCATTCGGACTCGCGAACATGCACTCTATCACGGGTTGCCAGCAAACGTGAAGAGTTCGTCGTCCCGGTAGCGGTCACAAGCGGTCACTGACGCCGCATTTGCGATCAGTGGCGCGGATTAACCCGGATGATTGCCATCATGCCGCTGTCTTCGCAGCCCGGAATGTGGCAGTGGTCGAACATGGGGCAGCGAGAGTCCATCGGGAACGCTAACGCCCGGATAGGGGCGGCACGTCACTTCAAAGTAAGGTAGAAAATTTAGCGGACTGCCAGCATTCCGGACGCCATTCAGCCGTATAATCAACGCTAGTCATGAGAACTCCGCTGGTTCCCTTCCTCGCTGTCTCGGGTTGTTCGGATGTGCCATTCTTCTCGCCCAGTCCGCCGCCTTCGTGCCCGTCACAAGCGACATGCTCCTTCACCCCAGCCCCAACGACTGGCTGATGTACAACCGCACCTACGACTCGCAGCGCTATTCGCCCTTGAAACAAATCGACCGCACCAACGTGAATCAGCTCCGCATGGTCTGGACCCGCGGCCAAAGCCCCGGCGCGCAGGAAGGCATTCCGCTCGTGCACAACGGCATCATGTACCTGATGGTCCCCGGCGCCGCCATCCAGGCGCTCGATGCCACCAACGGCAATCTCATCTGGGAATACCAGCGCAAGGTCCCCGACAATCAGAAGACCAGCGCGCGCTCCAAGACCATCGGCATCTGGCAGGACATGATTTACACCACCACGCCCGATAGCTTCCTCGTCGCCCTCGACGCCAAAACCGGCGAGATGCGCTGGGAAACGAAGAACGACACCCGCGGCGATATTTCGGGCGCGGTGGTCGCCGGTGACAAAGTCATCTCCGGCGGCTCCTGCACCGGCAACCACGTCAACTGCTACATCTCCGCGCACGATGCCAAGACCGGAAAGCTGCTGTGGAAGTTCGCCACCGCCGCCAACACCGGCGAGCCCGGCGGCGACACCTGGGGCGACACTCCCGACGACAAACGCTTCGCCGGAACCTGGGGCCTGCCCGGCACCTACGATCCCACCACCAACACCGTCATCTGGGGCGTCGCCAATCCCACGCCCAACACGCGCATGGAGCGCCACGGCGGCAATGCGTTCGCCGTTCCCACCTCCGGCCCCGTCGATCTCTTCAGCGATTCCACCATCGCCATCAATGCCGATACCGGCAAGCTGGTCTGGTATTACCAGCACCTCGCCGGCGACGATTGGGATGAGGATTGGACCAACGACCGCATCCTGGCTACGACCACGCTCAATCCCACCGCGGCAACCGCGAAGTGGTTCAACAACAAACTCAAATCGGGCGAGAAGCGCGACGTTGTGATCGCGACCGGCGAATCCGGCGGCGTCTTCGCCATGGACCGCCACACCGGCGAATTTCTGTGGGCCAACCCGTGGCCCTTCGATGTGCCGAACTTCCTGATCTCGAAGGTGGACCCCGACGGCAAGGTGCACCTGAATGAGAGACTGATCTTCACCGGCCCCAATCAACACAAGATCATCTGCTTCTTCAACACGCGCAGCTACTGGTCGCAGGCCTACAGCCCGGTGACGAATTCGCTGTACGTTCCCTGGGTCGATACCTGCCTCGACATGCAGACGAAAGATGCCGGCGTGCGCCCTGTGCGCAACGGCCTCGCTCGCCCCGGCGGCAATCGCGACGAATTCTCCGGCGTCTCGAAAATCAATCTCGCCACCGGCAAGATCGATCAGATCTACAAAGGTCCCGCGCCGATCAACGGCGCGATGCTGGCAACCGCGGGCGACCTGATCTTCTTCGGAGATCTCGATCGCAGGCTGCGCGCGCTCGACGCCACGACCGGCAAGGTCCTCTGGGAACAAACCATCGGCGGACCGATCGCCAACAGCACGATTACCTATTCGGTCAACGGTCAGCAATACCTCGCGGTCGCAACCGGCGACGGCCTGCTGACTCAAAGCGTGATCGGTTATGCGCCGGGCTTCAAAGAGCCCAAAGGTGCGAACGCGATCTATGTCTTCGCCTTACCGCAAAAGAAGTAACGAAACAAAGGGCCGTGTTCCCTCGTCTTAATCTCGATGCGTCGAATCGTTCCGGTCGTGTGTCTGGCGTTGTCTTTGTGCCATCTTTATGCACAGACGCCAGCCAGACCGGAAGCTCCGACGACCAAACAAAATAAAGACCTCCGCATCCCGCACATCACCAGCAAGCCGCAACTCGAGGAATTCCTCAACGGCGCCTCGCGCGCCGACATGCTCAAGATCGACGATTTCCGCCAGCGCCAGCCCGGCGATGGCGTTCCCGTGAGCCGCAAAACCTCCGCATGGATCGGCTATGACGATAAGAACTTCTACGCCGTCTTCGTCTGCGATTCCCCAAAGGAAGAATTACGCGCGCGCATGGCAAAACGCGAGGACGTTTTCAACGACGATATCGTCGGCGTCTTTCTCGACACCTATCACGATCACCAGCGCTCCTACGAATTCTTCGTCAATCCCCTCGGAGTGCAGGCCGACGGCACCGAAACCGACGGCAGCAATGACGATTACAGCTTCGATACGCTCTGGTACTCCGAAGGCCGCCTCACGTCGGACGGCTTCGTCGCCATGATGTCCCTGCCCTTCAAGAGCCTTCGCTTTGCGCCGCAGGATCTGCAGTCGTGGGGCTTCGGCCTCGGGCGTTTCATACCCGCCAACAACGAATCGTCCTTCTGGCCCTACGTCACGCAGAAGGTCAACGGCTTCGCCTCACAGCTCGGAACGCTGAGCGGCCTCGAGAACATTTCTCCCGGCCGCAACCTGCAGCTCATTCCCTACGCAGCCGTGGGTCACGCGCACTTCCTCAACATCCCCGCGGTTGGCGACCCTTCATTCACTTCGAGCAATGACCATCGAGCGGGCCTCGAAGCCAAGGCCGTGCTTCACGATTCCCTCAGTCTCGACATCGCCCTCAATCCGGACTTCAGCCAGGTGGAGTCAGACGACCCTCAGGTAACCGTGAACCAGCGCTACGCCGTGCAGTTCCCGGAGAAGCGCGCGTTCTTCATCGAGAACAACGGCTTCTTCGTGACGCCGGAAAACCTGTTCTTCTCCCGCCAGATCGTCGATCCCGAATATGGCGCGCGGCTCACCGGAAAACTCGGCCGCTGGAACCTCGGATTTCTCGCCGTCGACGATCGCGCGCAGGGACTCGCGCTCGGCCTCACCGATCCCCACTACGGCAGGCACGCGGAAATCGGTGTACTCCGCATGCAGCGTGAATTCGCCAAACAATCGAGCGCCGGATTCCTCGTCACCGATCGCGAATTCGCCGGCAGCCACAATCGCGTCGAAGCCGTCGATACCCGCATCCAGCTCAATCCCATCTGGGTCTTTTCCGCGCAAGCCATGGCCAGTCAGACCATCGATGTGTCAGGAGCGCACTCCGGAGGCGATGCCTTCAACGCCGCCATCACCGCCGGACACCGCAACTACTTTTACAACCTTCAATACATCGATCGCGCTGAAGGCTTCCGCACCGATCTTGGTTTCGTGCCGCGCGTCAACATCCGCCAGCTCCAGCAAAACGCCAACTGGCGCTACCATCCGGAGAGCAAGATCCTGCTCTCATGGAGTCCCCAGCTGAATCTGCAGGGCGATCTCGATCACCACGGCATACAAACCGATTGGACCGTTCGCCCCGGTCTTAACATCGAAATGGCCCGTTCGACTTTTCTCGGCATCAATCACGGCGAGATTTTCGAGCGGTTCGATAACATCAACTTCCGCCGCACCGACTCGGGCTTCGGAGGACACACCGAATACTTCAAGAAGGCCATTTTCGACTGGGGCTACTCCTGGGGTTCGCGCATCAACTACAGCACGCCCACCGGCGTGAACGCTTTTCTCGGCAATGGCAAAGAGTTGCAGGCAACAATCACACTGCGCCCGCTCTCCCGTTTGAAATGGGACGAGATTTACTTCTACACCGTACTCAGAACGCGCCCCGATTCATTCGCGCCCACGCGGCGCCCTACGTCCCGAGACGGTCTTCGTGAACCACCTCATCCGGTCGCGCTTCAACTATCAGTTCTCCCGCGCGCTCTCAGTACGCCTGATCGTGGACTACAACGGCGTGCTGCAGAACCCCGCGCTAATCAGCCTCGACCGCCAAAAGCGCATCACTCCGGACGTTCTCGTCACGTACCTGATCCACCCCGGCACCGCTTTTTATGTGGGCTACACGGACTCGCTCGAAAACATCGCACTGGTCCCTGGAAACCCATACACCACAGCGCGCATCGGCTTTCCATCCACCACGACCGACCGCCAGTTCTTCGCGAAGCTAAGCTACCTCTTCCGCTTCTGACCGACGGTAATACCCTGCTTGCTCTCGCGCACGTTACTGAAACCCCTTACCGAGCCGCGACAGCGAGGGAGCGGTTATCACGCACCGGTTCTTGCGCCTTGCACGAAAAATTCGCCGCGTCGTTCGTGCTTCCCACGCCCTTATAAACCGCAACCTGCGGATAAGGACAAAGCGGACGCGTCATATCCACCGTCGCCGCCCGTAACATGCGAAGCGATGATCGCCTCCGGAGCCTGTCCCGACTCGCGCCACCGTTCGATCACTCCCATCTTGTTGAACTGATCCGGACCCGGGCCCGCCGCCGCAGTGAGCCATTCCCGGCTCCAGATAGAGACGCAGCCAGTCGTCCTGCTTCTTACCCATCTTCGCCAGCACCGCGTTGTAGTAGAGCACCGTGTGGCCCGGAGGAATCGTCGAATCGGCCAGACCGTGATAGAGCAGCAGCTTCCCGCCGTGCGCCTTGAATGCCGAAAGATCGTAGGTCAGCACGTCAATCCCCGCCTTGTCGGCCTGCGCCACTTCCGCATCCAGATCGAAATTGTGCCAGTCGTAATTCTTGTCCTGATGGCCGAGGATGCGAATCACATCCCACACGCCGCCCGGCCCCGTGGGCACGTTGCGCAGCGACGCCACTGCGAGTTCCGTGCCGGCCGGGTATCCGGTCCAGATGACTTCGCCCTTCTTCGTCTTCACGTCGCCGAACACGATTTGCACGGTCTCCAGTTGCGCCCGGCGTCAAACAGCCCGGCCCGTCCGCGCCCTTGCACAGCAGCGCCGCCGGATCGTAGTGGCACTTCTCCGGATGGCTGATGATGCCGTCCTTCACGCCGTCGAGCGCATCGCAATGCGACCATCACCGCCGTGATGCAGCGTCTCGACCTTGGCCTGCGTCAGCGGCGCATTGTTCTTCATCAACTCGAGCGACCGCTCCACGCCCGCCGCATGCAGATGAACGTGCGGATTCGCCGGCGCGCCCGCAGCCACTGCGTCGAAGTCATCCGGGAAACGCGTAGCTTCGATCAGCCCCTGCCGTCCGCCGGTCGAGCAGCCGTTGTAATACGAATACTTCGGACCCTTGCCATAGAACGCCACCGTGATCAACTTCGCCTTCACCACCGTTTCATGCATCGCGCGATACGCGAAATCGGTAATCTTCTCGGGATGGTCGAGCGCGAACATCCCGCCTCCGCCCCCATCGTTGGCCCGATGCCCCGTATCGTTCGACGCCGTCGCGTAACCTTCGCGCAACGCGGCGGCCATCGCCGGATAGCTGATCGTGCCCGCCCATCCGCCATTCCCGACCACCTGCAGTTTTCCGTTCCAGTTCTCGACCGGCAGGAACATCGAGGCTTCGATGCGCGAGTCCGACGACGGCGTCAGCACCATCTGCACCCGGCAGTAAGCAGGCACGGCGAGCGGCAGGCTGAGCCCCGCGTCCGCCGCCCGCGCCACGTCCGCGGCCGCCGGGCGCCGCGGGAGCAGGCGCTACCGGAACATCCGGCACACCCGCCGGCGGCGCCACAAAAGGTCCGGCCGGAACGAACTCGATCGAGCTCACCGTCGTATCGGGAAGCGAGAGCTTCAACTGATCGCAGGGAGTCTGCGCCACCGCGAGCGTCGCCGCGAAGGGCAGAGCAAAAATCACATAGAGTCGGGACATCGGCATTCTTCTCCAGAATCGAACTGACGGAATCATATCGCAAAAACCGCACTGCCGCCGTTGCTAAACTGAACTGCCATGAGACACCTTTGCCTCTGCCTCCTGGCCGTCTCGACCCTGGCCGCGCAAGACCGTGGCGACTTGGCCCGCGCCGACTCGGCCGATCTCACCCTCGTGGGCCGCATCAAAAACGAAGCCTTCGCCAACTCGCAGGTGCTGGAAACGTTGTCTTATCTCACCGACGTATATGGCCCCCGCCTCACCGCCTCTCCAGGCTTCAGCGACGCCGCCAACTGGGCCATGAAACGCCTGCAAAGCTACGGTGTCGAAGGAGTAACCGAAGAAAAGTGGGGACCTTTCGGCCGCAGTTGGGCGCTTCGCCAGTCTTCGCTCGAAATGCTGGAGCCAGGCTACTCCCCGCTCGATGCCGTGCCGCTCGCCTGGTCTGGCAGCACGAAAGGCGCACGCGCCGGCGACGTGATCTTCGCGCCCCTGCGCCGTGGTCCGGCCTCGCCCGATCCCGCCCGGCTCGAAGAAGAGTTCGACCGCTACATGAACGAATGGCGCGGCAAACTGAAAGGCAAGGTAGTTCTCACCTCAGCGCCCATCGCAATGCGCACCGAGACGCAGGCGCCGTTCCAGCGCCTGACCGACAAGGAACTCAGCGACCTCGCGATCGCACCCGCGCCGGTAAGAATCAACGACATCAAAGAACTCAAATTTCCCGAAGATGTGGATGAACAGCGCCGCTACCAGGCCGGTCTTCCCGAGTGGGCCCGCGACCAACTGAGCGACTTGCGCCGCAACCTGTCGGACAGGCGCGCGAAATTCTTCCGCGAAGAAGGCGCACTCGCGGTGCTCACTACCAACGCCAACGATCGCGACGGTCTCGTTTTCGCGCAGGCCGCCGGACCATACGACGCCGCGCACGAACTCGCTCCGCCCAGCTTCGCCGTCTCCGCCGAACAATATAACCGCCTCGTGCGGCTCGCCGAACTCAACGTCCCCGCGCAGATCCGCGTCACTCTCGAAGCCGACGCCTCGGCCGCCAACCAGGACGCCGTCAACATCGTCGGCGAAATTCCCGGAGGCGCAAAAAAAGACGAGATCATCATGATCGGCGCGCACTTCGATTCATGGCATTCCGGTACGGGCGCCACCGATAACGCGGCCGGGAGCGCCGTCATGATCGAAGTCATGCGCATTCTGAAAGCCCTCAACCTGAAGCTCGACCGCACCGTGCGCATCGCGCTCTGGAGCGGTGAAGAGCAGGGCATCTTCGGTTCGAAGGCCTATGTCAAACAACATTTCGCCGACCCCAAGACGATGAAGCTCGAGCCCGAATACGCGAAGCTTTCCGGCTACTTCAACCTCGATAA
Source organism: Terriglobia bacterium (assembly GCA_963809655.1). Lineage (GTDB taxonomy): Bacteria > Acidobacteriota > Terriglobia > Bryobacterales > Bryobacteraceae > BOG-234. Next base: position 68,967 of record CAWEKQ010000016.1, on the reverse strand, counting down.
CGGCAGCGGCAAAATCCGCGGCGTTTATCTGCAGGGCAACGACGCCATGCGGCCGCTGTTCGAGCGCTGGCTCGCGCCCTTCCGCGATGAAGGCGTGACCACCATCAGCATCCGCAACACCGGCGGCACCGATCATCTCTCTTTCGACGCCGTCGGCCTGCCGGGCTTCCAGTTCATTCAGGACCCGCTCGACTACGAATCCGAAACGCACCACTCCACCATGGACACGTTCGACCACGCTCAGGCGGCCGATCTGATGCAGGCCGCCGCTGTTATCGCGACCGTGGTGTATGACGCCGCGAATCGCCCGGAAATGCTGCCGCGCAAGGAACTCCCCAAACCACAAACCCGACCGGCGACCGTAAAATAAAATTCTTAGGCGTCCATCGCCAGCGCCAGAGCGCCCAGCAAACCGGCGCGCTCCCCCAGTTGCGCGGGCCCAATCGGCGGAATCTTCGCCAAATACCCGGCCAGCACACGCTTCACCTCTGCATTGATCCGGTCATAAAGGTGCGCCTGCCGCATAACGCCCCCGCCTATCAGAATCCGCTCCGGCGAAAGCGTGCAGACAAAGTTCGCGATCCCATAAGCCAGGTATTTCGCCTCCAGCGCCCACGCCGGATGATCCGCCGCAAGTTCTTCCCCCTTCGCACCCCAGCGCGCCGCAATCGCCGGCCCCGACGCCAGCCCTTCCAGGCAATCCCCGTGATAAGGACAGCAACCCGGGAAGGGATCCTCCGCCCAATTGTGCGGCACTCGAACATGCCCCATCTCCAGATGCGTCAGCCCATGCAGAACGCTTCCCCCCACGATCGCTCCCCCGCCGATCCCCGTGCCGATCGTGAGATATACGCAGTTCGAAATTCTACGCGCCGCGCCCCACCGCGCTTCCCCCAGAACGGCCGCGTTCACATCCGTGTCGAAGCGAACTGGCACGCCGAGCCCGCGCCCCACCGCCCCCGCCAGATCGCAATTTCTCCAGGCAACCTTCGGCGTGGATGTAATGAAGCCCCACGAAGGCGAATCCGGATTCAGATCCACCGGCCCGAACGAACCGATGCCCACAGCCCGCAGATCGTATTCCCCAAGCCACGCGATCGCTCGCGCCAGCGTCTCCTGCAGACGAGGTCGTCGGGATCTGCGTACTAACAATATCGTCAGGACCCGTCCCCACCCCGCACACGAACTTAGTCCCGCCCGCCTCGATCGCCCCAAACATTCCGGTCACAACTGTGTTCACTAATGATGGATATCCGCGACGTTACCGATCCGCGACGTTACCGATCCGCGACGTTACCGGTCCGCAACGTTTCCGCACCGACGTTTCCGCACCGCGACCTTTCCGAGCCGCGACTGTCAAGGAGCGGTAGAAGCGTTCTTCAGTAGAGCGGTAAACGTTAGCGGCGAAAATGCTTGACTTCCCGCCAGGCCTCTCCGCGCGATCGATAATCAACGATTCCGCCGTTCCACGATGCGGTCGCAAATCCAGCCCAAGCGCATCCCGCACCGCGCGAATCGTCCCCTCCGCACCGCCCCGGATCCGCAGCCCGCGAATCTCGAGGTCGAAGTACCCCGTCAGCCCTGTCTTGTCGACAACAGGCAACCCCACCTGCAAATACAACCAATCCGCCAGATCACTCATCGACACATGCCGCGCGGTCCAGGTGTTGCCGGGCAGCCCACCGGACGCGCCCGGTTCAAGCGGCGGCGTTGGGCGCCTGACGCGGAACTGAGGAAAGTCGACCGCATCGGCCTCTTTCGTCTCCGTGAAATACACCTTCGCACCCAAAGGAACCAGAAAATAGACTGTACTTTCGTTCGGAACCCGACGGACCACCAAACCGAACCGTTCCTCAAGCAGCTTCTGAAGCAGTAGTTTCTGCTCCGGCAACCCGGCGGGAGCCGCCGTGCTCACCGCAACATCATAGACATCGTCATACATCCACTGCGGACGCCTCTCGATTCGATCCAGCGGCAATCCATACGCGAACGCCATGATGTCTCCCACCCGCGCCGTCTGGAAAGCAATCCTCTGCGGAGTCCGCGAAGTAGCCGGACGCCCCGCAGCAGCGCGCGTCACCTCGAACGACGGTGTCCCCTGCGCAAACGCGATCCCGCTAATCGCCGCGAGAGCTATGAAGGTCCGACCTCGTGGAAGCAGCATCTCAACCTCGCGCCACTAAGCTCTTATTGGCACTCAGCGCATTCAGATCATAGCTTCAAACGAAGTGCCTTATCCACAGTGCCGCCGAAATCCTCCCGGTTAGTTCATTGCGTTGGTCCAGGCTCAGAGCCGTAGCAGAAGATACAGTTCCTGATTTGAGTCCAACCGTGCGGCGATCTGCAACAGCCTTTGATGGTAGGACCGCCATTTCTCGTTATCCTCCTTCCCAAGGAGCGGCAACAGCCGTCCCTTGTACTCATCCCACAACCTCAAGTACTGGGCTTCTCCGCCGCTGCTTGTTCGGCGGTATGTGATCTGAGGCCAGTAGATGGGTTCGAGTAGTACTGCCAAATCAACGATCTCGACGTCAGCCGGGGAAAGGCTAACTTTGGCGATCGTGCTCTCTTCAAGCGCTTTGAACGCGGTATAGAAGCGGAAGGGGTGAAACTCACCTGCACCATCCGGATGCAGCAGATCGACCGGTAACTCTTTGAGAACCGCCTCAAAGCGATCGAGAGCATCGTAGCCAGCCAATCCGCGATCGCGCAAAAACTCAAACATTTGCCTCTTCGAAATGAGCGAATTCTGGCGGAGGCTCTCGAGCAATCGATTGAGGTCCGGGTTCGTTTGTCTGAAGCGACTTTGCTGCTGTCTCATGAGGTGAAAAGTGTTTGATATTCCTTCTACCAATAACTTATCGCGCCGCTTCGAAACAAGCCGTTCGGACACCGGCGGACGTCAGCCTGCTGCTAAATCAGTTGCCGGCGGCACGCATCTACTATCGAGGAGTTTGGTCTGGGGACCTCCTGACGGATAGCTCAATTCGGAGAATCGCTGGATCTAAACGATAAGAAGGATCAGTTTGTGATAGGCAGCGCTGCGGAAAGTTATTTCTCGCACTTCGGAGGCCTCCTGGCATACGATCACGAAATCGATAAATAATTTTAAGTGCCTGTTTTTCTTGTTCTTACCGCCTCTTTCACTCAGCCCTCGAAGGCTATTCCCAACCCCCCATGCTACTTTCTCAATCGTAAGAGTCAGTCGCACCTATCGTGAACTGACCGCTAAGCCCTTCAGTGCTCGAGCCTCTGAGCGGGACAATGCCCAAGAATAGGCGGTAGGCGCTCCCGACATTGATTGCGGCCCCGGTACCTTCCGAGAAACCAAAAAGGCGCTGGTCTGAGCGAATCAGATGGTGGAGCGCTCCATGTTCGCGAAGGTCCGCCGCGCAGCCCGCAAAGGCAGCGCGGCGGGTCTGAATAACAACAGTATTTGCAGCACGACGAAACGAAAGGAAAGGCCAAAGGAAAACCAAACAGGACTAATCACAAACCGCCCGTGATAATCTTGACCTGCCAAACGACCATGCCAGTGCGCATCAAAACCACAGTTGTCGGCAGCTATCCCGTGCTCCCCTGGATGATGGCCAATCCCTCGCGGCCAGTCCTTCGCGACGCCGTCATGACCGTGCTCAAAACCCAGGAACTCGCCGGCATCGACCTCGTCACCGACGGCGAACTCACCCGCTTCGACCCCTCCAACCCCGAAGCCAACGGCATGGTCGATTACTTCGTCTCCCGCATGAGCGGCATCCGCAACAGTTTCGCGCCCACCGATTTCGAACAGTTCCGCGCCGACCGCGCCTCCGGCTACCGCATGCTCACTCCCGGCGTCGTCACCGGCAAAATCGGCGAAGGCACCCTCAACCTCCTGCGCGATTACGAATTCGTCAGCGGCCTCACCCGATCCCCGCTCAAGTTCACTTCCACCGGCCCGCACATGCTGGCCCGCATGCTCACCAACTGCCATTACAAGGACGTCGCCGATCTCGCCATGGCGCTCGCCGAAGTCCTCCGCCGCCAGCTCGAACTCCTCGAAGCCGAAACCGTCCAGCTCGACGAAGCCTCGATCGCCGGCTTTCCCGAAGACGCCCCCTGGGCCGCCGAAGCCATCAACCACGTGCTCGACGGCATCCTCAACGATCGCGCCGTCCACATCTGCTTCGGCAACTTCGGCGGACAACCCATGCTGCGCGGCTTCTGGCGCGACCTCGTCCCGTTCCTCAACTCGCTCCGCACCGACCACCTCGTGCTCGAATTCGCCCGCCGCGGCTTCGACGAGCTCGACGTCCTCACCGACCTCGATCCGAAGATCGGCCTCGGCATCGGCGTCATCGACATCAAGGACAACGAGGTCGAAAGCCCCGAGCTGATCGCGTCCCGCATCGAGCGCATCGTCAAAACCCTCGGCGCGGACCGCCTGCAATACATCCATCCCGACTGCGGCTTCTGGATGCTCCAGCGCAGCGTCGTCGATCGCAAAATGCGAGCCCTCGTGAAGGGACGCGATCTGTTCGAGGGACGCCTGTGAGCACGAAGCCCAGGTATTCGCGCACCTCCGCGAGATCGTCCTCGTGCCCGTAGTCAAAGCCCTCTGCGATCGCGGAGTATTCGAACTCTTCGGCACGCCCGGCGCCTGGGTGGACCTCGACCGGATCGTAGCGAAGACGCGAGCCAATCGAGGCTATCTGAAAGTAGCCCTCCGCCTCCTCGTAAGTGCCGGCTGGCTGCGCTGGAAAGACGGCACGTCGTTTTCGTTAACCCCCGAAGGATCGGCCGCGCTCCAAACCGCCCCCGCAACCCTTCATCCCCGCCGCGATCTTCCTCGAAGATTCTTCTATTCGGCAGATCGCAGGGGTCTGTTCCACCGGCACTGCAGGCCTCCGGTGGCATCGTGATCGGCCCCGCCATGGTCGCGCTCGCGCGACAAGGCATTCTCGATCAGCTGCAGAATGGCCCTGTCGATCTGGCGACCATCGAAGGCAACCAGGCCTGCCTCTCCGCACTCTTCGATCTGTTCGCCGGAGAAGGCTGGGTGATCCGCGAAGGCAATCGCATCTCACTCACGCCCGCCGGCAACCACGCCGCAAGCTTCGCCTACACCTACGGCATCACGGTCTCTTACCTTCCGATGTTTTCCGTCGTGAGCACGCTGATGTTCGGCAACCCGCGCATCCCGCGCACCGACGACAACGGCGTCGAACTCCTCGTCAACCGCGCCATGAACGTCTGGGCCGCCGCCGGAGCCCACAAGGAACACTTCGCCAAAGGCGACGACATCCTCATCGAAATCTTCAACCGCCCCATCGAACTCCAACCCGCCGGCGTCTGCGACATGGGCTGCGGCGACGGCACGTTCCTCGAGCACGTATGGAACGTGATTCGCGAACGCACCGCGCGCGGCAAAGTGCTCGACGAATATCCGCTCCTGATCGTCGGCGCGGACTTCAACAAAGTCTCCCGCCGCGTCACCAAACAGAATTTCAAGCGCGCGCAGATCCCGCACAGCCACGTCATCAACGGCGACATCAACCGCCCGGCCTTGCTCGCCGGCGATCTCGAAGAACTCGGCGTGGACATTCACGACCTCCTCCACATCCGCGCCTTCATCGATCACAATCGTTCGTGGCTGCAGCCTTCCGGCTACGTTCGTGGAACACGCCAGGGCCGCTCAACCGGCGCTTTCGCGCATCTCGGCGAAGAGATCACCGCCGACGAGCTCGAAGAAAATCTCGTGCGCCATCTGCGCCGCTGGGCCCCGTATGTCGGCCGCTTCGGCCTTCTCGCCCTCGAACTCCACACCATTCCACCCGAACTCGCCGCCGCGAATCCGGACGAAACACCGGCCGTCACCTATGACGCCGTGAACGGATTCTCCGACCAATACCCGGTCGAACTCCAGGTCTTTCTCGACTGCGCCCGCGAAGCCGGATTGCACGCCGACCGGCGCTTCCCGTCTTCGCCGCTTCAGACCGTCAGCGTAAACTTCTTCACAGCACCGCAAGCATGAGGTCCCATATGAAACTCTGATAACAATCCTCGCCGTAACCTTCTCGCTCCACGCCGCGATCAACGATCCGGTACGCACCGACAGCGGAATGGTCCTGGGCATCACACGGCACGAATCCCGACATCACCGTCTTCAAAGGCCTGCCCTTCGCCGCGCCTCCCGTGGGCGAACTGCGCTGGCGCGCCCCCAAGCCGGTAGCGCCCTGGAACGGCGTCCGCAAAGCCGATGAATTCGGGCCCATGTGCATGCAGGCCGCCGGCCGCGGCGGCGCAGCCCGAAAATGAGCGAAGACTGCCTCTACCTCAACGTCTGGACCGCCGCGAAATCGCCCTCCGAAAAGCGCCCCGTGCTGCTCTGGATTCACCCCGGCGGCTACACCAGCGGCTCCGGCTCATCGCCCGCCACGGACGGCGAAGCGCTCGCGAAGAAAGGCGTGGTCGTCGTGACCATCAACTATCGCCTCGGCGCGCTCGGCTTCTTCGCTCATCCCGAACTCACCAAAGAGTCCGACCGCAACGCCTCCGGCAACTACGCTCTGATGGATCAGACCGCCGCCCTCGAATGGGTGCAGAAGAACATCGCCGGCTTCGGCGGCGATCCGAAACGAGTGACCGTCGATGGCGATTCCGCCGGTGCGTCGAGCATCGGCAACCTCGTCGCCTCGCCCCGTGCCAAAGGATTATTTCAGCGCGCCATCGCCGAAAGCGGCGCATGGCTCGGCCTCTCCGTCGACTCACATGAACACGCTCGCCGAAGCCGAGCAGAACGGCCTCAAAGCAGGCTCGCTCGCCGACCTTCGTGCCAAACCCGCCGACGAGATCCTGAAGATCCGCGGCGGTGGTCCGGTCATCGATGGCTGGTTCCTGCCCGAAGATCCGGGCAAGGTCTTCGCCGAAGGCAGACAGAACGACGTCCCGGTGCTTCTCGGCTCGAACAAAGACGAAGGAACGTTCTTCGCCCAGCCCACCACCGCGGCCAAATATGTCGAAGGCATCCACCGCCGTTACGGCGATCTGGCCGATCAATACCTGAAGATCTATCCCGGCGCGACGGACGAAGAAGCCAACGATTCCCAACTCCGCGCCTTCCGCGACGAACTCGGATGGGTGATGCGCAACTGGGCCAGCCTGCAATCGAAGACGGGCAAGTCGAAAGCGTATCTGTATTACTTCACGCATGAACCGCCCGCAGGCAAACGCCGCCTCGCCGCGCGGCGGTCGTGGCTCCGGCGCGACGCACGGCGCCGAAGCCGCTTACGTCTTCGAGAACCTGCTCCCGCCGCGCCCCTGGACCGATCTCGATCGCCAGGTTGCCGACACGCTCTCCTCTTACTGGGTCAACTTCGCTACCAACGGAAACCCCAACGGCAAAGGACTTCCCGAGTGGCCCGCGTTCGATAAGAAGACGAGCGATCGCCGCATGGTTCTTGGCGACAAAGCCGCCGTAGGCCCCGGACTCGAAAAACCGCAGGTCGATTTCTATCAGACGAAATACGACAAGCGCGATCAGCGCTAAAGCGCCTGAATCAGCAGAAGGGCGCCGATCCCGATCAGCCCCGCGTGCACGTAGAGCAGGAACTGGCGTGCGTTCAACCGCCGATTGATGACGCGTCCGAGGAAGATCGCCACCACGATCCCGGGCAGCGACCAAAGGTAATACCGGTTCACGGTGGCGGTCCACAGACCGGCGAAGAAGTAGCCGCACATTCCGGCCATGCTCGCGGGCAGAAAGTATCCCTGAAGCGTCGCGCGGAAATGCGCGGGCGTCCACTTGCGCAGCGTTCCGAAGATCACGAGCGGCGGTCCGTTCACGCCATAGGCCCCGCCCAGTATGCCCGCGAAGAATCCGAACACCCACGCGAGGTTGTCGTTCTTCAGCTCATAATGACTCGGACGCGCCAGCGAGAAAATCGAAAAGCCGATGATCACGACGGCGAGCGCCGCCTTAACGATCGCCTCCGGTACGGTCTTCAGAACCAGCAAACCCAGCGGGATACCGAAGAAGGTCGAGATCACGAGCCGCGCCGCGCTGCGGAGATGAATGTGCCGCCAGTCCTGCAACACCACAACCAGCGCGACCGTGATCGAAGCCAGCACCGCGACAGGCGCCGCGATCCCCACCGGCACCACGAGAGCCAGCAACGGCACGGCAACCAGCGCTTCGCCGAACCCGAATGCCGAACGAATGACCGTGGCGAAGAAAAGCACCGCCACGACCGCGAGCGTATTCATTCAGAGGCTTCGATAGTAGATGAGGAGATCGGTTCCCGGCGGCACCATGCCGGCCTGCCGGAGCATCGTGGCGAACTGGCCGCGGTGATAGCTCCCGTGATTGATCACATGCATCGCGATCTGCCAGTAAGGCATCGTCGATTCGGCGCCTGCATTGTTGCGAAACGTGAAAGGTCCGGGCCAGTCTTCGAGCCCATCGACGCGGCCCAGTCAAGCCAGCTCTTGTGAAGGTCCGTCCACGCCTGGGCAAGCGCAGTTGCATCGGCCGGACTCTCCAGTTCGGCGAGCCGTTTGTGTCTCACCCTGGATGCGTTTGAACCAGACCAGCTCGGCGAGATACACGTGGTTCAGCGTATCGAGCATGCTCTTGAAGGAACTGCCCGTATCCGCGCTGGCTCTATCGGTGGGAACTTTCAAAAGGGCGGCGAGCATGATCTCGTCCGCCCATTTCATGAACTCAAGATTGGTCCGGCAAACTGAGCCGATGTCCGATTGCATGGGCTCAGGCTACCAGACGCAACGCCTCAGAACTGGAAGCGAAGCTGAAGCGTGATTTTGCGGTTACCGGCAGCGCCATTGCCGCCGGCGATTGCGAGCGACTGACCGAACGTGGGGCCGCCGAGGACTCCGTTTGGCGCCGCCAGGTTCTCGTGATTGAAGGCGTTGCGGGCCTCGATGTTCGCGGTCAGGTTATACCGCTTGCCGGTATTGCCGCCACCGAATCCGCCGCCGCGTCCACCACCACCGCCACGACCGCCGCCGGCGAAGCCACCGCCGCCGCGTCCACCGCCACCGCGTCCACCGCCGCCCTGGAATCCGCCGCCGCCGTCACCGCCGCCGTCATTACGCGGGGCAGCGCCTGTCCGTTCTCCCCAGCCCCAGGTCCGGCTTAGGCGCAGGTTGACTGAGAACTGCGCGGGGCCTTCACCGTAGTCAATCGGGATCAGCGCCGAACCTGCGGCCGGGTTGATGTTGAAGCAACCGAAGCGGCTGCTGACCACATTAATAGCGCCGCATGTCCCGAACGCCGGACGGGCATTGTAGATGCCATCTCCCGCGAACGCCTGGCCTGTGGTGATGTTGAACGGGTTGCCCGACTGCATCTGGACAAACGGCGCTACCTGCATCCTGAAGGGCAGCCCGATGGTACCGCCGAAATATCCGCGATTCCGGATATCGAAGGTCGACCGTCCCCAGTCGAGGCTCTCGTTGTACTGATTCATGGGGAAGCCATTGGCGTTGCCGTGAGCCTGCCCATACGTGTAGTAACCCTGCAATTGAAGGTGCGAGTTGATGCGGGAGCTGGCGTTGAACGTCACCTGAAGCTGTTTGAAAATGCCGCTCGTTTCGTACTGATAGATGTCGCCGTTGGCGTTCGGAACGCCCGTACCGGCAAATGGCCGGACACCGGGATTCAGGAAGTCCGAGACGTAAGTTCCCGGGAGTGGTGCATTGATGTCACGCTCCCGCAGCTGGTGAACGCCACGCGTATCCACGACGTTCAGCGATACCTGCGTGCGCCCCGGCAGTTGCCGGTCAATTTCGAGATTGGCCTGTGCCATGTACGGGGCGCGGAGGCTCTTGTCGAGCGTGTAGATAGCCTGATTCTGCACGGTCAACAGCGCCGCGGGCGGAGCCATGGGGTAGTAATCGAACGCCGCAAGATATCCGGGGTTGCTGGTGTTGATCGTGTAGTTCGTCTGCTCGACGCCATTCAAACGCAGCGCCTGCAGCACATTTCCTTCAGAGAAGCGGTCGAAGAAGATTCCGTAGCCGGCCCGGATCACGGTTTTCGATGCGCTCTTGCCTTTGGCTCCCGGCGCCCAGGCGATTGCAATACGGGGCGCCCAGTCCATGTGATCGCGAATGTTGTCCTGTGTCTCATATCGTAGGCCTGCGTTCAGCGTGAAATTGGGCTTGACACGCCAGTCGTCCTGCACGAAAGCGCCGAGATCGAACTGGCCGACATTCTGCACGGGTATACCGCTCGAGAGCGTAAACTGGCTCGGGTCCGCAGCCCGCAGCGAGCACCTGCTGGATGGTCTCGGTTTGCAGCAATTCCTGGGTCTGCTGATAGAGATCGATTGACGTTGGATTGGTGCCGTAGCTCTGAAGACACTGCGGAATTCCGTTGATAGCTGCTGGGAGTATTGAAGCTCCACGACCCGTTGAAGTTCGATGTGGCCTTGCTGTAGATATCCGTCTGGCGCATGCGGGCGCCGACTTTCAGCGCATGAGCGCCACGTGAGAACGTCAGCGTATTCGTTCAACTCATAGCCGCGGTTGTCGGAGTAGTTGCCACCGACAAACGGCGCGCCGCCCGAGTTGAACGCTCCGCTTACATTCACGCCGGGGATGTCCGCAGCGCCAATTGCGTTGGTGTTGGAATTGTTGTTGCGAAACTGGAAGCGCGTTTCGTCCACTGCCACGGTGCCGATGACCATCGTCTCGGTGGCCTGCACCTGGTTGTTCTTGCTGAAACCCTGGGTTTCCTGAGTGGGAAGCGAGAAGCCACCGACGCCGCCGACGTTGGACGACGACGAATGGTTATACCGGATCACCAGAGTGTTCCAGGAGTTGAGCTGGTAATCGATGCGCGGATTGATCTGCCATTGCAGATTGGGCGTGAGTACCGCCTGGTTAAAGGGAACAATGTTGAACGAACTGTCCAGAACCTGCCCGACGATCAGTGCGTTCTCATCGATGTGGCGCTTCTGGAAGTCGAGGTTGAACGACACCTTCTTTTTGATGACGGGGCCTCCCACGTTGGCGCTGTACTGCTCGTACTTATAGTCCGGCCTTTCCGTAGTCAGCAGCGGGTTACGGCTGTCAAAAACCTTATTGCCGTAATTCACAAACACCTGGCCGTGAAAGTTCTCGCTTCCCGGCTTGGTGAGGATTTCGATGCGGCCGAAACCAGGGCGGTCGTACTCGGATGAGAACGGATTCGAATTGATGCGGATTTCGCGGATGGAACTCTTCGGAGGCAACTGGCCGCCGCTGAACCCGTCGATGAAGAACTGTGCGCCGTTGGGTCCCGCGCCGGGGCCGGCGAGAGCTTCGAGATCGGCCTGCAGATCGTCCGGATCGTCCGGCAACTGCTCCAGATCTTCTTCCTTCAATACCAGTGCGCTGACGTTGCTCGACGAATCCGTCGAAAGAGCCGCCGCGGACGTATCGTTAACGGAAACGGTCTGCGCTTCGGCGGCAATCTGCAGAGCGATATCCAGGCTGGTGGCCTGCGCGGCGGGGACGTCGACACCGTTGCTGATATAAGGAACAAAACCAGCCGCGTCCGCGCGTACGTCATACTTCCCTGGAGGAACATTCGGAATCGTATATTTGCCCGAGCCATCCGTCTTCACCGAACGGCTCTGACCGTTACTGGTGGCAACCACTGTCGCGTTGGGAATCACCGCCGCCGAGGGGTCCGTCACCGTGCCCCGAAGAGTTCCCACATTCTGGGCCCAGGCCTCCGGTTGCAGGACACACGCTATCGTCAACGTGGCGAGCGTGATCGCAACTATTTTGATATTCATCCACACCTTCATATGCATATGTATTCCGAGAACCGTCTTCGTTGAGACGACAGGGACACTTCATTGTTACCTGCTATTACGGATGTAGAACGTGAATAAGTGTAAAGACAGGATACTTATGGAATGTTTACTTCAGGTACGCCCTGTGGTTTCAATCCAATAGCCTATCATTGCAGCACAGTCGCGCGCTTCCTTGAGGCCCGTCAGGTCCTCGATCGACCAGCGCATTTTCCGGCTCCAGTTCGGATATTCGGCGGTGGTGCCAGGCAGGTTCTGCTGGTCCGGCTCTTTGGTCATGTCTTCCTGATTCACCAGCCACAGAACGCAGGGAGTCTTCGCCAGGAATCCGATGATCGCGTAGTGCAGTTCGCCGGTCAGCTCCGCGATGCGATCGGCTTGCCGTTCGTAACCGGCGGGCAACAGGCCCATCGTGAACAGGGCGTCGAGGAGACTTTGTTTATCGCGAACGCGATCCGCCCGCTGCGCGTTGTAAGCCGCTCGATCGATGGTTCCGGCGCGCAGCCGGGCGTCGATATCGGCGCCGGTCCAGAAGCCGGTGATGGTCGCGAGATCGTGCGTCGTAGATGCGGCGAGCGCCTGAGCCGGATACTGGTCCGGCAGTTTGAAAGCACCGTCGATGCGCTCGAAGTAGAGCAGCCGGTAACTCAGAATGCCGAAACGCGCGAGCGCCCGACGCACCTCAGGCTCGACGGTGCCGAGATCCTCGCCCACGATCACCGCGTTGTTGCGGACGCTTTCGAGCGCGAGTATTCTCACCAGATCGTCCGCATGATCGCGCACGTAAGCTCCGTGCGCCGCGTCGTGACCCTGCGGAATCCAGTAGAGCCGGAACAGACGCATGACGTGGTCGATGCGCAGCGCGCCCCCGTGCCGCATCGACTTGCGGATGGATTCCGTATACAACCGGTAAGCCGTCGGCGCGGTGCTGGCGCCCGTTCGGGGGAGGAAAGGACCAGTCCTGACCGGTGGGCGAAAAATCGTCCGGCGGTGAACCGACGCCGCAGCCCGCCACGAAGAACCTGCGATGCGCCCAGAGATCGCTGCCGCACCGGTCGGTGGCCAGCGCCAGGTCGTGATAGAGCCCGATGCGCATGCCCACGTGACGCGCGCGCTGCTGCACGCGGGCCAACTGACGGTCCACGTTCCACTGCAGCCATCCATGGAAAAGAATCTCGCGCTGGTGTTCCGCGGCGAACGTTTTAACGGCCTGGCTGTCCGGATCGCGATACTGTTCGGGCCAGTCGGGCCAGACCCACAAGTCCGGGATCTTTCGCGTGCAGGTGTTCGTCGAGGGCGCAATATGTGGCGTAGAGCCGCAGCAGATCGCCTTCGCATGCAATCCATTCGAGGCAAGTGCGTCCGGGATGGCTGGATTCGAATATGAGGTCGAGGGCACGGCGTTTGAGCGCGGCCACCTGCTCATACTCCACGATGCGGTGCTGCGCGGAGTGCTTCGATCGCGGCGCAGGTCGATGCGTCCATGAAGCGCGATCGGATGCGATCGTAGCCGCGCACGCCTTCGATATCGAGGTAGAGGAAGTTGCGGTAGAAGATGCTGTTCGGAAGATAAGGACTGGTGTTGTAGGGCCGCCGATTGTGAATTGCGTGCAGCGGATTGAGAGCGATGAAATCCACATGCAGGGTGGCCGCGGCCCAGTCGATCAGGTCCGTGAGATCGCGGAAGTCGCCGCATCCCCAGTTGCGGTGCGAGCGCAGGCCGTAGAGCGTGATGCCGAGGCCCGCGTGCTTTCCGGAGCCGGGAGAAGCGCTCGATCCGGCGTGACGATGAGACGCATCACGCAATCGCCCGCCCGCGCTTCGTGATATCCGAGCGGCAGTTTCAGAGCGGGATTGGCAACGCCGTTTTCGATGCGGGCATGGTGGGTTTCGCCATGCTCGGTGACGATCTCGATATCGAAATTCCCGCTGAGGCGCAGTGGCTCATTCTCGCCGACGACCATCACTTGAGGCAGCAGGCGCGCCTGTTCCGCTGTCTTCGCGCGCGGCGAGAGAAGCGCGTAAAGAGTCTTCGCTTGTGCAGTCGAGGCCGAGTGCGGTGAGGATCGCGCGGTTGGTTTCGGGCTCCGTGAAATGACGCCGCCCGAAGATGTCCCAGTAGTCTTGTTGGACTCCGTTTCGCTCGGCGGCGTAACGGAGTGCGTCGTCGAGGGGCACGTAACTACTCTAGCGTGGCGGATTTAGCGTGAGACATTACAGCCTCGCGCCCACTATCCCTCGTAAGCTTTCGGTTCCGGACTGGCAGGGGCGAGTCCCGACGGGAAACCGGCAGGTAAGCTGCCGGTCTGTCAATCGGGGGACTGAAAGGCGGTGATGCTATGTACACCGTGCGACTGAAACTACTGATCCGAAGGATCACGTTCGAGATCCGGCGTTTCGAGATCAGACCAACGTTCCGCAAGGTTCGTTAGCTGGTCCCGGGGGCTGGGATGGGCCACCATCTCAGCCCCTCAGTCGCCAATATATCAGCGTGGAACTCATTCCGGCAACTGGTAATCCTGGAACCGCTCGCGCAGCGCGCGCTTGTTGAACTTGCCGACGCTGGTCTTCGGCACGGCTTCGATGAACACGACGTCATCCGGCATCCACCAGCGGGCGATTCGCCCTTCGAGGAAGCCGAGTATCTCTTGCTTCGTGAGGTGGTCGTGCGTGATTCGGCAGAGGCACGACGCAGGCCAGCGGACGCTCCTGCCACTTGGCGTGGAAGACGCCGATGACCGCGGCCTCGGCGACTTTCGGATGCGCCATGATCTCGTTCTCGAGATCGACGCTTGAGATCCACTCGCCGCCGCTCTTGATCAGATCCTTGGTGCGGTCGGTGATCTGGATGTAGCCTTCGGGGTCGATGGTGGCGACATCGCCGGTGCGGAACCAGCCGTCGTGAAAGCGCTGGCCGGGATTCGGATCGTCGAAGTAGCCGCCGGTGACCCACGGTCCGCGGATCTGCAGTTCGCCCATGGTGTCGCCGTCCCAGGGCGCTTCGTTGCCTTCATCGTTCACGATGCGAATGTCGAGGCCGGCCAGCGGAATTCCGTGGCGCGAGAGAAACTCGAAGCGCCGATCGTCAGGCAGGCATTCGAGGTCGCTCTTCAGCGCGGTCACGGTTCCGATGGGCGTGATTTCCGTCATGCCCCAGGCGAGCATGATGCGAAGTCCGTACTTCCGTTGATAGAGTTCGACGAACTGGCGCGGCAGCGCGGCGCCCGCGGCCACGATGCTGCGAACGCTCGAGATGTCGTTCGGATGAGATTCGAGGTAGGTGTAGAGCGTCATCCAGAGCGTGGGGACGCCGCAGCTGAACGTGACGCGCTCCTCTTCGATGAACTGCGCGATGTCGGCCGGCTGCAGGTGCCGGCCGCAGAGCACGAGCTTCGCGCCTGTCATGATTCCGGCGTACGGAATGCCCCAGCCGTTGGCGTGGAACATGGGCACGAGTTGCAGAATGGTGTCGCGCTCGCTGAGCGCAAACGTATCGGCCATGCAGGTCCCGTAGCTGTGCAGGAAGAGCGAGCGGTGGCTGTAGAGAACGCCTTTGGGATGGCCGGTTGTGCCCGAGGTGTAGCAGAGCGCGGCCGCCGTGTTCTCTTCGAGCGCGGGCCAGGGGAAGGAATCGCCGGAGGCGGCGTGCAGCATGGCTTCGTAGTCGTCGTCGAGCACGATGATGCGCTTGACGGACGGTGTCAGTTCGTTGCGGATGGAATCGATCACCGGGAGCAGCGTGGCATCGACGAAGATCACGGCGTCTCCGGCGTGATTGGCGATGTATGCGAGCTGGTCCGGCGCGAGGCGCGGATTCAGCGTGTGAAGCACGTAGCCGGCGCAGGGCGCGGCGTAATAGAGCTCGAGATGATGGAAGCTGTTCCAGCAGAGCGTTCCGACGCGGTCGCCTGGTTTGAGGTCGAGGGCTTTGAGGACATGCGCAAGACGATGCACGCGCCGATAGAAATCGAGGTAGGTGTAGCGGTGCATTGCGCCATCGGCGAGGCGGCTCGCGATTTCCTTGCGCGGATAGAACTTCGCCGCACGCTCGAGGATGTGCGTGAGCGTCAGCGGGTAATCCATCATCAGGCCCGTCATACCTTTGCATACAATAACGCTGATGACGACCTCCGCGCTGACGTATTTGAGTGAGGAAGAGCGGATGTTCCAGGCATCGGTGCGGCGGTTCGCGCGGGAACGGCTTGCGCCGCACGTGCGGGCGATGGATGAGGTCGGGGTCTTCGACAAGGGACTGATTGAGGAACTCTTTGCGCTCGGCCTGATGGCGGTGGACGTGCCCGAGGAGTACGGCGGGCAGGGTGGAACGTTCTTTCAATCCATTCTCGCGATCGAGGAACTGGCGCGGGTGGATCCATCGGCGTCGGTGATTGTCGACGTGCAGAACACGCTTGTTCAACAATGCCATTCAGCGGTGGGCGAGCGATGAGCAGAAGCGGCGATGGCTGCCGCGCGTTTCCCGCGACACGGTGTGCAGCTATGCGCTGTCGGAAGCGGGATCGGGATCGGACGCGTTCGCGCTTGACCACGCGCGCGGTTGAAGATGGCGATCATTACCGGCTCACGGGCCGCAAGCTTTGGATCACGAATGCGATGGAAGCGGGGCTGTTCCTGCTGTTCGCGACGGTGAATCCGGAGGCCGGCTACAAGGGGATTACGGCGTTTCTCGTGGAGCGCGATTTCCCCGGTTTCCGCGTCGGGAAGAAGGAGGACAAGCTGGGGATTCGCGCGTCCTCCACGTGCGAACTGGTGCTCGACGACTGCCGGGTTCCACGCGAGAACATCGTGGGCGAAGTCGGCAAGGGCTACAAGATCGCGATCGAGACGCTGAACGAAGGGCGCATCGGCATTGGCGCGCAGATGACTGGCTTGGCGCAGGGCGCGCTCGATCATGCGCTCGCGTATGCAAAGCAGCGGAAGCAGTTCGGCAAAGCGATCGCGGAGTTTCAGGGCGTGCAGTTCGATCTGGCGGAGATGGCGGTCGAGGTGGAAGCGGCGCGCCTGATGGTCTATAACGCGGCACGGCTGCGCGATGCGGGCATGCCGTTTGTGACGGAATCGGCGATGTGCAAGTACTTCGCTTCGCAGGTCGCTGAACGCGTGGCGTCGAAGGCGGTTGAGGTGCTGGGCGGCGTCGGATTCACGAAAGACTATCCGGTCGAGAAGCTTTACCGCGATGCCAAGATCGGCCGCATCTACGAAGGCACGAGCAATATGCAGCGCCTCACGATTGCCAAACAGCTGCTGGGCGGTATGAAATGAACGCGGCGGTGTTTCTGCTGTTGCCGGCTGCGGTTTTCGCGCAGACATTTGGGGTAACGTCAGTGAAACCCGGTGGGACTCGCGACCCGTCGCGTCGCAGCGAACTGGAGTTACTCCCGGTGGCCGGTTTGTGTCGCGGGGAAACCTTCTAATCCAGCCCATCATGTTTGCCTGGAACGTTCCGGGGGCGCAGGTTTCCGGTATGCCGGGCTGTACGGGTCACCGAATGCGTATTTCGAAATCGAAGGCAAGTCGGAAGCGCCGGTCATTTTGGATCGGTGCCGGCTCATGGTGCAGGCGCTTCTCGCGGACCGGTTTGCGCTGAAGATCCATCACGAAACAAAAGAGATTTCGGTGTATGCGCTGGTGGTTGGCAAGGGGGGGGCCGAAGCTGAAGGAAGCTGATCCGGCGAAGCGGGCCGGGCGCGAGGATGAACGGAAGGCCGATGCGCATCGCGCCCGATCGTAAGGAAACGCCACTGGGTTGGTCCACCGCGTACCTTGCAGACATGCTGACGCTGACGACACAACAACTGGATGGCCGGCGCGTGGTGGATCGCACGGGTCTCAAAGGCGTCTATGAGTTCGATCTGCTGTTCGACGAGTTCTCCAACCCGGCCTTCGGACGCCACGATCAGGCGGATGTGTTCATCGCAGTGCAGGAGCAGTTGGGCCTGAAACCGGAAGAGCGGAAGGAGCCCTTCGACATTATTGTCGTGGACCACATGGAGAAGCCCGCAGAGAACTGAGGGAGTATGCTGAATATCGTCCTCCTATGAACAGATCTGAAGATTACGCCGATATCCCGGGCACGTATCTTTTCGACAAAAAAGCGTGCGCCAAGGGCTATAACCTCAACAATTTCTGCATGTCGCTGATGAAGGAAGAAAATCGCAAAGCGTTCCTCGCCGACAACTCGGCCTATCTCGATCGCTACAAGCTGACCGATGCGCAGCGCCAGGCGGTGCTCGACCGGAACTGGCTGGGGATCATCCAGAACGGCGGCAATATTTACTACGTTTCGAAGCTGGGCGCGACGGTCGGGCTCTCGTTCGAGGACATGGCCGCGTCGATGGCCGGTACCACGAAAGAGAAGTACCGCGGCATGATGATCGGCGGCGGCCGGTCGATTGAAGGCAATCGCAGCAAATCAGAGCAGAGCAATGCCCAGCAGGCGGCAGAGAGAGGGAAATCCTAGATGGCGAAGATTGTCGCCGGTGTGGGTTGTTCGCATGTTCCGGCCATTGGCGCCGCGATCGACCTCGGCAAGACCAAAGAAGATTACTGGAAGCCTGTATTCGAAGGCTTCGAGCGATCGAAGCAGGTGATGGCGGAGATCAATCCGGACATCGTGATCGAGGTTTACAACGACCACGGCACGGCGTTCTCGCTGCAATATATTCCGACGTTCAGTCTGGGCGTCGCGGAGGAGTTTCAGCCGGCCGATGAGGGCTGGGGACCGCGCAAAGTGCCGGTGGTCAAAGGCGATCCCGACTTTGCCTGGCATCTGGTGGAGTCGCTGATCCTCAATGAGTTCGACATGACCATCATCAATGAGATGGAGGTCGACCATGGCCTGACTGTTCCGTTGTCGCTGATGTTCGGCCAGAGGGATGCGTGGCCCTGCCCGATCATTCCGCTTCCCGTGAATGTGGTTACCTATCCGCCACCGAGCGGCAAGCGGTGCTTCGCACTCGGCAAGGCGATTCGCAAGGCCGTTGAGTCGTATCCGAAGGATCTGCGCGTGGCGATCTTCGGCACGGGCGGCATGTCGCATCAGATCCACGGCGAGCGCTGCGGGCTGATCAACAAGAAGTTCGACAAGAGCTTTCTGGACCGGCTGACGGCCGATCCCGAGGGCTTGTCGCAGATGTCTCATATGGAGTACGTGCGGGAAGCCGGCGCCGAGGGCATCGAGATGGTGATGTGGCTGATTATGCGCGGAGCGTTGGGCGACAACGTCGAGGAAACGTACCGGTTCTATCATGTGCCGGCTTCGAATACCGCGGTCGGCAATATCATTTTGAAAAGCAAGTAGTAACGCGACCTCGCAGGCATTTCGGCACCGCTTCCTCACGGGCGCCGCTCGGAATTGCTGTGGTTTTGCTGAGCCGCGCATGTAAATAACCGGCAAATGCCCGTATCTTTTTCGCCTCCCGGCGGCAACTATCATCAGATCACCGATGACGGACGCTCAGCTCAGGGAGGCGTTTTCACAGCATAAGGACGCCGTCTACCGGTTTGCCTGGAGGATGACGAAGTCATCCGCAGCGGCCGAGGACATCGCACAGGAAGTCTTCCTTTCTCTGCTGGGAAAGCCCGAGCGGTATGACCCAGTACGGGGAGCGTTGCGCCCGTTCTTGCTTGGCGTAACGCGAAACCTTTCGTTGAAACGCTGGCGGGAAGAGAATCGCTGGGGCGAGCTGACGGACGATCAGTTCGTCGCTCATCCGGTGGATCCGGCGGGCCGCGAAACCGAGGAGATCGTGGCCGGGGCGGTTCGCGAACTGCCGCCTTTGCAGCGTGAGGCGCTCATCCTTGCGGAGTACGAAGGGTTGTCGCTCGAAGAAATCGCGCTGGCGGTGGAGGCTGAAGTGGGCACGGTGAAATCGCGACTGCATCGCGCGCGGGAGAACCTGCGGCGCATGCTGGCGCCGCTTAAAGAATCCAAGGTGAGGTCTGCATGGAACCGTTAGACGACAAGGAATTGAATCACCTTCTGCAGCAGTGGAAAGCGCCGCCCACTCCCGTGAGCATCGAGCAGCGGGTATTGCCGCGGTCGGAATCGTGGTGGAGATGGCTGTTTGTCGGGGCGATTCGCGTGCCCGTGCCGGTCGCGCTCGCGATGGTGGCAGTGCTGGCGTTGTTGTTCTATTTCCGGGCGCCGGACAAACCGAAGCCAGTGGAACCAACAGCATCGCAGCCCGGCGCAGTGTCTCTGGCGGATTTCCAACCAGTGAGGCAACTGGAACCAAGACTCATAGGGAGGGGAGATGAAACTCGTTAGTGTTTTGCTGGGAGCAGGCCTGCTGGTACCGGCATTCGGGCAGACCGGAGTGATTGCCGAGGGCAACGTCCTCGCCAAGGAATACGCCTTCTACTGGCAGACCCGTCTTGAGCCGCCGTCACCCCCGCTGGCGAACAGCCTGGGATACGGGTCGGGGACCAACGACAAGACCGGCAACATCTTTCGGGTGATGATCGACCGGACGACGCGGACCTATTTCGGTTATGAGGTCCGCGTCGAGCAGTTGGCGCAGCGCAATGATTTCCGGATGACGTTCCATCCTTTGGATCTCAGTCCGAAGGTGCTGGAGTCGATCCATATCGATAATCCTTCCACGTGGACCAAGCGAGACGTTGGCGCGACAGCGGCGCGGCCGCTCTATCCGTTTCGGGATGCTCCGGATGTCGTCCACACTCTGGATGTGATTGCGGTGGATCTGCTGGTGAATCCGGATACGCGGCAGAAGATCGTGGACTATGTGGTTTTGCAGTTCCCAAACCGTACCTGGACCTTTGAGGTCCCGATTCGGCGTGGGTTTGATTACGCGCCAGGAAACGCGCGCGATTTCCGACTGGAAGACGTGAGGCTCACGCTTACGGCGCCCGTATTGAGCGTTAATGACAGGGTCGAAGGCAACTCCCTGGATGTAGAGACCGGAACGAGGATCCTGGTTTACGTGCAGAATCGCGGGCTGTACAAGCTGTCGCTCGTGCCGCAACCGGGCTTTCGTAAAGTCGGAGCGGTTCGCGGGACTTCGCTTACTTTCACTTCGGGCGCGGATCGCTTCGTGATCGGATCCGCCAGCCCGATCGCCCCGGGGAATGGGGCGTTTAATCTGTACGTAATGGAAGATCCGGGGTGGAAGCCGCCGACCAATCAGGGCTCTCCCCAGATGCTGATTCTGGCGACGGACGCTCCCTAGTAGAGATCGTTTTATCTATAAATATCTCTTATGGATATCGCCACTTGCATTTCAAAAACTTCTGACATAAACTGAAGTTTCTTCATGCTCTCCAGCTTCACAGGCCGAATTATTACGAACGTCCCTGTAGTAAGCATTATTGGGGTCGTCGTAGTTATCGTCCCTGCCTGACGCTTCGGGAGCTAAAAAGATCCGAGGCCGTCAGGCGGGGTGAACAACCCACCTGATGGCCTTTTTTTGTTTTGGAGAATGGACGGTAATCCAAATATGCAGACCGAATCCGGAAAACTGATGACAGGCGCCGAAGTCCTGCTCGAATGCCTTGCCCGCGAAGGCGTCGACTGCTTCTTCGGCTATCCGGGCGGCGTCACGCTTCCTTTTTATGACGCCCTCTATGACAGTCACATTCGTCACGTCCTCGTGCGTCACGAAGAGAACGCCTGCTTCGCCGCGGAAGGCTACGCGCGCGTCACCGGCAAGGTCGGCGTCTGCTGCGCGACCTCCGGACCCGGCGCCACCAACCTCGTCACCGGACTCGTCGACGCCATGATGGATTCGATTCCGATCGTCGCCATCACCGGCCAGGTTCACTCCAAGCTCATCGGCAGCGACGCGTTTCAGGAAGCCGACACCTTCGGCATCACGCGCTCCGGCACGAAACACAACTTCATGGTGAAGAGCCTCGCGGAGCTGCCGCAGATCGTTCACGAAGCTTTCTACATCGCCGCCAGCGGCCGCCCGGGTCCGGTGCTCGTCGATATCCCGAAGGACGTCTTCCAGGCCCGCGGCCACTACGCTCCCGTCGATACCATCCACCTGCCGGGCTACAAAGTCTTCACCGAAGGCCATGCCGGACAGATCCGCCGCGCCGCCCAGTTGATCTGGGAAGCCGAGCGGCCGTTGGTTTATGCGGGCGGCGGCACGGTGCTCGGCAATGCTTCGGCGGAACTGCGCCGAACTGGTCGAGCTCGCCGACGCTGCCCGCTGTCACCACTCTCATGGCCCTCGGCAGCCTCTCAGCCGCGAATCCCAACTTCATCAGCATGCCAGGCATGCACGGCAGCTACGCGGCCAACATGGGCATGACCGATTGCGATCTGCTCATCGCCCTCGGCACCCGCTTTCGACGATCGCGTCACCGGCCAGCTTGCAGCCTTCGCGCCGCCACGCCCGGGTCATCCATGTGGATATCGATCCCGCCGAGGTCGGCAAGAATCGCGTGCCCGATATCCCGATCGTCGGCGATGTGAAGCGCGTGCTCCAGAAGCTCAACAGCGTTGTGCGGGAACTCGCGCCCGAGATGAAGCCGAAGAAGGAAGCGGCCCGCGCGCAAGTGGTGGACGCAGATTCGCGAATGGAAAGCCGAGCATCCGTATGATCGCTCGCGTGACGAACAGGAGATCAAACCGCAGCACCTGATGGATGAGATCGACCGCCTCTCCGGCGGTCAGGCCATCGTCACTTCCGACGTCGGCCAGCACCAGATGTGGGCCGCGCAGTTGATCCGCTTCAACGAACCGCGCCTGTGGATCAACTCCGGCGGACTCGGCGCCATGGGCTTCGGCCTTCCGTCCGCGCTCGGCGCGCAGATGGCGCGTCCCGACAAGCTGGTCTTCGCGATCTGCGGCGACGGCGGCTTCCAGATGTCGATTCCGGAACTGGCGACCATCGCGTCGCACGCCCTGCCCATCAAGATCATCGTGATGAACAACGGCTATCTCGGCATGGTTCGGCAGTGGCAGACGCTGTTCTACAACAACCGCCTGAGTTCGGTGGAGCTCGATTGCTTCCCGGATGCCGAAAAGCTCGCCGGTGCATACGGATTCAAAGGCCGCACCATCGACAAGCCCTGGCAACTGGCGCAGGCGCTGGAAGAAGCGGTGAAAGAGCCGGGCCCGTATCTCCTGAACGTGAAGGTCACGCGCGATGAAAACGTTTATCCGATGGTGCCGGCGGGCGGCGCAATCAACGAGATGGTGTTAGGTCCGCCGCAACCGGTGGCGGTGGGTTAAAGGACAATGCTTCAGACAATATCCATTCTTCTCGAAAACAAGCCCGGCGCGCTGCTGCGTGTCACCGGCGTTCTCTCGGCGCGCGGCTACAACATCGAGAGCCTCACGGTCGCGAAAACGCTGGACCCGGAACTTTCGCGCATGACCATCGTGGTCGATGTCGAAGAGCGCATCCGCACGCAGGTCGTCAAACAGATCAACAAGCTGGTCAACGTGCTCCAGGCGACCGATCTCACGGATTCCCCCGCGGTGATTCGCGAGATGGTGCTGGTGCGTGTGCGCTGCTCGCAGGAAAGCCGTACGACCGTACTGAAGGAAGCGGAAATCTTCCACTCGCGCGTGGTCGATTCCTCCACCGAAGGCTTCGCCATCGAAGCCACAGGCGACCCCGAGAAGCTCGACGAATTCATTGAAGTCATGCGCAGCTACGGCGAAATCGACGTGGCCCGCTCCGGCGCGATCGCGATGTCGCTCGAAGCCAAGAAACTGCGGCTGCAACCGCCGGTGCCGGCGCCCGCAGCCCTTCAGACTACTTAATCCAAGGAAGATTCATGCCACGACGCTTTTACGAAAAAGACGGAAACATCGACGCGCTTAAAGGAAAGAAAATCGCCATCATCGGCTACGGCTCCCAGGGACACGCGCACGCACTGAACCTGCGCGACTCCGGCCTCGACGTGGTCGTCGGCCTCCCGAAGGACAGCAAGAGCCGCGCCAAGGCCACCGCCGCCGGACTCACCGTCCTGACGCCCGCCGAGGCCGCCAAAGCCGCCGACGTGATGATGGTGCTGGTGCCCGATCACATCCAGGGCGATCTCTACTCCTCCGACATCGCGCCGAACCTGACCAAAGGCAAGACGCTGATGTTCGCCCATGGCTTCAACATCCACTTCGGCTTCATCAAACCGCCCGCCGATGTCGATGTTTCCATGATCGCCCCGAAGGCCCCGGGTCATCGTGTGCGCGAAGTCTTCGTCGAAGGTTCGGCGTTCCCGCCCTCGTCGCGATCCAGCAGGATGCCAGCGGCAAGGCTCTGGAAAACGCGCTGGCCTATGCCGCTGCGCTCGGCTGTCTGCGCGCCGGCGTCATCGAAACCATCTTTCCGCGAAGAGACCGAAAGCGATCTTTTCGGCGAGCAGGCTGTTCTCTGCGGCGGCGCTGCGGAGCTGATTCGCGCCGGGTTTGAAACGCTGGTCGAAGCGGGTTACGCTCCGGAAATCGCCTACTTCGAATGCCTGCACGAACTCAAGCTGATCGTCGACCTCATTTATGAAGGCGGCCTCGGCTACATGCGCTTCTCGGTTTCCGACACCGCCGAGTATGGCGATTACACGCGCGGTCCGCGCATCATCAACGCCGAGACGCGCAAGGAGATGAAGAAAATTCTCTCCGAAATTCAGTCCGGTGAGTTCGCGAAGCAGTGGATCGGCGAGAACAAAGCCGGCCGCCAGAAGTTCCTCGACATGCGCGCTGCGCAGACCGATCAGCCGATCGAGAACGTGGGCCGCGAGCTCCGCAAAATGATGACGTTCCTGAAACGAAATAAAGAGGTCGGCGTACCGGTCGCGTAGCAGGATGCTGAGAGAGACCTATTCGTTACCGCTTGCTGACGCGCGCGGCTCAGTAACCGCTTCGGAATCAGCGCCCATTTTTCTGAGCCGCGACTGTGGAAGAGTGGGCAGGCAATCCTGCCTGCGGCCGCGGCTGTAAAGAATTAGCTGAGACAGAAGATTAGAAACCATGCGCATTCAAACGTTCGATACCACTCTTCGGGACGGCACGCAAGGCGAAGCCGTCTCCTTCTCGGTCGATGACAAGATGCTCATTGCCCGGAAACTCGATGAGCTCGGTATTGACTACATTGAAGGCGGATGGCCAGGCTCCAACCCCAAAGACAAGGAATTCTTCGAGCAGGCGCGCGGCCTGAAGCTGAAGCATGCAAAGCTGACCGCTTTCGGATCGACGCGCTTCGCGAAGAACTCCGTCGAAGAAGACCGCAACGTTCGTGAGCTCATCGATGCCGGCACGCCGTGCATCACCATCTTCGGCAAGAGCTGGGACTTTCACGTTTCCCGCGCGCTCGGCATCACCGAGAACGAAAACCTCACGATCATCGCCGAGACCGTGCGCTATCTCAAGGACCACGGCAAAGAAGTGGTCTACGACGCCGAGCATTTCTTCGACGGCTACATCCACAACCGCGACTTCGCGCTGCGCACGCTCGAAGCCGCGAAACACGCGGGCGCCGACGTGCTCTGCCTCTGCGACACCAACGGCGGCACGCTCCCCAACCGCGCTCGGGCAGATCGTCGCCGACGTGCGCTCGAAATTCGACGGCGTCATCGGCATCCACACCCACAACGATTCCGAAGTCGCGGTAGCCAACGCGCTCGCTGCGATCGAAAACGGCGCGTCGCACGTGCAAGGCTGCCTCAACGGCTACGGAGAGCGCTGCGGCAACGCCAATCTCGCGGCCGTCATCGCGAACCTCGAACTGAAACTCGGCCACACCACCATCGGGCCGGACAAGCTCCAGTCGCTTACGCCCGTCTGCCGCTATATCGCCGAACTCGCCAACCTGCCTCTGCGCAAAGACCAGGCGTACGTGGGACAGAGCGCGTTCGCGCACAAAGGCGGCATCCACGTCAGCGCGGTGATGAAGGATTCCCGTACGTACGAACACGTCGCGCCCGAACTCGTCGGCAATCATCAGCGCGTGCTGGTGAGCGATCTTTCCGGACGCAGCAACGTGACCTACCAGCTCCAGCAGCAGGGCTTCGCCGATCGCCTCACCGACCAGGCGCGCCGCGATCTGCTCGAGCGCGTGAAGGAGATGGAGTTCCAGGGCTACGATCTCGAAGCCGCCGATGGCACCTTCGAGCTTTTCGTGCGCCAGTCCATGCATCCCGACGTGAATTTCTTCGAAGTGCGCGATTACTACGCGGCGATCAAATCCGGCCATGCCACCGCCGCCGTCACCGTGGCCACCGACGAAGGAATTCAGACCGCAACCGCCGAAGGCAACGGCCCTATGAACGCCCTCGACGTCGCCCTGCGCAAGTGCCTGTCCGCCCGCTATCCGCAGCTCGCGGAGGTTCGCCTCACCGATTACAAAGTCCGCGTGCTCGATTCGAAGAAGGGCACTGCGGCCAAGGTGCGCGTGCTGGTCGAATGGTCCGATCATCACAAGAGCTGGTCGACCGTCGGCGTTTCAGACGACGTGATCGAAGCCAGCTGGAACGCGCTCGTCGATGCCCTGCGCCTCGAACTGATGCGCCTCATGGAATCCGCCGATGCCGCTCCTGCCGACCGGCCTGTTGAAGTCCTCAAGTAAGATCGCTGTCCTGACGGGCGCGGGTGTTTCCGCCGAAAGCGGCATCCCGACGTTCCGCAGTAACGGTGGCTTCTGGCAGCAGCATCGCTTCGAAGACCTCGCCACGCGGCAGGGCTTCGATCGCGATCCGAAGTTCGTCTGGACGTGGTACGAAGAACGCCGCCGCGCCATTGCGCTCGCGCGTCCGAACGCCGGGCATCACGCGCTCGCAGAGATGGAGAAGCGCGTGGCTTCGTTCACGTTGATCACTCAGAATGTGGATGGGCTGCACGATCTCGCCGGATCACGGAACGTGATCAAACTCCACGGAGATATCTGGACCGTTCGTTGTATGAAATGTGGTCGGGCGCGGGTTGATCGATCTGAACTGACGGATCTGCCGCCGCATTGCCAATGTGGAGGAATGCTGCGGCCCGGCGTTGTCTGGTTCGGTGAACTCTTGCCGGAAGGTGCGATGGAGCGGGCAGAGGCGGCAGTGCGCGCGGCGGATCTGCTGATCGTTGCCGGAACTTCGGCGCAGGTCTATCCGGCGGCCGGCTTGATCCCAATGGCGCGGGTCGCCGTCGAGATCAATCCAGAAGAGACGGAGTTCTCCAGTGAGGTCGCGTATTCGCTTCGTGGCACATCGGCGGAGATTCTGCCGCAGTTGCTTCGATGACCGGCCGGTTCGCGCCATCGCCGACGGGCCATCTGCACTTCGGCTCGCTGGTGGCTGCCGTCGCGAGTTACCTCGACGCCCGTTCGCGGGGCGGGCAGTGGCTGGTGCGAATGGAGGACCTCGATACCCCTCGTGTCGTCCCCGGTTCTGATACGGACATCCTCAGAACGCTGGAGCGTTTCGGATTCCAGTGGGATGGACCGGTGCTATATCAGAGCACACGTCTCGATGCCTATCAGGAGGCTCTCGATCAGCTCCGGCAAAATGGGTTCGTTTATTCGGTTTTTGTGCCGGCCAACGACGCCTCGCGTTGGCGGGTTCGTTTTTTCGAAGACGATTTCACCGTGCTTCGGTCCGACGGCATCTTCGCCTATCAACTCGCAGTGGTGGTGGACGATGCATACCAGGAGATCACCGATGTGGTGCGGGGTGCCGACCTGACCGATTCCACGCCACGGCAGATCCATCTTCAGAAGTTGCTCGGGCTTCCTTCGCCGCGCTACTGGCACGTGCCGGTCGTGACGAATGAAAGCAGGGAGAAGTTGAGCAAACAGACTCTGGCGCCGCCGCTGGAAATAAAAGCCGCGCCGGAGCTTCTCGCTAATGCGCTACGCTTCCTCGGTCAGGACGTACCCGCGAAGCTGCCTTCCGACCTTCCGGCGGTCTGGGCCTGGGCCAGATCGAACTGGAAATTCCCGCAGACATGATCGGCCTCCCCAACCAGTTGTTTAAACCGGATCGCGCTATAGTCACGCCAGGAACCCGGGGACTCGTCCCGCTGCGGCTATTCGCCTCAAAAAATACTTTTGGGTCGGCGATAGCGAGGTCTTCCCTGCGAAGAGCTCCGGCCTGTTGCTACTTGACAATCGAATACTCGCCTCCCGTCTTCCAGGGTAGCTCGGCGGCGAGGTCTGAGTTTAACTGGCGGCGGTGTTGGCGGCAACCAGCTGGGTGCTCGCGGATCCCCAAATTCCGCTGATGCTTTGGCCTGCGCTCGTGAAAATCGCCGCCGAAGCAAGGGCGATGAAGGCCATAAGGAGTGTGTACTCAATGAGATCCTGGCCCTGTTCGTCTTTGAGAAAGCGTTGTAATGTTTTCATAAGCTCACTTTGCAGTAGGCTCTGGTCGCAGGCAATACCGAAAGTGGTTATCCGCAATCTGCTAACCGACGCGCATTCGTCAGCTGCCCAGAACTTCCATCGTGTCGGAGCCGCAGATCCTGACCAGCTCGGCGCGGAATTCGCGATCCGGCCGCACCTTCGTGGGCACATCGAGAATTACGGAGAAGTCCCGCGCCGCTTCGAGCCGGAGTCTGACCTGTGTCTCGCCTGGCTTCCTGTCGAAGAGCCGGCGTAACTCATCGGCGCGATCGATGCCGTTGCGTCCCACGAATACCTTCACGCTGATCAGGCTGGGAAGGGCCACGCGCGCAACATCGAGCGGGACGATTTCCTGCACGGAGACCTTGGTGGGGTTTCCTTCTTCGGGCAGCGCCGAGCCGCGAATGAGCACGGCCTGATCTTCCACCAGCATCGCCGCGAGGCGTTCGTATTGCGTCGTGAAAACCATGGCGTCGATACTGCCTGCGCGGTCCTCGATGACGAGCGACGCCCAGGGTTTCTGCTCGCGGTTGCGGCGCTTCTGGACGCCGGTAATCATGCCGCAGAGCGCAACCTCGGCGCCCTTTTCGAGATTTTCCAGCTTCGTGGAATCGTGCGTCGCCAGTTCCACGATCTTGTCTTCGTAGCTGTCGAGAGGATGGCCGGTGACGTAGAAGCCGAGCAGTTCCTTCTCGCCCTGGAGCTTCTCTTTGAGCGTCCAGTCGTTGGCTTTGGGGAGCGCGGGCTCGGGATGTTCTTCGCGCAGGCGCCGCCGCCGAACAATCCTCCCTGGCCGCTGTCGCGATCCTTCGCTGCCCGATTGCCGGTCTCGATGGCGGCATCGAGCGCAAGCAGCAACTGCGCGCGCGTGCCCTGCAGTCCGTCCATAGCGCCGGCCTTGACCAGGCTTTCCATCACCCGCCGGTTGATGGCGGTCATGTCGGCGTGTTCGCAGAACTGGTAGATGGAGCGGAAGCGTGCCGAGCTCGGTGCGGGCCTTGATGATCGCTTCGACCGCGTTCTGCCCGACGTTCTTGACCGCGCCCAGGCCGAAACGAATCGCATCGCCTTTCTCGTCGCGAACCGGCGTGAACGTGTACTCGCTGGCGTTCACATCGGGAGGCAGCACGCGAATGTTCATCGAGCGGCATTCGTTGATGTACTTCACCACCTTCGCGACGTTGCCGGTTTCCGAAGTCAGCAGCGCCGCCATGAAATCGACCGGATAGTGCGCTTTCAGATAACCGGTTACGAAGGCCAGAAACGCATAGGCGGCCGAATGCGATTTGTTGAACCCGTATCCGGCGAACTGCTCCATCAGGTCGAAGATCTTCTCGGCCTTCTTCGCCGGGTGGCCGCGTTCCGCCGCGCCTTTGAGGAAGCGGTCGCGCTGCTGCGGCCATCTCCTCCACCTTCTTCTTGCCCATGGCGCGCCGCAGAATATCCGCATCGCCGAGCGAGTAACCGGCGATGCGGCTCGAGATCTGCATCACCTGTTCCTGATAGACCATCACGCCGTAGGTCTCTTCGAGGATCTCCTTCATCGCGGGCAAATCGTAGACCACTTCGCGGCGGCCGTGTTTGCGCTCGATGAAGTCGTCGATCATGCGCCATGGGGCCGGGGCGATAGAGCGCGTTCAGCGCGGTCAGGTCTTCGATGCGGGTGGGCTGATAGCGCCGCAGAATGTCGCCATGCCGGGCGATTCGAACTGGAACACGCCGCTGGTGTAGCCCTTGCTGAAGATCTCGTAAGCGGGCGGATCGTCGAGCGGCAGGTCTTCGGGCACGATCCGGACGCCGTGACGCTTCTCGATCATCTTGAGCGCATCGTCGATGAGAGTGAGCGTGGTGAGCCCGAGGAAATCCATCTTGAGAAGCGCCAGCTTGTCAAGACCGTTCATGTCGTACTGGGTGACGATTTCCTCGCGGTTGGTGCGATAGAGCGGGACGATGTTGCGCAGCGGCTCGGGCGAGATCACGACGCCCGCCGCGTGCACGGATGAGTTGCGGGCGAAGCCTTCGAGGCGCGCGGCTACGTCGAGAACTTCCTGCACGCGCGGATCTTGTTTGGCCAGCGCGGCGAAGCCGGGCTCGGTGGCGATCGCATCCTTGAGCTTGATGTTCAGGACGTTGGGCACCAGTTTGGTGATTTTGTCGACGTCGGCAAAGCTCATGTCGAGCACGCGGCCCACGTCTTTGATGGCGGCGCGCGTGGCGAGCGTGTTGAAGGTGATGATCTGGGCCACCTGCTCGCGGCCGTACTTCTCGGTGACGTACTGAATCACTTCGCCGCGCCGGTTCATGCAGAAATCGATATCGATATCGGGCATGCTGATGCGCTCCGGATTGAGGAAGCGCTCGAAGAGCAGGCCGTACTGCAGCGGATCGATATCGGTGATCTCCATCGCGTAGCTGACGAGGCTTCCGGCGGCCGATCCGCGCCCGGGGCCGACCGGAATGTTCTTCGATTTCGCGAAGCGGATGAAATCCCAGACGATCAGGAAGTAGCCGGAGAACTTCATCTGCTGGATCATCCCGATTTCGCGATCGAGGCGCTCGACATACTCGGCAAGATCGTGCTTCAGTTTGCCGGCGGCGCTGCAGGGCTTCGAGGCGCACGCGGCGCTTTTCGAAACCCTGGCGGGCGACGTATGCGAAGTAGGAATCGGTGGTGTGGCCGGCCGGAATATCGAAGCGCGGGAAGGGATCTTTGACCTTTTCGAGCTTGACGTCGCAGCGCTGCGCGATCTCCCAGGGGCGATTGACCGCGTCTTCGAGTTCGCCGAAGAGCTGCATCATCTCGTCGCGCGATCTTGAGGTAGAAATCGGGATGATCCCAGTGCATGCGGTTGGGGTCCGACATCGTCTTGCCCGTCTGGATGCACATGAGGATTTCGTGCGCGCGGGCGTCTTCGTGGCGCAGGTAGTGGGAGTCGTTGGTGGCGACGAGCGGAATGCCCGTGTCCGATGGAAAGGCGGTTGACCTGCGGAGTCAGCCGCTTGTCCTGTTCGAGGCCGTGATCCTGAATTTCGAGGAAGAAATTCTCTTTGCCGAAGATGTCGCGATAGGTGTAGGCGAGGCGGCGCGCGTCTTCGTACTTGTCGGCGAGGATGGTTTCGTTGAGGTCGCCGCGCAGGCACGCCGAGAGGCAGATGAGGCCTTTCGAATGGGCGGCCAGCAGATCTTTATCGATGCGCGGCTTGTAGTAAAAGCCTTCGAGAAACGCCGGTGGAAACCAGCTTGATGAGGTTGCGGTAGCCCTCCTGGTTTTCGCAGAGCAGGACGAGGTGGTTGTAGCGGTCGGTGTCGCGACCGGGTCTTGTGGCCCTGCTGCGAGACGTAGACTTCGCAGCCGATGACGGGCTGGATTCCTTTCGCTTTGGCGGCGTTGTAGAAGCTGACGGCGCCGAAGAGATTGCCGTGATCGGTCATCGCGACGGCGGGCATTTTCTGCTCGGCGACGACGTCCATCAGCTGGTCGATTTCGCAGGCGCCGTCGAGCAGAGAGTAGTCGGTGTGGTTGTGGAGGTGAACGAATGGAGTCTCGGCCATGGAAGGGCTGTTCGGAAATCGTCTGGGGGAGACGATTACTATTCTAACCGGCGCGGACGGACGGGGAAATCAGCTGCAGGCCAGGGATGTCTTTGAAGTCCGCAGTGTTCAGCGTCAACAATGCGGCTTCTCTGAGCGATCGCAATGGCTGCGATTGCGAAATCGATTTCACGACCGCGAGCGCGCCGGAGTCCACGGTATAGTTGCGCGCTCAGTTCGGCTTCACGCGGACCGAATGCGATCGCGCTGTCCGATGGGAAAAGCGCCTCCTGGGCCGCGATCTCGGCAGGAAGGCGAGGTTTCCGCAGCCATTGGCACAAGAGGACGGAAGGCAGGAGAACCCGCTCGCCGCGCTCGATGACTCCGCATAGCGCGGGCGCGCAACGACGATCACGAGACAGTGCGCCAGCCACCCGCTCTCCGCGCCTTGCGCAGTTCGGCCACTTCGCGGTCCATCTCTTGCGGGCCTGGTGGGGATCTTCGGAACCAAGGCATCGAAAGCCCGAAGCATTCCGAGGCGTTCCCGTTCGGCCAGCTGGACCAGCCGCGGGGCTTTGATGGCTGCCATATTCACCATCTCACCATAAGGCGCAGCATGTTTGGCAATGAGATAGTATACCGACGAGGCGGCATGAAGAGAATTTTCCTTTCCGTGATGTTGCTGGCGGCGCCGTTGGCCGCGCAGAGATCGAAACTGGGCAACCCGCCCAAACCGAAACCGGCGTTTCCTGCTCAGACCGATGCGCCCGCGCCCGCGAAGCCATCGCCGCAGTTCAATGTCGACACCATCACGACGAGGCTGAACGGACCATGGTCCCTCGCGTTCCTGCCCGACGGCAATTTTCTGGTCACCGAAGGCGCCGGAACCATGCGCACGATCCGGCCGGACGGGGTGGTTTCCGCGCCGATCGCCGGCGTGCCTCCGGTCAAGGTGGTTGCGGCGCAGGGGTTGCACGACGTCGCGCTCGACCCCGACTTCGTGCGCAATCGGATCCTTTACATCACTTACTTCGCGCCGCCGCCAGGGGAGGAACCGGCGCTTTGGCCCAACGAGTTCTTCTATCAGATGGTCTGGAGCAAGTCGCTCGCGGAACGGCGCACCATGAACCTCGGAATGGAGCGCGTGGCCCGCGCCCGCCTCAGCGACGACAACAAGCGGCTGGAGAACCTGGAGGTGCTGATCGACGGCGGGGGCGAGCGCCGCATCGTGATCGCGCCCGATGGCAAGCTTCTGATCACCGGCGCGGATCGCTTCCGCTTCTACGATTCGGACCTTGATGGCGTGGAGCATGATTTCACGGACAATCCGGACATCCGCCGCAATTTTTCCGGGCGCGTGATTCGCATCAATCGCGACGGTTCGATTCCGAAAGACAATCCGTGGTTGAATCGCGCGACGGTGCTGCCCGAGACGTTCGCGCATGGCTTCAGAGATCCGGAGGGCGCGGCGATCAATCCGGCCACGGGCGAGCTTTGGGCGACGGATCACGGTCCGCAAGGCGGCGATGAAATCAACATCGTCAGGGCGGGAAAAGACTACGGCTGGCCGGACGTTTCCTACGGCGTTCAATACGACCAGCAGCGCACGGATGGAAAGAAGAACGTGCCCGTGGGGAATGGCCGCGGCAGAATGGAGGGCGTCGAAGAGCCGGTCTACTTCTGGGTGCCTTCGATTGCGCCATCCGGAATGATGTTCTATACGGGCAGCCTGTTTCCGGAATGGAAGGGGAACCTTTTTGTCGGCTCGATGGCTGGCACGCATCTGGTGCGACTGGTGCTGGATGCTCAGCAACATGTGGCAGCCGAAGAGATGCTGCTCTTCGATCTGAAGCAGCGGGTTCGGGATGTGAGGCAGGGTCCGGACGGCGCGGTTTACCTTCTGGCGGGCAACGGGCTGCTGCGCCTGACACCAAAACAGTAAAAAACAATTTACCAGGGCGATGTTTGTGTAGTATTCTGAGGATGCTCTGGTTTGAAGTCCGCGCGTAAACGAGACGATGCTTGCCCCGCTAAGCTCTCTGACACGCGAAGATATGGAAACTCGCCGGCTCGCAGCTGCTAAAGAGCTGCTCAACGGCGTTACTCAATCACAGGTGGCCCGGCGGTACGGCGTGAGCCGCACCACGGCATCCCGCTGGCATCGATCAATCGTTCATAAGGGCTTCGAAGGCATGCGCAGCAGGCGCGCCACCGGACGCCCCTGCCGGCTCACGGCGGATCAGGTGGATTCCATCCGCCAGATGTATCAGGATGGTGCGTCGGCGCATGGTTTTCCGAACGACCGCTGGACGACCGGACGCCTGGCGTCGGCCATCGAAGCGCGCTTCGGTATCCGGTATGACCAGGACCACGTGGGGCGTTTGATGCACAAGTACGGCCTGCGCAACCGGCGGTTTGTCTACGCGCCTGTCGCGACGTACGCTTCGGCCGTCGCCGCGACTGCCTCCGTGTAGTGGCCGACGCTATGCGGCCAGCGTCAGTGCGCGGCTGGATCGTTTGCCCGTCACGCGCACGCTTCGCACGCTCGTGGTTCTGTTGTCGCTCGGCGGCTTCTTCGAGTTTTACGACATCTTCTTCAGCGGCTATATTGCGCCGGGTCTGGTGCGCAGCCATATCCTGACGCCGACCACACGCGGCTTGTTCGGCCTCACGGGAGTCGCCAGTTTCGTTGCGGCGCTTTTCTCCGGGCTGTTCATCGGCACGGCGCTGTTCGGATTCGTTGCGGACCGGTTCGGGCGCCGCACCATCTTCACCTTCTCGCTGCTCTGGTACACGGTCGCGAGCGTCGTCATGGCGTTTCAGAATGACGTGTTCGGGCTCAATCTCTGGCGATTCATCGCGGGAGTCGGAGTCGGTGTTGAGCTGGTCACCATCGACACCTACATCTCGGAACTGGTGCCGAAGCACTGGCGGGGGCGCGCATTCGCGATCAACCAGACGATTCAGTTCTGCTGCGTTCCGGTGATCGCGCTGCTTGCCTGGCGGCTGGTTCCGATTTCGCCGTTCGGACTCGATGGATGGCGCTGGGTGGTGCTGACGGGCGCGGCGGGCGCGATTGTCGTCTGGTGGATCCGGCGGCGCGTTCCGGAAAGCCCTCGCTGGCTTGCTCACCACGGGCGTGTGGACGAGGCCGAGCGGATCGTGGCCGAGCTGGAACGGCGCATTGTTGCCGAAACGGGCGCGCCGCTGGCTGCCCCCGGAAGTCTCGCCGAGCAGCGCGGGCGAGGCGGATTCAAAGAGATCTGGCGGCCTCCGTATCTGCGGCGCACCATCATGATGGTCGTCTTCAATCTGTTCCAGACGGTGGGATTTTACGGATTTTCCAACTGGGTGCCGACGCTGCTGATCAGCCGCGGGATCGCGGTCACGAGCAGTCTGCGGTATACGTTCATCATCGCGATCGCATCGCCGTTCGGGCCATTGCTGGCGGCCGCGCTGGCGGATAAGTTCGAGCGCAAATGGCAGATCGTTTTCGGCGCGGCCGGAATCGCGGTCTCGGGCATCCTCTTCGGCCAGATGAGCGCGGTGCCGCTGCTGATTGTGTTTGGTGTGTTGCTCACGCTCTCGGCGAACATCCTTTCGTTCTCGAGCCACGCCTATCAGGCCGAGCTTTACCCCACGCGCATCCGCGCGCTGGCGGTCGGGTTTACGTATTCCTGGAGCCGGTTATCGGTGGTGTTCAGCTCGTTCGCGATCGCTTTCTTTCTCGATCGGTTCGGCGTGCCGGGAGTGTTCGCGTTCATCGCAGGCAGCATGGTGATTGTGATCCTTGTCGATCGGGATTCTGGGCCCGCGGACCAACAATCTGGCTCTCGAAACCATATCTGCATAGCGGAATGGCATAAAATCGAATCGTGCGTTTCCGGTTTGTTATCCTCGGCGTTCTTGTGTCGCTGCCTGCTTTGGCTGCTCCCGCCGACCGCGCTCTGCTCGACAAATACTGCGTCACCTGTCACAACGACAAGCTCAAGACGGGCGGTTTGACGCTTGAGAAGATCGACGTCGGGCGCGTTGGGGATGGGGCGGAAGTGTGGGAAAAAGTGGTGCGCAAGATCCACAGCGGAACGATGCCGCCGCTGGGTATGCCCCGGCCGGACGCGGCGACGCTCGATGGTTTTGCGGCGTCGCTTGAGAAAGAGCTTGATGCGGCTGCGCGTCCCGACCCGGGCCGGGCGAGTCTTCACCGCCTGAATCGTGCCGAATACGCCAACGCGATTCGCGATCTTCTGGCCCTGAAGGTGGATGTCACCTCGCTTCTTCCCGCCGATGACGAGAGCAACGGCTTCGACAACATCGCGGACGTTTTGAAGGTTTCGCCTTCGCTTCTCGAACAGTATCTGGGTGCGTCCCGTACGGTTGCCGGCATCGCCATTGGAGATCGCGGCCTTGGACCCGTCTCGCAGGTTTATCAGTTGCCTCCGACTCTGTCGCAGGTCCAGCACATTGAAGGGCTGCCGCTCGGCACGCGCGGCGGCATCCTGATTCACCAGGATTTTCCGCTCGACGGCGAGTATGAGTTCAGCACGTTTCTGCTGCGCAACATCGTCGGCTACATGCCCGGACTCGAATACGGCCATCAGTTCGAGATCACGGTCGATGGCGTGCGCATCTTCCTCGCGCAGGTGGGCGGCGAAGAAGACAACAAGATGATGGATACGAACCTTGGGCTGGCGGGCAATACGATCGACGCCCGGCTGCGGGTTCGCGTGCCGGTGAAGGCGGGCCCGCATGACGTTGCCGTCACCTTCATCGAGAAGAACCATTCGGAATCGGTCGAGCCGCTGCAGCCGTTCACCCGCAATCTCGATTTGCAGGATATGAACGGCGTGCCGATCATCAATCGTGTGCAGATCACCGGACCGTTTGCCGCAACCGGTTCGGGCGATACGCCGAGCCGGCGGCGGATTTTCGTGTGCCAGCCGAAAACGGCGGCCGAGGAACTGCCGTGCGCGAAGACGATTATTTCGACGCTTGCGCGGCGCGCGTACAGGCGTCCGGTGAACGATGCCGATCTGGAACTGCTGCTCAGCTTTTATCAGAAAGGCCGGAATAAGGGCAGCTTCGATGCGGGCATTGAAACCGCGCTGCGGCTGGTGCTGACCGATCCGAAGTTCCTCTATCGCGCCGAGCCGGATCCGGCCAGCGTCAAGCCCGACAGCATTTATCGGATCAGCGATCTGGAACTGGCGTCGCGTCTGTCGTTCTTTCTCTGGAGCAGCGGGCCGGATGACGAACTGCTGAACGTCGCGGCGCAGGGAAAGCTCAAGGATCCAGCGGTGCTGCAGCAGCAGGTCAAGCGCATGATGGCGGACCCGAAAGCGGAAGCGCTGGTGACGAACTTCGCATCCGAGTGGCTTTTCCTGCGCAACCTGCAAAGCGTGAATCCGGCGAGCGATGACTTCCCGAATTTCGACGACAATCTTCGCAACGCGTTCCTTAAAGAGACGCAGTTGTTTGTCGGCAGTGTGATGCGCGAAGACCGCAACGTGCTCGATCTGTTGAACGCGAATTATACGTTTGTGAACGAGCGGCTCGCGAAGCATTACGGCATTCCCGATGTTTATGGCAGCCAGTTCCGGCGGGTGACGCTTACGGATGAAGCGCGCCGCGGGCTGCTCGGCCAGGGCAGCATCCTGACGGTGACTTCGTATCCGACTCGCACTTCTCCCGTGCTGCGCGGCAAGTGGATTCTGGAAAACATCATGGGAACGCCGCCACCCGCGCCGCCGCCGAACGTGCCTGCGTTGAAGGAGAACGATGAGGGCGGCAAGGTCACGACGGTGCGGGAGCGGCTGGAAGAGCATCGCAGGAATCCGGCGTGCGCGACGTGCCATCGGGTGATGGATCCGCTGGGATTTTCGCTGGATAACTTCGACGCGATCGGCCAATGGCGCACGAAGGAAGCGGGGCTGCCGATCGATGCGTCCGGCCAGCTGGCGGATGGTACGAAGATCAACGGCATTGCGGATCTGCGTGTGGCGCTGCTGAAGCATCCGGAGCGCTTTGTCGGCACGATGACCGAGAAGCTGATGACCTATGCCCTGGGACGCGGTCTCGAATACTTCGACATGCCGGTGGTGCGGGGAATTGCTCGTGAGGCGGGGCAAAACGATTACCGCTTCTCGTCGATCGTGACTGGGCATTGTGAAGAGCACGGAGTTCCAGATGAAGCGCTCTCACGAAGCAATCACCGAGGCCCGCCGCTGAAAGTCACACGGTATGCGGGCGCCACACAGCGAGGACGAGATCGGGGCCTACACGATTGGCGAACTCTTACCGCTGTCGTCCCCGATTATCATCGCGGACTATGACCCGGCGTGGCCGGATCTGTTTCAAAGTGAGGCCGGGCGAATTCGCGCTGTGCTCGGATTGAAGGCGCTGCGAATCGAACATGCGGGTTCGACCTCTGTGCCGGGGCTGGCTGCCAAGCCGATCATCGACATCGTTCTGGCAGTGGCGGACGCCGGTGCGGAAGATGCCTGGTTGCCTGCCATGGAGGCCGCGGGTTACTCCCTGCGCGTTCGCGAGAGTCAGCCGTGGCAGCACCGAATGCTCAAGGGACCCGGTGCGGATATCAACCTGCATGTCTATTCGTCCGGCTGTCCGGAGATCGACCGCATGCTGAAGTTCCGTGACTGGCTCCGCCATGACGAACATGACCGAGGACTCTACGCGCGCACCAAGCTCGCGCTGGCGGCGAAGCGGTGGACTTACGTCCAGAATTATGCGGACGCGAAGACTGCCGTGATTGAAGAGCTTATGGCTGCGGCGGAACGATATCATCAAAAGTTACGGGCTGCCTCTACATAGTCTCGACGCCCATCGGCAACCTTGAGGACATCACTTATCGGGCGGTGCGCATCCTGAAAGAGGCCGATTGGATCGCCTGCGAGGATACCCGCACCACCAAACGGTTGCTCGATCACTACGGAATTCAGACCCATCTGCTCAGCTACCACGAGCACAATGAGGCGAATCGAACGGAAGATCTGATCGCGCGGCTGCAGCAGGGCGAAAGCGGCGCGCTGGTTTCGGATGCAGGCACGCCGCTGCTTTCCGATCCGGGGTATCGGGTGGTGAGGGCAGCGGTACAGGCGGGCATTCGCGTGGAAGCTTTGCCGGGTCCCTCGGCACTCCTGGCCGGACTGGTTGTTTCGGGATTGCCTACGGACCAGTTCCACTTCGCCGGTTTTCTTCCCGCGAAACAAGGTCAGCGCACGCGGCTGCTCGAATCGTTGCAGGACGAGCCCGCAACGCTGATCTTCTATGAAGCGCCGCATCGGATTCTGGACTCGCTTGAGGACATCGCGGCGGCGCTGGGCGATCGCGAGATCGTCGTTGCGAGGGAGTTGACCAAGATCCACGAAGAGGTGTTGCGGGGGAGCGCGGCTGAGATTAAGACGACGCTCGCGGCGCGTGACATGATCCGCGGCGAGTTCGTTGTGATGATTGCGAAGGCGAGCGAACCGGTTCATGACGACACGCCTCCCGAGGAAGCGGTGGCGATGCTCGTCAGCGCCGGCGTGGATCGCATGGACGCGATGAAGACAGTTGCGCGGCAGCGCGGGCTCTCGAAACGCGACATCTATAAGCTCGTGAGCGGTCCGAAACTAAAATAAGACTTGGAGAAGAACGTCACAGTGATTGGCGGAGGCCTCGCGGGCACAGAGGCCGCATGGCAACTGGCGGAGCGCGGTATCGATGTCACGCTTTACGAGATGCGGCCGGTGCGGACTACGGATGCGCATCAGACCGATCGCCTCGCGGAACTTGTCTGCAGTAATTCGTTGAAGAGCGATCAGCATCCTTCGGCGTCGTGGCTGCTCAAGGAAGAACTGCGGCGCCTGGATTCCCTGTTGCTGCGCGCCGCGGAGAGATCGCGCGTGCCGGGCGGCCAGGCGCTTACCGTGGACCGCATCGCGTTTCGCGGCAGAAGTGACGCGCGCCATCGAATCGCATCAGCGCATTGAGATCCGGCGCGAGGAGATCGGCGAAATCGATCCGCAGGAACTGACGATCGTTGCGACCGGGCCTCTGACCAGCGAGAGCCTGGCGGCGAGCATCGGACGGATTACGGGATCTGACCGCTTGTTTTTCTACGACAGCATCAGTCCGATTGTGGATGCGGATACGGTCGACAAAAGCATTGCGTTCCCCGCGTCGCGCTATGACAAGTCGCTCGATGGCACGGGCGATTATCTCAACTGCCCTTTCTCGAAGGCCGAGTATGAACGGTTTGTGGATGAGCTTATCGCGGCCGAATCTGTTGAGGCGCACATTCCCGACGATGTTCCCTATTTCGAAGCGTGTCTGCCGATTGAGGAGATCGCGCGGCGCGGCCGCGATACGCTGCGCTTCGGTCCGATGAAGCCGATGGGGTTGACGGATCCGCGCACGGGGCGGCGTCCCTGGGCCGCGGTGCAGTTGCGCCAGGAGAATCTGCGCGCCGACAGTTACAACCTGGTGGGATTTCAGAATCATCTGCGTTTCGCCGAGCAGAAGCGAATCATGCGATTGATTCCGGGGCTCGAGAATGCGGAATTTCTGCGCTACGGGCAGATCCATCGCAACACCTACATCAATGCGCCGGCGCTGCTCGATGGCACGCTGGCGCTGCGCGCGCATCCGAACGTCTTTTTTGCCGGGCAGATTTCGGGTGTGGAAGGATATGTGGAATCGATTGCGACCGGGCTCGTTGCGGGAATGGCCGCGGCGGCGCGGGTCCGTGGCGACGCGGCGCGGGTGTTTCCACGCGAAACGGCGATCGGCTCGCTGTGCCACTACGTTTCGCATGCGGACCCACGTCACTATCAGCCGGCCAATATCGCGTTTGATCTGTTCCCGCCGCTCCATCCTCGAACCCGCGCGATCGCAAGGAGCGGCAAACGGCAGTGTGCAAACTGGCTCTCGAGAAACTCGACGAGTTTGTGGCGATTCATGTCTGAACGGGACTCAGAGCTCGCCCAGGCGATCGAGGATTTTCTCGGAGAGCAAGCCCGGCGCAACGATTCCGAACACACGCTGCGGAACTATCGCGCCGATCTCATCGAATTCCTCGCGTATTTTTCGCCGCCGGGCGCGGAGCCGCCGGCGCTTGCGGCCATCGATCTCCTCAGTCTGCGCGAATGGCTGGCGCACCTCTACGACCGCGAGCAGAAGCCCGCGACGATCCGCCGGAAACTGGCCTCGCTGCGGTCGCTTGTTCCGATTTCTCTCGCGTGAGCACCGGATCGCACGCGACCCGGCGCGGTTGCTGCGCTTGCCGAAGATGCCAAAGACACTGCCCGATGTGCCGAATACCGAGGTCACGAATGCCATGGTCGACGGCTCGTCGCGCGAGGATCTTGAACGTCCGTTTCCGGCGCGTGACCGGCTGCTGCTTGAGCTGCTCTATGGATGCGGGCTTCGCGTGAGTGAAGCTGTTGGATTGAATCTGGAAGACTTCGATCGCGGCGAGCGGTGGATTCGAGTGCGCGGCAAGGGCAGGAAGGAACGGCAGGTACCTTATGGGTCGAAATCGGCCGCGGCGCTCGATGCTTATCTCGGATTCCGCGAAGGCACAGTAGACCCGCAGGCGCTGTTCCTGAATCATCGGGGCGATCGTCTCACCGACCGCGGCGCGCGGAACATCGTGAAGTTCTATGCGACGCATGTTGCCGGCGATTCTTCGATCCATCCGCACACGCTACGCCACGCGTTTGCGACAGACCTATTGAGCCACGGCGCCGACCTGCGGGCGATTCAGGAATTGCTGGGCCACGCGCGACTGGCTACCACGCAGAAGTACACGCAGGTTTCACTGACGGATTTGATGCGGGTCTACGATAAGGCGCACCCGAAGGCGCGTTAGTTGACGCCAGTGCCCTGAGCTGGAATTATTTACGCAACTTCCAACTCAGGGCAGCGGTCGCTTTTACCGTTGTTCTTCGTGAGTTTCAGACTTGAAGATGGTCTTGTTCGGGTGGTTGTGACGCCACTTCCAATATTCGGTCTGTTCCGTCACCGTTGTCTTCGGGAATTCCTTGTAGTCCCGGTGGTTTTCCTGAAGATACATGCGGTAGGCCCGATCTTCATCGGCATTCCAATCGTGGTACTCTTTGTCACCCGGAGTCATAGTAGCGATGGGTTTCGGTTGTGGTCGTCGTCGTTGTGGTTTTCTCGTCGGACTGCTGGAAAGCCATCAGGCCGGCTGGAGCAATCAGTGCACCGCCTAATATCAACGTACCCAATAAATTGCAGCGTTTCATGTATAAGACCTCCGGTAGCTTATAAGCACTAACCTCGCCAAAGGCGGCTGGATCACAACAACGCCCGAAGCGGTCCCGAGAGATGCCGCGTCCGCATCAGCCCAGTTCCGGGATCTCATCGGGCGGCACCAGCACTCGAATCGTGCGCGCCTGTCCTGGCGTTCGTTCGATCAGCCCGTGCGATTCGAGCGTCAGAATCATGTTGTGTACCGACGGGGGCGAAACCTGAAAGTACATTTGCATGTCCGATTCCGCGGGTGGTCTACGATGAAGCTTCGTGTAGAGATGAATGAAGGCAAGGTATTGTCCCTGCTTATCTGTGAACCGTGTCCTCATCTCAAAGTGTCTTGAGCAGATCGAAGTCGACATTTCCGCCCGAGATCACAACCCCGGCGCTTTCGATCTCGCGCGGCAGCATTCCGAAAAGGACTGCGGCAAGGGCGACCGCGCCACTGGGCTCGATCAGGATCTTCAACCGCTCCAGTGCGAACCGCATTGTTGCGCGGATCTCAGCTTCGCTCACAAGGAGGATTTTCTCCAGGTGACGTTGCAGGACGGGGAAGGTCAACTTGCCCGTGGAAGGCGTGCGCAAGCCGTCTGCGATCGTATCCGGCGGCGGAATGGTAATGCGTTCGCCGGCGGCAAACGAGAGCGCGGCGTCGTTGGCCGGCTTCCGGCTCCACGCCGAAAATGCGAATTCCGGGCTGCATCGATTTCGCAATCGTCGCGCAACCGGCGGCGAGACCGCCACCGCCCACGCAGACCACCAGCGCGTCGGGAGCGGGAATGTCTTCGAGAAGCTCAAGCGCTGCGGTGCCCTGCCCCGCCATGATCATCGGATGATCGAACGGCGGCACGAGCGTTCCGCCTTGCTCCGCGAGGACGCGAGCGGCGATCGCTTCGCGGTCTTCGCGCAGGCGGTCATAGGTCACGATGCGGGCGCCGGCCGCGCGAGTGGCTTCCACCTTCGAGCGCGGCGCGTCTTCGGGCATCACGATCGTGGCCGGTGCGCCCGCGTATTTCGCTGCGACGGCTGTTGCCTGCGCGTGATTGCCGGAGGAAAATGCGACGACGCCCTGCGCGAGTTCTTCGGCCGATAACGAGAGGATCAGATTCGATGCGCCGCGGATCTTGAACGCGCCGGTGCGCTGCAGGTTTTCGCACTTGAGGAATACGCGCAGTCCCGCGCGTTCGTCGATGCTGCGGGACGTCATCACGGGTGTGCGGCGCGCGAGCGGTTTGATGCGCTCCGCCGCTTCAAGCACTAACTGAGGAGAAATTTCCAAGGCGTTTCTGCCAGGCGCGAAATTCGCTTCAGCGCTTCAGTGCCGCTCCTTCACAGTCGCGGCTCGGAATGAAGTCTCGTATCATCGCGCAAGCGAACTCCTAACGCGCGGTTTCGAATTCCAGACGGGTCTGGCGGTTGTAGCGGAGGCGATCCTGATATTCCTGGTAGAGCGTACTGAATCCGGCCCAATAGTAACCGCAGACGAACAACGAGAGGAACGGCAGCGTCGGATAGTTGAACGTCGAGACCGCAAACCAGCACATGTAGAGGAAATACGATCCGCAGGCCAGTTCGAAATAAGGCAGCCAGCCGCTCTTCCGCTTGTATTTCTTCACGGCCATGCGCTTCTGCTGCGTGCCTTCAATGGCATATTTCGGAGTGCGGACAAAGCCGCTTTTCACTCCGAACAGAGCTTCGAGCACCGCCCGCGTATTGATCAGAGTAAGGCCCACGCCGA
The DNA here is from genome assembly GCA_963809655.1 of Terriglobia bacterium. Classification (GTDB taxonomy): domain Bacteria; phylum Acidobacteriota; class Terriglobia; order Bryobacterales; family Bryobacteraceae; genus BOG-234. Next base: position 25,308 of record CAWEKQ010000016.1, on the reverse strand, counting down.
CCGCCATCAGCATCGGCAGAATCATGAAGGAGCGCTTCCACGTTTTCGGATGCAGCTCCCTTTGCGCGATGACGTAGAACGCCGAGAGCGACCAGAACGACGCGACGATCAGCGGGAAATCGAGCAGCATCATCTCCCACGCTCCCATATAAAAACGCACGATCATCACCGGCAGCATGAGCGCCGAAATGATCATCATGAGCGGATACGAAATGTTCGGCGTCAGATGCATGATCGCTTCCAGCTTGACGCGGAACGGAAGTTTCGCGTGCAAGAGATCCGGCAGCAGCTTCTTCGCGCACTGCGTCAGGCCCTTGGCCCAGCGGAACTGCTGCACCTGGAAGCCGTGCATTTCGACCGGCAGCTCGGAGGGGCAATCGATTCCCGGAAGATAAACGAACTTCCAGCCCTTCACCTGCGCCCGATAGCTGAGGTCGGAATCTTCGGTGAGCGTGTCATGCTGCCAGCCGCCGGCGTCGGCAATCATGGAAACGCGCAGGATGCCGGCGGTCCCATTGAAATTGAAGAACAGACCGGCCCGCGAACGCGCGCCATGCTCGAGGATGAAATGCCCGTCGAGCAGCATGCCTTCGACTTCCGTGAGGAAGTTGAAATCGCGGTTCAGATAGCTCCAGCGGGTCTGGACCACGCCCACTTTCGGATCGGCGAAATGGTGAATTGTACGCGTAAGAAAGTCGACGGGCGGTATAAAATCCGCGTCGAAAACGGCGACGAATTCGCCGGTCGCCGACTTCAAACCTTCCTGCAGCGCGCCGGCCTTGAAGCCTTCCCGATTGGTGCGATGCAGGTACTCGATGTTGTGCCCCATGTTGCGGTATTTTTCGCAAAGGGCGTCGGCGAAATCGTGCGTGTCGTCGGTTGAATCGTCCAGAACCTGGATCTGCAGCAACTCGCGTGGATACTCCATCTTGACGGTTTCGTCGATCAGGCGCTCCAGCACATAGCGTTCGTTATAGAGAGGTAACTGGATCGTCACCGGCGGCAGGTGCGCGAAGCCCACATTGGTTTCCCGCATGGCTTTTTTGCGGTACTTGAAATAGGTACGAATCGTCTCAAAACGGTGCATCCCGTAAATAGACAGAACGGCAAGGATGCCGAAGTAGGGAATCAGCAGCGCCCAATCGAACCAGGAGAGCTGGTGGATGCCGGCGAAGGTGTCGTCGAAGTCCGTATGAAGCGGTTCAGCGTGGAAGCGACGAATAAAGCGGGCGGTGTCGGGAAAAGATACATCTCGGTTAACGATAGACGGTATATTTTACTCGCCTTGGCAACCGGGGCCTCGGTCTTAATGTTCTAGTGTACATGCACCCTGGCGCACATTAAAGAGGGATCCAATACAGAAAGGGCACGCCGTATAGAAACGGCGTGCCCGGTGGGGGGGGAATTACGGTTGAGGGTTACTGTTGTGCAGAGCCGGTGGATGCAGGAGCGTTGTTCGAGGCAAGGCTCTGATCCGCGCTGAAGAGGGTAACTTCCACGCGGCGATTCTTTGCGTTAGCAACGCGGCCACGGCCTTCATCGACGGGCTTCTGTTCGCCCAAGCCGATCATGTGGACGCGATACACCGGAATGTTGTGCTCGGCGACAAGGTATCCCATCACGGCATCGGCGCGGCGGCGGCTGAGGGCGTTGTTGTAGTCAACACTACCCACACGGTCCGTAAAGCCTTCAATCGCGATGAAGAAACGCTTGTACTGGTTCTGGTTAGACACCATCTGGTCAAGCGCTAACTTCGAATCGGCGTCCAGTTTGTCGCTGTTGAACTTGAAATTTACGGTAGTCTCGCCGACCTGTTTATAGGCGTCGAGATTGGCCACTGTGTCGGCGAGCTGGCCCCTCAAAGCGGCCACTCCCTGATTGGCCTGATCCGCTTTCCCGGATGCGTCATTGGCCCGATTCATGGCCTCACCCGCACGGTTGTCAGCGGAAACAGCGCGCTCGTTTGTTGCACTTAGCGCGGTTTCGTCTTTCTCCTGCGTAGCGCGCGTTTCATCAAGTGTTGCGCGTGTCTTATCAAGCGTCTGGCCCTGCTGATCGGACTTCGACGCTACCTGATCCAGTCTCCCGCTTACCGGGTCTACTGTCTTCTTAACGTAGTTTTTCGTGGCGCAGCCCGTACCGAGCAATGCACCCATGAAAATCAATGCGATCGGAATCGACTGCCTCATCGGTGAAAACCTCCGGCGTCTTCAAAAGCAATCGCTGTGCCAAATAGAAACGAGGGTCACACGCCTCGTTTGTTGCCCCAAAGATTAACGTGCAGGCGCGGGCTGAAGCGAAATCCGAACTGTTTGCAAAGTTCGGCGATCCAGACACCACGCTCGTCGAGGGTTTCGGCTGCAATGCCTTCGGGCATCAGAATAACTTTTGACGCCGGAGCCCGGAGCTGTGCGATCAGCGCGCGCGCTTCGTCGACATCTTCCGGGCGCGCGATCACGAACTTCAGCTGATAATCGCAAAGCGACATCAGCCGCAACAGAACATCAGGCTGCAGCCTGAGCTTTTCGTGTTGCTTCTCGAAGACGCCTTCGGGCGTGGAATTCGAAAGCTTCGGGCTGATGCTCATCAGGTCGCACTCGACGGGTGCAAATACTGTTCCCGCTGTTTCGATCGTGACATGCATGCCGTGCTCACGGAACCGCCGCGATAGTTCCACGATGCCGGGTGCGATCATCGGTTCGCCGCCCGTCAGCACGACGTGCCGGGCCGCGCTGAATGCGGACGCGCGGGCCAGGATTTCGTCGAGAAAAAGATCGTTGCCTTCGGGATGCCAGGACGTATACGGCGTATCGCACCAGGAGCAGCGCAGATTGCAGCCGCTGGTGCGCACGAAGATGGATGGCACGCCGACGAGCATTCCTTCGCCCTGAACCGAGTAGAAGATTTCTGCTATGCGCATGCCTGATCGCCGCTTGCCGGATCAACGACGCCCGCTTCGCGAAAACCCTTCGCGCGTAGCAGACACGAATCGCACGCGCCGCACGCACGGCCCGTAGCGTCAGGATCGTAACAGCTGTGCGTTAGCGCGAACGGTACGTTCAGTTGACTGCCAAGCCTCACGATGTCCGCTTTCGAAAGCCGGAGCAGCGGCGTGCGGATCTGAATGCGCGTGCGACCTTCCACGCCTGCCTTCGTCGCCAGATTGCTCATGTGCTCGAAGGCTTCGATGAACTCGGGCCGGCAATCCGGATAGCCGGAGTAGTCGAGCGCGTTCACGCCGATGTAGATGTCGTTCGCTTCCAGAACCTCGGCCCACGCGAGCGCGAAAGAAAGAAAGATTGTGTTGCGCGCGGGCACATAGGTGACGGGGATCCCATCGGCCATCGAGGTTTCGTCACGTCCCTTCGGAACCTCGATCTCGTCGGTCAGTGCGGAGTGGCCGAAGACGCGAAGATCGATCTTCGCCACGCGATGATCCGCGGCGCCCAGCGCCTCCGCGATCCGGCGGGCTGCTTCAAGTTCGATGCGGTGGCGCTGGCCGTAGTCGAAAGAGAGCGCGTAACACTCGAATCCTTCACGGCGGGCATAAGCGAGGCAGGTGGTGGAATCGAGCCCCCCGCTGAGTAAACAGACAGCCTTCATGTGGTGTTGGATGCGGGCCGGGCCGCTGATCGAATTATAGGGCGTTCGCCCCAAGGGAGGGCGCACGCTCACGGATATTGCCCCGGGCCAGCTTCTATTGATTGTTAATGTTCGGGCGCTCCCGCTGAACGGAACGCCGTCCGCGATACGGTCGTGCTGATTTTCGCGGCCGTTGGTTAACATTCGAATCGCTCGATTGCAGCCGTCGCCATTCCCGATGAGAAGAGCACGACTGTGAATGGATGGCTGAGTTTCATGGAAATGATTGCCTCCTGCCCTCCGAGATATCGATAAACAATCACCGGGCCGGGATTGCGAAGCCCCGGAAAATAAGCCACATAACAGCTTTTAGCGGGCAACGGCATGCCGCGTGCAAGAGTCCTCTTCGTATTTTTGTTTTGGAGGCACTTACATGAAATTCACTGCAATCATCCTGCTGGCGTCCAGCGCCGCAGTATACGGGCAGATCCCGAATCCCGTACAGAGGGGCACCTTACCGCCGAATGCCAACGGCTCGGAGCCCATCTTTCGCGTTGACGTCACTTCACGGTCCGTACGGGCAGTGAACTATCACAACCGCCAGGGAACTACCCACATCGATTTTCGCGGTACCGCTCTCATGCCGGAATCCCGCGGCGAAGCGAGCGTGAGCGCAAATACCGGCGCCACAAAAATGTCTCTGAGGTTCGATCACCTTTCAAACCCCGCACAGTTTGGCCCTGAATACCTGACGTATGTTCTCTGGGCGATTACTCCCGAGGGGCGCGCCGAACGCCTGGGAGAAGTTACGCTCAAAGGCGCAAATTCCCGAACGGCCGATCTGCTCGCGACAACCGATCTTCAATCGTTCGGAATGATCGTAACCGCTGAGCCTTACTTCTCGGTGAGCCAGCCTTCGGACGTCGTGGTCATGGAGAATTTCCTTCGAAAGGATACTTCGGGAACGCTCGAAATCGTGGAGGCGAAGTACGAACTGCTGAGACGCGGCCAGTACACGATGAACATCAAAGCCGGAACGCTTGCCCCCATCACTTCCGATCTCAACGTTCCCCTGCAATTGCGCGAGGCGCGTGAAGCCATTGCGATCGCGAAAGCGCAGGGAGCCGACATATACGCTCCCGACGTGATGGCAAAGGTTGCGGTCAACATGAAGAACGCGGAGGGCTACTATGTCAGCCACAACGAAAAGGAACTGAACACTGTAGCCCGCGAAGCCACGCAGCAATCAGAAGACGCGCGGCGCATCAGCATCGTGAAGGAACGTGAAGCGGCTGAACAGGCCGCGGCTCGCCGCGAGGAAGACGCCCGGAAGCAGGCTGCCGCCGCCAAAGCGGAAGCTGCGCAGCAGGCCAGTCTTCGTGCCGAGGCGGATGCCGAACGCGCCTCTGCAGAACGCGCGAAGCATGAAGCCGAGATCGCGACGCTGCAGGCTCGCGACGCTCAGAAGGATGCCGAAGCGGCCCGTCAGGCTGCGATCGCCGAGCAACAGCGGCTGGCCAATGAGACTGCGGCCGCGAAAGCTGCACGTGTCAGTGCGGAGCAGGATGCTCAGGCGCTGCGTGATCGCTTGCGCCAGCAGTTGAACGTCATCCTTGAAACCCGCGACACAGCGCGCGGTCTGATCGTCAATCTCTCAGACGTTCTGTTTGACTTCGACCAGGCTTCGTTGAAGCCGGGCGCGAAGGAAAAACTGGCGAAGGTGTCCGGAATTCTTCTGGCTTACCCCACGCTGCATCTGAACGTGGAAGGCCACACGGATAGCGTCGGGACCGACGACTACAACCTGAAACTCTCCCAGCGGCGCGCCGACGCGGTTCGCGATTACCTTACTTCAAATGGGATCAGTACGGCGAATGTCCAATCGGTCGGATTGGGAAAAGAGGGACCGGTCGCTTCGAACGATACGGCTCCTGGCCGTCAGCAGAATCGCAGAGTCGAGATGGTCGTGAGCGGCGATGTAATCGGACAGCCGATTAACCCGGCCACCAGTTCTCTACGATAGCCTGCATTATTCATCTTTAGTCATCTTGGGCAGAGGGCGGGCCACCGCCGCTCTGCCCGTTTTTTTGTTCGAGCGCGTTCCGTGTAATTCTTCATTGACCTGGGCCCACACCGATTTCTGCCGGCCCGCTCCGGGCCGCGGCATGCCTGACGACGGCTTTACCCGTAGCAGTGCCGCCATAGCCTCTTCGCCTTGCCGCCGTGGAACGTGACCCAGTGCCCAGTGGATACGTCGCGACATAAACCACGCGCTGCGATACGAGCCCAATTGAAGCTCGTGCTGCAACTGAAGCGCGCTGATGCCGTCCTTCGCGGAACAAATCAGATAGCTGGGTTCTATCGGGCCTCGCGCGCGCAGCCGTAGCGCGGGCCGGCCTTCGCGCTCCAGCAGGCTCAGCTGGCGGCAATCAAACAGAGCACGAAAAGTACGCGGCAGTTTGGGCCGCGTATTTCCTCCTGGGAAGGGAATGACGTAATGTCCATTGCATTGGCAGGCAACGCAACATGGCAGCGAGCAGCGACGATCCTCCGCAATCCGAACGCGCTCAGCCTGAGGCTCTGGCGGCTCCTGACTGGACGTCTCTGGTCAACCGGATCCGCAATGACGACTCGGCGGCCATGGCCGAGTTGTACGCGATTTTCGCCAAGGGAATCCGTTATTTCCTGCTGCGGAACCTGGGGCCGGACGATCTCGACGACAAGGTGCACGACTGTTTTGTCATCGTCACGCAGGCGATCCGGAACGGTGACCTGCGCGAGCCCGAGCGCCTGATGGGTTACGTGCGCACCGTGGTCAAGCGCCAGATCGCGGCATCGATCGATGTAGCTGTTCAGCAACGCCGGAACAGAGTCGACTTTGAAGATTCTCTGTTCACGCTTTCCGACTGGAGGGAGGACCCCGAGCGCAACGTCATCGCCATGCAGCGGGCCGAGATCGCGCGAAAGGTGCTGAACGGAGTTTCCCGGCGCGATCGGGATATTCTGAACCGGTTTTATGTGCTGGAACAGACACAGGAACAGATTTGCGCTGAAATGGGCCTGAGCTACAATCAGTTCCGGCTGCTCAAATCGAGGGCCAAAGCGCGCTTTGGCGAGATGGGCCGGAGGCTGGCCGCGGGCGCGGGAATTAATCTGAATAAAAGAGTCTGAAATAGAGAGAGAAATAAATTAATAGCCACTCTTTATGCATGGAGCACCCGCGTGATGCCCTGATTTCCACGGAACAGACGATCAGCTGGAGGCATATGCCCTCGGTCGGTTAGCCACTTCCGATCAACCGGGACTGGAACTGCTGGAAGAGCATCTGATGATCTGTTCCACGTGCCGCGACCGTCTCGACGGCGTTGAAGCCTTTGCGTCGGGTATGAAGGACGCGTTCGGGTCCAACTCGGCAATAGCGATTTCGAAACAGACGCGATCTTTTTGCCTGGCTGCCGTGGCCCAGGGCTTCGCTCGCATTGGCCTTCCTTGCTCTGGCCGCCATTATTTCCATATTTTCGCGGGGGCCCAGACTCAATTCGCCCCGGTGGCGAACCTGCAGCTCGATGCGACCCGCGGCGAAATGCCGATGGCCGCCCCGGCCCGCGAACTGGATCTCACGCTCCTCAACGCCCCGACAGAGGGCCAGGGCTTTCGTGCTGTGATCGTAAATGCGACGGGCCGGACCGTTTGGAGCGGGTCCGGCCCGGCCTGCAGCAGAAAGTCTTCAAGTCAAAGCGCAGCTGCGCTTCGAGCCCGGAGATTACTTCCTCCGCCTCTACGGCGTATCCGGCGACGCGATGCGCGAATACGGTTTCCGCATTCGGCAATAACGCCCTCAGCATCTCCGCTCTATTGCCGGAGCAGTTGATCCAGATAATTCTTCAGCACACCGAAGGAGGGTGGGGGCGAGAGATTTTCGCGCTTTCCCTTGGACTCGACCACCAGACTCGGCGTTTGATTGATGTGATCTTTACCGGCCATCTCAAGATCCGCCGCAATCGTGTGATCGAGAGTTGAATCGTTCATAACTCTCTCTCGCACTTTCTGCATCAGGCCCGGCGCGAGCACCTGCGCGAGCTGGGCATCGATATTGCCGTTATCCCGCCAGGCGCCCTGGGTCTGGAAGATCTGCTTGACCGCGAGGTCGTACTGTCCCAGTTCGCCTGCCGCGTTGGCATACCGCGCCGCGAGCTTCGCCCAGGCATGCTGCGGCAAAGGAAGATCGTGGTGAATCAGCCTTGCTTTGCCGGTCGCGACGTAATGGGTGAGTATCAGCGGAACGGTTTCTTCGTAGAATCGCGCGCAGTAAGGGCACTCGTAATCCGAATAGATTTCCAGCGTGATCGGGGCCGAAGTAGAGCCGGATGTCTTGAACGCAAAGCTTCTCCGGCGCTGCTTTCGCCGGAGCGACGGAGTCGCACTCGTCATCGCGGCAGGTTTCAGGCAGGCACCCCACGCGCATGCCTGCGGCGCCGAAACGGCCAGGAGCACAATGCACGCGGCGGAAGCCGTGGTCAGTGCCCAGGTCCATCTTCGCCGCCGGGTGCCGACGTGAGCGCGATCGCGCGCGTAGACGCGGTCGAGCCCGCGAACCGGATCGGGACGCCATGCGCCGTCCGGATCGAGAACTGCCATGCGGTCATCGATAAAGCTATCGGTTTCGTTGTTTTCCATATTGCCTCTCATATTCCTTCCGGAACGCCTGCTGAGCACGACTGACCAGGGTACCGATCGAAGCGGGATTCAATTCGAGAGCGGAAGCGAGTTCGGAGTAGCTGAGACCGTTGCCGCGCAGAAGCAGTAATCCCGCCTCGCGTCGGCCGAGAGTGGCGAGAACGCGGCGGACCTGTTGCTGCTCTTCCGTTGCGGCGTGCGCTTCCTCAGGGTTCGCGGGCGGCTGCGCTGCTCCGAGCAGCCATTCATAGCGCTGCCGTCGGTTTTGTCTGCGTAACTCATCGAGTGCGATGCGAATCGCTCCCCGATAGAGCCAGCCGCCGGCCTTCTCTCCCTGCGCGCCGGGATTCCGCCAGAGTTTCCAAAAGACCTCAACCGCCAGTTCCTCCGCGCGGGCCGGGTCTCCGACGACTCGGGCAATGACGCGGGCAATGCGTTCGTAATGAACGTGAAAGACGGTCTCGAAATCGAATCGAGCTTCGCCGGGCTCTATGTCGTCGAGGACTCTGCTCGGTGCGCTCACAAACTATCAACGACGCACCAGTGAGATTTGTGACAGGAAAAAACGAGCTCAAAATACTCTGCGGTTCAAACGTTCCACTGTGAATTTCGCCGTATCCGCGACAGCCATCACGGCCATCACGCCTGCCTGCACCGGATCTGTCACCACCAGATCGGCTGCATCGGGCACACTGCCGGCCATGTTCAGGCTGATCACGAGGAGCCCGGTTTCGCGCACTTCCCGCACCGCTGTTTCGATGTCGCCGCCCATGAGAGCGCCCGCGAGCACCAGCGCCCGCGCGCGCGGCAGCCGCGGAACTGCGCGCACCGCATCGGCCAGCGGCTGTTCGCCCACCAGCGGAATCGTATCCACCGAGATGTGCTCGCCCCGGATGTTATGCCGGTCCGCCTCCACGATCGCGCCGATCGCCACCTGCGCCACCTGCGCGCCGCCGCCCATGATGATGATCCGCTTCCCGTAGATCTCCTGCATGCTCTTCACCAGATCGAGCGTGCGCACGATCGGCAGCGAACGCAGTTCCTCCAGCATCGCTTCCCACGCAGGCGTCGTCACTTCGAAATACACCCGCGCCCCGGCCTGCGTGTTTTCGATAATCGAGACGGTTCCGATGTCCCCGTCGTGTCCGGCGATGACCCCGGTGAGGCGGTGCAGGATGCCGGGGCCCGCGTCGGCATCGATCATAAGGCCGTGACTCTGCGCTTCCATATACATCGAGTATCATCTCAGTCCTGTTAGACTCGTTAGTTGCCAGCCCGTACATGGTGAAAAGCATCCTCATCGTCCGGCTGGGCGCGATGGGAGATATCATTCACGCGCTCCCCGGCGCCGCGTCGCTCAAACACAGTTTCCCCGATGCCCTGGTCACCTGGGTGGTTGAGCCGAAGTGGGTTCCGCTGCTCGAGTCGAACGGCTTCGTCGATCGCCTGGTGATCTTTCGCCGCGACGATCCGCTTTCCTGGCGGCGCACCAAAGACGAACTGCGCGCCTGCCATTACGACCTCGCCGTCGATTTCCAGGGTCTCACCAAATCCGCTCTGATCGCCCACCTGGCCCGCCCCGAGCGCATCGCCGGATTCGGATCGCGCGTGGTGCGCGAGCGTCCCGCCGGATTGTTCTACTCGACCCGTGTGCCGAGCAGCGCCGTACACGTGGTGGATCAGGCGCTCGACCTCGCGGCGGGCGCGGGCGCAACCAATCTCGTTCGCGTGTTCCCGCTGCCTGCGGGTACGCCCGAAGGCCGGCTGCCCGCGGGCCCGTTCGCCCTCGCCAGCCCTCTCGCCGGATGGGCTTCCAAACAGTGGCCGCTCGAATATTACGGGCGCCTCGCCGTGATGCTGCGCGAGAAGCTGGGCATGCCTCTCGTCTTCAATGGCGCGCCCGGCACCGTGCCGGAAGTTGCCGGAACGCTCAAGCACGAGAGCGGCATTCCGGGCCTGATCGACGCCACGCGCCGCGCCGCGCTGGTGATCGGCGTCGATAGCGGGCCGATGCATCTCGCGGCGGCGCTGAACAAATCGGGAGTGGCGATCTTCGGACCTACGGACCCCGATCGCAACGGGCCGTACGGCGGCGATTTCCAGGTCTTCCGCATGGCGGGTGCACACACCACGCACCGCCGCGGCACGACCATCGATGCCTCCATGCGCGCCATCACTCCGGAGCAGGTTTTCACCGCACTTGCGGCTCGCGTCAACTGTTCCGTAGGCAATTAGGCCGATGCGGCGGCACTGGTTTCCGAAGCGCTACGCCGACACTGTCGCGCGATTGCGCGTGAGCGCCGGTTTCGTCATGGTTGCGGCATTTCTCTGGCTCTCTCAACCCGATGCGACATCGCTCGCGATCGGACTCCCGCTCTCGGCCCTTGGACTCGCCCTGCGCGCCTGGGCCGCCGGACACCTTGCGAAAGACCGGCGCCTCGCCACATCGGGGCCCTACTCATTCACGCGCAATCCGCTTTATCTGGGCACCCTGCTCGCCGCCCTGGGACTCGCCGTCGCGGGCCGAAGCCTCGCGCTCGCGCTGCTCTTCACCGCCTTGTTCGCGCTGGTCTATCTGCCCGCCATCGAACTCGAAGAGCAGCACCTCACCGCGATTCTGCCCGGTTACTCGCAGTTCGCCGCGCGTGTGCCTTTGCTATTCCCGCGCTGGCCGTCGCAATTCGGTCCGGACCGTTTCTCACCCGCGCTCTATCGGAAGAACCGCGAATACCAGGCGCTCGCGGGCTGGGCGATCGGCGCTCTGTGGCTGATCGGCCGCGCGTTTATCTGGTAGGCATCTGGTAGTGTTGAGTTGAGATGGCATATCCTCAACAGCTTCTGATTCCCATGCGTGAAGATCTCACGCGCTACGGTGTGGAAGAGACCCGCACTCCCGCCGATGTCGATCGCGTTCTCGCGGCCGGAAAACGGCACAGTTCTGATGGTTGTGAATTCGGTCTGCGGATGCGCCGCCGGCAAAGCGCGCCCCGGCATCGGGATGGCTCTGCAGCACAGCGCGCGTCCGGATAAGGCCGCGACGGTTTTCGCGGGCGGCGACGATGCCGCGGTGGCGCACCTTCGCGGAATTCTCTCGGACTATCCACCGTCCTCGCCGTCGATCGCGCTTTTCCAGAACGGCAAGCCGGTTTACATGATGCACCGCAGCGATATCGAACGCCGCGATGCGTTCCAGATCGCGCAGGTTCTTAAGGAAGCGTTCGACAAGTTCTGCGTGCGCAAAGAAGTTCCGGTCTCCTGACACGCCACGAGCTGGTTAAGATTTCGTGGATGACGATCAAACCATCTACGAAGTAGTAGTCACCCCCTCGGCCGTCTTCAGTGGCGAAAGGATTCTACCCGCTTTAGGCCGGTAGTTATCAACCCGGACCTCAGAACTTCATTGCTGAAGCGGATGAATTGCGGTTCCGCGCTATCGCGTTGCAGCATGCTTGCGCCGTGGACGAGGGCCCACACAACGCGAGCGAGAAGAGCGGGGTCGCCCGGACGGACCTCGCCCTGCTGCTGGGCTTCGCGAATGGTCTCCGTTAGCATTGTGAAAACCGGGCCGCTCTCCGCCGCTGCGCCGCCGCCGGCTTCGAGCAGCGCGTTGAACATGACCTCGAAATGGGCGGGGTGTTCCTTGGCGAAACGGAAATAGGCGATGCTCATGGCGTCCATTTGCGCCGCAAAACCTGCAGCGCCTTTTTGGCCGCTTCCATGGCCTTTACGAACTCGATGAATCCGGCCTCTCTGATGGCGGCGAGCAGGGCGGCTTTATCTTTGAAGTGCGCGTATGCCCGTCCTGCCCTCCCGTTGCCGATTTCCTGAGCGCGAGAATACCGGTCTCCCGTCACGGCTCGAGGTCCGACTTCACCACACGGGCGCGCGGTGGTGATCCAGCAGCGCAACGCTCTTACCGGTGAGTATGACTCCATTCTGGCGGGATGAGTCGTACGATCATCGGATTCGCACGGACAAGCAGACCGCAGGAAACCGGTTGCAGCGGTCGAAATCAGCTCGGTGACGCCTCGTCTCGTGGAAGCTGCTGGGCTGGCGCTCGTCCAGTGCACGGTCTCAGGGCAGACCACCGGCCCGATCGTCGGCCGCGACGTAAGTCCTGACCAATGTGAGCAGCTCCAGACCGCGAATTAAGCGCTCTCAAGCCACTACACGTGGTCGACTTCGCGCAGCCACTCAGGCCGCTTCAACACCTCGCGCGGCTTGCTGCCGTCCGGCGGACCGATGATTCCGTCGCGATGCATCATATCGAGAATGCGTGCGGCGCGGCCATATCCGAGACGCAGCCTGCGCTGCAAGGTCGAAGTCGAAGCCTTCCCCATCTCCAGCACAACGCGCAGCGCTTCCTCGTACATCGGGTCCTGATCGCCAGGCACCGCATCTTCCGCCTCGGCATCGCCTTCCTCGCTCGGCGGCGCGATCAGGTACGACTGATCGTAATCCGGCTTGGCCTGCGCCTTCCAGAAATCCACCACGCCGTTGATCTCGCTCTCGGTGACGAACGCTCCGTGCACGCGCGTGAAGCGTGACGACCCCGGCGGCAGGTACAGCATGTCGCCCTTGCCGAGAAGATGTTCGGCGCCCATGCCATCGAGAATGGTGCGGCTATCCACGCGCGTAGCCACGCGGAAGCTGATGCGGGCAGGGAAGTTCGCCTTGATGATGCCGGTGATCACGTCGACGCTCGGGCGCTGCGTCGCCAGCACCAGATGCATCCCCACCGCGCGCGCCATCTGCGCGAGACGCGTCACGGATTCTTCCACGTTGCGGCCTTCGAGCATCATCAGGTCCGCCAGTTCGTCGATCAGGATCAGCACGTAAGGCAGCGGCTTGATCTCTTCGCGCGCGAGGTCTTCATCCTCGAAGAGGCTTCGCGGCTCCGCCTGCAGCTTGCGGATTTTCTTGTTGTACTGATCGATATTGCGCGCGCCCTGCTCGGCGAGAAGCCGCAGGCGGCGCTCCATCTCCAGCACGGCGTTCTTCAGCGCGTTGGTAGCCTTCTTCGGATCGGTGATCACCGGCGTCAGCAGATGCGGAATGCCTTCGTACATCCCGAGCTCGACGCGCTTCGGATCGACCATGATCATCTTCACTTCATCCGGGCGTCGACTTATACAGGATCGACATGATGAGCGAGTTGATCATCACCGATTTGCCCGATCCCGTGGATCCGGCGATCAGCACGTGCGGCATCGAATCGAGCGCCGCCACTTTAATGCGGCCGTTGATGTCCTTACCCATCGAGATGGTGAGGAACGAACTCGATTCCTGAAACTCGTCCGATTCGATCACCGCGCGCAGGCTGATGACTTCGCGCTTCGTATTGGGGACTTCGATGCCGACGGTCGGTTTGCCGGGAATGCGCTCGATCAGGATCGATTCGGCCTGCAGGCCCAGGCAGAGATCTTCGACGAGATTGGTGATGCGGCTGTATTTGATGCCGGCTTCCGGTTTGAATTCGAACGTGGTGACGACCGGGCCGGGATTGATCTGCACCACCGAGCCGAAGACGTTGAATTCTTCGAACTTGGCCTTGATGGCGGCGGCGGTGTTCTTGAGTTCCTGCTCGTCGAACGCGGAGCGTACCGGGATCTCGTTGAGCAGATCGGTCGCGGGCAGGCGGTAAATCGTGTGGCGCTTCTGGAGCGCGTCTCTCTTCAGCGGCGCCGTGAACGGGAACTCCACCAGATTCGCCGCGGCGTGCTCGGGCGTTTCAGCCAGTTGGCAGATGGGGATCTCGTTGGTGGTCGCAGTGGCCGCCTCTTCTTTGGGCGCCGAGGAAACAGGTGCCACAGACGCCGGAGGATCATCCCACGGCAGCAATGTATCGACAACCGGCTCCGGCTCACGCTTGCGCGTGCGTTGCGTGATGGCGGGATCCGGCAGTAGGCAGCGTCGCAGTGGTTTCTTCATAGTGCACGCGCTCCTGTTCGATCGCCCGGGCTTCGGCGGCCTGTCGGCGGTCTTCGTGCCGCTGCAGGGCACGTTCCCGGCGGTGCTCCATGGCTCGGCGCCAGTTCTCGCGCAGGCGCATGAATACGGCAATCAGCGGCGCGAACCAGTCAGTGCAGTTTCGCCAGCGTGAAGGCGGAAACCAGGTAGGTGGAAATCACCAGAGCGGTTGCCAGCACCACGCCCGAGCCCACAGGATTGAGCATGTGCTTGAGGGCATCGGAGACCAGAAATCCGGCCGTGCCGCCGAGCATGATCGTGCTGTCGAAGATCCGCCACTCCGGCAGAAGCGCTGCCGCCCCGCAGGCCGACGCCACCAGTATGGCGCTGCCGATCAGCTTGATCGCGGGCGCTTCGAGTGCTTCCGAGCGGATCCACTTCCAGCCCAGCCCGAAAATCAGCAGAGGGAAGAGGAATGCGCGAGACCGAACGTTTGCAGGAAGACATCGGCGATGTGCGCGCCAATCGGGCCGATCAGGTTATTCGTGCGCACCGCTCCGGTGGCAGTATCCCAGGAAGGGTCGCGCGGATGAAACGACGCCATGCTCAGCAGGAACAGAATTCCCGCGGCAAGGAAAAGAAATCCCGTCGCCTCATTGAGGCGTCTTGATTGACCAGGAGTGAAAAGCCTCATCCGACTGGCGGCCGGAAGATGACGGAGCAGTCTTAGTATCGCATGCAACTCGTGGTATATTTTACGTTCCTGACGCCTTGCCCGCTATGCGAAAGTCTGCTTTATTGTTTCTGATACTCTCACTTCCCCTCGCCGCACAATGGACCGCACCGCGGATGAACGGTAAGCCAGACCTCTCCGGCGTCTGGCAGGCTGCGCGCACACCGCTCAGCGAAGTAACCAGCGTTCTCGGAATCGAGTTCGCTACCCTCCAGATCGATATCAATGATGTCGGTAAGTACTACATAGATGTCTTCTGGGGTTTGAAGCCCGATCAGGAGCCCTTACGGCCGGAGGCGGCCGCGATCATGAAGCAGCGTGCCAATGTCCCCTCCCCGACTGCCCGATGTTTGCCGGCAGGCATTCCCGGCGGGCTGTTCATCTATGCGTTTAAGGTCATTCAGACGCCGCGGGAGATCGTCATGCTGCCGGAGTCCGGCGATCCGCCGCGCCAGATTTATATGGGGGGACGGGGCCTTCCGCAGGATCCTCAGCCTTCCTGGTCGGGGCACTCGATGGCCAAATGGCAAGGCGATACTCTCGTTGTCGAAACCACCGGGTTCAATACGGATAGCTGGCTCGACGCCCTCGGCCACCCTCGCAGTGAGACGATGCACGTTGCGGAGAGCTACCATCGCCGCGATTTCGGACACATGGATCTGGAAGTCAATATTGACGACCCGAAATACTACATACACCCGTTTGGTTTCAAGACTCAACTGAATCTGGTTGCCGATAGCGATGTATTCGAATATATCTGCGGTGAGAACGAGAAGGATCGGGTTCACATCGCGAAACCGTAGTCTTAGCGCGCGCCTCAGCGTGTCATCGTCCAGATGTTGCCTGTTTGCTCCGTGAGTCCCAGGCCGATTCGGTCACCACTCGCCGACCAGCCACCCTGTTGATAGGACAGGCGTCCGTGCAGATGTTCCGCGGCGAACGCCTCGCCCATCGGCTGGTGTGTTCCGGCATCGACCCGCTGTCCCCACAGACAGTAATGTCCGTCTCTCGCGGAAGTAAAGTACAGCGTCTTTCCGTCCGGCGACCAGTTGGCCCAGTCCTCCGGCCCTTCTTCCGCGATCGTGATCCAGGCGCTTTCGGGAACCGGCTTCGGCCCGTCGACGGGCGCGATCGCGATGCGGCCGCGGTTTGATTCAGTGCGAGCCGTAAAACTGATCCATCGATTGTCGGGCGAAAACGCCCGTAGAGCAGTGCCCAGGAAGGATGTTTCAACACAGGCGTCTGCCGATGCGCGGCGATATCGAGAAGATTGACCTGATAGGGATTGCCGCCGAACATGAGCAGCGTCTTCTCGTCGCGGGACCAGTCCGTCGCTCGCAAACATCCCTCACAAAGCTTCTCGGGAGTTCCGCCCGGCGTCGATAAATACACGACTCTCTTGCTCGCCTTCGTATACAGAAAACGCGATTCTGTCTCCTGACGGGTTACTGACCGGAAACCGTTGCCGAAACGCCGATCGGGCCACACTCGATTCTTTTCCTGTCCCCAGATCCCGTGTCCAGATGTTAGCGATTCCCGATTGATTGGAAGAAAAAGCCACGTTGCGCCCGTTGTTCGAAACCGAGGCATCGTTCCGCAGGGCCGGGCCCTGTGTGATCCGCTCCAGCGCTCCCTGTCGCGGTTCCGCGATCCATATCGAACGGCAGCGACCAGATGTCCCCTCTGGTTTCCACGTTCGTGAATGCCAGCGAGCCGCCGGACGTGCAGGCCGGGTCCACTTCGTTCCCGGCGCCCGTTGTCAGACTCTTTGGCGCGCCAGTCATTTTGCCGGTCCGCGGTGAGATGGGGATCTCCCACAGGTTGCGCGTATCGCCTCTCAACAGGGAAAGGATGACGCTGTTGGCCGACCAGCAACAGGGCCTGTGCTCAATTTGAGCAAACGCTGCGACGGTGGACGCTCCGGGCAGACGGCCCTCGAGCAGAGCATCCGGCGCGCCGGTCTTTACCGCCTCTCCCCCGCCGGGGGCCATGAGCCACCAATCGACGCCTGCAACTCGTCACCTCCGGGCGCCTGGAGCCGCAACTGGTCGCCAGTTTCGCAGCTGTGAACTACGAAGTGAACCCGGTAACGGGGCTCCTTGTGTACGTGAAGAGTACCGACGTCCATGACGCCTCCGGGATTTACCGTCGCTATGGATGCAGACGCGCGGTCGGACACAGCGGGCCAATAAGACGTGGCGAAGTCCTGATCGACGGCGTCTTCGTCAGCCGGGGAGAAGTCTGTGCTGGGAGGTTTCATGGTGGCAAAGCCGGTCGACAGGCGGACAATGTATCCGCCGGGCACGAGTCCGGTCGCGGTGAAGGAGCCATCGGCGGCAATACGCAGGCCACGGGTTGCCGTCGGCTGGCCAGCCGACAATGCCGGGGCAATGCCGGACTTTTGCGGAATCAGTTCGACCACCAGACTGGAGACGGGCTTGCCATCGTCGTCGACGACCTTACCCTTCAGTTCACCGAAGCGCAGCAGCGCGAAACGGAATTCTTCGGAGGGATGGCCACTGTTCAGGCGGACCAGGGCGCCCGTAGTAGACGGAGGCGTCGCGTCGAGCCCGGCAGATGCGGCGGCCGCGAAGTAGTCGGGTTTGGCGGCTTCGATCTAGTAGTCGCCGGAGTCGGTGGGCTTGAATTGAAATGCTCCCGTGGAATCGGTGATGATGCTGTCGAAGATGCATGCGTGTGCGGTCGCGGTCGAATCGATAGACGGTGACCTGAGCACCCGCCAGCGGCGTATTCGGCCCAATCTCGAAGACGATGCCACGGAGTTCGAACGGATCGGGGCCTCGGCTAAAGCGACATTAGTCAAGGCCCACGCGCCGATGAATGATAAGAGCAGTGTCGCCTTCATCTTCAGTTCGACTCCGGAATTCGATTATTGTAAGCGTCTGGCGTCATACTTTTTCATCGTGCGGAGGACGGTCGAGGTAAAGAAGAGCACCGACAGTTGGGCATGCTTCGGGTTATACTCCCGCGAATGGACATAGCCCGATCTACTCTTGCTCTGCTGACACTTCCCCTCGCTGTTAATGCCCAGGTGGCGAGATACCTCGAAATCAAATCCTTTTCCGTTGGGCCGGATCAGACGCTGACGTATCCGAACAAGGCGCCCAGCCCCTATCTTGTCGATCTCCCGGACGAACATACGACGTTCATTCCGCCGGCGGCCGGATCTTCCAGCTATCTGGTTTTCGGGGCGAGCAAGATCTCAGGAGGGACCGGCGGCGCAGTGGTTCTCGAGACTACCGATCTGAAGAATTTCACGTTTGCTTCGTCTCTGGGTTACAACCCTCAGGTGATGGAGCCTCCGCTCGCGATCACGGCGTGCAATCCTCTTTACGACACGGAGTTCGACGAGGGTTATGCGGCGCCGGGATCGGTGGTGCAGGACCCGACCCTGCCCGCGGGAAATCTGATCATGTTCTATGAGGCCGAGAACCATTGCCCGGGTGACGTGAACCAGCAGCCCTTTTACGCGACGGTGGGATTTGCCCGATCGAGCGACAATGGCAAAACCTGGCCGGCTTTCGTGGACAGCGCGACCGGCGGGCCCGCGCGTCATCCCGTGCTTCAGAGTTCCGACCCTCAGCCAGTGGCCGCGCATCCGCCGATGGGCAACGCGATTCCCAGCGCTTTTGTGGACGTCAGGCCAGCGGGCAGAGAGGCTACTGCGACTCCCTATGTGTATGTCACATACGAATATCGTTCCGCGAGTGGCACGGGCGGCCCCAACGGCGTGATCCGTGTGGCACGGGCTCATCTGGGTACGGACTCACTGAGCTTTGAGAAGTGGTACAACGGGGCGTTCAGCCAGGCCGGCATCGGCGGATCGGATACCGCGGTGCTGCCTTCGACGGGATGCCCGGGCGGAACGGGGGTGAATTCCGAGATCAGCTACAACGACGATCTGGGCATGTACCTGATGATCTACGCTTGCCCGTCGGGTCCAACGGGGGCGCGGGTCGGGGCGTGGTTTTATTCGACCGCAAGCAGTCTCGAACTGGAGGACTGGACGACGCCGCAGATGATCGTGAATTCGCAGTTTCCAGTTACTGCGCCGTGCCCGGGAAATACGGCGGGAAGTCAATTCGATGGATGGTATCCCTCGACGATGTCACCGGGGGCGGAGGCAGGGCATACGAGATTGACCGGGAACATTTTCTTCCTCAACGGGTGCAATGTCGGGGCGCGGACGTTTATGTCACGGACGTTCACGATTACGACGCAGCCGGCAGCGGGTTTAAGGGGCGGGGAGCATCGGCGTTAGGGCAAGGTTGGCGGTGGCGCAATTTTCTACGCTCTGAAGGTTCATCCAGAAATCCGCGGAAATCCCGAAATACTGGCTGAGACGCAAAGCAGTGTCGGCAGTAATGTTCCGCTTTCCCGCTAAAGGTTGATAGAGACGGTTGGGCGGCACTTCGATAAGGTCGGCCAGTTTTTTCGCGGTCAGGCCGATCTCCTCCAACTCGTCGCTGAGGATTTCTCCGGGATGAATCGGCGTGCGTGCCATTGTCTTCTCCTTTCCGATTAGTGGTAATCCACTATTTCAACGTTCGAAGGGCCTGAGTCTTCCTTCGGCCATTCGAAGCAAATCCGTCACTGGTCATTGATCCGAATGGAAAACTGACCCTTGCGGGTTCCAGACGGTTGGAATTGGGCGCGGCAAGATCGCCTAACGACATCCAGAAATGCGCAAAGGGTTCTCCGCCTGTTGCCGGAGCGGCTCCTATTGGCGTACCTCTCACCGGTTGCCACTCGCTCCGTGGCCGTAGCGCGGTAGCTCCTTATCATTCCGCATCATCCGGAATAGACGAGCGACGTCACACGTACAAATGCGTCGGGGGACAACTGGGCCAATCGTCACAGTCAGGTGCGGGCGGCGAAGATTACGATGTGGCCGCCGGGTTCGTGTATGCCGATTTCGCGCATGCCATAGAAGGTGGTCCGGTCAGGCAGGGCGATGGGGTAGCCTTCGAGGCGCTTCAGGATATCGGTGAAGTCTTCCACCTCGATGAACAGGCCGACATTAAACGAGTGGGCGGCTGGCGCGAACTGGGGCGCGTCTTTGCGGACGCTTTCGATGGATTGCAGCATCAGTTCCGCGCCGTCTTTCACGAGGATGGCGAAGCCGAGGCGGTCTCCTTCGGGGACGTCAACGGTTTTGGTGAAGCCGATGCGGTCGATCCAGAAGGGCAGGGATTTTTCGATTTCGTCGACCATGAGAACGGGTGTGATCTTCATGGCTCGATGTTAGACGAGGCTGGCGGGATCGGGTATTGGAAAAAACGGCCATTGGAGTCTGGCCGGTGAATTGATGGAAATCGCGGATGAGATGGGCCTGGTCGAAGTATGCGGCCTGGAGCGCGATGTCGGACCAGTGCGGGCGGCCTGGGGCGTCGGCGAGGCGGCAGGCGTGGCGGAAGCGCAGGACGCGCGCGAGGCGCTTGGGAGTGAGGCCGGTTTCTTCGAGACAGCGACGGCGGAACTGGCGGGGGCTCAGATTCGCGTGATGGGCGATGAGGTCAAGATCGGCGTTGCCGTTGGCGACGGTTAGCGATTCGATGGCTTGCAGCGGAGCGTTGGGCGCAGCGGCGGGGACGGGAAGGCTTTCGATCAGGATTTGGGAGAGCCGTTGAATCGGGTTGGCATCGTCGAGACGGCGCTGTAATTCGCGGGCGCGGAGGCCCCAGAGATCTTCGAGCGGGAGTGCGGCATCGGTGAGTTCGGCGGACGAAATGCCGAGAAAAATGCGTGCCATGCCGGGGCAAAAACGGATGCCTGTGAGTTGGGCGCCGGGCGGGAAATGAAAACGCTGCTCGGTGGTCATTGTGCCGATGGCGCGGAGGCCGTGGGCGCGATCGTAGACGATATCGAGACAGCCGTCCGGCGGGACGCGATGGTTGTTTATTGCGATGGGGCTGTCGAGAGTCCAGACGCATTCGATGTAGCGGGAGAGCGCCGCGATGGGCTGGTGTTGACGATAGACAGGCATCGTGGCGTTCTTTGGGATGTTGATCAGTATACCGACCGCTGATCGCGCGATACTGTGCCTGTGAGCAAAGAATTAACCCGCAGAGCCATGCCGGCGCGCCGGCGCTTCTTGCCCGGAAACACCATGGGATTCCCCCGGGCACTCAGGGACGCAATTCCGGACTTGCCGACTTGTGTGGGCCGCATTCTTAACGTCGACGCGATTAATGGAGATGCATCGAATACAGTCTTGTTTGGCCCGCGCGTAAATTTAAAGCTGGTTGTGAACGAAACGGGCAAGCTGAAGGGGGAGTTCGTGATCCGGCTCGATCTCGAAGCGGAGGCGGCTCGATCTCTTGCAGGGACCCTTGCAGAGTTGGCTGACAGGGCGGAAAAAGCGAACAAGCTATGAGTACGGGCGAAGCGCGTAACCCGTGGCAAGGGCGTGAGCCCAGTCGGGGCGATTGGCTTCGGCGGCTTCGCGGGCTGCGGAGTGCCAGTCGTAATTGAGGGCGATGAGGTCGACGTTTATGGCTTTCGGCGACCAGTCCACGACCGCGTATCTGGCGTGCGGGCTGCCGGTTTCGACGTAATGCAGGTGCGGCGTTGTGTCGTCATAGGCCGGCAGGCCTACGCTACCCTACGATCCACACTCCGCCAGAGGGGTTTTTACCGCCCCCTATAAAAGGAAGAGCCGCGGTATTTATCCTTGCTGCGCCCTCTTACAGGTTTTGCTCCGGCTAGTGGACGGGATAGCTTAAGTGCTTGTTTCCCTACAGTATGAAGTCTATGGATGTACCGCACGCGATGAATCCAAGGCTCCCCGCGAGCCGGACAAACCGGAACGAAAGGAGCACGCCGGGACATCAAAAAGAAGCGTTAGGGGCAACTAAGTACCAGTAAATAAACCGATTAGTCGCCTCTGAGGGTCTGTTCCGGAGCGGCATTCCCGGGCCACGGCTCGGAAGCAATTACTCCGGAGCGAAAACGGCTTTTTAATAAACGTATGGTATAATACAAATTCACCCCCTCACGGGATCCGAAAGGATCCGCCTCTGCCTCCAGGAGTTCCAAAAAGCAGCCCTTGCGCCACCCGAAGCACCTACGTTTGGTTTCACGATTTGCGTAATTTCACTTTGTAATACCCATTCACCCTGGCGTTGATGACGTCAGGGTGAAGTCAAGAGTTCATCAATGAAGATTGAGCTTTGGCCCCTGACCAGGCTGACGCCTTACTGCCGCAATCTCCGCAGGAATGATCATGCGGTCGAAAAGATGGTGGCGTCGATACACACTTTTGGTTTCAAGATCCCCGTCCTCGCGCTCAGCACTGGCGAGATAGTAGACGGACATCTCCGGGTGAAGGCCGCGCGGAAAGCCGGCATCGAAGAGATCCCGGTCGTCCTCTGCGACGAATGGAGCGAGGAGAAAGTCAAAGCATTCCGTCTCCTCGTCAATCGGTCGGCCACCTGGGCGGACTTCGACCCTGAACTGGTCGCACTGGAACTCGAAGATCTCAAGGCCTTCGATTTCGACCTGGGTCTCACCGGCTTTGACCCGCACGAAATCGACGAATTTCTCTTCGGCGACCTGGGCGACGAGAAGGAGGACGAGGCGCCGGCGGTCCCGGAACATGCCGTCACGCGCCCTGTACCGATGGCCCGGTTGAATGGATCAAACCAAGTTTCTTCCGGGTAAGTTTGGCACACCGCGCCCGCGATCTGTCGAAGCTTCGCGCGGGCGATCACAACTGGAAGGAAAGAAGTACGTCAGGGCATTAGAAGGGAGCGTTGGGAACAGCTAAGTACAAGTAAATAAAAATCTATGCCGCCTCGGCAATGACTTTGCGGAAGCACATCGGCCAACCGTTTCGAGGGGTGGGAGGGAGAAGTGCCTGGGCAGTCCAACGTATAATCAGATTTTCACGCACGGGATCCGATCAAAGATCCGCCCCGCCTCCAGGAGTTCTTGTAAAAAAGCGGCCGCTGCGCCGCCCGAAATACCTACGTTTGGTTTCACGATTTGCGTAATTTCACTTTGTAGTACCCATTCACCCTGGCGTTGATGACGTCAGGGTGAAGTCAAGAGTTCATCAATGAAGATTGAGCTTTGGCCCCTGACCAGGCTGACGCCTTACTACCGCAATCTCCGCAGGAATGATCATGCGGTCGAAAAGATGGTGGCGTCGATACACACCTTTGGTTTCAAGATCCCCGTTCTCGCGCTCAGCAATGGCGAGATAGTAGACGGACACCTCCGGCTGAAGGCCGCGCAGAAAGCCGGGATCGAGGAGATCCCGGTCGTCCTCTGCGACGAATGGAGCGAGGAGAAAGTCAAAGCATTCCGTCTCCTCGTGAATCGGTCGGCCACCTGGGCGGATTTCGACCCTGAACTGGTCGCACTGGAACTCGAAGATCTCAAGGCCCTCGATTTCGACCTGGGTCTCACCGGCTTTGACCCGCACGAAATCGACGAATTTCTCTTCGGCGAAATGGACGACCGGAAAGAGGAGGAAGCGCCGGTGGTTCCGGAGCACGCCGTTACGAGGGTGGGCGATCTCTGGATTCTGGGCCCCCACCGTGTACTGTGCGGCGATGCTACTTCGGCCGCCGGCGTCGAGCGTCTGTTCGGATCGGCTTCGCCGGCGCTCATGGTAACGGACCCGCCCTACGGAGTCGAATACGATCCAGGCTGGCGCGACCGCGCAGGCCTGGGGAAGACACGGCAGTCAGGCGCGGTGGCGAACGACGACAAAGTCGACTGGACCGCAGCATACAAGTTATTTCCGGGCGATGTGGCTTACGTCTGGCACGCCGGCGTGCACGGATCGGAAGTAGCGTCGGGGCTGGAAGCGGCCGGCTTCCGGATTCGCGCACAAATTATCTGGGCCAAGCAACATTTCGCGTTGAGTCGTGGTGATTATCATTGGCAGCACGAACCGTGCTGGTATGCGGTTCGGGAGGGCAAATCATCCGGCTGGTCAGGCGACAGAACGCAATCGACCTTATGGGAGGTTGCGAATCTGAACCCCTTCGGCGGCTCGGCAGAGACAGCGACCGGTCACGGTACCCAGAAACCGCTGGAGCTGATGCGCCGGCCGATGCTTAATAACTCGACACGAGGGGCGATTGTCTACGATCCCTTTCTCGGTTCCGGCACGACTCTCATTGCAGCCGAGACGACGGACCGGACCTGCTACGGTCTTGATATCGATCCTCGGTACGTTGACGTTGCCATCCGAAGGTGGCAACAATTGACGGGAAAATCAGCCGTGCTCGAATCGGAGGGCCGGAGTTTCGATGACGTGGCCCGGGATCGGGAAGTCGCGGGGGCGGAGATCGACTGATGCCACGTCCCAATCTTCAACCTACCGAGGAAGACCGAAAAATGGTCCGGCTGATGGCGGCGTGCGGCGTCGACCAGGAACAGATTGCAGTCAGGATCGGGATCCGGTCACCCAAGACGCTCCGCAAGCACTACCGCGAGGAACTTGACCGGGGGGCGCTCGACGCCAACC
The DNA here is from genome assembly GCA_963809655.1 of Terriglobia bacterium. Taxonomy (GTDB): domain Bacteria; phylum Acidobacteriota; class Terriglobia; order Bryobacterales; family Bryobacteraceae; genus BOG-234. The sequence continues at coordinate 904 of CAWEKQ010000016.1, read as the reverse complement.
TGAGGGTGTCTCAGTCGCTTTTCAAGATGGCCACCTCCGGCAAATGTCCGACGGCAACAATCTTCTGGCTCAAATCACGCGCGGGCTGGAAAGATCATCGTGGATTTGAGCCCTCGGCTTCGGCGCCCCCGTCGTTTATTGTGGCCCGCGAACCAGGAGGGCCAACGGTATGAGCGAGATTACGCTCAAACCCCCGCAATGGACGGTTTTCAACGACGTCGGGCGCTTCCGGGTTCTGGTGGCGGGAAGGCGATTCGGTAAGACGTATCTGGCCCTGGTTGAGCTTTGCCGGGCGGCCTGGTCTCCAGGTCGCCTGGTCTGGTACGTGGCTCCGACCATCAAACAGGCCAAGCGCGTTGCCTGGAATCCGCTCAAAGAAATGACCCGCCAGCACTGGCGATCGAAGCCCAATGAGACCGATTTGAGAATAGACCTGACCTCGGGCGGATCGATCTGCCTACGCGGCGCTGATAATTACGACTCGCTGCGCGGCGCCGGACTGGATTTCATGATCCTCGATGAATTCGCATCGTTCGAGCGCCTGGTGTGGCCCGAGGTACTACGCCCCATGCTGGCCGACCGGCAGGGGCGCGCGCTTTTCATCGGGACGCCACGCGGCTATGACCATTTCCATGACCTCCACGAAACAGCCCGTACGCAGGAGAACTGGTCAGTTTTTCAGTTCACGACCGCGGAGGGCGGGAACGTGGCCGCCGGGGAACTGGAAAGTGCGGCGCGCGAGATGGACGAGCGCACCTTCCGCCAGGAGTTCAAAGCAAGCTTCGAGAATCAGACAGAAGGGCTTGTCTACTACGCATTCGACCGCTCCGCGAATATCCGCAAGGCGGATTTTAACCCCCGGCTACCGCTGTTCTGGTCGCTCGACTTCAACGTCAACCCCATG
>CAWEKQ010000015.1:0-33028 GCA_963809655.1 Terriglobia bacterium | reverse complement strand
CCTTCGTGAACCTCAGCCTCTACGAACAGCGACTTCAGCGCGCGCAGAAGGAAGCCCTGTGCCAGCTCGAAGAGCTCCAGACCAAACGCCGCGCCGCTGAGCAGGCAGCTATCGATCAGCAAAAAGTCTCGACCCAGGCCGAAGCTGCCCGCAAGCTGCAAGAAATGAAAGTGCAACCCACCGGGCCCGACACTGAGCAGTTCGTTTTTTCGACCGCCGATATCGAACGCGAACTCAGCCGTCCCGGCCCTCGTCCCGAAGCCAAAACCGCCCGCTCACCCCACCCCGACCGCGCCGAACAGGCCGCATGAACCTTGTACAGTGGATGCGAGGAACAACGAAACCATGGCCGCCGGGACGACAATCAACACCGAACTGAAAACCATCACTAGCTTCGCCGCCGGCAAACCCTTCGCCTCTCAATCCAACCGCACCGGTATCGTCTGGAACCCAGCCACAGGGGAACCGCGCGCACGCGTCGCCTTCGCCAGCGCCGTCGAGGTCGATGCCACCGTCGCCTGCGCCCTCGAAGCCTTCCTCACTGGCGAGCTACGGCCCTTTCGCGCCGCGCCGAAATCATGTTCGCTTTCCGTGCCCTCGTGGAGGCCAACAACGCCGCATCGCCGAACTCATCACCGTCGAGCACGGCAAGACCCTGCCCGACGCCCTGGGAGAAGTCGCGCGCGGTCTTGAAAACATCGAGTTCGCCTGCGGCATCCCCAACCTGCTGAAGGGTGGCTTCTCCGAACAGGCGAGCCGAGGCATCGACGTCTATCAGCTCCGTCAGCCGCTCGGCGTCGTGGCCGGTATCACGCCGTTCAACTTCCCCGCCATGGTGCCGATGTGGATGTTCCCCAACGCCATCGCCTGCGGCAACACCTTCATCCTGAAGCCGTCCGAGAAAGATCCCCGGCGCCTCGCTCTTCCTCGCCGAACTGATGAAGCAGGCCGGCCTTCCCGACGGCGTCTTCAACGTCGTTCAGGGAGATCACAGTCGCCGTCGACCGCTTGCTCGAACATCCCGACGTCGACGGCCATCAGCTTTGTCGGCTCCACGCCCGTCGCGCAATCGATTTACGAAACCGCAACCCGCAACGGCAAGCGCGTCCAGGCTCTCGGCGGCGCCAGAAATCACATGCTCGTCCTGCCCGACGCGGATATCGGAATGGCCGCCGATGCGGCTGTCTCCGCCGCGTTCGGATCGGCCGGCGAGCGTTGCATGGCGATCTCGATCATCGTCGCCGTCGATACCGCCGCCGAGCCGCTGATCGCGGCAATTCGCGAGCGCATGGCGAAGATCAAAATCGGACCCGGCGCTGAAGACGGAAGTGAGATGGGCCCGCTGATCACCCGCGAACATCGCGATCGCGTAGCCTCGTATCTCGATATCGCAGAGTCCGAAGGCGCCACCGTCGCCGTCGACGGGCGCACACATCCTGCCGGTTCGCGCGAAGGCTTTTTCCTCGGCACATCGCTGCTCGATTCCGTGAAACCAGGCATGCGCTGTTACGAAGATGAAATCTTCGGACCGGTGCTCGGAGTCGTTCGCGCCAGAACATATGCCGAAGCAGTCGGCATCGTCAACCGCAATCAATACGGCAACGGCGCGGCGATCTTTACGCGCGACGGAGGCGCGGCAAGGCAATTTCAGTTCGACGTGGAAGCGGGAATGGTAGGCATCAACGTGTCGATTCCCGTCCCCGTAGCCTGGTATAGCTTCGGTGGCTGGAAGGCCTCGTTGTTCGGGGACTTACATATGTATGGGCCTGAGGGAATCCAGTTCTACACGCGCGCAAAAGTGGTGACGAGCCGGTGGCCCGATCCTTCTACAAGCAGTGTAAATCTAGGATTCCCTCAGGTCAGGTAACTACGTGGTGAACTGAACGTGAACGATTTAGTGCTTGAAATCGAGGGCCGTCTTGGATCCGCCAAGCTGGATTTCGTCAACCAGATCTTTACCGTCAATATGCTTGGACTGGACCATCGTTTCCGCAAATTTCGTGGGCATTTCCTGCACCGTGGCATCCGCTTCGAGGCGCTTACCGTTGCTCGCGTTCACGAGGGTAACCTTCGATCCTTCGATCTTCAACTGATACTGCCCAGCCGGAACCTGCACCGCGCCAAGCACTGCCGGGGATCCGAATGTTACGTCGTAAGTTTTTGCACCCATGACCGACAACCCGGCCACGGCGAACAGCAGAATAAGTTTTCTCATGCAGATAAGATGCTGAAAAAAACGCAAAGGTTGCTCTTGTCCGTGTAAAGTTACGTATCGGTCTGATTAAGAATTTGGATGAGAATATGAAACGCTTGTTACTAATGTTAGCTATCGCACTGCCGCTATGTTCACAAGTATCAACGCCCGAGGTAAGAACTGCGTCAGGCGATTTCACTGTAGAGCCCGCGACACTTATATCTCTCGGGTTCGAATGGAAGATATCCGGCGACGATAACCGCAATGCGTCCGTGGATGTGACCTGGCGAAAGGTAGGTGACTCAGCATGGCATAAGGCATTGCCCCTTATGCGTCAGCAGCGCGAGCAGATTGGTGTCGCCCCCGAGCCCGGCGCAGCCACGGATGCTGAGCCCCGCTACCCGCTCTTCAAATACACCGCGGCCAACATGTTTACCGGGAGCATCCTCAACCTTGATCCCGATACCAGTTACGAATGTCGCTTCACTTTGGCCGATCCCGATGGCGTCACCGGAGCCGACACGAAAACAGTAACTGTCCGGACGCGCAAAGAACCAATGCCCGCCGAAGGAGATAAGACTTACCACGTCTACCCCGTAGGTTGGGATAAGCCCAAACAACAGCCCGCCTTCACCGGTCTTATGGCCGCTTATTACATGGGCTCAGCGCATTTCGACTACGAAAACGCATTTCCGCCGCGAGTCCAGCCCGGTGACGTGATTCTCGTCCACGCGGGTTTATACGTGGGCGACCGCCAGCACTACATGAATGGAGCGCCTCGCCCCGGCTATCTTGCGTTAGGCAATCTCTTCGACGGCACTTACTATCTCACTCAAAGCGGCACGGCAGAAAAACCAATCGCAATCAAGGCCGCGGGCGATGGAGAGGTCATCTTCGACGGCGCCGGTTGTCAGACCTTCTTCAATCTGATGGGCGCCAACTACAACTACTTCGAAGGCATCACCTTTCGCAACACCAACGTAGCCTTTCTTCTCGGCATCAAGGGCATCGCCGGTTCAAGTGGCTTCACTCTCAAGCATTCAAAGATCTATGACGTCGGCCGCGTCGTGCAGGCCGATTGGTCCGGTTCAAAAAACTTCTACATCGCCGATAACATCATGATCGGCCGCCACGATCCCAATAAGATGATGAGCTGGACCGGCGCGATCTGGTCTAAGTTCCCAGACTACCCCGAACTGCTCTCATCCGAATACGCCGTCAAAGTCTACGGCCAGGGACACGTTGTCGCTTATAACTATGTTGCCCACTGGCACGATGGCATCGATATCGCCACTTACGGAACTCCCGACGGCGCACCCAACGACATACCCGACCGCGTTCCGTTAGCCATCGACTTTTACAACAACGACATCTTCAACATGGGCGATAACTGCTTCGAGACCGATGGGGGCGCGCGCAACATCCGCGTCTTCCGCAACCGTTGTTTCAACTCCGCCTCAGGCGCACTTAGCGTCCAACCCGTCTTCGGCGGGCCCGTCTACTTCTACCAGAACCTCGTCTACAACTCACCCACCGGATCCCTTAAATACATCGAGGGCTCGTCGGGAATCTACACCTACAACAACACCATCATCGGAGAAGGCCGTGCTGGCCCCGCTTCGAATGAGACGTTTCGCAACAACCTCATCCTCGCCCAGGGCGCATTCGATCCCGTCTTCGCGATCACTACTTACACCAACTACACAACGTCCGACTACAACGGCTTCCGCCCCAACCCCGGCGCGGCTGATTCCTTCGAATGGAACTCGCCCGCACTCGGCACTCCCGCCGACTTCTTAACAACCCCCGTCACTCGCCACTTCAAAACCATGAAGGAATTCAGCGAAGCAACCGGCCAGGAAAAACACAGCGTGCTCGTCGACTACAACATCTTCAACAACGTGCCTAAGCCCGACATGACAGACCCGCAGCACGTCCATATAACAGAGGGCTTCGATTTCCGGCTGAAATCAGGCTCTGCTGCCATCGATGCCGGCGTCGAACTACCAGGCATAACCGATGGCTTCACCGGACGCGCCCCCGATCTCGGCGCTTACGAAACCGGCGTCCCGATCCCGCACTACGGCCCGAGGTAGTTTCCGAGCCGCGACTGTAAAGGAGCGGTAAGAAGCGGCCTAGTTGAAAACGATCCGGTCTTTCTTCGCGTCAAGATTGGCGCTGGCAAGCCCCGGCACTTTCTTCACATCATCGAGGGTTTTGAAATCGCCATGATCCATCCGATACTTGACGATCGCGTCGGCCTGCGCGGCCGTAATTTCCAGAACGCTCGCAATCTCGGCCGAAGGCGCTTTATTCGTATTCACTTGCCCAAAATTCTTCGCAAGGTACTCATTGATGGTCTTGATCTGCTCGTTGGTCGCCGATGCCCCGCGGGAGACCATGTCGTCCACAATGTAGCCCCAGCCTTCTTTGGTCGCCCGGCGACCGGCGATCAGATCCACGCCGTGACAAGCCCCGCACACGTTTTCGAGGACGTCCTTCCCCTTGCCTTCGGGGAGGTCCTGCGCATAGATCGCGGGCGCAAGGGAAGAAATCAAAAGAGGAAGAATAGCCAGAATCGGACGCTTCATAGTAACTTATATCGTACCCCACAGCCTCGCGGATGCGATGTCACAGCCCTCGCGCAGCGCCTTCAGCTTGAGCCAAACCACCGGCTCGATCACCCATTCGCGGCCCGTAAACGTCCCAAATCCGCAATCCGCGCCAGCGATCACGCGCTCGCGATCGCCCACCGCGGACACAGCCTCCAGAATGCGCCGCGCCACCACCTCCGGGTGTTCCACGATATTTGTGGTGGAATCAATCGTCCCGGGAACGAGCGCCATCTCAACCGGCAGTGGGTTGCCGCGCAGGGCCTCGTACTCATGCTGATGCCGCGGGTTGGCGAACTCGATACTCAGCGCCCCCACCTTCGCCTGATAAAGCACGGGCAGAATGCGGGCCAGCGGAACATCATGCAGGTGCGGACCCTCCCAATTTCCCCAGCAGCAATGCAGGCGCACGCGATCGCGTGGAATCCCCTCAATCGCGAGATTCAGCGCCGCAACATGCTTCTCCGCGGCCTTCACGAACTGCTCCTCGGTGAGATCGCGATAGAACATCGCGCGGTCCATCGCCAGATCCGGCGAATCGATCTGCAGCACGAAACCGGCCTCGTGAATGGCACGATATTCCTTGCTCATCTGCCGCGCCAGCGCAGTCAGATACGCTTCGTGCGAATCGTAAAACGCGTTGAACATCGTCGTCGAAATGATGCCGGGCGAAGGCGCGGTCATGAAGCACTCCTTCAATCCGTCCACCGCCTTCGCCGCACTCTTCAAACGCCCGATCTCGCGAGCAATCGCCGACGTGTCGACGTAATTCAACTCGCCCTGCGCCTCGGGAGCGTTCTGCATCCGGCTGCGTTTCGGAAAACGCCGCATCAGGTCTTCCACCAGTTCGGGGTACTCTTCGTAATCCCGTCCGCGCCGCCGCTTCGATTCGCCGGCAAACCCCGTCATGCGCTGCGGGACGTACGTCTGGAAGCCCACCCGCTGCTGTTCGCCGTCATTCCCGATATCGATGCCCGCCTTCACCTGCTCTTGGACAACATGCAGAACCGCGCGGTCCATCTCGCGATTGAGCTCCGCTTTCTCGACCGCCGCGCCTTCCTCGCGGCTGACCAGAAGGCTCGAAAGCGTGGCGTTGCGGGGCAGGCTTCCGACATGCGTGGCAAGAATCCGATCACGGCTGAGGATCATGGCAAGAACACCAGTGTACTTCTGTATACTGTCGAACGAGGCACATCCCTATGACATACTTTCGTATCGCAATCCTGGCAGGTTGTTTCGCATTGACTTCAGTTGCGTGGCAGGCGGATAACGATCCCGACCGCGCCGTGAAAGGCGGCAATTTCCCCGCGGGCTGGATGGTCCGGCCGGATCGCGGTACCGCCGACCAGCTGAAATTCAGCATCACCGCCGGCGTGTACCACTTCGCGATGGGTTCCGCTGGGACCTTCTATCGCAGCGACTGGAACAAAACCGGCGACTACAAATTCTCCGCGCGCTTGACACAGAAAGCCGCGCCTTCGCACCCGATCTCCTATGGATTAATAATCGGCGGCAGCGATCTCGCCGGCGCCCACCAGACTTACTCCTACTTCTTGGTGCGCAATCAGGGCGAATTTTACATTGCCAACCGCGAAGGCGACCAACGCCCGATCGCAGTGATGAACTGGACCGCAAACCCGGCCATCGTCAAACAGGGCGACGACGGCAAGCAGACCAATACGCTGGCCATCCAGGTCCAGGGCGATAACGTGATCTTCTCGGTGAACGGCACCGAGGTCAACCGCCAGCCGAAGAGCAAAGTACACGCAGACGGACTATACGGCTTCCGTATTGGCCACAACCTCGACGTGGATGTCGATCAGATCTCCACTCCGAAATAAATCTACTCTTTCGCTTCGCCGTTCATCCGCAGAATTTCGCCGTCGGGTCGCTTGCCCATAACGAACATGCCGGCCTTCTCGCCATCCTTCATTGGCCGGATGGTGATCGTGATCTTGTCGCCGGGCTTCAGCGTGTTGCGCGTCCAGCCGCGCCGGTTCAGATAGTTGGGGCTCATGCCTTCCGCGCCCCAGGTATCCACACCGCCCTGACTGTTCGGCACATCGATCCACACCCACGTGTGCGGATTGGTGTAGTCGAATTTTTTCACCGTACCCGTGAGCTCTTTTGTCGTCGTGGAGTCGAAAATCGCGGCCGAGTGGTGCGCCACCGCGAGGCTCGTCCCGCCTGCGACGATGCTTGCGATCATGAGTCCCCGCAGGAAGGCTTGTTTCACGTTGTTCTTCATTGCGCCTCTCATTTTATCGATTATTTCGGGGCAGCCGTGGGGTTGCCGAGATTGATTCCCGCCTTGCCTTTTTCGTCGACAAAATTCCGGTTGTTCTCTTCGCAGACGTACTCGGAAATCGTCCAGCTCCGGTGCCGTTTGAAGATCCGGTTCCCCATCGGGAAGGGTTTTGTCAGGGCCAGCGGATCCTGGATCGTCGTCTCGACATCCAGCGTATCGGGATCGTCGAGCTTGAAGCGTTCCACAATCTTCATCTTCTCGCTGTAAGGAAAGTTGATTCCACGCGGGACCGGCTCGAATCCCGTCGTCTCGACGACCAGCGTTCCGCCTTCCCAGTGCCCGGTCGAAGTGCCATCGAAACTGGGGTCTGGATCCTCCGGCATCGGCCGTCCGTCGGTGTAGATGTGCCGCACCTGCGTGTACGCCTCGATCACGATGGTCACCTGGCCGGGTGTCATCAGCACTTCAATCGGATAGGGCTGGCCCATGATCCCGGGCATGCCGGGCGGCAGGCAATTGGCGGAGAGATTGTCTTCGGCTTTCGTCGACTGACGGGCTTCCGCCTCGGCCTTCGCTTTGGCTGCGTACGCCGGCGTGAGCGAGGGCTGTGCCACCGGGCCTCGGCCGCCGCGCGCCGCACCGCCGCCTAACGGGATCTCCCAGACGCCCGTGAAGTCGGGCAGTTTTGCGAGCGCCGCCCAATCGGCAGCAGTCGGCGCCTTGTGCGCCGACTGGCCCCACACAAGCGTTGCAGCTGCAAGGAGTCCGAATATTATCTTGCGGGAGCGTGCCATCTGCATCAACCTCCCTAAGATTCTACGCCCGTCCCGTATTTGGCGTAGAATAGCGCGGCCATCCATGTTCATGAAATCGCGCCTTCCTCCCTAGGTTCAGATCGCGCTTGGTCTCGGTGTGCTTGTCCTTATGGCGATACGGATTGTGGTCGATCGGGTACCGCTCGACGTGGGCACGGCAGCCTCACTTGGATTGGCACTGTGGCTCTGCTGGAGCGGCTATTTAAAGATATCCGGCCGGTCTTGAAGCAATAGCTCGTTAACCGAAGCCGCGTTCGATCGTAATCATCGATGTGACGCACATCAGTCGAATGATCCCGCCCGCAATCGTCGTTCTCTCGTTTGCCACCAGTGCCCGATCGCAGTCTTTCGAGGTTGCTTCGATCAAGCCCAACACCTCGGATAATGGGCGGTCATCGACGCGGCCTGGGCCAACCGAGCTATACCTCGAAAACATGTCGCTGCGGAAGTGCATCGCACTGGCATACAACGTGAGCGAAGACCGGGACAATGCCATCTCCGCGCCCGACTGGTTGAACTTTGCGAGATATGACATCGCTGCGAAGTACCCGCCCGGCACGCCGCTCGAACAAGTGCGAGTGATGCTTCAGAACCTGCTGGCGGACCGGTTCAAGCTCAAGCTGCATCGGGAATCGAAAGAGCTCACGATCTATGCGCTGGTAACCGCGACCGTGGCGGAACTCAATGAAGACTACATCGCCAAAATGGAGGACGTTCTGGAAGTCTACGAGCGGCCTTACAATCCGCAGGAGCCCGTAGTCTGCCTCGATGAGAAGCCAGTCACGCTGCATGCCGACGTGCGCCCCGCCTCACCGGCCAAACCGGGCCGCGAGGCACGACAGGACAACGAATACGAGCGTCGTGGCACCGCCAACATTTTCTGCGCTGTGGAGCCGAAGGCCGGCCGTCACTTCACCTCCGTCACGCCTGACCGCTCCGGATTCGAATTCGCCAAAGTGGCCTTCGAACTGGCGCTTCGGTACCCGCAGCCGACACGATCCACCTGATTCTGGATAACCTCAACATCCATCGCCGCAAGTCCCTGACGGACCTGCTCGGCAACGAAGTCGGCACTGAAGTCTGGCCCAGCGCTTCGGCCTCAGGGCCGGATAAGGCGCCTTCTCCCAATACTCCATCAAGAACGACGCAGCAGTTACAGCATGAACCACATGCCGATCCGAGCGAGTTTTCGCAACTCAGGCCACTCTGCCGCGATATTAGCACCGACAGGTAGTAATTGAGGCGCAAGCAATCGTTGCGTGAAATATATCAACGCCCCGGTTAGAGGGCTCTATTCAATTGGTATCACATCAACGCCTGTGTCGAGGGTGTGGCGGGCCCCGCCCAGCAGAACTCCGTGGATGGGGCTGACGTCACTGTAATCGCGCCCCCATGCGACGGTGATGTGGCCGTCTGACGGCACGCAGTTGTTGGTGGGATCGAAATCCACCCAGCCCGCTCCGGGGCTCCACGCGGAACACCACGCGTGCGACGCATCCGCTCCGATAAGGCGCGGCTTGTCCGGCGGGCGGACGAGTCCTCAGATAGCCGCTGATGTAGCGGGCGGGCATTCCCAGCGACCGCAGGCATGCGATCTGCAGATGCGAAAAGTCCTGGCACACGCCGCGGCGCTTTTCAAAGAACGTCTCGACCGGCGTGCTGACCTCGGTAGCCTTGGTGTCGAACCGGAAGTCATGGAAGATCCGGCTGGTGAGATCCATCACTCGCATCCAGCAGCGGACGCCCCTCGGGGAACGATTCGATCGCATACTCACGCAGTTCCGGCCTTGCTTTGACCCGGGTGGAATCGAACGACGAACTGGTATGCATTCAGCCCCTCATCGGTGTAGTTTCCGGCAAGCGAGTCACGCACGCTCTCCCACGGGGGAGAGTCGGCGAATCGAGGTAGCGCCGGCGCGGTCACCTCGATCTCGCTCATCGCATCCACGATGAGACGGTCATGCGGTTCCAGCAGCGTGAAGGTGCCGGTGCGGTTGTCGAAATAGTCGGGGTGCCAGGTAATCGCGGGAGGCCGCGGAAGGATGGCGACCTCCGTTTTCCTGCATGTCTGCGCCCGGGTGTTGCGCGGCGTCAGGCGCAGAATGTGATGCGATACGGAGACCGGATCCTCGTAGTCGTAGGTGGTCTTGTGGCGCACCTGATAGATCATGCCGGGCGCTCCATTTCCGCGTGACTGAACCAGGTGTTGGTGATGGCGTCGGAGAAGGCCTCGAGCGCAATGTCCATCGCGGCGAGGAGATTATCCAGATGCCAGCGCGAGCCATCGGGCTCGGGCCGGCAGAGATCGAAAACATCCGCGCCGAAGAGATTGGCGGCCACCATCTCCACGCGGTTCTGTTTCGCGAAGGGCCATTCGGCCGCTTTCAGGGTCGCGGATAAAGCAGTGCAATGCTCGGAAAGATCCGCGATCTGGAACGCGAGCGACCGCGGATTGGCTTTTTCGTTCATCAGCAGATCGAGCACGGGCGCGGCCTGCAGGACGGTGAAGTAGCGCGACCGGTAAGTCATCGAACTATCGCCCACTTCGAGAAGCATTTCGAGCATGGGCCATGTGCCCGCGCTCAGCGGCACGATGGTCGCGCGGAACAGGTTCACCATCTGGATGGATCGCTCGATGCGTCGGCCGATGCTGAGGAAATGCCAGCCGGGGCCGCGCGTGATGTTCTCGAGTTCGATGCCGCGCAGCGAAGAGAGCGTCCCGATCGAGCGATTCAGCACCGCCAGCGCGTCGCCCGCGGAGACGTAGCCCCAGGCCGCGGATTCTCCTGCCTGCGCACGTCCGGGCGCGCGCACCAGTGAACCGAGTTGGCTCACCACGCGCAGCAGATCGCTCGAAAGGCGGTCACGGACGGATGCCACCGCGCGCGAAACGCGATTGAGATTCGAGAAGAGGCTGTCGCGGCGCTCCTCTTCGAAGATCAGCGAAAGGATCTCCTGCTCGAAATCGGCCGCCGGGTTGAGGTGGCCCTGCGGATCGTCCTCGGTCATGCGCGAATCCTCGGTTTCGAGGGAATCGTGCAGCTTCAGCAGCGAATTCCATTCGGCGGTTCCGGTGGCTCCGGATTCGCCGGTGAGCCGCACCAGAATGCAGCGCAGCACGCGGGCCAGATGCTCGCAGCGTTCGGCGTAGCGCCCGAGCCAGAAGAGATTGTCGGCGGCGCGGCTGGGCAGATCGCTTGTGCCGCCGCGATTCAGCACGACCGGGCGAATCGCGCGAGCGCTGCAGCGTGACGTGATCGACCGGGCGATCGGAAAGAACCCAGGTATCTTTGCTGCCGCCGCCGCGCTGCATCGAGACGACCGGCGAATCGAGCGACGGAGAAACGCGCGCGAGGCCGCCGGGCATCACGACCCAGGAATCTCCGGCCGCCGCCACGAAAACGCGCAGCACGACTTTGCGCGGCGTAAGCGAGTCTTCCGACCAGACCGGCGCCGTGGAGAGATGCAACAACTCCTGGCCGGTGTAATCCCACGGCCGGGTTTGCATCTTTTCGAGCAGGCGCGAACGCTCATCGCGGCTCAGCTTGCCGCCGAACACCGGTTCCGCTCCGTGGACAGGAAACGACGGCTTGATCACCAGGTTATCCATGTTGTCGCGGACGTAATTCATCGCAGGGGTCTGTCCGCACCACCACGTGGCGACCGAAGGCAGCTTCAGTTTTTCGCCGAGCAAGCGGCTGCTGAGGCCGGGCAGAAATGGCATCAGAGCGGGCGTTTCGATCACTCCGCTGCCCAGCGCATTGGCCACCACAACATTGCCGGCGCGCACGGCTTCGACGAGTCCGGCAACGCCGAGAAAGGAATCGGAGCGCAGTTCGATGGGATCGCAGAAGCCGCCATCCACGCGGCGCAGGATCACGTCCACCTGCTTCAGGCCTTCGAGCGTCTTCAGGAAGACGCGGCTGTCGCGCACCGTCAGATCGCCGCCCTGCGCGAGCGTGAAGCCGAGATAGCGGGCGAGGTAGGAATGCTCGAAGTAAGTTTCGTTGAGAGGTCCGGGCGTGAGCAGCACGACGCTCGGATTGCGGTTCATGGCAGGGCGACAGATGAAGCAGATTGTCGCGGAAGGTGCGGAAGAACGAAGCCAGCCGCTGGACGTTGAACTCGCGAAACAGATCCGGAAAAGTCTCGGCCAGGACGATGCGGTTTTCGAGCGCATAGCCCGCGCCGGAGGGGGCTTGCAGGCGATCGGAAAGCACCCACCACTGGCCGTCGGCGGAGCGCGCGAGATCCACGGCGAGCAGATGAAGGTGCGTGTTGTCCGGTATGCGGAGGTCGTGACAGGGCCGCCAGAAGCCCGGGTTGCCGAAGACGATGGCGGGCGGAAGATGGCCGCCGCGCAGCAGCTTTTGCGGGCCGTAGATATCGGCGACGATCCAGTTCAGCAGGCGCGCCCGCTGGATCAGGCCGGCTTCGAGATCTCTCCACTCGTTGGGCGAAATCAGGATCGGAATGGCGTCCAGGTTCCACGGGCGGTCCATGCCGAGCGGGTCGCCATAGACGTTGTAGCTGACGCCGTTTTCGCGAATGCGCTGCTGGGCGGTTTTCCAGCGGCGCCCCAGTTCTTCGCGGCCGATGTCCGAGAGCGACGCCATGTACGCGTCCCAGTGCGGGCGGAAAGTGCCGGGCGCGCTCGACATCTCGTCGTAGATTCCGGGCGCGGGGCGGTAGCCTTCACCCAGCAGCGGAACAACGGGAGTGTCGACGGAGATGCTCATTTACAGCTCACGGCGATCGGCGCAAATCCAATGTGAACGGGAATTCCGGATTACGTTCTTCCTTCGGCACCGGCATCGGGCCCGGCGAATGGCCGATGCTCGCTGAAGCGGGCCAGACGGCGGCTCTCCGCTTCGTAGGCGTTGACCGGAAATTGTTCGTTGGCTCGCCCGCCGGGATGGGAGACGTGATACGTGCATCCCCCGATTGCACGCCCCGACCATAAGTCCACGATATCAAAGACCAATGGGGTGTGAACCGGGATGTTGGGGTGCAGACAGGAAGGCGGCTGCCATGCGCGGTAGCGCACGCCCGCCACATATTCGCCGGTGACGCCGGTGGGGTGGAGCGGCACCGGGCGGCCGTTGCAGAGCACGACAAATCGCGGATCGGTCAGGCCCGAGACTTTGACCTGCAGGCGCTCGACGGAGGAATCGACATTGCGGGCCGTGCCGCCGCCGGACGTCTCTTCGCCGAGCACGTTCCAGGGTTCGAGGGCGTGGCGGAGTTCGAGCTGAATGCCGCGCTGCGTGATGGAACCGATGGCGGGGAAGCGGAATTCGAGATGCGGTGCGAACCATTCTTTGCGGAACGGATAGCCGGCTTCGTTCAGTTCCGCGAGAACATCTTCCCAATCGCGCTCGACGAAGTGAGGAAGCATGAAGCGGTCATGAATGGCCGTGCCCCAGTAGATGAGCGGGCGCTTGTACGGGTGCTCCCAGAAGTGGGCGATCAGGGCGCGCACCAGCAGTTGCTGGGTCAGGCTCATGCGCGCGTGCGGCGGCATTTCGAAAGCGCGCAGTTCGACCAGGCCGAGACGCGATGAGGCGGAATCGGGCGGATAGAGCTTGTCGATGCAGAATTCGGTGCGGTGGGTGTTGCCGGTGAGGTCGATCAGGAGGTTGCGGAAGATGCGGTCGACCAGCCACGGCGTGATGTTCGGCTGGCCTTTGTCGGGGACCTGGCTGAAGGCGATTTCGAGTTCGTAGAGCGAATCCATGCGCGCCTCATCGACGCGCGGATGCTGGCTGGTGGGGCCGATGAACAGGCCGGAAAACAGGTACGAGAGCGAAGGATGGTTCTGCCAGAAGCCGACCATGCTGCGCAACAGATCGGGCCGGCGGAGGAACGGGCTGTCTTCCGGGAGCGCCGCGCCGATGACGACGTGATTGCCGCCGCCGGTGCCGGAATGGCGGCCGTCGAGCATGAATTTCTCGGTGCCGAGGCGCGATTGGCGCGCCAGATCGTAAAGCGCTGTGGTGTTCGCGACCAGTTCCGCCCACGATTCCGCGGGGTGGACATTCACTTCGATCACGCCGGGATCGGGCGTGACCTTGAGGACCGAGATGCGCGGATCGTAAGGCGGCGTGTAGCCTTCGATCACGATCTTCATGGCGAGGTGCGCGGCGGTGTCTTCGATGGCGGTGACCAGATCGAGATAGTCGGCGAGGTATTCGACCGGCGGCATGAAGATGTAGAGCTTGCCCTCGCGCACCTGGACGCAGATCGCGGGGCGCGAGACCCATGTGGCAGATTCGCCTTTCTTGGGCGGCTTCGGTTTGAGTTCGCGATGCTCGCGGTTGGCGGGCGGTCCGGCCTTGAAGGCGTTCTGCTTGAAGAGGTGCGGCTTGCGGAGCCGGCAGTTCGGGGAGTTTGTCGCGTTCCTCGAAGGGATCGATGTCGAAGCTCCACTCGGTGTCTTCGGGTTTGGTCCACGGCAGCGATTCGAGCGGCAGGCGATAGCCCATGGGCGAATCGCCGGGCACGAGAAAGAGCCGTTCCGAGGCGAGGAACCAGGGCTGGCGATGTCCAGTAAGGCGCGCCTGAGCGGCCGGGGAAACGGCGCAGCGGGAGCACGTAGCCGATGGTTTTGCCGAGGCCTTCTTCGAAGACGCGGGCCAGTTGCGCGCGTTCGATCGGGTCTTTGAGTTTGGAATCGGCGGGGTCTACGTTGGCGGGGAGTTTGCGCTCGCGCCAGAGGTAGTAGAGGACGTCCTCATAGGCCGTCATGATGAACTGCGGGTCGACTTCGAGACGTCTGGTGAGGGCTTCGAGGAAGCGGCGCGCATCGGCGGCGTTGTATTTGTAGTCTTCGGCGTCTTCGGCGAAGAGGGTCTGGTCTGCCCAGATCGGAACGCCGTCTTTGCGCCAGTAACAGCCGAGCGCCCAGCGCGGCAGCGGCTCGCCGGGATACCACTTGCCCTGTCCGAAATGCATGAGCGCGCCGGTGGCGAAACGGTCGCGCAGTCTTGAGGATGAGATCCACGGAGAGCCGGCGCTTGTTGGGGCCGAAGGCGCTGATGGTCCACTCGGCGCCATCGGCATCGTCGATGGAAACGAAGGTGGGTTCGCCGCCCATGGTGAGGCGGACGTCGCCCGCTTTGAGGTCGTTCGTCGACGCGATGGCCGAGGGCTTCGATCTGCTGCCACTGCTGCTCGCTGTAGGGCTTGGTGACGCGCGGCGATTCGAAGATGCGCTGCACGCGTCATCTCGTGCGAGAACTCGGTTTCGCAGGGATCGAGAGCGCCGGAGATGGGCGCGGCGCTGGAGGCGTCCGGCGTGCAGGCGAGCGGGATGTGGCCTTCGCCGGCGAGCAGGCCGGAGGTGGGATCGAGGCCGACCCAGCCGGCGCCGGGCAGATAGACTTCGGTCCACGCGTGGAGATCGGTGAAGTCGGAGGTCGGGCCGGCGGGGCCTTCGAGCGGCTTCACGTCGGGCGCGAGCTGGATCAGATAGCCGGAGACGAAGCGCGCGGCGAGTCCGAGATGGCGCAGGATCTGGACGAGTAGCCACGCGGTGTCGCGGCAGGAGCCGGTGCGGAGGCCGAGCGTTTCCTCGCAGGTCTGGATGCCGGGCTCCATGCGGATGACGTAGCCGATTTCGCTTTGCAGGCGCTGGTTGAGGTCGACGAGGAAGTCGATGGTGCGGAGTTTTTCGCGCGAGACCTGTGTGAGCCAGGCGGTGAGGAGCGGAGCCGGCAGGCTCGGTTTCGAGATAGGGGCGGAGTTCGCGGGCGAGCGCTTCGTCGTAGGTGAACGGGATAGTTCTCGGCGGCGGGTTCGAGGAAGAAGTCGAAGGGGTTGAAGACCGCCATTTCGGCGACGAGGTCGACTTCGACGGAGAACTCGTTGGTGGGCTCGGGGAAGACGAGGCGCGCGAGGTAGTTGGCCTGGGGATCCTGCTGCCAGTTGATGAAGTGCGTTGGCGGGCGCGATTTTCAGCGAGTAGGAGAGGATTGGCGTGCGGCAGTGAGGCGCGGGGCGGAGGCGAACTACCTGGGGACCGAGGTTGATCCGGCGGTCATATCGATAGCGGGTTTTATGATTCAGCGAAACGTGAATCGACATAGGGTTGGGCTGTGAAGATTGGCCTCACCGGACAGGGGGAGAGTCTTGAGTTTAACATTCGGGAGTTATGACGCCAGTTCCACGGAGACGTGTCGCCGGCGATACGTCCAAGTGGAATTCATACCGGATCAGCGAGAGTTGTTGCCGTGTCACACCGTACCACCCAATTGAATCGATCGATGCCAAAATGTTACCAGGGAGATTTTCATGAAGGCCGTCAGAACTCATGGCCGGGCGGACCGGAGCAGATATTTTTCGAGGATGCCCCACTGCCGGAGGTCCGAAGTGGGGATGTGCTGGTGCGGGTGCGCGCCACTGGCATCACGCCCGCGGAACTGACTTGGGACGAGACCTATCAGAACGCGGACGGGGCGCCAAGGATCCCGGGCATCCTGGGCCATGAGGTTTCGGGGACGGTGGAGCGGATGGCGGCTGATGTAACTGATTTTCGGATCGGCGACGAGGTCTATGGACTTGCTGATTTTCCGCGTGACGGAGCGGCTGCTGAGTTCGCGGCAGTGCGGGCGATCAATCTGGCTTTGAAGCCGCGCGGCATCCCTCACGCACAGGCCGCGGCGCTGCCGCTTTCGGCGCTGACAGCCTGGCAGGCGCTCTTCGAACATGCGCACCTTGCCGCCGGACAAAGCGTCCTGATCCACGGCGGAGCCGGCGGTGTCGGGTCCCTGGCAGTGCAACTGGCACGTTGGCAAGGCGCCCGCGTAGTGGCCACGGCGTCTGCGCGCGACACAGCGTTCGTGCATAGCCTCGGAGCCGATGTTGTCATCGAGTACCGCGATATGCGCTTCGAGGATACGCTGCGAGACATCGATGTGGTACTTGACACTATCGGTGGTGAAACGCGTAGGCGTTCCTGGCGCGTGCTTCGGAAAGGAGGCGTCCTGATAACGCTGGTTTCGCCGATTCCGGCCGGCGAAGCTGAGCAGAACGGCATGCGCGGCATATTTTTCATCGTGAGTGGTAATCGAGGGCAGCTGGATCAAATCAGCGCATTGGTCGATGGGGGGAAGCTTAAGCCGGTGATAGCCGAAGTGTTGCCGCTCGCCCGCGCACGCGAAGCCTTCGAACATGGCGCTGCAACACATGCTCCAGGTAAGATCGTGCTTCAGGTAGCTGCATAGCGTCCATGGTCACAACTGGAAATGAGGTTCTTCGGTCTTCAACTTGACGGGGAACGCCCGATCTTTCCTTGTGACGGACGGAGAGCGCAGGTCAGTCTCAATCGGTGGTTTGCCGACTATACATGTCCATGTGGTCCGAAGAACACGCCCGCGCTGGTCTGGAGAATATGGGATTCCCGGGTTCTTAATCTCCATGATTTTTACGGCGACTCTTCGAACTTCAGCAATCTCCTGAGCGGCATTACCGCCCACAGACTCACGCCTGATCCATTTCTCGACTGCGGTCAACAAAGACGAAACCAGCCTGTGGGAAAGGAGCGGATGCTTCTCGCCCTCAGTCACAGGAGTCCCCGAAACTGCAGCAGACTGGTCGCGGTCGTCTTCCAGAATGGCGGCGCAAACGGCGATGCACTCATCACAGATGTTGGCCCTCCTGTAGTCACTCGGGCTGGCGCTCGAAATAAGCTTCGAAACGGAATCCTGCGACTTATGGCAAAACGAGCAAGAGAGGACATAGGTATCTGCCTGGCTCATCTTTACATCTCCATTTCAGAGCATATCGTTGTTCGCGAATGAGCCTCGAATGGTGGGGGCAACACGGCCCACCGGCGTCAGCGCTCGCACAAGGGCGGATAACGCGCGTTTCGCGAATATGAAAATCGATCGTGCTTCGATCCGCGACCTGCCCGCTTTGCTGAATCAGACTACGGATGCGGAATGGGATGACGGCGGAAGTGCGCCCAGCTCGACCAGCGAGGAAATTGTCTTGTACAGCGCTTCGGGAGCGAGCTCCGCGCCATTGGCGAACGGGAGGCTGGAATCGGCCAATGTCCTGGGTGGGAATGGGGCTGGCCACGGAAAAACGATGGCCTGCCCCACGGGTATAGCTTAAAATGTGAACCGTGCGATGACCTGCCCCGTGCGCTGGGCCCCCAATGCGGAGGAGTTACCCAGGTTGCCGAACGTGCCAAAACCGCCAATATAGTTCCCGTTCGAGCCTTTCTGCAAAGTCGCACTGGCGTTGACAGGGCTGAACGTCGTTATCTGCGGCGCCGGGAGGAACGCGCGATTGAAGATGTTCTGGAACTCCATCCGGATCTGGAATGTGTATTTCTCTTTGATACGGAAGTTCCGCGCAATGTTCGCCGACTCACTCGGGCGGCGCGCAGCCCGGAAGAATGAATACGTAGAGGTATCCGACGTCCATCCCGCATCGGGAATCGGCTGCCACGCATTCGGGTTCAACACAACGGTCTTTGCCGGATCGAAACAGCGGCAGTTGATATCGAGCGGATCGGTGTGATGAGTGCCGCTCAGATCGGTCCAGTCAACCGACCACGGGCTCATGTAGCTTCCGTCCGCGTTCTTCTTCAGCTGTGCTCCGCACCCAACGCATCCTGCAGTTCCGGGACCACGGCCGAGCCAGCGGCTGATCGTGTTGTTGGAACCGGCGAGGGGACGACCGATGTAAGCCCCGGTCTGGTAGTACAAGCGCAGCCGCCACTCCCCAACCGCCGACGATCTGCGATACGTATTTGTTGCCGAGGATGGGAATCCGCTTTGGGCCGCGGCGTCGTCGTAGTCGAAAGTGATGCGAAGAACCTGCGGCGGATTGGCCGCCACCAGATCCTTGCCGACGCTCGTATTGAAGACGTCCGGAGAATTGATGAACTGGAGGTTCCTGGACCAGGTGTAGTTCACGTTTGCCAACAGGCCGTGTGTGAGGCGCTCTGTTCATTTGCAACTGGAGCGAGTCATACCATGACTTGCCCTGCGGCGCGGCCGGCGCGATCACGCTGCTGAATTGCGGAAAAGGCTTGAGCCCCTGCAACACCGTTGCGGCGAAAGGCCCCGAAATCGGGAAAGAACGCGTAAGGCACAGTTACACCACGAGCAGCCAGAGTTTGAAGCTGTCCAGCACTGAGCCGGCTCCATTGAGTGTTGAGAAGAGTGGCGTCATCGAGGTTGCCGACAGTGAACCCGTAGCGATTCAGGGTATCCACGGAAATCGCGTTCAGATCCTGGAAGCCGGCGCGTGCTGAGCCGCCCGTGGACTGCCATACATTGCGGTTGGCGATGTAAGAGGCTTCCACCACCAGATCGTGGCCGAGATCCCGCTGAACAGCAAGGTTCCACTGCCACGTGCGATCCGGCCGGCCGGCGTTTGGATCGATCGAGACTGGCTCTGCAAGCGTATTGACCGTGTTCGGCACGAATCCAAAGCCTGGATCGTAGTTCGGCCAGGTTGGCTGATACCTCGCCGGAATGCCGTCCTGCAGTTTGAAGTCATCAAAACCATTCTGCAGAGTGGGTGTGACAACACTGTTGATGATCCGGCCCGCTCCAGCGAGTAGTGAATCCATAGGCAAGACCGAAGCCGCCGCGGAACACGGTCTTTCTGTCCAGCGTGTACGCGAACCCCAGCCGCGGGGCGTAGGCGTACGGGTAATTATGGGCAAACTGGCATTTGCAGGTGGCCTCATAGATATAGGCTCCCGGGCGGCCACTCGCACTCGGGTTGGGTGTGGTTGGGCTGAAGTCCACGGTACGGCCATAATCCTCTTTGGAATAGGTCCCGTAGTCCCAGCGAAGCCCGAAGTCAAGCGTCAGGTTGTTGCGCGCGCGCCAGGTATCCTGCACGTACACGCCGGTTTGTGATTTCGTCTGGCGATAATCCGCGGGCTGGCTCAATGTCAGGCTCGTTACGCTGCCCAGCAGAAAGTTCGCGAACCCGAAGCCGACGTTTGTATTACCGGTGAATCCGGTGAGACCATCCAGCGAGGGCTGCCAGGTGATGCCGTTGCCGGTCTGAACGCCCGCGCTGCCACCGCCGAAAGTGAAGGTTCCCGAGGTGTTCGCGGTCGAGACCGTCACCAGGTAGTCTTTACGGAAGTCACCGCCCATCTTGAACGTGTGGTTTCCATGAACCCAGGTGAGGCTGGCGGAACTCGTCGGATGCCGTTCCGGCGAGGAGGCCTGTGGGGGAGGCCCAAGTACGCTCAGCCCGCCAACCTGCGGAGTTGTCACCACGGTGGAATTCATCCGCGGAAATGTCTGGTTCAGGGTTGCGCCAGTCAGTCCGATATCGGTGGCGGCGTTGTAATTCGTGGTCACGGCGCAATTGCAGAAGTTAAATTCCTGGAAGCCGATCCCAACGTGCACAATCATGGTGGGGCGCAACGTGTAGTCGAAATTCAGGCGGAACGTCGGCGAATTCTCGAACGTGCCGCCATTGCCGGTGATCGGTTCCGGGAAATCCTTCGCCAAGCCCGAGTGCCTGTACGGGCGACTCCGTGTGATTGTCGGAATAAGTAAAGCTCAGGCGCGCTTTCGCGCCGAGGTTCTGATCAATCTTCAGCGTAGGCGAACGGGTAATACGCGACCCGCGGAATGGATTGAAGTAGTTGCTGGTGAGAATTCCAGCAGCGGCATTCGGGCCTTTCGGGAGCGGGACGTACTTGCTGAGAATTGCGGCGGAGACCTTGTCGATCATGCTGGCGGGAATCTTGTTGCCGTCAAATGGCGACCGAATGGTCACCACGTTCCCATTCCCTCCGCAATCCTGCGACAGCGCCGTGTCGCAGACAACGGTCCGAGTGGTGGTCGGGTTGAAGATGGTGCCGAGCGGGATGGTGTTGCCGAGGGGATCGTGATAGGTGTGGCCGTTGATTTGAAGGTTGATCGGATTACCGCCCGAGCCCGATGCCGCGATCAAACCGCTGAAGTCGCCAGACCGGTATGCGGCCGTCGGAACTGTGGGGGTCGTAGTGGGAACGTTAATCAGATACTGGAGGTACTGTTCAAAGTTGGCGAAGAAGAATGTCTTGTCTTTACCGTTATAAAGCTTCGGGATCCTGACAGGCCCGCCGATGTTGACCCCGTAATCGTTGCCGCGTACCCTGGTTTTCGCATGACTCGCGGCGTCGGAGGCGTTCAGGAAGTCATTGGTCAGGTAGTCGTAGGCAGTGCCGTGATATTGATTCGTCCCGGATTTGATCACCTGATTGAAGACGGCGCCGGAAACCGATCCGAATTCCGCATTGAAATTACTGGACTGAATCGCGACTTCCTGGATGGCGTCGGGGCTGACGTTGTTACGGACTGTGATCGTCGAGGCGCCCGAATTGGTGACAATTTCTCCGTCGATGCGGTATTGGTTGCTGGTGACCGGGAGCCCATCAATGCGTGCCCCAAAACCGGATCCGAACTGATTCACGCTGCCCGGAAGAGTGTAAGCCAGTGCCAGCGGATCACGAACAAAAGTGCCGAGCGGTAACACAGGCAGATCCTGAATCTGCTTGGTCAGGATGTCCCGGACAGTGGCTCCCGTGTCTGTCTGGAGCACCGTCGACTGGTCTGTGACCGTGACGGAGTCTGAGGCGGCGCCGAGTTCCATCACGACGTCCAGCCGGACAGTTTGAGCCGCATCAATGGTCACGTTCGCCTCGCGGAACGTTTTGAACCCGGGCTGTTCGAAGGTGACGCTGTACTTGCCGACAGGTATCTGGGGAATCGTGTAGTTTCCGGTTTGCGAAGTGGCGCCTGTGATCCTTGCGCCGGTATCAGCGTTCGTAGCGACCACGGGAACACCCGCGATTACTGCCCCCGTCGGGTCCTTCACAAGGCCTGTCAACGTTCCCGCCGCGGTCTGGCCGAAGGCTGCACCGCCAGCAATTATCGACAACATCGACAAAAATATAACCTGATTTTTCAAGGCGAACCCTCCCCAAAATCGTTACGAAACGAACAAAGCTCACTCACTATGGAAGAGCTGATTGGATTGACTATATGTTCGGGTTCTTCTTGTGTCAAGGGTAATTTAAACTTCGATGGGAAGACAAATCTTTTCCTTATTTCCGATGCTGATCGAGGTTTTCCGGATTAAAATTCCGGATTAATATCCCGATTACAGGCTGTGAGCCGGGAGTGATATGTGACGCGACCGGCTTCGCGACCATTTCGGCCGGTTCGCCGATCTGGCGGTCGAGAAGTTCAACCGACTTCACAGGACGCGAAGATGACGGGGGCTACTTGACATGGTCCGGGTGGTTGGCAAACTATAGTACGCATGAAACGCTTTGCCCTTGTTGGCTTGCTCGCAGTTGTTGCTTCTCCTTTTGTGTTCGGTCAGGCCGTCCCTGTAACGGGTGCTGCCGACCCGACCGCTTTGTTTACCGATAAAGATCCGGTGCTGAACCGGAACAAGCAGGCCGCTATGCATATCGTGATCGACCTGCTGGAAGCCGGGCATTGGAGCGAGGCCGATAAATGGCTCACGGAACGGTATATTCAGCATAATCCGGGTTTCTCGAGCGGTCGGGAGACGGTTATGAAAGCGTTCGGCGCACGGCCGGGCGGTCCGCTGCCGGCTACGTTGAAGGATGCGAAGACGAAGGTTGTCGCGGTTCTCGCGCAGGGTGATCTGGTTTGCGTGGCGACGGTCAGTACCCGGCCGGATCCGCGCGAGGCGGGGAAGACTTATACGACTACCCATTTCGATATGTGGCGGTTTGTGGATGGGAAGGCGGATGAGCATTGGGATGAGGGGACTATTAATCCGGGCCGGGGAAGATAAAAGGCAACTCGATCAACGGCCGATAATAAATTTTAGAGGCGTTACGTGGGTGCGCCACCAAATCATTATGGCCACGGATGAACACCGATGAACACGGATACTTCGACTCGTTGACCGAGCGTGTGCTTGGTGCGATCTTTGAGGTTTCCAATACGCTGGGTGCCGGGTTCCTCGAAAAGGTTTACCAGCGCGCGTTGCTCACGGAACTTCGCCTGCGTGGCATCGGAGCTACAGCCGAAGCGTCATTTGAAGTAGCTTACAAAGGCGAGCCGGTGGGAGAATACTTTGCCGATGTGCTCGTTGAAGATGTGCTGGTCATCGAGTTGAAGTGTGCCGAACGTCTCTCCAACGAACACACCGCGCAATGCCTGAACTATTTAAAAGCTTCAGGCCTGGCGCTGTGTCTTCTCGTCAATTTTCAGAAACCGAAAGTTGAGTGGAAGCGGATTATCTTCGGCTGATCGCCGGTTATTTCTTGAACGATGCGCCCGTGTCGTTCGGATTCGCCGTGGCTTTGATGTGGCCTTCGAAGAAATCCTTGTTGTTTTCTTCGCAGGAGTATTCCATGATCTCCCAGTCGGTCCGCAGGTTGAAGGTGCGGATGTTCTTCCAGGGTTTGGTGTAGGTCACGGGATCGTCGATGGTGATTTCGTAGGCGATGTGCCCGAGATCGGTGCGCGTGTATTTTTCGATCACGTGCATCTGGGCGCTGTGCGGATGGCCGTTGGTATCGAGCCTCGTTCTGCCGTTGAAGCCGATGGTGTCGATCACGAGCGTGTCTCCATCCCATTTGGCGACGGAATCTCCGAACCAGCTGGGCGTGATGTTCTTCGGGTGCTCACCGCCGATGCGGACGATGTGGAACCAGGTGTTCTGCTCGAACAGAAGCCCGAGATACTTCGAATTCTGCATGATCTGCAGGGGATCGGGCGAGTTGATGGATCGCGTCAGACCGAACGGCATGCAGCTGCCGGTATAGTCGCCGTTGGCGGCATCGTAGGCATCCCACTGCGCTTCTTGCCGAGAGCCGTGTAGGGCAACTGCTTCTTCGCGCGGGCACCGGCGCGTCCCGGTGGCGCTTTCGGATCGGCAGCTTCATCCGGGAGCGACGGATCGGGGGACTGATTGCGGCCGAAAGCGGTCATGTCGGGAGTGTAGGCGCGCTCCCAGAGTCCGCTGAAGTCCGGATGACCATCGGGGAGGCGCGGCGCGGGACCGGTCGGGGCGGCCGGGTTACGGCCCTGCGGACCGGCTCCCTGGCCCTGGCCAAACGCGGGCGCGGTCACCAGCAGCATGGCGCCGATCGCCATGGTGGTGACGCTCAAAGTCAATACAGGCTTTTTCACGTCAGAATCTCCTGGAGAACAACTACTTGCCTTTGGGGGCGCCGTCGTCGGCACTGCCGGCGAAGACGACTCGGCCGTCGGGCATCTTCATCGAGCGGGAGTTGCAGGTGTTGGTGCCGTCCTTGGCGCGGAAACCTTCGATGGTGACTTCGTCGCCGGTCTTCACGGCGTCTTTGGTCCAGCCATTGCGGGTCAATGAATTGGGCGGTCCGCCTTCGCACTGCCAACGGGTGACCTTCCCGGCTTCATCTTTGGCATCGATGTAGATCCAGATGTGGGGGTTCATCCAGTCGATCTTGGCGATGGTGCCTTTCAGGGTCAGTTTCGCGTTGCCGTCGTATTCAGCGGCAAAGGAATGATGGGCGAGCAAAGGCAGCGCGGCCGCGAGCAGAAGGCCCGCCATGCAAACAACCAGTTTCTGTTTCATTGATTACCTCGATTATCTCTCACTTAGGCTACTACACAAATTCAGGTCGAACGCTATCACGGCTGAGCGATCGTGTCAAGACGAGCAACAGCGGGTGCAGAATCCGATTGCTTGAGCCGCATTTTGCAAGATTCAAATGAACGCGGACTGAAGCCGCATGTACCATTACGGGTTTGCTTCGGCTGCGGGCGGTGGACCACCGCGCCCACCCCGACCACCACGGCCTCCGCGCCCTTCGCCGGGAACAGGCAGCGCGAGCGCGACGAGTTCCGCACCACCGCCCTGCTGGCCGCCGACCACCGCTACTACGAACTGGCGGCCGTTGATCGCGTAGGTCATGGTGCCGCCGCTGAGGTTCGCGCCCAGAGGCATTTCGTTGATCACCGCGCCGGTCTTCTTGTCGATGGCGCGCAGGGTGTCGCTGCCTTCGAAGAGCAGCGTCTTCGTGACGAGGATGGGCGAACGCTGGCCGCCTCCCCAGTTGCTGGCGTCGATGCCCGCGGCTTTGAGGGCGGGGTTGTTGACGAGGTTCGCGGCGGGCTTGCCGTTGGGAATCATCCAGGCGTGCTCGCCGGTGTTGAGATTGATGGCGGTGATGCGGCCGTAAGGTCCTTTGATCAGCGGCAGGCCCATCACGGTGTTGTTGCCGGCTCCGCCGCCGGCTACGACGTACTGCATCTCCGATTTTCCGGTGCCTGGGCGCGAGGGCTGAGAAGTAGGGAGAGGTCGTCGAGGGCACGTAGAGCCAGCCGGTTTCGGCGTCAACTGATCCGCCCATCCAGTTCGCTCCGCCACCTGCGCCGGGAAGCTGAATGGTGGCGATTTTGCCGCCGGTGTCCTTCACGATCGGCGGCGTGTAGATGGGTCCCATTACGTATTGCGAAGCGACCTTCAGAGCTTCGGCTTTGATTTCGGGCGTGTAGTCGGCGAGGTCGGCTTCGGTGACTCCCTGGCGATCGAAGGCCGCGGGCTTGGATGGGAACGGCTGCGTGGGCGAATACCATTCGCCGGGAACGTTGCCCTGGGGCGTGGGTTTCTCGTCGATCGGCCAGACGGGCTTGCCGTTGGTGCGGTCGAAAACGAAGGTGAAGGCCGACTTGTTGACCTGCGCTACGGCTTTGATCTTTTTGCCGTCGACATGTGATGTCGAGAAGGATCGGGGCGGCCGGGATATCGTAATCCCACATTTCGTGATGGATCAACTGGTAGTACCAGATGCGCTTGCCGGTCTTCGCGTCGAGACAAACGAGGCTGTCGGAAAACAGATTGGCGCCGGGGCGCTGGCCGCCGTAGAGATCGCCGCTGGGCGCTTCGACGGGGATGTAGACGTAGCCGAGCTCTTCGTCGCCGGTGAGGGGTCCCCAGGCGCCGGTGTTGCCGGTGAACTTCCAGGATTCGATGCCCGTGGCGGGATCCTTGAGCCAGGTTTCCGTGCCTTTTTCGCCGGCCTGCGGGACGGTGTGGAAGGTCCAGAGCAGCTTGCCGGTGCGGACATCGTAGCCGCGGGTGTAGCCGGGCGTGTTGAGTTTGGTGGGGAGCGAGACGCCGACTTTGAGGGAAGCGCCGACGACGGCGACGTCGCGCACGATGATGGGCGGTGAGGTGGCGCCGATCGATTCCTTCTTCACTTCGGTGCGGTCGAGGCCTTTCCAGAGGTCGACGTGGGCGTCGACGCCGAAGTTGGCGATGGGCGCGCCGGTTTTGGCGTTGAGTGCGACGAGCTGGTAGCCGGGGGTGACGAAGAGGATGCGGTCGTCACCTTTGTTGTCGGTCCAATAGCTGAGGCCGCGATTGTTGGGGCGGACGGCGCCGCGCTCGGCGGTGTCATCGCCGCGGTAGGTCCAGAGAGTTTCGCCGGTGAGTGCGTCGGCGGCGACCACGGTGCGGCCGGTGCCGGCGGTGAAGTAGAGCTTTCCGCCGATCATGAGCGGGGTGACTTCCCAGGCGGCCTGGGGGGCGGGACCCATGTTCTGGGCCTTCCAGCGCCAGACGACCTGCAGGGTTTTCACGTTGGAGGCGTTGATCTGATCGAGCGGGGAGTAGCGGGTGCTGCCGGCGTCGCCTCCGTTGACGCGCCATTCACCGCTGGCGGGTGTGCCCTGCTGGGCGTGCGCGGATGGTCCGGGCGTGAGGGTGATTGCGGCGAACGCGGCGGCGGCGAGCGATTTCAACAACCATGATGCTGTGCGATTCATTCTATTGGTGAGCCTCCAACAAACAGAGAGTCTATTGCCATTCGGTGCTGGGACGCAAGTCAGGCGGCT
This sequence comes from Terriglobia bacterium, assembly GCA_963809655.1. GTDB lineage: Bacteria > Acidobacteriota > Terriglobia > Bryobacterales > Bryobacteraceae > BOG-234. The sequence goes on along the minus strand of CAWEKQ010000015.1, from coordinate 6,323 downwards.
TGTTGGAGCGGGGATTCGCGGTAGGCGGCCAGGTTGTAATGGTGGGAGCGGGCGTTTTGGGCGTCAGCGAGGCGGTTCTGGCGAGTGGGCATCGCGCTCGATTTCGGCGGTCGAAAAAACGAACTGGTGGCGTCGATGACGAAGGGCTCTTCTTTCATTTTGTGCAGGTTGCGGAGAGCTACGGCTTCGTCGAGCGCGGCCTGTCTTGCGGCGAGGCGTTTGGCCTGGAGTTCCTGGAGCTGGCGCAGCGCTTCTTTTTGGGTGCGCTGCAGGCGCTGCTCGTAGAGGGTCAGGTTCATGAAGGATTTCGAATCGTTGCGGAAGACTTTGGCGGCGGTCAGGGCGGCCTCGATTTCGGGGTGGTCGATGCCGGGAACGGTTGCGCCCTCGAAATGACCGAGGGCGAGCATGCTGTCTTCGATCGAGCGGGCGCGGTTCAGACGCCATTGGGTGTCGCAGAAGGTTTGGGTGTATTGGCGCTCGACCGGGGTTTCGAGGCGAGGTCGGCCATGAGCTCTTTGCAGAAGGCGTGGTAGACGTTGATGTCCTCAGAGGGCAGGACGACGACACGTCCGGTTAGGCCGTGGCGGAGGGCGTTGTGGCTGGATCGTTCTTTGCCTTCGGGCGTGCGGGGTCCCGTGGATTTCGATGGGTGGGGTGGATTCGGCTGGTGACATAGTTGGCTCCTCGGCTATTTTGATAGCACAGGGATTTGGGGCTGAAAGCGCGGAAAATCGTAAGTTATTGGATTTAATCGGAAGAAAGCGGGAAAATAAATGTCACCGAAAATAAGGTTCTCGCCAGGCGACCGTCCACACCGTGCGCATCTGCGCCCCATTTAGTTAGTTAGTGTGGCGTCCCAGCTAATTCTTTACAACGGCGAACCTTGTCGAGGATAACGTCGGCGGAGGCCTTCCAGGAGAAGGCTTTGGGCATATCGTTCCAGATGGCGAGCCACGAGTAGATGGCGCGTTCCAGTTCTTCGACCGAGTGGAAGGTACCTCGCCGGATCATCTTGTCGGTGATGAGGCCAAACCAGCGTTCGACCTGATTGAGCCAGGAACTGCTGGTGGGCGTGAAGTGGAAATGGAAACGGCGGCGTCTCTTTGGTTTGAGCCAGTTCTGGACGGCGGCGCTTTTGTGGGTGCTGTAGTTATCGAGGATGAGATGGATGTCGAGATCCGGGGGCACCTCCTTTTCCAGTTGGTTGAGGAACTTAATGAACTCTTTGCCGCGGTGGCGCGGCAGGCAACTGCCAATGACCTTGCCATTCAGGATATTGAAGGCTGCGAACAAAGTCGTCGTTCCGTGCCGTTTGTAGTCATGCGTCTGGCGCTCCGGTATTCCCGGCCGCAATGGAAGAATCGGAGCGGTCCGGTCTAATGCCTGAATCTGGCTCTTTTCGTCGACGCAGAGCACAAGAGCGCGGTCAGGCGGGTCGAGATAAAGACCGACGACATCCCGTACCTTATCTTCAAACTTCGGGTCATTCGAGATCTTGAATTTCTCCACGCGGTGCGGCTGGATGTCATGGCGTTGCCAGAGACGCTGCACCATCATGCGGGAAACGCCCAACTTCGAGGCCAGCACGCGCGCGCTCCAGTGTGTCGCGTCCGCAGGCCTGGTTTTCAGCGTTGTGTCCAGAATCCGCTGCTCCAGTTCCGGCGTCAGTACCCGGCGCGACCGCTTCCGCTTTTGTGGTTCGCAGATGCCAGCAGTGCCCCGTTTGGCGAACGCAGCGCGTACCGCCAATACCGTGGGCCGTGACAAACCTGTTTGTTGGGCAATCAAGTTGTTCGACAGTCCCCGACTTGCCAGCAAGACAACCTGACACCTGCCAGCGGTCTTCTGTGGCGTGGACCCTGTCCGAAGCAACTCTTCCAGCTGACTCTTTTGTTCTTCGCCAACCGTCAGTGCCGTAGCACGAGCAAACATACGATCATTGAATCACGAATCGCCCTGTATTGTAAATAATTAAATGGGACGGGACATTAGCTCAAGTTTGGCCGATGATCTTTCGGCGCAGTTCACCGGCGAGGCCAGGGCACGGCGAATGAGAAATACCAAGCTTCTGATTTGCGCATTACACGTCTGGTAGAAAGAGGCCAAGCCCCTCTGTCGGGGGGGATCATTTCGCCGACGGCCGCTCCACCTGTTGGATGGCGATCGCTGGGAGTGGGACCTGCCGCTGCTCAAGCTTGAGACCCACTTGCTTTATCATTGCGTCGAAAATGGTCGGTCCGCCCAGGAAATCAAGCTGGTCACGTCCTGTCCATTGCAAAGTCAGATCGTAAGTTCCACTGATTCCCGTCTGATCCACTATAGGGCGATCGAAGTAGGCAGGCGCCAGGCTCCGGCGGCGCCGTGCCATTCCGGCATGCTGATATTCCTGCATTCTGCATGATTTCCCATGTTTTTGTCATAGGATCGCCGGCCATGTTCGTTGGGGTCAACCTGTTCGTTCCGCGCGGCGGCGCCGAGCGGCGGTAAAGGTTGTCCCGATGCTTTTTGCAATTTTGGGCCGCCCTTTGCGACTATAAGTGCGAATGCGTCCTGGGGCATCTGGACATTGCGCTCGGAAAGTTTGAATTCCGCCGCGAGAAGGTTCTGCATCATCGTCCTGAGTTCGGGATCGGATGTATTTGGCGAACCTTTGGCGGTGACATCGAAACGATCTGATCGAAACCAGGATGGCATACCGGAGATGGCGCTGTCATCCACACGGTACGCAAACTGAAGCAATTGAATAATCGATATATTGGTTGCTGCGAACTGCCCTCCCGGCAACAGACCACCCGACTGTTCCTCGCTTCCGGATTTGTTTAATTTGACGACCTCGACCGAAAACTTCGGGCTGGACGCCCCGGTCTGGCCCACGGCTCTGTCCGCCAGAAGGTACAGGAAAAGGAAGAGAGGAACGCAAACGGATATCCGCTTGAACATACAGTGTTACCTCGGTCTGGTATTCGTTCGGCCAGAAGATTCATAGATTCCATACGAGCGGAGTCGCATGTCTGTTCGGTCAAACTTCAGGGCTACTGGGTCGGCGTGGTGTCACATTACCGTATGCCGCCAGACGGGCACAACGACGGTAAAATCCAGATTCGGAGCTGGGTTGAAGAGTTGTCATGTCGGACAAGCCCGCATGCGCCCAAGGATGTCTCCGACGAGAACAGCCTTTCGCGTCACCAAATCCTCCAGCAGTCCGGCGACAAAGTATTACCGAACAGCGCGCGTATTACCATCTGGTCGTGCGGACCATTGCTCTCAAGCTGCCTGATGATCTCCTGGCACAGCTCACCAGCGAGGCCCAGGCGCGGCGAGTAATGAGATCAAGGCTCGTAAGGAGAAGCTTGGAAAAAGCGCTCAATGAGAAGCCGACTGGCAGCTCGGTCTCATGTTATGACTTGGCTCGCGACCTCGCCGGCTCGGTGAAGGGGCTTTCCCGGGGTTTTGCCCGGAATCCCAAGTATATGGAAGACTTTGGCAAGTGAAACCGGCCTTGGGCCTGCCGGCACGGACCTTGATACCACGATTCAGTCGGATGGTGCGCCCCTCATGATTTGGCGGTCGGTTCATCGGCGTCGTGCGGTAGAATCAGGGTCGTATGGTTCAGGAGATTGAGGCCGTATACGAGAATGGCGTGCTCCGGCCGCTGTCCCCGGTAAGGCTCGCCGAGTCAGAAACGGTGCACGTTCGCATCTCGACAGGCGACACGGGCCGGAGCCAACTCGACGCCGCTCTCATTGAACGCGCCCGAACTGAACTGGCGCGCAGGCCCACCGTTCCCAGCATTGAAGAAGTACAACGAGCCGCAGCCGTCATCCCCGGCAACTGGTCCGACGACATTATCGCCGAGCGTGGCGAGTATTGATTTGGCGCAGTACTTCTTCGATACCAGCGCGCTGGTTACGCGTTACCACAAAGAGGACGGAACCGAGCAGGTAAGAGACCTCTTCGCCTCAGCGGAGAACCTCATCCGGATCTCTACCCTCGGCGCAGTGGAAATCTATTCGGCTCTCGCAATCAAGGTTCGCTCGGGGCAACTGACGCGGGAGGCAGCACAAGTTCTGACAGACGGGGTTCTCGCCGACTTGGTGTTAGGTCGAATCAAGCCCTATTCGGTAACAGACCGGCACTTTGCCGACGCCGAGCGCCTGGTTCGGCAATTCTCTTACGATCATCGGCTGAGGTCTCTCGATGCGATTCAGCTATCGGTGGCTCTTGACCTTCGTTCGCAGGGCCTCGCAGACACTATCGTGACGGCCGATCGAACAGTTCGGGATGTGGCTAGCCTGGCCGGTCTCGCTGTGGTCAATCCGCAGGATCGGTAGCGCCGGGTAGCCTCTAATTGCCGATGTATCGGGAATAGATGCCGCGGGCTATGCCGATGTCGGTCGTACCTTTGATGATGGCTCGACCGTCGGGGAAGACTGTGATGTCGTAGTCGCCTGTAGTGAAGCGGAGGGCGAATTCATTGGCGCGGACGGTGCCCAATCCATCGAGACGCGTGGCCAGTTCCGCCAGATCGAGCGGGCGGTTTCGTTCGTGAATCTGGACGGCGTTGCGTCCGCATAAGCTGACGGGAGCTCGGCGGCCGTTCAAATATGCGAAATCGCGGCGGGCGCAGCAGGGGCAGTCGGGGTCGCGCGGGGGCATGGCGGTTTCGCGAATCGGTCCGTGCCAGAGGTCGGCGGTGAAGATTTTTTGGCGCGCCGCGCCGGCCCGGCCGCTCAGGATCTTCAGCGCTTCCATGGCTTGGATCGATCCGATCAGGCTGGTCACCGGGCCGAGCACGCCGGCCGTTTCGCAGGTTGGCTGCGCGCCGGAGGGCGGCTGGGGATAAATACAGCGGAAACAAGCCGATTCGCCGGGAAGTACCGGCATCGCAATGCCGTAGCTGGCGACGGCGGCGCCGTAAATCCAGGGGATTCCGTGGCGAACGGAATAATCGTTGATCAGGAGGCGCGTCTCGAAGTTATCGGTACCGTCGAGGATCACGCCTGCGTCCGATAGAAGGTCGCCGGCGTTTTCCGGGTTCAAATCCGAAACGTGGGTTTCGATTCTCACGTCCGAGTTGGCTTCGAGAAGATGACGGCGGGCGGCTTCAGCTTTGGGAAGGCTTTGGGCAGGCGTCGGATTCGGTATAGAGGAGTTGGCGCTGCAGGTTGCTCTCCTCGACGTAATCGCGGTCGATGAGGCGCAGGGTTCCGAGACCGGCGCGGACGAGTAAGCCGGCCTGGACGGTCCCGAGGGCGCCACAGCCTACGATTACGGCGGTCGCCGAGGCGAGGTTCCGCTGGCCTTCAGCCCGAACGGGATGAAGCGAATCTGGCGGCTAAACCGTTCCCGATCTGACAATTCCAAGGTTAATCCCTACCCTGCGCGCCATCGTAGCACCCGCGCCCGCTGGTAGGATTAGACTGGTGCGGCACTGCTATGCCATCAGCATCATGTCCTTGTTTTTGTTCGGCTCCTGATTCAGCCAGGGACTTGCTGCCGCGGATCTCCCCCTTGAGGGCCAGCCGATTGTCAGCGTAGGTTTCGAGCCGGCGCGACCAGCCGCTCACCGAACGCGAGTTGAACACAATCCTGCCGGTGAAAGTGGCCCAGGAGTATTCCGCCGTGGGCATTCGCGAGGCGATCGAACGCTTGTACGCGACCGGACGCTACCAGGATATTCAGGTGGACGCGAGTCCGGCGGACGGGGCTCGCGATCCGCTTCATTACGACGAATAGCTGGTTTATCGGCAAAGTCGCTATGAAGGGCGACGTGGGAGATCCTCCCAATGCCGGTCAGATCGTGAATGCGTCGCGATTGCGGCTGGGGGATCCGTTCGATATGGCGGCTGTTCCGGAGGCGGTGGAAGAACGTCCGGAAGCTGCTGATCGAGAACGGCTACTTCGATCCGGAAGTGAATCCGGAATTCGATTACGACATGGCCTACCAGCAGGTGAACATCACGTTCGCGCTGAAGACGGGAAAGCGGGCCCATTATCTGCCGCCGCAGGTTTCCGGCGATACCTCGGTGGTCAGCGCGAAAGCCATTACCAGCGCGACTCACTGGCACCGGTTTCTGGTTCCGGGTATCGCGGGATCACGTTGAGCCGGACGCGGAGCGGCATCGACAATGTGCGGTTGAAATACGAGAACTCGAACCGGCTGCTGGCGACGGTGGTGCTCGACGGAATCGACGAAGACAAGGCGAAGAACAAAGGCCTCCCGAGGATTACCGTCAACCCCGGCCCGACCGTGAAGGTAACGACGCCGGGCACGAGCCTATCGAAACGAAAGCTGCGTGAGAATGTGCCGGTGTTCGAGG
>CAWEKQ010000014.1:0-32139 GCA_963809655.1 Terriglobia bacterium | reverse complement strand
GACTGGCGCGCGCGTATGGGCGGCGCGGGAATGATGAAGCGCTGGGTACAGGCGGGCCTGGCGCAGGCGGATTACATCCACCTGAGTTCCGCCGGTTATCAGGTGCTGGGCAAAATGCTGTTCGATCAGCTGGAAAGGGCATATTCGGAATTCCATGAATAAACGCGAGAGGATCACGGCGATCGTGGTCCGGATTTCAAACAAACGGACGGGGCCGGATCCGGAGGAGTCGCTCTTCGACGCGGGCTACCTGGATTCGTTTGCGCTGACGGATATGGTGACAGATCTGGAAAAGGAATTCCAGATCAAGATACCGGACTCCGAACTGAATCCGCGGCGATTCGAATCGATCGCGCGCATTGAAGAAACGGTTGGGAAGTATATGGCGGGCGCCCACGCGGCGTAATGGCTGCCGTGATCCCTGTGGCGACGACGTCGTTGATTTCCTTCGGACGCTATCTGCCCGAGCGCGTACTCGGTAACGAGGAACTTGCCAAAAGGCTTGGCTGCGAGCCTGGTTGGATCGAGACCATGAGCGGGATCGCGGAGCGGCGGATCGCGGAACCGGAAGAAACAGTCGCCGTGATGGCCACCCGAGCTGCGGAAGATTGCCTGAAACGCAGTGACGTTCCAGCGGCTGACGTCGGTATGGTGATTGTGTCGTCCGCCAGTTCCGAGCGGCGATTTCCCGGGCCTGCGGCGGAAGTGGCGCATGCCATTGGAATTCCCGGCGTGCCTGCCATCGATCTGCCGATGGCGAGCACGGGATCGCTCTTCGGCATGGCGATGGCCGCGCGGCTCGTGCCTTCTTTCGGCAGGGTTCTCGTTGTCGCGGCGGAAAGAATGTCGGGACCGGCGCTTGCGGAGCCGCTGAATTCCGACGTTGCGATGCTTTTCGGAGACGGCGCAGGCGCCTGCCTCGTCGGAGAGCAGGGCGGCGCGCTCGACATAGTCGATTCAGCGCTGCATTCGGACGGAACCTGGGCGAAAGATCTGCGCCTCGAGTTCACGGGCGCGGTGCAGATGAACGGCCGTGCGGTGATCATGCAGGCTTCGCGCAAGGTTCCCGGCGTCATCGGAGAAGTGCTCGCGCGAAACGAGATTACCGCGCAGGACGTGCGGTACTTCCTGTTACACCAGGCCAACCAGAATCTCATCGACCGGGTGGCGCGGGTGCTGGGCGTGGGGTCCGAACGATTCCCGTCCAATATCCGGCGATACGGCAATACGTCGTCCGCATCGTTATTGATTGCGGCCTCGGAATGGATCGAAACAGCCGATCTCAAGCCGGGCGATCCCGTTTGCTTCGCCGTGTTCGGCGCGGGATTTCACTGGGGGGCATTACTGGTGCGAAAGACATAAGTTTACGATGCGGCGCGCTTGCGGATCGCCGAACTCTGATATATTAATGCTGATTTCGCGCAGAAATTCTGAAGGAGATTTTTATGAGAGCCAAGCTCGCAATTTTGATTGCCTGTGCCGGGATGCTGGCGACGGCGCTTCCGGTGTTTGCCCACCACTCGTTTGCGGCCGAGTATGACGCCAGCAAGCCGGTCGAGTTGCACGGCACCGTAACGAAGATGGAATGGACCAACCCGCATGCGCGGATTTATCTCGCGGTCAAGGATGCGAACGGTACCGTGACGGAATGGAATCTGGAGCTTGCCAGCCCCAACGTGCTCTCGCGGAACGGCTGGACTCGTCACTCGCTCAAAGAAGGCGATGTAGTTACCGTGTCCGGCGCCCGCGCGAAGGACGGCAACACCATGGCCAATGCACGTACGGTGATTCTGGCCGATGGCAAGAAAGTGTTCGCCGGTTCGGCCACCGATAGCGGCCAGTAAGCTGATCCCCAGGAGTTTCCGAATGAAAAAGTATATTGTTCTTTCCGCCTTTGCCGCGGCATCGGCGCTTGCTCAGGCGCCGCCGTCGCCGGCTGCAGTAGCGACATCCGCCGCCGGCAGTAGTGTTCAGAATGCGACTGCCCCTGCCGTAGGAGCGCGCCGGGCTCCTCCCGCGCGGCCGAAAGGTCCCACTCCGCATCTTGCGGACGGCACGGTGGATTTCTCCGGTGTCTGGAACGGCGGCGGTCCCATCGGCGATATCACGCAGGGTATGCCGAAAGGCGCGAAGCTTCCCATGACTCCATTGGCCGAAAAGATTTTCAAGTCCAGGCAGTCGAAGGACGATCCCGAGGCGAATTGCCTGCCCACCGGCGTACCGCGCATCTCTCCTTATCCGTGGCGGATGGTGCAGGACAAGGATCACGTGTGGATCCTGTTTGAAGGCAACATCCACAGTTTCCGGCAGATCTTCACGGACGGGCGGAAGCACAAGGACGATCCGGATCCGACGTGGTACGGCGAGTCGATCGGCCATTATGAAGGCGACACGCTGGTGGTGGATACGATCGGCTACAACGACAAGTTCTGGTTCGACTTCAACGGGCATCCGCACAGCGAGCAGTTGCATACGATCGAGCGCTACACCCGCAAGGATCTGGGTACGCTGCAGGTCGATACGAAGATCATCGATCCCGGCATGTACTCGGAGCCGTTCGATATCAGCTTTACAGCGACCCTGCGGCCGAAGGAAGAACTGATGGAATACATCTGTCAGGAAAACCAGCAGGACGCAAAGCACCTGGTGGGTTTCACCGGGCTTCAGTAGATCAGAAAACCGCTCCCTTTCGGTCGCGGCTCGGAAACGACGTGTGGGCTGCGGAGCCGCAACCGCGAGCGAGCGGTTTTTTGCTTATCCGGCGAGGCCGGGGACTCCCCCGGCCGTTTTCGCTGCCCGCACCGCACGCAGAACCGCTGTCGCCATCGCCTCGGCTGCAGCCACTCCTACCTCATCCACTGTCGCGCGTTCCTTGCCGAGAGAAATGGCGAATGTGATGTCGCCGTCACTCATCGTATTCACCGGAGAAATCGCGCGCACCATCCCGACGCTCGCGAGCGCCGCCAGTTTGTTGGTCTGAACGCGATCGAGGCGCGCGTTGGTGGCCACTACGGCCAGGACCGTGTGCCCGCCGCCGGAGGGAGTCAGTCCGTGCCGCATGACCGCCGCCGAGTTGACGAACTCCCGGCTGGTGGGAGACTTGCGCGCACCCGCAACAATCTGCCCGTTGGCGGGATCGATCACATCCCCGAGGGCATTTACCGCAATCAGCGCCGCGACCACGACGCCCGAACCCAGCGTAAGCGACGCCGTTCCAATCCCGCTCTTCATCGCCTGCTTCATCCCGTAGATCTTGCCGACGGTGGCACCGGTTCCGGCGCCGACGTTGCCCTCGGCTACCGGGCCGTCATTCGCCGCCATCGCCGACCTTTCGCCCATCTCGCGCGTAGGCCGGACGTGCGGGTTGCCGATTCCGAGATCGAAGAGAATAGCGCCGGGGACGATCGGCACACGGGCAACGCCGGTGTTGTATCCAATCCCGCGCTTTTCGAGAACATTGCGGACGCCGCACGTGGTCTCAAGGCCGAACGCGCTGCCACCCGAAAGCACGATGGCGTGAACATTCGGCGCCACGTGGCCGGGATGCAGGGTATCGAGTTCGCAGGAGCCGGTCGCCGAGCCACGGATATCGACGCCGCCCACGGCTTCCGAGCCGCACAGAATCGAGGTGCAACCGGTGAGTGCGACGGCGTCAGTGGCGTGCCCCACGAGGATGCCGGGAACGTCGGTTAAACCCTTCATATGGAACTCGTTCGCAACCCCTTGTATGCTAGCATCGACTTCGTAGACTACCCTCGTGTTTGACATTCTGAAGGGCCCCGTCCAGGCAATCCAGGAGTTCTACGAATTGACGGGCCGGGCCATCCGGGGCGTCGCTCGCAGACCGCATTACGTCGATGACATCCTGTTGCAGATGGATTCGATCGGCTTCGGCAGCATCCCGATCGTCCTGCTGACCGGCTTCTTCACCGGCGCTGTGATGGCCATGCAGATGGGCCGCAGCCTCCAGACCTACGGACAGACCGGGCGAACCGGTCAGTTCGTCTCGATCATTCTGGTGCGCGAATTGGGGCCTGTGCTGGCGGCCGTGATGGTGGCGGGCCGGAATTCGTCGGGAATCGCCAGCGAACTGGGCTCGATGAAGGTCACCGAGCAGATCGACGCCATGCGCGCGCTTGGTACCGACCCGGTGCAGAAGCTGGTGACCCCGCGCATGATCGCCACGGCGGTCATGCTGCCGGCGCTGACCGTGATCGACGATTTCATCGGCATGGTCGGCGGCTGGGTGATGTCGAGATTCCTCTTCGCGTTGCCGACGCGCCAGTACTGGACCTCCACCTGGCAGGCGCTGGTGTGGAACGACGTGGGGCAGGGTTTGCTGAAACCGTTCGTTTTTTCCTTCGCTATTTCGCTGATCGGCTGTTATTACGGTTTGAGGGCATCGGGTGGAACGCAGGGCGTAGGACGCGCAACGACGCAGGCGATGGTCTGGGCGTCGATCGCCATTTTCATGCTGGATCTTTTCATCAGCAAGATTTTCGTCGGCCAGGCAGCTTCATAATGCCCGAAAGCCTGCTGCGTTTTGAAAATGTCGGCGTAATTTTCGGAGACGGCACCCGGGCGCTCGACGGAGTCTCTTTCGAGATGCATGAGGGCGAAACGAGAATTCTGCTGGGCGCTGCCGGCAGCGGGAAGACGGTGCTGCTGAAGACGGCGCTCGGGCTGGTTCCCGCCACTTCGGGCAAGATCTCGCTTTTCGGCGAAGAGATCACCGGGAAGAAGGAAGCGCAGTTGTTCGACGTGCGCAGCAAGGTCGGCATGCTCTTTCAGGAAAGTGCTCTGTTCGATTCGATGACGGTCGGCGCAGAATGTGGCCTATCCGCTGCTCAACCAGAAAGCGATCGGCATGCCGCGCGAAAAGATGGAGCCGGCGGTGCGCGATTCGCTGCGGTTCGTGGAACTGGAGCAGACGATGGAACGCTATCCGAGCGAACTCTCGGGCGGCATGCGCCGGCGCGTCGCCATCGCGCGCGCCGTGGTGAACAAACCACCGCTGCTGCTGTACGATTCCCCGACCGCGGGGCTCGACCCGATCACCGCGCACACGATCATGGCGCTTATCATCAAAGAGCGCGATGTGGATAACACGGCGGCGATCGTGGTCACTCACCGTTATCAGGACGGGAACCTGGTCGCGAACTTCCGCTACAATCCGAACAGTGGGCGGTTAGACCCGATTGAGCGGGCTTCGCCGATTGAAAAAGCGCGCCGCAGGGGAAGACGGGGACGAATACGGTATTCATGGTGCTACGGGAAGGCCGGTTGATCTTTGAAGGAAGCCAGGCGTCGCTCGAAGCATCGGCCGATCCTTACATAACCAAGTTTGTGAAACGTCCGGAAAAGGACGCTGCCTGATCTATGCCTTCTCAGAAGAGAGTCCGGTGGGCTGAGTTACGATCGGGCATCCTGGCCGTGGCGGCCATGGCCCTCGCCGGGGTTCTGATCTTCCTGCTTTCCAGCCAGACCAATCTGTTCGCGGGGAACTTTCACCTGCGGACTTATATGGATGACGCAGAGGGCTTGAACGCCAACGATCCGGTGCGGGTGAACGGCATTCTGGTCGGATACATCAAGGGGATCAAGCTCTCCGGATCGCGCGATCCGAAGCGGACCGTCGAACTCGACATGGTGATCCAGAACAAGTTTCTGGATCAGATTCCGGAGGATTCGAAAGCAGCGATCAGTTCGGCCAACCTGCTGGGTTCGAAGTACTTGAACATCACCAAGGGCACGCATCCGAAGCACATTGAGCCTGGCGGTGAAGTCGCTGCGCTGCCCAATCAGGGCATTCCGGAGATCATGGCGCAGAGCACCAGCCTGCTCGCCCAGTTTCAGACCATTCTGGGCCGGGCCGACGGACTGCTCGCGATCGTGGAAAACGGCCAGGGCAATATCGGCAAACTGATCAAAGACGACGCGCTCTACGACCGCCTGAATGCCACAGCCGGCGAGTTGCAGGATCTGGTGAAAGACGTGCGCAACAGCAACGGGACGTTGAGCCACCTGCTCTACGACCCGGCGCTTTACGACGATCTCAGGAAGCCGTTGCAGCGCATCGACGATATGCTCGCGCAGGTGCAGCAGGGCAAGGGAACGCTCGGAAAGACGCTCTACGATCAGAAGCTTTACGACGAAGCGCTGGCATCCATCACCGACGTGAAGCAGATGCTGGACGATCTCAAAGCCGGTAAAGGAACCGCCGGAAAACTGCTGAGCGACGATGAGATCGCCAATCAGATCAAGCTCATCTCGCAGAAGGTGAATACGACGCTCGACAAGATCAACTCGGGGCAGGGCACCATCGGGCAACTGGTGGTGAATCCGCAGCTATACGATTCGCTGAACGGGACCATGCGCGAGGTGAACGCGCTGGTCAAGGATGTGCACGCCAATCCGAAGAAGTTCCTGCGTATCAAGCTGGCGATTTTCTAGTACCAGCTTGCAGAAGTTCACGTTACCGCTCCTTTACTGTTTGAATGCGTAGGTAGAGGGGAGTTCGGGATCCTCCACAATCGAGGGAGGAGCCCGAAGGTTCCTCAAACCCGATTGTGGAGAAACTACCTATGCGAGTTTATTTTGTCGGACTGGACGTACATAAGCAACTGATCGCCTTCTGCGTTAAGACAGCAGAGGGTGCAATCGTGAAGGAGGGCAGCATTCCGGCCACGCGAACGGCGCTGAACGAATGGGTAAAGACGCTGCCGGGGCCATGGCATGGCGCGATGGAAGCGACCATATTCAGCCACTGGATTTACGAGCATCTGAAGCCGCATGCCGCAAAGCTCGAGATGGGGCACGCGGCGCGCATGAAAGCAATCTGCGCGGGGAAGAAAAAGAGCGACAAGATCGATGCGCGCACCATTGCGGACCTGCTGCGGTGCAACCTGTTTCCGTCCTGTTTCGTAATTTCGCCGGAATTGGGCGCGTTACGGCAGCAGTTGCGATTCCGGCGCCTGCTGGTGGAAGAAACCGTGATGTTCAAGAACAAGACGGCGGGATCAATCGTGGCCGCTGCCGCCTTTTCAGGCGGCTGGGCTGGCTGGAAGCCAGCCCGCAGGCAGGATTGCCCGCCTGGCGGTGGCGCGCAAACTGGTGGCTTATCTGATGGCGGCCGACCGGGCTTTCTTCGCCGGCCAGCGTGAAGCCGCCGGCGAACATATAGAGGCGGCCTGAGCGTGCGTTTTTTCAGGCATGCAGATCTATCCGAGTGAATCAGTTCTCTTGCCGGTGAAGCGGAGGCGAGCACTGGTGGCGACCAACTCGCTGAGGAATAGGCGGCCAGACTCATCCGGGTGAGGCGCTTCGGCGTTTGACTCGCACAATGGCGCAGCCGTTGTGAACAGGTTCCCTCCAGACCCCGCGGAGCCGCGACTCGGCAAACAGGCTCCTGTTATGCCGCCGTTTTTACTGTTTTGGGGCTGGAGGGTTTAGCTACGACTCAATCTTCCGTGACGTGTTCCCCGGGACACGATCCGGCAAATGAATGTCTGGTGACCGGCCTGTTCCGGATCCCCTTCGGCAAAGATCAAAAAAACTGTTCCGTGCTTGCGCCCAGTTGCTGATTATGGTCTTCCTCACGGAAGCCCCGGGAATTTTGCGTCTTCGCTTGACATTTACCTACCATGAAAGTCGCGGCTCGGAAGCCGCTGCTGAGCCGCGCGCGTGAGCAGCGATAGTGGTCATGCTATTGCCCGATCGTGAAATTGACGTCGATCTCCGTGACCACTTCGACCGGTTCGCCGTTCAAAAGCGTCGGTTGATAACGCCACTGCTCGAACGGCTTGTTTGGCCGCTTCAATCAGCAGCGGATGCCCGCTGATGACCTGCAGATTGCTGATGGAACCGTCGCGTCCGATGATTGCCTGGATTCTCACCGTGCCTTGCGTGCGCGTGATTAACGCCGTGTGCGGATAGGAGGGTCGCGGTCCGAAAACAAGCTTTGCGGATTGCACGCCGCCGCCGACATGGACCGGTGCAGTTGGCGCGGGCTGCGGCGGTTTAACCACGGCGCAGGCGTTGGCAGCGGCAAGATCGTTGCCTTTTGCAGTCCCGCCAATGCGGTCAGGCCGGTTGGACGCAGCGACAAAGCCGCTCGGGGGCTCAGGCGCATCGGGCGTCATGTCGATGTGCGGAGGGACCGTGGTCGGCATTTGCAACGTGGGACGTATAAAGACGGGCCGGTCGGCTGTCACCGTTGGGGCTACGGCCCTCGCGGCAGGCTGCGGAGGTTGTTCCCTCAGCGTCTGCGGAGGTAGCCATATCGGAACCGGTTGGGGACGCTGGAGCGCCGCGATATGCATGAGCGGCGCAAGGAACGCGATCGCTACCAGGCCTGTCTGCAGCGCGACGGAAACCGCGACGGTCCACGGCCTGCGCGTTTGAGCGCTCGTATTCACGAAGGTTTGTTCGAACACGATGTCTCCTTTTCGCTGGGGTAGACTCCGTGTTCGAGCGGGAAGTTCCTGCGCATATCACCACTCGAAAAACGGTGTAATGGCGAAACGGCGGGTTCTTCTGTAGCCTTTGAGGAGCGTGAAAAAGGTAATATTCCTGCTTGTTCTGGTCGCCGCAATGGCGGGGCCGAGCCAGGCAGCTTCGACCGCCAAACCGAAGACCGTGGCTGCCAGACTGCCCGATGCTCAGATTGAAAAAAATATCCGGGCGAAGTTCACGAAATCAAAAATCAATGCGGAGCATTTCACCGTTACGGTTAAGGACGGCATCGCCACCATCGACGGCAAGACCAACGTGATTCAGCACAAGGGAGTGGCTACGCGTCTGGCGCGAACCGGCGGCGCTCTGGCGGTGCAGAATCACATTCAGGTTTCCGATGAGGCGAGAGCGAAGGCAGCGGCTAAGCTGGCGAAGATCCGCGATGGGGACGCACCGATTGCGCGGGCGACTGTGGTTCCGGCTGCAAAACCGAAACAGTGATCCCGCACAACCGCTTGTTGACATGCGCGGCACTGCAAGACCACTGCGCTAAGGTTTTTAAAACAGAAGTGACCCAGGCGGACATCATTTGGAGGGATGACGCCGCCTGCCTTCCAGGGCCTCCGTGCGGGGCTTTGGACCGCAACACCCGAATTCATTATGGGAAACGCGCGATCGTTTGCAAAGAGCGTTTGTACTGGTACGGCAGCGCTTGCGCTAATGGCGAAAATGGCGCACGCCGGTGAAGACCATGGCCACGCCGAGGCGGTCCGCCGCCGCGATCACTTCGTCGTCTTTGACCGATCCCCCGGGTTGGATGAAGGCGGTTGCGCCGTTCCTGACGGCTTCTTCGAGGCCATCGGGGAACGGGAAGTAGGCGTCGGATGCGACTACGGAACCCTTGAGCGGAAGGTGCGCTTTCATCGCGCCGATCTTTACGGAATCGACGCGGCTCATCTGGCCTGCGCCGACTGATACTGTCTGTCCGGCGACCGCGTAAACGATCGCGTTCGACTTCACGTGCTTGACGACTTTCCAGGCGAACTCGAGCGCCGTCCACTCGGCAGCAGTCGGCTCGCGGCGCGTCTTGACTTCGGTTGTTGAACGATCGAACGTGGCGCGGTCCGCAGTCTGCGCGAGGTATCCGCCGGAGATGCTCTTGACGACCAGCGGATCACTGCCCGACGTCACGCGAACCAGACGAATGTTTTTCTTCGCGCGGAGAATCTGCAGCGCGGCGTCAGAATAAGCCGGTGCGGCGATGGCTTCCACGAAGAGCTTCGCGAGTTCGGTGGCCGTTTCTTCGTCGACCTCGCGGTTCAATCCAATCACTCCGCCGAACGCCGAGACCGGATCGCATTCGAGGGCTTTGCGGTAGGCTTCGGCAAGCGATGAAGCCTCGGCGCAGCCCGCCGGATTGGTGTGCTTGATGATCGCGGCCGCAGGGCCGGAAAACTCGGAGACCAGCTGCCAGGTTGCATCGAGGTCGACGAGGTTGTTGTACGAAAGCTCCTTGCCGTGCAGTTGCTCCGCGCCCGCGATGCCGTTCGATCCAGCGGCGTAAAGCGCGGCGCTCTGATGCGGATTCTCGCCGTAGCGCAGCGACATGCGGCGTGGCGCTCGGATGTCGAGTACAGCGGGCAGCAGCCTCCGGCTCTGCATCCGACCTGCGCGAGCCGTGCGCTGATCGCCCGGTCGTAATCCGCCGTGGTCTGGAAGGCCTGCTTCGCGAGCCGCCATTTCGTTTCGCGCGACAGTTTTCCCGCCGTGCGCAACTCGTCGAGGATCGGCGCGTAATCGGCCGGCGAAGTCACGATCGCCACATCCTGCCAGTTCTTCGCGGCCGAGCGGATCATCGTCGGTCCGCCGATATCGATGTTCTCGATCAGATCTTCGAGCGAGGCATCGGCGCGCGCGGCGATCTTCTCGAACTGATACAGGTTGACCACCACCATATCGATCGGTTCGATGTCGTGCTCCTCGAGCGCCGCGGCATGCTGCGGGTTTTCGCGGACGGCGAGAATCGCGCCCGTGATCTTCGGATGCATCGTCTTGACGCGTCCGTCGAGCATTTCGGGAAAGCCGGTGACTTCGCTGACGTCCTTCACCGGGATGCCGGAATCGCGCAGAAGACGCGCCGTTCCGCCCGTCGAAATCAATTCCGCGCCGAGTTGCGCCAGACCTCCGGCGAAATCGGACACACCTGTCTTATCGGTAACGCTGATGAGTACTCGCACGTGTTACTTAAAGCTTAAGCCGCGCACTCGCCGCGGCCCAGCTGGAGCGAGAAATCGTCGGTATCGCCCCAGTCTTTGTAGACGTCGGGATCGGTGACCGGCGGCTTCGTGAGATCCGCGAGCATGGCGCGGAAGAACTCGACCTTGAAGCGCAGCACGTAATTGCGGAAGGTCTCGCCTTCGCGACGATTGACCTGATAATGCGCGAGAATGCGCTCCACAGCGACCGTTGTGAGCTTTGCCGGCATGCTCTGCACCTGCAGGCCGAAGCGCATCACGCCCGTCTCGTCATAACCGCCGCCGAGCAGCAGCTGGTAGTACGGAACTTCCTTCTTCACGCCGCCCACATCGATCTTGCGGGCATTGCCGTAGAAGCCGATTTCGGCCGTCCAGTGCTGGCCGCAGGAGTTGGGGCAGCCGCTGATATTGATCTGCAGCGCGCGCACGGCCGGGTCATCGTACTTGAGCCCCAGATCGTGCATCGCGTAGCCGAGATTCATCGATTTCGTGAGCGCGAGATTGCACGAATACGCGCCGGGGCAGGTAACCACGTCCTGCAACTCGCGCGAGCCGGGCGTGCCGAGGTCGATCGCTTTGAGAGCCGCATGCACACGCGGCAGAAATCCGAGTTGCACGAAGCCGAGAACCAGGTTCTGTTCCACAGTCACGCGCAGGCAGCCGTCGCCGGCTTCGCGGGCGATCTTCGCGAGATCCCGCATCTGCGAACTGGTCAGGTTGCCCTGATCGATCCGCACAGTGACCATCGCATAGCCGGTCTGCTTCTGCTCTTCGACGTTCGATTCGAGCCAATGATCGAACTCCGGGTCTCCCGAAGAACCGCGATTCACGACCGGGAGCAGCGCGCCCGTGCCGAGCGGCAGAGGCTTGCTGGTGTATCCGCCGAAGCCTTCCGGAACTGCTTCCGGAGTGGCGATGCCGCCATTCTCGAGGATGTCCGCGTATTCTTTATCGACCTGTTCCTTGAGCCATTCGAAACCGCGTTCGCGCATGACGAACTTGAGGCGCGCCATGTTGCGATTCTTGCGATTCCCGTACTGATTGAAGACGCGCAGCACGGCTTCGATGCGGTTGACGACGCGTTCCACGGGAAGGAATTCATCGAGCAGCCGCGCTTCGACCGGCAGCGGCCCGAGACCACCCCCGACCACGATCCGGAACCCGCGCTCGCCATCGCGCATTACCGCCTTCAGGCCCACGTCATGAATCGCGGCAATTGTGCAGTCGCTGTTGGTGCAGCCGTCGAACGCAATCTTGAATTTGCGCGGCATCGCGTCGGTGAGGCTCTTGCGCAGGAACGCAAAGGCAACCTGCCGGGAGTAGGGCCGCACATCGAAAACTTCATGGCGCGTGAGACCCGCGTAGGGGCAGGCGGTCACGTTGCGCACGGTGTTGTAGCAGGCTTCGCGGCTCGTCATGCCGACATCGTGCAGCATGTGCATCGCGTCGGCGAAGGAGTTGAGCGGCACGAAATGGAACTGCATGTTCTGGCGCGTGGTGAGGTGGCCTTTGCCGCCGCCGCAGAAATCGGACACGTCGGCGAGGCGTTCGAGTTGCTCAGCCTTGAGCATGCCGCCGGGCACTTTGGTGCGCATCATCTGCACGCCGGCCTGGCGCTGGCCATAGCAGCCGAAGCGCAGGCGATAGGGACGAAAATCGTCGTCGCTGATCCGGCCGGCGAGAAATTCCTCGGCCTTGACACGGAACTCTTCGATCTCGGTTCGAACGGTTTGATCGTGTTGACGCTGCAACGCGCTGCTCGCAATGGATTCGTCGAGCAGAGGTGAATCGGTGTGGGTCAAAAGGATACTCCCTATTCCCTATCGAGAATAGCACAGATGGCGTTCTGATGGCCGCGCCGCACCGGCGCCCAGCAGCGGGCGATAATTATCGGGTGGCCTTGAAGATATTACCCATCCTTCTGTTGCTTGCGGGTTCGAATATATTACATTCTCAGACGCCGCCCGGAACAAAATTCCGCATCGTCCGTCTCGACCCCGGGCTCGACGAGATCATCGCGCCGGACGCGAAACTGGAAACGCTTGGCGAGCACTTCGGATTGACCGAAGGCCCGGTCTGGATCCCGCAAGGCAAGACCGGATACCTGCTCTTCAGCGACAACGCCGCCAACGTAATCTACAAATGGATGGAGGGCAATCCCCTGTCCGTTTTCCTCGAAAAGAGCGGGTACACCGGGAACGATGTGAAGAACGTGGGCGACCAGACCATCAGCGGCCGCCTCGCGATTCTCCTGATCGGGTCGAACGGCCTCGCGCTCGACCCGCAGGGCCGCCTCATCATCACCGCGATGACCGACCGCAACGTCGTACGTCTGGAGAAGCGGCACGCGCACCATGATCGCCGATCGCTACGAAGGCAAGCGATTCAACGGACCCAACGACGTGGTGGTGAAATCCGACGGGCAATCTACTTCACCGACACCGTTTTCGGCATGCGTGGCGGCGAAAAAAGCCCGTCGCGCGAGTGCCTTACAGCGGCTTTTTCCTGTAAGACGGCAAGGTTACCCTGCTCGGCAGCGACAAGGATCATCCTGGCGAGATCCCGAACGGCATCACCCTTTCGCCGGATGAGAAGATTCTCTACGTTACGCAGGGATTCCGGAAGACGATGCGCTACGACGTGCTGCCCGATGACACCGTCGCCAACGGCAGCGTCTTTGTCCTCGCGGGCAACGATGGCATGAAAACCGATGTAAAGGGGAATCTTTATTCCACCAACGCCGCAGGCCCCGGCGAAATCTGGATCACATCGAAGGAAGGAAAACACCTCGGCACGCTCGAACTTCCGCAGCCCGCAGGGGTAGAGCCGAGGCCGCGAATTGTGCCGACCAACCTGGCATTCGGGGACCCAGACGGCAAGACGCTCTACATCACCGCCTGCACACACCTTTTCCGAATCCGCCTGAAAATCGGCCAGCGCCAATGAGAATAGTCCTCTTTTGCACACTTCGCGGCTATAATCGATAGGTACCGAGGGATTGCGACACTCCTCGTCGAGCATTCTTCTAAATCAACTTCAGGACAAGCTTCATTGAACGCCGCACCACCGCGCTCCGGCGCGAGTTTTGACGAATGGGATCGAAAAGAAGGGACTCCCGGACCCATGGGCGTCTCCTGGATACCCTCCCTTAACGCCTGGAATTTCGCGCTCTACTCCCGCCGCGCCACCGGCGTCACCCTGCTGCTCTATAGCGCCGACGACCCCGTAAAGCCCCTCGTCGAATACCGCCTCGACCCGCGCGCCAACAAATCCGGCCGCATCTGGCATTGCTGGGTTGCCGCCGGCAACGCAGGCCGATGCCGCCTACTACGCCTGGCGCGTCGAGGGCCGTGACGATAACACCGGCGGCTATCGCTTTGACGCGCAAAAAATCCTGCTCGACCCCTTCGCGCCCGCCGTCTACTTCCCGCCGGACTATGATCGCCAGGCCGCCTGCGACCCCGGCCCGAACGACGGCCGCGCCCCGCTCGGCGTTCTTCCAACTTCAGCGGCGCCCGCAGCTCCGGCGCGCAAGGAACCCCCTCGACCCAGAGCCAGCCACGATCTCATCGTCTACGAACTCCACGTCAAAGGCTTCACCGCGCGCGCCAACTCCGGCGTGAGTCCCGATCGCCGCGGAACCTTCGCCGGCCTCACGGAAAAAATCCCCTACTTGAAGACCCTCGGCGTCACGGCCGTGGAACTGATGCCGGTTCATCAGTGTGATCCCCAGGAAGGCAGCTACTGGGGCTACATGACGCTCAACTTTTTTTCGCCCCATAAAGGCTACGCAGCCAATAAGGCGGAAGGCGGCGCGATCGAAGAGTTCCGCGCCATGGTGGATGCGTTCCACGCCAACGGTATCGACGTCTGGCTCGACGTTGTCTACAACCACACCAGCGAGGCTGGCCCGGATGGCCCCACCTACAGCTACCGCGGCATCGACAACCAGTCTTATTACCTGATGACCGCCGACCGCAACTTGTACCGCAACGAAACCGGCTGCGGCAACACGCTGCGCTGCGATCATCCCGTCGTCCAGACCCTCATCATTTCCAGCCTTCTCTTCTGGATCAAGGAAATGAACGTCAACGGCTTCCGCTTCGACCTCGCCTCGGTCTTCACCATCCGCGAAGACGGCACGCGCGATCTCGATCACCCAGCGCTCATTTCCGAGATCGGATTTCTCGCCGCCCGCCACGGCGTGCGCATGATCGCCGAAGCCTGGGACATCGAGAGCTACCTGCTCGGACAAGCCTTCCCGGGCATCAACTGGCGCCAGTGGAACGGCAAGTACCGTGACGATCTGCGTGATTTCGTGCGCGGCGTTCCCGGACGCGTCGGCGCGCTGATGCAGCGACTCTACGGCAGTGACGATCTCTTCCCGGACGATCCGCACAACTCCTACCGCCCCTTCCAGAGCGTCAACTTCGTCACCGCCCACGATGGCTTCTGCCTCTACGACCTCGTCTCTTACAACTTCAAGCACAACGAAGCCAACGGCCACGGCAACAACGACGGCGCCGACGATAACCGCAGCTGGAACTGCGGCTGGGAAGGCGACAACGGAGCACCCGCCGAAGTTCTCGCTCTGCGCCGCCGTCAGGTGAGGAATTTCTTCTGCCTCCTCATGCTCTCGAACGGCACTCCCATGTTCTGTGCGGGAGATGAGTTCCTCGCCACGCACAAAGGCAACAACAACCCCTACAATCAGGACAACGAAATCAACTATCTCGATTGGGACCTGCTTCGCACCAATCACGACGTCTTCCGTTTTTTCCGGCTGATGATCGCGTTTCGCAAGGCTCATCCTTCGATCGCGCGCAGCCTATTCTGGCGCGATGACGTCCACTGGTACGGCCGCATGAGCCAGGATGTCGACCTCTCGCCCGGAGGCCAGACGCTGGCCTGGTGCCTCCACGGCGCGCGCCTGCACGACGATGACATTTACGTGATGGTGAACGCCGCCGCCGGCGAAATGTGGTTCCGCATGCAGGAAGGCGATCCCACCGAATGGAATCTCATCGTCGACAGCGGCATGCCGAGCCCGCTTGATATTGCGGAGCTCGGTGAACAGCGTTTCCTCGAAACGGCCGACTATCCGGTTCAAGGAAGAAGCGTCGTGGTATTGTGCCGCGCACGTGCCCCTGAGCCGCGATCGTGAGGGAGGGCTGCCGTCAGCCACTACGCATCAGATATCGATTCTGAGCCGCGCGGCAAGCAAGCGGGTCCGCGAATTTTTCATGAAGCAAAGCCAGCCGATCCCGCCATCGCCGCATCGTTCGATCCGTCCGATGGTCGGCGCGGCCTCCAGCCAGGTGATCTTCTTTGCCATCACTTTCAGCAAAACGTCTTGTAGTTTCATCATCCGCTCCGTCTCGGCTATCGAGTACACCTCGATCATTCCCACAACCCAGCATTCTCTGCCCCGAATTTGTCAAAGGGGACAGATCATCTGTTATTTCGACCGGACAGATCGTATGTTAGCGACAGCCGAAAAACCGGGGGGTGTCGGTAGTTAGTCAAGATGTCCGGTTTTATTAATTAGTGATCTGTCCGGTTTTGGGTTTTAGGCTGCGCGAGCCGCCTGCCTTTTGGGTTTGGGAGAAAGAACCGCCGCCGTCGTCGCGGTGGGAAAGTGAGAAGGCCGCGGTTTTGGCGGGCTTTGCACTTTTCCACGGCGCTCTCCGTTAGCGTCGAATTGCCCGACGACGTGAGGTCCATACCGGATCGAGAAGGTTCCATCCAAATGTTCGTGGATCGTCACTGTGCAGCCGGCCAGCGTGTTGCGGAAACGCGTCTTATCGATCTGCCACGACCGTCCGCCAATGGCCACGGTATTGTCTTTCGCCACTACGCGCTCGGTCTGCACCGTCAAGATCCAGTTCAAATCGCTCCGGCTGGTGCGCCGAAACGCGGTGCCTTTCTCTTCCGCCGCCACAGTGAACTTTGCATTGAATTCCCCGATATACCGTTCCCGCAGAAAGGCATTGGCCCCATCCACCGTCGTGATTCCCGCCCAACGCAACTCCTGCGGCAGCCGCCCCTGCCACGTTCCGAAACTGCGCTCCGACCGCCCCCCGCCTGCGGCGAATATGCCGCAATCATCTGCACCCCCAGTTCCTTCATCGCCCGCCCCACCTGCGTCAGCCGGTGTTTGTCCACCTTTTCGCCCTCCTTCATCGTGAGGAAGAAATGGCTGCCCCTGTCGTTGTATAACGCGCAGAACAGGCCCTCGTTTTCAACCACCTCGCGAAGGCCCGCCATTACCGTTCGCGTCGATTCTTCGGCTACCAGCTGTGCGTAATAGATCTCGCTGGTGGCGTCGTCCAGGATCACGATCAGATCGTGCCAGCGATCGTCATTCAGCCACTGATGTTTACTGCCATCGATGTGCAGCAGCATCCCTGGCAACGGCCGTCGCGGGCGCCTCCGCCGGTGCGGACCCCGTTTCCGTCGTTTCGCCACCAGCCCGGCTCCCTGCAACGCCAGCTGAACCCACGTGTAGCTCACTTTGATCTTGTGCTTGTCGCGCAGTTTCTCGTGAAAGTGCCGGATGTTCAGATCGAAATATACTTCCTTGTACAGGCGCAAAACCTCCCGCCCTTCCCATCCCGCAGTCCGTTGTAGCCGAATTGCTGGTAACTCTCTCGCATCCGCCGCATTGTCCGATCACAAACACCGATCATCTCGGCTGCATCCAGCCAGCTGATCTTCTTCGCCATTGCCTTCAGAATTACGTCTTGTACTTTTATCATCCGCTCCAGTGCTGCGGCGCTTAACGATCCAGGGGTATCAATCCTCAGAATCGCCGCCGCTGTTGAGCGGACACATCACTAATTCTTTCGACCGGACAAATCACATACTAACGACAATCGACTGAATCCAACTTGCGGATAAACCCCCTTACTGCCACAATGGCCTTTCGATGCAACTGCGCGTGCTCGGAATCATCCTCGCCGGCGGTAAGGGAACCCGGCTTTATCCGCTTAACCAAGGAACGCGCCAAGCCCGCCGTCCCGTTCGGCGGTAAGTATCGCATCGTCGATTTCGTCCTCAGCAACTTCATCAACTCCGGCATCTACTCCATCTACGTGCTGACTCAATTCCGCAGCCAGAGCCTGCTCCAGCACCTGAGCGAAGGCTGGCAGCACGGCGGCATTCTGAAAAACCAGTTCATCATTCCCGTGCCCGCCCAGATGCGCTCCCCCGAGCGAAACCTGGTATCAGGGAACGGCCGACGCCATCTACCAGAACATCAACCTCGTCGAGCAGGCCGAGCCCCACATCGTCGCGATCTTCGGCGCCGATCACATCTATCGGATGAACATCGCGCACATGATCGAGGAGCACCAGCATTCCGGCGCCGCCTGCACCGTCGCCGCCATTCCCGTGCCCAGAAAACACGCGCATGAATTCGGCGTCATCGAAACCGGCCCGGACCACCGCATCCTCGCCTTCCACGAAAAGAACCCCGACGCCCCCTCCATTCCCGGCGATCCCGATCACGTCTTCGCCTCCATGGGCAACTATCTCTTTTCGACCCGCACGCTTCTCAAGGCGCTTGCACGAAGATGCCGCCGACGCCGAAAGCACTCACGATTTCGGCCGCGACATTCTGCCCAAACTGGTCGCCGATCGCCAGGCCGATCTACGCCTACGACTATCAGACCAACAAGATCCCCGGCGAACCGCCCGACGCGAAGCCTTACTGGCGCGACGTCGGCACCATCGAAGCCTACTGGGAAGCCAACATGGACATGCGCTCCGTCAACCCGGCGCTGAATCTCTACAACCGCCAATGGCCTCTGCGCACCAACAGCTATCCCGATCCGCCCGCCAAATTCACCTTCGACGATGAAAACCGGCGCGGCGAAGCCATCGATTCCATCGTCTCCGGCGGCTGCATTCTTTCCGGCGGCCGTGTGCGCAATTCCGTGCTCGGCCGCGGCGTCAAGGTCCATGCGGGCGCGTCGATCGAGGACAGCGTGATCCTCGATAACTGCGACATCGGCCGCCGCGCAAAGATTCGCCGCGCCATCCTCGACAAGAACGTGCGCGTTCCGCCCGATTCCACCATCGGCTACGATCTCGAAGCGGACCAGCGCCTCTATCACGTCACCGAAACCGGCATCGTAGTGGTGGAAGGCAACCGGTCGCCCGGTCGACATCTGCTCCGTCTTCGTCTGATGTGGCCGACTTGCGCGCGTGCAGCGGCGGCTTCAATCCGCCTTTCCCGCTACTTGAATCTCTTCTTATACGCGAAATCAACCCCCACATACCCGTTCTCTTCGCGCGTCAGAATCGCCGACCATTTCCGGTTGAAATCCCATCGCACCTGAATCAGCTGCGTACTGGTGCTCGAAACATCCGAAATATAAGTGAACAGAAGATCCGGCGTCACCTGCTGTTCGATCGTCAACCGCGCTTCCGGACTCCCCGTAATCCCCACCAGCTGCGGATCGATCTTGATCCGGCTTACCCCGAAGAACCGCTGCAGATTGCTTCCCACCGGATTCGAAATCGCCGACCGATCAGCGCCTGCGCCCCCATTTGCTGCAGGCTCGAAGACTGCCCCGTATTTCGGATCGCCAGCGTCGGATCCGTCGGCGTCCGGCCCGTAGCGAGAAGAGCCACGATATCCGCCCACTGCAACGGCGGATCCGAACGAGCACTCATATTCAGTTTGTTGATCGGACCGTTGATCGTCAGCGTCACATCCACGCCCCGCGCCTTCGTCTCGAGATCGACATTCAGCACCGGATCGATCTTCGCCGGATTGAAAAACGAAATCGATCCCTGGTTGATCGTGTACTTGTTGCCGAGGAAAACCAGCTGGCCCTGCGTGACGTTGATCCGCCCCAGCACCGCCGGATTGATCGGCGTGCCGCGCAGCCGGAGATTCGCGTCGGCCTCGATACTCTGCGCCACGCTGGTCTCGAACGCCACGTCCGGCGCAGTTTCAATCTGCACGTCGAGGTTCATGTTGCCGAGAACGCCCGTGCCCGCTTCCGGTGTCTTCAGCGGGCAGCGCCGCGCTCTCGAGAATCGTCTTCGAGAGATCCGATCGCGGATTGATCGAGATCCGCCGGATCGTCACCGTACCCGAAACCTCGCTCCTCTGAGACGTTCCCGACAGCGTGAGATCCGCATCCGAGACCGTGCTGACGCCTTCGGGATAGCGCACCCGCACCGTCCCGCGTTTTCGCCTCCAGGCGGAACGCAACCAGCCCGTTCGTCAATGCCGCGAAGCCGGTCGCGTCGACCTTGCCGCCACCGGATTCCGCCGCTGAACGATTGAATCGTCGCCCGCGTCCCGTTGAACGCAATCACGGCGCTCGCATTCGTCAACCCGTTCGAGAACTCGGCGTAATGGAAGTTCCCTTTTTGCAGTTCCGCCGTTCCCGAAAGATCCGGCGACGTATAACTGCCCCGCACAGTCGCGTTGATGACCAATTCGCCGGAGGACGACAGATCCGGACTCACGGTCTCCGCCAGCGCGAGATTCACCTTGCCCTTCACGCGCAGATTGAGCGGCGACGAATCCTTCAGGCTCACCGTGCCGCTCAGATCGAGATCCGTGCTCGGGGCCTGAAAGCGCGCGCTCTCGAAGCGAATCGTCGATCTCTCGAGCGTCGCCCGTATCGGCCCGATGTTCTTCAGCGAGAGATTGGGAATGTTCTTCGCGTCGCCGGTCACCGCAAGCGGATGCAACTCGAACTGCGGAATCTCGAACGTTGCCGTCATGAGATCGGGCGTCT
Organism: Terriglobia bacterium; assembly: GCA_963809655.1. Taxonomy (GTDB): domain Bacteria; phylum Acidobacteriota; class Terriglobia; order Bryobacterales; family Bryobacteraceae; genus BOG-234. The sequence goes on along the minus strand of CAWEKQ010000014.1, from coordinate 11,669 downwards.
TCGCGGGTCCGCGCAATGTCACGTCGCCGGCCACAGAGCCGTCGAAATTCTGCTGCTTGTTCTCAGGCATCAACGCCGCCGCGAACGCATTCAGCCCGACGTTCGAGAACGTCAGCTTCGCGTCCACCGGATAATCGCCCGCGAGACGCACCGTGCCCTCGCCGTGAATCGTCGCCTTGGCGGCATCCGAATCGAGGTGAACGGTCATCACATCGTTCTTCGTCTGCGCGGTCAGATGCGCATCGCCGAAATTGCGCACGCCCAGCATCAGTCCGGTCGCAGTCAGGTCGGCATTCAAATCCATCACATCGACGCCCGTACTCTTGATCTCAATCGCCCCATCCGCCTTGACCTGAACCGTTCCCGAGATGTCCGGCTCACGTTGCTTCACCAGCGCAATCTGGCTCAGCACCATGGCGTTGCTCGAAACGTTGAACGTGAGCTTGCCCGCAGTGAACGTATTCGGAGCGTGGTCGTAGCGTGCCGTGACGTTGACTCTCTTCCGTCCGGCGTCCAGCACCGCCGTCACCAGTTGTTCCCCGCCATTTACGTACTGCGCGCGCCCGGTCACCAGATCGTAAGGTTCGCCGTAAATTTGTCCCTTCGTGAGCCGCAGATCGGCGCTGATCCGCGGATCGCCCACCGTCCCCGTCACCTGAGCCGTCGTATTCAACGTTCCAGTCGCCGGAAAATTCTTTTCGCCCGCGAGCGCAAGCAATTGCGGGACGTCGGCATTCGTCAGCTGCACACTCCCGTTCACCGCCGATGCGTTCGTCACCTTCCAGTCCGTGAGCCCGATCGACCCGGTCACGCGCGCGTGCAAATTGCTTGCGACCAGCGCCGCGTTCGTGACGCTCGCCCCCGTTTTCATCGCGGTGAAATCTCCCGCCAGCGAATCGATGTGCTGTCCTTCGATAGATCGCGTTCTGAATCGCGGCGTGCCCGGCGATCCGCGGATTCGCCAGCGGACCTGCCACCGTGCCATTCGCCGCAATCGACCCGTTCTCCAGCCGGAACGGGCAAACTCACGTTCCCCAGCACGCGGCTTCAATTCGCCCAGGTCCTGCGTTTGCAGCTTCACCTCGAGCTGCTGGCCGAGCACGCCCGTCACATCCACGCGCGTCTTCGGCAGTTCCAGCCAGGAGTGGCCGAACTCGACCGTTCCCGCCGGCTCATCGTACTTCACGGTGACTACACCCCGCACAGGCTCGCCGCGCTCGGCCGGTGACACGGCGAGAGTGGCGCTGGCGACCACCCGGTGAAAATCCGATTCGCTCAGCCTTCCGGCCAGATCGAACGGTCCGGAGACAACGCCATCCCACGGCGGCGGCGTCATATCCGCCACGCGGGCAAGCGCATCCGCGTCGAAGTGCTGGATTTCGCCCGCCAGATGGACATCCTCGAACTTACGCACCGTGCCGCTCGCCAGAATCTCGCCGCCCAATGCGACAAGCCGCAGTCCGCTCAACGCCACCTTGTCCGGCGTCGCGGAAACATTACCCGTGACCCGGATATCCGGAATCTTGCCGTAGCCGATCCCCACGCCCCGCACCGCGCCCGAAACGCTGTAATCCTTCGCCGAAACATAGCGGATCGCGCCCGTCGCGGTAACCGTTCCCGTGTGCCGGAAATCAACCAGCTTGAAGATTCGGTCCGCATCCCGCAGTGAAATCCGCGCCTTGTATTGCCCCGTTGTCACCGGCGACGTGAAGCTGCTGACCACGACATTGCTGACATCGATCTCGGAATCGCCCGTTTTCAATGCCGCGCTCGAAACCGTGACCCGGTTCACCTCCATGGAAGCCCTGCGCCGTAAACTGCCCCGTGACTTTCCCGAAGCCATCCCACGCCAGATTCAACGCCGCGATGGAAACCTCGCCGTCATATCGCTTGCCCGGGCGATTGTAACTGGCCTGCGACGCAAGATTCTCGCCCTGCGCGTTCCATGCCGTCACACTCTTGCTGCCCGCCTGCTCCGCCAGCGCCACCCCGTCCGTCAGCTTGAACTTGCCGATCTGGAGATCCATGATCAGCTTCGGAATATCGTGGTGAGGCGGCGGCGGCTCGGGCAGGTTCGTCGACCCGTCCGCCTGAATGATCACGTGCGCCTGCGGATTTTCCGCCTCCAGCCGCGCCACGTCGAACGTTTTCTCCGCCAAAGAAATGATCCGGAAGCCGATCACCAGCCGCTTGATGGTGAGGAAAGGAAGCCGTCCCCGGCGGCTCCTTTCCGTGAAGCACCACGTTATCGAGCTCCGCGGTGAGCGTGCGCCAGTCGAGCTTGAACGCGCCGATCTCCACTCGTCCGCCGGTCGCTGCCATCGCCTCGGCGACAATTCTCTGCCGGAATTTCTCGCGCAGCCAGTCGCTGTTCCCGATCCAGACGACGGCAACCACCGCAATCACGAGCAAAGCAATGACGCTTCCCACCGAGATCAACACAATGCGCGCCCGCCGGCTCATTTCGTGTCCTCCACGAGATCCTTTTCCAGGTATTCGATCCTCGTTCGCTTGCGCTGATCCTGCAGCCAGAGGTCGAGCTCCTTATCCGCCCGCTCGCCCGTCAGCTTCTCTTCGATATCTCGCCCGCACATCATTGATCTCGCCCTTCAGAGACTTCTCTTTGAAGTATTTCTCCACGTCCTGATCGGTCACCTGCACCGCGGGCCGGAAGCGCAGGCTCAGAAACGTAAGCAGCTCCGACTGCCACGCAAGGTCGCGCGCCAGATCATCCGGCGTCAGCCCGTATGCCTTCAGCGCCGCGGACGATGTCAATTGCTTCGCCGGCTCCGGAGTCGCGCGCGGATAACGGCCGACGTCCATCTCGCGCTCCACCAGCTTCTGATCGATCAGCCTCTGCGCCGCCTGCCGCCGCGACGCCAGGCTGAGATCCGGTTTCTCGTCGTTCTCAAACGCCGTAAGCCGGATCCGCAGATCGATCTCGCTCTCCGTGATCACCTTGTTGCCCACCGTGATCGCCACGCGGTCCACGATCGCGGCCCCCAGCGGAACCGCCGCCATTGACCAGATCGCAAACCAGATCGCCATCGCCCCCATCAGAACGCCTGCCCGATCGAGAAGAAGAATTGAAAATGACTGATCTGCTGTGGGGAAGCCTGGCACGTCATCGCCGCCGAGCACTGCACCAGTTGCGAGTAATTCCCCGGAAAACCGTTGAACTTCGGCGGATTGAGGCTGTCCGCAAGATCCAGCCGCAGCGGTCCGATCGGCGTCCTGTATCGGATTCCGAAACCCACCGCATGAACCATGTAATCGAAATCCTGCTCATTTTGCTGGTGTATCCGGAACGTTATCGCCCCGATATTCGAATACACATTCCCCATATCCTCGAACAGAACGCCACCGATGTTGGCGCCATAGAGCGGGAACCGCAGTTCCGTGCTGTTGAAAAACATCGCCGACCCGCCCAGCGGGAAGCCCGTCACCATATCGCGCGGCCCCGCCTGATTCTCGGGGAATCCGCGCTGTGTATTCCCCCCGCCCGCGAAGAAACGCTCCGCCAGCGGAATCGGGTCCCCCGGTTCCGAGTTGGCTGGAATCGCCCATGCCGGCTGCAATCCCAGCTGCGTTTCCCGCGCGAACACCAGCTTCGACCCCAGCGGATGGTACGTCGCATTCCTCCCCAGGATGCGCACGAAACTGGTCTGCGAACCGAACGCCTTCGCCGCCAGCCCCACGTCGATGGTGTTGTAAATTCCCCTGTGCGCATCCAGCGGATCGTCGCGCCGGTCCTGGATGAGGTTGACCTCCGCAATACCCACGCGCACCGATTGCGCCAGTTGCGGCAGCAGCAGAGGATCGATCTTCAGATTCGAAATGCCCACGTGCCGGTACGTGAAATTGTAAGAAATGGTGACGGGTTTCGACACGTGCTGCGTCAGCTTCACCGTCGCCTCTTCCCGTTTCGACTGGAACGTGTTCACGTCGAACGTGTCGTCGTACAGAAGCGAAAAGTTGGCGTCGAGCTTCGGCTGGTTGAAGATCTTCGGCACGAAATAATTCACCAGCGCGCGTCTTTGCAGGGTCGAGACCACGCCTTGCGCCGTGACCGTCTGCCCCGCGCCGAAAAGATTCAAACGGCTGATGGCGAGGGAAAAACGCGGGCTGATCCCCGGCGCGCCGCCCGGGTCCGACAGATCCGTTATCGTGTTTGATCCGCCGATGCGCGCGAACTGCAGCCCGAATCCCGTCGTGAGCGAATAGCGCCGCGCTTCGTCGAGGTTGTACACGACGTACTTGTTGTCTTCGTCGCCATCCGGATTCTGGATCGCCATATCCACCTGGGAAAATATTCCGAGGTCGTAGAGCTTCCTCTGGATGTTCGCCATGGCCGTCAGCGACAGCGGGCTGCCCGGCTTCAGCTCCAGTTGCTTGTCGACCAGTCCCGGCCGCGTGGTCGCCAGGCCGCTGATCACCACCTCCCTCACGAACTGCTGCTGGCCTTCATTGATCACGAACGTGAGATCGAACGTGTGCGGCCGCGTGCCCGGCTTCGAACTCCACTCGAATGTGGCGTTGGGAAACCCGTTCTCCTCGTACTGCCGGATAATCGTCTCCCGGTCCGCGGCAATGTTGAATTCGCTGAACACCTGCCCCGGCTGCGAACCGAGCGATTGCCTCGTGCGGCTCAGGTCGAGTTTGTCCGCGCCCTTGATTTCGAGCGAACTCACAAGGTACTGCGGGCCCTCTTCGATCGTGAAGAACTCCGCCAGATCGCCCGTGCGGCCCTTATAGTTGTCATCCGTCCGCGTCTTGACCTGCGCATCGCGGAACCCGTTCGATTCGTACAGATCCTTGATCGTCTCGACGTCCCGCTTCACGAACGCCTCGCTGTAGCGCCCGTTGCGGAACGCGAACGATTTCGGCGTCAGGAACAGCCGCTCCCGGATCGTCTTCTGATTGAAATATTTGTTGCCGCTGATGTCGAGGTAAACGAACCGGTGCCGGCTGCCCTTCTCGATCACGTAACTGATTTCCTCGTTCCCGTTTACTACCTTCTGTTCCTTGAATTCCACCGACACATCGAAATAGCCCTTCGCCTGGAAATAGTCGCGCAGGTTCGTCGCGCCCTCCAGCAGCAGATCGTTATCCACCGTGTGTTCCTCGAACACCGGCACATTCTCACGCAGCTTTCTCTTCGATAAGCTCGTGCCCGGTGTGGTCACTGTTCACCGTCGGGCCGGGGTTGACGGTAATCCTCGCCAGGCCTTTATTCTTCGCCTTGTCCTCGTCGATTCCATCGAGCACCACGGTCGCCAGCAGCCGGTTCGAGTTCTCGTATTTCAATCGCACATTGTCGATGCCGCTCCGCGTCCGGCTCAACGTGATCCCGCGAAACCCCGGAACCAGAAACCGGTGCCAGTGGGTCGCATTCGTAATGGCTTTCGCGCTGAGCACCGAAGTATCGCCGGAAACCTGCGGCGGCAGATAGCTGGCCCGCTTTCCCGTCTTCACCGCGAACGTGATGTTCACCTGCTGGTAGGCGCTGTCGTAATCGAATTCCGGATTGACCTCCGGATCGAAGTAGCCGTTCTCGACCAGCAGCTTCCGGACATTCTCCACCGCCCCCGGAACAGCTGCCATATCGAACGGATCCCCCAGACGCAATCGCGAAGCGTTCACGATCTGACCCGCATTGGGCGGCTCTCCCACGTCGCCCTTCGTGGCGACTTTGCCGATAAACCAGCTGTTCTTCGTGATGAAGCGGATCGCCAGCCCCCCGTCCGCCGGGCTCGCGTCCACCTGAATATCCTGGTAGCGCCCCGTCGCGTACAAGCGCTCGATCGCCTCGCGAATGGCTGCCGCGGAATACTCCTGGGCCACTTTCACCGGCAGGATTGCGTTCAACTCGCGTTCGCGCGAGCGGCTGGTTCCGCCGGCTCGAAACCTACGCTGACAATGGACTGGCCCTCGAAGGGGGAGATCAGCGGCAGCAAGTCCCTGACTGCAACAAAAACAAGGACATGATGCTGATGGCATAGCAGTGCCGCACCAGTCTAATCCTACCAGCGGGGCGGGTGCTACGATGGCGCGCAGGGCAGGGATTAACCTTGGAATTGTCAGATCGGGAACGGTTTAGCCGCCAGATTCGCTTCATCCCGTTCGGGCCTGGAAGGCCAGCGGAACCTCGCCTCGGCAACCGCCGTAATCGTAGGCTGTGGCGCCCTCGGCACCGTCCAGGCCGGTTTACTCGTCCGCGCCGGTCTCGGAACCCTGCGCCTCGATCGACCGCGATTACGTCGAAGAGAGCAACCTCCAGCGCCAACTCCTCTATACCGAATCCGACGCCTGCCCAGAGCCTTCCCAAGGCTGAAGCCGCCCGCCGCCATCTTCTCGAAGCCAACTCTGACGTGACAATTGAAACCCACGTTTCGGATTTGAACCCGGAAAACGCCGACGACCTTCTATCGGACGCAGGCGTGATCCTCGACGGTACCGATAACTTCGAGACCCGCCTCCTGATCAACGATTATTCCGTCCAGCCACGGCATCCCCTGGATCTACGGCGCCGCCGTCGGCAGCTACGGCATCGCGATGCCGGTACTTCCCGGCGAATCGGCATGTTTCCGCTGTATTTATCCCCAGCCGCCCTCCGGCGCGCAGCCAACCTGCGAAACGGCCGGCGTGCTCGGCCCGGTGACCAGCCTGATCGGATCGATCCAAGCCATGGAAGCGCTGAAGATCCTGAGCGGCCGAGCCGCCGCGGTGCGCCAAAAAATCTTCACCGCCGACCTCTGGCACGGACCGATCCGCGAAACCGCCATGCCCCCGCGCGACCCCGACTGCCCCTGCTGCGCCCGCCGCGATTTCGTATACCTGAACGGCCGCCGCGCTCCCGTCAGCCTATGCGGACGCAACGCCGTCCAGATTCACGAACGAAACCGCCCGCTCGATCTGGCGGAACTGGCCACGCGTCTCGATGGATTGGGCACCGTCCGCGCCAACGAATTCGCCCTCCGCTTCACCACAGGCGACTACGACATCACAGTCTTCCCCGACGGTCGCGCCATCATCAAAGGTACCACCGACATCGGCATAGCCCGCGGCATCTATTCCCGATACATCGGCAATTAGAGGCTACCCGGCGCTACCGATCCTGCGGATTGACCACAGCGAGACCGGCCAGGCTAGCCACATCCCGAACTGTTCGATCGGCCGTCACGATAGTGTCTGCGAGGCCCTGCGAACGAAGGTCAAGAGCCACCGATAGCTGAATCGCATCGAGAGACCTCAGCCGATGATCGTAAGAGAATTGCCGAACCAGGCGCTCGGCGTCGGCAAAGTGCCGGTCTGTTACCGAATAGGGCTTGATTCGACCTAACACCAAGTCGGCGAGAACCCCGTCTGTCAGAACTTGTGCTGCCTCCCGCGTCAGTTGCCCCGAGCGAACCTTGATTGCGAGAGCCGAATAGATTTCCACTGCGCCGAGGGTAGAGATCCGGATGAGGTTCTCCGCTGAGGCGAAGAGGTCTCTTACCTGCTCGGTTCCGTCCTCTTTGTGGTAACGCGTAACCAGCGCGCTGGTATCGAAGAAGTACTGCGCCAAATCAATACTCGCCACGCTCGGCGATAATGTCGTCGGACCAGTTGCCGGGGATGACGGCTGCGGCTCGTTGTACTTCTTCAATGCTGGGAACGGTGGGCCTGCGCGCCAGTTCAGTTCGGGCGCGTTCAATGAGAGCGGCGTCGAGTTGGCTCCGGCCCGTGTCGCCTGTCGAGATGCGAACGTGCACCGTTTCTGACTCGGCGAGCCTTACCGGGGACAGCGGCCGGAGCACGCCATTCTCGTATACGGCCTCAATCTCCTGAACCATACGACCCTGATTCTACCGCACGACGCCGATGAACCGACCGCCAAATCATGAGGGGCGCACCATCCGACTGAATCGTGGTATCAAGGTCCGTGCCGGCAGGCCCAAGGCCGGTTTCACTTGCCAAAGTCTTCCATATACTTGGGATTCCGGGCAAAACCCCGGGAAAGCCCCTTCACCGAGCCGGCGAGGTCGCGAGCCAAGTCATAACATGAGACCGAGCTGCCAGTCGGCTTCTCATTGAGCGCTTTTTCCAAGCTTCTCCTTACGAGCCTTGATCTCATTACTCGCCGCGCCTGGGCCTCGCTGGTGAGCTGTGCCAGGAGATCATCAGGCAGCTTGAGAGCAATGGTCCGCACGACCAGATGGTAATACGCGCGCTGTTCGGTAATACTTTGTCGCCGGACTGCTGGAGGATTTGGTGACGCGAAAGGCTGTTCTCGTCGGAGACATCCTTGGGCGCATGCGGGCTTGTCCGACATGACAACTCTTCAACCCAGCTCCGAATCTGGATTTTACCGTCGTTGTGCCCGTCTGGCGGCATACGGTAATGTGACACCACGCCGACCCAGTAGCCCTGAAGTTTGACCGAACAGACATGCGACTCCGCTCGTATGGAATCTATGAATCTTCTGGCCGAACGAGTACCAGACCGAGGTAACACTGTATGTTCAAGCGGATATCCGTTTGCGTTCCTCTCTTCCTTTTCCTGTACCTTCTGGCGGACAGAGCCGTGGGCCAGACCGGGGCGTCCAGCCCGAAGTTTTCGGTCGAGGTCGTCAAATTAAACAAATCCGGAAGCGAGGAACAGTCGGGTGGTCTGTTGCCGGGAGGGCAGTTCGCAGCAACCAATATATCGATTATTCAATTGCTTCAGTTTGCGTACCGTGTGGATGACAGCGCCATCTCCGGTATGCCATCCTGGTTTCGATCAGATCGTTTCGATGTCACCGCCAAAGGTTCGCCAAATACATCCGATCCCGAACTCAGGACGATGATGCAGAACCTTCTCGCGGCGGAATTCAAACTTTCCGAGCGCAATGTCCAGATGCCCCAGGACGCATTCGCACTTATAGTCGCAAAGGGCGGCCCAAAATTGCAAAAAGCATCGGGACAACCTTTACCGCCGCTCGGCGCCGCCGCGCGGAACGAACAGGTTGACCCCAACGAACATGGCCGGCGATCCTATGACAAAAACATGGGAAATCATGCAGAATGCAGGAATATCAGCATGCCGGAATGGCACGGCGCCGCCGGAGCTGCGCCTGCCTACTTCGATCGCCCTATAGTGGATCAGACGGGAATCAGTGGAACTTACGATCTGACTTTGCAATGGACAGGACGTGACCAGCTTGATTTCGCTGGGCGGACCGACCATTTTCGACGCAATGATAAAGCAAGTGGGTCTGAAGCTTGAGCAGCGGCAGGTCCACTCCCCAGCGATCGCCATCCAACAGGTGGAGCGGCCGTCGGCGAAATGATCCCCCCCGACAGAGGGGCTTGGCCTCTTTCTACCAGACGTGTAATGCGCAAATCAGAAGCTTGGTATTGCTCGTTCGCCGTGCCCTGGCCTCGCCGGTGAACTGCGCCGAAAGATCATCGGCCAAACTTGAGCTAATGTCCCGTCCCATTTAATTATTTACAATACAGGGCGATTCGTGATTCAATGATCGTATGTTTGCTCGTGCTACGGCACTGACGGTTGGCGAAGAACAAAAGAGTCAGCTGGAAGAGTTGCTTCGGACAGGGTCCACGCCGCAGAAGACCGCTGGCAGGTGTCAGGTTGTCTTGCTGGCAGGTCGGGGCTGTCGAACAACTTGATTGCCCAACAAACAGGTTTGTCACGGCCCACGGTATTGGCGGTACGCGCTGCGTTCGCCAAACGGGGCACTGCTGGCCTCTGCGAACCACAAAAGCGGAAGCGGTCGCGCCGGGTACTGACGCCGGAACTGGAGCAGCGGATTCTGGACACAACGCTGAAAACCAGGTCTGCGGACGCGACACACTGGAGCGCGCGCGTGCTGGCCTCGAAGTTGGGCGTTTCCCGCATGATGGTGCAGCGTCTCTGGCAACGCCATGACATCCAGCCGCCGCGTGGAGAAATTCAAGATCTCGAATGACCCGAAGTTTGAAGATAAGGTACGGGATGTCGTCGGTCTTTATCTCGACCCGCCTGACCGCGCTCTTGTGCTCTGCGTCGACGAAAAGAGCCAGATTCAGGCATTAGACCGGACCGCTCCGATTCTTCCATTGCGGCCGGGAATACCGGACGCCAGACGCATGACTACAAACGGCACGGAACGACGACTTTGTTCGCAGCCTTCAATATCCTGAATGGCAAGGTCATTGGCAGTTGCCTGCCGCGCCACCGCCGACACAGATCTCATCAAGTTCCTCAACCAACTGGAAAAGGAGGTGCCCCCGGATCTCGACATCCATCTCATCCTCGATAACTACAGCACCCACAAAAGCGCCGCCGTCCAGAACTGGCTCAAACCAAAGAGACGCCGCCGTTTCCATTTCCACTTCACGCCCACCAGCAGTTCCTGGCTCAATCAGGTCGAACGCTGGTTTGGCCTCATCACCGACAAGATGATCCGGCGCAGTACCTTCCACTCGGTCGAAGAACTGGAACGCGCCATCTACTCGTGGCTCGCCATCTGGAACGATATGCCCAAAGCCTTCTCCTGGAAGGCCTCCGCCGACGTTATCCTCGACAAGGTTCGCCGTTGTAAAGAATTAGCTGGGACGCCACACTAACTAAATGGGGCGCAGATGCGCCCGGTGTGGACGGTCGCCTGGCGAGAACCTTATTTTCGGTAACATTTATTTTCCCGCTTTCTTCCGATTAAATCCCATAACTTACGATTTTCCGCGCTTTCAGCCCCAAATCCCTGTGCTATCAAAATAGCCGAGGAGCCAACCGAACAGCCGAATCCACCCCACCCATCGAAATCACGGGACCCCGCACGCCCGAAGGCAAAGAACGATCCAGCCACACGCCCTCCGCCACGCCTAACCGGACGTGTCGTAGTCCTGCCCTCTGAGGACATCAACGTCTACCACGCCTCCTGCAAAGAGCTCATGGCCGACCTCGCCTCGAAACCCCGGTCGAGCGCCAATACACCCAAACCTTCTGCGACACCCAATGGCGTCTGAACCGCGCCGCTCGATCGAAGACAGCATGCTCGCCCTCGGTCATTTCGAGGGCGCAACCCTCCCGCATCGACCACCCCGAAATCGAGGCCGCCCTGACCGCCGCCAAAGTCTTCCGCAACGATTCGAAATCAAGCCCTGCGCCAGCTTCAGGAACTCAGGCCAAACGCCTGACCGTAAGACAGGCCGCGCTAGACGAAGCCGTAGCTCTCCGCAACCTGCACAAAATGAAAAAAGAGCCCTTCGTCATCGACGCCACCAGTCCGTTTTTCGACCGCCGAAATCGAGCGCGATGCCCACTTGCCAGAACCGCCTCGCTGCCGCCCAAAACGCCCGCTCCCACCATTACAACCTGGCCGCCTACCGCGAATCCCCGCTCCCACAAGCCGCCTGACTTGCGTCCCAGCACCGAATGGCAATAGACTCTCTGTTTGTTGGAGGCTCACCGATAGAATGAATCGCACAGCATCATGGTTGTTGAAATCGCTCGCCGCCGCCGCGTTCGCCGCAATCACCCTCACGCCCGGACCATCCGCGCACGCCCAGCAGGGCACACCCACCAGCGGTGAATGGCGGGTCAACGGAGGCGACCCCGGCAGCACCCGCTACTCCCCGCTCGACCAGATCAACGCCTCCAACGTGAAAACCCTGCAGGTCGTCTGGCGCTGGAAGGCCCAGAAC
>CAWEKQ010000013.1:0-63338 GCA_963809655.1 Terriglobia bacterium | reverse complement strand
TAGCTAGTATATCGTTTCAATAAAACATTTCCATAAACATCTGTTTCCCGCTATGCTGAATCATGGCGGGAAAATCCGGGCGTCCCAGACTGATCCTGAGTCCTGAACAGAAAGAGGAGTTGGTGCGATTGAGTCATGCCCGCGGGAGTCCCGCACGGGAAGTGCAGCGCGCCCAGATCCTATGCCGCTTTGAGGCCGGCGAGACGATCACTCAGATCGCACGCGCGCTGAAGACAACGCGTCCGAGCGTGCGGAAATGGGTGGACAAGGCGATTGCCATGGGAGCGGAAGCCGCCCTGAAGGATACCTGGCATCGGCCGCATGCTCCGGTGATCACTGAGGAGGCGAAGGCCTGGGTTGTGCATCTGGCTTGCTCCAAACCGAAGGAGCACGGTTTGGCGGCGGAACTCTGGACGCGAAGTGCACTGGCTCAGTATGTTCGCCAGCACGCCGAACAGGCCGGACATCCGTCACTGGCGAAAGCGGTGAAAGCCACGGTGCATCGCATTCTCGCCGCGCAGGAACTGCACCCGGAGCGAGTCCGGTATTATCTGGAAAAGCGGGATCCCGAGTTTGAGGCGAAGATGAAAGATATCCTGATGGTTTATCAGGAAGTTGCGCTGCAAAATGAAAGGCGAGCCGATAGCGGAACCGCCCGCATCATCACCGTTTCAGTGGATGAGAAACCGGGTTTGCAAGCCCTCGCCAATACCGCTCCGGATCTGCCTCCCGTGGCGGGTAAACATCCCACTGTCGGACGTGATCACGAATACAAGCGACTGGGCACTTGCTCGATTCTGGCAGCGCTCGACCTGCACGATGGCCATGTAACCGCCCGCGTCGAACGGCGCCACCGCAGCCGGGAGTTCATCGATCTGCTGAAAGACCTGGATGCCCGCTATCCCGCTGACTGCACGATCCGACTGGTCCTCGACAACCACTCAGCACACATCTCGAAAGAAACGCGGTCCTTCCTGGCGACGCGTCCGAATCGCTTCCGGTACGTGCTGACACCGAAGCATGGATCGTGGCTGAACATCGTGGAAACCCTGTTCGGCAAAATGGCAAGGACCTTTCTGCGCCACATCCGTGTTCAGTCCTGGACAGAACTCCGCCAGCGAATACTTCAGGGGATTGCTGAAATCAATGCCGCACCGGTTGTACATCGCTGGAGGAAATTCGATGCCTTAACCGCCGTCGATCAGGAAACTGTTTGATGAAACGATATACTAGTGTTGTGTCCAACAAATAACTAGACATAATACTAGGGGTTGTATTAACCTGGGTCTTGGCTGTTTCCCTTGAGCTGTCGACGGCGGACCGGCAAAAGATTCAGGAATGGACCGCAGCCCATGGCACTCCGCAACAGGTGGCTCTGCGTTGTCGGATTGTCCTCGGCGCCTCCGAAGGTGAGGCCGATTCCGCCATCTCCAGGCGGCTTGCGGTAAACAGGAACACGGTTATTCTCTGGCGGAAGCGTTTCGTCGAATGCGGGCTGGATGGTTTGTGGGAAGTCGCCCCGGGCCGCGGACGAAAACCGCTATATGAAATGGATAAAATCACGGCGATCGTGGAAGCGACTCTGCAAACCAAACCGGCGGGGATGACTCATTGGAGCTGCCGAACACTTGCGGAGCAACAGGGCGTCAGTAAGTCCACAGTGCACAATATCTGGCGTGCTCACAACCTGCAACCGCATCGAACCGAGACCTTTAAACTGTCGCGCGATCCGAAGTTTCTGGAGAAGATGACCGATGTCGTGGGCCTGTATCTGAATCCTCCGCAGCAGGCGATTGTCCTTTGCGTGGACGAAAAGAGCCAGATTCAGGCGCTGGATCGGACGCAGCCCGGCCTACCCGTTAAAAAGGGACGCTGCGGCACCATGACTCATGATTACAAGCGCAACGGGACGACTACATTGTTCGCGGCTCTGGAGACCTTACAGGGCAAGGTCGTTGGCGAATGTCATCAAAGACATCGGCATCAGGAGTTCCTGAAATTCCTGCGCCGGCTGGATACAGAGTTCCCCGGCGATGTGCCGCTGCATCTGGTGATGGACAACTACGGCACCCATAAGCACGAGAAGGTTATGGCCTGGTTGAAGCGCCATCCTCGTTTCGTCTCTCACTTCGTTCCCACCAGTTCCAGTTGGATGAATCTCGTCGAGCGCTGGTTCGGCCACCTGGACAACAAAGCCATCAAGCGCGGCGTCTTTCGCAGCGTCGCCGACCTGCAGGCATCGATTGCAGCCTTTCTCAGAGCGTGGAATGAAAGTCCGAAACCCTTCGTCTGGACGGCGACTGTCGAATCGATTCTGGAGAAACTCTCCCGCTGCCGCCGAACTCTCGAGCAGATTCAGCCCGGCTGCACCAGCCCAAAACCTCGCAAACGGAAGAAAGCCGCTGTATAGTTATTTCGCGGACACTACACTAGCATTTCTACCAACGCTTCGACGGCGGCGTCATGCGGGGAGAAAAAACCCCGCGCCGGCGTCGCCGGCACGGGGGCAGAGTGCCCCTCGAACGAGTCTCGGTGCTGCTGGGCCACAGCTCAATCAAGATTACGGAGAAATATTACGCCCCTTGGGTGCTAGCACGACTGAGCAACTGGAGGCGGATGTGATAAAAACCTGGGGACGCGATTCGCTTGTTCTTGCGTCAACGAAGGGACACCAGAGGTACACGAAGAAGGCGGTTAACTGATGGACACAAGAGATACACTGGCGGTGAGGGTGGGATTCGAACCCACGGAACCCGTAAAGGTTCAACGGTTTTCGAGACCGCCCGATTCAACCGCTCTCGCACCTCACCGCATCGGGTTACTCCCAGTTTCCCACAGCGTCGCGCGCCTGTCACTACACTCGCCCTCCTTGTGATACGATGCCGGACGACAAATGGTCAACAGCCGATTCTCCAAGCTGGCACTGGCGGCACTCTTTGCAACTGCCTCCACCAGCGCATTCGCCCAATGGCCTGACTACCCCACGCCTGGCGTTCCCAGGACCGCCGACGGCAAGCCCAATCTAACCGGCCCCGTTCCTCGCACCGCCGACCACCATCCGGACCTCAGCGGACTCTGGGAATACTATCGCGACCGCACTCTCGAACCCACCCCGCCCCCACCGCCGCCTCGCGACGCCTCACTCGGTCTCAGCATCGTCGCCCCCGGATCGAACCCGTTTTTCAACATCGGCTACGGCATGCCCGGCGGACTGCCCTTCACCCCCTGGGCTCTCGCGCTTCGGAAGAGCCGCACCGCGGACAACAATAAAGACAACCCGGACGCACACTGCCTACCGCTCGGCCTCATGCAGCTTCACCTCCACCCGCAGCCGAGGAAGATGATTCAAACCCCCGGCCTCATCGTAATCGTCTACGAAGCCAACAGCGGTCTGCGTCAGATATTCACCGACGGCCGCCCGCTTCCCGGCAAGGACGCGCAGCCCTGGTGGTACGGCTACTCCGTCGGCCACTGGGATGGCGACACTCTCGTCGTCGAAACCGCCGGCTTCCGCGACGACGTGTGGCTGGATGTCGAAGGCAGTCCGCTGACCAACTCCGGCAAAATGACCGAGCGCTTCAAGCGTCCTGATTACGGCCATCTCGAAATCGAAATCACCGTCGAGGATCCGAAAGCCTACACCAAACCATGGACGGTCAAAGTTCACCAGAAGATCATGCTGAACACCGACCTCATCGAGTTCGTCTGCCAGGAGAATGAGAAGGACGCGGCGCACCTTACGGCAAAGTAACGGGCGGGCCTTCCGCTTGACGTGCAGGCGTGGCGCAGGAACCTGCTGCTGCGAGAACCGTCAGGATTTGCGCTCGCGCCGGGATCGCCATGCAAAAAGCACAATGCCGGTCGCGACGGAAACGTTGAGCGATGCGATTTCTCCCGCCATGGGAATCCGCACCAAAGCATCGCAGTTTTTCTTCACCAGTTCGTGCAGGCCTTTGCCTTCGGCGCCCATGACGATCACCGTACGGGCCGGCCAGTCAACGCCGTCGAAGGGTTGTTCGCCCTTTTCATCCAGACCGTAAACGAAGTAGCCGTCGTCCTTGAGCGAGCGCAGCGTGTGATTGATATTCACCGCGCGAACCACTGGAAGGTATTCCAGAGCGCCCGCCGCCGCTTTGGCGACTGTCTCGGTAAGCCCGGCGGCCCGGCGTTCAGCGATGATCACGGCGCCGGCTCCGGCCGCGTGCGCGGTCCGAATGATGGCCCCCAGGTTGTGCGGATCTTCCACGCCATCCAGGACGACGAGAAGCTCGGCGGTGGCGGCAACGTCTTCGAGTTCGGCGTATTTCTTCTCCGCGCCGATGGCGACCACTCCCTGGTGGGATTTGACTCCGGCCACGCGGTCGAGTGAACCGCGATCCTCAAAGCGGACAGGCGTGCCGGCCTGCCGCGCTAGATCGATGATCTCCTGGAGACGATGGCCTCCTGCGCCGCGCGCGATCAGAATACGTTCGATCGGACGCTTCGCCTTCAACGCTTCGACAACGGGATGAACTCCAATCAAAACGGCCAATTGTCGATCATCCCACGTTCGCTATACTGATCTTGTTGCGCCCGTAGCTCAGTTGGATAGAGCGTCTGGCTACGAACCAGAAGGTCGGGTGTTCGAATCACTCCGGGCGCACCAGTTAAATCAGTAGTTTACAGGCTATTTCACCCGCATCAGCCGGGGTTTGACTACAGTTTTGACTACAGTTTGCAGGGGTGGAGCCCCCAGAACCGCATCCATTTTGTCCGCTGTTTCCCGCTGCACCTGCTCGAACAGATGACCGTAGGTATCCATCGTCAGCTGAATCGACGAGTGCCTTAACAGTTCCTGAATTGCTTTGGGGTGGACGCCCTGAGCGATCAGGATCGAGGCCGCGCTGTGGCGAACGTCATGGAATCGAATCCGCCGCAGACCCGCTTTGTCGCACAGATCCCTGAAGATCCTGTCCAGCCGCCGCTGTTCAACCGGCGTCCCGATAGTGGAAGTGAAGACATAGCTCCGGGCCGAAGCTGACCGGGTTCCGTTCTAAAAATCAACCGGGCCACCGGGTGAAGATCCGGGTCGTTCGGCGTCGGGGATTCTTGCCATAATCTTCGCTGAAGAGAAGATCAGATGATTTTCATCAAGAGCGTCTTTGCTGGCTTCGGCGCTTTGATCCTGTCGGTGGCGCTGCTCTCCGTTGGGCACCTGATTTATTTGTCGATCCGTGCCCGTGCCTACCCGTGGCAGTTTTCGTTCGAGTTCGTGAGAACGGGATCGGAATTCCGTGTAGATCGTCAGCTTGTTTGGGTCACGCTGGCCGCACTGTTGATTTTTTTGTGCGGATTCGCTTTGGAGTTTCGCAGGGCGTCAAAACGGGCATGATCGGAATGCATCCGGGCCGAAGCTGACAAGGTGCCGTTCTAAATCGGCCATGAGCACGGTTGATCCCCGCCATGCATGGTACGATTCGCACGTCATGAAATCGCTGTGCATGGCGTTTTTGCTCTTCTGCTCGACCTGCGCCTTCGCTGAGGAGGCTAACAACGATTCCGATGAGCCAATCGCAATCGTCGAGCTATCGCACGGGCCCATGGGGTAAATGCCAACCAGGTCTTCAACTGGCGCAAGCTCTATCACGCGGGGCGACTCAATGCTTCACCGGTCTGAGCGCCGCCGCGCAGACCGTGCTCGAACAGAATCCGTACTCGGGCCATGTTGCATCGCTCAAGGCGCTCGTGCTCGCCAAGCACACCGAGATCGAGAACCTGAATCTGCTGGTCCTCAAGCTCAAGCGCATGCACTTCGGCCAGCGGTCGGAGAAGATGAACGCCGACATCGAGCAACTCGAACTCCGGCTCGAAGACCTCGAAACCAATCAGGCCGCAGCCGAACCGCTTCCCGCGCAACTGGCGATCCTCGCCGTGAACGCGAAGGCGGCAAAGAAACCGGCACGCCGCCCGCTTCCCGCCGAACTGCCGCGCGAGACCGAAACGATCGCACCGAAGCAGGAAAGCTGCCCGGACTGCGGTGGAACGCTGCGCCCGCTCGGCGAAGACGTCTCGGAGGTTCTGGAATACGTACCGGCTCGCTTCAAAGTGATCCGCACGGTGCGGCCGAAGCTGAGTTGCGCCTGCTGCTCACGCATCGTGCAGGAACCGGCGCCGCATCGCCCGATCGACAGAGGTCTCGCCGGTCCCGGGCTGCTGGCGCATGTTCTGGTCGCGAAGTACGCGGATCATCTTCCGCTCTACCGGCAGTCGGAGATCTATGCGCGCGAAGGCGTCGAACTCGACCGTTCGACCATGGCTGACTGGGTGGGCGGCGCGAGCCGGACGCTGCGGCCTCTGGTGGAAGCACTCAAGAGCTACGTGCTGAGCGCGGAGAAACTGCATGGCGACGACGTGCCGGTTCCGGTGCTGGAACCGGGCAACGGCAAGACGAAGACGGGTCGTCTGTGGACCTATGTTCGGGATGATCGCCCGGCGGGGAGTAACGCGGCCTCGGCGGTCTGGTTCGCGTACTCGCCGGATCGCAAGGGCGAACATCCGGCGAGCCATCTGAAGAACTATCGCGGCATCCTGCAGGCCGATGGCTTCGCAGGCTTCAACAGGCTGTACGAGACGGGAGCCATCTTCGAGGCCGCATGCTGGGCTCACGTAAGAAGAAAGTTCTTCGACCTGCATCAGGGGCATGCGTCGCCGGTGGCGAAAGAGGCGCTCGAACGCATCGCGCAGTTGTACGGAATCGAGAAAGAGATCAGAGGTCGATCGCCGGCGGAGCGAAGAGAAGTCCGGCAGGCGAGATCACGACCGTTGCTCGAAGCCATGCATGCGTGGCTGAAGGCGACCATGTCGAAGCTATCGAAGAAGTCGGAACTGGCCAAGGCCATTCACTATGCGCTGGAACGCTGGCTGGCGCTCATGGTGTTCGTCGACGACGGCCGCGTCGAGATGGACAACAATGCCGCCGAGCGTGCGTTGCGTACGGTCGCGATTGGCCGCAAGAACTATCTGTTCGCGGGATCCGATGCCGGTGGAGAACGTGCGGCGGCGATCTACAGTCTGCTTGGATCGGCGAAGCTCAACGGTATCGACCCGGAAGCTTACATGGTCGAGGTGCTGCGCCGCATCGCCGATCATCCGATCAACCGGATCGGGGAACTCCTGCCCTGGAACCTGTTCCCGGCGGCTGCGGCGAAGGTCGAGGCGGCGTGACACTCAAATCCACCTCAATCGAAATCGTGTCCACAATCCCGGAATCGTGGACACGATTCAAAATGGGAGAAGGACTGCGCGGATGACCTGGCTACCGCTCGAATCGAAGATGTTCACGTCGGTCTGGTACGACGCGGACAAGCAGATCCTGTACCTCCGATTCCGCAAAACCGGCGATGTCTATCGCTACTTCGAGTTCCCGGTCACGGAATACTCAGGCCTTCCTCGACGCCGAGTCCAGAGGTCGCTTCTTCCTCGCTCACATCCGCGACCGCTTCCGCTATCGAGCGCATGGCCAAACTCCACGCGGCTTAGCCAGTCAAGACGGCCTTGGCCGGACGCTTACGAAACTCCCGGCGCCGCCTCCGGTTGTAATGAGCGGTTTTCACCAGACCGGTGGTGACTTTGAGCGCAGCGAACACCGTAGTGGTCCCGTTCCTCTTATAGCAGTGGCTGAAGCCGTTGACCGCCTTACCGTCGGGCAGCCGCAGATATCTGCGCCCTTTCGAGTGCCTGAATGGATGGCTTTTCGTCCACCGAAAGTACCAGCGCATTTTCCGCCGGATTCAGATACAGACCGACAACGTCTGCGGCTTTGGGCCCGAATTCCGCATCGGTGCTGATGCACCAGCTGCGCCGACGTTCCAGACAGATATCATGCTGACGCAGGATGAGCTACACCTGATGGTTGCTCACATCGCCCAGTTCCCTGGCCAGCAGTTCGCCGTTCCATTGTGAATAACCCTTTGGCGGTTTGCGGTCCAGCAGTTCCAGAACGCACTGCTCCGTTTCCTCCGTCTTATACCGGGGCGGCTTACCGGGCCGCGCCGCGTCGCTGAGACCCGCCAGGCGCCGCGCCGCAAAGCGGCGTCGCCATTTCGAAACGACCGCCGTTCGCGTGCGAAGTTCCGCGGCGATCTCATCGTTGCTTTTTCCCTGACTCGCCAGCAGAACGATCCGCGCCCGATCTACCAGCCGCTGTTCGGACTTGCCCCATTGCAGCCACTCCTGCAGAATCTTGCCCTCGTCGTCGAGAAGCTAATTAATGCAAGTTGGTCTTGTGTCATCTCTCAAGTAAAACCGGGGCGAATCCGTATCTGGCCTTTAGCGGTGGCGGAGGCCGGTCCATTCTTCGCACAGCACGATCGAATTGGCGGGATTGCGCGGCACGAACTTCACGGAGACGGCGCCCACCATCGACATGCGGTCCGCCGGCAGCTTCTCCTGAAGATCGCTGACGTCTTGTGACGCGGTGTAGATAACGCCGGCAACGCTGTACGAATAGAAGATTGAGGTCGTTGGGGGCTTGGTGGTGTTCGGCTCCGTCATGACGTCGATGATCTGACCATTCCCGAGCTTCCCTTCCTGGTGGATTGCCAGACGCCGCTGGCGTTCGATCTCCTGCGGCGTCGGACGCTTCCGCAGACGGAGCCAGATAATGGCAGCGAGCGCGATCAGGATTACGACAATGAGAAGAGGCCCAGGATCCAAGACTCAGGCCATCGCGGGAACAGCGGCCGCATCGAGTTCGGTGATGCGGTGAGCGAGCAGCGCTTCCAGATGCTCCAGCGCCTGGGAGAAGCCTGCGATCCCTTCCTTCAGCTTGTCCGTGGCCATGCGATCCGCAGCGTGCATGCGATCGAAGGTGGCGCGATCCATCGGGATCTTTTGGATGTCGAGAGACTTCGCTTTCGCGGGATCGAGTTTACGGGGCAGATCTCCTTCAGTGGAATTGAGTTGAGCGAGCAGCGCGGGAGAGATGGTCAGCAGGTCGCAGCCGGCGAGTTCGGTAATCTCGCCTGTGTTGCGGAAGCTGGCCCCCATGACTTCGGTCTTATAGCCGAACTTCTTGAAATAGTTGTAAACGGTCCGCACCGAGTGGACGCCGGGATCGTCAGCGGGCTCGTAGTCTTTGCCGGTGTCTTTCTTGTACCAGTCGAGAATGCGGCCCACGAAAGGCGAGACGAGAGTGACGCCGGCTTCAGCGCAGGCCACGGCCTGATGCAGGCCGAACAGCAGCGTCAGGTTGCAGTGAATGCCCTCTTTTTCGAGCACTTCGGCGGCGCGAATGCCCTCCCAGGTGGAGGCGATTTTGATCAGAATACGGTCACGTCCGATTCCCGCGCCTGCGTACTGGGCAATGATTTCGCGACCCTTGGAAATGCTGGCCTGCGTGTCGAAAGACAGACGCGCATCGACTTCGGTCGACACGCGGCCGGGGATAATTTTCAGAATGCGCTTGCCGAATTCCACGGCAAGGTGGTCGAAGGCGAGGGACGCGATCTTCTTCGGATCGGCCGAGTCGCCAAGTGTCTTGCGCGCCTGGAGGAGAGTTCCGTCGACAATCTCCTTGTACTTCGGCATCTCGGCCGCCGCGGTGATGAGTGATGGGTTGGTGGTGGAATCCCGCGGTTTGAATTGTTCGATGGATTCGATGTCGCCGGTGTCGGCTACAACCACTGTCATTTTCCGAAGCTGTTCGAGAATGGTGGCCATACCTTCAGGGTAGCCCATCTACACTGAGGGTTGGCCCGCTTCTGCGACGTCAGCCTGCCGGTGCCGCTGGATCAGGCTTTCACCTATTCGCTGCCATTGACGATACAACACCGGGTCAAAGCCGGCGCTCGCCTGCTCGTTCCTTTCGGAACACGGAAGCTGACCGGCGTTGTGCTGAAGGTTCATGATGAGCCGGTCTCGGGAGCTATCAAAGACGCGTTGCGCCTGATCGATGCAGAACCCGTTCTTGACGCGGAACTGATGGCGCTGGGCAGGTGGATTTCGGGCTACTATTGCGCGCCGCTGGGCGAGGTGCTGCGCTCGATGCTTCCTCTCGCTTCCGATATTCGCGCCGGGAAAATCTATTCGCTGACGGATGCGGGACGCGACGCGTCGCGGCAGATGTCGATCGACCCGGCGGCCGACGATGCCGTTAATGAGGTTGTGCAGATGCTTGCGGCGCGGGCGCTCTCAGCTGCGCATATCAAGAAAAAAATTCCGCTGGCCGACCGGATTTTGAAGTCGCTCGAAAAACGCGGCTGGATTGCGGTGGAAGAAGTCCAGCGCGATCGCGATCCACTGCGGGCTCCTTCGGCGAAGCTGCGCATCACGGTGACAGGAGCCGAGCCAGCGGGCAAGATCCCCAAAGCCGAGCGAGAACTGCTGGCGTATCTTGCATTGCATCCGGGCAGCCACAATCTGGCGGACATCGAGCCTCTGATCCGCAATGCGAGCCAGGCGGCGCGGGCGCTGGCGCGAAAAAAAGCGGTGACTCTGACTCCGGAACCGATTGCGATCCGCAGCGCGGCGATTCGCGCGCCACACGAGCTCAATACGGCGCAGCGCAATGCGTTCGACCTGATCGGTGCCGGCATCGCGACGGGGAAGTTCTGCACGTTTCTGCTTTACGGGGTGACTGGGTCGGGCAAGACGGAGGTTTACCTGAATGCGATCGACGCCACACTGGCAGCCGGACGCAGCGCGCTGCTGCTCGTGCCGGAGATCGCCCTGACCCCGGCCGTCGCGGGTCAGTTTTACGCGCGATTCGGCGACCGCGTGGCGATTCTGCACAGCGCGTTCAGCGATTCCGAGCGCGCGGACCAGTGGCGCCGAATCCGCGCGGGCGGCGCGAGCGTAGTGGTGGGAACGAGGTCGGGAGTGTTCGCGCCGGTGCGCAATCTCGGGCTGATTGTGGTCGACGAAGAGCACGACGCGAGCTACAAGCAGGAAGAGACGCCGCGCTATCACGGACGCGATGTAGCGATTGTGCGCGCGCAGGCGGCGGGCGCGTGCGTGGTGCTGGGGTCCGCGACGCCAAGCCTCGAAAGCCGATTCAACGCGCAGCAGGGCAAATACACGCTGCTCGAAATTCCGGATCGCATCGCGGAACGGCCGATGCCAACGGTGCAGGTGATCGACATGCGGCAGGAGTTTCTCGAAACGCGCAAGCATGCGATCTTTTCGCGCGCGCTGATCGAGGCGATTCGCGAAAGGCTCGCCAACAACGAACAGGCGATGATCCTGCTGAACCGGCGCGGGTTTTCCACGTTCGTGGCGTGCAGGTCATGCGGTGAGCGCGTGGAGTGCGTCAACTGCTCGGTGACGCTGACGTATCATCGGCGCGACCGGCGTCTTCTCTGCCATTACTGCGGATACGCGGAGAAGATTCCGTCGGTCTGCCCGAAGTGCGGGAGCGAGCACATTCACTTCATGGGGTCGGGCTCGGAGCGCGTGGAAGACGAGCTGCACGGCGAGTTTCCGGAAGCGAAGATCGCGCGGCTCGATCGCGATACGGTGGCGGGCAAGCGCCAGTTCGAAGACATCCTGCAGAACTTCCGCGAACGGAATTTCGACATTCTGGTGGGCACGCAGATGATCGCGAAGGGGCACGACATTCCGAACGTGACCCTGGTCGGCGTGGTGTCGGCGGATGTCGGGATCGGGATGCCGGATTTCCGCGCGGCGGAGAGAACGTTTCAGATCCTTACGCAGGTGGCGGGGCGTGCAGGGCGCGGGCATCTTCCCGGCGTGGTCTACATGCAGACCATAAACCCCGATCATTACGCCATCCGGTTCGCAGCGCAGCAGGATTATGCGGGCTTTTTCGAAAAAGAGCTGCAATTCCGGCGCTTTATGAAATACCCGCCGTTCGCTGCGATGGCGAACATTCTGATCCGCGCCGCGAAGCAGGAGGATGCGCTGCGGATGTCGACGGAACTGGGCCACCACATCACGCCCGCGCCGGAGAACATGCGCATCATGGGACCGGCGGAAGCGCCCGTACCGCGATTGAAGGCGGAGTTCCGGTATCAGCTGCTGATCAAATCCGGGAGCCGGAAAGATCTGAATGCGCTACTGCGGAAGGCGCAGGATTACGCGCGGGGCCAGAAGTGGAGCGCTACCGCGCTGGTGATCGATGTGGATCCTTTGACCCTGCTTTAAAGCCAGCGAGCTTATAATTATGGCCAGAATATGGTCGTTGAGGCGGAGGCCAATGCACCGCCACGAATAAACGTATGTGCCCTTCCCGATATATGACCGGTTGCCTGGCTCTGACGGCGCTTCTCACTGCCCAAACGCCGGAATTTCAGTCGACCCTCGTTCAGGTGCGGTCATTGTTCGCCACTGTCCGGCAATTGCAAGAGGCAACTGGCTGGCATATATGCATTGAGGAGCCGGTGTGGGCGCAGCGAACGTCGGTGGATGCATCGACGCGAAAATCATTTCACGGAAATCGCGTGAATCCGCCGAACCAGGACGTTATTCAGCTTCAGATCCCCACGTTGCGTGGCGAGCGAGCGCGCCCGGGCGCTATGAGCGCTCTCCTGACCGCGTTCAACTCTCAAAACCATTCCGTCAATTACAAGATGGAGACGACTGGCGCTTACAGCGTGATCGAGGCGAGCAGCGTTATTGACGCGTGGGGCAGGCAGGTTCCCGCGACGCTCATATTGGATAGCAGTGTCCTCGTCGCAATCTCCCGGCGCGGTCCCACAGGCCATTTGGAGGCTCTTCGGGAGGCGATCCAGAACGCTATGGGTACTGGCGTCGTGGTCGATCTCGACGGGCCCCAAATCGATACGGATTTTACGGGAAAGATCAGGGCATCGATGCCGACGTCCGACCACCCGGACATGAGTGATGCAAACAAGTTTTCCTGGGGAATGTCCGCTCCCATGACGGCACGAACGGCTTTGATCGACCTGCTCAGCCATTCGTTGACAACGTACGACTGGAACGTATTTTGCCAGGCAGGCGTGAATGGTCCGGATGAGTGCTCGCTATCGTTGCGGCCCGTATCCGTTCAGGTGATCGGCGCATCGGGAAAATCGAAAAAGCGTGTCGTCACGTTTGACAGAGGCTCGCCTGATATCGAGCTGCCGCCTCGCCCGCCGGAGTAGTGTTGACTTATCGCGCGCTTGCCTGCAGAGTCTCTTCAGTGGCGACGTACCGATCGAGAATACCTTTCAGTGCTTCGAGTGTCAGATTGACAAGGGCCCCTGCTGACTACGACTACTCGTCCGTCTCCTGAAGGCATTCCGCGATGTGTTCTTCAAGGATCGCGCCTTCCTTGATCATGCGCCAGTCGGGTTCGGTGATATCGACGGTGCTGGCGCCGATCCCTTCGCAGGTTCCGCCATCGAGCACCAGATCCACGTTGCCATCCATAACGCCGAACACTTCGATCCCCGAGCGGCAGGTGGACTGCCCCGACATATTCGCGCTGGTGGCGATGATCGGCTGGTTCAAGCGTGCGATCAGGTCGTCGGCGATCCAGGAGCGTGCCTGGCGAACGGCGAGCCGACCGGTGTTTCCCGTAACCCGGAGGGGGACCTTCGCCGAAGCATTGAGGATAATGGTCAACGGTCCCGGCCAGAACTTGCGCGTCAGCATAGTGAAGCGGGGGAAAGGTCGCGCGCCAGTTCCTCCACCATCAGCGCATCGCGCACCAGCATCGGCAACGCGCGGTGAATCTGGCGGCCTTTGGCGCGATACACCTGCTGCACGGCGCGAAGATTGAAGGGATCGGCCACCAGCGCGTAAAGCGCGTCTGTGGGAATGGCTACCACGCGGCCGCGGCGGATAGCGGCGGCAGCCAGATCCAAAGCATCCGGCGCCGGGCCCAGAGGATGGATCTCGATGAGATCGGTTGCCACGTCGGTAAGCGTAACACGGCAGGCCGGTTACGCCGGATTAGCCTGCGAGCCTCAGCTTGCTACGGCTTCGAGCACCGCTTCATGATTGCGCGGCTCAAAGGAATATCCGAAACCGCGCACGGAATGGATCAGCCGCGGGGCCGATGCGTCGCGCTCGATCTTCTGCCGCAAACGAAGGATATACACGTCCACGGTGCGGTCGGTAATGGCACGATCCTGCCCCCACACCGCGTTGAGCAGTTGCTCACGGCTGAAGACCACGCCGGGCCGGCTCATCAGAAATTCCAGCAGCCGGAATTCGGTGGCGGTCAGCGAAAGATTTTCTCCGCCGAGCTTCACCTGGCAGCTGCTGCGGTCGAGTTCCACGCCGCCCGCTTTGAGCAAACGCGAAGGCGCGATCTGCGTGCGGAACTGCAGTTTGATGCGCGCGATCAGCTCGCGGATGAAGAACGGTTTGACAATGTAGTCGTTGGCGCCGAGTTCCAGACCGACGATGCGATCGGTTTCGGAAGCGCGCGCGGTCAGGAAGATGATCGGCGTCTGGGCCAGCTCCGCATCGGCGCGAATACCCTTGCAGATATCGAGTCCGTCGGAATCCGGCAGCATGATGTCGAGCAGGACCAGATCGGGCCGAACGCGGCGGCAAAGATCGAGCGCGCCACGGCCGGTCTGCGATCCGGTGAGGATGAACCCCTCTTTTTCGAGGTTGTACTTGAGCAACGCAAAGAGATCTGTGTCGTCTTCGATGAGGACGATTCGTTTTGTCACGGCAATTTCAGCGTAGCGGGAATGAGGTTACAGCGGGGTTAAAGAGCAGTAAACGGTGGATGAAGATAGCCTGTCAGCGGGCGTCGAAACGGTATCCGAAACCCCGCACAGTCACCAAAAACACGGGTTCATCCGGTTTTTCCTCGATTTGTTCGCGAATTCGGCGAATATGCACGTCAACCGTGCGAGGCGTTACAAAATGCTGCTCGCCCCAGACTTCCTTCAGCAGTTGCTCGCGTGACCACGCCGTTCCGGGATGCGTCAGGAAAAACTCGAGCAGCTTGAATTCGGTAGAGGTAAGTTCGATCTCTTTCTCGCGCTGGTGTATGCGTCGCGCCGCGCGATCCAGCTGGAACGGCCCCATCGAGAGCCCGGTCTGCGGGGCCGCGTCCGTATCCAGCCGGCGCAGGTGCGCTTTGATCCGGGCGACAAGCTCGCGCGGGCTGAACGGCTTTGTGATGTAATCGTCACCCCCGATTTCGAGGCCGAGAACACGGTCAACCTCATCGGAGCGGGCCGTTAGGAAGACGATGGGCGTGCGCGCCAGTTTGCCGGTCTGGCGGATCTGGCGGCACAGATCGAAGCCATCCTGGCCCGGCAGCATCACATCGAGAACGATCAGATCCGGCTGCCACGTTTCCAGCTCCTGGATCGTGGCGCCGCTGCCATTCAGAATGCTCACCTGGAATCCGCCACGCGTGAGATTGTATTCGATCAGCGAAGCGAGTTCAGCTTCATCTTCCACGACCGCTATTTTTTTGGACATGTGGTCAAACCGGAATTTGCCGATTCGCCTCGCAGGCCGCGCACGGGCAAATCTGGCGAAGATGACTGTACGAGTATATCCCCGCATCGTGGCCATCGGCCCATTTGATGCGCAACGCGTAGTTGCCCACGGGCTCGATGTTCAGCATTCGCTCGCGCGGCTTGTACATCTGGAACGGGTTTGTCGGCTTGGCTGCAGCGCCTGGATTCGCCGCCGTCGTCTTGGCGCGCGGTTCGGTGCCGTGGGTCCCCGCGCAGGTGGCGCAGGGGCACCAGTCGCGGAGGTATTCAATGCCGTAGGAGCTGTGGTGACCGTCCTTCCAATCGATCTCGATGCCTCTCGATTTCGAGACGGCAATGTGTTCGGGGTCTGTCGTTACCTGTGTCGTCATGCTACCTGAGTCGTCATGCTTATTGATTTACGAGCCGCTCGACATCCCTGACACCGGAGATCCGGCGCATGGCGGAGCAGAGTTTTTCCAGCTGTTTCTTGTCGCGAACGTCGACCGTCATTTCGATGATGGCGGCGTTGTCGCTCGCTTCGGCCTTGGCTTCCAGTGCTGCGCACGTTCGTGCTCTCGTCCGACAGCACGGTGGTCAACTGATGGAGCAGACCGGGCCGGTCGTCTGTATGAACCACAATCCGCACCGGGAAAGAATCGCTGGCATTGCGCGCCCAGTCCACCTGGATCTTGCGCTCCGAATCGTACATCAGGTTCTGCACGTTGGGGCAGGTGCGCGAATGCACCGCGATGCCCTTTCCGCGCGTCACATAACCGACGATGCCCTCGCCTTTGATCGGATTGCAGCACTTCGCGCGATAGACCATCACGTCGTCCGCGCCGTGGACTGTTATGCCGTCGCCGTCCTCGGTTTTGACATCCCTGCCTTGCGCGGGAGTAGGCTCAACCACTGGCGCCGGCGGTTCCTCGACCACCTGTTCGGGCGCGGATTTCTGCAGCACCTGCCGCGCGGAGAACTTTCCGTATCCGAGGCTGGCGTAGAGATCCTCGACTTTACCCAGTCCGTATTCGCCGGCGACGCGCTCGAGTTCGGTCTTCTGGATCCGGTTCAACTGAACGCCCAGGCGCCGCGCTTCCTTTTCGAGATACTTCTGCCCGATCTCGATGGCGCGCTCGCGTTCGCTCTCGTTGATGATGTGCTTGATCTTGTTCCGCGCCCTCGATGTTTTGACGACGGCAAGCCAGTCCTTGCTGGGCGCGTGCCCGGACTGAGTCAGCACATCCACAATGTCACCGTTGCGCAGAACATATCGTAACGGGACGATCCGGCCATTGATCTTCGCGCCCGTGCACGTGTTGCCGACCTCGGAGTGCACCGCATAGGCGAAATCGATCGGACACGAGCCCGACGGCAGCACGATTACGCGGCCCCTGGGGGTGAAGCAGTAAACTTCCTCGGGATACAGATCCACCTTGAGCGTGGACATGAACTCGCCGGGGTCGCGCATGTCCTGCTGCCATTCAACGAGTTGGCGCAGCCACGCCACCCGCTGGTCGTCCTGCACGCCGCGCTTGCCTTCCTTGTATTTCCAGTGCGCCGCGATACCTTCCTCGGCGATGCGATGCATCTCCTCGGTGCGAATCTGAATTTCGAAATGTTTGCCTTCTGGGCCGACGACTGAGGTGTGCAGGGACTGGTAGAGATTGGGGCGAGGGATCGCGATGAAGTCCTTGATCCGGCCGGGCACCGGAGACCATTCGTTGTGAATCACGCCCAGCGCGCCGTAGCAGTTCTTGACGGAGTCCGTGATGATACGGATGGCAAGCAGATCGTATACCTGGTCGAGCGCGATCTTCTGCCGCTTGAGCTTCTGGTAGACGGAGTAGGCGCGCTTGACGCGGGCTTCCACGCGGGCCGGAATGCCCTCGCGGCGGAGTTCGGCTTCGACCGTGCGCCGCATCCGCTCCAGGTATTCTTCATTGGCGACGCGCTGCGTTTCGATCGATTGCGAGATTTCCGCCCAGGCTTCGGGATCGAGGTGCCGAAAGGCAAGATCTTCCAGCTCTCCGCGCACTTTGCCCATGCCGAGGCGGTGCGCGATCGGCGCGTAGATCTCGAGCGTCTCTTTCGCAATCCGTTCACGCCGCTCGGGGCTCAGGTAGCCCAGCGTCCGCATGTTGTGCAGACGGTCCGCCAGTTTGACGATGATGACCCGGATATCGTTCACCATCGCGAGCAGCATCTTGCGATAGCTCTCCGCCTGGCGATCTTCGGCCGAGAAGAAATCGATCTTGCTCAGTTTGGTGACGCCGTCGACGCAGCGCGCGACCTCGTCGCCGAAGTTTTTCTGAATGTCGGCAGTGGTGACGGTCGTGTCTTCGACAATGTCGTGCAGCAGTCCGGTTTCGATGCTGACCACATCCATGCGCATGTCGGCGAGAATACGCGCCACGGCCAGCGGATGGCTCATGTAAGGCTCGCCAGACGAGCGCTTCTGGTCCGCGTGATACTGCGCCGCGAACTGGTAGGCCTTCTCGATGGGCGCCAGATCGTCTTTAGGCCGGGCTTCGTGGACCGCCGCGATCAACTGATCGAATTCGCTCGGAGGGAGCGCAGGCACTTCGATGCCGGGCTCGGTTCCGGAAATTGCGGGCACATTATTATTCTACGGGAGAGGCGTTTCTACAGGCTGCGCACAAGGCGGCGAGGCTGTATGCAGACGCATTCAACGGGTTACATAGCCCTCACGGGCTCTGACGACTGCGTCAGGAAAACGCAGGCGCGCAGCATCGGAAAGACCCATCTGAATGGTGTGGGATTCTCCGGACGCTGCGTCAGCGGGTTGATTGAACCATACGGTGTAGCGCTGGCGGAGCGGTGTCAGCAAGTCGTAGGAAAGTTGGGGGTCCATCGCCACGATTCGATCTCCCCCGGTCGCCTGCGCAATGTGGATCGGATTGTATCGCCGGAACAGAATGGTCTGCGATTCGCCGCCGCTCGAGCGCTGCACGCTGGTTGTGAACCCGGTGGGCCGTGCATCGTCGATTACGGAAAGAACGATGTTCTGGCCCCACAATCTGCGAATGATGGGTTCATCCGCGTAGCCGGCCCCAACCCCACGTGTATTCGAAATCAGAACGATCAGGCGCCGCCGGCCTGTCCGGGCGTTGGGATTGTCCCGCCCGGCATCGGCAATCATGCGCACGGCATACTCGATCGCCAGGGCCTCCGAAGAAACGACGACATTCTCATCGCCATTCTCCGGGTCGCCGAAGCGCCTGATGGCGGCGGCGATAGCTTTGCGGTCACTGGTGAAGCGGAGATCGATGTGCGGATCACGGCCATAGCTGACGATCGCTACCCGATCACCGGGACGCAACCCCAGCGCCGCATTGGCGGCCGCGTTCATCAGGCGTTGGGCGACGTTGTCACGCGGGGAGACAAAGCCCCCGCGGCGCAGTGTTACGAACTCCGGATCCCCTATGCGGCGCTCCGGCACGAGGCCTCTGTTATCCCATATGCCGGTGGTGAATACACTCAGAGGCGTTTGGCACACGAGCACAATATCCAGCGGCAATTCGTCGTGCGCGATCCCGGCGATCGTCCTGGGCTGGCCATTATCCAATATGACGAAGTCCTGGCGTTCGAGACCTTCAATCAGCCGCTGATCGCCGGTCACTGCGGCATCCACCAGAACACTATTCGTGCTGGTGGTGAAGAGCGGCGGCTCATCCTGGGCCCATACCGGGACGATCAGAAAGGAGAGCAACAGCACCCGTTTCATTTGCACAGATCCCTCCCCGGCTCATATGTCTGCCGAGGCGCTTCCCACTCCGGCCCGCTGATGGACGAGCACATGATGTGGGTCTGGAAGCCGCCGGGAACGGTGAGAGCGAGGATCTCCGGAGCAGGCTCTGTGAATCGGATGTTGTGGACGCGTTGCTCGAACACGGTATGCTCCGTCTTGTATCGAGCAAACAGAACCAAACCGAGCTGATCTGAGCTCCAGACCTCGTAACTCACCCCGTGATCCTCTCCGGTCCGGACCGTTACATTCAAACCTTCCACGGTCTTTCCTCCACTCTTGCTGGGATCGACTCTGGCGGAGTGGAACGGCAGAATGCTCCACGGGTCTCTGCGAATACTGACAGTGTCGCGCGACGCGGCTATTTCCTCGATATCAACGCGGCGCAACGAACGGTCGATTCTCGCCTCGATCACGGGCCCGCGCCGGTCGCGCATTGTGGAGATGCCGTAGGCGTTGTCGAAACGGTCCTGACCTTTACTGTTGCGCCAGTATTTCCCGGACTCAACAGTAGTGATGTCACCCCAAGGACTGCGCCCTTTCAGCATCGCAGTAATATCGGCGGCCAGCGCCCTTGTGTCGGAGGGTTGGGTATCGGACCAATCCGCCAGAAAGTCGAAGAACTGGGCATGGGCCGGTGAAGCTGCACCGACGAGGAGCAACAGATATCCAGGGAATCGCGTCACCCTGCGGATAGTTTACAAACAAAAAAGGCGAGCGCCTGAATCGCGCCCGCCTCATGAACTACCGGAATCCCGTTGTTCTACTGGGTCTGCTCGGCGGCGTCAGCCTTCTTCTTGGCTTTACGCTTGGTGGTGTCGAGAGACTTCTGAACCCAGTTGTCGGCTTCTTTCATATCGGCGTCGTATTGTTCCCGGGTATCGTCGAGAATCGCCCGGTAGCGAACCAGAAGATTCACATAGGTCATGGCGTTCTCATAATCGGGATCGATCTGAAGCGCCTTCTTCTCATCTTCGATTCCGTCCGTAAGCGACTGCCAGTATTTCGCCTTAAGCTCGGCCTTCAGATCCTCTTCCTTTTTCTTCGGCGGTTTCAGCGGACCAGGATCCTCGGGCTTGAGGCCCTGCGTCGCAATCGCTTCGCGCCATGAAGGAACAAATCCGCTCCAGGCGATCACGCCTAACGTGTAGTACGCTTCCTTGTTCTTCGGATCGGCGGCGATCACTTTCTTGTTCCACTCCACCGCGGCAGGATAATTCTTCATGTTGTAGTGAAGAACGGCGAGCGACTGCATGGCGATCAGCCTGTTTTTGTCGTCGAGATTCGAATTCAACGCGGTCTGGAACTCTTTGAGCGCCGAGTCTGCATTCCGCTTGTTCTCGGGCGCCTCGGAACCAGGCACGTACTGCGTCATATACGCCGTGGCGAGATAAAGACGAGCCGAGGGTAGATTCGGATCGAGCTCGATCGCTTCTTTGAAACTGTCGGCGGCAGCGGTGTACTGAGCCGCCTTGAAAGAGTTAACGCCTTTGTTGAGGTCGTCGCGGGCCTTCAGATAACTACAACCGGAAGCCAGCAGGGCGAGCGCAGCCACCAGGGCCACAGCCGCAACGCTAAGAGAACGACGCATTATTGGCCAGCCTCCACCTTCGGGGTCATCAGCCCGACCTTGTCGATGCCGGCGCCGTGCGCGATATCGATCGCATCGGCCACCTTCTGGAACTCGAGGTCCTTATCTCCTTTGACGAACACCACCTTCTCGGCGCGCGTCTTGAAGATATCCACCAGCCGGTCGCCCAGCTTGTCCCACGTGGTGTCGTCCTGATTGATCTTCACGTTGCCTTGGGCATCGAGTACGATGACGACCGTGCGGTCATTCGGGTCCTGCTTCTGGTTGGGGGGCGGCGGTTGCGGCGCCAGTGCGTCCAGACCATGCGGAGAGACCGGCGAAATCGCCATGAAGATAATCAGCAGGACCAGCAGAATATCGATCATGGGAGTCATGTTGATACTTGACTGGGGTCCGCTGTTCGACCCGCCAACTGCCATTGCCATAGAATATTGCTCCTTAAAAAATTCGGAAATCTTATAACGGCGCCGCCTGCCCTATGGCTTCGGCGGAGTCTTGTTGTCCAGCTTCTGCTCAGTCAGCAGCCCGACGTCATCAACACCGCCGGCGCGCAGGTTGTCGACAACATCCTCGACCGTCGAATACTTGGACCGCGCATCGGCGCGCAGGTAGACGATCTTACTGGGTTTGTCGGACAGCAGATCTTTCACCTTGGGCGCCAGATCTTCGACCTGAACCTTCTGCAGGCCAGGGCTGAGAAATACCTGCCCGTCGCGCGTAACGGCCACAACCACGGCGTCTTCCTTTTCCGCATCCGCCATGACGATGGGGTTGCGTGCGGTCGCCATCGTAATATTGGCGCTCTTGTTGAGCAGCGGCGTGATGACCATGAAGATGATCAGCACGACGAGCATCACGTCCACCATGGGCGTGACGTTGATATCCGAGACGGGCGGTGGCGCTTTCTTTAATTCCATTTACTGTCTCCTCGAAATCGGTGCGGGTGGAAACTTCCCGCGGCAGTGCGATCCGCGTGATACTGTGTGGACCGGCGGCCGCCGCGGGAGTTCAATCAACTCGCCAGACGGATCAAATGCTGCTTAGTTAACTGCCCTACTTCCGGACGCCTGCACGCAACTGAATGCGCTTCAGGAAATAGTCGAGCAGTTCGGAGCTGGAGTTTCCCATCTCGACGTCGAACGCATCCACGCGGCCCGTGAAATAGTTGAACGCCCAGACGGCGGGAACGGCCACGAACAGACCGATAGCGGTGGTGACGAGGGCTTCCGAGATACCGCCCGCGATGGCGCCGATACCGGGAGTCTTCTGCGCGGCCATGGTCTTGAACGCGTTGATGATGCCGACGACGGTACCGAACAAACCCACGAACGGAGCCGTGGAGCCGATGGTTGCGAGCGCGCTGACGCCCCGCTTCAGTTCGGCGTGAACGATGGCTTCGGAGCGCTCAAGAGCGCGGCGCGAAGCATCGATCTCTTCGCCCGAAATCTCCGAACCACTCTGGTGCGCCTGAAATTCCTGCAATCCGGCCACAACAACCTTGGCCAGATGGCTCTTCTTGTAGCGGTCCGCAATCTTGATCGCTTCGTCGAGTTTGCCTTCGCGCAGAGCGCCGGCAACTGCCGGAGCGAAAGCGCGACTCTGTTTGCGGGCCGCGTTGAACGCCATTGCGCGATCGATCATCACGCCGATGGACCACGCGGACATGATGAACATAAGAATAACGACCGCTTTCGCGAGCGTTCCCATCTGCTCCCAAAGATGGCGAAAATCCCATCCGGGTGCTCCGGCTTCCTGCAAAAGCATGAAAGCCCATACCTGCATCTGTAAAAGCATTTTTGTCTAGTCTCCTGCGAGTTGATTTAAAAAAACGTTCTTCTGTTTCCGTCGCTGCGCTGTTTGTGAGCTTAGTTGAGCGTGAAGTTCACGTCGATCGTCGTGATGACGTCCACGGGTTCTCCGTTAAGCAGCGTCGGTTTATAGGTCCATTGCTGGACCGCCGCCAGTGCCGCCGGCACAAGAAGAGGCGGACCGCTCAGCATCTGTAGATTCTGAATCGTTCCATCCTTGCCGATGGTTGCCTGGAACTTGACCGTGCCCTGCACACGCGCGGCTTTCGCGAGCGGCGGATAGACCGGCTTAACCTGCTTGATCAGCTGGCTGGCGATCACGTTTCCGCCAATGCGCTGCGGACCCACAACTGGCTTCGCCTTGGGCGGCGGCGGAGGAGGGGGCGGCGGGGCAGCAATCTGGCCACCGATGATTCCGCTCAGCGCGCCACCGGCAACGCCGCCCGGAACGCCACCGATCACGCCTGCGGCGGATGGCGGCTCTTCCGCTTCCACGATCATCTTGATTTCCTTCGGTACCGTCTTCGGCGCCGTCAGCTTGCCCATGTCGAATTGCTTGGGGGCGACTTTAACCACCTTTACGGCTTGCGGAGGTGGCGGGGGCGGCGGAGGCGGGGGAGGAGGAGGAGCGGTCAGGAAGGTGGAAAGCTGCGCGCCAGGCAAAGCGTCGAAATAAATCAACGGGATGATGACGATAATCCCCAGCACGATGAGCTCGGCCACTGCCGTTACCAGAATCGTGTAGGGACTTTTCGTCTTGCCTACGCCATCAACAAAAGTCTGTTCAAACATATACTCCTCTCAGGATCTTTCCTGCAGCCTGCTACAAAGCTTGAATCACTTAAGCGCCGCCTTGGCCGGGCTCTTCGCCGCTGGCGGCCTGCCGGACCGGGGAGTTCCTGTCGCCGCTGCCGGCGTCACAGGCGCACCCGTTACCGGGCCCTTCTTTTTCCGCGCATCGATGAAGTCGCGGAAGCCCAGCACGATCGGGCTGGCTACGTAAATCGATGAATACGTCCCCACGATAATACCCGCAACCAGTGCGAAAGAAAAACCGTGCAGCACCGGTCCGCCGAACAAAAACAGCGCAATCACCGTCAGAAACGTCAGACCGGAAGTCATCACGGTCCGGCTCAGCGTCTGGTTCACGCTCCGGTTGATCACATCCACCAGCCGTTCGCGACGATTCAGGTGCAGATTCTCGCGAATGCGATCGAAGATGACGATCGTATCATTCATCGAGTAACCGACCAGAGTCAGCAGCGCCGCGATCACCGTCAGCGTAATCTCCTTGTTGAACAAAGAGAAGATTCCGATCGTAATCAACGTATCGTGGAACACAGCAATCACAGCTGCCAGACCATAGATCCATTCGAACCGGAACCAAATATACACCAGCATCCCCGCCAGTGCCAACAACGTCGCGTTGACTGCCTGCGTCTGAAGATCCTTACCTACCTTCGGGCCCACGATTTGCGTATCGCGCGCCGCGGTGTATTGCGAGACGTAGGCTTGATCGTTCAACACGTTCATGATCTGCGACGTTACGCCGGTTACCGCTCGCACCTGATCCACACTCGAAAGCACGCCAACGCCTGCTTTGTTCCGCAAGCCTACAATCCCGGCCGCCAGTTCGTCGATCTGCGGATCGGAAAGCTGAATACCCGCCTTCTGAAACGGATCGCGCAGCCTGTCGGCAAGCGCCCCGGCGCTCGCGTTGTTCAAATCGAGCTTGCCGCTTTCCGGATGGCCGAATGTCTTCGCCAGCGTATCCAGCACAAGCTGCCTGTTCTTCCCCAGCGTCGCGTCATCGCCGCCTTCCGTGCCGATCGCAATCTCGTTCGAGCCGTTCTCAAACGTTTCCACAGTAGGGGGACTTGCCAGGACCTTCGACAAGGAGGAACGTACCTGCTCGAGCGGCGGGGCTCCCTGAAACTTAACGGTCATCAACATCCCGCCCTTGAACTCAATACCGTACCTGGGTCCGCCTTTGATCGCCAGGCTAACGAAGCCAAGTGCGGTCAGAATCAGCGACGCGCTGATGAAGTACCACTTCTTCCCGATAAAATCAATATTCGTGTTCTTGAATAATTCCATCGCTCACCGCCCGCCCGATATCCCGGGCTGAACGGCGCCAAAGGATATGACACCGGCCCCCGAAAAAAGGTTCCCGGATACTGAAATATCAAAATCTGCAAAAACTCTCATATGCTTAACGCCGTCACCTGCCGCCGCTGCGACAGTTCCCAGTCGAAGATTACTTTCGATACGAACACTGCGGTAAACACATTCGCGAGCAGACCGATCACCAGCGTGACCGCGAAGCCTTTCACCGGCCCGGTGCCGAAGAGGAAGAGGAATGCGCAGGAAACGATGGTCGTTACGTGGGTATCGACGATCGTCCACCAGGCCTTCCCGAAACCCGCGTCCACTGCGGCCGGAATCGATTTCCCGCTGCGCAGTTCCTCGCGAATGCGCTCGAAGATCAGCACGTTCGAATCGACCGCCATACCGATGGTCAGAATCACGCCCGCAATTCCCGGCAACGTGAGCGTTGCACCGAAGTAGGAAAGCGCCGCCATCAGTAGCACTGTATTCAACACAAGCGCAAGCACCGCGTTCACGCCCGATTTCTTGTAATACACGAGCATCACAACGATCACGGCGAGCAAGCCCGCGATTGCGGCATAGACGCCCTCTTTGATCGAATCGGCGCCCAGCGACGGACCGATGGTCGCCTCTTGCTCGTAGATGATTCCCGCAGGCAGCGCACCAGTCTTCAGTTTCAACGCGAGGTCTTCCGCTTCCTGCTCCGAGGAGAGCCCGTTGATGCGGCCTGAATCGTCGATCTTGCTCTGAATCGTGGCTACGCTGACGATCTGGTTATCGAGCACCACCGCCAGTTGATTTCCGATATTCGCGCCGGTAAAATTCCCGAACTTGCGGCCGCCATCCTGCGAGAGCGTAAAGCTGCACTCCCATCGTCCGGGCGAATCCGGATCGGTGCCCGCGCGCGCATTGCGCATGTCGGGCCCGGTGATGACCGGGCTGCGGTTCAGAAGATACCACCCGCCCGAGCCGTTGCCCGCGCCCGCGGGCCAGTTCGACCAGTTCGGTGCCGAGCGGCAGAATGCCACCCTTTGCGGCCAGCGCTTCTTCGCGGCTCTTCCAGGAGTTCCGGTCTTTCACTTCCACGATCTTGAGCTGCGCCGCCGAACCAATGAATTCCTTCGCGTGTGCCGGATCGTCGATACCGGGCAGTTCCACGAGAATCGCCGATTGTTTGTCTTCCGCGCCGTAATCCTGGACCGTCGGCTCGGTCAAGCCGAGGCCGTATACGCGGCGCTGGATTGTATCCCGCTCCTGCGTCACCGTGTTGCGCTTCAGATCGATCAGCGCGCTCGGCTTCAGATTCATCTTGTAATCGGTCGAGTTGAGCGGGGTAAGAATCCAGTCAGGATACTTGTCGGCCACCAGATTACGGAAAGCCTGGGTCTTTGTCTGATCCACTCCGTGAACGTTGATCTGGATCGAATCGGTGTCCGCGAGCGTTTTCGGATCGTTCCGATCGGGTTGGGCCATGCTGATCCCGGCGGCCTTGGTGGTGTCCAGCAGCGACTCGATGGTCTGATCAGCCTGGTCTTGGCGGCATCCTGCACCTGTACCTGGAGCACCAGATGGCTGCCGCCCTTCAAATCGAGGCCCAGCTTGATATTGTGCGCGAGATTCGCCTTCAGCTGGTCGAACGACGTGGGGATGCCCACGCCGCCAACGAACTTCGGAAAACCGATAATGCCGAAAAGACAGCCGAGCACGACCACGAGGATCACGCCCGCCTTTGTCATCAAATTCCGTTCCATGGGAAATTTCTACCTTATGCGATATTGAGCGACGCGTGCATCGCTTCTATGGTTTTGAGCCTTCAGGGGGTACCAGCGTGCTGACGGCGGATCGTGCGAACTGCAGCTTCAGGTTGTCCGGCTTGACTCTTAATACTATTGTGTCACCATCCACGGAGGTAACGGTACCTACGATACCACTAGTGGTCACGACGTTGTCGCCGCTCTTTAGCTCGCTCAGCATCTGCGCCTGCCGCTTTTTCTGCCGTTGCATGGGCATAAACAGCAGGAAATAAAAGACCAGCCCGATCAGGACGTACGGAGCGGCCACCAGTACGATCGAATTGGGACTTTGTTGCGCCTGCTGCAAAAATAGGGAAAAGAACACGTCCGATTATTCTATACCGCCTCGAAGTGTACGAGAAGTGCCCCGCGAGGTACCGGGGAAATTCGCCGGCGAGGATCGCCTGCCGGATCTCTTCCATGATGTCAAGGTACCGCTGTACGTTATGCCGCGTCGCGAGGGACGCGAACAGAATTTCACCCGCTTGAAACAAGTGACGTAGATAGGCCCGGGAATAGTTTCGGCAGGTGTAACAGCCGCAGGCCGGGTCGAGCGGACCGGGATCGTCGCGATAGCGCGCGTGCTTGATCACCACCTTGCCTTCGGACGTGAACAGCCAGCCGTTGCGCGCGTTGCGCGTGGGCAGCACGCAATCCATCATGTCGATGCCGCGCGCCACGTATTCCGCGAGTTCGTCCGGCATTCCGACCCCCATGGCGTAGCGGGGCCGGTCCCGGGGAAGCTCAGGCTCGCTCGCTTCCACCATTTCGAGGCTTAGCGGCCGGGGTTCGCCCACCGAGAGCCCGCCGATCGCGTAGCCGTCGGCATCCAGTTCCAGCAGTTGCCGGGTGCACTCGCGGCGTAAATCGGGGAACATCGAGCCTTGCACGATGGGGAATAGCGTGTTGCGGGTGGGGGTCGCTTGCATCCGTTGGCGGTAGTGCGTGAAGGCCTCCCCGGCCCAGCGGACGGTTCGCGCCATGGAAACGCGCGCGTATTCGTGGCTCACCGGATATTCGGGGCACTCGTCGAGCACCATCATGATGTCGCTGCCGAGCGCCAGTTGGACATCAACCGTTGATGCCGGCGTGAACTTGTGCGTATCGCCGTTGAGGTGCGACTGGAAGGTGACGCCCTCGTCGGTGATCTTCCGTAGTCCGGACAGGCTGAAGACCTGATAGCCGCCGGAATCGGTCAGCAGCGCGCCGGGCCAGGACATGAAGCGATGGAGGCCGCCCAGGCTGCGGATCAGTTCGTGGCCGGGGCGCAGAAAGAGATGGTAGGTGTTGCCGAGGATGATGCGCGCCCCGAGTTCATCCCAAAGATCGCGCTGGTTGAGCCCTTTGACTGTCGCCTGGGTGCCGACGGGCATGAAGACAGGCGTCGGGATGTCACCGTGTTCGGTATGCAAGATGCCCGCGCGGGCGCGCGTAACCGGGCATTCGGCAAGGAGTTCAAAGGTGATAGCGCGGGGCAACGCCTATTGTATTGTGTTTGCGCCAACCTCAACCAGGGTGCTCGCCGAATATCTCTCGACGATATATGACCCCGGATTGCGAGTACATCGACGGAGAACTGCTGGAGCGTAATTGGGGAGAACCTGATCATGCCGGAGTGCAGGGGATTGTGGTCGCTCATCTATACAATGAGCGTCGCCGGTATGGCATCCACGTTTTTCCCGAACTTCGCGTCCAGGTGGCGGCCCGAAGATACCGCATTCCGGACATCACCGTAACCACGAGCAAACCGAAAGGCAGAATTCTGCGCAAGCCGCCCTTCCTTTGCATCGAAGTTCTGTCTCCCGAAGACCGGGCCAGCCGCATCGAAACGAAGATCAACGATTACCTCTCGTTCGGAGTCAAACACATCTGGATCATCGATCCGCGCGAGAAAAAAGGCTGGTTGTATACACGCGAGGGCAAGAGGGAACCGAGCGAAGTACTGACCACGTCCGATCCCTGTCTCACCCTCTCGCTGAACGAAATCTTCGCCGAGTTAAGCGAATCCGTCGAAGACTGATTACGCCGGTTTCGAAACGGGCGCCGGAGCCAGTTCCCGGCTCGAAATCACCCGATCGATGATTCCGTAATCCGTCGCCTGTTCCGGGCTCATGATGTAATCGCGATCGACGTCGCGCGCCACCCGCTCGATCGTCTGGCCGCTCGCATCCGCGAGAATCTTGTTCAGAATCTCCCGCATACGCAGAATTTCCTTCGCGTAAATATCGATATCCGCCGCCTGTCCGGCCAGACCCTGCATCGAGGGCTGGTGGATCATGATCCGCGAATTCGGCAGACTGAACCGCTTGCCCTTCGTCCCCGCGGCCAGCAGCACAGCGCCCATCGACGCCGCCTGTCCGACACAAATCGTGACGATATCGGGCCGCACAAATGCCATCGTGTCCAGAATTGCAAGACCGGCGGTAATCGAACCACCCGGCGAATTGATGTAGATCGAAATATCGCGCTCGGGGTCTTCCGCCTCGAGAAAAAGCAACTGCGCGATGATCAGGTTCGCGACCGTGTCGTCGATCGGCGTCCCCAGAAATATGATGTTCTCCTTGAGGAGACGCGAGTAGATATCGTAGGCGCGTTCGCCTCGCGACGTCTGTTCCACAACCATGGGGACTAACAGAGATTGACCCATTCACTCCCTTTCTGTGCTCTTGCTCCTGGATGATCCGTCGACCGGCGGGGATTCCCGCTGCCTGACACCTCAGTCTATCAGCGTCATCTGCTCAACGAGGCGTGATCAATCCGCCCAGTTTATCCGTCTCGCCGCCCGCCAGACGCGGAAACCGCGTGGAATATGCTTCGAGGTACTTCAGCCCGGATCCGGTGTTGTAGATCACGATCTGGTCGTCGTGCTTGAGGAAGCCTTCGCGGATGAGGCGTTCCGCCGCCGCCACGCAGGCCCCGCCTTCCGGGCAGACGAAGATGCCTTCTTCGGCCGCGAGCTTCGATGCCTGCCGCAAGCAACTCCGAATCCGGCACCGCGATCGCCGTTCCGCCGCTTTCGCGCACCGCCTTGAGCACCAGAAAATCGCCCAGCGGCTTCGGCACACGCAGTCCGCTGGCGACCGTCGACGCGCCTTCCCAGAACTGGCTGCGCTCCGCACCGACCTGAAACGCGCGCACCACCGGCTGGCAGCCCTCAGCCTGCACCGCGATCATTTTCGGCCGCTCCGGCCCGATCCATCCCAGCGCCTCCATCTCGTCGAAAGCCTTCCACATGCCGATCATCCCGACCCCGCCGCCCGTCGGATAGAAAATCGCATCCGGCAGTTCCCATCCCAGCTGCTCGGCGACCTCGTACCCCATCGTCTTCTTGCCTTCGATGCGGTAAGGCTCCTTCAGCGTCGAAAGATCGAACCAGCCTTCCTTCGGGCCGCGTTCCGCGACGATCTTTGCGCAATCGCTGATCAGGCCATCGACCAGCGTCACGTGCGCCCCGTACGCCTTGCATTCGATGAAGTTGGCCTGTGGCACGTCGTCCGGCATGAAGATGTGCGCCTCGATCCCGGCGGCGGCGGCATAAGCGGCGAGTGCGCTGGCGGCGTTGCCTGCCGACGGCGCCGCGAGCTTCTTCAGCCCGAGTTCCACGCACATCGAAACCGCGCACGACATCCCGCGCGCTTTGAAACGATCCCGTGGGATTCAGACCCTCGTCTTTGATCAGCAGATCTCGCCGCGCCGATCCGCGCGCCCGTCCGCTGCGCCGGGAGCAGCGGCGTCATGCCCTCCCCCAGGGTGATAATGGAAGTTTCGTGCTGTACCGGGAGTATAGGTGCGTAACGCCACATCGATTCCTGCGCCGAAGCGAAGCTGTCGAGAGACCACGCCTCGCGGATCCGCGGCAGATCGTAGCCGACAAGCAGCGGACCGCCACATTCGCAGAGGTTCCACGGCTTGCCGGCGTCGTATTTTCGGTTGCACAGACTGCACTCGAGATGCGTCACTGAAGTATTGGGCATGAAGCGTCTGATTCATCTTATCGGCCTGACCGCGATCGCGTTGCCTGGGTTATTCCCGGCGCAGGCAGGAGAATTCGTCGTACTCGGCAACGGCTTCCGGCTCCACGCCGACCGGCATGAGATGTCAGGCGATTCCGTGCGGATTTTCGCCAACGGCGGCGTAGTGGAAATGGCCGCCAGCGCAATCGCCGGCTTCGAACAGGATGAAGCGCCGCTGCGGCTCCCGCGCTGGCTCCCCGCTGCTGGCCCCGGTGCGCCGAACCCGATCCGCTTCCCGCAACACCGCACGACCTCGCGGTGCTCGCGGCAAAGAAATTCTCGCTCCCGGAGGCCTTTGTCCTGAGCGTCATGAAGGCCGAATCCGGGTTCCGGCCGGATGCGGTATCGCCCAAAGGCGCGATCGGGCTCATGCAACTGATGCCGGAGACCGCCCGCGAACTGGGCGTCGACCCGCGAAACCCCCACGAGAACGCCGAGGGCGGCGCCCAATACCTGCGCGACCTTCTGGCCAGATATGAGGGCAGCCCGGACCAGGTACTGCTGGCGCTGGCGGCATATAACGCCGGGCCGGCCGCCGTCGAACGTTATCACGGCGTCCCGCCTTATCGCGAAACGCGTGAGTATATCCTTCGGGTACTGAAAAACTGGATGCCCGAGGGAATCAAATAGCCGAAACTTCCGTCTTACAGATACATCCAACGGAGCGGAATGGTATTTCAGGCCACGCTGCCCGGCACCGTTGGATGCTGTTTGAGCTTCCGTCCCGCCTTGCTGTGGGACAATGGGGATTCGCGTAAAATGGCAACGGAAAGCATTCCGGTTGAAGTACCTGTCGACGATGAACTGGAA
The DNA here is from genome assembly GCA_963809655.1 of Terriglobia bacterium. Taxonomy (GTDB): domain Bacteria; phylum Acidobacteriota; class Terriglobia; order Bryobacterales; family Bryobacteraceae; genus BOG-234. The sequence continues at coordinate 32,056 of CAWEKQ010000013.1, read as the reverse complement.
CTCGTATCCAGAGCGCGTCAGGGCGATACAGCCTCGTTTTCGACGCTGCTGCGGCGTTACGAAGGCAAAATCTTCCGCCTTGCGATGAATATCACGCAGAATCGCGAAGACGCCGAAGACGTTCTCCAGGAATCGTTCCTGAAGGCTTACGAGCACCTCGATCAGTTCCTCGGCAACTCGAAATTCTATACCTGGATCGTGCGCATCGCGGTGAATCAGGCGCTGATGAAGCTGCGCAAGCGCCGCAGCGACCGCGCCGTTTCGCTCGACGAGCAGATCGATACCGGTGAAGACACGGTGGTCCGCGAAATCGCCGCCTGGGACCCCGATCCTGAACAGCGCTACTCCCAGGAGGAGTTACATACTATCCTGACGAGTGTGATCGACGAGCTCGCCCCGATCTACCGGACCGTCTTCACGCTGCGCGACGTGGATGGGCTTTCGACCGAAGAGACGGCCGAAGTGCTCGACCTGAGCGTGCCGGCGGTGAAGAGCCGTCTGCTGCGGGCCCGGCTGCAGCTACGGGACAAACTGACGCGTTTCTTCAAACGCAAGGGAGACGACGCCTTTGCTTACATGTAAGGAATTCCTTGCCGAGCTGAGCGATTTCCTCGACGAAAAGACCAAAGGGGAGATTCGGGCCAAGCTCGAAAGGCACCTCGCGGAATGCCCGAATTGCTGGGTGGTCTGCGATACCACGAGGAAGACCATCAAGGTCTACAAAGGTATGGAAAGCTGCTCAATCCCTCAGGACGTCCACACCCGTCTCATGGCCGCCGTCGAGAAAAAAATGGCAGCCAAGAACTCCCGCAGCTGAATCAGTTAAGCGCACTGCCCAACCGTCGTAGCGAGGCGCATCCGATCTCGCTCGCGGAGCGCGAATCGCGTGTCGTCACATGGAACGAAGACCAGGACGCCTATGCTTTTGTCGCCCACGCGCTCCGCGAAGCGGGCGTCGAACCCGTCGGCGCCGCACCCGTCACTGCGGGATGCCGCAGCATCAAGAGCGCCGCGGAACTCAAACTGATGCAACTCGCCAACAACGTCACGCTGCAGGTGTATGAGGCCGCGTGGAGATCGCTCAAGCCCGTCATGACGAATGACGCAACTCAGCGATCTCATTGCCGCTGCCTATCGCCAGACCGGTTTTCGCGGCGATGCCAGTTGTCAGGTGGATGCGTGGTCCGCCTTGCCGCACGGCTCGCTCCAGCCCCAGATCATCCGCGAGGGCAGCATCGTTCTGATCGACGACGGCTGCGTTGTGCAAGGCTACCAGTCAGACATGACCCGCACGTTTGTCGTCGGGAAAGCATCCGACCGGATGAAGCGGGTCTTCGACACGGTTCACAAAGCGCAGGCTGCCGCGCTCAAAACTGCCCAGCCGGGAGTCGCCCGTGGACGCCGCCGCCGAAAGTAGTTGACGATGCGGGCTTCGGCCCCGGCTATGCCCATTTCACTCACCGTGTCGGTCACGGCGATCGGCATAGACGAGCACGAGTGGCCTTACCGGTGAAGGCAACACCCAACCTCTGCAGTCGAACATGACCACATCGGACGAGCCAGGCATCTACTCTGAGGGGGAATTCGGATTGCGTCTTGAAGACGACATGTACATAACGCCTGACGGCGCCAGATGGTTCACGCCGCAGAGCAACTCGATGGAAGATCCGTTCGCAAAATAGCGTCGGATCTTCCAGCGGATCGAAGCTTAGGCTATCCCCCGGTTGCGGCGAACGAAGAAGTATCCCAATCCAAGAGCCAGACCGGCGAGCAGTAGGTTTGACGGCTCGGGCGCAATAACGTCATAGCCGATCGCATTAAAGGCCGTAATTTCAATCACGCCCAAGGCCGGATTCACACCGGGCGTGCCGAAGGCGTCCTGTACCTGCGGGTTGAAGCCGGTAGGGATGGGATTGCTGAGCCAATCGGCGTAGTCGCCCCCAGAGTTTTGATTGAAGTATGACAGGACGGTAGCGCCCCCATCGATGGAGAAGTAGGAAAGTCGCCGTGTTCAGGTCTGTATAGCTGCGTACGCCAGGGGCGGAATAGCGGTAGAGATCCAAATCACCAACTGCGCCGGTAAGACTGCCGCTTCCGTCGAGGGTCGAGCCGCTGCCGCCGATGCCGAGTGCCTCATCTATTTCGTGGTTCGCCACAGCCTGGAGACCGTAGTTGCTGCCGTTATCGGGGTTCGGCGGGTACGTGATCGAGGTATTCAGCGAGATTTGCGAGTCGAATGCATCCGTCAACATTACCGGGAGTATTGAACCCCAGATTCCTGCCCTCGGCCGATGTGATGATCACGTCGCGGTTGCCATCGACGGGGTTGTCGGAGCCTGGACCCGTTGGAGCTAGCCCCAGAGAGGCAAGCGCGGTCAGTTGGTTCGGTTGCGTGGCAATGGCTTTGAACGCGTTGTAGTACTCATCGTATGTGATGGTGCGGGTGCTGGTCGTGCTCTCGCCGAGCCCGGTGCTCATCTCGGTGAAGTCGATGGTGACGGTTATGTTGTTCGGAGACGTTATATAGCCTTCAATAGCCGCGATGGCCGCGTTGATCGCGCCCTTGATACCAACCACAGCCGGGTCGGCAGGAGATCGAAGGATCGAAAGTAGGGGTAATTATGAGGTCCGCGTGAGCCAAGGCGACTCCGAACGCGAAACCAACGGCCAGTTTAAAAGATTGTTTAAGAAACAATTGACTCCTCCTACAAATGTCACATAGGTCGGTGGCTCTAATCACATTGGCCACACTTTTGCCCTTGGGATGATAGCACACCTTTGGTAGGATTCCGCGCATCGATAGTCTGATTTCTTCGCGCTCACGCCGTGGCAGCAACTGCGAGTCCTGCGACTAGTCCCAGTTTCTCCGCAAGTTCCGACGGAACGCTGTGGCGCTCGCGCAGATACTCTACGCTGTTATAGCTGATCCAGACCTGCCCGTCCAGCATCCTCCCAAACCAGAAGCTTCAGGGGAAGATCCAGCGCAAGAGTGGGTGCGGCCAGCATTGCCGGAGTGCCGCCCGCCGGATTCCCGAAAATCAGCAGCTTCGTCTCCGGCATTTTCAACCCCGCATTCCGGGCCTCGCCGCTGTGATCCACCACAGCGAACAGCTTCACATTCTTCACCTGCAAAATCGACTTCACCTTTTCGACAATCGCGTCCACGCTTTGGCGCCCTTGCAGGGAGACAACCCCACTGATCGCGTTCGATTCCATAGATTCCCATTTTGATGCAGAATCCGCATCGGAATCAGGTATCGGCTGTATTCCGCGCCGACGACAGAAAACCCTATACTCGGCACGAGCCATATCGTGACCGGAAATCAGCAGGTCCCCGCCGACATCCTCGGGTTTCTCCGCCGCACCGACACCTGCAGCGTATCGAACGCGATTGAGACGCTCCACATCCGGATGTGCAACGAGGGATTCGTGCAGGGCGACACTCATTGCCTGTTTCCCGATCTGCCGCCTGTCGCCGGATACGCCGTGACCGGGACCATACGATCCGCCGCTCCGCCCATCTCGGGGCATTGCTATCACCAGCGCCCGGATTGGTGGCGCTACGTCGCGAGCGGTCCCGGGCCGAAGATCATGGTGATTCAGGATCTCGATCACGTTCCGGGAACAGGAGCGCTTTTCGGCGAGATTCATGCCGAAATCGGGCGGGCGCTCGGATGTGTCGGCTATCTCACCAACGGGATCGTCCGCGATCTGGGCCCGCTCGACAGCCCTCGGCTTTCCGTGTTTCGCGCGTGGCGCCGGCGTCTCGCATTCCTATGCGCACATCGTCGAATTCGGCATGCCTGTCAACATCGGCGGACTGAAGATCGCACCGGGTGACCTGCTGCACGGGGATCTCAACGGCATTCATTCGATACCCCTTTCCATAGCCGGCCAGCTGCCGGTCCTCGTTGGCGAGATCGCAGCCCGGGAATCCGAACTGATTGCGCTCTGCCGCGCGCCGGATTTCTGCGCCGATAAACTGGAAGACGCGCTTCGCACTCCTTGAATACAAACGAGAAAGCCTTCGGCCATCAGACCCGCCTGCTTCTCTGGGGCGGCTTCGGCGGATTGCTGCTGCTGATGGTCGTGGTCGGCGTCAGCGCGCTCTCCTTCATGTATCAGATCCAGGTGCGGCAGGAGAAGATCCGCGCGGACTATGTCGAGCGGGATCTCAATCTGGAAAAGATCCGTTCCGATATCTACATCTCCGGCACCTACGTCCGCGATTACCTGCTCGACAGCAGCGAGGAGAACGCCGCCACCCACAAGGCAGCGTTCCTCGAAACGCGCGGCCGCATCGAATCCGGCGTGCGGGATTACGAACGTCTCGTCCGCCCGGCCGAGCGCGCGGTCTTCGATCAGTTCAGGAAAGAAACCCGCGACTATCTCGACACCGTAAGCCCTGCACTCGCATGGAACGCGGAGGAGCGCCGCACCCGGGGCGCCGCTTTCGTTCAGGACCAGGTACTGCCTCGCCGAAGTCTCGCCGTCGATCTGACCGATCGCGTGCATGCGCTCACCGAGCGTCAGCTCGAAGCGAGCAGTATGGAGGTCGGCGATCTCTTTTCGAACTTCCGCACGCGCCTGGTCCTGCTGCTCGCCTTCACGCTCGGCATCGGCCTGGCGCTGGCCGGATCGTCGCTGCGGCGGATTCTTGCCCTGGAGCGGGAAGGCGAGATCCGCTTCCAGGAGATTCTCCACGCGCAGGCAGAGTTGAAACGCCTGTCGTCCGAACTTCTCTCGGCCCAGGAGAATGAGCGCCGCAGGATCTCGCGCGAGTTGCACGATGAGGTCGGCCAGGTCTTGTCGGCGATCATGCTCGGCCTGGGAAACCTGCGCGCGGCCATCGAGATGAACGATCGCGAAGAAGCACTCAGCCAGTTGCAGCTGGTGCAGGATATGACCCAGCGGAATGCCAGCGTTGTGCGGAACATCTCCCTGCTTGTTGCGGCCCACCATGCTCGACGATCTGGGTCTTCTGCCCGCCCTCAAATGGCTGGCGCGCGAGGTTTCGCGCACCAGCGGCATTCATGTCGAAGTCGTCGCCGAAACGGATGCCGAGGAACTGCCCGAGGACCACCGGACGTGCGTCTACCGGGTGGTGCAGGAAGCGGCCCACAACGCGGTCAGGCATTCCGGCGCGCATCAGATCAGAATCCATGTTCAACTCACCGCACCCGGCCGTCTCCGCGTGTCGATACAGGACGACGGAAAAGGGTTTGCGCCGTCACAGAGCACGGGCGTGGGAATTCTCGGAATGGAAGAGCGCATCCATCGCCTCGGCGGGACCATGCAGGTCGAATCCCAGCCGGACCAGAGGCACGATTGTTTCGTTCGTGTTACCGCTGCCGGCGTAACATTTGTGCGTCTCATGCCTGTCTCATGCTTTTTGGGGACCGAAATCAGGTGTCCGCTGTATTCCCCAAGGCCCATCGTTACCGTTAGCGTGGAAATTGCCACGCTTGTATGTTCGACTTTCTGCATCGCTGGCGGCACTCGCAACGTGTTGACGATGCCAAAGACAAGAACATCGTGCGGCTGCTCGTGATCACTCGGGATAATCGCTTCTCCACCTCGGTTCAGGACGCGGCCACCGCCTGCGGGTGGGAGTTCCAGCAAACCGGCACGGTAGAAAGCGGTCTCGATGTCCTGCGGCAATTTCCGGCGAGTGTCGCGATTTACGATTGGCCCGCAGCGGAAGAGGACTGGCGCCCTGCCATGGATCGGCTTTCTGCACTGGCGGATCATCCGTGCCTCCTGCTGGCATCGCCGGTGAATGATGAATATCTTTGCGCCGAACTGGTGCGCCATGGGGGGTTCGACGTGATGCCGCGGTCGGCTTCGCAGGATCGGATCATCGGCAACGTCCGGTTCGCGTCTTTTTCGAGGGGCTCTTTTTCGAAGAGCGGGGGGGCAGGCCAGTGAAACGGAACCGGCTTGCAGTCGCGGTTCTTGTTGTTGTCGCTGTTGTCGGTGTCACGGGCTGCTCCAAAAACGATTCCGTCGCGGCCGGAGCAGCACCTTCTGTCGCATCCGTGGGGACCGCAAAGGTTGAGACCCGGCCTCTCGCCGAACACCTCACGGTGAGTTCCGAACTGGTGCCCTACCAGGAGGTCGATGTCTATGCCAAAGAGGCCGGATACGTCAGAGACATCAACGTCGATTACGGCTCTCATGTGCACAAAGGCCAGGTGATGGCGACTCTTGAAGTGCCGGAGCTCGAGGCTCAACTGCAGCAGGACCAGGCGGCTATCAAGGCACGCAACAACGAAGTTACGCGAGCACAGAACGAGGTCGCGCGGGCCAAGGCGCAACATGAGGTCCTGCACCTGCAGTACACGAGGCTTGCAGAAGTCTCGAAGACGAAGAAAGGGCTCGTAGCTCAGCAGGAAGTCGACGACGCGCAGAGCAAAGATCTGGCCGCGGAATCGAATGTCGATGCAACGCAGGGGTCGCTCGAGGCCGCGAAGAGCGAAGTCGCCGTGGCGCAGGCGAAGCTCGTGCACGACCAGGCTCTCTTCGATTACTCGAAGATCGTTGCTCCGTTCGACGGCGTGGTGACGCAACGCTATGCCAACGAGGGCGCACTGATGCAGGCGGGAACCACGTCCGTGCAGGCCACGCCTCTGGTCCGCCTTTCGGATGAAAACCTTTACCGGCTGGTGATTCCGATCCCGGAATCGGACGTCAGGTTCATTCATCTCGGAGATCCGGTGGAAGTGCGTGTACCTTCGATCGACAAGGTGTTGCAGGGCAAGGTGGCGCGTTTCTCGTCTGAGCTGAATGGCAACACGCGAACCATGCATACGGAAGTGAATGTTCCCAATCCAGGCGGCCAACTGGTGCCTGGCCTTTACGCGGAAGCCGTGGTGATGCTCAACCGAAAGAGCAATGCGCTGGTTGTGCCGGTGCAGGCACTGAATCGGGATAACGACAACGCTTCGGTCTTCGTCGTCGGGCCTGACAACAAGATCGAGAACCGGGCGGTGACTCTCGGGCTGCAAACGCCGAATTATGCAGAGCTGACGAGCGGCGTGCGCGCGGGAGAGCAGGTAGTGGTCAGCGATCGGGGTGTACTCAAAGCGGGCCAGATCGTGAAGCCGAAAATCTCGGAGCCTCTGAGCTGGGAAGGCAAAACGCAGGAGTGATTTTTGTCCGCATTCTCCATTCGTAATCCGTACTTCATCATCGTGCTCTGCCTGGTGGTCGCCGTGCTGGGCGCGGTGGCCTACGTCGGCATGCCGGTCGATCTCTTCCCGACCATCAACCTGCCGCAGGTGGTGGTGGCGACGTTCTATTCGGGCATGCCGCCGCAGGATATCGAAGCGAATATCACGGCGCCGCTCGAGCGATTCTTCACGCTGGCAAGCGGAATCGATCACTCCGAATCGCACTCCATCCTCGGCGTCAGCATGATCCGTGTTTTCTTCCAGCCGAATACCAGCGCGGATGCCGACGTCACGCAGCTCTCCAATCTCGCGCTGGCCGATTTGAAACGCCTTCCGCCGGGCACACTGCCGCCGGTGGTTTTGAAGTCCGATGCCTCCAGCCTGCCCGTCAGCCTGGTGGCGGTGAGCGGAGAGGGGCTGACCGAAACCCAGCTTCACGACTACGCGCAATTTGCGATACGCAACCAGATTGTGACGGTGCCGGGCGTCTCGATCCCCGCCACGTTCGGCGGCAAGTACCGGCAGATCATGGTTCGCGTCGACCCGTACAAGCTGCTTTCGCGCAATCTCAGCGTCATGGACGTGGTTCGCGCCGTCAACGATCAGAATCTGATTCTGCCCGCGGGCGACGTGAAGATGGGGCCGTTCGACGACTACCTCTACTCGAACAGCCTGGTCGACAACATGGCGGAGCTGAACGAGGTTCCGCTGAAGACCTCCGGCGACTCCTGGGTCCGCGTCAGCGACGTGGGCAAGGCCGAGGACTCGAACGCGACGCAGTACAACATCGTGCGCGTAGCCGGGCAGAAGTCGTCTTACATTCCGATTCTGAAGCAGGGCGGCGATACGAACACCATTCAGGTGGTGGATGGCGTGCGCAAACTGCTCGGGCATCTGTATGACATCCCGAAGCAGATGAAAGCGGACCTTCTTTTCGATCAGTCGGTTTTCGTCAAGGAGGCCATCAATACGGTTCTGCACGAGGGCCTGATCGGACTGGCCCTGACCAGCATCATGATCCTGCTGTTCCTGGGAAATTTCCGGGCGACTACCGCCGTTCTGCTGTCGATTCCGCTCTCGATTCTCGCGACGTTCGTGTTTCTGAAGCTCGGCAATGCGACGGTCAACACGATGATCCTCGGCGGCCTGGCGCTCGCTCTCTCGCGCGTGATCGACAACTCCGTGATCTCGATCGAGAACATCTACCGCCATCTCGAAATGGGCGAAGCGCCGGCGATGGCAGCGCAGGCGGGCGCGTCGGAAGTGACTCTTGCCGTGCTGGCGGCGACGCTGGTCGCGGTGGTCGATTTCTTTCCCGGTCACTCTGCTCTTTGGCGTCAGCAAGTTTCTCTTTTCCGCTCTCGCGCTTTCGTTCTGTATCTCGCTGGTGGTTTCGTTCTTTGTCGCGATGACCGTGATTCCGCTCTTCTGTTCGCGATTCCTCAAGGCGGTTCCGCATGCCGGCACCGAAGTAAAACACTCCTGGGGCGCGCGCTTCAACGGGGCATTCAACCGCGGCTTCAACCGAATGCTCGATGTTTACGAAAAGCTCGTAGGGTGGGCGGTCGGCCGGCCGGTGCTCACGGTCGTTGTGCTGATGGGTGTGTTTGCGGTGAGCCTCGGGCTCGTGCCGCTGCTGGGGCTTTCGTTCTTCCCGCGCACGGATGCCGGCCAGTTCACCATCAACATGAAAGCGCCCACCGGATCGCGCATCGAGCTCACGAACGAATATGTGGCCAAGGTGGAAGCGCTCATCCGGAAGACGGTCAGCCCCGGCGATTTTCGCACCGTCGTTTCGAACATCGGCGTTGTGAACGACCTGTCTTCGCTGTATACGACAAACTCGGGCTCTTACACGGCAACGATCCAGACGCAGCTGACGGACGACCACAAGGTCAGCAGCTACGATTACATGGATCGCGTCCAGAATGCGATTCGCCAAGCAACTTCCGGAACTGCGGACCTTCATGCAGAGCGGTTCGATGGTGGATGCGGTTCTGAATACCGGCATGCCGGCGCCGATCGACGTTCAGGTGACCAGTCCCGATCTCGCGGGGGATTTTCGCTTCGCGCAACAGCTGGCCGCGCGGATCTCGCAACTGAACAATGTCGGCCAGGTCTATATTCCGCAGGACATGGATTATCCTGCGCTGCGCATGGAAGTGGACCGAGTGCACGCCGCCGAACTCGGGCCTGACACAGAAAGACATCGTCGACAACGTGATCACTGCGCTGAACTCGAACGCCATGATCGCGCCCAACTACTGGTCGGACAAATCGACGGGCAACAACTACTTTCTGACCGTCCAGTATTACGAAAACGGACCGGCCGCGATTCACAATCCGCTCGATCTGAAGAATATTCCTCTGCGCGCGCCGGGCCTGAAGAGGCCCACTACGCTGGACTCGGTCGTCAAGCTGGTGAGCCTGCAGAGCCCGACCGAAGTAGACCACTATCAGATTCAACGGACCGCGGACGTCTACGTGACGACGAAGAGCGAAGACCTCGGCCGGGTAACGACGGCCATTCAGAACATCGTGAACACAGTGCCGCACGCGGCCAACATGCGCGTCAATCTGCGCGGCATGGTGCGCGGCATGCAGGAATCGTTCCGCAGTTTTGCGATCGGGCTGAGTCTCTCGTTCGTGCTGCTCTATCTGATTCTGGTGGCGCAGTTCCGGTCGTTTCTCGATCCCGTGCTGATCATGCTGGCGATTCCCATGGGCTTCGTCGGAGTGCTGGTGATCCTGGTGCTCACCGGCACGACGTTGAACGTGATGTCGCTGATGGGAGTGCTGATGCTGGTGGGGATCGCGGCCTCGAACAGCATCCTGATCGTGGACTTCGCGCACCGCCTGCGCCAGGAAGGGCTGACTGTGCGGAACGCCGTGATCACGTCGTGCCGGGTGCGTCTGCGGCCGATTCTGATGACGTCGCTCGCGACGATCATCGGCATGATTCCGATGGCGCTCAAGCTGGGAACCGGCGCGGAGCAGTATGCGCCGATGGCGCAGACCATCATCGGCGGCCTGAGCGTTTCGGTATTGCTGACCATCTTCATCGTTCCGGCGGCATATGTTCTGATTTACCAGCGCAAGGAAGGCCATGGAGAGCCGTCGCCGGCCTGACGGAATCGTATGTCCGGGTTCTCCATTCGCAAGAGTTATTTCGCTGTTGCGGCGTGTACGGTGTGCCTCGCGGAGACGGGACTGGCGCAGACTCCGACTCAGTCGCTGACCCTGCCGCAAGCCGTGGCAATCGCCATTCAGAATCATCCGCGGATCGCTGCGGCGCAGAACGTGGAATCGGCGGCCGGGCAGAGGATTACGGAGGCGCGGGCGCCTTACTATCCGACTGTCAGCGGCGAGATCACCGGCTCGCAAGCCAACTCGCTGAGCCGGGTCGGCGCGGGATTTCTGACCACGTCGGCGTTGTTCAGCCGCCAGGGCGAGGGCCTCGAAGTGAACCAGCTGATTACGGATCTGGGCAGAACCGGCAACCTGGTGGCCAGCGCAAAGCTGCAGGCTCAGGCCTCCGCGCAGACGACGGTGGCAACGCGCTACGACGTGATTCTCGGTGTGAACCGCGCGTATTTCGGAGTGCTGGAATCGCAGGCGCTGGTGCGCGTGGCGCAGGAGACTGTCTCCGCGCGCCAGACGCTCGACGATCAGGTTACGGCTCTCGGCAACGCACAGCTCAAGTCCCAGGTGGACGTCAGTTTTGCGGATGTGAATCTGTCCGAAGCGAAACTGCTGCTCATCCGCGCGCAATCGGAACTGCAGCAATCGTTTGTGGATCTCGGCCGAGCACTGGGGCAGGACGCGGCGCCGGTACAGTATCAAGTCGCGGATAGCCCCGTGCCGGGCGCGCCTCCTGCTACGGTGGACGATCTTGTCACGCAGGCCGTGATGAATCGGCCTGAGCTGGCCGATCTGCGGTTTCGCTATCAGGCTGCGCAGAAGTTCGAGACCGCCGAAAAGGACCTGAAGCATCCGAGCGTGAATCTGATGGCGGTGGGCGGAGCGCTGCCGTATATCGACCAGAACCCGCGGACGGCTCCGGAAGGATACGAGGGGATTGCGATCAACGTGGAGATCCCCATCTTCAACGGGCATCTTTTCTCGGCGCGCGAACAGGCCGCCCGATACGAAGCGCTCGCCGCGAATCAAAGAGTGCGCGATCTTCAGCAGCAGGTGGAGCACGATGTGCGCGCGGCGTGGCTGAATGCTACGACGGCGTATCAGCGCATTCCGGTGACCGTGGAACTGGTGAACCAGGCGACGTTGGCGCAGGATCTGGCGAAGGGCCGGTACGATCTGGGACTGGCTTCGATCGTGGAGCTCACGCAGGCGCAACTCAACGTGACGCAGGCGCAGATCGAGAACGTGGGCGCGCAGTACGATTACCAGAGCGCTTATGCGTTTCTTCAGTACACGATTGGCGCATTGCGATAGGCTGAAGTAGATTCGATGCTCCGGCTCGCGTTGGTGATTTTTCTTGCGTCGTCTGCGTTTGCACAGAGGGAGCTTCCCGAGGGTCCGGCCAAGGAGTATGTGAGCCAGATCTGCCTGCAGTGCCATCCTGCGGCGCAGCTTCTCAGCCAGAAGCGAACCGAGGCGGACTGGCGGAAAACGATCGCGCGTATGGCGACGAAGGGCGTTGCCGGGGCTTCGGGAACTTCGGAGCAGTACGACGCGATCGTCGCCTACATGACAAAGAATTTTCCCAAGGTCGAAGACACGACACGGCTCAACATGAATCAGGCTACGGCCGAAGAGCTGGTTAGCGTGATTGGTCTGACTGCGAGCGAGGCTAAAGCGGTGATCGCCTTTCGCGAGAAGCACGGCGAATTCCGGCAATGGGGCGACATGCTTGTCATCTATGGCGTCGACGGTCTGAAGATCGAAGCTGCCAGGGACAAGATGACGTTCTAGTGGCATGGTCAGGCGGCGGTTTGAAGGACCGCGGGTGCGCTCTGGCCGCAGCATCGTTTGTATTTCTGGCCGGAACCGCAGGGGCAAGGCGCGCCGCGCGGAATCGGGGCCGGTTCGGGTGGGGTGGATTGGGTTCGTTTTGTTCCGGCGGTTTCGGCGGTGGGTTGTGGGGTAAGGCGGGGCGGAGTGGTGGCGCGGATGATTTGCGCCATGGTGTCGGCGCCATCGAGTTTTTGTTTGATGGCGAGGGTCGATTGCATGGTTTTGATGTCGGCGAGTCCGCCGAGTTTGGTTTCGTCGAAGTCTGGAGGCAGGCATTCGACGCGGAGTTGGCGATCGGTCTGAAGACGGCGGAGTTCGGCGGTGGCGCGGAGCATCTGGCGCTGGGCTTCGCCTCGGGCACGGTCGACGGTGCGTTGGACCGGGGCGTCGGCGGGATCGAGCAAGGGGTCGTTCTCTAATTCGGATTCAAGAGCGGAACAGCGGCGGAGTCGCCAGGCGGCGTGGACGACTTCGGCAGCGAGGGTTTGTTCCAGCGCGCCTTTGGGGCGGAGCGATTTCTGGAAGCTTTCGCAGAAGAGGTCGTAGAGATCCGAGTCTTCGGGCCGGACGAAGTCGCCGGCGGAGTAGATGCCGAAGGTGACGGCGTTGCGGGCGGCGCGGGATTTGCCTGCTTCGGTGCGGGGTACGGTGGAAGATTGGGCGTTGCGGTGATTGGCTGCGATTTGGGCTTCGGTGGCCATGGTGCTCCTGGCTTGAGATTTGGTTGAGAAAGGAAATTCGGCGCGGCGGCCGGATTTCGGACGTGCTTTCAGGCTCTCGCGTTCAGCGTAGCTGATGTTGTCAAGGGTTTTGGCCTGGGTGCGGAGGTAAGGTGTTGGAAAGATGGGGCGAGGATTGTTTTGGGGGCGTGTGATTGAAAACCGGCCAATCGGGAGACAGGCAGGGTGGGATTCTTTTTCAGCGCGGATTCTGATACTTAGGAGCGAAGGCGGAGCCGTCGAGTCAATGGCCTTTGCGGGGTAGTGACTCGGGGCGTTGCCTTCGCACCCTTGATCGTTTTTATCCCACGTTCGGCGGATGGATGCAAGCCCGGCGATTTCGATTGCGAATGGCTGCCCCGACAGTGTCCGGGCTGCGGTCACGTTGCGGTCGTCGGGCATGGCCGACGACGACGCCAGGCGCATGACGAAGTGCATGATGCGATCCGGGTCAGACGAGGGTTCTGCAATCACTGCTCCCGCACTCTGACGGTGCTGCCTCACTGGTGTGTGCCTGCCGGGCTGTATAACCTGGCCGCTCGTGCACAAGCTCTGAACCGGTTTGCCGGTGGCGGAACGCTGGAGCAGTCGGCGCCGGACTGCCGCGATCCGGATCGCATCGCCGACCCTTCGACGATTCGGCGGTGGTTGCTGAGACGTCTGGAAAGCCTGCGGTTTTTGTGCTGGCCCACCCTCTTTGCCTGGGATTGGCGCGCCGCTGCCCGCATTCTGATCGTGGAGCGTGTTCCGCCATGATCGGGATCGTCGACAGCCCCTTGTGGGCGAAGATTTCGCTGCTGGAGTTTCTGGAGCAACGCGGCTGGCGGCCGGTGCGTGACAACGGACGCGAAGAGGTCGCGGGACTATGCCCGCTGCACCAGGACAGCCGTCCTTCGTTTTATGTGAACCGCCGTAAGCAGGTGTTCTATTGCCATGGCTGCGGACGCGGCGGTGGACTGAGGAAGCTGATTGGCCTGCTCCGGCCGTCACTGCGGGACGCGCCGCCTTCGGTGCCGCGCAATCGGGCGCAGCTGCTGGAGACCGTCTATGAGTTCTATGCAAACCGGCTGGCGCGTTTTGAGGATGCGCGCGCTTATCTGAGCAAACGCGGCATCCACGACCCTGCGGTGATCCGGCATATGCGCATCGGTTATGCGCCGGGCGCTTGTTTACGCGCCTATCTGTGCGGGCTCGGATATGACCGCGAGTGGCTGCGCCAATGCGGGTTGACCGACCAACGCGGCCGTGATGTTTTCTTCCGGTGTCTGACATTCCCGCTGCAGCATGCGCCGAATCTCTACGGCCGCTCGGTCGCCAACGGCATCTGCCGTCACCGCTTTCTGCCCGGGTCCAAAGGCGGGCTTTATGGCTGGACACAGTCACTGGCTTTCCCCCGGCTCATACTGGTCGAAGGTTTGTTCGATGTGGCGGCACTATGGCAAGCCGGTTTTCCCAATGCGGTGGCGGCGCTCGGCGCGCATCTCCACAACGGGCAGATCGCGGAACTTTGCCGGTTCGACGAGCGCACCGTCTGCATCTGTTTCGATAACGACCATAACGGCAGCGGCCAGCGTGCGGCTCATCGTCTGAGCACTCAGCTGCGGCACGTGGGCATCGAGGCCCTTCGCGTCGAGTTGCCGGACAGCCACGATCCGGCCAGTTTCTTTGCGCACGGCGCCACTGCCGGCGATTTCCGCCGCTGTCTCGATCGTGCCCGGCCATGACCTTTCACGCCATCCCGGGCGAAGGTTTGCCGGCCGCCAGTTGCCCGCTCCGCATCGTGGATGAACAGAGGCGCGAACTGGAATGGGCCAATCGCTTCCTCGATGCGCAGTGTGTGCGCGGACTGGCGCCACTCAGCCTGCGTTCCTATACCTATAAAGTGCTGCACTTCGTGCGCTGGTGGTCGCGCCAGCCCGGCGTGGACATCACGCGCTTCAGTGCCGGGCAGTTCACCGAGGCCACGCTGGTCGATTACGTTCGCGATCAGCTCAACGAACAACTCAAACCGGCTCCCGAGAACGTCAACAACCGTTCCTCGATGCTGCGGCGCCTGTTCCGCTTCTACTTCCATGACGACATGCCGCATGCCCCGTATCTGATGCAGCGCGCCTGGTACCGCCGTTCGCCGCTTGGTTACGGACGCGGCCGCATGGCCGTCGCAGCCGATCTCAAAGTAAAGGTTCCGCAACGCGTCATTGTTCCTCTCCAGACCGAACAGGTGGCACGCTTCTGGCGCAGTTTCCGCACCGCGCGCGATCTGGCTATCGTCGCCCTCATGCTTCTCAACGGTTTGCGCTCGCGCGAAGTGCTGGCGCTGAAACTCGGCGATCTGCTGTTCAGCGAAGCCCTGATACGCGTGCATGGCAAGGGGTCGCGCGTTCGCATGCTGCCTCTGCCGCCGGAAACCATCCGTATTCTCCAGTGCTGGCTCAGGACCGAACGGCCTTTGACCAATACGCCCGAAGTATTCGTTTCCCTTAAAGGCAAGGCACGCGGTCAGGCGATGACACCGGCCGGACTGCGTTCCCTGTTCCGGCATCACCGGTCGGCAAGCGGGGTCGCGCAGGCCAACCCGCACCGGTTTCGCCATACCTTTGGCAGCGACATGATCCGCTCCGGCGTCAGCCTGCCGGCGCTGCAAAGGCTCATGGGCCACGCATACATCCATACGACTCTGCTCTACATTCAACTCACTCCCCAGGATGTCTTTGCCGAATACGCACGGGCAGTAGAGCAGATCGCCAGGCTCGACCAGCCGCCACTGGAATGAAGCCTCCGCCTCATCCTCTCGAAGAAGCGCTCCAGGCGCGTGTGCGGCTGCTTGCCACCACACTGCGGCCCTCCACCCTGCGGCATTACGAACACACCGCTGCGCTCTTCATGGCCTGGCTGCGCGAATCCTTCCCGGAGGTGCGGCGCGCCGATCGGCTGCGGCGCGATCCGCATGTGCTCGGCTGGCTGGAACACTTATGGATGCGTCGTGTGGGTCGTTCCGGCAGGCCCCTGTGTAATGACACGCGCGGCGCACATCTGATCCGCCTGCGTAAACTGTTCGACCTGCTCGCCGATCATGCGCACCCGCCCCGGCCCGGCTTGCTGTTAAGCGAAGATATTCCGCGGCCCGACCAGGTGCTGCCGCGGCCCCTGACTCCCGAAGACGACGATCGCCTGCAGACGGAACTGCGGCACGGCACGGATCTATTTTCCAGTGCTCTGCTGCTGACGCGATTGACCGGCATGCGCATCGGCGAAACCGTCGATCTCGCCGCCGATTGTCTCCGCCATCTCGGCGGCGATGACTGGGCTCTGCACGTGCCTGTCGGCAAACTTCACAACGACCGCTGGACTCCCGTCAATGGCGAAGTGCGCGAACTGATTGCGCGCCTGCGCTTCCTCGCCACTCTGTCGCCTGCCGCGGATAATCGCTTTCTGCTGCCTCACCGCGCCAGCCGTGTCGCTCTTTGCCAGGACCTGCGCAGGGCGCTTACACAGGCTGCATCCCGCGCCGGTATCGCCGCCCATATCGTTCCCCACCAGCTTCGGCACACTTACGCAACGACCATGCTGCGCGCCGGCGTCAGCCTCCCCGCGCTCATGAAACTGCTCGGGCACCGTAGCGCCAACATGACGCTGCGCTACGTCGAGGTCACGCAGAAAGACCTGCAGCGCGAGTTTCACCGGGCACAGCAGAATCCACGCCACCTGATCCCCACCCCCGCTCCTCTGGCAACTACCGATCCCGATCCTGCCGACGCTCCCGCCATCGTCGAACGCTTATCGGGCGCCATCCGCGTCCTCGACCTCTTTCGCCAGCAGCACGGCTCGGGCATTGACAAGCCAATCCAGCTTCTGCTGCGACGTCTTGTCCGCGTCCGTTCCGCCCTCCAAAAACTCATTCTTGCTACCAACACCAAAAAATAGGCTCGGATTGGCCGGATAAGTGACCGGGAGGAAGACCTTCGGTGCAAGCCGGGGAAATTCGCCGATTGCTCTATTCGCGATCCCTCAGTAACGAAGCTATGCGTTGGATCCGCCGCGCCTGAGAATTGTCGTCCCTGACGCCTGGGCCGATTCCAACGGCCACATGACCAATGCGCTGGTACGTCGCGGTGTTCGACGACGCCGGGACGATCTCCACGCCCGAATCGGCTTAACCCGGAGTTCCACCGCAAACATCATTCAGGCACCGTCGATCTCGAACACCACGCCAATTTCCTGAATGAGATCATGCCCGGCGACCGCCTGGCTGTTTACGCGAGCTTGGTCGCGCGGTCCGCGAAGCGGGTCCACTACCTGATGTTCCTGGTCAACGAGACCAGAGGGAAACTGGCTGCAATCTTCGAATGCATGAACGCATTCCTCGATCTCTCCGTACGGAAGATCGTCACGAAGATAGACGGCTGGCTCGAAAAGGATGCCAGGCTCGACTGGCCACCACCCGTATCGGGCTCAATGCGCGCCAGGTCACCTCGAAACCGCTTCCTTGCGGGCGCGGCTCGGAATCACCGCGGTCTTGCTGAACTGCGAATGTGAGTAAGCGATAACGTGGATCATTGGGGGCGGTTGATCATGAACGTCGCGACCTGATCGAAGAGCGCCCGCAGCGGCGGGCATGCGGTTTCCGCCGGCGCATTGTCATGAGAACTGCGCACACGCTCTACACCCGGTGGCGTGTGCGGGTCACCTCGAAACCGCTTCCTTGCGGGCGCGGCTCGGAATCACCGCGGTCTTGCTGAACTGCGAATGTGAGTGAGCGATAACGTCGATCATTCGGGGCGGTTGATCATGAACGTCGCGACCTGGTCGAAGAACGCCCGCAAGAGCGCTTCCGCTTCGGGAGGAAGCGCGGCTTCCGTCAGCGCATTGTTCATGAGTTCGATCCAGCGGTCGCGCGCCGCCTGGCCGATCGGAAACGGGACGTGCCGCATCCGCAGGCGGGGGTGCCCGCGCTGTTCCAGATAGCGCTGCGGTCCGCCAAAACGGAAGATCAGGAAATCGCGCAGGCGCTCTTCGGCGCCGGCGAGGTCGTGGCGCGGGTACATCGGGCCAAGCACATCATCGCCGGGTACCTGGCGGTAGAAAGCGGCGACGAGGCGCTGAAATCCGTCCGCGCCAATGAGCGAATAAATGTCCTGATCGTCCAATGCAGTCGCGACCAGTATCGCATCCATGAACCGCGATAATAGTGGTCAAGCCTTCCGCCATGGAATTCAAGGAGCGACTCCGGGAACAGGTCGATATTGTGCGCGTGGTGGGGGAGTACGTGCGCCTGCGACGCGTCGGGAAGCGGTATTCCGGCCTGTGCCCGTTTCATAACGAGAAAACCCCGTCGTTCAGCGTGTCGCAGGAGCACCAGTACTTCCGATGCTTCGGCTGCGACGCGAAGGGCGACGTGTTCAAATTCGTCGAACTGATCGAAGGCCTCACGTTCTTCGAAGCCCTGAAGAAACTCGCGGATCAGCATGGCATCGCTCTGCCGAAGCAATCGCTCGCGAGCGACGACGAAACCCGGCTGCGAGCAGCGCTCTATGAAATGCACGAGATTGCGGCCAATCAGTTCCGATCGAATCTGGCGGGTTCGCTGGGGAGCGCGGCGCGTGAATACCTTGCGAAACGCGGCGTGAGCGAGGCCGCAGTGCAGCAGTTCGGACTGGGATTGGCGGACGCTTCGGGCCGCTCGTTTGTGCGGATTCTGGAGGCTCGCGGATTCAAGCCGGAACAGATGGAAGCTTCGGGCCTCGTGGGCCAGCGCGACGACGGATCGTTCTACGATCGCTTCCGCAACCGGTTGATGTTCCCGATCCAGAATGAATCGGGCAAAGTGATTGCCTTCGGCGGCCGCGCGCTCGATCCCGACGACAAGGCGAAATACCTCAACTCGCCGGAAACGAAAATCTACCGGAAATCGAACGTTCTATATAACCTTCACCGCGCCAAAGAGACGGCGATGAAGCTCGACCGGATCGTGCTCGTCGAAGGATACATGGATGTGATCGGCGCGTCGCAGGCTGGCGTTGCCGAGGTGGTTGCTTCCTGCGGCACGGCGCTTACCGTGGAGCAGATCCGAGCCATGAAGCGGCATTCGCTCAATCTGCATTTGAATTTCGATCCGGATTCGGCGGGCGCGAAGGCGAGTGAGCGTTCGATCAAGCTGCTGCTCGACGAGAGCATGAAGGTGCGGATCGTGGAACTCGAGGGCGGCCTCGATCCCGACGAATACTGCAAGCAGCACGGCGCGGAAGCATACGGACAGCGGATCGCGGGAGCGAAGACCTATTTCTACTGGCTGGCCGATCGGGCGCGCACGAAGTTCAACATGCGCGAGCCGCAGGGGCGGATCGACGCGTTTCAATCCCTGGTTCCGGCGATTCAGGATCTCAGCGACAAGATCGCGCGCGCGACCTATGCGATCGATCTGGCCGGCTACCTCGGGGTGGAACCGGGTATGGTTCAGGAGCATTTCCGGAAGCTATCCAACGACCGGGTGGATCGCTCGCCTGCCCGGAAGATCGATCCGACCCGCGCGACCGACCGCATCCTGCTTCCTCTGCTGGTGAACGACGCGGAAGCGCGCGCGCAGCTGGTGGATCATTTGCGCGACCTGCCGGCGCTTCGGCAGCTGACCACGGCGCCGATCTTCGAAACTCTGATCGCCATGCACGACGCAGGCGAAACCGATCAGTTTCAACACGCTCCACGAACGGGTGCATCCGTCGCTTCAGGAAAGCCTCGCGGCCGTAGTGCTGGATTCCGGCGCGGCCGGCGCCACACTCGAAGACGGGCTTGCCTGTGTGGAGGCGTTGCGGCGCGTCGAACGGGAAAACCTGATCCGGGAACTGAAGACGCAGATCAAAGCCGCCGAGCGCGAAGGTCGAATCAATGACGCCCTGGATCTGGCCCAACGGTTACAAAAGTTAACCAAAGAGTGAGCTGACAGGTCCTTTTGTCTTTGTCGGAACCCTGAAAAAGGTTAGTAGGGCCTGAAACATCCGGGTTTTCCATGTCACCGAGTCTCAGAATCCTGCTGCAAATTCAGGTACAATGAGCAGGTTCAGATCGGAGTTGGGAGTGATTCCAGTGGCCGAAGACAAGTTCGAAGCAGTCGATCCGTTTGCGCTTGTCAGCAAAGAAAACAGCTTCGTGCTGTTCGAAGATGTGATCGAGCTCATTCCGCAGGAGGTGGACGGGATACCGGACGCGTCTCCCGCGGACGACCGTGTGGATGACCGGATCGACGACCGGCGGTTTGAAGAGAGTCCGGCGAAGTCATCGAAATCGAGTCCCTCGACAAGACGCACGATCCGGTACGGCTTTATCTGCGGGAAATGGGTTCGGTGCCGCTTCTCAACCGCGAGGGCGAGATCGGCATCGCGCGCCGCATTGAGCGCGGCCAGACGAGAGCACGCCGGATTCTGGCGCGATGCCCGCTGATCATTCAGGCGACCATCGGCCTCGGCGAGGACGTGCGGGCAGGCGCGATCGACGTGCGCGACATCCTGCAGTTCAACGATCCGATTCCCACCGACGAAACCTACGAGAGTGGCGCGCGCGAGTTGCTCGCGGCGTGTGACGATCTGGTTAAGCTGCGGAAGAGATTCCTCCAGCTGAAGCAGCGGATGGTGGCCGTTCCGCGTCATTCGAAGCCCAAACAGCATCGCAGAATGCGGTGGGAAATGGCGCGGCTCGCGGTGGAGATTTCGCGCCGGGCCTGTGGTATCCCGCTGCAGAATCACGCGGTGAAGGGTCTGATCTGCAAGCTCCGTGCGGCTGTGGATGAGGTTCGGCCCATCGAACAGCGGATCGCGCGCAATCAAAGAGCGATCGAAGCTGCGGGGCCGGGTTCCGGGGAAGCGGTCCGGGAATTGCGCCGGGAGCAGCGTGCGCTGGCGGCGGCGATGCAGGAAGTGGAGGAGAGGTACGGGTCTCCGGCGACGGAACTGCGCCGCTCGCTGGAGCTGGTGAACCGCTCGGACCGCGAGGCGGAAGCCGCGCGCCAGGAACTGATCGAAGCGAATCTCCGGCTGGTGGTGAGCATCGCCAAGCGCTACAACAATCGCGGGCTGCAGTTCCTCGACCTGATTCAGGAAGGCAATATCGGGTTGATGAAGGCGGTGGAAAAGTTCGAGTACCGGCGGGGTTACAAGTTCTCGACTTACGCGACGTGGTGGGTGAGGCAGGCCATCACGCGCGCCATTGCCGATCAGGCGCGCACGATCCGCATTCCGGTCCACATGATCGAGACCATCAACAAGCTGATTCGCAGTTCGCGCACCCTGGTGCAGGAATTGGGCCGGGAACCGACCAGCGAAGAACTGGCCGCCAAGATGGAATTGCCGGTCCATAAGGTCCGGCGGGTGATGCGCGTCGCGCAGGAGCCGATTTCGCTCGAAACGCCGGTGGGAGAAGAGGACGAATCGCATCTGGGCGATTTTCTCGTCGACCAGGCGACGTTGTCGCCCGCCGAGCAGATCATCAATCTGAACCTTCACGAGCAGACTGCGGAAGTGCTCAAGACGCTTTCGCCGCGCGAGGAGAAGATCATCCGGCTGCGGTTCGGGCTGGAGGATGGCAGCGAGCACACGCTGGAGGAAGTGGGCCAGAATTTCGCGGTTACGCGCGAGCGCATCCGCCAGATTGAGGCTAAGGCGTTGCGGAAGCTGCGGCATCCCAGCCGCAGCTATCCGTCTGAAAACCTTCCTCGAAGAAGTTTAGTTTCCCGGAGCGGAACTACTGCGCTTGCGCCGCCGTGTGCCTGCGCTGCATCTTTAACAGGTAGCCTCACGGTTGCTAAAGTTAATCGTGCCGAACACACGAGCGAGCGGTGGCTGGACCGGGCCAATCGTGATGCTCGCAGCCACCCTGATCTCCTATATCGATCGCCAGACGCTCGCGGTGTTGTCTCCGATGATCCTCAAGGACACGGGGCTGACCGGCGGCGACTTCGGCACCATCCTCTCCTTCTTTTCGATTTCCTACATGTTCGCCAACCCGTTTTGGGGGTCGATGCTCGACTATGTTGGCTTGCGCGCAGGTATGGCCATCGCGGTTGCCATCTGGACGCTCGCCAGCACAGCGCACGCATGGGTCTCCGGCTTCATCGGCTTCGCGATCGCGCGTATGGTTCTCGGCATCGGTGAAGGCGCCGTATTTCCCGGATGTATGAAGATGTCGGCCGACTGCCTGCCATTACCCAAGCGCGGACGCGGTACTTCGCTCGGCTACAGCGGAGCGGCCATCGGGTCGCTGATTACGCCCCTGCTGGTCACCCCGTTCGCCCTGAAGTTCGGCTGGCGAGGGGCGTTCTGGGTGACCGGCGGCTTGGGCGCTGCCTGGCTCATTCTTTGGTACTTCGTCTGCCGCCCGCCGGTCGTCCCGATCATGCCGCGCACGCTCTCGAAGGTCAGCTTCCCGAGCCTGCTCGATCGGCGCGTTTGGCTGATCGTCACGACTTACGGAACAGGGGCCGTGGCCTTGGGTGTCATCGCCTATATGAGCCCGCTCTACCTGAACCGCGCACTGGATCTCTCACAAAAGCGCCTCGGATACATACTCTGGATACCGACGCTCGGGTGGTGGATCGGCTATTACTTCTGGGGATGGTTTTCCGATCGCATCGTACCCAACAACCCACGCCCTGTCTGGGCGCTGCTAATGCTTTCGGCACTCGCACTCCCGGTAGCGTTTGTCACCATGTTCCACTCTTGGCAGGTTGTGGTCGCGTTCTTCCTGTGGGCCATGTTCATTGGCGATGGCTTCATCGTTATGGGTCTCCACGTAGGCGCCCGCGTCTTCCCGCGGGACCAGGCGGGCATGGCCGCCGGCATAGGCGGCGGCTCATGGTCCATGGTTCTTGCCCTGGTTCTTCCCGTATACGGAAGATGGATCGACGCGAAGCTCTACGTCCCCATCTTTGTCACGATGAGCCTGCTGCCCCTCGCTGGAACGCTGATTTTTATCCTGCTGAGCCGGGGTTATTTCCCGATTTCGGCCAACGCTTCTTTAGCGACACGGAAGGAATCCACGCCGGCCGGGATCCCGCAGTAGATCGCGACCTGCAGCAGCACTTCGCGAATCTCTTCCTTCGTGAGTCCGTTGGCGATCGCGCCTTTCACATGCATTTTCAGTTCGTGCGGGCGATTAAGCGCCGAGATCATCGCCAGATTGATGATGCTCCGGGTCTTTTTGTCCAGGCCTTCGCGCCCCCAGCACCAGCCCCAGCAGTATTCGGTGGTCAGTTCCTGCAGCGGGCGATTGAAGTCGTCGGCGGCAGCGATCGACTTATCCACATACTCGGCGCCCAGCACGGACTTGCGGATGGCAAGGCCCTTCTCAAACAGCTCTTTATTCATAGATCTCTCCTTATAGTTACGAACTCTTGCCAACCTCGACGCCGGCCCACTTCTCGACCGCCTTCACGATCTCGGTCATATCGGCGTTCGGGCCTTCCGCCGCAGCGGTGATGTTCAGAAGCTGCCGTACCGCGTTGCCGACGATCATCGGCACGCCCATCGAATCGGCCTCTTCCAGACACAGCCGCACGTCCTTGTTCAGCAGCGCGAGAGCGAAGCCGAAATTGAAAGTCCGTGGAATCACGCAACGCGGAATCTTGTCCTGCGT
This sequence comes from Terriglobia bacterium, assembly GCA_963809655.1. Taxonomy (GTDB): domain Bacteria; phylum Acidobacteriota; class Terriglobia; order Bryobacterales; family Bryobacteraceae; genus BOG-234. The sequence goes on along the minus strand of CAWEKQ010000013.1, from coordinate 8,568 downwards.
CGCACTGTTGCGGCCGCTGCCCGCGTTGATCACGTCCACGATCATCTGCGGATCGAGCCCCGCCTTCACGCCCATCACCACAACCTCGGACGACGCGGCCATCGCGGTCGCGGACAGCAGGTTGTTCAACAGCTTCATCGTCTGGCCTAGACCAGGCCCCTTGCCCACGTGGAACAGCTTGCCGATCACGGCCAGTATCGGTTGTACCTGTGTATATATCTCGTCGGAACAGGACACCATCACCGCGAGAGTGCCCTTCTCCGCACCTGTAATCCCACCGCTGACCGGGGCGTCCACCGCCGTAATTCCCTTCTTCTCGAGGCCCGCAGCCACCTTCTTCGCGTAGACCGAACCGGTGGTCGAGACGTCGATGAAGATCTTGACCTTCGATCCCTCGATGACGCCTTTCGCGCCCAGCGCCACGGCTTCCACAATCGGCGGAGTGGGCAAGCTCGCGATCACGATTTCCGCTGCCGAAGCCACGGCCGCCGGTGAATCCGCCTTCGTAGCGCCCAGCGCCACCAGCGGTGCAGTCACCGCATCGCTGGTATCGAAAATGGTTACCTTGTAACCCGCATCCAGTAAACGGCGGACCATAGGACCGCCCATTCGGCCTGTGCCGATAAAACCTACTTGTTGTTCTGACATTTATTGTTTGGTCTCGTAGAGTTCGAGATTGAGGCCGTTCGGATCCGTTACGAAGATGCTCCGCGTGGCCGGCGGGAATTGCACGATCTCGCCTTTCGCCGAAACAATCGGGGTGCCGATCGCCTTCAGACGCTTCACCACGCCTGCGAGATCATTCACGCGCAGCACCAGCGCCGGCGCGCCCGGATCGTAGACATGCAGGTGAAACGTCCGCCGCGGAATGTTCTTGTATTCGTAGAAGTCGATCTGCGAAGTGGTTCCGGGGACCTTTGTGCTCATCTCGCGGAATTGCACTTTCCCGTTGGCCGCGCCCACCATATCGAGGATGGCTTTGTCGTCGCTGAACTCGGTGTTGGGCGTAAAGTCAAAGCCCAGCATATCGTGGTAAAACGCGCGCGTTTTGTCGAGGTCCCACGACGGTAACGCCCATCGCCACACCATGCACCAGGCCCTGCAGGCGCGCCCGCCGCCGGCGGGCGTGTCGATCACGTTCAGGATGTAGCCATCGGGATCGCGCACCAGAAGCGACCGGATCTTCCTGTCCGCGCCGATCTTCACCGGCTGGCCGGAGCGCGTGATAATCCGCGCGTTCGCCGTCACCAGAGCGCTGAACACCGTATTCATGTCCCGGACTTTCAACTGCAGGTCGACCGCGCCCGGATAGACGTGCTCAGGCCAGAATTGCTCAGGCACACCCCCCTTGCGCTGCGGGCCGGAAAACTGTGTCAGCTCCAGCCCGAAATTCTCGCCGGGCATCTTGAATTCCGCCATGCGCAAATGAATGCCCGGCGCATTCGTCAGCGCAGACACGCCGGCGTCAGGCAAGTCCGCCGGCGGCCGGCTCAGTTCCAGGCCGAACACGTCTTTATAAAACTTGACCGACTTATCGAGGTCTTCGACCGAGTGGGAAAAATCCCGGACGCCAATGACGGCAGGCTGTTGTGCAAGCAGGGCCCCGCAAAACAGCAGAGGTAGAATCAACGCGCTACTGAGCCGCGACTGTGATAGGAGCGGTTCTTCCCGCTAGAACAATCCTTCCATCGGACCGGTGCCGTCGCCGAAATGCTCCACCGTCGTGCCGTACTTCGCCGCCACCGCGCTCCAGAGATTACCCACCGGAGTCCGCGTTGCAACCTCCACGTGGCGAAGCCCTTTCCCGGCTCCCGTAACAACAATCGGCAGCGGGTCGCTCGCGTGCGAATTCGAATCGCCCATGCCCGCGCCGTAGAACAAAAGCGAGTGGTCGAGCAGAGACCCGTCGCCGTCTTCAGTAGCTTTCAGCCTGGCCAAAAACTTACTATATAACCCCGCATAGTAAGTGTTGATCAGGACGCACTTCGCCATCTTCTCCTTGTCGTTCACGTGATGGGAAATGGTGTGATGCTGCTCCGTAACGCCGATCTGCGGGAACGTCCGCTGGCTGAGTTCGCGCGACATCATGAACGTAAACACGCGCGTGACATCCGCCTGCCACGCGGCGGCGATCAGATCGAACATCAGACCCACGTGGTCGCCAAATGCCTCGGGAACACCCACCGGTGCGTCGAGCGCAACCGCCTCGCTCTGCCCATGCGCCTCCGCCCGCTGAATGCGGCGTTCGATTTCGCGGATGTTGTCGAGATAATCGCCCAGCCGGCTGCTGTCGCGCGGACCCAGCCCGCGCCGCAGATCGCCGGCCTCGGCGGAAATCGAATCGAGAATACTCTTCTTCTTCGCGATGCGCGCCAGTCGCTCTTCGCGCGAACCTGGCTCACCGAAGATGCGCTCGAAAGCCGCGCGCGGATTGGTCTCCATCGGCAGCGGCGTAGTCGGCGAACTCCACGAAATCGTGTTCATGTACGCGCAGCTGAAGCCCGGCGAGCAGCCGCCCACATAGCCGGTGAAATCTTCCGTTGCGAGTTCGATCGAAGGCAGCGGCGTATCCTGCCCGATCTGCTTCGCCACAATCTGATCGATCGTGGTGTTGGCGAGCACGTCTTCGCCTTCCGTGCGCTTGGGCCAGACGCCGGTCAGAAATCCCGCCGCGCTCACCGCGTGATCGCCCACCTGGCTGCCCGCGTGTGACCGCGTAAGCCCGGTCACGACAGCCAGCGAATCTTTGAACGGTTCGAGCGGCTTCAGGATCGGCGTAAATTCGAAATTCGCACCGACCGTCTTCGGCGTGAACTGCTGCATGATGAGGCCGTTCGGGAAGTAACTGATTCCGAAACGAACCGGCGTGCTCGGCGCAGCCTCTCAGCGCGGGCGCCATCGCGTCCATGAAAGGCAGCGCCACCGCCGCACCGAGACCGCGCAGTACCGTGCGCCGGTTCAGCGCCTTCATGCTAACGAACATTGGCTTCCACCTCGCTTGTTCTCATTCTCATCTGAAACGGCGCGCTGCGGACAATCCCGAGCACGATCGATGTAAACCGGTAATTCTGCTGTGCGGAATCGCGCACGATTCCCCGCACCACCGGCATATCGTTGTAAGACAGCCCACGGCCCAGCGCGTACGTCAGCAGCTTCTCCGTCAGCGTATCAACGAACTGGTCAGGATGGCTTACCAGCGCCTTCCGAAGCGATACAACGCCATCGATCTTAGTGCCATCGGCGAGATTCCCCGAAGCGTCGATCGGGCCGCCCGGCTCGCGCGTACGCCACGCGCCCACGGCGTCGAAATTCTCCATCGCAAAACCGATCGGGTCCATCACCTTATGACAGGTCGCGCAGGCGGGGTTGGCGCGATGCTCCGCCATCTGCTCCCGCATCGTCTTCGGCTTTTCGCCATCGGCAGTCGGCTTCAGCACCGGCACGTCGGGCGGCGGAGGCGGCACGGCTGCGCCCACAATATTCTCGAGAATCCATTTGCCGCGCAGCACCGGCGACGTTCGCTCCGCATGCGAAGTAGTCGCGAGAATGCTGCCCTGGCCGAGCAATCCGCGGCGCGCATCGTCGGTAATCTCGACGCGCCGGAACTGGCTTCCATAAATATTCGGGATGCCGTAATGCCGCGCCAGGCGCTCGTTCAGGAACGTGTAATTCGCGGTCATCAGATCGACCACGCTGTGGTCCTCGCGCACGATGCTCTCAAAGAACAGCTCGGTTTCCTTGCGGAACCCCTGGCGCAGATTGTCGTCGAAATCCGGAAACAGATCGGAGTTCGGCAGGATGTTCGGTACATTGCGCAGATGCAGCCACTGGCCCGCGAAATTCGACACCAGCGCTTCCGCTTTGGGGTCCGCCAGCATGCGCCGAACCTCGGCTTCGAGCACCGCCGGATTACTCAGCGACCCTTTGCTCGCCGCGTTGAGCAACTCATCGTCCGGAATGCTGCTCCAGAGAAAAAACGAAAGCCGCGAAGCGAGCTCCACGTCGCTGACGCGATGAACCGACGTCCTGACATCAACCGGATCGCGCTCCACGCGAAAAACGAATTTCGGACTCGCCAGAATGCGCTGCAGCCCTTCTTCAATACCGGCTTCGAAGCCACCGTCGCGGTGTCCCGATTCGTAGAACGTCAGCAGCGTGCGCAAATCGGCATCGGAAACCGGCTGCCGGTAAGCCCGGCGCGCCAGCGCCCCGAGGATCTGCCTCGCGCACGCCGGCGTGTCGGTGTGGCAAACGAAAATCCGGCGGCGGCTCGGCGTATCGCCCGGCCCTTTCGCATCGAACGGTCCCGTGACCGTCAACGTCTGGATATGCGGCAATCCCGCCCAGTCGAAGTTATCGACCGAACTCCGCAGATAAGGCTGCAGGCGATCCGGCACCACCATCTCCGGCCCTTCGAGGAACGCCGCCGTGACTTCATGCGGACCCGCCTTCACCGGCACGCGCACGCGCAATCGGGCGTCGACCGCATTACCGGTATCGGTCGGATTCTCCAACAGCGACTTGAGATCGCGCGGGCCGCCGATCGTCGTCAGATAAACGCGCTTGCCATCAATCGAGAACTCCGCCTGATGCGCGGTCTCGAGCCCGCGCACCATATCGAGGTTCGTGCGATAAAGCTTGGCCTGAAGCGTATACTCGCCATCCAGCGGGAAGTTGTATTGAAACTGCGAGCCGCCGACGGTGCCCAAAGGCAAACCTTCGATGTGCTGATTCTGCGAAAGGTCCTGGCGAATCCGGAACGTTTCGCTTCCGGGCGTGATGTGCGGATCCCCCACCGCCAGCGCGCCGATCTTCAACGCTGCCGACAGATACTGCTCCTGCAGCGCCGGCGAAACTCCCAACACGTCGGAGATGTTATCGAAGCCGTACGCCGAATCGTCCGGCGGCAGCAGTGCCGCGGCATCCACATCGAGCGCCAGCAGATCGCGGATAGCGTTCGCGTATTCCGCGCGATTCAGGCGATGCAGCACCGGCCGCCCGGGATTGGGATGCGCCGCCGCGGCCTTATCCAGTTGAGCCTGCAAGACCCGAGATCAGACTCTGCCGCGTCGCATCGTCCGGCTGCGCGGCGCCGGCGGTGGCATGGCATTCGTGCGCAGTTTTCGGATGACCTTCTCCCAGATCTCCGCGCTTGGTTTCGGCGTGTGCGGGATCGAGACCCGCCAGCACCAGACCTCCGGTCTTGAGACGCTCGTTGTGGCAGCCGATGCAGTATTGCTTAACAGCGTCGGCTGGTGAACCGATACTCGCCGCGCTCGCCGCAGCCGTCACCACGAAAATCCACAAGGGCCGGATCAACGTCATTTGTTCGTTTTAAGTCTCTCCAATCATTACACCAAAGCGTTTAAGCTTGATGGCATGGACCCGCGCCGGGAGGACCTTCTCGTCATCGTCGAGGAGGAACTCCACGCTACACAGTTTATCGACATCCATACCCACCTCTTCATGCCGTCGCTCGGCGATCTCGGGCTTTGGGGCATCGACGAATTGCTGACGTACCACTATCTCGAAGCCGAACTCTTCCGGTCTTCAACGATCCGGCCGGAACAATACTGGGCGCTGCCGAAAAAAGCCCAAGCCGCTCTTGTATGGCGGACCCTGTTCGTCGAAAATGCGCCGCTGTCCGAATCGACGCGCGGTGTGATCGCCGTTCTCGACGCCTTCGGGCTCTCCACGAACGCGTCAGATCTGACTGCCGCCCGCCGGTTTTTCGAAAGCCGCGATCGCGACGGCCACATCGCCGACGTGCTGAAGCTGGCCGGCATCAGCGAGGTCGTGATGACCAACGACCCGCTCGATCCCGCCGAAGCGCCGCTCTGGGAGCAGGGTCTCGACTGCGATCCGCGCTTTCATGCCGCGCTGCGGCTCGACACCTTCTTATACAAGGGCAGCGACCTGAATCTCGATTTGATTCTGGGCGCATGGTGCCATCGCATGAAGCCGGTCTACATGGCAGTGTCTCTTCCCGACACATTCACCGGCGACCCGGTTCTGGAATCCACAGTCCTGCCGTTCTGCCGCGAATTCAACATTCCCCTCTCGCTGATGATCGGTGTGCGCCGGCAGGTAAACCCCGCCTTGCGCCTGGCGGGCGATGGCCTGGGACGCGCCGACCTGCGCTGCCTGGAGCGTCTCTGCAGCGATCATCCCGATAACCGTTTCCTCGTCAGTGTCCTCAGCCGCGAGAATCAACACGAGCTATGCGTTCTCGCCCGGAAGTTCGCCAACCTGATGCCGTTCGGCTGCTGGTGGTTCCTGAACAACCCCTCCATCGTGGAAGAAATCACCCGCGAACGCATCGAAATGCTGGGGATGAGTTTCATCCCCCAACACTCCGACGCGCGCGTGCTCGAGCAGTTGATCTACAAGTGGAAGAACACGCGCCGCACCCTCGCCCCGATCCTCGCCAACAGCTACCAACTTCTTCTCGATGACGGCCGGGTCCCCACGCGCGAAGAGATCCGGCGCGATATCACGCGGCTTTTCCGGTCGAACTTCGAACAATGGATCAACTAGTATTGTTTCAGCAAAAAAACTGTACCAATTGTGGGGCGGGCTTTCAGCCTGCAGCCGCCTTTCAGGTGGCTTTCCGAGGACATGCACATTGGCGACTCATTCCCTGGGCACAACATTAGAAACCGCCCCGCGCGCGAACCTGCGCTGGACCATCTGCGGGCTGCTGTTCTTCGCCACCACGGTCAATTACATCGATCGCCAGGTGCTGGGCATCCTCAAACCCGCGCTCCAGCGCGAACTCGGCTGGCATGAGTCGGATTACAGCTGGGTCGTGTTCGCGTTCCAGTGCGCCTATGCGGTGATGATGCCCGTCGCGGGCCGCATCATCGACTGGCTGGGCGTTCGCCTGGGCTATGCGCTCGCCGTGGTGGTCTGGAGCCTGGCGTCGATGTCCCACGCACTGGCGCGCACCACCACGCAGTTCGCGATCGCGCGGTTTGCCCTCGGCGCCGGCGAAGCGGCCAACTTCCCCGCGGCAGTCAAGACCATCGCCGCCTGGTTCCCGCAGCGCCAGCGCGCGCTCGCCACAGGAATCTTCAACAGCGGATCGAACATCGGCGCTATCGTCGCGCCCCTCATGGTCCCGTTCTTCGCTCTGCGTTTCGGATGGCGCTCCGCTTTCATCGCCACTGGCTCGCTCGATTTCGTCTGGCTCGCCGCCTGGCTGCTCTTCTTCCGAAGGCATCCGCAGCCGCGCGAGGCCGAGCGTGAGGAGCAGATCCATTACTCCCGGCTCTTCGGCAAAAGGCAGGCCTGGATTCTGCTGCTGGGAAAATTTCTGACCGATCCAGCATGGTGGTTCTATCTGTTCTGGCTGCCCGGTTTTCTGAACAACAAATACGGTCTGGATCTCGCCCAACTCGGTCCGCCCCTGGTCGCGATCTACGTTGCGGCCGACCTCGGCTCAATCGGCGGCGGATGGCTTTCCTCCGCCTTCGTCGCCCGCGGCTGGACCATAAACCGCGCGCGCAAGACCGCAATGTTCGTCTGCGCCTGCGGTGCGCTGCCCATGACCGGCATCATCTTTACCGGAAACCACCTGTGGGCCGCGGTCGGTCTGATCAGCCTCGCGGTAGCGTCGCATCAGGGATGGTCGGCCAATATCTACACGCTCGCGTCCGACATGTTCCCGCGCGCCGCTGTAGGCACGGCGGTCGGATTCGGAGGCGTCGGCGGAGCGGTCAGCGGCATGCTCGTTGCGCCGGCCATCGGCTACTGGCTGGACTTTTCCGACAACGCCTACGCGCCTCTGTTCTTCATCTTCGGATCGATGTATCTGGTCGCGCTCCTGGTCATCCATCTCATCGTCCCGCGCATCGAACAAGTGGAAATCTGACCTATACTGATTACGTCATGAGACGTCTCTGGTTGAGTGCCTGTTTGTTGTTACTCGTCATTGCGCTTATCGCGTTCGCCCAATCTGCCGACGATCGGCGTTCTAACCCCGGCGACGTATCATTGGTCGCTAAATTTCTCGACCCGCACAAAACTCTTTTCGTAAGCGTCGAGGGGAAACGAATCACGAGGATGCGAGATAGCGTAGCGCCGGCAATTATCGAAGCCATTGGCAAGGCGACGGTGTCTCCGACCGGTACTGGAAAGAATACTTGGCCTGTTAAAGGACGCATTTGAGCGCCCAGCCATAATCACCCATCCCGCTGACCGAAAACCCGCAGCTACTCTCGCCCTGCTTCGACAACTCGAGCAGGATCCATCATGGGATGCGCCGGCACTTCTTGAAATAGCTTCCACCAGGCAGTATGTAATCGCTGCGGTGTCGAAGTAGGTCCTGAGCGACTGAAATACGAAATCCCACTCGATCAGGCTGAGCGAGGAGTTCCACTGGGTCAGCTATCGACCTGTTAACAGACTTGTCATTCGCATTGTCTGGTTCAGTACGCGCCAGGCGGCGTGCGCATTTAATAGCCAGATAAAACCCAGGTCGGGAAGGCGGTCAGATATTTGTACTGCTTTTAGCACCGCCAATTTTATTAACATTAAATGCGTTGCTATCGGAACTTTCCTTAGTTA
>CAWEKQ010000012.1:0-59757 GCA_963809655.1 Terriglobia bacterium | reverse complement strand
GCACTGGGCATCGGGACCGATAGCCGTGGGACTTACAGGGCGTTTTAACGGAAAGCCAAGCGCCGTGATTGCGCTCTATCAGCTACCAGGGTCCAATGCGGTTGAGGCCGCGGCAGGGGTGAAGAAGCTAATCGCGGAAGCCAAAACCCGTTTCCCCGACGACATGGATTTCACTGTCCCGATCGATTCCACGCTCGCCGTGAGCGAGGGGATCAAGGAAATCGTCGAGACCCTGCTGATCGCGATCGGTCTGGTGATTCTGGTGGTATACATTTTTCTGCAGGGTTGGCGGGCGACGCTGATTCCGCTGCTGGCGGTTCCGGTTTCGCTGATCGGGACGTTCCTGTTCTTTCCGCTGTTCGGCTTTACCATCAACACACTTTCTCTCTTCGGACTGGTGCTGGCGATCGGTCTGGTAGTTGACGACGCGATCGTGGTGGTGGAAGGCGTGGAACGCCACATCGAAGACGGCCTCGCTCCCAAACAGGCGGCGTTCAAAGCCATGGAGGAGCTTTCCGGCCCGGTCATCGGGATCGCACTGGTTCTCTCCGCGGTTTTCGTTCCGACGGCGTTTATCCCGGGCATCACCGGCAGGTTGTACCAGCAGTTCGCCGTGACCATTGCCATCTCGGTGGTTCTGTCGGCGTTCAACGCGTTGACGCTCAGCCCGGCGCTGGCCGCCCTGATCCTCAAGCCGAAAACGGAAAGCCGCGGGCCGCTGGGGGCGTTTTTTCGCTGGTTCAACCGGATGTTTGAACGGGCTACCGATGGGTACGTTAGCGTATCCGGAGCACTGCTTGCGAAAGAGCGCCATCGTCGTTGTTCTTCTCCTGGGCTTCGGCGCGGCGGGATTCGTATTCGCGGGCAGGCTGCCGACCAGCTTCGTCCCGGACGAGGATCAGGGATATCTTTATCTGAACATTCAGCTGCCCAATGCAGCGTCGCTTGAGCGCACGCAGCAATTCGCCAATAAAGTCGAGAACATCCTGCTGAAAGAGCCCGGCGTGGAGCATGTCACTTCGGTACTGGGTTTCAGCCTGCTCAGCTATGTGCGGTCCAGCTATGGCGGATTCGCCTTTATCAGTCTTAAAGAATGGAGCGACCGCAAGAAGAGAGAGGAGCAGTTTCAGGCCATCAAGGCGGACCTGAATCGCGAACTCGGCGCGCTTCCGGAAGGTGTGGCGTTCACTTTCTCGCCGCCGGCTATTCCCGGAGTCGGCACATCCGGAGGATTCACCTTCATTCTGGAAGACCGTTCCGGCCAGGATGTTCAGTTTCTTTCGGACAACGTGGCCAGGTTCATGGCGGCCGCTCGCAAGCGGCCGGAGATCGCGGGCCTGTCCACGACCTTCCTGCCCAGCGTGCCGCAGCAATTCGTGGAAGTGGACCGCGACAAAGTGATCAAGCAGGGCGTTCCGATCAACGACGTCTACCGGACCATTCAAACGTTCATGGGCGGATTGTTCATCAACTACTTCAATCGCTTCGGCCGGCAATGGCAGGTGTATGTCGAGGCCGAGGGCGACTATCGAACCAGGCCCGAGAACGTCGGCCAGTTCTATGTGAGGAACGCCAGCCGGTGAAATGGTGCCGCTGTCGGCGCTGACGCGATTCGAATCCACGAAGCGGCCCGGAGTTCACCATGCGCTTCAACGAGTACCGCGCGGCGCAGCTCAACGGCAGCGCGGCGCCGGGCTACAGCTCCGACCAGGCGATGAAGGCGCTGGAGGAAGTCTTCGCGCAAACCATGCCGCGCGAGATGGGCTTCGACTACTCCGGCATGTCGTTCCAGGAAAAGAAGGCCCAGGAAGGCATATCGCCGGCGGTGATCTTCGGCTTCTCGCTGCTGTTCGTATTCCTGATTCTCGCGGCGCTGTATGAAAGCTGGAGCCTGCCGTTCAGCGTGCTGCTCAGCACGCCGGTGGCGATATTCGGCGCGTTTGGGGTGCTCTGGCTGCGCCGTACCCTGCTGGGTTACTTCTGCGCCCGCGTACATGGTGCAGATCGAAAACGATGTCTACTCGCAGATCGGCCTTGGTCATGCTGATCGGCCTGGCGGCCAAGAACGCGATTCTGATCGTGGAGTTCGCGAAGGACGAATTCGAAAAAGGCAAGCCGCTCGTGGATGCTGCGCTCGAGGGCGCGCGGTTGCGTCTGCGGCCAATTCTGATGACGTCGTTCGCGTTCATTCTGGGCTGCGTTCCGCTGTGGATCGCATCCGGAGCCGGGCGCGGTGGCGCGTCAGATCATGGGCACGACGGTGATCGGCGGCATGATGGCCGCGAGCGTGATCGGCATCTTTCTTATCCCCGCAATCTTCTACGTGGTCGAAAAGATCTCGGGCGCGACCGCGAGCCGCGAGTCCAGACCTCCGCCCGCCGGAGCCTTCGCCGGCGGCCGGGGACTGAGTATGAAGCGCCGAACCCTGATCGTCGCCCTGGCCGCAGCTTTGACGGGCTGCGCCATCTTAACGGGCTGCACCGTCGGCCCGAATTACAAGCGCCCTTCCGTGACCGTACCCGCAAGTTTTCGCGCGGCGGCGCCTGTCCGCGCGGCCCAGGCGGCGGCGCTGGCAAATCTGAAATGGTTCGAGATCTTCAAGGACGACAAGCTGCAGGAACTGATCCGCACGGCACTGCAGCAGAACTACGACCTTCGCGACGCGGTGGCTCGGGTAGAGGCCGCGCGGGCCGGGCTCGGCATCACACGGTCCGAACAATTTCCCAACTTCGGAGCCAACGGCGCCGTCGAAATCAATCGGCTCTCCCGCGATGGCGCCACACCGTTGCCCAAGCAGCTGATATTCCTCGCAGAATCGCAATTTCGGTCGAGGCCACGCTCAACCTGCTTTCGTTCGAAATCGATATCTGGGGCAGGCTGCGCCGTGCCACCGAAGCCGCGCGCGCCAACCTTCTGAACGCCGACGAGAACCGCAAAGCCGTAATCACAACGCTCGTGAGCGATGTCGCCACAGCTTACCTGTCAATGCGTGAACTCGATTACGAACTGGAGATTTCGAAGCGAACACTCGAGACGCGCCAGCAATCGCTTGAACTCACCAGATCGCGCCAGAGGGGAGGCGTATCGACCCTCCTCGACCTTCGCCAGGCAGAACAACTGGTGGACACTGCGGCGGAGACGATTCCGGGCATTCAGCAGAGCATCGAACAAACCGAGAATCTGATCCGGCTCCTGCTGGGACAAAATCCTGGCGGCGTCATGCGCGGGAAAGCCCTTACCGAGCAGGATTTGCCTCCCGAGGTGCCTGCCGGTTTGCCATCGGAATTGCTCGAGCGGCGGCCGGATATCCGCGCGGCGGAACAGGCGCTCATCGCCGCCAATGCGGAGATCGGAGTGGCGAAGGCGGCTTACTTTCCCGCAATTGAGTCTGAGCGGAGCGCTCGGGGGACAGAGCACGCAACTGACGAGCCTATTCAGCGGACCGGCCAGCACGTGGAGCCTGGTGCCGCAGGTTTCGCAGCCGATCTTTACGGCCGGAAAGCTGAAATCCGGCGTCAAACTGGCGCAGGCTCAGCGGGACAGCGCGCTGATGCAATACGAAAAGACGATCCAGACCGCGTTTTCCGAGGTGTCGGACAGCCTGATCGCCCACCAGAGGGTGCGCGAAAGCCGCGAGGAGCAGGAGACAGCTGGTCATCGCGCTACAGGACCGGGAGCGTCTGGCGTACCTTCGCTATCGCGGCGGCGTAGACACGCAACTGAACGCGCTGGACGCCGATCGCGATCTGTTCCAGGCGGAACTGACTTTGGCCCAAATCCGGCTGGAGGAGCTGTTGACCGTGGTTCGACTATACAAAGCGCTGGGCGGTGGTTGGCAATAAATGTACCCCGGAGAGCCGAAGGTCGGCCCTTTCTGGCGAGGCGGAAATTTCGATGGCTGCGTCGGGTCGGAGCGAGCGGTTACGACTTGACCACCTTGCAGGACGACCGAATTGAGCATGGATTGAGATGCGCGCGCCATCGCGGCCGGGTGTCGCGTGAAGATCCCGGCCGTGGCGCGTTGGGCGTCCCGTCGCGGAGATACGCCTTGACCGCACGGATGATCGGCGCAATCTATTGGCACAGCCGAGAACTACACGTTCCACTATGCCTCAAGCGCTTTGAAGCCGCCCTTTGGCTACGATCCGTCGTTCCTGCAAACTGAAAACGGACGGGACGAAGGAATGAACGCTTTATGGCGCTGGCGGCGAGAAACTCGGTGTGTTTCAGTGGAATGCAACGGCGGGGCTGGGTCCGAGCCGGTGGAATGTTTCGTTTGCGGGGCGAACGGCGCGCGATTTTATCCGTATAGGGAAGAAATCGGGGACCCCAACGCGACCTCAAACGACAGAGAAAAGTTCCGGACATATGCGCGGATGGTTATACCGGGCTGTGATTGTGCGGATCAGAGATATTACGCATTCGACCCAACCAGGTCATTACCAGGTGGCATTTTAGAATATTCAATTCGCTCAACCAAAAACATTTTGCAAGTTTGAGCTATACTTGCTCGAATGACAAGAGTCTGCGCCGGACACTCTACTGGTGCTTTGGATCTCGTCAGGCTGACGGCGCTGATGGATCTTACCCGCGGGTCTCCAGAAGTACGCGTCGGCCTCATTGACGGGCCCGTCGCCCGAGACCATGCAGATCTGGCGGAAAGCCCTATCCGGGGAGTCCCTGTTAAAAATGGCGCCTCGTGTCAGAACTCAGGAGTTCCGCTTGTCTGCATGGCACCTTCCTCGCCGGGATATTGTCTGCCAGACGGGGTTCCGATGCGCCAGCCATTTGTCCGGCCTGCACCTTACTCGTTCGGCCGATTTTCAGCGAAGGCGGCTCTGAGCGAAAGGACGAACCCGGCACCAATCCCGATGAGCTCGCAGCCGCAGTTTTCGATTCCGTCGGCGCCGGCGCCCGCATAATCAACCTCAGCCTCGCGATCGTCCGGCCTTCGAGGAGTGCCGATCGGGCTTTAAAGTCGGCGCTCGACCACGCCATGCTTCGAGGCGTCATCATAGTTGCCGCTGCAGGCAATCAGAAGATCGTTGGCAGTACTGTCATCACCGGGCACCCGTGGGTAATCCCAACTGCGGCCTGCAATCGTGAAGGTTTGCCTTCAGTTTATTCGAACTTTGGGCTCTCCATCGGCGCACGGGGTCTTCGCGCACCGGGCGATGGCGTAATCAGCTCCGGCGCGGGCGGTCAACCATTCCTCTCCAGCGGAACCAGCGTCGCGGCTCCGTTTGTAACCGGCACAATCGCACTGCTGTGGTCTATATTCCCTTCCGCAACAGCCCAGGACGTGAAGCTTGCGGTGACTCAGGCCACGGTGCGGCGCGTTAGCGTAGTCCCCCCACTGCTTGATGCGTGGACGGCATACCAAACGTTGGCAATTCGTTACAAATGAGGATCAGTGCCATGAAGACACCAGACAGACCCACATTGGAATCTCGCCCGGTAAGACTTCCCGGATTCTTGAACGAGAAAGACATTGGTTTAGGCGATATGATCAAGCGTGCCACATCATATGTTGGAATCCAGCCGTGCGGAGGATGCCAAGCGCGGGCTGCCGCGCTAAACCGCTGGTTCGCGTTTTCGACAGGGTCCCGAAACAAGAACAGTTAGTTTCACCAAAAAGGAGCATTATATGGATAGCCCTGAAACAAACGAACAACCAGCTGTGCCGACACAGGCCTACAACAACCCGGCAACACTGCGGGCCCCCTTTCGCCGTGCAGAAACGGTTCTTTCGCCGCAGGCATGTCCCACGTGCCAGGGCGTGGCGGAGCCTGATTCTTTCGGCCAGGACGCATCGCCGTCTTACATATATGCCCTGGGGCGCGTGGAGGCGCGCTTTCCACGCATCTCCCTGGAAAAGGAATTCGCCCAGGTCGCGGGGCGAGCTACTACTAACGGACAGACGGATCGGGAGATGTTTCAAGCAGTTATGTCACAACGCGAGAACCGTTACCTTGCGCGGCAGTTGTGTTGGGTGATCGACTATCCAGGGGTTGGATACGTATCTTTTGCAGCCGCGAGACCCTGCGGATTTCGATCTGCTGCTGGGGTCTCTACGGCCTGCATCCAACCCTCTCGAAATCGATGTCTGTCATCGGCGTGCGTGGTCCGATTGCCGCTCCCGACATGTGCAATGGCTTGATGATTCCCATTGTCTCGTTCGATCAAATCTACTCATTCGGCCGTGATGCGCTGATCGCAGCAATTCCCCGGCCCGACAAGGTGCCTGAAGGATTCGAAGCTACAGCACAGGAAGTATTCGACAGGGTCATGCAACTCGCCGACAATGCAGGCGCGAGCGACGAACACCGCGCGTTGAATTACCTGGTAATGCGCTATCCCTCGATCTATGCCACGGTAGCGGATGCTCATGGACGAAATGCATCGCTGATGGGCGTTGACGTTCAGCCTTCGCGACTGAGTGGTACCCGGAACATTGTGGATGTGATTCTTTCGTTCACGAATCGTAACAATGAGTTCACAGAGAAATTCTTTACGCGCGTGGATGTGACTGAAGAATTTCCGTTCCTGGTTACGCGGATGTCGCCGTATTACGATCGTTGATCTTACTCGGGTCGAAAGGAGATTGATTAACAATATGGACACGCCGGGATTCGGCGCTGACGCGGGGCTGAGTTATCGGAAGAGTTTTTACCGGGCCGCCGCACAGGCAGCTGCTTATCGGCAGGCCATTCAACCTGCCGCCTGCCTCTTCGGTGGCCCACCTGATACTACTCATGGGCCTCCGGTTTACGCTATTTGCTGGAAGCCGTTTTGGCATATCGGACCAACCGGAGGGATATCTTTGACATGTATCCCGGGATGTGGCCTACGGCAACCGGCCGCTGTGAATGAAATTGTGGAAGAAAATTTCGCAGACCTCGAATTTCGCCTCGCAAACATGGCGGGAGGCTGGTTTATGCAAACCCCTGCCGAATTCTACAACTCAACTCGTAACACAAAGGAACAAACTTCATGAACATTCCAGGATTTACCGCCGAATTCGCGATCCAACAAAGCGGCCACTATCAGATGACCGATACTTATCTTTCGCACAGCCCGAGTATCAGACCGCAAATATGCTCCCTGAACCCCGTTTGTCTGCCGCAGCAAATGCGATGCGATCGGCATTGTTTTACCTTGCCGATACACTCGCAGGCTGCGTGCTTGCATAAATGTCAGGCGCTCTGTCCGCCTATCTGCCACTAGTGCCAAAGCAGGGATATTTTTTCGAAACCAACAGATCAGAAAGGAAAGACTCGTATGAGCATCCCGGGATTTACCGCCGAATCTGCCATTGGCGTAAAGAGCAACTATCGACTGGCCGCCAGACACGAATGGGACAATCAGACTGTGAGAGCACAGATGAACTGTAGTGGTTGTGCCAACTATTGCACTCAGGAATGTGAAGGCCTGCCAACATACTATCTAGGTCGCTGTTTTCGGGCGTGCTATCCCATGTGCTGCCATGGAATCAGAGACTAAACGAAGCCCTCGATTGGATCCTGTGGTGGCTATGATGGTTCCGGCAGAACTCATTTAGGGTATATTAACGCCTCAGGCTATCACTGATTTGCTATAAGGATAAGTGTGAATATCGTCCTAGCGCATGGCATTCTTGGATTCAGCCATCTGGATCTCCCACTTTCCCCCGTCGATTATTTTGCGGGGGTAGCGGACTTTCTCAGGGAACGCTTTCAGGCCGCAGTCATCGCCCCTGCCGTAGATCCTACGGCCGGGATCGAAACCCGGGCCGCTATGCTCAGAGGCAGCATAGGGGCAGCGCTTGCGGGTGGTCAACTGAAGCCGAAGGAGCCAATCCATATCATCGCGCACAGCATGGGCGGTTTGGATTCTCGGCGCATGATTTGCCAGGGACCCTTCGTTGAAGCGAATGGCGAGAAGACCGCTATCCAAACGCTTGCCACCATCGGCACTCCGCACCGGGGATCACCCGTCGCCGATCTGGTGGCTTTAAAGTTTCTGGACAAGATACCTCTTATGGCTGGCGCGTTGAATGCACCTGAAGCGGCGTTGAGCGGGATTCTTGGGCATTTTCGGATTTCATTGGATGGACTTCATGACCTGACCAGTGAGTCGGCCGATCACTTCAATTCCGCGAATCCGAATCAAACCGCTGTGAAATATTTGTCGTTTGCCGGAGGCGGTCGAGCAGGGTTCGTCCCTACGTCGAAATTCTTCTTGCCGTACTACGAATTCATTAAGGCGCAGGTAAGGGGCCGGGAGGTCAGCGACGGTGTTGTAACGGTGTCCTCCGCCATGTGGGGAACGTTTGATCCGGATCTGTGGCCTGGAGATCATGCGGACGAAATTGGCCACGACCTGGATCGGCCGGTCAAAACGCCCGATGCGGACACTCTGCAACGGTATGAACGCATAGTATTGCGTTTCTGAAATCGGAGGCCGGCCACATCCAGCCGAACCTTCCGTTCGCAGCGGACTAACCGCAGGCTACTGGGATGGTCGTCGCCGAAATCGCAATGGCACTCTGCCCGCGGTTCCGATTGCCGGCAGCGGATCGGGAACGCCCACCTCGATTGGGACGACAGGGGGAAGCTTTGCCTTGCGTCGCAAGTCCAGGGTTGTGCCCCGATCGCGACACCCCGGCCGGAGCCGTTGGCGCGATGGCGCCCGGTATCGTACCGGGAAGGATAGTGGCCGCGCTGCGCAACTCCGCCTGAAGTCCCGCGGCCTGCGAGACTGGCGCCCCAGCTCCGGCGACGATTGTGGTGACCGCGAGAATCGCGGCGTTGCAAGTGAGCATTTTCCTCACATTGTTTAACCCTTCTGTAACCTTTTCCCTGACCTTAAATGACGCATAAACTCCTGATCAGGTGCGGTCTGCTGCTGAGACGGAGTCCGCGGACGAAGGGAACAAAGTTGCTTCCGGAAGTTGTAAAAAAGATTTGATACGGGCGGCTTACCGGGAATTTGAGCGGGTTTCGTTCCAGTTCTTCCGTTCTTCCGGAGTTGAATCCAGCCCTTACTTGAGCATCAACCGACGAGGCATCGCTTTGATGAACGCCTCGGACAGGCCGTATTGTGTAGTTCAGTCAGATGCGGGGCATCGAGTTCGAACCACCGCCCGCTTGCCGAGGCTCAAACTGCTGCCGGCGGTACTGTCAACAGCGGTCGCCAGATGGGTTTCGGCATCTGGCAACCGCTGGTTCAGGCTTCAGGGCGTTTGCTTTATAAGAACTCCGCTGATGGGGATGCCCAGTGTGGTGCTCCAGGGCTGTACGGCGGCGAGTTGGTCCAGCCTCAGCATGAAAAAGTCTGCGGAGAAGAGCACGATTCCCTGCGAATCGATAATCGCCAGGTGTCCCTGAGGGTTACCTACCGGTTGGACCCGATTCGGCGGGGTGAGCGTCCATGTGCCGGTGTCGGTCGTGATGCCAGGGGCGGCTGTGGAAGTGATCGTCGCCGTAAACATTCCATCGGCATTGAACGTCGGCGTGAACATCAATGTTCCACCGGCAAGCCCTTCAAATCCCATGAACCATGGTCCGCTCAGCACATTGAAAATCGCCTGGAGATTGGTGCCAGCCGTGCTGTTCCCGCCGGTGAGGACGGCCAGCGACGCGGAGGGAACGGTCCATATCCGCCCGGCCCCCGCCGCAGCTGCATCGCTCGCGTCGTCGCCGATCCATAGATTGCCGCCCGCGTCGAGCATCAGGAGGTTCGTTTTGCCCACGTTAAACGAGAAGTTCGATGCGTTGGCGCCATTCCTGTCGGCGCCGCCCTGCGCCACGAGCGTGTACAGCCCTGTCGAAAACGATAAGCGCCACACCTGGCTGCTGCCCGGGATCTGCGAACTACCCGCCACCGCGAAATAGAGCCCGTCATTGCCGTCAAAGGCTAAGCCCGTATGCGCGACGCCGGAGAATCCGTCGGAGATCGCGGTCGCATTGCAACCACCCGTGCAAGAGGCGCTGGTCGCGTTCGAGATGACAGACAGCGAATCGACTGAAGCGATAAACAAACTGGTACCCACGAAAGCGAAAGCCCGGGCGGGGTGGCCTTGCGGTGTGTTGCCGACGCTTTGCACCACTTGAGTAGAGCCAGTTCCCGGGTTCAGGATCCGCTTGACGTTGCCGCTTTTGAGGAATCCCACGTACAAGCTGCCGTCCGGCCCCAGCGCAACCGCGGTAGGCTGATTGCCGTCGAGGCCCGCGGTCGTCGCAATGTATGTGGATGGCCCCATCAGCGCACCTGTTGCCGGATCGAGCGTCGTGCGCAGGACGCCGCGCGCGGTCGAAGGCGTGTTCTGGGTGTCGACCACCGCTTGCGTGATGTAGACTATGCCGCCACTCTGCAGGGCCGACTGACCGCAGGTTGCAGGGACGGTGGTCGCCGAAATCGGCAATCGCACGCCGCCGGTGTTTCCAATCGCCAGCAGCGGATCGGGAACGCCAGCCTCGACCGGCAGGACCGGGGCGAAGCCTTGCCTTGCGTCGCAAGTCCAGGATTGTGGCCCGACGGCGACACCGCCGGCCGGAGCCGTTGGCGCGACGGCGCCCGGTATCGTAGCGGGAAGGATAGCGGCCGCGCTGCGCAACTCCGCCTGAAGCCCCGCGGCCTGCGCGACTGGCGCGCCAGCTCCGGCGACGATTATGGTGACCGCGAGAATCGCGGCGTTGCAAGTGAGCATTTTCCTCATATTCTTTAACCCTTCTGTAACCTTTTCCCTGACCTTAAACGGCACAAACTTTTGATCAGGTGCGGTCTGCTGCTGAGACGGAGTCCGCGGACGAAGGGAACAAAGTTGCTTCCGGAAGTTGTAAAAAGGTTTGATACGGGCGGCGTACCGGGAATTTGAGATGCAGGTGGAATCCCTGGCAGCGCGTCCTGCCAAGGGCGATCTTGTGAGGCGCACGGCCCACACGACGGAAGTGCGTCGAGTTCGAGCCGATTAACTTCGGGAAGGGTCCGTTCCAGTAGAAAATACGCCGAAGTATGATCAGTAACGGTCAGCGGACCCCCATCCAGCCGGCCTTCTCATTCCATCCCGGAATGAAGTGTCGTATTATCAACAGCCGTTACAAAGCCGCGCAGCTCCGAAGCAGGTGGTAGACAAGAGCGACGGGCAGGCCCACCACATTCGAATACGAACCGTCGATGCGTTCGATGAAGCGTGAAGCCAGACCCTGTATCGCATAAGCGCCTGCCTTATCCATAGGCTCACCGGACGCCACGTAATCGGCGATCTCGGCGTCGCTCATGGGCGCCATCCAGACTTTCGTTGATGCGATGTTGCCCGCAACATGAGCGCCACACTTCAGAAACACTCCGGTAATCACCGCGTGCTGCTGGCCGGCGAGCGCACGAAGCATCCGGGTCGCATCGGCGACATCGGTTGGCTTGCCCATGATTTCGTTTTCCAATACCACCGTAGTATCGGCGGCGAGCACTATTTCGGTCTCATTCGCCTCGACCGCCAGTGCTTTTTCCTGTGCGAGGCGCAGAACATAGTCGCGCGGAAGTTCGCCTTCTCGCGGGGTCTCATCGATCTCCACGCTGCGGACCGTGAATTCGATACCCGCTGCACGTAACAATTCCGCGCGGCGCGGAGATCGCGACGCCAGTACCAGCTTCAATGCTTGCCGTACTTCTTTTCGCCCGCTTCGATCGCCGCTGTCAGCACGTTCTGTTTCGGCGGCAGAGGGCAGGTGGCGAACGCCGTGAACGCGCAGGGCGGATTGTAGGCTTTGTTGAAGTCGAGTTCGAGTGCGCCCGATTTGGGAAGGTCCGTATCGAGGAATCGTCCGGCCCCGTAGGTGGTTTTGCCGCTGGTCGCGTCTTTGAAGATGAAGAACAGGCCGCCGTCTTCGGATACCGGTTCGAGCCGCATGATCTGGCCCCTTGTGCCCTGCCCATTCAGAGAGAATTCGGCATAGCCTGGCGAATCCTCCTGATCGGTCATACCCAGGATATTCGTGATCGCGATCTTCTTCGGTTTCGCGTACGCGACCCACTTCGCGCGCACGCGCCAGGCAGGGTCCGCCGCAAACCATTTGCAACCCGTGAAATCGCGGCGCGTTTCCGCGTTCGGATCTTTCAGGCGCACGCCCGACTTTATCGCCACGCTCGATGATGGTCATCGTGATGTCGCCAATCTTCACCGCATCGGGCTTCCCGGAGGCGTCGGACTTTAACGGCTTGTTCTCGAAAGTGACCTTGCCTCCGGCGAGTTTCATCACGCCCGCGCGCTTCGGCGCACCAGCAGGCAGCACCACATCCGACTGCGGGTCCGACCCCACGATGTTGTCGCCGGCATGCAACCAGAACAAACCGGCGACGGAGAGCCATCCGTTCGGAGCTTTGAGCGACGCCTCGTAGTCGGCGCGCCACTTCGCAATCTCGGCATTTTCACCGGCGGAGCCGCCATAAGCGTAAAGCCGCCGCGAGAATGAGGGTCAGCCGCATACTACTTCAGTTTAGAGAAATCGAGCGGGTCCATGTAAACGCGGTCGGGCGCTTTCGTAGTGAGCGCACCGCCGGCTTCCGATTCGGCTCTGACTTTCTTCCATTCCTCGTCGGCCTGGAAAGCAGCCCAGTTCTTATCGGCATCCGCTTTGCTCTTGTGGTCGAGGATGTAGATGAGCTGGTTATTCTTGTTGTCCTCGGGGACCCAGTAGCCGATGGCTTTCAGGTTGTGCCTCTTGAAAATCGCTTCCGTGTGGTCGCGGAACCGCGCGATCAACGCATCCAGCTTGCCCGGGGGCGCGGTGTACGTGCGCAGTTCGTAGACATGGTTCGGCGATTGCGCGTGCGACTGGCCTGTCATCATCGTGATTCCGGTCATGACGCCGAATACCGCCAGGGCGCCGCAGACAAAAGAGAGTAAGTTGGATCTGGTCATGTTTTCCCTGTTCATGTTTTTGAGGATACACCGGTTTTGAGTTCTGACAGATCGACCTGGTCCATGAAGTAGCGATCGATTGAAGCCGCCAGCGGACCGTTGGCGTCAGTTTCGGTCTTGAGACGCTGCCAGTCCGCATCGTTGCGAAACGCTTCCCAGTTCTTCTCGGCAGCTTCGACGCTCTCGTGTTCCACCATGTACATCAGAAGATTCTGTGATTTGTCCTGCGCAACCCAATAGCCCGTGGTCTTGATACCGTGGCGCACGAACAGGGCCTCGGTGTGATCGGCAAACCGGGCCAGCAGGGCGTCCATCTTTCCCGGCGCCGCATGATAAATCCGCATTTCATAGACACTCATGGCATTCACGATATCGCAGCGGTCAGCTTCGCGAGAAGGGCCACACGGTCGGGAATGCGTTCGATCAGAATGCTCTCGTGCGCGGCGTGCGCGCCTTCGCCCACAGCGCCGATGCCGTCGAGCGTCGGAATGCCGAGAGCCGCCGTGAAGTTTCCATCCGATCCGCCGCCTGTGGAGGATTCTTCGAGCTCGACGCCCAGCTCGTGCGCAAGCTTGCGGGCCAGCGTGAACAGGGCGATTGTGCCCTTGCTGCGCTCCATCGGCGGGCGATTCAGACCGCCTGTGATTTCGAGAGAGCAGCGGCGATCGAACGGTTTCAGCGCGCGGAATTTGCGGTCGAGCCAGCGCGCATCGAGGGGGCGCGGAACGCGGATATCGACCTCCGCCGAGGCTTCGGCCGCGATTACGTTCGACCGGGTGCCCGCCGGAGATCACTCCGGGATTCACCGTGATGCCGCGCGCGAGATCCGTGAAAGCCGCGATGCGTTCGATCTGTCTCGACATCTCGACCACCGCGCTTGCGCCGCGGCTGAAATCGACGCCCGCGTGCGCGGCAACTCCACGCACTTTCACGCGATATGCGCCAATGCCCTTGCGCGCCGTTTTGAGTTTTCCTTCGAGACCCGTGCCGGGCTCCAGCACCAGCACGGCTTTGCTCTGCTTCGCCAGGGCTTCGGTGCCTGCGCGCGAGTTCTTGCTGCCGGTCTCTTCATCGGGATTCACCAGCAGCACCACTTCGTGCGCAACGGGAATGTCGAGTTCGCGCAGCGCCCGCATGGCGAAAAGGAAGAACGCCAGACCCGCCTTCATATCGAGCACGCCCGGTCCCCACAGACGGCCCTGGCCGCGGCGGTACGGCATGTTCGTGAGCGTGCCGTTCGGCCAGACGGTATCGGCGTGACCGAGAGCGAGCACCTGGCCTCGCTTTCGCGCGCCCGGCAATTTGAATTTGCAGATGAGTGCGCGATTGGGCGCGGTGCGTATGACTGCTATGTCAGAGGCAGCTTCTCCGAGAAGCCGCATGAACTTCCGCAGCGCTTCAGGCGAATCGCTTGGCGACTCGCACTCGACGAGTTCGCGAATCAACTGAATCAGTTTCGGCTGGTTGCGGCGCGCCCATGAGAGCAGCGGATCCATTTATCTCAGCTTCTCTTCTCTGGTGGACGGTTCCGACGATTCCGTTACCGCTCCCTTGCGGTCGCCGCCCAGTAAATTCATGCCCAGTAAACCCACGGCCGGTAAATCCGCGTCCATTCCGAGCCGCGACCGCAAGGGAGCGGTACTCACTATTTCAAATTCTCTTCGAAGAACGCGGTCGTCTCTTCGAGAAGCTGCTGGTATTCGGGACCCGCCACGTGATGCGTCTTCTGCGGATAGACCACCATGTAGAACTGCTTCCCCGCCTTCTCCAGCGCCTCGGCCAGCTGCACGGAATTCTGGAAGTGCACGTTGTCGTCTTCCACGTTGTGAATGATCAGCAGTTTCGTGCCTTCCAGACCGGCCGCACTGAGCGCGGGCGCGCTGGTCTTGTAGCCTGCCTCGTTTTCTTCGGGAAGGCCCATGTAACGCTCGGTGTAAATGCTGTCGTAATTGCGCCAGTTGGCAACCGGCGCGCCCGCGATGGCTGCCTTGAACAGTCCCGGGGCGTGCGTGACGGCGTACATCGTCATGTACCCGCCATAGCTCCAACCATAAAGTCCGATGCGCTGCGGATCGACGAAGCCCTGCGCGATCAGATACTGAATACCTTCCTTCTGATCGCTCAATTCGTGCGCACCCATGTTGTGCCAGATCACCGATTCGAACTTATGACCGCGCCCCATGGAGCCGCGATTATCGAGTTGCCAGACCACGAAACCTTTGTGCGCGAGCACCTGGTCCCACGACAGTCCGCTCCACTTGTCGCGAACCTCCTGAACGCCGGGACCGCCGTAAACAATGACCACTGCCGGATACTTCTTGCCCGCTTCGAATCCGGCCGGTTTGATCATGCGCGCGTAAAGCAATGTCCCATCCGCTGCTTTCACTTTCACGATTTCGGCGGGCAGGATGTCGAACTCGTCGGAAGCCTTCCGGTCAGCTGGCGCGAACCTCGCGCACTTCAGTTCCGTCGGACTTGTACAGCGACCTGCGCGGCGGCATGTTCAGGCTGCTGAAGTCGTCCAGATAATAGCCGGCCGTCAGGCGCGACCGAGATAGTATGCGTGCCTGACTGCCGCGTGAGGCGCTGCTTGTTCGCGCCGTCGAAAGAGACGGAGTAAAGCTGCCGTTCCACCGGGCTTGCTTCCGAAGACGTGAACAGCACACGCTGGCGAGCCTCATCGACGCCGTCCACCGACGTGACCTCCCAATCGCCACTGGTAAGTTGCTTTTGCAACGTACCGTCGATGCCGTAAAGATAGAGATGCCGGAAGCCGGAGCGCTCGCTGGTCCACAGGAAACGCTCGCCCTTGCCCAGGAACCGCGGCTCTCCGAGGACGTTGATCCACTGCGGATCCTCTTCGTGAAGCACCACGCGCGTCGCGCCGGTGGCGGCATCCGCCAGCATCAGGTACAAATTGTTCTGCACGCGATTCAACCGCTCGACGAGAAGCTCCCGGCTCGATGGCGACCACACCGCGCGCGCCAGAAGAAATCCGCGCGGCTCGCCGAGATCCATCCAGCGCGTGTCGCCGCCGGTAGCGGAAACAACGCCGAGCCGCACGTCGGCATTCGGATCGCCGGGCTGCGGATAGCGCTCGGGTTCCAGCATTCCCCGCGCGTTCAGCAGCGACACCTGGGGAAACACCGGCTCGCGCGAGATATCGAACTGCAGATACGCGATCGAACGGCTGTCGGGCGACCACCAGTGCGCGGTATCGATATCGAGTTCTTCCGGATACACCCAATCGAGCTGTCCGTTGAGCAAGGTGTCCGAGCCATTGGCGGTGAGGCGAACGACAATCTTCGAAGACACTTCGATGGTGTAGAGATCCGAGCCCCGGCGGAAGGAAACGTACTGGTTGTCGGGCGAAAGTTTCGGAGTCGCGCTCCGCCTGCGGGGTCTGCGTCAGCGCCTCGAAGCGGCCCTTGGCTACGTCGACCACGAAAAAGGTCGCCGCCCTCGGCGACGAGCAGCCGTTTGCCATCCGCGAACCACTGCACCTCACGCTCGCCGACGCGGCGGTTGGTCCAGTCGAAAGCCTCGCCTGCCGGGGGTTTGACGGCCGCGCGCTCCAGTTCATCGAGTGCGATCACGACACGCTCTTTCCCCGATTTCACGTCGTAAAGCGAAAGCTGGCCCGGCTTCTTTTTCGATGTAGCGCTCGCCATCGGGCGCCCAGTCTACGTCAGGGAATCGGGTCGGACGGCGCATTAACCATCGCTTCGACAGTTACCGGCCTCTTCGCCGCGGCCAGATGAAGCGTAAAAACAAGCGCCAGCGCGATCGCGCGGGAATGAAGCATGAAGCCATCATTGTAGATCCTCGCCGGAACTTCATCGCCTGACATGTCAAAAAAACCAGCCGAAACGCTTGACGGCGGACCTGCACAAGGCATAGACTCCTTTGACAGGTTTCATCAGAGGTTTTCAGGATTTCGTTCACCCTGAGGAAAGGTTCGTAAATGCGAGGATTCACGCTGGCACTCTGTGGAGTGCTTTTTTCGACCGTGTTGTTCGGCCAGGCAGGCACTGGCGGCATCACGGGAACAGTAACTGATCCGGGTGGAGCGTCCGTCCCCAACGTCCCGGTCGAAGTGAGGAACACCGAAACTAACGTTCCCTACCCGACAGTCAGCACGAGCACGGGCACTTACTCCGTTACGCTGCTGCCTCCCGGACCGTACAGCGTCACGGTCACCGCACCAGGCTTCAAGAAACTGACGCGAGCCGGCCTCACAGTGGATGCCGGCCAGACTCTGCCTCTCGATCTCACGCTCGAGGTCGGAGCAAGCAGCGAATCGGTCACCGTAACAGCCGAAGCGCACATTGCTGAAGGCCGATAGCGGAGACGTTTCGCACAACATCACGCTTGCGCAGCTGGACGAACTTCCCATCCTCGGAATCGGCACCGCCAACGCGGGCAGCAACGGCATTCGCAATCCGTATAACTCAGCCGTGTTTCTCCCCGGCGTCAGCTACTTCGCGAACTTCAACATGATCGTGAACGGCGCGCCCACCAACACGGCGGCGTACCGCATCGAAGGTCTGGACAACACGAACCACACGGTGGCCTTCGCCATCATGCAGAACATGCCCAACGCGGACGCCATTCAGGAGATGGCGATTCAGACCAGCAACTACGCGGCGGAGTTCGGCCAGGCGGGCGGCGGCCTGTTTAACATCACGATGAAATCCGGCACCAATCAGTATCACGGAACCGTCTTCGAATATTTCGTGAATGAGGATCTGAATGCCGCCTATCCCGTTTTCGTTCAACGGCACGGGCGGCAAGTTCCGGCCCAGAAACCGCCGCAACGATTTCGGCGGCACCATTGGCGGCCCGGTGATCATCCCCAAAGTTTACGACGGCAGGAACAAGACCTTCTTCTTCTACTCGTACGAATATTACAAGGAAGCGCAGGGGCTGACGTTCCCTGACACGCTTGCCCAACGCGCAGTATCAGGCGGGCGATTTCTCCGCGATCTCGCCGAATGGGGGCGCCAATTTCAACCCCGCGCTCTACGGCGTTCCCTCCACGCCGATTGCCACCACTGCCGACGGCACCTCCGTTTTCGCCAATGAGATTTTCAACCCGACAACCCGAACCACCATCAACGGCGTGGGAACAGCGGTTCCGTTTTCCAACAACATGATTCCCTTGTCGATGATCGGTCCGGTCGCGATGGCGATCCAGAGCTTTCTGCCAGCTCTTTCGAACGGCAACCCCTACAACAACTACAACGGCTCGAATATCGGTCAGCGGGTCACGAGCATCCCGTCGATCAAGATCGATCAGGTGCTCGGGTCGAAGCAAAAACTGGCGTTCTACTATCACCACACCGAACACGGCCGCGCAGTTCACCACGCCCAACGGCAACGCCGACGGACTGCCCGACCTGCTCACGGGCGCACGCGGTTCCATTCCGATCGGCGGCCCCACGTTCCGGTTGAATTACGACTACAGCATCACGCCGACGCTGCTGGCGCATGTCGGCGGCGGATACTCGATGATCTATTTCTATGACGACGGCCCGTGGACCGAATCGGGCAAGACAGTCGATTGCCAGGCCATGCTGAAGATTACGGGCTGTGAAGGCAGCTTCAACTTTCCGACCATCATCGCCGGCAACGTGACCGCGCCCAACGTGCTGGGCGGCATGCAGCAACTGGGCAACGCTCTGGCGCATACGCACACTCATACCGAGCGGCCGTCCGCAAACGCGAACCTGACGTGGGTCAGAGGCAACCATACCTACAAGGCAGGCATGGAAGTGTGGTGGCAGGCCCAGATCACGGCGCCTCCCACGGGCATCGGCCTGACCTATGCCACTCTTACCAACGCAGGCCTCCCCTCATCTTCGGGTACGGTAACCAACCCTGGAGCGACGGGCTTCCCCGCAGCTCTCACCACCGGCGCTTATCAGACCGGCTTCCCCTATGCCAACTTCCTGTTGGACGATGTTACCGCCGCGACGCAGTACGCGCCGGTAGATGCCCGCATGTTCAAGACGCAGTTTGGCATGTTTGTTCAGGACTCATGGAAAGCTACGCGGAAACTGACGATTGACTACGGTTTGCGCTGGGATTACGCGACGCCGGCGAGCGAAGAGTACGGGCGTTCGGCGAACCTGAGTCTGACCACACCGAATCCCGCGGCCGGCGGGCACCTTGGCGCTCCGATCTTCGAAGCCACCTGCAATTGCAAATTCGTGCAGGCTTATCCCTATGCGGTCGGCCCCCGTCTCGGTATTGCCTATGCAGTGAATTCCAAGACCGTGGTGAGAGGCGGATGGGGTCTCGCCTTCGCGGCGCCGCCTGACATCAACCTCCAGAACACGGCCAACCTGACCAACACCGCGGTCGGAGTCAACGCGTTCAATCCGATCAACGCGCCGGGCACCATCCCGCAACCGGTGTGGCCGAACTTCAGCGCCAGCCAGACACCGCTTGCGGGCCAGACCTCCAGCGGCTTCCTTGCTTATCTGGACCCCGGGGCTGCGCGTCCCGCGCGCCAGAATCAGTGGAGCATCGGCGTTCAGCGTGAGATCACGCCGAACACCGTGATCGAGGCCGCCTACGTCGGCAATCGCGGCGTCTGGTGGCCGGGACCGCAAGGCTTACCTGAACCAGGTGTCTCCGGCGGCGTTCGCCGCAGTCGGACTCAATCCGTATACCAATGCGGCGGACAACCTTCTGCTCGGGTCACCGATCAGCAGCACGACCGTCATCAGCCGGGTGGGAAACATTCTGCCATACACAGGCTATCCGACCAGCAGCACGCTGATTAACGCGCTGCGGCCGTTCCCGCAGTTCAGCACCATTGTCGATCAGAACTCTCCCACGGGCAGGACATTTTACGACTCGCTGCAGATGAAGGGAACTCATCGTCTCTCACATGGCTTCCAGATCAGCGGCACGTTCACGTGGTCCAAAGCGCTGGTAGGAATTCGCCCCAACCTGTTCGTGCCTTCGGATAAGTCGCTTGAGACAACGGACCAGCCGTTCCTTTTCAACGCCAACATTGTTTACACCACGCAGCGATATGAGCTGATCAAGAACAGAATTCTTTCCCTGGTCACCCGCGACTGGGCCGTCGGGGCATTCCTGCAGTATGGCAGCGGACTGCCTTTGACTCCTCCCGCCGATACCAACCAGAACTACATCGGCGGCAGCGAACAGTTCCGGGTCCCGGGCCAGCCTCTTTATCTCAAGGACCTGAACTGCGGCTGCATTAATCCCTACACCGATGTCGTCCTCAATCCGAACGCCTGGGCAAATCCGGCCCACGGAGCCTTTGGTCCCGCCACCGGGACCTTGTACGGAGACTTCCGCCAGGCGCGCCGGCCGCAGGAGAACATCAACCTGGGACGGACGTTCCGCTTCAGAGAGAAGATGTCATTCTCGATTCGCGCCGAATTCACCAACGTTTTCAACCGGACGCAAATCGGTAACCCGAGCACGAGCGCCCCCGCAAGCGCGACGAGCCACAACCCGGCGGGCCAGTTGACGGGCGGTTTCGGGACCATCAACGAGGTGGTCACAGTCAATACGGCGCCTTCTTACACGCAGAACGCAGTAGTCGGCCAGTTGTACCAGCCGCCGCGCTCCGGCACGCTGATCGTCCGCTTCAACTTCTGATTTCGTTACGTAGAGGGGCAGGTTCACTGCCCCTCGATCTTTCTCGGCCACCCGCAAATCGCCGAATATCCGGGACCAGCGTCACCGGCCTCTTGTATTAACGATCAGTGCTGTCAGCGTATTCGTTCTTGCCATCTTCGACTGGTGGACTAAATCCTACATCTCACTCGGCTTTCTGTATTTTTTCCCCATTCTTCTGGTGGCGGGCATTCTGCCGCGATGGGCGATTATCGCGCTCGCCGCAGCCTGCGCGGTGCTCAGCGAGGTGTTCAGTTCGCTCGATCCGACAGGTAGTTACATCCGCCTCACTTTGGAGATGCTGGCGTTTTCCGGCGCAGGTCTGCTCGTGGCCGAGATGGTCCGGAATCGCCGCCTGACGTTCGAAGCCCGGGCGGCCATTGTCACCATTGACGAGCATGGCTTTATCGAGGTGGCGAATCGCGCTGCGGCTGAGCTTCTCGGGCCGCGTGACAGCCGTCTTGTGGGCCATCCGGTCGCAGCTTTTCTGCCCGAACTGCACCATGCTTTGCGCCGCGAAGAGGGCCCGCAGTTTCGCACCGCTATGCAGTGCCGGGGACACCGCGACAGCGGCGAATCCTTCATGGTCGACGTCTGGTTCTCCACTTATAAGGAAGGGTCCAGTCCAAAACTCGCCGCCATCATCGCAACCCTGGCGCAAGGCTTCACTTCAGAAACACTTTCCAGACCGTCACGATCAGGGCGTGCGTCACCATGCTCGCCTGCACGCTACGCGCCTTCCGCCAGGCGAGGCCAAGGAACACGCCAAGAGTGCCCGCCACAATCGCCCAACGCCAGTTGGGAAAGATCCTGTGGAAGCCCAGATGCGCGCTTCCGAAGATCACCGATGCCGTGACGAGCGCTGCAGCCGCATTGCCGGTCCAGCCTTCGAGCCACTGCTGCAACAGACCCCGGAAGAAGAACTCCTCCGATAGCGCCACGAACCAAAGAACTCCGAGGAATGTACCCATCGCTTGAAGAACGTTGAGCGGATGCGCGCGCAGGGTCATCAGGCCCAGTGCCCAATACGCCAGGCCCGCAGCGGGCAGCGCCACAGCAAAGTAGCACAATCCCGTCATCCATTCGGAGCGATTGGGCAGGAATCGAAACTCGGCGTTGGCATTACCGCGAAGAATGAGAATTGCAAGCGCGCCAGTGCGTATCAGCATCGCATGGCCGAGCGGAGAAAGCGCCTGCTTCGGGATCGGAGAAGCGTAGATCCAGTCGAACGACTTCGAGAGATAGATCGCGCCGAGAGCGACCAGAAACAGGGCGTCAACCAACGGCGCCGCGGGAAGCACAACATACCAGAATGAGACCACGAGAACGATGAGCAGCAACAACGCGAAGTGTGCGGCTCGTGCTTCACCAGTGGCGAGGCTGTAAACAAGCCACGGTGTGATCGCACTGGCCGTCAGTATCCACGCGGCCCGCGGCTTACTGAAACGTGCGAGCCATGCGCGCGAGGCCTCGAATCCCGGGAAAAGGTAAAATGGAAACTCGATCAGAAACGCTATCGTGACCGGTAACGCCGTCCACTCCGGAATGCCTTTCATGTGGGCGTATATCCACGCCGCAGCCCCGAGAATGATCCAGCCGGCGCCCGTGACCGCCGCGAGTCGGGCCCGCGCATCGTCGCTTTTCTCGACGAAGACGCCGGGCGATTTTGTCATCGCGGTCATAATAGCATTCACCTGCTGCCTACCCCTGCGCGCCGCCGATCCTCCGCCCAACCTCGCCAGACGCGTGGCGCACCGCGAAAGCGAAACCGCCGAAGAACGCCGCCACTACGCCTATACGCAATCGGTGCGGCTGCAGGAAATCGATGGGCACGGCACCCAGACGGGCGAGTACCGGGAAGTTCGCGATGTCATCTTTTCTCCCACCGGTGAGCGCACCGAGCGCTTCCCGACCGAGCCGGTTTCGAACCTCAAGAACCTCGTGATGACTCCCGAGGACTTCGCCGATCTGCGCGACATCCAGCCGTTCGTGATGACGGAAGACCTGCTCTTTATTTACGAAACCCAGTACAAAGGTGAAGAAGAAATCGATGGCCACGATCGCTGGGTCCTGTCCGTCAAGCCGCGGCAGATTCTGTCCGGCCAACGCCTGTTCGATGGGTTGCTGTGGATCGATGAGAGCGACTTCTCGGTCGTCCGCAGCGAAGGGAAAGCGGTGCCGCAAATCGTCACGATGAAGACCGAGAATCTGTTCCCGCGCTTCACCACGATGCGCAAGCAGGTGAATGGCTTCTGGTTTCCGGCGATTACATCGGCCGACGACACACTCTATTTCCGCGCCAAGCCCGTACGCGAGAAACTAGTGATCCGCTACAACGATTACAAGAAGTTCGGCGCGGACACGACGATCACGTTCGAGAAGTGACCGCTGCTATTGCCGTCCGGTAGATCTCTTGCCGCCCCGGTTAGCTTTGGCGGCCGCATCGCCGCCGGGACGACGCGCGGCTCCGGTTGCGGTGGCGAGGTTTCCGGGCTCCGGGCCCACCGCGAACGTGACCACGTTGCTGACGAAGGCCTGTTGCGCGATGGTCAGCTGAGTCGATGGATTGACCGGCTGCGCGCTGCTGAGTTCAAACTGCACGGCGTATATTCCCACCAGCCCCGGCACCAGAAACGAGCTGAGAATGTTGCCCGATATCCCGCCAGCCAGGATCGAATCGACCGGCACGGCGGGTGGATTGAATTCCCCGCCGGAATATACCTGGCCGCTGGCCTGGTCGGACGGATTCGTCGGGCCAAGCCCTGTGGCATAAACGTAAACGACTTCACCCGGGACCGCGGGGTTATCGGTCGTCACCAGCGCGCCCTGAACGTTTTCGCAGCAAGTGATGGGATTGAAGATCGTGATCGATTCCGTTGCCGTCGAATTTACTGACTGGCTGAGCGTAATACCCTCGCCCGCCGGGCCCGGCACGCGGGCCGTGATGAGGAGGCGCTGGAATTCGTTGGCCGCGCTCGCAATCACGTTCGGATCGGGCCCGCTATTGATGGCCCGGACGATTCCATCCCTCACGTTGGCGAGCGTATCGGTCGCAAGCACTGTGTACGTATACGAGTTCGTGGTGGTAGCGCCCGGGGCCGGTGCCGATGCTGATGGTGATGACATCGCCGGCGGTAGGCGTGCCATCGACCGAAAGCGCGTCAACTGCGCTGCTCGATCCGTGATAGACAAGACCCGGCCGCGGATCACTGCCGCCCCCCGCAAAGATACCCGGATTCTGGGGGACGACGGTAACGCCGATGGGCGCGCTCACCGTGACTGATCCATCCGCGTGAGTGACCCGTGAGTACAGGCTAACGCTGGTGCGATCGATGTATTCGACCGGCATCTGCGCATTGATCTGCATGGGGGAGACGTAGAGCAGCGCCGCGCGCTGGCCGTCAATGAAGAGCTCGCAACCGAGCAGGCGTGAACGGCAGGTACGGCTGCGAATACGATGCGGAGGCCGAGCCATCGCAGAGATTCTGGCCAAAGACTGAGATCACCGTGCCCGGCGCGATGGAGGTCGGATTCTCCAGATAGATATTCAGGTTCGCACCGCTCGGCGTCGGAACAATCAGCGCGTTCGTGGAGGTGGCGACCGCAAGGGTGATATTGGCGCCGACCTGGCCCGGCTGGCGCGCCGTCAGAACGACTGTGGCGGTGGTATCGTCCACGCCGGCGGTGACGTTCGGATCCGGAGCAGCATTGATCAGCTTGGCGAGCGCGTCGGCTACCGTGGTCAGGGTATCCGTGGAAAGAACCGTGTAGGTGTAGCAACCGGCACCGGGACAGGTTGTGGTGTTGATCTCGATCGAGACCGTGTCTTTGGCCTGGATCGTTCCCTGGATCTGCACGCTGCCGAGCGCGTAAATCTCAAGACTGGCGGCGTTGCGGGCGTTGGCGAGCGGAATGTTCAGCGGCTCAGCAGTATAAACCACCACTCGCCGGTTATACGTATCCGAGACATACAGGTTCACTCCATCCCAGGCGAGCGCAGAGGGCGTCTGAAACGCATCGCTTCCATCGGGATTCTGACCCGTGTTGTCGCTGAACTCATCGGCTTCGCCGAGGATCGTGTCCGCGCGCATGCCGTTCGTGGTGGGAATTGTGTTGAAGACCAGCACGCGATCGTTGCCGCCATCCGCGATGAAAAGCCGTGTGCCGTCGGACATCGCATAGCGCGGAAACGACAGCGTGGCGGCGCAGCGGGTGGGAAAAAGCAGAGTGCCTTCGGCATCCACGGCGGTCGTCCCGGTCTGGCCGAGGGCCGCTGCATACGCCGCATTCGACTGGCAGAGAACGGGCGTCAGGCCTTCCGGATTGCCCTCCATGTCGATCGTGGGGTTTGTCGGAGACGCGAAGCTGTTGTTGTCGTTCGCGCTCACCATATCCGGCTGCCCCACGACAACGTCGGCGGCAGCTCCATTACTGGTTGGAATGGTGTTGAAGATAAGAACGCGGCTCTGGCCCAGGTCAGCCACATACATGTGGGTCGCATCGGTCGTGACCGAAATCGGATCCTGCATGTTGGCTGGCGGTGGGAGTCGCACTGGACTGGGTGAGGTCGGGCTGTACGAAGCTGGTGAAGTTCGGCTGGCCGATCACCACATCGGCCGCAACACCGTTTGTGGTGGGAATCTTGTTGTAGATGAGGACGCGATTATCCTGCGTGTCGGCGACGTATAACTTGCCGCCTGCGATCCATACTCCGATGGGTCCGCGAAGCGAAGTGGCGTTGGGCGGCACGGAGGTTGCGTTGTGCGTGAAGTCCTTCTGCCCGACGACGACGTCCGGGGGCTGCCCGTTCGAATGAGGAATAGAAAGCCAGATCAGAATGCGATTGTTGTCGGTGTCGGCAACCGCCAGAACCTTTCCATCGGTCGCAATGCCCGGTCGGGTTGCGCATTCCCGTCGGCGTGAGCGCGTTATCCGAACTGATGAAGTCCGGCTGGCCCAGCACCATGCTCGCCTGCCCGCGGCAGACTCCGCAGGTGCTGCCGATGATGGTGGGATCCTGCAACGGGCCGGGGTATGTGCCGACATCGCTGAACTGGAGCACGCGGTTATTGTCCGGCAATGCGCCGAGCCGGTTGGCATCAGCCACCCACAAAATCCCGTTTGCATATGCGATACCGGTGGGCGCGCCCAGCAGCTTGTTCGTGGTGCCGAAATCGCTCGGTGGTGAAATTGGTCTGGCCGATTACCAGACGGGCGGCCTGGCCGGTGGCAAAAGGCGTAGGCGGGGTTTGCGCGGATGCACACACGGCCAAACCTGCAGCCAGAATCAGGGCGATGGAAGCTTTCATTTTAAGATGTAACTGTTGAAGCCGACGAATTACCACAGTATAACAAGGGGGTTGGACGTGCCGCCCCGCGGCGACGGTTTCGAGTATTTATGGACGAGCATTTATGCATGGTCTGGCGCTGGAAATAACGCCTTCCGAAGTCAAGGACCTGATCGATAGCGGCGTCCCTGTTCGGCTGATCGACGTCCGCGAACCGGCGGAACACGACATCTGTCGCATAACGGGCGCCCGGCTGATTCCGATGCAATCCATCCCGGAGCATGTCAACGAGTTGGACACTGCGGACTCGGCGATCGTGGTCTTTTGTCATCATGGCGTTCGCAGTCTTTCGGTAGTGGATTGGCTTCGCCGGCAGGGCCTGGAGAATTGCCAAAGTATGACCGGCGGAATCGATCTCTGGAGCACGCAGGTGGATGAAACCGTGCCGCGTTATTAGCGCAGCAGCTTGCGAACCACGGCTTCCTGCGTCTCGCCAACCATTGCGGCATTCAGGAAGACCGACATCGTCTGAGCCATCTTGTCGGCGTCGACCCCTTCCTCGATCGGCATTTCGTTCTCGACCCAATTGGAGAGCGGGATATTACGGAAGAAGATCCGCTCCTGACGCACCAGCATTTTTCGCGACATGAAGAGCACTTTGTGTTCGCGCGTATAGTGGCGCTCTTCGATTCTGATATCGGCCAGGAAGGCATCCATGGCCTTGCTGCGAGCGGTCTCTTCCGCGTTCTTCAGCGAACCTTCGAGCGCTTCCTTCTGGGCCGCCAGCGTGGCGCGCGCAGCAGCCAGTTCCTCGCGCTGCTTCGACATCACCAGCTCCAGTATGCGACTGCATGATGAAGAAGACGAGCAGCCCGGTACCGACCGCGCAGATTGCCGACCACACCACCCACCAGAGGGGGTTCATGCCTTAAGTCTAACCTGTTCCGTCGATTTTCTGCCCGGAAATTGCTCCTGCAAGCAGCGAAAACCGCAACGTGAAAAATGCAGAAAGCCCCGTTTTCAGGCGGTAAATCAAGCCGCTTGCGAAGCCGTGGTGCTTGCCGAGGAAGGCGGCGGTGCCGGCTGCGCGATCGGCTTCGAGCAGGTTGGCTGGCACCGGCGATCGCAGGCCTTCGTGGACGGCGGTCACGGCGCGGAGAATGACCACCTTCTTTCCCGCGCGGCGCATCTGGGCGCAGATCTCGACCACGCCTCCGTAGGTTCCGTAGCGCTCATCGACGTGCGGAGCGCGCGCAGGAAGAAGGCCCGGAACATGATCGCGGCGCCGGAGACGCAGTCGACCGGGATTTCTTCTCCGATGGCCGTGGGCAGAACGAGTTCGGGATCGGGATTGGCGGGTGTGGGCAAGGCGCGAGCCTGCGGAACGGGGTTACCGGAATCGTCGGTCAGCATACGGGCATACGGCGCCGGCTTCGGGGTGCGCTTCGAGATAATCAGCGAGGCGGGAGACCGCTTCGGCGGTGATTCGTGTGTCGTCGTGGAGGCAGAGAATGTATTCGCCTTCGATGGCGCGGAGGCCGATGTTCAGGGCTTTGGTGAGGCCGAAGTTTCTCGGCAGGCGGCTGTATTGAACGCCGGGGAATTCATCGTCGAGGCTACCGGCGCCATCCGAAGATCCGTTATCGACGACGATTACCTGGTGGGTGTCGCCGAGGGTTTCGAGGCTTCGGCGAAGGCTTTCGACGCGCTGCAGGGAAACGATTACTACCGAGATGCGCTTCGGCTGCGGCAGCTCGGGGACTTCGGGTTGGGGAGTCAAGGTGTCCATTTTACTGGAACGTGACCTTCCCCAGGATTACGGGCCGGCGCGCTCCGGTAGCGGCCGGGAGATTGCCGGTGCGGTGATGCCATGTGCGATGCGCGAGGATGGCGAAGGCGATGGCTTCTTTGGCGTCGGGATCGATGCCGAATTCGGCGGTGGTGGTGAGGCGGGAGTTGGGGAGAAAGGCCGCGAGCTGGGCCATGAGCTGGCGATTGTGCGTGCCGCCTCCGGATGCGATGACATCGCTTGTGGCGAGGTATTGCCGCTGCGATCGTGGCAGCGGTGAGCGCGGTTGCGGTGGCGATCAGGTCTTCCATCGGGAGGCCTGTGGCGACGAGGCGATCGACGAAGGGCGTTCCGTATTGTTCGCGACCGGCGGTTTTGGGTGGTTTCGCTTTGTAGTATTTGTCGGCGAGGAGTGAGTCGAGCAACGGGCGGTTTACGTGTCCTTTGCGCTGCGATGCTGCCGTTGCGGTCGAAGCGTTGCTTTGCCGTTTGTGAAGCGTTCGACGAGCTGATCGATCACCATGTTGCCCGGGCCGGTGTCGAACGCGATGCCGCTGGGCAGAATCGTGATGTTGGCGATGCCTCCGATGTTGAGGGCCACGCCTTTGGGGAAGAGCAGTGCGTCGACGAACGGTACTAGTGGCGCGCCCTGTCCGCCAGCGGCGATGTCGCGCGTGCGGAAGTCGGAGACTACGGGGACGCCGAGGCGTTCGGCGATGACGGAGGCTTCGCCGATCTGGAGAGTGTTTGCAGAGCCTTCGTGATAGATGGTCTGGCCGTGAGAGCCGATGAGGTCGAGGGATTCGACGAGGGATCTTTGCTCGTTTGCAGGCTTTGATTACGGCCTTGGCGTAGAGTTCTCCGAGTTCGAAATTCAGGCGTGAGATATCGGCGGGCGTCGACGCGCCGAGGATGCGCTGGCGCACGGCGTCAGAGTACGGCGTGGTCGAATGCGTGACGGTCGTGATGCGTTTGCCCGCGATGTCGACGATCGCTACATCAATGCCATCGAGCGACGTGCCGCTCATGATGCCGGCGACTCTCATCCGATCTCCCTTTGAATGTCTTCGAGGAAGCGCAGGGCTTCGACTGGCCGCATTTCGTCGATCTTCAGGGCGCGGATCTTCTGTTTGATTTCGTCGGCGCCGGGTTCGAAGAGACGGATCTGTACTGCCGTGTTCTCGTGGCGCGGCGTCATTTGTTCGACGGTTTTCTCGTGGAGGCGGAGCACGTCGCGGGCGCGTTCGATCACGCTCATCGGCAGGCCGGCGAGGCGTGCGACTTCGATGCCGTAGCTGCGGTCGGCTTTGCCGGGTTCGACTTTGCGCAGGAAGATGATTTTGTCGGCGGCCTCTTTCACGGCTACGCGGAGATTGCGCACGCCTTCGAGTTGTTCGGCGAGTTCCGTGAGTTCGTGATAGTGGGTGGCGAAGAGGGTCTTGGCGCGGGTGGTGGTGGAGACGTGCTCGACGACCGCCCAGGCGAGCGACAGCCGTCATAGGTCGCGGTGCCGCGTCCGATTTCATCGAGGATCACGAAGCTTCGCGGTGTGGCGGTGTTCAGAATGACCGCCGTTTCGGTCATTTCGACCATGAAGGTGGAGCGTCCGCGGGCGAGATTGTCGGAGGCGCCGATGCGGGTGAAGATGCGGTCGATGATGGGCAGCAGCGCGGCGTCGGCAGGAACAAACGAACCCATTTGGGCGAGGATGGCGATGAGCGCGGCCTGGCGGAGATAAGTGCTTTTGCCGCCCATGTTGGGGCCGGTGATGATGGCGATCTGGTCGGCTTCGTCGTTTAGATAAAGGTCGTTGGGGATGAAGCGGCCGGCGTCTTCGTTGGCCAGTTTTTCGATGACCGGATGGCGTCCGGCGTCGATTCGCATCTCGCCGGTGGCGGAGAATCGGGGGCGGGCGTAGCGGTTTTCGGCGGCGACCTGGGCCAGCGCGGCTGAGACGTCGAGTTCGGCGATGGCGCTCGCGGTGGCGCGGATGCGCTGGGCGTGGTCGGCGGTCTTCTGGCGGACTTCGGCGAAGATGCGCTTTTCGATTTCGAGAATTTTTTCTTCGGCGGCGAGGACTTTGCGCTCGTAATCCTTGAGCTCCGGGGTGGTGAAGCGTTCGGCGTTGACGAGGGTTTGTTTGCGCTCGTAATCCGGCGGGGCATTGTGCAGGTTTGCCTTCGAGATCTCGATGTAGAAGCCGAAGACGTTGTTGAAGCGCACCTTGAGCGAAGCGATGCCGGTGCGCTGGCGTTCGCGGATTTCGATCTGGGCGATGATCTGGCGGCTGTTCTGGCTGAGGTCGCGGAGTTCGTCGAGCTCGGCGTCATAAGCGGGCGCGGATGGTGGGGCCGTCGCCGATCGCGAAGGGCGGGGTGTCGGAAAGCGCCGCGAGGATGGGGCCGGAGGCTTCGGGTACGGGATCGAGTTTTCGCGAACGTTTCGTTGAGACGCGTCGAGAGCGCTTTGGATGCGAGGCGCGCGGATTCGGCCAGCTTCGGCATCTGGTCGAGCGATTTGCCGAGGGCGAGGAGATCGCGCGGGCCGGCGCTGCCGATCATTACTTTGGCGAGGAGGCGTTCGACGTCGAGCACCGGGGCGAGTTGTTTGCGGAGTTCGGCGCGGAGGATGGTTTCGCGCACGAGGTCGGTCAGGATGTCGAGGCGCGATTCGATTTCGACGCAATCGAGCGCGGGCCGGAGCAGGCGCTGGCGCAGGAGGCGTCCGCCCATGCCGGTGGCGGTCTGGTCGAGGACGTGGATCAGAGTTGCGCCGTCGTTCGAAAAAATGGGTTCGATCAGTTCGAGGTTGCGTACGGTGACGGCGTCGAGAACCATGGTCTCGGCGCGGTCGAAGTATCTGGGGGGATCGAGATGATCGAGCGCGGCGCGTTGGGTGTCGCGCAGGTAGTGAAGCACGGCTCCGGCGGCGGCGATGGCCGCGCTTTTTCCTGCGAGACCGCAGCCATCGAGGGTGAGGAGATGGAAGTGTTCGCGCAGGATGCGGTCGGAATAGTCGACGCTGAAGACCCAGGAGTCGAGCTCGGTGACGATCCAGCGTTTGGGTTCGTTTTGCGGAAGCAGCGGGGCTTCGGCAGCTACGAGGAGCTCGCGGGCATCCGATGCTTTCGAGAAGGTTGGGGAGTTCGAAGAGGTCGAGTTCGGTGGCGCGGAATTCGCCGGTCGAGACGTCGACATAGGCGACGCCTGCGCGAGTGCCGTCGCGCGAGACTGCGGCCAGGTAGTTGTTTTCGTGCGAGCGGAGGAGGTGGGCGTCGGTCGCGGTGCCGGGGGTGACGATGCGGGTGACTTCGCGGCGGACGAGTTTCTTGCCGGGGCCGGCGTCTTCCATCTGGTCACAGATCGCGACGCGGTAGCCTTTGCCGATGAGGCGCGCGATGTAGCCTTCGGCGGAGTGATAGGGCACGCCGCACATGGGGATGGCGTTGCCTTTTTCCTTGTTGCGAGCGGTGAGGGTGATTTCGAGTTCGCGGGCGGCAAGTATGGCGTCGTCGAGAAAGAGCTCGTAGAAGTCGCCGAGGCGGAACATGAGGAGGGCACCTGGGACCTGTTGCTTGAGGGCGTGATACTGCCGCATCAGGGGCGTAGTTGCCGTGTCGGCGTTCATGGGAAACCTCTATTGTGCACAATGGGACTGGTTTGGGTTGGCTTCGTTTTTTCTCTTTGGCCTTTCTTCCTTTCTTCTTTCTTCTCTCTTTCGTTC
This sequence comes from Terriglobia bacterium, assembly GCA_963809655.1. Classification (GTDB taxonomy): domain Bacteria; phylum Acidobacteriota; class Terriglobia; order Bryobacterales; family Bryobacteraceae; genus BOG-234. The sequence goes on along the minus strand of CAWEKQ010000012.1, from coordinate 28,397 downwards.
GGTGTTCCGGGTATTGATCTGCCGCACAGCCTTTCTGGGCTTTGCGGCGGATTCGCGAACATGAGGCGCCTTACCATCTGATTCGCTCAGACCAGCGCCGGTTTGGTCTCTCCTGACGCGGTAGGCAGCCGTGTCGGTGAACTTGTCCTCCGATAAGTTGACCGTGGTGCTGCGGCCAGGGCCACGGGGGCCGCGTCAATGTCGGAAGCGCCTACCGCCTATTCTTGGGCGTTGTCCCGCTCAGAGGCTCGAGCACTGAAGGGCTTAGCGGTCAGTTCACGATAGGTGCGACTGACTCTTACGATTGCAAGATACATGGCCGGTGGACGACAACGTGCTGCATTTGCGGGAACTTTTCTGTAATTACATGAATAGATTGGAAATATAAATTTTTATCCTTTTGTCATCGGTTTGGCGTTTTTGGGGTTGATCTCCCACAATGGCGTATCTCGGGCGTTTCCTCTGACGACGCTCGGGTTTGAATAATGCAACCGTGTGGAATCGGCGGGTCATCGCGCTTATCGGAATGATCACTTGCAAGTAGCCGAAAGGCCGCTCTCCTGCTCTATGGGTCTTGGCGGCCGAGGCTTATACCCCTAGAGCAGCCCGTGGTAATAGTCAGTCGAGATCGAAATCCCGTTGCCGTCCCGGAAATCGGGGATACCTAAGCCTTCAGGGAGGCCCCAGGACTGCGTTGTAGCGCCTCTAAATGCGTTGTTCTTTTCGAAGTCCGGGTCCGCCGTGAGGCGAGTGACTATTACCACGGGCTGCTAGCCCTACTTTCGCATTCCTGGACGACAAAAGAGCATCATGCGGTGTTCCGGTGCCATAAAAGTATGCTGCGAGGCTTCCTTTCCGGATGAGATCGTGCTACATGAAAGATATGCATGTATTCGAACGGGATGTGAATGGCCGCCGCTACCGTATCGCGGCCCAGTCCGTGTGGGACCCGGTCCGAAGCCGGTCCGTGGCGCGTCAGACCGTGCTGGGACCGGCAACAGCGGCGCCGGTCGCTGATCTGGCTGCCACTCGAACCGTAGGGACGCAGGCCGTTGGGGATGTCGGCGCGTTGATCTGGGTTGCCGAGCAACTCGATCTGATAGGGCATATCGACCGGGCGTGCGGCAACCTGGGCGCCAAAGGCGGCCCGTCGGTCGGCGAGTTGGCCGTGGCGGTGGCGGTCCATGTGGGTGTCGAAATTCGTGGTATCGAACGCCAGCACGTCGGTCGAAAGCTCGAACCGGGCCACCGCCGTTTTCGCAATCGCGATCTGCGCTTGCTCCAATTGCTCGTCCGTGACTTGCCTCGCCACCCGATGCCAGGCCTGGCCGCTGAAGGCTGAAGAAGGCAGACACGACAAGCGCGGCACGGCCCCTTCCAGAAACTCCGCCAGGTCTCGCTTCGGTCCGGGCGAGCACGCCCGCTGCTAGGCCTTCTTCGACGAGGTTTACACGGAGCTGGCAAGGTACTGCGTGTTATTCATATCCAAGCACTACGCTCGGAAGCATTGGACGAATCATGAACGCCAAAGCGCTCAAGCTCGCGCATTTCGAGAGAATCGACCCTATATTTTGCCTGCCCGATTTGACGATTCGGTAATACCTGGCTTGCGCGCGACGGTCGCGTGCATCGATCTTCGCCAGCTTACCGCTCCTGCTTTTGCCGAAATCGTTTGGGCGAAGACCCGGATTGCGAAGCCACAGTTCTACGTGCCACCTATCCCCGATCGGTTGTTTCGAAGATTAAGAGCCAAGAGTGAAGCCCGAAAGATCAGAGTGTTATCGACAGTTCAGAGCTTTGCGGATGATCTAGGTCGGATGACCGAGCAGGAACGAACAGTTTTGGCGATCGCTCTTGCAAACTCCTGCCGGCTCGAATTACCCGAAAGCATCCATACTCCCTTGAGCGTAATCGGCCGGTTGGCCGGCGTGTCGGAGGCTAACAGCCCGTGGTAATAGTCACTCGCCTCACGGCGGACCCGGACTTCGAAAAGAACAACGCATTTAGAGGCGCTACAACGCAGTCCTGGGGCCTCCCTGAAGGCTTAGGTATCCCCGATTTCCGGGACGGCAACGGGATTTCGATCTCGACTGACTATTACCACGGGCTGCTAAGGCCGTGCGGCTGCTTGCCGGCCTAGCGGCGTTCGGTTTCCGTTCAGTAGTCAAGGACTTTAGTGAGACGTCAGGCTTCCCCCCGCAGCGGCATATTTTTCTAACCTATGCGCCGACCCCAGCTCGACGCAGCATCGATGATCCACTTGAAGTGATTGACAAACTTGTCAGACTCGCTGGGAAATATTACTGTTACGAGCACAGACAAGCTGTCATCATTGACGGCGACTTCAGTTATCTGAGTTCCGTCTCGGAAGACGACCGGCACTCCCGGGCTGCTCATCATCACGGAGAGGTTCGGGAATCGAACAGCCCAATCAAGAACCCGCAGATCTCATCCCGGAGAATATAGACCAAGCTCAGCGGCTCTCTATCCGGTGGGAAAATTCAAGGCGAAACATAGAGCGCGCCGGATGTTAACCCTGGTCGTTTCCGGCAAAATTCCGAGTTTGCGTTCCAATCGAATCGTTGGAATTGCACCGATTCCCTGCACATTGGCTACGGAAATTGCATTGAGAAATCCGGGTTTTTGGAATCACCACTTCGTAATGACTATCTCTGTTTTGCGTCGTGAGGGTAACGTAGACTACCAGCGCCCTCGGCGCGTCCGGATCCAGGCGCGAGACAATTACGACCGGGCGTGTCTTCGCGCGAGTCCGAGATCGGCCAGCCAGATTTCACCTGGGCGCGGGTTCATCCAGGATGTCTAGCACGTCCTCCTCGACCATACGCGAGCGCAGGAAATCGAGGGCATCCTGATCCGCCAGTCCGATAATCTCGGTTACGCGTTGCCGTGCTTGTGCGGCCGTCTCACGCTTCCATTCGCGGAGTTTTGCGTCCAGCGTCTCGATAAGTACATCCATTTGGATCGAACCTGTTCACCGTTCTACGCCGTTCCGGGAGTCTGAGAACGATTCCCTGCGGAAGCGATGATCGATCTCGTCAGGGTCGCTTATGGCTCGGCCACGTTCCTTGCGGCCTCCTTATAATCGGATTTGCCAAGTGCGCAGATCCCGGCCGATCCTCTCTCCTTCATCAGGGACTGCATCTCGTCAGAACGAGTTCGCTGGACATACCACGTGACTATGCGTATGCAGGAGCGCCGACTGGATGGCGAGGTGCTGCGCAAAGCCGTTGACACGCTTGAAGTCATAGAAACATATCCGCACGACAAATATCTCCCGAGTTTTCTGCTCCGAGGAGAGGTTTCTGAGTTCGTCTTCCACGTTCTTGTGGCGACCGATCTTGAAGGCGATAATGTTCGTGTGGTGACGATTTATCTGCCCGACTTCGAACTCTGGGATGCGAACGGGCGTGTGAGGAGAATCGCAAAGTGAACTGCCGAGTGTGCGGGGGCGCGATGGAAGACCGCGTAACCGACCTGCCTTTCAAAATCAGCGACACCTCGATTGTGATCGTGAGGGCGCTGCCGGTCCTCCAGTGCCGACAGTGCGGCGAAACGGAATTGGAGAACGTTGCGATGGCGCGCGTTGACCGCCTGCTCGCCGCAGTGGATCGGTCGGCAGAGTTGGAAGTCGTTCGCTACGCCGCCTGATCGACTGTTGGGGTTAGATTTGATAACACGACAGGCGCGGCGGGTTGCGACCGCTGGAATGATCTTTGCTTTCGCGGCGGTGGCCCAGCTGCGATTCGACGCCGCTGAGATTCATCGGAGTGCGAGCGCCACGAACCCGCAGAGCTACCGGTCTGGCGGATTCCTGCGCGGCGAGCGATATGACCTGCGCAAGGTGACGATGATCGATCTCATCCGGCTGGCTTACGGGTTCGAGCCTGATGATGTTCTTGGCGGTCCGAACTGGCTGGCCCTGACTCGGTTCGATATCGCTGCAAAGGCGCGCGCGTCCACCTCGCCGGAGGATCTCCGGCTTATGCTGCAGTCGCTCCTGGCCGAGCGGTTTGCGCTTGTGGTCCACAAAGATGTCCGGCCGGTTCCGGCGTTTGCGCTGAGGCTGCTGGGGCGGGACAAGCCGAAGATCCGGAAGGCCGAGGGGTCGGGTGAGGCGGAATGCAAGTATCTGCGGCAGCCGGACGGGTCCGCGTACGCGGTGTTTGCGTGCCGGAATATGACAATGGCCGGCTTTGCGCAACAGTTGCGCGCGATGGCGGGGGATTACCTGGCGGATCCCGTGGTCGATGAAACTGGTTTAGCGGGTGAGTGGGACTTTGATCTGCAGTGGAACAGCCGTTCGCGTGTACTGCCCGCGGGTGCGGAACGCACTACGATATTCGGCGCGATCGATCAGCAACTGGGGCTGAAGCTGACGGCGGAGAAGGTTCCGGGGAATGTGATCGTCGTCGATTCGGCGAATGAGAAGCCGACCGGGAACGCGCCGGGCGTCGCGGCACTGCTGCCACCGCGCGAGGTTCAGTTCGAAGTGGCGAGCGTCAGGCAGAACAGGCCGGAGGTGCACGACGGATACAGTGGGCCGACGGTGGGAGGTGGTTTCGAAGCGCGGGGCGAGACGATGAGGAATCTGTTTGCGACGGCGTGGGACGTCCACTGGGATCACGTGGATGAAATGATTGCGGGGATGCCGAAGTGGATGGATTCGGCGCGATACGACATCACGGCGAAACCTTCTTCTGCGAGTACGGGGCCGCCACCGCCGCGATCGAGCTTTCTTGACGATGACCTGCGCCTGATGCTGCGGACGCTTCTGACGGAGCGCTTCGGGATCAAGGCACATTATGAGAACCGGCCCGTGAGTGCTTACACGCTGGTGGCGGATAAGCCGCGGCTGAAGAAGGCGGATCCGGCGAATCGCGCCGAATGCAAGGAAGCCCACACGGTAGAGAATGATCCAAGAGATTTGAATCCACGGCTCTCGCGTCTGCTGGCGTGCCAGAACATCACGACGGCGCAGTTTGTGGAACAGCTGATGCCTGTTTCTCCGAATGATTTTGCTTATGCGGTAGTGGATGCGACGGGAATCAGCGGCAGATGGGATTTTATGCTGAGCTATTCGCCCACGGGGGACCGGCGAAATCGGGATGCGGCGGCAGATTCGGGCGACCCGAGTGGGGCGATGTCGATTTTCGAGGCTGTGAAGAAGCAACTCGGGCTGAGGTTGGAGATGCGGAAGCGTATGCTGCCGGTGGTCGTCATCGACCACATCGAGGAAAAGCCGGTAGAAAATTGACGGGCGCTTCTTACCACTCCTTTACAGTCGCGGCTCGGAAAAACCGGGATCAGGTTAAATCGAGGATTTGAATTTCGGGCTCGATGGCGTCGAAACGTACGGAGCCCGCGGCGGGATGCCTGCGCCAGAACGCGGCGAGCAACATCGCAGCCAGCGCGAAGAAACAAACTCCGTAGAGGCTGTTTGCGTCGATCGCTTTCTCCAGATCGGCCATGCGGAAGCTGTAGCTGGTGAAGCCGTACAGATAGGCAACCGCGAGTAACGCAAGGTTGATTCTGCCGGGGAACCAGGAACAGGTGAACGGCACCTTGGTGAAGCTCCAGAAGAGCACTTCGATCAGCAGCGCGCCGGCGGCAAGCTGAAACAGGAAGTGCGTTACGCCCTGCGTCCAGCCCCAGACAGCAATTTCAAACGGGAGAGTGAGCAGAAGAACGGGTACGAGCCCGCCGGCCAGAACGCGCTTGCGCGTGGCGCTGCGCGCGACCTCGGCCCAGCTCGATTCGGTGAGGCGGAAGACCCAGTTCGAAGCGAGTTCCGCCGGAAACTGCAACGCGGCGCGCAAGCCTGAAATCACGAAGAAGGCGATCAGGAAGGGGAACGTGCGCAGCCCTTCCTGCGACCAATCAAGTTTCCCCGCGCGCACTACGAGCGTGGTCAGCAGTCCGAAAGAAACGCCGACACTGAGATAGCATGCGAGGAACATGCGGTGCTTCGTGCTACGGCCGAGGATGCGGCCGCTGAACTCGAAGATGGCGCGCTCTTCGGGTAATCGGATGAAACGCCCGATGGGGCTTAGCGCGGGAGTTCGCGATGAAGTGTCCTCCGACTCCAGCACGCGGCGATAATGGCGCTGGAAGCCAAGTGCCCAGGATATGGCGAAGACCGCGATTGCGATGGCGAGCGCTTCGGCGCCGAAGATTCCAAAGACCGCGAACGACGGGTCTCCGGCGGGCAGCAGGAGATCGTAGAGACCAGTGAACCAGACGGGCGGGAAGAGCCAGGGCCAGATCGTATGCGCCTCAGTCCATGGCCGCAACAGGAGCATGTACAGCGGAAAAGTCAGCAGCGCGATCACCATGAGGCTCATGCCGAGCATCTGAACGGCGGGCGAGATCCGGCGAAAGACCACGGGGGTGGTGATGTTTATCAATACGCCTTGCAGCGCGGCGACGGCGAAGAACGCGAATAGAGATGCGCCGGCTGTGGCGGCGATCTGGGTCAGGGTCAGGCGGATGATGCCGATCACACCGATCTTCGGGATCGCCATGGAGAACAGGGGCAAGAGGACGGTCGGGAAGAAATTCACCGCGACGACCAGGGTCAGAATGAAGACACCGAGCGCAGCGAATTTGGCGCCGAACAACTCGCGCAGACGGACGGGGAACGGGGCGAGGATGAGGAAATCGCGGCGGTCGGGAAAGAGGACGTCCCACTCGAAGAGTGTGGCGAATCCAGTGACGGCAAACGAATACGCCGGGAAGAAGAGGCGGACTCCGCGGATTTGCCAATCGACGTCCGGGCCGGGCGTGTGTGTGGCGAGGTCCATAAAGAGCGGCATGACGAAGAGGGTCACGAAAAGACCGGGTGTGGCGATGGTGCCGATCACCTGGTAGACGCTGGCGTCGAAGGTGCCCTCGGTGTCGTTTTCGAGGAAGCGGGTACGGAAGATTTCGAGCAGGAGCTTAAAGGGCGTGGGTTGATCTGGCCCGGCCGTCATTTTGAGCAAATCAGCGCCTCATGACTTCGACTATTTCGTTCGCGCGCGATTCCATGTCGCCCTGCTCGACCAGTTGTTTGAAGATTTCTTCGAGGTTGGGCAGTTGCATGAGGCCGCGGAGGCTGGTGACCGAATCGTCGGCGACGACGCGGCCCTGATAGATGACGACGATGTGCTCGCAGATTTTTTCCACCAGTTCGAGCACGTGGGAGATGTAGAGCACCGCTTTGCCGCGCGCGGCGAGCGTGCGCAGGAGATGGCGGAACAGCAGGGCGTTAGCGATATCGAGGCCGGATTGCGCTTCGTCGAAGATCAGGACGTCGGGATCGTGCAGCAGTGCGCCGGCGATCAGGACACGCTGCTTCATGCCTTTCGAATAGGCCGAGATGGGCACCCAGCGGGCTTCGCTCAGCGAGAGAAGGTCGAGGAGTTCGTTGGCTTTCTTCGTCACGCGATCGAAGGGGAGTCCGCGCAAGCCGCCGGCAAGCTGCAGGTATTCGAGGCCGGTGAGGTTGCCGTAGAGATTCGGCTCTTCGGGAACGTAGCCGAGGCGATGCTTGAATTCGATGTTGTCGATGCGGATGTTGCGGCCGTTGAAGAGGATCTCGCCTTCGGTGGGATGGAGGAGGCCGGTCATCATTTTGACCGTGGTCGATTTGCCGGAGCCGTTGGGTCCGAGGTAGCCGGTGATTTCGCCGGCGCGCACGGTGAAGTTCACGTGGTCGACTACCGTCAGGCTGCGAAACCGTTTGGTGAGGCCGCGCGCTTCGAGCATTTACTGGCCGTGCAGAGTGAGGTAGCCGTGTGCGATGGCGGCTGGCATTCCTTCGGTCGCGAAGGTGGCGAGGATGAGTACGGCGCCGACCAGCGCGAGGTGGAGCGCGAGCGAGACGGCCGGGGCGAGGAGGGCTTCGTTCGCGAGACGCCCGGAGATGGCGATGCCGAGGACTTCGGACAGCGCGTTCCACCACACGCGAGCTACGGGCGCGAGGCGGTGGGTGCGGTGGGCGTCGAGGAGGGCGTCTTCCAGGTCATCGGTAAAGACGCCAGCCATTTCGTCGCCGAATCTGTAACGCAGGTCGGATGGGTAGATCGAGAGGATGCCGCGGTAGATGAGTGCGCTCGATCGTATGAACCAGGTTTTGCTGGCGCTCATGAGGACGACTCCGCGGATCTGAGGCGCATGGCTTTCGACTTCCGGACCATGGTTTCCATGCGTTCCAGTTCGAGATTCAGGATTGCGCTGCCGTCGCTGGTGAGGCGATAGTAGCGGCGGCGGCTGTCGCTGTTTTCGGGGCCGGGGACTTCTTTGATCCAGCCGGAATCGAGCAGGCGCTGGATGGTGGTGTAGAGGGTGGCGGGGCCCATGTGGAAGCCGTCGTCGGAGATTTTGCGGGTCTCCTGCATGATGGCGTAGCCGTGTTTGGCGCCGTCGGTGAGGGCGAAAAGAATGAGGAAGGCGGCGGGGGCGAGTGGGAGGTCCGATTGGGCCATGGCGACTTTATATCATTTGATGATATATCGAGTCAAGAGCGAATTGATCGAGCGTCGAGCGGCGGGTTTGCGTCCTAAAGACGGTCCTGCGCAGCGTGGTAGATTCGTAGGACTTCGATGGGCTGCTCTCTTATGCGGTATACCGCTACATAAGGCGTCGGCGGGAACAAAATCTCTCGCGTGCCTTCCTCGCGTCCTGGCCGGCCACGCACCGGCCATTGTTTCAAGCCACCGATGGTCGCGTACAGCTTCCGCATGGTCGGGTCGCGATAGCGCGGATGGTGGTCTTTGAGGTAATCGCTAATGTTCTGCAGGTCCGCTGCGGCGGCTGGCGTCCAGCGGATGCGCATGTCTATGAGCGCAACATCTGTTCAAGGCGGGCGTCCATTTCTTCTTCTTCAATGAACTCGCCTCGGTCGGCCTGCGTGATTCCTTGCCGCACGGCAGCACGGAAGCGGGACTCGTCCTGTAGCAGGCGCAAAGCCGCGTCTTTCACCAGCCGCTCGGCGTCGGTGCCAGCATGGGTGGCGATTTGAGACAGCTGGGTTTCCTGCTCAGGTGTGAAATGTACTTCCATGTCCTTCAAGGTACCAGCTTGCGGCCGGTTCAGGAAATCGGGTCGGACCGTGGGTAAAGTTTCCGTCATATTCTACCGATAAGTGCCTGAGGACCGGCTTCTCTGGATGCCAACGAACGTCGATCAACGTCTGATCAGCACGTATCTCGATCGTGCCGTGGCCGAATTCGGCACGAATCCGCTGAGCGCGCGGCTGATCCGGCGAATGGCGAGCCAGCTTCCGGATCTGTTCCTGGGCGCGGCGGTGAAATACCTCGAGTCGCGGGACGAATCGGCGGCGCATCGCCTGCTCGCGAGTATGATGCTGCGGCATCCTTCGGCAAACGAGGAAATTGCCGATCCGGCGCGAGGCACGCTGGAGCGATCCATCACGCTGTTCATGCGGCTCTGGAAAGTGGATCCGTCGTTCGACGTGAAACTGGCCCGCAGGCTGCCCGACCGGCACGGGCTGAATCACTGCGAGGCATTCGACGCACCCCGTTCCTACCGGGTGCTCGATGTGCTCGATGAGACTTCAACGGGGCGCCGGCTGGTGCCGGTTCTCGGGCATCTGATCGACAGCACGGATCCGCGGATCGCGGCGAAGGCGACGCTTTTCATCGGGAAGCGGATTCAGAGCGCGGAGTGGGCGGCGCGCCAGTTGACGCGAAACGATCCGAGCGTGCGGGCCAACGCGGTGGAATCCATCTGGGGGCTGAAGTCGCCCACGGCCCAGACGCTGCTCGAAGTCTGCGCCGGGGATTCGTCCAGCCATGTGGCGGGAAACGCGCTGGTGGGGCTGCACAAGCTGGGGAAGCCGGGCATTGTGGAACAGATCAACTCGATGGTGAACGGCGCCACGCATAACGTTCGTTCGACCGCGGCGTGGACGATGGGCAGGATCGGCGATTCCGCGTTTGTCGACCCGCTGACTGAGTTGCTGAGGGACGATCATCCGGAGGTGCGGGGAGCGGCACTGCGCTCACTGCTGCAGATTCGAAAGGCGGAAGCCGCCGCGCCGGAAATGGTTGCCCCGGCGGTGGACAGAACCTCCCATTGTTCCCGAAGCAACGTCGACAGTGCTCCGGAGACGCCGGAAGCAGCGACGGCAGGTCGGCCGGAAGCCGCTGCGAGCAGGTACCGATACGGAGGTCCGTAGATCGATCTGAATATCCGGCCGGCCGCACGGGCTGAGGCCGCATTCCACCATCCTGCGCAGGTCGGATACTAGACCAACGGCCGGTCAGAGTCAGACCAGTTCGGCGGCCCGGACCGGGAGTTTGCGAACGCGCTTCCCGGTAGCGGCGAAGATCGCGTTGCACAGGGCGGGAGCGATGGCCGGTACACCGGCCTCGCCGATTCCACCGGAGTCCGCGGTGCTCGCGACGATATGGACGTCGACAACCGGCGCCTCATCGATGCGGAGCATGTCGTAGGAATCGAAGTTCGCCTGCTGCACGCGCCCTTTGTCGATGGTGATCTTACCCTTCAGCGCGGCGGTCAAGCCGTAAATCACGGCACTGCGGATCTGCTGCTCGACGATCGCGGGGTTCACCACATTTCCGCAGTCGACGGCGCTCACGACTCTGTGCACCTTCACCTTGCCTTCCCTTGTCGACGGAGATCTCCGCAATCTGCGCGGTGAAACTGCCGACGTTGTTGACGACCGCAACGCCGCGGAATCGGCCCGCGGGCAGCGGCGTTCCCCAGCCCGCCTGCTTCGCGGCCAGTTCGAGCACGCCGAGCAACCGTGGATTCTCCGCGAGGAGCTTGCGGCGAAATTCAACGGGATCTTTACCGCCTGCCAAAGCCATCTCGTCCATGAAGCTTTCGACGAAGAACGTGTTCTGCGTGTAGCCGACGGCGCGCCAGTAGGTGACGGGGACGCCGACTTCGGTCCAGTGATAATCGACGAGCTTGTTGGGGATGTTGTACCCCATGTCGTGCGAGCCTTCGGTGCTGGTGCGGTCGATGCCCTTTTGCCGGAGGCTGGCCCGACGAGGTGTACTGAATGGCCGGGGAGACGATGCGGTTGGTCCATGCGACGGGCCAGCCGTCTGCATCGAGACCGGCGGCGAACTGCGAATAAGACGCGGTGCGGTAGTTGTCGTGATGCATGTCGTCTTCGCGCGTCCACGTGATCTTGACCGGCGCGCCGATCACTTTCGAGAGTTCGACGGCTTCGGAGACGAAATCGGTCATGCCGCGGCGGCCGAAGCCTCCGCCCATGAACTGGGAGTGGATATGAACCTTGTCCGGGGGAAGACCGGAGGCCTGCGCGGCGGCGGCGGCCGACATGGTCTGCATCTGCATGGAGGCCCAGACGTCGCAGGAATCGGCGCGCACGTCGGCGGTGCAGTTCATCGGCTCCATGGTGGCGTGCGCGAGGAACGGCACTTCGTAAACCGCTTCGATTTTCTTCGGCGCGGCGGCGAGCGCGTTCGGGGCATCGCCCGTGCGGAGTACTTCGGCGCCCGGGTTCTGCGCTTTATCGGCGAAGAGCTTGCTGATCGCAGCGCTGTTCTGGTTGGCGTTGGCGCCCTCGTCCCATTTGATATCGAGGAGCTTGACGCCCTGCATGGCGGACCAGGTGTTATCGGCCACGACGGCAACACCGCGCGAAATCTGGACGACCTGCTTGACGCCGGGAAACGCCTTGGCTTTCGTGGCGTCGAAGCTGGCGACCTTGCCTCCGAAGACGGGGCAGCGCGCCACGGCGGCGTAGACCATGCCCGGGCGGCGCGAATCGATGCCGAACTGATTGCGGCCGGTCACCTTGTTGAAGGTGTCGAGGCGCGGGATGGACTTGCCGATGAGCTTGAAATCTTTGGGATCCTTCAGCGCCGGGTTTTTCGGCACCGGCAGTTTCGCGGCGGCGGCGGCCAGTTTTCCGTAACTGATGCGGTCGCTGTTCGCAGTGTTGACGACGAAGCCGCTCTCGGTGCGGCATTTCGACTTATCGACGTTCCAGCTCTGCGCAGCGGCCTCGACGAGCATGTCGCGGGCGGCCGCGCCTGCCTTGCGCAGAGGCGTCCATGAGGTGCGGATGCTCTGGCTGCCGACTACGCCCTGGAAGCCGAAGGCCGGATCGACGGGAGGAAATTCGGTGCGGAACTTGCCCCAGTCGCAATCGAGCTCGTCGGCGAGGAGCTGCGAGAGCGAGGTGAGAGTGCCCTGCCCCATCTCGACCTTGTGGATCATGAAGGTGACGGTGTCGTCGGGGGCGATGTGAATCCACGCGTTCAGTTTTGGAGCTGCGTCGCACGCAATCTCCTGGGCGGCGAGCTTCGAGCGCTCGGGCAGATAGAAGCCGGCGAGGAATCCGGCGGTTGCCGATGCGCCTACCTGAAGGAAACCGCGGCGATTCATGCCTTGCCTCCGGCGATCTCGGCGGCGCGGTGGATGGCGTGGCGAATATCCTGATAGGTCCCGCAGCGGCAGATGTTGCCGCGCATCACTTCGTCGATATCGGCGTCGGTCGGCTTGGGTTTCTTCGCGAGAAGCGAAGCCGCGGCCATGATCTGACCGGACTGGCAGTATCCGCACTGAGGCACGTCCGATTCGATCCAGGCCTGCTGGACGGGATGGCGGCCATCAGGCGAGAGTCCTTCGATGGTGGTTACGCTTTTGCCGTTGAGGCTGGCGAGCTGCGTGACGCAGGAACGGACGGCCTGGCCATCCACATGAACGGTGCACGCGCCGCAGAGAGCCATGCCGCAGCCGAATTTGGTGCCGGTCATGCCGAGCGAGTCGCGAAGATACCAGAGAAGCGGCATTTCGGGGATCACGTCCGCGGTCTGCGGTTTTCCGTTCAGGTTGAATCGGATCGATGCCATGAAGAAACTCCTGTCTTTCAGTGTAACTTGGAAAGCTTACTCTGGAAACGCTACTCGATCGGCTTCTCATCCACGTGATCCACGATAATCACCGGAATGGATCGCTTCTGTTTCACCAGTTTCAATCCCGTCAGCTTTTCAACGGCTTCGTAAGACGTGAGGCCGGTGGGTTCCGTGGCTTCGCCCGTCTGGTTCGCATTCGGAGGTCGCGGGCCCTGGTTCCCACTGGACCAGCCAATGCTGAAATTCCAGCCATCCTTCGAACCGGTGGCGTCGACAATCTGATGATCGAAGAAACCCGTGGCCTGGTTCAGATCCATCGCAAAATCAGCCATCGTGTAGTTCCTGCAGGTCACCATCGTCCCCATGTTCGGGAACGGTTTAATCGCAGTCGGGTCGACATGGCACGTCGACCGTTCGTTTGCGTCTCCCTGGGTCATTTTCGGCTTACCCGGCAGGGTCATGGCGTAAACCGTCGCCTCCCGGTTTTCGGTATGCGTTTTCAATTCGAACTGATCGGCGAGAAGGCCGCGCAGCATCTCCATGACCCGAGAGCGCGGGGGTGGCTGCGGCCGTGCGCCGCCGCCGATGGGCGCGCCTTCACCCGTGCTCGGTAGTTTCGCCGTGATGATCCAGATCTGGGAGTCCGCGGACTTCGGCAGGCCGAAAATCACGTCGTTTGCCGAATTGGGATAAAGCATGAACGCCTGCACGATCAGATTCCGCAGAGTGCCGCCGAATCTGAGTTCGCTGCCGCCGAGGTTGCCCATCGGGCGCTCGCCGGGATTGAGGGGCTTGATCGATGCCACTTCAAATCGGACGGTGGTTGGCCCCAGGACCGTTTTTACTTCCGGGGCATTCGGGGTTGGGTTTCTGTTTATGCTCTCGACCACGAGCGCCGGAACCGGAACATCTTTCAATTCGAGGGTCAGGCCCAATTGTTTGCTTACGGCGTCGTAAAGCGTGATGCCGTCGCGACCTTTGTCGCCGACAAAGCCGATGGGCGTGAACTCAAGGTCGAAGTCCCATTTGCCCTGGAGCCCGGTGGAGTCGACCACCTCACGAGGCAGGTAGGTGTTGATCGGGCCGCCGGCCATCTGGCGCAGGTTTTCGATGATCTGCGTGGATGTGAGGTTATGGCAGGCAACTTTCAGGTTCGGGAGCGAAGCCGGATTAATCGGGCCACCTCTGCCCCCCTCCATGCCGGACATTTGTGACTTGCAGCCGGAGTCCTGTTCGGTTGAAGACTGTGACGGCGCCGCGGGCTTCAATTTCGATCCGCCCGGACCCACGCTCAGCACAAAGCGGGGCATGGGGCGCGTATCGCGGCGCGCCACCAGCCCGAAGCGCTCGGCGAGGAGCGCCTGCAGCATGAGTTTGGCCGTCGCCTGGGTTGTGCCGTCGGGCACTTTGGCGATCACGTCGTAGATGTCGAGTCTGAGCCAGGTTGGGCCGCCTGCAATCATATCGTCGGTGACGCCGTAAGCCGCGTCAATCAGAGTGAGCAGGGTTGCATCGCGCAGAATATACCGGCCATCGACGATGTGGCCGGCGTTGTTCGGTTCGTAGTTCCCTACGAACCAGCGCTGCGTCGGGCTGATATGAACGTCGGCCAGCTCGAATTTCGGCTGCTGGGCGAGAAGGGGCATTATTGTCAAAACGCCGAGCGAGAGAATCTTTTTCATACGCGAACTCCTGACTTCAAGGTTTGACGCCGATTTCGGGGAATCGGTGCAGATTTTCTTTGGCCAGGCTGGCGGCCAGACGTCACCGGACATTATCGTTGAACGCGGGTTGCAAGCAATAGCGCTGAGGATCATATTGCAGTAGGATACTTTGAATGCCGCGCGGCAACCCATCACCGAAGCTTGCGATCACCGTTGACCCTGACATTCACGAAAACATCCTTGCAGCAGCCGCCCGCGACAGGGTGAGCGTCTCAGCCTGGATGACCAGCGCGGCGCGCGAAGCGCTTCAGAGGCGCGCCGGTTTGGCGGCGGTCGCCCTGTGGGAAAAGCAGCATGGACGCCTCACCGCGGAAGAGATGAATGAAGCTCGCCGCAACGTGCGGGCGCAATACCGCGAAAGCGTGCATGAGCGCCGTCGTTTACGACGCCGCCGTTCTCGTGCCGCGGACAGAAACGAGCGTCCGGCGTCGGCTGAGCACAAGGCCCGTTTGGAACTTGGTGTTATTCCTTTGGTTCCCGCACCGGTGGTCGCCCAGGTCAGCCGGTCCCCACAACAAGCCCAACTTCGGCGCTTCCTGACCGGTTGCGTGGTCGTTCCGCCTGGCGAGAGCGAGGCGCACGAAGCAGGGCGGCTGCTGGGCCTGACCAGAACGACGGATGTGGTTGACGCCGTCTGACGACGCTTCGCCAACAAGCATGATTCTACACCGACTCCGACATCGCGGTCGTCGGCTTCGGTCCAAAGTCGCTGTAATGGCGAGCCAGCGGATAGTGTTTACGACGCTGGCCTGCTGTTCCATCAAACGATAGTCGCGGCGATAGGGCGCGATGGCGTACCAGAAGGCGATCGACATCAACACCGCCGAGCCGCCGACCGTAAGGGCGATCGAAGGGCCGATCATCTTTTCGTTGTGGAAGAGGTGATCGTTCAGAAGGCCCGGCATGAGCGGGCCCGATGCTGAGTCCGCCGAGGTTCAACACGAAGAGTAAGAATGACGACACCAGGCCGCGAACCTGGTTGGGGAAGATGTGCTGCAATGCCGCGGCCGAGACTCCCATCGGCAGCGCGAGGAAGAACATACCGGGGCACAGCAATGCCAGGGTCCACGAGGGATCGGCGAGCAGGGTGGCGGGCGTTACCAGCAACAGGGTTCCGATGCCGCAGATTACGCCGACGCGCAGCGGTCCTTCCGGTACTCCGTTGCGCTGCCAGTGATCGCTCAGTTTTCCGCCCGCGTACATCCCGGCGCAGCCGAAGGTCAGCAGAATGGCGGCGAGCGCGCGGCCCGATTGGCCCGGGGTGAAATGGTGGGTGCGCTGGAGGAAAGTCGGAATCCAGAATGTGATGGCGTAAGTGGGCGCGGCCTGGAACACGGCGCCGATGGAAAGGCCCGCGACGGATTTCGCGCGGCGGCCGATTTCGATCCAGGAATCGCGGAAGCTCAGGGCGGCGGCCTGATTGTTCGCGGTGCGCAGCAGGTCGCGCCGGACAGGTTCCCGGACTGTGTAGACCAGGAGCGCGAACAGTGCCCCGGGCAAACCAACCACGAGGAAAACGACGCGCCATGCGGGAATCGTGCCGAGCAACGGAAGCGTCAGGAAAGGTGTGTGGGCGAGGGCATCAAGCACGGCGCCGGTGACCAGGAGCGACAGGCTGGATCCGAAAAAGACTCCCATGTAGTAAACGCTGATCGCGGTGCCGAGCCGGTCTTTCGGGAAGTAATCCGAGATGAGCGAATAGGCCGAAGGCGAGAGCGTGGCCTCACCAACGCCAACCCCCATACGGGCGAGGAAGAGCGTGAAGAAGCTGCGGGCGACGCTGCAGGACGAGGTGAAGATACTCCACGCGACTACGCCGGCAGCGATGAGGTTGCGCCGGTTTCGCGTGTCGGCCAGACGCCCGAGCGGCAGGCCCACCAGCGTGTAGAACACGCCGAATGCCAGGCCTTGCAGCAGGCCGACCTTGGTGTCGCTGAGGCCGAGATCGCGCTTCATCGGCGCGACGAGCAGACCGAGAATCTGCCGGTCGACGAACGACAGCATATAGATGGCTGTCAGGGCGAAGACGACGTACCACGCGTAACCGAGGCTAACCGGGGTGGGTACGGGCGTTTCGAGCCTACTGGCTTGCGGCTGTGGCAAGCTCATGATGCTATCACGCCGGTGGGTGGGGATCGCGAGACATGTGGAACTCGCCGGCTACCATCGGGGTCGACGAACTCGATGATGACGCCGTTGTTGCCGATTCCTTCTATATAGCGATAGCGCCACTCTTCGGTCGCGGGATGGGAATCAATCGCGTCGGGCGGGCCGTACGTGATGTAGATCCGGCCGCGATCGGATTTCCAGCCGGGAATGCCAGTCCGCGATCCGAAGCGCGCGTTCGCGTATCCCATGCGCCGGTAGTGTTCGATCTGGAAGTCGTTGTCCGGTGCGCCGGGCGTGGGGTTGCGGCGCTCCCAGAACTGCTCGATGAATTTCTGGCGCTCGGGCTCGCTCTGGAGATTCCGGAAGGCTGTGCGCTCCGCATCGGTGATGATGTAGGGCACCTCGTTGTCGAGCCACGCCTGCGAGGGGCTGTTGGGAATCGGCGACGGCGATTGCCACGCCATCAACGCCATTGCGGCGGCGATAGCCAGAATCCCCGCCGAAACCACGGGCGTGAGAGAGGGGCGCAGGTTCTCCCGCGGATAGAGCAGACGGCGAATGCGTTTCATGAGATTACCTCCTGTTGCCGCGAGAGCTGCGTCATGCGCAGCCCAGCGGGATTGTTCGAGAGCGGTGAGGGCTGCGGCGTATTCGGGGGCGTTGCCGTTCGCCGCCACCACCAGATCGTCACAGCAGTTTTCGCGTTCGGCGCGGATCACGCCCGATATCCACCAGACCGCCGGATGGTAGAACAGGAAGCCTTCCACCACGGTCTGAAAGAGATTGACGAGGTAATCGTGCCGCCGGATGTGCGCCAGTTCGTGCAGCAGAATCGCCTCGATCTGGCTGGCGGGCATGCCTGTCAGCATTCCGACCGGCAGCAGAATCGCGGGACGCAGATAGCCGACCACGACAGGCACCTCGGCGAGCGATGATTCCAGCAACGCCACCGGTTTCGATAGCCGTATGCGTGCGCGGAGTGCGATGAGCCGTTCCTGCCAGAGTTCGGGTGCGCGGCAGACACCGCGGATTTTCAGACGGCGCGCGGCGATCCAGCCGGCAAGGGCACGCAGGTGGAAGAGGATCACTCCCGCAAGCCAGAACGGCGCAAGCCACGAAAGCACATCGGATGCACTGAGGCGTGCGAACTGGCTTCTCAAATTCAGGCCATCACCCGGCGGGGCGGGCGGAATGGTGAGGTCGAAGGCGGTTGGTTTCAGGTTCGCTTCGTGTTGAACGAACAGCAGAGTGCCGACGAATGCCGCGACTATCGCGAGCATGGCGATGCACGCAGCTGTGTAGCGGGCACGCGACGATCGAAGCACCCAGAGCGCGGCGAGAAGGGCTATCGCGACGATCGCGCCTTCCCATAGCGAGTGGAACAGAGTCCAGCCGATGGCTTTCGCGAGAGGAGCTTCCGACCAGATGCCTCAAGGTGTCAGCGATCATATTCATCCAGCATCTTTCGTATTTCGGCCAGTTCCGCTTTGGAAGCCTTGCGGGCCGAGAGCGCGCCCTGCAGCAGGCGCGCGGCAGATCCATCGAAGGCGCGCTGCAGCAGATCGCCCGCGAGTTGCTTCCGGGTCAGATCGCGCGGCGCGGCTGCCTCATAGACATGCGCGCGCTGCTCTTCGTCCCGGCGCACCAGCCCCTTCTCCGCCATGATTTGCAGGAGTTTCAGGACGGTGGTGTATTGCGTGGGCTTACGCTTCAGGACGATTTCGTGGATTTCGCGCACGGTGCTCGCGCCGCGGCTCCACAGCACGGTGAGGATTTCGAGCTCGGCGTCGGTGGGCTTCGGCAAGGCAGACGGCATCTACGAAGACATTACTACGAAGAGCATCGTATGTCAACGGGCTATTTCAATTCGTCCCGGAAAACGACACCGCCCTTCATCACAAAACGCACGCGTTGAAGTTCCGTGATGTCGGCGAGGGGATCGCCGGAAACCGCGACGATATCCGCGAACTTACCTTTCTCCACCGTACCCACCTGCTTACCAAGATCGAAGTTCAAACTCGCGGCGGCATTTGTGGTGGCCATGCGCAACGCATTGACTGGAGACATTCCCCACTTCACGTAATAAGCGAATTGAAAGGCCTGGACGCCGTGGCCTCCGGTGTAAGCGCCGCTGCCGAACACCTGCGTGACGCCAGCCGCGATCAACCGCTTGAAGCTAAGCTCGGTGAGCTGGAAACGCGTGGTCTTGCCGCCGGTGGCTTTGCGGTCTTTTACTTCCATATCGCCGATCAGATCCCAGAGCGTCTGCATCACCGGCCGCAGGGTGCCATCGGCCAGCGGCGTCTTGAAGAGGCGGATGGTTTCGTCGTCGAGACCTTCCGCGCCGGTCACGCCGACGATCACGTGCATCGGCATATCGACGCCTGCGGCGAGACAGTTGCGCAGACCTTCGCCACCGTAGGCATGGCATGCGACCTTCAAACCGCGGCGGTGCGCTTCGTCGACAATCGCCTGGTTTTCTTCGAGCGTCAGCGACGGAACGTTGATCATTTTTCCATCGGGAGTGAATGCGCCCGCGCCATCCGGTTGCGGATAGCCTCCGCCTTCGTAATCTTCCGTCTCGTAGACCTTGATCCAATCGGTGCCGTAATGGGAATGCTCGCGGACCGCCGCGCGCGCGAGCCATGGTGAATTCACGTCGCCCGTCAGTTGAAACACGCCTTGACCGAATGGCGCAGGGATTGAGGGCGCGGCGTAGTAAGTCGCGGCGCGCGGATTCAGCTGCGGCCCGGCGACCTGCAAGCGCGGGCCCGGCACCAGACCTTTGTTGATGGCGTCGCGCAGTTCTACCGTGGCGTAGGTATATGGCGACCCCATGTCCTGCAGGGTGGTGAAACCGGCGTGGAGATTCATCAGAGCGTTGTGCAGGCCGATCATGGCGGCGCGGCCGTCGTTCGGTTGCTGATCCTGCATCAGGTGGACGTGACGATCGATCAGTCCCGGCAGCACCGTAGCTTTGCTGAGGTCGATGATGCGCGCGCCCTGCGGAATTTGCACTCGATCCGCAGGGCCGACATCGGTGATGCGATCGCCTTTGATCACGATCACCTGGTTAGCGAGATTCGTGCCGGATTTCGGATCGAACAGGCGGCCGGCGCGAATGGCCACGCCCTGTGCGGGCGGCGACTCCATCTCCATCATCGACGCATTGAAGGGCTGCGATTCTGGGCGGGTATTCTGCGCGAATCCAAGTGGGGCAGCAAGTAAACAAAGGGTGAGCAAGCCGGTCCGCATGGCGGAAGTATATACCGGCTTATCGAAGTTCGACGGGCGATTTCAGCTGCACCGACGTGATAACGCCTTCTTCCACGCGCACGCGCGTTGCATCGCGCATGATGGCGCGCAGGCCTTCAATACGGCTCTTGAACTGCAGGTCAAAATGTGTCACGGCGATAGCGTAATAATCGCCTGGGGGAATTCCCGTCAATTCGAAATTTCCGCCGACGCCAGACGGATACACCGCGGCGACGTCGCCAGGGGCAACCGTTTGAGGGACAAGCAACAGCTTCGCGCCCTCACCTTTATCCACGTTTCCGCTGAGCGTACCGCCGGCCTTGAGGATGATGCGGAGCGGCGGCGATGAATCGCTGAGCAGGGCAGGCTGCCGAATGGCGTCAACGTCGCCCGCCATGACGGATGCGACGTAGTAACCGGGTGAACGGGCGATCGCCATGACGCGATGTCGACCCGGGTCGACGTCTTCGATACGCAGAGATCCGGTCTTGTCGGTATAACCGGCACCGTTGCGCAGGCCGTCCGTCGAGGTCAGGATCACATTGATTACTGTCTTCGGCGGCACCGGGTGACCCATCGCTCAGAACGACGGTTCCCAGGATCTCGATCGGGCCCTCCAAACGGATTCGCACATCGTCGATGTCCTTGCGCACGCCGACGAACGCCACACCGCGATCTATGTTCTCGGCTTCAGCGTGCAGAGCCCAGTCACCCTCGCGCACGGAGGGAAACTCAAACACGCCGTCCTTGCCGCTCACGACATCCGGCTCTCGCGCGGGCTGAACGCGCGCGGGCTGGCTCAGCGAAAAACAGCGGTGCTTCCGCCCGGTACGGGCATGACTTGAGATCCGCCGACACTCGGCTGAACGGGAAACAGACGCACGATGGTGTTTGCCGATGGCTTGCCAGCTGCGTCGAGCACTACGCCGCGGACCCGGTAAACACTGGCGGTCTGCAGCCTGATTTCGTAGCCGCCCTGATCCTCCCCTGGGCGAACAGAAATCGCCTCGGCAAATGCCGGGTCGGTGGCGGCGGGGAAATAGGTGCGGACGCGGCCGTCGAACGCAGTAAGACTTATTTGTCCGGGCTGGACGTTCTCGAAAACGAATGCGCCATCGCCGTCGGTAATCGTCTTTTTCTCGTATTCAGGGCCGAGCGCAACCTGCACTTTCGCGGCTGGTTTTCCGTCGGTGCCGAATACGCGCCCGCGGAGAATGGCCGGCGGGATCAGTTCGAGGCGCAGGTGCGGAGGATTCGCCGCTGCGTCAACGTGTAGTGAAATGCCCGGATTGGGGTAGACCGGCGGTGGGCTGAAGAAGAACCCGGTCTTCTGAACGACGACGCTGTAGTCGCCGGGAAGGAGGCCGGAAATGTGAAAATTACCCGTCGCATCCGTGACCAATTCTTTGAAGCGACCATTACCTTTGCCCATCAGGTTGATTCTTGCGCCGTCAATGCCCGCGCCGGTGACGCTATTGACGACAGTGCCATCGAGGACGCGAGGGTTATCCTGCGCAAATGCGGCGATCCCGAACAGCAGCAACGAGAGATATTTCATGGCAGCGTCATTGGCGCGTTCAAATGTAGCGACGCGACGGACCCTTCCTTCACGCTCACCGGAGTCGCGTCCCGCATGATGACGCGCAGGCCTTCGATATCGGATACGGTTCGCAGAAGGCGGCTATCGGCGCTGTTCACCGCGATCGCGTAGTAATCGCCGGGCGGGAGGCCGGTGAACTCGAAGCCGCCGCCTGAGTTGCATCCGTGCAACCAGCCCGCATCGCCGGGCTCAAGGGTTTGGGGCACGAGCACTACGGTCGTCCCTTCCCCATTCTCGACGGTGCCGGTGAGGGTTAGGCCCGGTTTCACGATGACGCGGATCGGCGGTGACGCAGGATTCAATGAGACCGGCTGATTGGTGACGTCGGCCATCCCAGCCATCACCGATGCTACGTAGTAACGTGCCTGGATTGCGGTCGTTTGTATTCGATATCTCCCTGGCGGAACGTTCTTGAAAAGGAGCGTGCGTTCTTTTGTTAAGGCGGTTACCGTCGGCATGTCTGTAAGTGACCCTAGGCGCGCAAGGACGATAACGCCGGGCGGAGGCGGCGATCCGTCGCTCAACGTGACGCTTCCGTCGAGATCGAACGGCGCTTCAAACGCTATTTTCAGATCGTCGATATCCCGCCGCACGCTGACAGGCACGCCGTGGACGAAATCGCCGGAGTTAGCGCGGAAGGTCCAATCGCCGTCAACCACGGACCGAAATTCGAATACGCCGTCGGGACCCGTCACCGCGGGGCTTCGCGTTCAGGCGGAACTCCCGGCGAGCGGCCTGCTATCGAGAACACTGCTCCGTCGTTCTCCCCCACAGATGCGAGGGCAGAAGGGGAATCGAATGCGGGCAAGATATTCACGAGAGCCTTTGGCGCGGGCTTGCCCGTCGCATCGAGAACGACGCCGCGCACACGCCAGGTTCTGGCGGTCTGCAGGCGGATTTCATAACGGCTCTGATCCGCTCCGGCACGGACCAGAATCGGCTCCGCTAATGTCGCGTCTGTGGTGGCGGGGAAATACGTGCGCTCGTGACTGGACCGGGCCAGCACAGGGTAAAGTCCAGGATCAAGATCCTCGAAAACGAAGGCGCCATTTTCGTCGGTGGTGACGGTTCTTGTGTACTGACTGCCGATCGCCACCTGGACATTCGGGGCCGGATTTCCGTCCGTGCCGATGACCCGGCCGCGGAGAGTCGCGGGCGGTGTGAGTTCGAAGCGCAGGGACGGGGCGTCCGCTTCAATGCGGAAAGAACCTCCGAAAGCTGAGGAAGCCGGCATGAGGAAGCCGTGTTTCTGGAAGAATCGCGCGTACTCGCCGGGTTTCACGCCGCTGATGCGAAAGGTTCCGGCTGCGTCTGTCTCGGCGCGATAGGGTTCGGTGCGACCGTTGTTGTGCGATTTCGGCGCTAAGGTTACCGTCGCGCCTTCAATTCCAACGCCGGTGACGCTATTGACTACGGAGCCTTCGATGACGCGAGGGTTGTCCTGCGCAAGTGCGGCGAGTCCGAACAGCACGAACAGCAAAGCGCACTTCATCTGGGAGGTTTCAATTGTACAGATGCTACGGCGCCTTCGTCCACGCGCACGCTGGTGGCGTCACGAATCGCGACCCGCAGGCGTTCCAGGTCGGACAATCCCAGCAGATTGCGGAGATCGACGCTCGCGACGGCGACCGCGTAATATTCGCCGGGCGGGAGGCCGGCGAACTCGAAGCTCCCACCCGTGCCGCATTCGTGCAACCACCCGGTATCGCCGGGGACAAGCGTTTGCGGCACGAGGAGTACCGACGCTCCCTCGCCTTTTTCCACGGTCCCCGAGATGGTCGATCCGGACTTCAGGACTATCTGGATGGGCGGCGATGCCGCATTCAGAGCCACTGACTGGTTCGTCGCATCGGTTGTGCCGACCATCACCGATGAAACGTAATAACCTCCAACCCCAGGGGCGCCGCCCTGTATGCGAAATCTCCCCGGAGTGACGTTCTTGAACTTCAGCACTCCTTTCTCGCTTTGTGCGCCCGCGCCTGGCGTACCATCGAGTGAGTTGAGCCTCACCAGGATCGGCGTGTCATCAGGCGCCGGGGAACCGTCGCTCAACGTGACCGTGCCACTGAGATCGACGGGCGATTCCAGCCTGATCTTCACGTCGTCGATATCCTGACGCAGGCCAATTTCCGCCACCGCGTGAACAAGATCCTCGGACTCAACGCGAAAAATCCAATTTCGCTCTGGCAGCGCCGGGAATTCAAAGACACCATCGGGGCCGGTAACGGCCGGGTCTTCGCGCTCCGGCGTCACACCCGCCAGGGGCGTCGATATGGCGAAGGTTGTCCCCACCGGTGAAATCGACACGAACCCTCCGGTGCCGTCAATGCCTGAGGCTGAAAAAGGTTCGACGACCGTCCTGGGCGCGGGCTTGCTTGCGGCGTCCAACACCACACCGCGTACCCGATAGGTTCTCGGAGCAGGCTGCAGCCGGATCTCATAACCACTCTGATCCGCTCCGGCACGAACGGTGATGGGCTCGGCTAATGCCGGGTCCACGGTGGCGGGATAATACGTCCGCGTATGGTTGGCCCGGGCGAGCAGACCGTAAGATCCGGGATCGAGGTTATCGAAGACGAAGGCTCCGTCCTCGTCGGTCGTGGCGGTTTTTGCGTACTGATTGCCGAGGGCCACCTGGACTTTCGCGGCCGGCTTTCCGTCGATGCCGATGACGCGGCCCCGCAGGCGCGCGGGCGGTATCAGTTCGAGGTGCAGCGGCGGCGCATCTTCGGCCGCGCTGATGTGAGTCGGCCGGCCGAAGGTCGC
This sequence comes from Terriglobia bacterium, assembly GCA_963809655.1. Taxonomy (GTDB): domain Bacteria; phylum Acidobacteriota; class Terriglobia; order Bryobacterales; family Bryobacteraceae; genus BOG-234. The sequence goes on along the minus strand of CAWEKQ010000012.1, from coordinate 4,062 downwards.
AGCGAGCGGAGGGATAAACCCGGGCTTCAGCGCGAGCGGCATGTATTCGCCAGGCTTCACGCCGCTGATGCGAAAGGTCCCGTCCGCCTCAGTTACCGCGTGATATGCGGGCAGGACGAAACCATTGCTTTTCGATTTCGACGACAGGGTCACCGTCGCGCCATCAATTCCCCGGCCGGTGGCACTGTTCACGACTGAACCCGTGACGATCCCAGTCTTGTCCTGTGCGCACAGCGCGAGCACGTCGGCGGGCCTGGTCAGGTCCGCGTGCACCATCGCGACCCCCTCGGCGCTGGCGAGCAGCGCCTGGCCGTGCGACCAGACCACGGGGTCGTAGTCGATGTAGGCCACGCGCGTGTCCGAGGCGACCTGCTGGGCCACCTGGTGCACGTTGGACTGCGTGGGAAGCCCGCCGCCCAGGTCCAGGAATTGCCTGATCCCCGCTTCCGCGGTGAGGTAGCGGACCACCCGCATGAGGAATGCCCGGTTGTCTCGCGCTATCGCAGCGATGTCAGGGATCGCGGCGATCAGCTGCGCGGCGGCCGCGCGGTCGGCGGCGAAGTTGTCCTTGCCGCCGAGCAGGCGGTCGTAAATCCTGGCGACATTCGGCGTGGCCGGGTCGACGCCACGCTCAGCAGAACTGGTCATCCGCCTCACCAATCACCACCCCGATTCTGCGGAAATCATACAGGTTCGTAACACGGCGAGGAGCGCCGAATTCGGCTGCCCCTGCCCGGCGGGCGACTTGCCGCATCGGCCCGGCGTGCGCTGATTTGAGGTGCCGGCAACCGGCGCGGGGCATACGGCGTCCTTGGGAGTAAACGCGGGGAAAGGCGCCGATCATGGGTTACGGGGACGCTGGCGGGCGCGGGGGCGCCGGCCAGGAAGGGCAGCAGGCTGCCGGAGACGGGCACTGGGGCATCGCCCCGGGGCGGGGGGCAAGCGAGCAGGGCTGGGCGGGGCCGCACGGCACGCGCCCGCTGCCCGCTTCCGGTTCCGGTTCCGGTTCCGGCGGGCCGGGGGACCGGCGGCGGCCGCGGGGGCGGCCGGGTGCCGCGGCGGATGGTGCTGGCGGCGATCGGCGGCCTGCTGATCACCGGGACCGCCGCGGTGGCGATGGAAAGCGGCCGCTCGGCAGCGGCCGCGGCCGCGCCCGGGCAGGGCGGCGGCCGGGTGCGCGAGCGCGAGCACGCGCGGCCGCGGCGCGGGGAGGCACCCGCGCGGCCGCGGCGCTGCGCCCGCCCGGCCGGTGTACTACATCGACGGCGGGCCGATGACGGTGGCCCTGACCATCGATGACGGGCCGAGCCCGGTCTACACGCCGCAGGTCCTGCGGGTACTGCGGGAGCACGGCGTCACCGCGACCTTCTCCATGGTCGGCCAGAACGTGGCCAGCTACCGGGAATCGCGCGCGAGGTGGCCAGGGCGGGCCACGTGATCGCCAACCACACCTGGAGCCACCCGGACATGGCAGTGCTGCCCCCGGCCGCGATGCGGGACCAGATCACCCGGGCGGGCGAGGAGATCTACGCCGCCACCGGGCAGTGGCCGGCCCTGTTCCGCGCCCCGTACGGGGCCTGGTCACCCGGGCTGCTGGACTACTGCGCCGCGCAGGGGCTGACCCCGCTGGACTGGTCGGTGGACCCGCGGGACTGGGCGCGGCCCGGGGTCACCGCGATCGTGCGGGACATCCTGCGCACCACGCGCTCGGGCTCGGTCATCCTGGAGCATGACGGGGGCGGCGACCGGTCGCAGACCGTGGCCGCCCTCAAGATCGTGCTGCCCCGCCTGCTCGACGAGGGATTCCGGTTCGGCCAGCCGTAGCGACCCATGATGGGGTCGTGGTGGAGATCCGTCGCGTCGTAGCCTGCGCCGAGTGCGGCCTGTGGTGGGACGCGGGGTCGAGCCGGCCGGGTGCCGTAACGGCGAGCACGCCCATCACGGTTGGTCCTCCGAGGCGCATCGCCACCTGGACCTGGTCGTGCTGGCCGACGGCACGCGGGTGACCGCGGCGTCATTCGACCCGCTGGCCCCGTACGCCCGCGGCCGCGAGCCGGACGACGGGCTGTACCTCGACCACCGCTGGCAGCCGCCCTGGGATCATGGCCACGTCGACTGGCCCGATTTCGGGGTGCCGGCGGACCCCGGAGCCGTGGCCGAGGCGCTGCGGGCCGTCCTGCAGCGGTCCCGGGCGGGGCAGCACGTCGAGGTGGGCTGCCTTGGCGGTCACGGCCGGACCGGGACGGCACTGGCCTGCCTGGCCGTGCTGGCCGGCGACCCGGCCGGCGATGCGACGCCGTCGCCTGGGTGCGGTCCGGCTACTGCGCCAAGGCGGTCGAGACGCCCGGGCAGGAAGCCTTCATCGCCGCCTTCTGAGCCGGAGTGCCGAGCCGGCGGGCGGGCTAGCGTGCTGGTGAGTCGTAGCGGGGACGCGTGCGGAGGAGGGCGGTGAGGTCATCGCCGGGCTGGACGTCGCGGGGAGCGTGCCCGCGGGTGAGTACCCGGCCGCCGGCGGTGCCGCCCAGCGTCGCCTGGGCAGCGGATACGTGCAGCCAGGATCCCTCGCACAGGCCGAGCACGGGAACGTCGTTTTCTTCCAGGAACTCGCCCAGCCGCCGGTCGCGTGCCTCCCGCAGCGGGCCGGCGGCAGGGTAGTGCGGGTTGACCTGGAAGGGGATCAGCCCCAGCGCGGACAGCGAGGCCGGCTGCACGATCGGCATGTCGTTGGTGGTGCGGATGGTCGGGCAGGCCAGGTTCGCCCCCGCGCTGACCCCCAGGTAGGGCATCCCGGCGCGGGCCCGGCTGCCTATCGCGGCCAGCAGCCCGCTGCGCCGCACCGCCTGCAGCAGGCGGAAGGCGTTGCCGCCGCCGACGAACACCGCGTCGGCCTGGTCCAGGGCCGCGAGCGGGCTCGCTGCCCGGTGAGCGCCGGTCACCTGCACGCCCAGCCTGCCGAGGATCTCCCGCATCGTCTCGGCGTAGCCGTCCGGGTCGCTGGCCGCGTACGGGATGAACAGCACCTGGCGGACGTCGGCGAAGAAGGCGGCGAGCGCGTCCATCGCGTGCTCCAGAGCGCCGTCGTCCCGGGCTGAAGGAGTTAGACAGCAGCATGAACTCGGGCATCCCGTCCTCCCTCGCGGGGATTTCACGGAGGCCTTGGTATCTGCGCCGGCATCGGGCCAGGCCTAGCAGCAATGATGCTTACCCTGACGGTTGTGCCGCGTTTAGGAGCTGTCTGTTTTCAAGTTGACGCCCCGGCGTGCCTCAAGGCGCGGCATTTTGTCCCGTATATCCCCGTAACTTAGCATTCCATGCCAGGCGGGACAGCGGGGAGATCGTATATGTTTGGGTTTTCCGGCGTGATCACGCCGGAAAACCCAAACATATGAGCGAACCATGAACCGCCTGCCCGGCCAAAACGGGCATTCCGGGCTGCCGGCCGCCGGCCGGCGGTCATCCAGCCGCATCGAGCCAGGCGGGCATGCTGTGCGGGCAACTTATTTCCAGACGACTCCAAACGCGGCACAACCGTCAGCATTGGGCGGAGCCCGGCACGAGTTAGCCCCGTAAGGGATGGCCAGGTGCTCGGCGACCTGGCTGCCTTCGGCCGGTTCTTCGCGGTCCACTCCCACCCGGCCGGGCAGGCGCCCGGCGCCCGGCGCCCGGTCGGCGCGGGCGGCCAACTGCGGCGACTGCGCCCTAGGCCACAATGGACGCCATGGTTTCTGAGATCTTCGACCCGAAGCGGTGGCGGCCGGTGGAGGTGGCTCCACCTTCACCGACATCACCTATCACCGTGCCGTGGACTCCAGCGGGACGAACGCCGGCCCGCGTCCGGGTGGCGTTCAACCGGCCCGAGGTGCGCAACGCCTTCCGGCCGCACACGGTGGACGAGCTGTACACCGCGCTGGACCACGCGCGGATGTCCTCCGACGTGGGCTGCGTGCTGCTCACCGGCAACGGCCCGTCGCCCAAGGACGGCGGGTGGGCCTTCTGCTCCGGCGGGGACCAGCGGATCCGCGGCAAGGACGGCTACCGGTACGCCGAGGGCGAGACGCGAGA
>CAWEKQ010000011.1:0-76637 GCA_963809655.1 Terriglobia bacterium | reverse complement strand
TCCGGCGCAGCCAACAGGGCCTCGATCTCGGGCCGAGTCAGAAAGCCCACCAGGGCGCGCCGCTGTCGTTGGTTCGGAATCGCCAGAACTCGCTCGATGGTGACTCCACTGTGTGCAGGCACTTGAAGGGGCGGCATGCGCAGAAAGACGATCGCCGTCAAACGGAGATTCCGGCTCCTGGACCCATTGCGACGCTGGTTCTCCAGATCTGTCAAAAACGCGTCAACCAATGATGCATCCAGATCGGCCAACCCCAACTGAGAGGGAGCCTTGCGTAGTCGTTTCCCGGCGAACTGCAACAGCAGGCGGAACGTGTCGCGGTAGGAAGCGATCGTGTGAGGGCTGACTTTCCGCTGCGTCATCAAACGAATCGTGAAGAACGACTGCAACAAGGCAGGAAGATCAGCGGGATCCCGCATTCAGATCCTCCCATCTTTTTTCCAGCCTCTTGCCTGCCGCGCCCAGCAGTTCGGGAGTGCCGGTCAGATACCAGTAGGTGTCGGTAACGTGAGCGTGCCCCGAGATAGGTGGACAAGACGGGCAAGCGCCGTCTGGGATCCTCACCATTGCGATACCAGCGCAACAAAGTCTCCACAGCAAATCGGTGTCGAAAATCGTGCAGGCGCGGGCCCCGGCTGGCATCGACGGCACGCAATCCAATCTGCCGGGACAGGGTATAGAAGGCGCGGTGAACCTCGCCTTTGTCCAGTTGGTTGCCGTTCTTGTTTACGAGGAAGTGGCCCTCGGGGCGCGCGTCAAAGCGGCAGTCCCGGCGTTTCACATAATCTGCCAGGACCTTACAAGTCGAAGCATGCAGCGGCACCAGCCGGGACTTTCCAAACTTGGCACCCCGAATCGTGAGAATGCCTGCGGAGCAGTCCATGTCCTCAGTCCGAAGATGCAGCGCCTCACCGTGGCACACCGCGGCCGATCATGGCGTAAAAGGCGGCCAGCGATGCGCCTGCATCTGCAGCCAGCGGCAACGGAGCCGATTTCCCGCCCTTCCCGCGAATGATGATCTGTCCGGCACTCCAATCGATATCATCCAGATTCAGCCCCACGACTTCGCCGGCCCTTAGCAGCGCGTGGTAAAAGTCCGATTTACCTTCCAAACATGTGACCTCTGAAATGTTTCAGACGTCATAAGCAGTATGGCGATGGGCAAGCGCAAGCCGAAGCAGAACGCGCTGTTTTTCAGCGCGCAGGAAATTCCCCAGGCGGCGAGTCACCCGTTCTACACGAAGGTCAACGACATCCTGGAGCGGAACAAGGTCGACAAACGCCTGGAGCACCTGTGCAAGCGTTTTTACAAGCCGGTCATGGGTCGACCGAGTATGGCTCCGGGTGTGTATTTCCGGATGCTCCTGCTCGGCTACTTTGAAGGAATCGATTCGGAACGGGGAATTGCGTGGCGTGTAGCGGACTCGCTTTCGTTGCGGGATTTTCTGGGCTTCAGTGTTATCGAATCGACGCCGGATCATTCGACAATGTCGCGGACGCGCCGTCTGATGCCAGTGGAAACGCACAAAGCGGTGTTCCGCTGGTTCGTGAAGGTACTGGGCGAAGAAGGCCTGATGGAAGGGCAGACCATCGCTGTAGACGCGACCATGCTGGAAGCCAACGCCGCGATGCGTTCGATCAAACGGCGCGACGATGGCCGCGGCTATGACGAGTACCTGAAGGATCTGGCCAAGGCCGAAGGCATTGAGGAACCGACCGCGAGCAGGCCGCGAGGCTGGACCGGAAGCGAAAAAGAAAGCTTCGATCAAAGACTGGATGAGTCCCGGAGATACCACCGCGCGCATTGCCAGGATGAAGGATGGGCGCACGCATCTGGCGCACAAGGCCGAGCATGCGGTCGATCTGTCCAGCGGCGCGATAGTGGCGATTACGCTGCAAGCGGCAGATCTGGGTGACACGACCACCATCGGAATCACACTACAGGAAGCTCAGTCCAATGTGGCTCTGATCAACGAACGCAGCATCGAAGAGCTGGTGGCCGACAAGGGTTATCACAGCAATGAAGTTCTGGTCGATTTGCATGCGGACGGTGTGCGCAGCTATATTCCGGAGCCGGAGCGCGGGTCCCGCAATTGGGACGGCAAGGAAAAAAGAGCAGAAGCAGGTGTATGGGAATCGGCGGCGGATGAGAGGACGGCGCGGCAAGGACCTGCAGAAGCTGCGCACGGAGTTGACCGAAAGAAGTTTTGCCCACACTACGAAACCGGCGGCATGAGACGAACCCACCTCAAGGGTCAAAAGAACATTCTCAAGCGGCTTCTGTTCCACGCAGTCGGATTCAATCTGGCGCTGCTGGTCCGGAAATCTTCAGGAATCGGCAAACCGAGGACCCTGCAGGGTCTCTCAGATACGATTTTGCTTGTCCAGATCGCGATGACGGCATGGACGGCGCGCTGGAACGAATTAGCAGGAGAAAACGAGCCCATCTCCGGCTCGTTTTTACTTCGTCTGGTTTTTCCAGCTCCCAGCCACAGCTGAAGGTTTTCGCACTTCTACCACGGGCTGTTAGGCCGAGTCTGGCGAGCAGAAGTAAAATCGCATAGTTCCTCCGGCCGACGGACGACTTGCGATCGCAGCAGATCAAGAACACGTTCGACATCGGCGGCCGGAACAAACCTCGGCAGCGTGGAAAGTGACCAGTTGGGGACCGTGGGCACACAACCGGCAAGATCCGTCGTCACCGCTCCGCGATAGCGCAGATAGCGTAAGAATGACCTCAGTGCCGTCACCATCAGTCTGGCTCGCACAGAACCCAAGCTGCGTGCGTGACGGAGGACGAACCCAGTGATGTCCGACGCGCGCAACATGCCGAAGGCGAGGGCCCGATTGCGAAACCGTTCAGACAGGAACTGCTCAATGACGGGTACGTAGTTGAGCCATGTTGCCTGGGAGAGACCGCGCTCCTTCAACAAGTAATGACGAAACTCGCCGATTACCCTGGACCGGGCGCTGTCCTCCACCGTTTGCGGGTGTTTCACAGCGCCTGTCTGGCGAAGCATGGCCAGCAGTCGCGCCAACGCCTTCGGATCGCCTCTCCGGATCCGATGTTGCCTGCGTCGAAGTTGCAGGAACCGATCCACCATCATGTCGTCCAGATCGTGGACCTGAATATCCTCTTGCTTGAGCCATCGGCTGAGATCGGCGATTACGACAATCTGTTGTTTGATCGAGTCGTGTCCATAGCCCTGCTCGGCCACACCGGCGGCATAAACGTCGAGATATTCATTCAAAGGCCCCTGGCGGAGCCGTTCAATCGTAGTTGAAAAACTGAAGAGTTGGTTTATCACTTCCCCAGAGTGCCAGGCAGGGATGCAAAATATGCCGCGCAACCACCGCTGGGAGGCCCATGAACAGCCGTCGCAACGTCAACTTGCGGCATAGTCCGGGAAGCGGCATAGTGCCGAAGCGAGTGCGGGTGGACCGGTTTGGTGATTCCGGCTTTTTTTGCGGCAGCCTCGCAAAGCTTGAAAACGCTGCCCGTTGCGATGGGACAATCCGCCTTCTTGCCGGGAAAGAGCCACTCGACCGGGCGCTTCCGCTTCCAGTAGGCGGCAAGCACCTCTCGGAGCGGCTCCGCCAACATCACCTGCCTGTCCTTATGGCCTTTGCCGCCGCGAACCCAAATCACCCGACGCTCACGGTCCAGATCGGAAACTTTGAGTTTGGCTACTTCCGAAACACGAAGCCCCGCGCCGTACATCGTGGCCAGCATCGCCCGGTGCTTGAGGTTCCTTGGTGCTTCAAGCAGGGCCTTAACTTCGGCTTTGCTGAGAATGATGGGCAGCTTCTTTTCGTACCGTGGGAGCTGAATCCGGTCGATGTCGATTCGGCGGCGCAGTGTGTTCTGGTAGAGGAACCGAAGTGCGCAGATGGCCTGAATGTATGTGGAGAGCTTTACCCGTTTCTCATTGAGCAGGAAAAGCTGGTATGAGCGAATCTCCTCCGGGCCGAGTTTCTCGGGCGATTTATTGAAGTGCTCTGCCAAATCGGCAACACTGCGGACGTAAGCCCGGACTGTCGAAGGCGAGTAGTTGCGGATGCGGAGATCCTCCAGCATCCGTTGTCGTAATGGCGTCATCGGTGAAACCTCCACCGATTACGAGATCAGGTATCGTGCGGCAACGCTGTGGGCGGCGCACGCCGATTTAACATAATGCAGATTGCTGGGATTTCGAAAAAGACTCGTTTATGCGGCCATAATCCGCACAATTTTCCATAAGATATCTTATGCGACTATCCGATCGTTCTCGGGAGGACGGCTACGCGCCGCCTGCCGATTCGCGATGGACCGAAGCACCCAGATTCCGCGCGCTATCTCATAGTCGGTGTCAGACAGGGTTCTTAGCCCTCAGCCATTCCACGCAATCGTCCTGTACCTCCAGAGTGACGTGGAGTGCCTGAATTCTGTCGATCGTTTCCATTTCAACAGCTGGCGTTCCCGGTTCCAAGAGGTAGTCGCAAACGTTGTGCAGTGCGAGATCGAATTCGCATTCGCGAACAAACTCATCGAAAAGCGCGAGATAGCCTTCGCCATCCGAAGCGTCCGCGAGAACCTGGCGAAGTTCCGTCAGTTTAGCCCTTAATTCTTCAGCGCGCTTTACTCGATCGTTCATAAGCAGACCTGGTATGAATTGTTCGGGGGATTCCTCGGGAGATTGGTCGGGTACCCTTAGATAATACTGGTCAAGATGCTGGCCTTCCGGAATCGGGATAACCCGACCGGAGTCGCAGTCAAGACCGCCCGGTCGCAAGGCGGATGCCGTCACTTTCCCACAACCGCTCCGTGAAAACGAAAAACCCTCAGACTGCCGCTTGCGGCTTAGTTCAATGTCCAATATCGGAAGGTATTTGCGGGTAGGCTCCGCTATATGATCGGCCCGAATTCCGCACGATCCCGTGGCGGGTCGCAAAGCCTCCACTTGCCAGCCGCCATCTCGAACGTGCTCACGACTCGCTTATCGACAGGCTCGATGAAGCATAAGGTATGCGGCTCCGGACGAGCCGCCGCGATCCTTGGCGCGGCTTTCCGATTGGCTAAGTCGGCGCGTAATCGTTCGTGTCAGTGGCAGCCTCCCTTCCAAAGCGGACGTTTGATTGCGCTGCGCGGGGGGAACTCGCGGCAGGGCAGCGCCCACTCTACGAGTGGCCGACGATCGCCCGGAGCCTCGGACACGTCACCCAACGCCATCTCGGGAGCGCCGAGGAATGCACATCGGCGGTCGGGCAGATTGTCGGTCGATTGCTCTCGGGTTTCGATCTTGGTCGACGGTATGGGTGTTCTCGCCGATCCGTGCGTGGCAGCACTAAACGTACTGGATCGGGCCCAAAAAAAATCTTGCTTACGCAAAAGGCCCATTTATACTGACTTCATCGCGGAGTAAAAACAATGGCCACAAAGCCCTCGACAGTATCTCTGACGCAGTTCTCTACTGCTGTGAATCAGGCGGTTAAGGCCGCACTCCAACGTAACCCCGCCAAGTCCGCAGCGCCGTTTATATTGAATCCGGGAGTGCTCGCCGGCCCCCTTCTCGATGTGGCGACCGACCTTAAAATCGCCCAACAGATTGCGGACGATGTGACCAGTGCAGTTCAGGCGGCGCATACCGGTACGGCGGGAACGGCTTCCACGCAGACGCTGACATCCGCCGTTCTGATTACGCACAACCATATCATCTGTGGATTCTATCCGGCTCCGCCATGGGAGTTGAATGTAGACACTAAACAGTAAGAGCAGGTTCTTTTCCGGCAGGATCCGGCATGGCTGAAAAATCAACCCGCGCATCACTTCTGTGTCCCAGTGCGCACCCAGAAATGGCACGCAGTCGAATATTCGGCGTGGTGGGCGGCACAGTGCAGGAACCACGGGTCGCATACCTCGAACAAACCATCCCGTCCAGCGAGGGGACGCAGGCTCTCCCGCAGGGTGTCAAGCCGATAGAAGTCTTTCGCATTGCCGCAACCTGCGTTGAAAGCTCCTGCCGCCATTTCGATGGCAAGGATTGCCAGCTCGTAGCCAGAATCGTGCAGATTCTGCCTGCCGCTGCCGATGGCCTTCCGGCCTGCCGTGTGCGCCGGGATTGCCGCTGGTATGCGCAGGAAGGAAAGCCGGCCTGTCTGCGGTGCCCGCAGGTCGTCACTCAAAACTATAGTCCCAACGAGGAAATGGTGCGCGCCGCGACGCCTGCGCCGTAAGGAGCTTTCTACGCCGCTGCGATCCGGTCGGCACCGCTCGTCAGACGATAGTGGCGGTCGCGCTCGATTTAACGATAATTTTTCCTATCTCTTGAAAGATTGACCTCGTGGGCGTTATAGCCACCAAAGATCTTGGAGGATCTAAACCGATATGCCGCGAATGATCGTAGACTTTTCCGCACGTTCCGAGATTATCCTGGACGAGCCCTTCTTGTTGCATTTTTGGGAGTCCACGCCCGTAGAAGTGTTGGCTTTTCTGAAAAACCCCCGACGGGAACTCAGCAAAATGGGAATTGAACTGCCGGAACGCTGCCGCGTTGAAACCACGCTTGAGAATCACGATTGGTTGGCAGCGCACTCGGATGATCTTGCGCGGGACAATGGCACTATTATCTGCGGTACAGGAGGAGGCAACACAGCCAAAGATTATTACAAAGTCTCGTTCTACGCGCATCTGAAGAGTGAGGTCGGGAAATACGAAAAGAAGCTACTGCACTCACCCGACGAGCAGGACGTAGCCAAGGGTAGGCATTTCAGCAAACCTTTATACTGCTTGCGTTAATTGCGCGCTCGGTCCAGGGACGCGATTCGGTTGATCGTGGGAAGCGTGGCGAAAACTGGGTTGCAAAAGCCGATCAATCTAGACGGCTGCGTAGTCGGTAACTCGCTTAAGCGCCGCTCTCCCAAGATACGGCGTTCGGGGAGACCGTGGGCGTGAGACTTCGCCTCCATGATCCGCATTCCGTCCCTATTGATAATTCGCGGAACGATATGACAACATATCGGAAGGTATTTTCGGGATAGCCGCCGACGGATTTGATGGGTTCCACTCGTTCGACCGCGCCGTTCTCGTCGAAGTGCCGACTACTTCAGGAGAGTATTGAGGGCCCCCGTGCCCCGTGAACTTGTCTTCGCAATACACGACAGTCGCCAAACCTTGGATCGCCTCGTTATCGCTGCGATTTACGGTTGGAAGCCGGGAAGATATCCAGCGTGCCGGCTGAGCAGATTGAACCTCAGGCAACTTTCTTCGCTGCGCGTCGTTTGCGTGCAGTGTTCTTAACCGTCGAAGCAGCCCGCTTCACCGCCCATCTACGCTTCATTGCCTCGGCGAGCCGTCGGCGCCCATCCTCGGTCATACCGCTCTTACGTGGCGCAGCCTTCGTCGAAACTGTCGGTGTGGAAGTTTCGGCTGCTCTTTTTAAGGCCCAACGTTTCTTCTGTGCCAGGGAACGTAGATTCCTACGCTTGCGCGTCGCAGGTTCGGCAATGGCGGGAGACGATGCGTGTGCCGCGGGTTCCATACCTTCGACACCTCTTAACGCGGCAAGCGCACGCTCGATAGCTGTCTTCTGGCGTTCTAACTGAGCGATGACGCTGGTCAATCCTTCTGTCAAAGTTGATTCTCCCTTATAGATAGCTACTCGCATCATAACCCGGCGGAAATGTTCTGCATCCTCGCGCCAACCCAAACGAAAAGGAATCTCTGGCTCAACTCGGATGCGGGCGTGGACGCCCTTACGCACTATGGAACGTTATCGGTGTAGGGGGAATTTAGCAAAGCTCGCGCCAAGTCGATCAGCTGCCCACCGCCAGGCTCGGTGGAGCTGATACTTTGGGCAATCAATTCGACCTCCGGGGTACGGTCTCCTCTGACGACGTGCGAAAGCAGTTCGAGTACATTGCCGCGGAGTATTTCGCTGCGCCCGTCCGGCATACGCAAAACGATCGGTTCGCCGCCCAGCTGCGACCTTTCGAGCGCTTCGATTCTGCGGCGCAGACTCATCGCCCCTGCTTTGATAACTCCGCGGCCTGCTCCAGCGCCGCCACTCGTACCTCCACGTCCTCGATTTCGATCGCTTTGCTCGCATGATCGAGCACGCTATCGGCAGCACGGACGCGCGTGGAGGCTTGAACATTCTGGTCCACCATGATCTTGAGCAGCGTCGAGACCGCCGCGCTTGTCGCCTGCTGAAGCCGCGCAGTCGCCTGCCCGAAGGCGTCTCGGCGTGCTTTACGGTAAGCCTCGTCGAATTCCGGGACCTGCATCCAGCGAACAAGCGTTCGGGGCGGGACACCAGCAGTGCGTGCTGCATCCTCAATGCTGCGGGCCGTCAGCAGCGCCAAAATCGCTGCTTCCCTTTTGCCCCCGAGCTTTTCTTGTAACACTGCCATTTCTTGCCATCCCGGCGATAGATCGGGCCCTTCCCCGGAGGAGTTCTGATCTATTGAAAAAATGCACATTCACTGTGGCCAGTTTCCTGGCAGTGGCAAATACCGCCACATCTCCTCCGATCCGTCGCGCGATCTGGCGATAGTACGCCCTAACGCCGTCTGCTATGGCGTAGCGATGAGCGCCATCCGCAGCGCCGCGGCCACCCGAGTGCTCGCGCTGTTCCGCTTCTTCTTTTTCATGGTTGCCTGCGCTCGTTGGCTTGTGCGGCCCAGCGTTACATGCGAACGAACTGCTTCTCGGTGGGAAAACGGCTCAAATCTGGCCGTATTCGCTGAGTACGACCTGGACAGTTTCCACCCGATCGCGTCGATCCCGTCAGATCCACTCCGCTCATCCGGTACAAAGCCTGGCGCATCGGCTCTTCCCCCGGCTCTGGATCGCTCTGCCCTTCTGTGGGTTGTTCGCTTCGGCACTTCTTGGCCACGGCACTCCTCACGCTCCATCTCCGCCAGCTTCTGCAGGATCTCCTTCTCATAGTCGGTGATCCGCTCCTGGATGGCGTCGTACATCTTCAATGCCTGCCGCAGGCTGAACAAGTGGTCCTCTCGCCAGTGTCCGCTCAATTGTTCGGCAATCTCCTCCTCGCTCTTGTGGCAGCGCGGGTCCCGCAGCTTCGCCAACTGCCGCGCGTCCCGCTCTCCGTCGACGATCGCTCGCACGATGGCCATCCCCGTCACCCCGTCGATGTCCGATACCGCCCGGTGCACTCGCACATTCATCTGGTCCAGGCTCTTCTGCATCCGCCGCACCCAGTCGCCTGACTCCGCCACCAGGTTGGCCTTTGTCCCGCACCAAGGTCCGCAGCATGCACACCTCTTGCTGCGGCCGGAACGAGCCTTTCAGCAGTCCGCAACTGTGCAGCCGTTGAATCCACTCACAGTCGGTCGGATCCGACTTCTTGTCGCGCCCCGGCACTCGGGCCAGCTGTCGCGTGTCCACCAGCAGCACCTCCAAGCCCTCCGCCTCCAGAACTTCGTGCGGCGCGATCCAGTAGACGCCCGTGCTTTCCATCGCCACCGATTCTACTTTGCGCTCCTTGAGCCACTTCGCCATGCGGATCAATTCCGCCGTCGTGCCCCGAAATCGGCCACCTCCCGACCGCCTCCATCTAGCGTCGGAGCGCACACCCAGTGCTGTTCGCTCCCCAGATCGATCCCCGCTACACTCATGTCGTACCGTGGCAGTCCCTGCCATCTGCCTCCGATTCTGGCCGGACTGCTTTCCCACCGCCCTTGTTCTGCATTTTCCTTTGTTCCGCCTTTCTGAACACGACAGCCCAGGTTGGCCGATACGTGGATTCTGGCCTAGGGGAGTGCTCCAAGAGCCTCGCCAATGTTTAATCGCCTTCCTGGAGCCATGCTGACCTTAGCGGCATACGCACCAATGTGAAAAGGGCCGTAACTGCTGTCGCGTTCCTCTCGCAGCATACTCTGCTATCGCGCCAAGTCACAGCCTGTTCAATCCCAATACTGCTCACTTAACGATATAAACGAAAGGCTTGGAGTATGCCTGAAGCACGCGATTGCGCATTTGGTCATAGCCGCTCATTTTTCGCTTGACGCCGCGGGCATTGCGGCGAGCCAGCCGCGGAGGCACACGTTCCTGGAGAACTTCATCGAGAATGCGACGACGATACGCTTTCTGGTCCCGAGGGGGGAATAGCGCCGTAAAGGGGCAGTTTGCGCCGGGCGACCCGCACGGCGTGCAGAAAGGAGAGCCGGTCCGGATCGAGATGTGCGCGAAGCGCCGCGTCGTGCATGAGGCTCCGCACGGCGAAGTGCGCCATCATGAGGCCGTGGAATTCCTGACGTACCAGATCCGGCATCTTGCTGCGCAGGATGATCCGGCTTCCACGCAGGTGCGTCTTCAACTCGTCCAGCGCCGTTTCGATTTCCCATCGTTCGTGATACAGAGCGGCCAGTTCTTCAGCCGGAGCCTTGACGTGGTCGAGGATGGTGGTGATCAATCGATAGCGCGGTTCGGCGTCGGCCAGACCCTCCAGCCGATACTCGATCACCCGGACCGTGATGGCGTTCCGTTGGCGCTGCCGGTCCTGCACGGAGGGATAGAGACTGCTGAGGAAGGACCCGTCGGGCAGTCTGTTGTCTGGCTGCAGGAGAAATGTTTTGCCCACTCGCCAGAGCAGATCCGCGCCGGTTGAGCGACTCTGGCTCCATAAGGAATAGCCTGCAAACAAACGATCGGCCGGGACATAACATGCCGGCGGATAATCCGGGATCACCTGTTTTGCTAGTGCCTGTTCCGATGTGGCGTAGCCGTCCATCCGGGAAGCGAACAAGACATGCAGTTCCGTTCTCGATCAACGAGACAAAGCGGATCTGGGGATATCCGGCGGGGCCTCGCGAACCGGACGCCTTGCCGAATGCCGCCGTATTGGAAGCGGTATCGGCTACGTCCAGCGTGCTGCCATCGAGACTGACAAGGCGCCATTCCCGATACCATCGCTCCTTGCGCCTCCAGGATGTCGCGAGCCGCCGGACAATCGCATCATGCAACTGCTTCAGCGGCTCAGATCCCATCCGCTTGCGCGCCTGTGAAATCCCCGCTCTGCCCGTAACCTTGATTGTGGACAGTGGACCCGCCAGCCACTGCACACCCTCCAAAGGCAGCGCAACACCTCGCGGCAGGAAGACTGCATATACAACGAGAGAGCAATCACATAATAGATGACCACATGCGCAGGCATATCCCGCTCCCTTATGCTCGCTTTGCCTGACCCTTTCAGGATCTTCTGAACCTTGTCCGATGGAAAAGTCTTCGCGAGCACTCCAAGGCTGATGTAATCTGTGATCCTGCTGCCTGAAGGAAGTTCTGCAACTGTGCGCGGCATCTGCGGTCCTCCAAAAAACAGAATACCGCAGAAATGTTGTTAAGTGAGCAGTATTGGGTTTAAGCCGGTCGCAGCCCGGAGGTTCGACTTGCTTGTGTTCCCGACCGGAGTGATCAATGTCCTGATCGCGGCAGACGCTGCGCAAGGAGATTGAAAATGAAGAACTTTACGATTGAAAACGAAACCAACAACATCACTGTTTCACGCTTCGGCGAAGGAAGCCGAAGCCGTCCCCAACTCCGAACGATTCAGCAGCGAAGCCGCGCTGGCGAAGCTGGCGGCGGACTGGCCCGCAGCCCGGCTGGTCGAGATCTGGAACAGCCTGCCGGGCGAAACGCCGGTCAAGAAGTTCAAGGATCGCGCGACGGCCGTATCGCGGATCTGGAAAGCGATTCAGAGCCTCGGCGAGACTGCCCCGGTTGCCGACGAGAGGCCGCACTGGTTCCCGAGCAGGCTCCGGTTGCCGAACTTCCCGAAACAGCTCAGCCGGAAGCGGGCATTCCCGAGGCCCCGGAACCCGCCGTTGCCACGCCCGTTGCGCCACAGTCGCCCGACGTCGCGCCGGAGGCGGCTCCCGCGAAGAAGAAGGCCACCCGCGCGAAGAAAGCGCCCGTGGCCGCGACCCGCGAAGATGCCCTGGTGCGCCGCGCGAGGGCAGCAAGACCAGCCAGGTGATCGCGATGCTCAAGCGCGAGGGCGGCACGACGCTGGAAGAGATCATGACCGCGATGGGCTGGCAGAAGCACACCACCCGAGCGATGCTGAGCGCGGGCGGCTCGCTGACCAAGAACCACGGGCTGGTCGTCACCAGCGAGAAGGTCGGCGACAAGCGGGTCTACTCGATCAAAGCCTGAGCTTGCGGAAGCTCGGCGCTCCCGCCGCCGGATTCAACCCCGGCGGCTTTTCTCGTTCTTCGAGCAGAATTCTCAACTCCGCCGACCAGTCCGCCAGCGCCAGACACAAGCCCTGCAACTCCGGATGGCCGGCCCGAAGCTGATCCTTCGATTGCCGCGATCTCGCGGCGGCAGCGGTCGATTCATGCGGCCACCTCCCTGCGCTCCTCGGCGATCTCATCGAACGTCCGCCCGTCGCCATCGAGCACGGCCTGCTTGCCGGTGTACTGCTGCCAGCGCCGGATGATGACGTCGACGTACTTCGGATCGAGTTCCACGCCGTAGCAGACGCGCCCGGTCTGCTCGGCCGCGATCAGCGTCGTTCCCGATCCGAGGAAGCAGTCGTAAACCGCTTCGCCCGGCAGGGTGTGGTTCAGGATCGGGCGCCGCATCACTTCCATCGGCTTCTGCGTCGGATGATCGAATTTCTCTTCCTCCCGAACCGCTCAAGATGAACTTCGGCGATGGGCGAGTCCCAGATGGTGGAGTTCTCCCCGGCCTTGCCGTACCAGGGAGCGTTCTTCTTTCGCACGAACCAGCAGGGCTCGTGCTGGAACCAGTAATGCGTTCGCGTGAGCACCGTGCGCTGCTTTGTCCCAGATGATCTGCTGGTGGTAGAGGAAGCCGATCCGCAGCAGGCCGTTCGAGACCTCGCGGGTGAACTTCGAGGCGTGCCAGACGTAGGCGACCTGCAGGCTCGGGACGAGTTCGAAGGCTTCCGACCAATCGGCGCGCGTGTCCCCGGAGATGGTCGTCTCGGTGTGGCCCTCGGTCCGGTGCTTCATGTAGCTGGCCTCGGCGGGCCCGCAGCCGTTCAGGCCGGCGCGATCGCGCCATTCGGTATCGAGCTCAATTCCGTACGGCGGATCGGTGACCAGCAATTGCGGCTTCGCGTCGCCGAGCAGACGCGCGACAACATGCGGGTCTGAGTGCAATCGCCGCAGATGAGCCGATGGTTTCCGAGGAGCCACAAATCGCCCAGCCTTGAGACGGGATCGGCCTGGACTTCCGGAACAGCATCCGCGTCCGTCAGCCCCGGCGCGTTGTCCTGTGCCTCGAGCAGCCGCTGGAGCTCGACGTCGTCGAAGCCAACGAGATTGAGGTCGTAGTCCTCTTCGTGGAGAATCGCGAGTTCGACGCGAAGCATTTCTTCGTCCCACGCTGCGCCCTCGATGGCCAACTGGTTATCCGCGATGACGAGCGCGCGGCGTTGAGCGGGCGAAAGGTGGCGGAGCACGATCACCGGCACTTCTTTCATGCCGAGCTTCTCGGCAGCCAGCAAACGGGCGTGGCCCGCGATGATGTCGTCGTCCGCTCCAACGAGGATCGGGTTTGTAAATCCAAACTCTCGGATCGAAGCCGCGATGCTGGCGACCTGCTCCCGGCTGTGCGTCCGCGGATTGTTCGCCCGCGGAATCAGGCGTTCGATCGGCCAGCGCTCGATCTGGATATCGATGTTCGGTGCAGCGACTTTTGACGAGCGCGCCATCTGATCTCCCTGCGAGCACGAACGTCGTGCCCGACAAAACAATTTAGCTGTTTGGGGATCTTTCGGAGAGGGCGCTTTGCGCTTGTCTGTCGAACCGATCTGAGAGTTATTCTACGCTTCCTGGCGATTTCAAACAACCCTGCCGGGGGCCGTAGGCGGCGCGTATTTTGTGATAGCGTTCGCTCAAAGGAGTCAGCATGCTGAATTGGCTGCTTCGTTTGTGGCGCAAACTTGTCGATCGGATACATCCCCGACCGGCCCCGAAGACTTATCATCCGTCGAACCTCCACGCTCGACGTCGTTAGGGCGACTGCTTCGCACTAACCTGAGTATTATTCAATGGTTCACCTTCCATTTGCGGATCGTGTGGAAGCGGGCCGTCTGCTGGCAATAGAGCTTTCTTCGCTCGAAATCGCCGGGATACAGAACGCCGCGGCTGTCGTCCTCGCTTTAACGCGCGGGGGTGTCCCGGTGGGATTCACGGTTGCGGATCGATTGCGTATTCCGCTGGAAATTCTCGTCGTTCGCAAGCTTGGCGTTCCCTGGCAACCGGAATTGGCCATAGGCGCGATCGCGGGCGGGACGCGGATTCTGGATGACCAGATGATTCGGCAACTGGAAATTTCCGATCAGGATATCGAGGACACCATCGCGCGCGAACAGGCAGAGATGAGGCGGCTCGAAGACCTCTATCGCGCGGGCCGGCTGGCGCTGGATCTTAACGGCAAATCGGTAATTATCGTCGACGATGGCCTTGCCACGGGAAGCACCATGGTGGCGGCTGTCCGTCATGTTCGCGGCCTGAAGCCGGCAAGAGTGATTATTGGAGTTCCGGTGGGATCGAGACAGGCCTGCAACCGTCTGCGCCTGGAGGTAGACGGTCTTATGTGTCTCGCGACGCCCGAGGCCTTTTTCGCCGTGGCCGATTGGTATCGAGACTTCGGACAGGTTAGCGATGCTGAAGTGCAGACCCTCCTGGCTGAGAGCCATTGACTGGACGAGACCGCCGCGTTGCTCAATTGGTGGTGGCATTGTGTCCGTTTTGGGGAGCCAAGCGTCAAGGCCCGTATCGCCGGGCCGGGGGAGGAGTACCGGGTCTTCGACACCGAAGGGTTCAAGCTGCCACCGAACCCCGAAACCTGGACCTTTCCTGAGAAGAAGTAACCCTCGCGACCGGTAACGCGGTAACGTTTGCGAATTGTGTTTTCAGCGTGTTGGCTGTTACCGTGTTACCGCTTAAATAGTGCTGCTGCGGGCGAAGCCTTTATCGCGCTTACCGCGCTTTTCGCGCATGTTTGGCCCATGTTGCGCCGAATGCGAGGCGGGGCGGCTCGTAGTTCCATGCCTGCCTCCGGCGCAACTGGTCTGCACCGGGAGATGTTGCATAATCGATAACACCCTCATGGCACCAGAATTTGCTGGAAAATCCATCGCTATTACCCCGGATGGATTCGCGGCGGTCGCGAACGATCTAGGCGTCAAAGCACCCGAAATCTGGACTGTCTTCGCAGTCGAAACATCCGGCTGCGGCTTTCTTCCCGATCGTCGCCCTCCCATACTGTATGAGCGCCACATCTTCAGCCGTCTGACTGGAGGGCAGTTCGACGACGGCGATATCAGCTCTCCCGGTCCTGGCGGCTATGGTCCTTCGGGTGCCGCCCAATATGATCGTCTGGCTCGCGCCATAGCCCTCAACCGCGACGCTGCGCTGCAGAGTGCGTCTTGGGGACTCGGTCAAATTATGGGCATGAACTTCGGCTTGGCGGGCTTCGGCGGAGTGGAAGATATGGTTTCGGCCATGTGCGATTCCGAAGACAGCCAGTTGCTTGCGTTTGCCGCGTTCCTGAAGTCATCAAAGCTCGACACAGCTCTGCAGATCCACGACTGGACTACGCTCGCCCGTGGCTACAATGGCCCCAATTACGCCGAGAATCACTACGACACGAACCTGCGAGGCGAATTCCAGAAGTTTTCGACAGGTGCGTTACCTGATCTCGCTACGCGCGCCGCCCAGCTCTATCTGACTTTTCGGGGGTTTCACCCCGGTCCCGTGGACGGTATTGCCGGATCGCTTACGGCCGACGCTTTGCGGCAATTCCAGCAGGCAAATGGACTTCCCGTCACCGGCCTCGCAGATGATGCGACGATCGCCGCCCTTGCCCCTGCTTGAAAGAGCGCGAAGCAAATGATCCGCCGCTCGATTGAAGACAGGGCCTTTGACGTGGGTTTTGGCTGGGCCTGATTACTGCGGATTACTGCCGTTTTCTACGTGGGGTCCTTTGACAATCCCTTTGACCTTCTCCGTCACCCATGCCGCGATTTTCGCGGAGGATGGCCGCTGCCTATCATGACTGGAAAGCGGGAATGCGCGGCGTTGCATTGTTCCGAAAGCACATCCCCGGATGGAATAAGCACAATCGGTACCACCGGATCGGAGAGCAAAGCAAAGAGTACTGATGGACGCGATCAGGAGTCGGTACCGGCGGGAACGAGGAAGCGGCGACGGAGGTGCTAAAACGGGAGTTCAGCCATGAATCAGACAAAATTACGACGGTTCCCGGAATCGCCGTTTAAATGACCGCTTGAGCCTCTAATGCTTTTTTTTGAACGGTGCCAACATATCCGGCAGAAACTCCTTTACCACCGTGAAGCCTATGTTCCAGCCCATGCTGATGCCGAAGCTGACGGCTCCGTCTCCGGCGGTATTGCTGCTTGGTGGCTGCCAGGTTCGGGAGAGAAAAGCCCCGCTCGCGTAGCCGGTGACCAATGAAACCGATGGGTACCGCTTTCCATTGTCGTGTCGCGCCAGAATAGAACTCTTCAGGGCGTAGCCTGTACGAGGCCAGAAGCCTTTCTTCCCCGCGCCGAAATATCGATTATCCTCGTGCAGCAGGCTCTCCAATCCGAACATCGTGGTTTTCTGTATGGCGTATTGTCCCATGATGTCGGCGTAGCGCAAGATCGAGAATCCGCGCCAGCGCTCTGATGTTCTCGCCGTCCTTGTCCACCGCTTTAACCGTGCGCTACTCCGCTTATAGCGTGAATCCGCCTGTGGTGCTCGAATTCCCGCCTGGCTAACTCCTCATCCAAGTGAGCGTCATTCGCTTTCGTCGCGATCCTCCGATACTCCACGACAGATATCCCACGCTCAACCCCTTCCCGAAGTCGTTGCGTGGCCGCCTCGCTGGCCTCGCTCAGTCGCTCGTGAACGGCCAGTAATCGAGCACACTTGTCGCACTGCATTGAGAGTTAGGGTACTCGAATTACAGCCAAGCGGGAAATCCGATCCGTACGGTTTCAGTCGGTTCTGCGTTCAAGTGTTGATTTGCGTGCTCACCCAGTGACGTTCACCGTTGAAGGTGAACTCGTACCAGTAAATCTTTCCGCGCTTGTAGATGAGCACCGCGATCATAACAATTCCGAAGCACCCGAGCCATCCGGCGACGGTGAGCCGGGAGGAATTAGAAGACTTGCGCCGGACGCGAAGCGCTTTGGACGCGCCCTGGATGAAATTAAGAAGCCCCGAAAGGGAATACAGAAAAAACAGGGATGAGATCGCGCAGCGGGTGATCGAAGGCACGGAGATCAGATGACGCCCACGAAACGCACCGCTCCCAGAGTTTTGACGTTCTGACGCCCCCACCACCTCCAAAGTGGCCGGCCCTCGGACGCTAAACTGTGGCGGTGGACATGCCCTTGCCGCTCCCGCCTCTGGTCACAGCAACGACGTTGCCCCCGCGTTGCGCTCAATCCGCTTTGGAGTGAACTCCCGGAATCGTTGTCCGGCGCCAGCAGGCGTCATCTTCCCGCGCGGTTTGTTGAATGGCGGCATCCATCTCATCGACTCGCTGGGTGAGTTGATCGAGTTCGAGCTTGAGTTGAGCCAGCAGCACACGGAACGAGTCGGATAGCTTTGAAGTGAATCGACCAGGATCTCGGGGAGAGCCTCGTCGAGATGACTTCTTCCTTTCGGCAGGGTCAGGCCGCGCTGTCGCCGACGATGCCCGAAGCGTCAACCGCGGTCTGCGCCTTCATGATGATGTTCTCCGTTCGAAGGTCCTCTGTTTCTCTCGCACTTTCCAGTGCCGCCGAGGCCAGAGTGAGCACAGCCCCCAGCACCTCGCTGCAATCCAGTCCCATCACGCCGAGGACGCTTTCAATCTGGTTGTGCACATGTAACGGACCCGCCGTCAGTTCGTCCTGATGCACAATACCTCCGGCGCGTCCGCGCTCGACAATGGCCTCAAGCCCCGGAAAATCGCGTTCGCGCGCAGAACGACGAAGCCTCTATCGGTTCCCGAAACATCGTTCACCAGGCTGATGAGGTGAAGCTCCACTTCGCGCTTCTGGGCCGCGGCTTCGGCGGCGGTCATCGCACGAAACAGGTAGATCATTGTCGAAGCCTTGAGCAGCGTGTCACGAACGGCTTCCGGCATGAAAGTGAGTGTACCAGCATGGCGCCGGAACCCCTCGGTTCAGCCGCGTGAACCCGAAGGTTCACAAATTCGCGCGGCGACCGTCGAGTTTCGTCTGTTTTCAATGGTCTGCAAATGCATACCGGGCAATAAACGCACGGTCTGCCGATTGCACTTATCCGTTGCGTTCGAAGCCTCTGGGAGGAGGTAAAAAATGAAGAGCTTAACGAATCGATTCTTTCTGTTTACAGCCACTGCATTGTTCCTCGGAACCACGGCGTTTGGCCAGACCACGATGAAGGCGGATGTCCCGTTCGCGTTCAGTATCCCGGGAGGCGCCGGCGAGGCAGCGGGAAATTACGTGATCAACCTGGATAACCAAAGCGGCGGGAAAGTGCTTCGTCTTTACAATGCCGACACCCACCACGCTGCTATGGCCATCACGTTCGGCGCCGGCGGCGGACCTCTGGAAAAGGTTGATCCTCGCCTGGTATTCCGGTGCGGCAATGAAGGCTGCGCCCTGAGTGAGGTCTGGACCCTGAACGGCGGTTACGCGGTCGCTCACGGCAAAGTCAGACATCACGAGTACCTCGCTTCGATTCCGTTGACCGTCCACCAGGGCAACTGAAAATCGACGCACTCTCAGAGGTGCTGCAAAACCCTGGCTGGAGATGATGATCTCCAGCCAGGGTTTTTGTTCGTGTTTTTTTGTTTGTTTGACGGGCTGGAGCTGACGTAACGCCGGGCTATCCGAAGCTGCGCGAAAATTCGTCCTTGATATGTAATAAATTACTGTCAGGACAGTCCTGGTATCCGACTGCGGGTGATTGCAGCTCGAAGGAGTTTACATGCAGGGCAAGAACGCTGGTCTATGGGCCATCATCGCGGGTATCCGCCGCTACTCAGCGTTGCCCATGATTTTGAACCGGAGTCCCTGTGAAAGTCCCTGTAGCTGTCCCTGTGCCGCCGCTCGAAGGTTGCACGCGACCATAGTCGCCTCGAAGCGTCTTCACGAACGAATCACCGAGAGTCGCCAGCTTCTGCTCCAACCGCTCCGTGCAATCGCCCGGCGAAGGCCTTTGCTAATCAGTCATTTACCGAAGGACAACGGCCAACTCACGGAGCGGGCAAATCAGGAGCGTAGACTCTAGGTTCGGCTGGGATGACCCTTTGGTGGCCGCCGGAACGTCAGAAACGCGTCGCAGCTAAATGCAATTGCAAGAAATCACGGATGCAGCGTTTTGGGTTACACCATTCGGGTGATATCTCCGGGAGCGGATTGCGTGTAGAATCACGGTACCCCCGGGCGTAAACGGGATCGTGATCTCCGCCAGTTTTGTCTCGCTCGATCTGAACGGGTTCAACATTAGCTACAGCAGTTAGAGGATGTTGCTGCCTCCATCAGTCGAGTGGTGAGATAAGAGCGACACGAATGCCTGGCGGCGCGTATGATTCCAATCCTCACTCTCAAGCCTAATCAGGAGCTAACAGCCGACCAAATAGTCTCGGTGGCCAACGGAGAACTGCAAGTTCAGACGGATGACGGCGAAAAGGTCGGCATCGTGCTGAAGCGCAAAGACCGGGCGCTGTTTATGGCAGCAATCCCGCTCGGGTATTTAAAGTATTCAGGAAAGCAAACTCGCCTCACTGAAGTCTTTTGCCGCTGGTGTGATGCCAAACAAATCCCCTGCGTGTCCTTCGAGGTCGAGAATGACTGTGTGGACATGTTGAGCACAAACGACTCGGTGGAGAAGGTTGACGCTTTCGTCACGATGCATTTCGACGTGGCCACTGCGGGACGACCGTTTACGAAGGCAGGACTCTTGGCTGTCACTGAACTTCTTCTTGGGAAGCTGTGGGATATTATGCTTTCTCCGTGGAAGATCTCTGCGGGTTTATTACCGTTGAGCCGTGCTCGTCAAATTATTGCGGACGTATACAAGATCTGGGACACGACGAGCAACGCAAAATCTGAGAGCGGATTTCCATCCGGTGAGGAGCTGGAATCTTCTGGTTCGCACACGATTCATTGAAGGATGGCCGCCAATAAAACTTTGATTCGCAATACCGTTTAGTACTTCCTACGCCCTGCATGTGATAGAGTCTCTGCACGGTTTTTCTGTCCCGGTCCTGCGGCGAAGAATTTCGACCGAAGCGCCCGGTGAGCAAGGAGGGGCAGCTTGTTTGAAGGTGTACCGAATGCGCTGTCGGATCTCGTGGCTCGCGGTGACGAGCAATCGAATAGACTCTTCGGCGAGATGGTTGACGCCCTCCCTGTTGCGATCTATACGACGGACTCCGAGGGCCGCCTCAAGTATTTCAACGCCGCCGCGGTGAGCCTGTCAGGCCGCGTACCCGAGTTCGGCACCGACCAGTGGTGCATCACATGGAAGCTCTTCCGGGCGGACGGCACTCCTTTGCCTCACGACCAATCCCCAATGGCGATCGCGCTCAAGGGGGGCGACGTAATCCAGAGGCATCGAATGCATAGCCGAGCGGCCCGATGGCACGCGCTTCTGGTTTACGCCATACCCCGTGATCCTGCGCGACGCCAATGGACAGGTCATTGGCGGCATAAACCTGTTGGTCGATATCACGGATCGCAAGAACGCCCAGATTGAAGCGACCGGGACAGTCCGGCAACTCCAACTCATCGAGGAGCGGCGAAATTTTCAGGAGGCTTTGAAACTGGGTGACGGAGAACTCATAAGGCTTGCACGAATTGAAATAATCGTTTCCTGTCGTGGTGCTGATACGGGGCCAATACCCGCTCAAATCGCCCATTCCGCAAATCCAGCACAACGCAAAATCAATGGGATAGTGAAAACAAGGGGGAAAGAAAACCTTCAAACGTGTTCAATTCCCGCCCCGGGCACCATCCTGCAATGACGGCGCGTGATATGGTGAGTCCCGATGGCTCTGGAAATGTCGGCACTCGCGCCCTTTGAACCCCGCTTGCGGTCGCTTGCGCGCATCGTCATCGGATTCACTTTCTCCCTGCACGGCTGGCAAAAAATGTTCGGCGCATTCGGCGGCCTCGGAGGCACCACGCCGCCCCTGTCCTCCATGCTCGGCGCCGCAGGCGTGATCGAAACCATCGGTGGGGCGCTCATCATCCTGGGCCTTTTCACCACGCCTGTCGCATTCCTGCTCGCCGGCGAAATGGCCGTAGGATATTTCCGCACTCACGCGCCCCGCGGATTGTGGCCGCTCACCAACGGCGGCGAACTCGCGGTCTTCTATTGCTTCTTCTTCCTCTGGCTGAGCGCCGCTGGCGCGGGTCCGTGGAGCCTCGATCATGCGCTCCGCAAACGAACGTCGGCCTGACGTTATCTCGTGTAATTCGGGACAATCCGGCGAATTTCACTTACCAGACCGCTCAGATCACGATCATCACACAATGTCCGCAAGCGCTTCAGCTGACATCCGGCATCGCGTACCTGATCATCAGCACCCACGATGAGTTTGATCCGCTCATGGCTGGTCGCATGAACCCGCTCGCCCGGCGCACTCAACTCCTCAAACAACTTCTCTCCGGCCCGGATTCCCGTGAACTCGATCCGAACATCCGCGCCCGGCCGAAGCCCCGCCAGCAGAATCATCCGATTTGCCAAATCGACGATCTTCACCGGTTCGCCGATCTCCAGCCCAAACACTTCTCTACCCGCACTTATCCCCGAAGCCTGCAGCACCAGGTGAGCCGCTTCGTCAATCGTCATGAAGTACCGCCGCATTTCCGGATGAGTCACCGTCACCGGACCACCCGCCGCAATCTGCTTCTCGAACAACGGAACGACACTCCCATTGCTTCCCAACACGTTGCCAAATCGGACTGACACCGTCCGGGCTGGCGCGGAAGGAAGCGATTTCGCCATGACCTCCGCGATACGCTTGGTCACCCCCATGACGCTGGTCGGGTTCACGGCTTTGTCCGATGAGATCGACACGAAATCCTCAACGCCGGCCGCAGTGGGCCTCCGCGAGCAAAGTGCAGGTCCCGAGCACGTTGTTTTCCACCGCTTCGAAGATGTGATCCTCCATCAGCGGCACGTGCTTGGGGGCCGCTGCATGGTAAATGATCGAAGGCCGATGCTTCGCGATCACCTCCCGCACGCGCCGCCCGCTCTGAATATTGCCGATCTCGGGGACGAACCTCCAGGCGTGTTCCATGCCACTCATATCGCGATCCAGATGGAAAAGCCCGTTTTCCGAAATATCGAACCCAATGATGGCTCCGCGACCGAGGCGCCCGATCTGACGGCACAACTCCGAACCGATCGACCCGCCCGCACCGGTCACGAGTACGGTCTGGCCGTTCAGTTTTGCGCGGATGCCACCCTCGTCGATCCGCAGCGGCGGGCGGCTGAGCAGCGATTCCAGTTCCACTCCCACCTGTCCTATGGTAGATGTGGCATGGGGTGATCTCATATGACGCGTAGCAAAAAGTTTCGACAAGTGAGCATCGGCCACGCCGCGGTCGGCGCCAATGCCCTCGGTCTCTTCGCGGTCGGTGCCTTTGCAATCGGCGCCCTGGCCGTCGGCCGCCTCGTCATCGGCCGCCTGGCCGTCGGCAAAGCCAACCTCAAATCGATCGCGATCGAAGACCTGACGATCGATCGTCTTCGGGTTCGCGAGTTGATCGTAACTGACTCCCTCAGTACGCCCCTGTTACCGCCGGGCTAACCCATTGAAAATAAACCCCTCACTCTAGCCTAAACGCAAAGCCCGGATTTTGCGTCACATAGTTATGAGCCGCGCGTGAAGTGTCCCCGTAGCGCGAAGTGTATCCCATGACCGCCCCGCAGACCAGACTCCCCCTTCCCGTGCTCAACGCCGCAAACGGCGGAGGTGAGGTCGCCGAGGCCCAGGCCGCCGCCCTTCGCTACCGCTGCGAATTCGTCGACCTCCGCGACGGCGCCATCGAGCACGACCTTTTCCGCTCCATTCCCGTCGACCTGATGTTCCGTTACAACTTCGTGCCCCTCAAGGCGCAAAACGGAACCCTCGAAATCGCCCTCGCCGACCCGCGCAACCTCAACACGATCGACGAACTCGGCCTGCTGCTGCACAAGAAACTCCGCGTCAAGGTGGCGACCGCCTCCCAGATTGCCGACCTCCTCAAGAAAACCGAGCAATCGCAGCGCGTCCTCGAAGAAGTCACCGAAGGCTTCGCGCTCGACGTCGTGGGCGACGAAGACAACCCCGAAGAAACGCTTTCCATCGACCGGCTCGCTTCGGTCGATAGCGACATCGCGCCGGTCATCAAGCTGGTCGACACCACGATCTTCAACGCGCTCGAGCGGCGCGCGAGCGACATCCACATCGAATCGCGCGATCAGGAAGTCGTCATCAAGTACCGCATTGACGGCGTCCTGCATTACGCCATGCCGCCCATCGCGAAGGACTGGCACACCACCATCATTTCCCGCATCAAGGTCATGAGCGAGCTCGATATCGCCGAGCGGCGCGTCCCGCAGGACGGGCGTTTCCGCGTCCGCTACAAAACGCGGCTCATCGATTTCCGCGTCTCGATCATGCCCACCATCCACGGCGAAGACGCCGTGCTGCGCGTGCTCGATAAAGAGTCGATGAGCGAGAAGTTCGCCAAGCTCTCGCTCGACGTGGTCGGCTTCAGCGAGAGCGATCTCGTGAAATTCCGCCGCTACATCGCCGAGCCCTACGGGATGGTGCTCGTCACGGGCCCGACCGGTTCCGGCAAAACCACCACCCTCTACGCGGCGCTGAGCGAGATCAAGAACGACGAAGACAAGATCATCACCATCGAAGATCCGGTCGAATATCAGCTCAAGGGGATCACGCAGATTCCCGGTGAACGAAAAGAAGGGTCTGACCTTCGCGCGCGGACTGCGCTCGATTCTGCGGCACGATCCGGACAAGATCATGGTCGGCGAAATCCGCGACCAGGAGACGGCGCAGATCGCCATCAACTCCGCGCTCACCGGCCACCTGGTGTTCACCACGGTCCACGCCAACAACGTGGTCGACGTGCTGGGGCGCTTCCTGAACATCGGCGTCGAAGCCTATAACTTCGTCTCCGCGCTGAACTGCATCCTGGCGCAGCGGCTGGTGCGCATCAATTGCGAGCACTGCAAGCGGCCCGTGAAGTATCCGGACCAGATGTTCGTCGAAAGCGGGCTTGATCCCGCGGAATGGCGCGAACTGGAACTGATGGAAGCCCCGGGCTGCTTCGAATGCGGCGGCACCGGTTTCCGCGGACGCACCGCGATTCACGAACTGCTCGATCTGAGCGACCGCATCCGAGAACTGATTCTCGACCGCCGCCCGACCTCGGAAATCAAACGCCTGGCGCGCGAAGAAGGGATGACGTTCCTGCGCGAGTCGGCGGTTGAGAAGGTGCGGCACGGCATCACCACACTCAAGGAAATCAACAAGGTGACGTTCATCGAATGAAGCCTGGCAACAATTTTCAGTGGAGCAGTGCGCTGGGCTTTTTGAAGGACCCGCCTCCTGAATTCGTCTTCGAGATCGCGGCGGATGGCATTGCCATGTCGCGGACGCGGCCGCCGGCCGCCCTCCAGACTGTACCGCTGCCGCCGGGCGTCATTGCGCCGTCACCGGTTCGCGAGAATATTCTCGATCCTGAAGCGTTCGCCGAAGCGGTACGCAAACTGGTCTCCCGCCGCGCGGCGGGGCGAAACGCCAAAAGGCGGGCCGCCCTCATCCTGCCGGATAATTGTGTCCGCATCGCCGTGCTCGATTTCGATTCGCTGCCCGCAAAGGAAGAAGAGCGGCGTCCGCTGATCAACTTCCGCTTGCGCAAGAGCGTGCCTTTCGATATCGACGACGCGGCGTTGTCGTATTTCCCGCAGGCGGGTAATAAAGTGATCGTCGCGGTCGCGCCGTCGGAGATCGTGGCGCATTACGAAGCGCCCTTCCGCACCGCGGGTTTCGATACCGGCCTGGTCACCGTCTCGTCGCTCGCCATGCTCGATCTCTTTCCCGTCACCGGATCGATCGTAATCGCCCGCTTGAGCCCCGGAGCGTTAACGGTGCTGGCGCTCAGCGATGGAGTGGTCACCATCGTCCGCTCGCTCGAGCGGGCGCATGCGGATGAGGCGGCTCGAGCTGACGCCCTCGCCGAGATTATCGCCGACGTCTATCCCACACTCGCCTACATCGAAGACCAGACCGGCTCCCGCCCAGCGAAGATGTTCATCGCCGGCTTCGGTCGGGACGCTGGGCTCTCGGTTCCCCGGCTGGCGCACGAACTCGAAATCCCTGTGGAATCACTCGACAATCCGTGGCCCGGGCTTGCGGGCTACCTGGAATCGCTCACTGCGAAAGCGAAGCCGCGGAAGCGAAACCCGCGAAAGCAAAAGAAAGAGCCGCATGAGAGTCCCCATCAATCTGGCGCGCGCCCCGTTCCGGCATGACCGGCCGATGCTCGCCGGCGCCGCTCTTGCCGCGCTGCTGCTGATCGCGAGCCTGGTGTATCTGGTGTCCCGTTCGGTCACCGAACGCCGCGAAACCCGCGATACGCAGATCGCTCTCAATCGCGTGAACCGGCAGCTTGACGGCGATCCGCGCCGAACAGACGAAGCTCAACGCACAGATGCGCCAGCCCGGCAACGAAGTCGCGCTCGACCGCATTGTGCTTCTCAACGAGCTGATCAGGCTCAAGGCGACCAGCTGGACGAAGATCTTTTCCGATCTGGAAAAGGTGCTGCCGCCCAATGTGCGCATCCTCTCCATCCGGCCTTCGATCAATGCCCGGGATGAGGTTTCTCTCGACATGCAGGTGGCGGCCGACTCGCCCGAGCCGGTCAGCACCTTTATCGTGAATCTCGAAGGTTCGGATACCTTCGGCTCGGTGGTCGTCAGCTCCATCACGCCGCCGTCGCAGACCGATGCGTTCCATCGCTACCGCCTTTCGGTGAGTTATGCCCAGAAGCTTTAGCGCGCTCCGCAACATGGTGTGGCCCGCCGGAAGTTCGGTGTCTCTCGCTCCTTCGGTTCTCACATGCGAGACCCGCGGATGCTGGTGCGCGCCGGGCTGGGGCTGTTGCTCGCCGCGAACCTCGTGGCCGCGGCCTTTGCGTTTCATCTGATCGGCGTGTCGCCCGAGGTTTTGAATCTGCAGCTCGCCAGCTCCCGCGCGCAGCTTCCCGCGGCGCAGTTGATGCTCAAGCGCAGCCGTCTGCTGACCTCGAACATCGATAAGGGCAAGACCGAAAGCGAAAACTTCCTCGCTACTTACTTCTCCAATCGCCGCTACACCTTCTCGACGATCATCAACGAGATCAACGGGGCCGCGAAGACAGCCGGAATGACCAGGAAGGAGGCCCAATTCAATTCGCTCGATCCGATCGAGGGCACCGACGATCTCGAAATGCTGTCGATCTCGGTGAATTTCGAGGGCGGCTATCCGCAGCTGGTCCGGCTGGTGAACCTGCTCGACCGCTCGTCCCATTTCCTGATCATCGAGAGTCTGCAGATTGCCTCGCCGCCAAAGGGTGACATCTACAACGTGACGTTCAAGCTGAACGCATTTATCCGGGATATGTCCGGGAGGCGCCTTGTGACGCTCGGAGCCCAGCCGAAGAAGGTGGCCGTCCTCGGTGTGCTTCTCGCCGTGGCTGCGGTGGCGCATTTACATGAATGTATTTGCCGGCGATTCCAGTAGCCCTTCGCCCGTTCCCCAACGCCCGCCGGTTCTTGCCGACCCCGTCAACAAAGCTCCGGAGCGCGCGCCGTCGCGCTCGAATACCCGGCGTGCGGGCCGCGGCGGCGCGAATACGAGCGGCGAGATCAAGTTTCGCCAGGGCGCGGAGCGTCCGGAGGACCGGCCCGATCCCGCCACTATCGATCCAACGCTGCGCCTCGATCTGCTGGCCAAAGTGCAGAACGTGGAGCCCGAGGCGTCAATGCGCAATCTCTTCCAGTACGGCGCGGCTCCTCCGCCGCCATCCGCGAAGCCGATCGTACTGCCCACTGTCAAGCCAATTCCGGTGGCAGCTCGCGGCCCGATAGAGCCCGCTCTACCACCACAGCCCCCTCCTCCTCCCGCTAAACCCACGGCGCCGCCGATCACCATGAAGTATTACGGCTACCAGATCTCAAAGGTTGACGGCACCAAGAAAGCCTTCCTGCTGGATGGCGACGATGTCATCATCGCGGGAGAGAACGATGCGGTGAAACGAGGCCGTTACAAAGTGGTAGCGATCGGGCTGACCTCCATCACCATCGAGGACACACAGTTCAAGAGCAACCAGACCGTGCGCATCCAGGAGGACCCGGCTGCATGAACCGGCGCCCTTACCCGAAACAAGATCACCCGAAACAACGCAACCCGGAATCCGGTTTTGCGCTGCTGTTCATTTACGCTCTTGCCGCCACCACGCGATCATGCTCTTCATGGAACTGCCGCGCGTGGCGTTCGAAGCCCAGCGCGACCGGGAACAACTGCTGATCGACCGCGGCGAACAGTACTCGCGGGCGATACAGCTCTACGTCCGGAAATTCAATCGCTATCCGGCCGATTTCGACGCACTGGACAATACCCAGAATCTTCGCTTCCTTCGCCAGCACTACGTCGACCCCATGACCGGAAAAGACGAATGGCGATTGATTCACGTTGGACCGGGCGGTGTCTTCACCGATTCTCTGATCTACAACAAGAAATCGGGCGATGCTGCCAACGCACCGCAGAACTTCATCACAGAGGCTCAACAGGTCGGCGGGAACCAGACGGACCCGAACCAGGGAGTGAACATAGCGGGAAGGTTAAGGCCCAGCGACCTGCCAGGCGCCCCGGGCGATCCGAACAATCCGCAACTGGCTCAACCCCAGCTTCAGCCCGGGGTGCTGCAACCGGGTGTGCTGCAACCCGGTATGCCGCAGCCAGGTGCATTCCCGCCAGGCGGGCTGCCGCCAGGTACGCCCCAGCCAGGTATGCCCCAGCCAGGTCTGAATCAGCCTGGCCTGATTCAGCCGGGCGCACCTCAGTTCGACGCCAATGGCCAGATCATCCCCAACACAGGCGCCAACGGGCCGAATCCGCCTGCCGGGCTTTCCCGGACAGAGCCAGAATCCGTCGCAACCCATCCCCGGGATGCCACCGGGCATCCAACCAGCCACGACCTTTCCCATGACCGGTCAGACCGGGGCGACCGCCGGCGCCAACATGATCGGCCAATTACTGACTACTGCCCGGCCAGGCGGTTTGAACGGGCCCACTGGCTCCCCTGCGGCTCCGGCGGGGAATACGGGCGCCACGCCACAAGCCGCAGCGGCGGCACCGACGATCGGCGGAGGCATCGCCGGTGTTGCCAGCAAGCGTGAGCAGGAAGGCATAAAGGTCTACAAAGACAAGACCAAATACAACGAGTGGGAATTCGTGTACGACATCTCGAAAGATCAAGCCCGCGCCGGTGGCGCCGCGACGGCGCAACCGCAGCAACAACAGGGGCAACAGCAGCCAGGGAATTTGCCGCTTGGGAATTCGCCCCTCGGAAATTCGCCCCTCGGAAATTCGCAACAAGGGATGCAGCCATCTCCCACACAAATGATGCCGCCAATCCCTTCCAAATAGCCTGGAAAAGCGGAAGCGTTTTCACCATTTACGGACACCGCTCCATCACTGTCGCGGCTCGGAAACGAGGTACTGTCGCACTAATTGTCGAAAATGCTCTAACGACGGAAGAAACTCAACGCATTCTCGCCCTGCTTGACGATCCTCGTGCGGCGCCACGGACCCTGCTCATCGGCCAGGGCGAACCTCACGGAATGCTGCACGATCACCAACTCCGGCGATTTCGATTCCAGTGCATCGAACGCGGCCTGATACTCGCGTTCCTTCGGATACGGCGGATCGATGAACACGATATCCGCGTCGATTTTTTCCAGATAGAGCGCCGCCGAGCCCTGAATGACCCGCGCCCGCGCGCCGATTCCGAGCGCCGCGATATTGCTCTTGATCAGATTCGCGGCGTTGCGATCTTTCTCGATGAAGACGGCATGCCGCGCCCCGCGGCTCAGCGCTTCGATCCCCACCGCGCCCGTGCCCGCAAAGGCATCGAGAAACACCACGCCTCCGATCGACGTTCCCAGAATGTTGAACAACGTCTCCCGCATCTTGTCCGACGTCGGCCGCACGTCCATTCCCGGCAGCGACTGCAGCCTTCGCGAACGGAACTCCCCCCCGATCACCCTCACGGTTTCCGCCTCATCAACCCACCTGCACCAGACCGTACCGGCGCTGCCAGTGGTTCTTGATGTATTCGATCGCCGCCACAAAGGCTTCGTGTGACGGCGGATGCTCCACAAACGCCCGCGCTTCATTCTTCGCGTGCGAAAGAATATCGGGGTCGCGCAAAATGTTCGCGATCCGCAGCGAAGGCAGCCCCGACTGTTTCGTCCCGAAAAATTCGCCCGGACCGCGCAGCTTCAAATCCATTTCGGCGATCTTGAATCCATCCTGCGAATCCACCAGCGTCCGGATGCGTTCCTTCGCCGTATCGTTCATCTTTTCCGTGACCAGCATGCAGTAGCTTTGTTCCGCGCCGCGCCCCACGCGCCCGCGAAGCTGGTGCAATTGCGAGAGCCCGAAGCGCTCGGCCTGCTCGACCACCATCACGGTGGCGTTGGCGACATCGACGCCCACTTCGATCACCGTCGTCGAAACCAGAATCTTCGTGCGCCCGTTCTTGAACGCCTCCATCGCCGCTTCTTTCTCCCCGGAACCCAGACGCCCGTGCAGCAGCCCGACCGGCACATCGGGAAACACTTCGCGCGAGAGATGCTCGTACATCTGCTGCGCCGCCTTCATCGCCTGCGTCTCCGATTCCTCGATCACCGGATAGACGACGTATGCCTGCCGGCCCGCATCGATCTCACGGCGCAAGGCGCTCCACGCGAGTTCGATCTGATCCGCGGTGAAGTGTTTGGTAACGATCTTCTGCCGGCCGGGAGGAAGCTCGTCGATCGTGGAAACGTCGAGGTCGCCATAGAGCGTCATGGCGAGCGTGCGCGGGATGGGCGTCGCCGTCATCACGAGCACGTCCGGCGTCACGCCTTTCCGCACCAGTTCGAAGCGCTGCATCACGCCGAAGCGATGCTGCTCGTCGATGATGACGAGACCCAGCTTCGCGAACTCGACGTCTTTCTCGAGCAGCGCGTGCGTGCCGAGCGCGACACGCACCAGCCCCATCCGCAGCATTTCCTTGAGCTTCACTTTCTCGCGCGCAGTCGAGCTTCCGGTAAGCAGCGCGATCGGATATCCCAGCTTCTGCAACAGCGGGCCCAGCGAAAACAAATGCTGCGCCGCCAGGATTTCGGTGGGCGCGAGCAGCGCGACCTGATAACCGTTTTCGACGGCGATCACCGCCGCCTGCGCCGCGACAATCGTCTTCCCGCTGCCCACATCGCCCTGCAGCAGGCGGCTCATGGGACTGGGCCGCGACATGTCTTCCGCGATCTCCTTGAGCACCCGCTTCTGCGCGTTGGTGGGCTTGAACGGCAGCAGCTTCTTGATCTGCTCCCGCACGTTCTCGCCGAGCGCGAACGCGATACCCGGCATGTTGCGGCCGCTCTGCCGCTTGATTTCGAGACCGCACTCCAGCCAGAAAAACTCTTCGAAAATCAGCCGGAATTGCCCGGCGGAGCGGAAGTCGTTCAGGATGCGGATCGGCGTTCCGGAAGCCGGGAAATGCGCCTCGCGGATGGCTTCGGTACGCGAGGGGAATTTCAGCCGCGCGCAGATCGCCTCCGGCAGCCGATCCTCCAGTTCGGGCATCTGTTGCAGAATGCGATGCACCAGCGTGCGCAGCACCCTGGTATTGACCTTTCCCG
This sequence comes from Terriglobia bacterium, assembly GCA_963809655.1. GTDB lineage: Bacteria > Acidobacteriota > Terriglobia > Bryobacterales > Bryobacteraceae > BOG-234. The sequence continues at coordinate 45,709 of CAWEKQ010000011.1, read as the reverse complement.
CAGCTTCGTAAACGGGCACGATGCGCCCCACATGCAGCGCGGAATCGCCTGGGTCAATGTCGTCATCCTCGCCGCCGAGGAATTCGGTTTCCGGATGCATCATCTGCAACTCGCCCTTGTAGGAGTCGAACTCAATCTTGCCGAAGAGCGCCACGCGGGTTCCGGGCGTCAGCCGGTCCGCAAGATATGCCCCGTGGAACCACTTGCCGAGCAGGATGGCGCGCGAAGCATCGGTGAACTCGGCCTCGAACAAGCCGAGGTTGCGGCGGCGGAAGCCCATCACTTTCGCCGAGCGCACTTCCGCGATCACCGTCGCCATCTCACCCGGCGCGAGTTGCGAGATCGACTTCAGGTTGCTGCGGTCTTCGTAGCGGAACGGGAAGTAATTCAGCAGGTCTTCGACAGTTTCGAGACCCTTCGACGCCAGCATCGCGGCGCGCGCGGGGCCGACGCCTTTGAGGTACGCGAGGGAAGTGTCGAGTTCGAGAGCCAATATCCGAGTCTAAACTCCGGCTCGTTTGCCGGGACCCTTTAGCGCCACCGGACTTGCAATGGGATCACACAGCGGCCCCTGCATGAGCGAAACATTCAGCAGCCAGAGATTCTCCGCGGTCGCGCGGCGGTCTACCCCGTCCGCCACCACCGGAATGCGGAAATGCTCGCCGTGATCGGCCAGTTGGCGGATGACGAGCGAGCACGGCAGCGTCTCGATGTGCACTCACCAGCGTCTTTTCGAGCTTGATGTAGTCGGGCCGGATGTCGAGCAGAGTACGCACCGATATGGGATCTGCCGCTCCGTAAGTCAGAGCTAGCCTGAAACCATTGCGGAGATAGCGTTCGCAAATCGGGCGTCAGTAGTCCGGATAGCGGGTGAGGGCGACTCGGCCACCTCCAAAACAGGCTGGAACGAATTGTCGGGAGGGCATTCCATCTACTCTCTATGTTCGATCGGAGTTAAACATTCTTTAGGTTAAAAATTCTTTAGTTCCGATTTGGCATGGGACACTTGAGGTGCAGGAATGAACAGAAAAATATACTACTGGAAGCTGCGCGGCTCGGAAATGCAGCTGGGCGAGCGGACGCTGATCATGGGCGTCCTCAACATCACGCCCGATTCGTTTTCCGACGGCGGCCGCTTCAACGATCCGGACCGCGCCTACGCCCGCGCGCTCGAACTCGAAGAGCAGGGCGCCGACATCATCGATATCGGCGCCGAATCGACCAAACCCGGATCGCACCGAATCTCCGCCGACGAGGAATGGCAGAGGCTCGTTCCCGTTTTGAAACGCCTGCGAGGCAATCTGCGCGCACCCCTTTCGCTCGATACCTATAAATCGGAGATCGCCGAGCGGTCGCTCGAATACGGGGTCGAAATCTTCAACGATCCGAGCGGACTTACGTTCGACCCGAATCTCGCCCGGGTTGCAGTCAACGGCAACGCCGGTCTGATCCTGAACCACATGCGGGGCACGCCGGAAACCTGGGCGAAACTGCCGCCGATGCAGGACGTGATGGGCACCATCGCGCGCGATCTGGACGCGACGGTCAGCCGGGCGCGCCATGCCGGCGTGGAGCGTGCGCGCATCGTAATCGATCCCGGGCTCGGTTTCGGCAAACGCAAGGAGCAAAGCGTCGAGATTCTCGCTCATCTGAAACAGCTCGCCGCGCTCGATTATCCGATTCTGGCCGGGCCGTCGCGAAAGTCTTTCATCGCGCAAACCTCCGAGAACGAAACGATATTTGCGACGGCCGCAGCCGTTGCCGCGGCTGTGCTGAACGGCGCTCATATCGTTCGGGTGCACGATGTCGGAGCCATGCGCGTGGTGGTTCAGGTGGCGGAAGAAATCGCCCGCGCCGCCGTTGTCAAAGAAGTGCCGGAGGAGGAACGGAGAAGCTGCGCGCCCGCGCGGTCAGGCGACGCCGAACATCGAAAGTGAGCGTCCCCGCCCCCCGAGGCCCCCGATCTCGAAGCCCCCGATTGCGAAACCGCCGGCAGCCCCTCCAGCTCGATCTCAAGCCTGCCGATCCGAGCCTGGGGAAAAGCGTCCGATTGCTCCGCCCCGCCGCGACGGGAATTCGTTCCGGCTTCCGATCGCCTTAGACCGGCCGCGGGCAAGCGGTCCTTTGACCGGAAACCTTTCGAACGGAAGCCGTTCGAACGTAAGGATGACCGGCGCGATGCCCGTCCGCCTCGTTCGGGGGATCGTGGCGCATCACGGCCTCCCTACTCGAAGGATGGCCCTCCCAAACGAGAGTTTCGGACAGGGCCGCCGAGATCGGGACCGCCGCGGTCAGGACCGCCGAGATCGGGCCCCCCAAGATCGGGAGCCACCACGGTCAGGACCACCACGGTCAGGACCACCACGGTCAGGACCACCACGGTCAGGACCCAGGGATGATCGATCCAAACCGTCCGGCCCACCCCGCTCAGGACCACCGCGTTCGTTTGATCGCGGCGGGGACCGTGCGCGTCCGCCGCGAGGCGACGCGCCACCGAAATTCGGGACGGGAGGCGACAGGCCACCGAAACGTCCCTTCCGGAAACGCCCTTAGACCGCTCCCTGGGACGGTGGCGTTTCACGTCACGATGCGGCCAAGCCGTACAATGAAAGATTGTCCACGGTGTCTTCATCGCCTCTGAACGTTCATCTCGATCAGTACGACGGACCGCTCGATCTGCTGCTGGATCTGATCCGCAAACAGCAGATCGACATCCGCGATATTCCGATCGCGACCATCACCTCGCAGTACCTCGCCTATCTGGATAAGGCGCGCGAGATGGATCTCGACATCGGCGCGGAGTTCGTCTTCATGGCCGCGACGCTGATCCACATCAAGTCGCGCCTGCTGCTGCCGACCGATCCGGCGCTGCGCAAGGAAGGTGAAGCCGAAGAGGACCCGCGCGAGGAACTGGTCCAGCGGCTGCTCGAACACGAGCGCTTCAAGGACGCGGCCGAGATGCTGCAGCAGAAGCGCATCATCGAAGAAAACGTCTGGTCGAATCCGCAGATGAAGCAGTTCGTCTCGGAGGATGACAATCCCGGCCTTGCGGTAAGTCTGTTCGACCTGATCAAGGCGTTCGGCGAAGTGCTGGAACGGGCGAAGAATCGGCCGGTCTACGAGGTCCAGCGAAGAAGAAATCTCGGTGAGCGACATGGTGGCGCATGTCCGCGACGCTGCTCGACGCGACCCGCAAGGACAAGCCGCTGTTCATCCTGCAGGTGATGGAAAGCCAGCGCACGCGCCGCGCGATGATCTGCCTGTTCCTGGCCGTGCTCGAAATGGTGAAGGCGCAGACGGTGCTGATCCTGCAGCCGGATCTGTTCGGCGAAATCGCGCTGGCGAAGGGCGAGCGTTTTGACGAGGCCGAGGCGCATCCGACGGCCGCAATCGAAGAGGAATACAAGTAACGAATGGCTTTTCCCGAAGAAACAGATCCGAATCAACCGGAAGACCCGGACGAAGAAAAACCGCTTGAGCAGCAGGAATCGTTTTCCGCCGATGAGTTGTTTCCGGCCGAGCCCGCACCCGATGCGATCACGATGGAGGACGCGAAGCTCAAGGCCGTCCTCGAAGCCATCATTTACGTGACGGATGAGCCGCTGACGCTGGAGCAGATCTGCGCTGCGATCGAGCAGCCGCGCGACCGTGTGATCGATCTGCTCGAACAGCTTGCGGCCGAATACGAACGTCCCGAGCGCGGCCTCAGCATTCGCGAGATCGCGGGCGGCTTCAAGATGACGACCAAGCCCGAGCATCACGAGGCCGTGCGGCGGTTCGTCAAGAATCTGAATCCGCCGCTGAAGCTTTCGCTGCCGGCGCTCGAAACGCTGGCGGTGATCGCGTACAAGCAGCCCATCACGGCGCCCGAGATCATGGAGATCCGCGGCGTGCAGGGTGCGGGCGTGCTCAAGACGCTGCTCGACCGCAAGTTGATCGGTACGGCGGGGCGCAAGGCGGTGGTCGGAAAGCCGATTCTTTACAAGACAACGCGCGAGTTCCTGGTGCAATTCGGGCTTAAGGATGTGGGCGAACTGCCCAGTCTGAAGGAGTTCCAGGAGTTGGCGCGGTTCGACACGGAGAACCCGGATGATACTGGTCCGGAAGTCGTTCCCAATCCGGGAGTAGAGTCAAGTTCGGAAGTCGTCCCTAATCCGGAAGTTGTTCCTAATCCGGAAGTCGAGCCGGTTCCGGAGGCCCTCAACCCCGACGCTGAGACTCCGCCCTCTGCCGGCGAGCAGGTCGAATAGTGGCGGAGGAGCGGCTACAGAAGATACTGGCCACGGCGGGCGTGGCGTCCCGGCGCAAGGCGGAGGTGCTGATCACCGAAGGCCGCGTCACCGTGAATGGCAAGGTGATCACGGAGCTGGGTTCCAAGGCCGACCCCGATACCGACCACATCAAAGTCGACGGGCGTCTGATCAAACAGCCCGATAACTTCGTCTACATCGCGCTCAACAAACCGGACAGCGTGGTGAGCACGGTGAGCGATCCGCAGCGCCGCGCCACGGTGATGGACTACCTGCCGGGCGTGCGGCGCGTGTGTATCCGGTCGGGCGGCTGGATTATCACAGCCAGGGGCTGATTCTGCTGACCAATGACGGCGAGTTCGCCAACGCCATATCGTCCGCGCGCAGCCATGTGCCGAAAACGTATCTGGTCAAATCGAACGGCTACCTCACGCCGGAACAGGAAGAAGAATTTCGCACGGGAGTTCCGCTCAGCGGACGGCGCACGGCTCCGGCGCGCATTCAGATCTACCGTCGCGGCGACAATCCCTGGTATGAAGTGCAGTTGATCGAAGGCCGCAATCAGCAGGTCCGGATCATGTTCAAGCACTTCGGGCGGCTGGTGGAGAAACTGCGGCGCGTGCGGATCGGAAACGTGGAACTGGCGCCGTTGAAGGTGGGCGAGTTCCGCTATCTGACGCCGGAGGAAGTGCGAAAATTAATGCGGATTGCGAGTGGACATACTGGTGACAAGCATGGTGGCAGGCGAGAATCTTCTCAGGAACGCTAAGACCATCGCGGTGGTGGGGCTCTCGAGCCGGCGCTCGCGGCCGAGCTATGGAGTCTCGGAGTACATGCAGTCGGCGGGGTATCGGATCATTCCGGTGAATCCGAACGAGTCGGAAGTGCTGGGCGAGAAGGCTTATCCCACCCTGGACGATGTTCCCGATCACATCGATATCGTAGATATTTTCCGGCGTTCCGAATCCGTGCCCGAAGTCGTGGATGCGGCGATCCGCGTCGGCGCGCGCGGTGTGTGGATGCAGGAAGGCGTGGTGCACGAAGACGCTGCGAACCTGGCGCGCGCCGCTGGACTCGAAGTCGTCATGGACCGGTGCATTCTCAAAGAGCATCGCAAGATGCTCGTCAAATAGACACAGAGAAGTCTCACCTACGATTATTCTGCCTTGACATACGATTTGTAATCGTAGTAAGATCCTGGCTGTGAACGATATTCCCTCCGACGCCGAGTTCGGCATTCTGACCGTTCTTTGGCGATGCGGGCCGAGCACCGTGCGTGAAGTGCACGAGGCTCTGGCCAAAGATACGGGCTATACCAGCACCCTCAAGCAAATGCAGGTCATGCACGAACAAGGGCTGCTTCAGGCGCAGCGAGCGCTACCGGTCGCATGTTTACGAGCCTGCGCTCACGAGGGAAGAAGCGCAGGCGCGATTCGCGGGCGACCTGATGCATCGCGTGTTCGAGGGATCGGTGCAGAACCTGGTTCTCGGAGCGCTGACGGCTCAGCGTGCATCAGCGGAAGATCTCAAAGAGATTCGGCGCATACTCGACCGGTTTGAGAAGGGAGAAAACCGCAATGACCGCAATTCTGGATTCAACGACTGGGTTGGGCTTTGCTGCACTTCCTCTGGCAGGGGACGGCGATCGCGATCGCATTCGCGATCCTGCGAAGATTGGCGGGGCGTTCGCTCTCGGCACAGGGGCGCTACGTGCTGGCCTGTGTGGTGCTTGCGGCCATGACAGTCGCGCCCGCGCTGACTTTCTTCATGGTGCCGGTCGCGGCGCCGCAGATTACCTCGTGGTCCGTTTCGGCATCGGAATGGCAGCGGCTCCTGCCTGGCGTGGTGGCCCTGTGGCTGTTCGGCGTACTCGTCTTTTCCCTTCGCCTGCTTGGCGCCTGGCGATTCACGGCCCGTTTGCGATCGACGGCACACCCAGCGCCGGCCGAGTGGCAGCAGACCGTGGAACGAATCGCGGGATGTGTTGGCGCAGGTCAGCGCGTGCGATTGCTGATTTCGTCGATGGTGGATGTTCCCACCGTGATCGGATGGCTGCGGCCGGTGATCCTGGTGCCCGTAGAGTTTTTCACCGGGGCTGCCGGTGGAACACATCAAGGCTCTGCTGGCCCACGAAATCGCGCACGTCCGCCGGCTCGACTACCTGGCGAGCATCCTGCAAAGCATCGCCGAGGCGGTGCTGTTCTACCATCCCGCTGTCTGGTGGATCTCGGAACAGATCCGGGCCGAGCGTGAACACTGCTGCGATGACATCGCGGTTGCCGTCGGCGGCGACGTGCTCACTTATGCCCGTGCGCTGGCGGAACTGGAATCGCGACAGCCTTCACTCTTGAAAACCGCGCTGGCGGCGAACGGTGGGTCGCTGGTGAACCGCATTCGCAGATTGATCGAGCCAGAATCGGTGCGGGAGCGCGGCAACAACCTGCCTGGACCTGGGGCGGCGTGGGCCATGATCCTGCTCTGGATTGCGGGCGTCGGGGTATCGGCAGTGCACGCCGCGCAAACCCCGGCGATCGCGCCGGTTCCTGTGACGCTGAGTCCCGATCCTCTGCCGACGCTATTTGCCAAGTCGTGCGCGAAATACGCTGTTGTTCGATCCTTTTCTATCCGCGCAGTTGCAGGAACCAGGCGACGGTGACCGCGTGAAGAAAGAAGCCGCGCTCAAGAAGGAACTGGATACCCCGCAGCAGAAGTGGCTTAACGAAGACGTCGTCGACATCGTCACTGAGGAGGAGCGCAGCGCCTTCGAACGTCTGAACACCGACGACGAGCGCGAACAGTTTGTCGAGCAGTTCTGGCTGCGGCGCGATCCCACGCCCGACAGCGTCGAAAACGAGTACAAGGAAGAGCACTACCGGCGTATCGCTTACGCCAACCAACATTTCGCCTGGACTTCCCCCGGGTGGAAGACCGATCGCGGACGGATATACATAATATTCGGTCCGTCCGACGAAATCGACGCCCACCCCTCCGGAAACGCGCCGGCGAAAACGTTTCCATTCGAGGACTGGCGCTATCGGTATCTCCAGGGAATAGGCAACGACATCGTGATCGAATTCGCAGATCGTGCAGGAAACGGCGAATACCGCATGACGACGGACCCGCTGGAAAAAGACGCAATTCATCCGGCGACCCCGCCAGCCGCGGGCAATCAATTTGACCGGCTTCAGCAGTTCACTCGGCTGCAAAGGGCGCCGCAGGCCACCGCCGACCCTGCGGATGCGATCGGCAAACTGGCGACTTATGAGACGCTGCCGATGCAGGTCAGCGTCGCCTATTTACGCGTAACCGGGTCTTCGGTGCTTGCGAACATCACGGTGCGATTCGAAGATCGCGATCTGAAGTTTGACCGGCAGAACGGGAAATCAAACGTGACCATCTTCGGCCGTGTCACCACGATCGAACGACGTCCGGTGTTCACGTTCGAGAAACCGCTTGAGACGGACGCCGCCGCCCAGCAGGGTGCCGTCTCTATGGCTAAAGGCTGGCCAGGGCATTACCTGAAGCAGGCTGCCGTCGATCTCATTGCCCGGAGTCGCGAAGTAGCAGTTATCCGTGACGGTCGACGAACAGTTGGGATGGATCTCCGTGTCGTAATTGTGACCGGTCCGCATGATGATCAGAAACTCGGATAACGAGTGACCACCCTCCGGAAGTCCTGTGTGATCGGGCGTTAGATTGCGGCTGATGATATCCGGCCCCGGACCGGTCTTTCCGCCGACGATACCCGGGCCAACCGGGCCAAAATCGCTGCCGCCTGCAAGGTAGCCAGCAAGATTGACGCGGGCGGGATGTTGGTTGAAGAACGGATTCCCAGGGTCATTGTATTCCGTCGCGGCGTTGCTGGTGTGGCAGCCGTTGCAATCGGCCTGAGCACTGACGATATAGCTGCCGACGCCTACCTGATCGTGGTTCAAGCCCTGCGTCTTGAGCTTGAGGCCGAGGGGCACAGCAAAGCCGAGTTGGACACGTGAATCCGAGTTGGGGGAATCTGCGTGGACGCTTGAGGACGTGATGTACATCCCCGCGAAACCGAGCAGAGTAACTGCTGTGAGAATTCCCACAGGCTTGATGAACTGCAAGCGCATCATAAAATGGGCTCCTTTGTGCCTTATTGTCAGGCACCTCACTATGCATGAGATCGGCGCGACGTCGAATCAGGCAAACATCAAGATCCACCCTGTAATCGGCCGAGCGTCGTATTCGAATCGATCCGCGAATTGTTATTAGTACCTCTATATTGAGATTCTGACGTTTTCCGGCAGGAAAACGGAGTTATTGAGCGAGCCCGAGGGCGAGCTGCGGGATGATCACAAGTTCCCGGAGTTTGAGAGCGGTAGCGACGACTTCTTTGCCGAATGCAGTGACGTAGTACTTGTATGTGTGGCCGACCTTCTTGACGAGACCGTGCGTGCGGAGTCGTTTGAGCAGGCGCGATACCTGGCTGCTGCTGAGTTCCGGCAGGTGGACGGCGAAGCGTTTTGTTCTGCAGTGCCGCTGATGTTGAACTCGCCGCGAACGATGGAACAGAGCAGGTTCTCATCGTCCGGGTCGAACAGGTTGAACCCGGAGTAACGGCGGCCTTCCTGTTCGACCGGCTGTGAGAGTTTGTCGAGTTTGTTTCTTCCGGCGCGGGGATCTTCGATCGCCGAGAGGAACTCCAGGTAACGCCGGTTGGCGGCTTCCAGCAGTTCGCGCAGGGCGGGCAGGCTGTAGATGGTTTTCTGCATGGAGGCCCATTTGGTTTCGCGTGAGCCGTCGCGGTGTTCTACCTCGCGGTAGTGCTTGAAAAAGGTCAGATCGTTGACCGTGGTCTCGATCCGGAGAATGAGGCCGAACTTGTCGTACAGCTTGATCGAGACCGGCCCCATGGTGTGTTTGATCCGCGTCCCTTCGATGCGGATGTTGAAACGGTTGCCCATTTCGCCTTCGAACTGCGGGCTGAGCTTGCGCCCGAGGAAAGTGGCGATGTTGTCCGGCTTGACGGTGTGAATCGCCGTGCGCGCCAGGTTTTCATAGATCGCCTGCAGATCCGCCTGCTTGCGGAAGACGATGTCAGTGGCGTATTCGCACTGGTCCACGCTCCAGTGATATCCGGTGGCGAAGTCGCGATAGATCGGGCAGCACCGCCGCGCGAACTCGTCGAGCCTGGCTGCGTGAATCCGTTTGGCTTCCCATCCGTTGGAGATGCGCTGCGCCCGTTGCCAGTCCGCAATGTGGCTGAAGGCGTTGTCAGCCATTCGATAGTCGATGCCCAGCTTGCTCAACTGACCCGCCAGCCAGTTGTGACCGTTGAAGCAGATCTGCAGCCGGCACGGCAGCCACGTCGGCACACGCACATGGCACAGACCCAGTTCCTCGTCCACGAAATAGAAGTAGTAATGCAGACACTTGCCGTCATCCGGTACCAGATATGTCTTGCCGGTCTGCTTGTTGTGCCACGGCTTGTAGGTCGAGCAGGGCTCCATGGCGGAGAAAATGCAGACCAGCCCCGCCTGCTCACCCCGGCTGGCCAGAATCTCTTTCACCCGGTCTTCCTTCCGGAAGTTCCGCTTGCGGATGAACTCGATCTCGATACCCGCCTCGGCCGCCATCTTCTCCGCGTTCTCGCGAATCCGGTTGCGGAACGGTTCGGCGAACTTCGGATAGTCGAATATCCGGATCTTCCTCTCGTACAGAAACGACGTCATCCCTCCGGCAAAGCAGATCCTCGGCAATGTGCCGAAAATCAGCATCCGGTCCCAGCACCCCAACACCCCGGCTATCTGCCCGGCATGACGTTCCGTCAGTAGCTCAACGCCCACTCCGGCATCATAACCACACCTGTTTGGTTCCGGCTACGCCGGGTTAGGTTAGAGGATATTAACTGCGCGCGCGGCGAGAAGCGCGATCGTCGCCAGCGAAATCACCGACTGCACGATCATCATCGCTTTCGCCCAGCGTGAAAGCACCGGGACATCGGTCGGCGAGAAAGCCGTGCTCGTGTTGAACGCGAGGAACAGATAGTCGATGAAGCCGGGACTCCACTTGTCCTCTTCCATCTGCCGTCTCAACTCCGGGTCCATCATCATCTGCGGGAAGAGGAACGCGCCGTCTTTGTGTACGCCAGCCTTATCGCGCGCGTTCGGACCACCGCCATCCAGCCGCCAGTACCAAGACGCGAAAACCAGCAGATTGCTGACCCACAACGCAGCCGCCGCGCGCAGCAGAACCGTTGGCGACTCTTTGTGCGCCGGCAATCTCATGATCAGCAGGACGAGAGACGAGATCACGCCCAGCGTGATCACGGCAAGCGTCGAGTAGGCGAAAATCTGGTTCAGGTCCATCCGCCCCATGCGGTGGAACACCCACACGGGAATCGTCAACACACCGACAGCCACGAGCATCAGCCATCCCGGCCCTACAGTGAGGGATTCCGGCATCGCGTAGAACAAAACACCCACCGCGATCGTAGCCACCAGCGCCGGCCAGCGTGGTTCCTGCTCGCGTCCTGTTCCTCTGCTCCTGCTGTTCAGTCGGCATCCGGATCACCAGAGGTGATAATACCCATCCCGCCGCGCCAATTCCACTTCCACGCTGAAGAGATCTTTCAGAGCCGCCGCGGTCAGCGTTGCCTCTTTCGGTCCGTCGGCCGCGATCCGGCCATCGCGCATCAGAATCACGCGGTCGATCTCGGGAATGATATCGGAGAGATGATGCGTAACGAGAAGAATTCCGATGCCCGATCGCGCCAGCTTCCGCACGGTCTCGCGCAATTCGTGCTGTGCGAACAGATCGAGACTCGTCGATGGCTCGTCGAGGAGTAGAGCGCTCGGTCCATGCACCAGCGCCCGGCCAATCAGCATACGCCGCCCTTCCCCGGAGGACATTTCGTCGACAGGTTTCTCCGCCAGATGCATCGCATCGAGGAAAGCCAGCACTTCGGACGCCTTCTCCCGCATACCGGTCCGTCACATGATGATTCGGCCAGATGCCGATGCTCGAAAAGAACCCGGAGAGCACCACGTCGAAGCCGGTGATTTCACGCGTACACTGCGTCATCAGATCGTTCGATACGATGCCGAGCATGCCGCGGAGGTCGACGACATTCCACAGCGACCGCCCCAGAATCGCGACTGACGACCCGGCCCGCGCCAGCGGATAACATTCCCGCGTGATGGTTTTGATCAGCGTCGACTTGCCGCAGCCGTTCGGTCCGAGAATCGCCACGTGCTCGCCCGCCCCGATGGTCAGGCTGAAATCCCGCAGGGCAATGTTTTCGCCGCGCATCACCGTCACATTGCGCAGTTCGATCAGAGGTAATGGAGTCACCGCTACCAGTATGCGAAACGGCATCCTGGCTGGTGTGTACGGGAGTTGGTGTAGAGTCGTCTGTTGGCGCATCAAATGGCGCACTTCATCCTCAGCTTCTGCCAGTGGCTGGAAACCACACCGCCCGCCGCGGCGCTCCGCGATTCGGTCTGGGTGTTTAATCTCACCGAGGTCGTCCATACGCTCGGGATTATCTTCGTCGCCGGAACGATCATGCTTGTTGATTTGCGCCTGCTCGGGCTCGGGCTGAAGCGCATGCCCGTTTCCGATGTGGTGTCACGGATCGTACCGCGCACACTGTGGGCTTTCGGCCTGATGGTCGTCAGCGGCGGATGCCTCTTCTCGGCAGAGGCGGTGAAGCTCTATAACAGCCCCGCCTTTCGAATCAAGCTGGTGCTGCTTTCGCTGGCTGGTTTGAACGCTCTCATCTTTCATCGGACCATCTACCGGCACGCCGCCGAATGGGACACGGCGCCCGTCGTGCCGGCGCGCGCAAGACTCGCCGGCCTGCTGTCTCTGATTCTGTGGATGTGCATCATCGCGGCGGGGCGCGCGATCGCTTACGGACCCGGATACGATCGCACGTGATGCGGCAATCCTTCCAACCGTTGTTCGACTGGTACGGCCGCTCCACGATCGCCCACATCATGAGCGATTCGGCGGCGCTGATCGCCACCGCCCAGATAATCCATTTAATCGGAATGGCCCTGTTGATCGGGACCATCATGATGGTGGATTTGACCATGCTCGGCTTTGGATTCAGGCGTCACCCGGTATCACGTGTAGCGCGTGAACTCGCGCCGTGGACCTGGACCGGGCTCGCCGTCATGTTCGCCACCGGACCGCTCAATCTGGCGTCCGAAGCGCAGCGATGCTACGACAGCTCGTTCTTCTGGATCAAGATGGGGTTGATCGCGCTGGCCGTCGCTTTTCATTTCACGGTGCATCGGCGCGTTGCGATGGCGGAGCCGCCGGTTTCGGCATCCAGGGCGAAGGTGGTTGCGTGCGTTTCGCTCGCGCTCTGGTTCGGCATCGCCGTGGCAGCGAAGTTCATCGGATTCTACGGTGAAGATCTGCGCGAGGCGGCCAGCCGGTTTACGTCTGTTGCCGCCCGATCCATTTGCTGACGACCGGCACCTCATATTCGAGCAGCCGGTTCTACGAGCAATTCCGGACTGCTTTCGGAAATCACCATCTGCCGATGCGCGGGCTTCAAAAACTGCTCGGCAAGCGCGTGATCGAAGAGCGCGAGCAGAGGATCGTAGTAGCCTTCCACGTTCAGCAGCCCGCAGGGCTTTCGATGCAGTCCCAGCTGCGTCCAGGTCAGCACCTCGCAGAATTCCTCGAAGGTACCGAAACCGCCGGGCATCGCGATGAACGCGTCGGACAACTCGGCCATCATCGCCTTCCGCTCATGCATCGAACCCACGACGCGCAGGTCGGGGATTCGCGAATGCGAGACTTCCCGGTCGACCAGAGCTTGCGGCATCACCCCGATGATTTCCCCTCCGGCTTCGAGCGTGGCGTCCGCAAGCGTGCCCATCAGTCCCACTTTGCCTCCGCCGTAGCCCACGGTGATTTTGTTCGCGGCGAGGTAGCGCGCCAGTTGACTTCGCGGCCTCCGCATAGCACGGTCCGCACGCCGGGACTGGATCCGCAGAATACACAGATTCGCTTCGCCATCGACCTTCAAGGATAGCGAACAGCCGGATAAAACTGTATGAAATCCTTGTACTCCACAAAGGCTTGCTGAAGAGCCCAATCTCCCCCCTCGCGGTACCAGCTATCGACGATGGCCAGCTTGGCCTCAGGCAGAAGCGCGCTGTGGTCGTAGGTGTTGATCAAGGTATTCAAAACGAAGCGCGCGCCCTGGTAGTCTCCGCGCTCGATGCTCTGTGTGGCGTTGTCGAAAAGCGCTTTGTCGGGGCCATCGGGCGCACTCCTCTGCCGGGCCGCTTGCCAGGCTGCCCGGGCATCACTGATTTGATTGCCCAGGAAGCTGCGAACCATCGCCTGTTGCCTGGCTCGCTCAGATCGGTTTGGGAACACGATCGTAACGATCCCCGTCGCTCCGGCCCCTTCCGGTGCGAACTGCCAATCCAGTATCGACGTCAGCACCGGCTTCCGCAGTTGCGCGGGCCCGGAGAGCACGCGCGCATCGCTCACATTTCCGGCTCCGTCGAGCGTGACTTCCACGCTGACCGTCTCCTGCACCTGATCACCCAGTAAATCCGGTCGATAGACGATCTGCTCACGACGCGTGGTCCTGGCGCCCTGAACGCTGATTGCCTGGCCATCCGCGCCAGGCACTTCCTGCGCCTGCAGGCGAGCCCGGCTCAAGGGCAACGCGAGACAGACAACTCCGAGGCACAGCACCAGAATCCCCGCCCAACGTGAGGGCCCTTGCCGTTCCATCGCCACATCGCCCAGCAGCCTCCGGACGCGATAAGACAGCGCGTCGTCCGTACTTCCCAAGGCGAGCGTCTGACGTCCAATTCGCAGTCGCTCCAGACCGGTCAAAGCGCGCGCGTAACAAAGCGCACCGCCAAAACTCTCCACAACCATGTCGTCACAGCAGAGTTCGCGTTCGCGCCTGATGCGGGCGGAAATCCACCACACCGCCGGATGATAGAACAAGAACGCTTCCACAACGCTCTGCAGCAAGTTGACCAGATAATCGTGGCGGAGGATATGCGCAATTTCGTGTGCGATGACCGTCTCCAGTTGCTCCGCGGTCAGCCCCATCAGGCAGGCGGGCGGAATCAGGATCACCGGGCGCAGCCATCTCACAACACTCGGCGTATCCGCCAGCGGAGAAATCAGCACGCACACGGCCCGAGACACTCCCATGCGATCAAGCAAACCCGCCACCAGTGCGGCCAGGCCGTCTTCGGCCGGCGTTCCTGTCCCGCGCAGCTTGTACACGTATCGCGAACTCCAGACAAGTCGCAGGGAAAACACGAGCACGCCCAGCGCCCAAACGCGGAGTATCCCGGGCTCAAACGCACCTGAGCCCGGCGTAACAGCACTCCGCATTCCACCGGCAACCAGGGAAACTGCGCCTCGGAACCCTGCGGCCATCGGCACTGGGCGCGCATAAACGATCCATGCGGTAATCGCCGGCGCGATCGCGAGCAGCGTGAGTGCTGCACAAGTCGCGACATAACGTGAACGCGCCGAGCTCTTTCTCAAAAGCAGGAGTACCATCCAAAGCAGCAGCGCTACTGTCGAACCCTGCCACACAAAATGAATCAGAGCGACGCTTAGAGCCTGTCCGATTGCAGTCATTTTTTCTCTCCTTCGAATCGATCCAGTAGTCTCTCCAGTTCTTCCAATTCCCGCGGCGACGACTTCTTCGTCGCCAGCGCCTGCATCACCAGCGTCCTCACCGAACCACCGAACGCCCGCTGCAGCAGATCCTGCAGCAACTGTCTTTGCGTCTTCTCCTGTGAATACCGCGCCCGATAGATCTGCGGACGGCAAGTCTCGTCTCGATCCACCAGCCCCTTCTCCGTCATGATCTGCAGAAGCTTAAGAACAGTCGTGTAACCCGTAGGGCGTAGATCGTTGAGGATGCGCTGTACTTCGCGCACAGATCGTGGGCCGGCGTCCCACAGGACTCGCAGAATCGCCAGTTCCCCCTCGGTGGGCCTGGGTTGTTGAGATGCCATACCCGAATTATTGACGAAGACATTCGTCAATGTCAACGAAGACTTTCGTCAATCTGGTTTTTCGGATTAACGCGCGGAATTGTAGACCAGCACCCGCGTGACGGGATAAAAACCCATCCGGTCATAAAGCCGGTGACCTTGCGAAGTGGACTGCAATACGAGCCGCGGCGGCTGTCCATCCCGCGACGCGGACTCGATCGCGAACCGCGTGATCGCCTCCGCATAGCCGTGTTTCCGATGCTCGGGCGCAGTCGCGACGTTATAGATCCCCAGCGCTCTCTCGGAGAGAACACTCGCAGCCGTGGCCACCGGCACGCCTTCGCGATACCCGACCCAGCACCGGAAGACCTTGCGCTCGGCAACGCGCTCGTCGAACACTTCCGAGAACCAGGCGATCGGCACATGAAAACACGTGGAACCGAGCGCGCGAAAATCGTTCAGCGTGGTCCCCGGCTCCATGGGCCGCACTTCGATCTCAGGAAGCGTTCGAGTGGGCGGCCTGAGGCGGCCGGTGGCCATGCCCGGCATCTCCGCCGACAATCTCAAACCGTACGTCTGGCACGCACGGGAGAGTTTGCGCCGGATTGCAGCGGCCAGCCAGTCTTCGCAGATCCAGAACGCCCACGGGAGTCCGACGCGAATCGAAATAGCCCGCCGCCGTACGCAGGCGATCTTCGAGTTCCTGCTGCGTCTCCACCGGCTCACTGAGGAAAGCGGCATTGAACATCTGAAAAGCCACTCCCAGCGACGCGATGCTCACCCCGGCAAGCTCAACTACCTCAGCACCCGGCCGCCCCTCGGCCAGAGTACGAAACGATTGCCGGAGATTTTCCGCCACATCGCGAAAACTCACGGGCGCATCACTTCTACGGAAATAGAAACCGAGGCGATATGGTGCTCCCATTCCAACTGCAGTTTGGCGGACTTCGGCCCTGTGGCAGAGAGCGTCATCTTATACATCTCGATCACGAGCGGGTGGCTTGCTCATGGTCATCTTGACCCGTCCCACATCTTTCTTTGCGTCGTAGCTGAGACCCCACTGGCCAGTCTCTTTGTTGATGATCAGCTGCCAGTTGTCCGGGTCGGCCACCCACGCGTAAATCGTGTAGTCGCCCTTCGGAACCGTGAGGCCGCCGATATCGAGATCCGCATCGGTATGGAAAGACGTCGCCGAGTTTGCGCCCGCGCGCCAGGCAGGATACGTCGGATCGTTCGAGAGAAGTCCTCCCGGCGCCGAAGATCTTCCGGCCGCGCACCGAAGGCGCGCTGTATTTGATCGTCAGTGTTTTCCCTCCCAGCGTGACCGATGTCTGCTCGGCAGGACTCTGGGCAAAAGCGACTCCGATGGACGCGGCAAGCAGGGCCGCGATTAACGATTTCATGTTTTCAGAGTACAGTAGTAAAGATGATGCGGAAACATGAATTGAGTCTTCGGCGGAATGCTCTTGGCGGGCGTAGGCGCCCTGCTTCCCGGCACGGCGCTGGCGCATTTCAAGTTTCTCGAACCGCCCTCAGCCTTGGTGACGGAGGACGGCGGCAAGGGAGCGCCACCCTGCGGCGCCGGCATTCCCTCAGGCACCGTCACCAAAGCGCAGGGCGGCCATCCGTTCACGATCCGGCTGCTGGAGTTCATCCCGCATCCCGGCCACTACCGCATTGCGCTTTCCGTAAACTCAAGGGCGGAACTTCCGAAGGATGCCGATGCCGAAGTGAAGGACGGCAAGTCGGTGAGCGCGCCTTTCGACAGCAATCCGAAACCTCCCGTGTTGATGGATGGCGCATTCGTCCACACCACCACGCCCCGCAACACCGAATGGAAGATCGACGTGACGCTGCCGAACCTCAGCTGCGATAAATGCACGCTGCAGGTGACGCAGTTCATGGCCGAGCATGCGCTGAACCCGGGCGGCGGCTTTTATTACCATCACTGCGCCGACCTGCAGATCACCGCTGATCCGAAACTTCCGCCTGCCGACAAGGCGTGGCTTCACTAAACCGATCGGATTCCGGGTCGTTCCGATGTGCGGCGCAGTGCAGAGCGTGCTGCCATCGCCCTGCGCGGCGGTAACGTCGGCTTTCTGCTCGATCAACACGCGCAATTCATCTCGGTATTAGCTACAGGACTGCTGCCAGTCGCTGCCGCGAGGCAGGATCCCCGCGCCCAGGAGCATTATTCCGAGCGTTGACGGGAAGTGATGTTGCACCAGGAAACCGCCACGCGCATCCGGAACAATACTCGTTAACCACGCCCCGCTCGGTTGGGGGCCGTTGCCATGGATTTTCCAGCAGGCCTGGATGAGCTTCCGCCCGCGGTTTCAGTACTCGGTTCTACCCCAGGCGCGGGCATCGTGAGCAGCGCTGCGGGAGCCAAGGTGCCTGATTCCGAACGCAGTCGTGTCATGAGAAATGGATATCAGCGCTGGGGCGCTTTAATACGGGGACAAGTTCCAGCGTGGATGCCGGGATAAGTGCGGTCAGGAAATCAGGAGCTATGTCCACCTTTGTAACGCCCGCGATCACGGATAAGTCAGGTCAGTGACGCGGCTATCTCGATGAAAGAAAATGTCAGCGCCGGTTGAAAACAATATGGAACGTGCGACTGCCCTGGTCAAAAATTACATCCCTCCAGAGGCCTGGACATCAAGACAGGCATGGGCCGATCCGTGTCAATTCATGCGAAATATGGGGCAGTCTCAGTCGTAATTCCTGCCGTGTTTCTGCTATCCGTCAGCATTGCATCTGCTCAGAGTGGGTCAGGCACGATCCAAGGCAGGGTTTCAGACAGCCAGCTGTTGGCATTACCTCAGCCCCGAATAGAACTCCAGGATTCGCAAAAGCACACTGTTCAAACGGTGACCGGCGATGGAGATGGTCACTATGAGATCCGCAACGTCGGCGTAGGATCGTGGACTGTGCGGTTCACTCGTGAAGGCTTCGACCCGGTAGAAAAGGGCCCGATTACGGTCGGCGCGGCCCAGAAAATTATTCTCGATGCAATCCTGAAGCCTGAACCGTTATCACAATCCGTCAACGTCACGGCCCCTTCGGAAGATCGCCTCACAGGCTCGAAGAGTGACATACCGCCAACAGAGTCGCCAGTCACTGTGGATACGGTGTCCGGCGAGTTAATTCGCGAGGAGAATGCCACCGATATCGTTCCGGTCATCAACAATCTTCCGGGTTCATCGGCGTGGACACAATACGGGTCGCTGAACTACTTTACCTTTCGGGGGTTTCAGATGGATAAAGATCCCGGTTCGGCCGTATTGCTGAACGGTTTGCGGATCGAAGGAAATCGTTCCGATTCGCAACTTAACAGCGTCGATTACGTCGACGTACTGAAAGGTCCGGCTGCCATGACTTACGGCACCGAAGATATCGGTGGAACGATCAACATCGTTGAGAAGAAGCCCCAGGCCGCGCCCGCTTACGATTTAGTCCTGCGCGGCAGCAGATGGACAACAGCCGGCTTTGAGTTTGGAGCCACCGGGCCTCTCGACGACAAGGTGCAATATCGTTTTGACATCGGTTACCTCCACAGCGACGGTTTCCGCGAAGCGGGCTTTAACAAACTCAACGTGGCGCCCAAGCTCCATTGGCGGATCGGAGCGAAGGACGACATCAGTTTCTATCTGACCTGGAATATCGATCGCTACAACATGGACGCCGGAATCCCGCTGCTTGGCACCGTGGATAACATCGACAATTCCACATCACTTGCCATTCCCAACATTTCGCTTGCCAACAGGTACAATACGCCCGGGAATTTCGAACATCTGAATCTGCCCGTCGTCCAGACCTTTTACAGCCATCAGTTCTCGGAGAACCTGCGGCTCAGACAGGCCGTTCAATACCAGTACATTGGCGACGAATACTGGCAGTCCGAGTTCCTCTCGATCGACTCGGCGCCCCCTTCTCCGGTGGTCGATCGCAGCTACCTGTACTTTAACCACGGCTCGAAAGGTTTCCTGAGCCAGACTGATCTGCTGGCCGACTTCCATTTCCTGGGGGACCATAAATTTCTGGCCGGGTATGAGTTCGACTGGTACCGCAATCAGACCGCGCGCAGCAGCAGTGCGCAAAGCGTTGATGTACCGCCGATAAGCCTGTATAACCCGATAGAAAACGCAACGGCAGTGACAAGTTTCCCGGTTAGCCGCTATGACGGCTTCCGGAACCAGTCGAACGCGGTCTATTTTCAGGAGTTCATGCGTATCCATCCCAGGCTGCAGTTTCTGTTTTCGGGACGTTATGACGCATACAATCGCTACAGCTTCCTTTATCCGGTCGTAGACGGCGCGGTGGCCATTGCACCCAACAGCAGCATCTTCAATCAGAATCCGTTCACCTATCGCGTGGGATTGAATTCGCAGCTCTTATCGTTTTTCTCGATCTACGGATCTTATTCGACGTCGTTTCAGGCTCAGACCGGATTATCCAGCGATGGATCGGCACTGAAGCCGGAAACCGGGTCTCAGATCGAGGTAGGCAGCCGGATGAGTTTTTCGCAGAACCGGGTGAGCCTGAACCTGGCTTTCTACCACATAATTCAAAGAAACATTGCCGTGGAACGGGCCGATGGAATCATCGAGCAGGCAGGCCAGCAATATTCGAAAGGAGCGGAAGCAGTACTGCGGGCGCGCCTCCGCCAGCGACTGAATGTATTCGCGTCGTACGGATTTACCCAGGCTGCCTTCGACGATTACATTTCGCAGGATATAGACGGCACTTTCCTGAATTTGCACGGCTACGTGCCTGGCCTCACCCCAAAACAAACGGAGCGGGTCTGGATGAACTACGACTTCCCGCACGGTTTCAGCGCATCATTCGGCCAGCGATATCTTAGTCGCCGCGCCGTGGACCAGTTCGATCACTTCTGGATGGGCGGCTTTACTACGTTCGACGCGGCGTTTCGGTACAGCCACAGAAAGATGGAGTTCAGCGTCAACCTGACGGACTTCCTCGACAAGACCCACTATTACATCAGTGCAATCGATGACACACAAATTTATCCGGGGCCGCCGATAGATATCGCTGCGACGGTCCGGTATCATTTCTGACCGGAGCTTCGACGTTCGACTTCCGGATCGCGGCTGATCAGAACCTTCCGCCTGTGGTTTTTCTCAGCCGCGAATGTCAATGAGCGGTAACGCTTCACTGAGGTGGTTTCGATGCGCTTAAATCCTTCTGAATGTTGCCGACCCACATTTCATCGTCGGTCACATAGACCGTCGCCGTGATCGGTTCGCCAACCGAAAGCTTCCCGAACTCAGACGCATCCTTCACCGGATAGCCCATCGTCATCGCGCCCATAAAGCCCTTGATCTCCTCGATGCTTGATAGTCGCAACATGGCCGCCGGCATCGAGGCCCATGATTTCGCCGCGAAGCTGATACTCCTTCGCGGGTTTGTGCGGCGCAGAGCCCGCGCAGCTCGTCAGCAGCAAACAAAAAGCCAGACAGCCAAGCGCCGTGCGTTGAATCGCTGAAGTCATTGTTAAACTGAGTTCTCCCCCCTAATTATGCTCTGGAGCAAGCTCTTCATCCCCACGCTGCGTGAAAACCCCGCCGAGGCCGAGGTCGCCAGCCACCAGCTGCTGCTGCGCGCCGGTTACATCCGCCAGCTTGCCGCGGGCATCTACAGCTATCTGTTTCTGGCGCAGCGCTCGCTGCTCAAGATCCAGCAGCATCGTGCGCGAAGAGATGGACGCCATCGGCGCGCAGGAGTTGCTGCTGCCCGCGCTGAATCCGGCCGAACTCTGGCAGGAATCCGGCCGCTGGGACGTGATGGGCGACAACATGTTCCGCCTCAAGGACCGCTTCGGCCGCGACCTGTGCCTCGGCATGACGCACGAAGAAGTCATGACCGCCATCGCGCGCGGCGAGCTGCGCAGCTACAAGCAACTGCCGCAGATCTGGTATCAGATTCAGACGAAATTTCGCGATGAGCCGCGTCCGAAATCCGGCCTGCTGCGCGTGCGCCAGTTCATCATGAAGGATTCCTACTCCTTCGATCTCGATGCCGAGGGCCTCGACGTCTCCTACGAGAAGCACTACGATGCCTATCGCCGGATCTTCGAGCGCTGCGGCCTCGATGTGATCCCCGTGGAAGCGCATTCGGGCGCGATGGGCGGCAGCCAGTCGCTGGAGTTCATGGTGGCCTCCGATGCGGGCGAAGACCTCGTCGTCAACTGCCCGGCCTGCCGGTACGCGGCGAATCTGGAGAAGGCGGTTTCGCAATCCGCGCAGCGCCTGGCATTGACGATCCCGATGCCGAAGCCGCGCCCGAAGAGTTCCACACGCCGGGCCGCAAGACCATCGCCGAAGTGGCGGATTTCACCAGGCTGCCCGAGACCTCGCAGATGAAGAGCCTGGTCATGGTGGCCGATGGCAAGCCCGTGCTGGCGCTGCTGCGCGGCGATCATCAGTTGAGCGAAACGAAATTCGCGCAGGCCGCGGGCGGAGCGATGGAAGTGCCGCCCCGCGCATCCCGACGAAATCAGCGAATGGTTCGGCGCCGATGCCGGGCTCGCTCGGCCCCATCGGCGTCACGAACATGCCGATCCTCGCCGATCTCGCGCTCGAAGGCGCGCCGCAACATGATCGCCGGCGCCAACAAGAACGATTACCATCTGCGCAACGTCACGCCCGGTCGCGATTTCAAGCCGCAATTCGCCGACCTCCGCCAGGTCGCCGACGGCGACCCCTGCGCGGTCTGCGGCAGCGGCTGAAGCTGCACAAGACGATCGAGATCGGCCACATCTTCAAGCTCGGCTACAAGTATTCGGAGACGATGGGGCTGCGCGTGACCGGGTGCGAGCGGCGAAGAGATCACGCCCATCATGGGCTCCTACGGGATCGGCATCGAGCGCATTCTCAGCTCGGCGATCGAGCTGAATCACGATAACGCGGGAATGTTCCTGCCGGTTTCGATCGCTCCGTTTACACGTGATTGTCACGCCGGTGAATAACGCCGATGCGGCGCTGCGCGAAGCGGCGCGAAAGATCTACGATGATTGCCTCGCGGCCGGCATCGACGCCCTCTAGACGATCGCGACGAGCGTCCCGGCGTGAAGTTCAAAGATGCGGATCTGATCGGCGTGCCCTACCGGATCACCGTCGGCAAGAAGCTGGCGCAAGGCCTGGTGGAACTGGTGGTGCGCAAAGATCGCGCGGCACGCGACGTGCCCGTTGAAGACGTGGTGAATGAACTGGTCAAACATACGCGCTGAATTCCCGGCACTCCGGAACTGGACGTGGCTGAATACCGCCACGTTCGGACAAATGCCGACGCGCACGCGGAACGCCGTGGATGCGCATTTCGCGAGGCGCGACGAACTGGCGTGCGCCGATTTCCTCAGCTGGTTCGATGACATGGACGAACTCCGCGGGCTCATCGCGCAACTGATTCACTGCGACGCCGCCGATATCGCGTTTGCGATGAATGCGTGTTCCGCGTTATCGCTGTTCCTCGGCGGCATGGATTGGCACGCGGGTGATCGTATCGTCACGTTGCGCGACGAATTTCCGAATCAGTATTACTTCGCGGCGTCTCTGGCAGACCGTGGCGTGGAATTCATTGAGGCAGATCGCAATCGAATCCGTTGCCCGATCGTACGCGCGCCGTGCTGGTGAGCACGGTGAATTATTCGAACGGCTACCGGCCCGACGTGGCGCGCATTTCGCAACTCGCGCATGCGGCCGGCGCGTTGCTTTACGTGGATGGCACGCAGAGTGTCGGCGCGCTCACGTTCGATGTTCGCGAGGTGAAGACCTGACATGCTCGCGGTCGATGGATACAAGTGGCTGCTCTGCCCGAACGGCGCGACATTCTTCTATGTATCGCCGGAATTGCGGCCGAAGCTGCGGCCTTCCGTGATCGGATGGCGCAGCGATCGGGGCTGGCGCTCGGTCGACGAACTGCATCACGGCGCGCCGAACATGCCCGAAGCGGCGGAGAAATACGAAGGCGGAATGCTGAACTTCGCGTCGCTCTACGGAATGCAGGAATCGGTTCGGATGATGCTGGAGATCGGTCCGGATCGCATCGAGAAACGCGTCCTGGAACTCGCCGGATTGACGGCGAACATTCTGCGGCGCTCCGGCGCGACGATCGTCAACGAGAACACCAATGTCGTGGCGGCGCATTGGCCGGATCGCGACGCATCGGCGCTCGCCCGCAACCTGCAAGCCGAGCGAATCATCGTAGCGGCGAGACACGGAAACCTGCGCGTCTCGCCGCACTTCTACAACACCGAAGAAGATCTGGAAAACCTGGCCCGCTTGCTCGCGCGCGCGGCTCGGTAACCGTACCTCGTTTGTCGTTTCCGAGCCGCGACCGCGAGGGAGCGGTTGTCGTCTATTCGAACAACGTCCCGGGCCCCAGCAGCCAATTCGGATCCAACCGCCGCTTCACACCCTTCATCTTTTCAATCTCCGCAGCCGTAAATTGAATCTCCAGCAGATGGCGCTTACGTTTCCCCAGCCCATGTTCCGCCGAAACCGTCCCGCCCAGGTCCACCGCCTTCCGCGCAAACTCCGTCATCAACCCACTCGCCCGCTGCCATTCCGCATCATTTGCCGGGAGCACATTCACATGCAGATGCGCATCGCCGATATGCCCGAAGATCACATACTGCCCGGGAAATTCCCGATCCAGCGTCTCCCGATAAATCCGCAGCATCTCCCGATTCCGCGCAATCGGCACCGCAAAATCCGAACCCATTTTCGTAAGGCCGCGCCGCCGGACCAGATCGTTCACAGCCTCCGGTAACGCATGCCGGAAACGCCGGAAACGCTCGCGGTCGGAAGCGCTGGCCGCAAACCACGAGGACTCCAATCCCGTCAAACTCATCCAGCCACGCCTCGTTCTCGCTTTCGATCAAAACACAAGCGCGCGCCTGCCTCGGAATCTCCGGAAAGCGTGGCCGCAGCAAATCGAGCGAAGCCCGATCCAGGTATTCCAGCATCCGCAACCCGGCTACCGGACGCCACACATCCACCGCGGCGAGCGCCTGTTCGTCCGATTCGAAAAACAAAACCCCGGTGAACAACTCCTGAGGCATTGGCAACAGGCTCAGCTCGGCTTCGGTGACGACCCCAAGCGTCCCCTCGGACCCGATAAACAGATCCATATAATCGATATCAGGCCGCAGATAATAGCCGGCTGTATTCTTCGTCGTCGCAGGAGCAGGCACCACGGGAACGTCGAACGGGGGTTTGTCTCCACGCTTCAGATCAAGCGTTGTACCGTCCATCAACACAATGCGCAACGCCAGCACATGCCGCCGCGTAGCCCCGTAAAGAAAGCTCCTCGATCCGCTGGCATTGGTCGCGATCGACCCACCAACGGACGCCCCGTTCTCCGTCGGATCGGGCGCATAAAACTGACGCGGGCCCACGGCGCGCCTGCAAATCGCGCAGCAACACGCCCGCCCCGCAGATCGCATACCCGGCGTGAATCTCCATCCTCCGCAGCCGCTCCAGAGAAATCACCCAGCCTGTATGCGGCACGCGGCCGCCCGTCACTCCGGTCCCGGCGCCCGCGATCGTGACTGGCGTCAGTGTCGCGGTAGCCTCACGCAGAATCTCCGCAATCTCCGCCTCCGATTCCGGTACGAACACCCGTTCCGCCGCGCCGCGATAACCCGACGCATCGGTCAAATACGGCGAATCAGACTGCGGAACATCATCGGAACGCCATCCGCAGGCCCTGCTGCAGAATCGCGGCACCCGCGGCGCCAGCCAGTGCCGGAATGAACGCCGGTCCCGCGCCCCGGCTCTTCCATGCCCCATCGACCGCATGAACGCCGAGAAACAGGAAAGTCCCGCCCGCAATCGCCAGCGGATAACTCACCCACGCCGCGGGCGTGAGCCAATAACCTGTAGCCCCACCCGCCACGGTCGCGAGTTCAACAGCCGCGCATAACGCCAGCGCCGTCACCTCGCGGTCCACCGACGCACGGAGCATAGTCCCCAGCGCGAGACCTTCCGGTATCTTATGCAGGAAGAGCGCCGCGGCGAAGATCGTTCCCGACCCCGGCGTGCGCGTCCCCGCCTGCACCGTAACCAGACCCCAGCCATCCACAAACGCGTGGATCGCCGTTGCCGTCAACAGCGGTCCGGCGAAGCCATGCAGCGGTTCATGGCAGCTCTCATGAGCTGTGATCATGAGCGCAGGAAGGACACACGGAAAACGCAAACCGGTCGAGCGTCTTCAAGATCGCGTAGCCGAAAGCCACCAGCAACCCGCCGCGCAGCCAGCCGATATCGGCCACCAGTTCGGGTATCAATCCGAATGCCGCAACGCCGATCAACAACCCGCCGCTGAGCGGAATCAGCACTCGCGTGTGATGCGCATGCCCCAGCAGCCAGACTCCCGCCGCCGCGGACACAATGGCCACAACTGTCGCGAAAATCGGGAGTGTGAGCAACTTCTAATGTATCGGAGCCATGGCCTTCCAATCGTGTATGCTGGTTCGGGAAAACGCCATGACCTCACTCGCTCACGCCGTTCTGCTTTCCGTGCTCAGTGCCCCGTTGTTCGCCGCGCTCCCCGTTGTCCCGGGGAAAGATCAGGCCGCCATGCTGAAGAGCAGCGACCCGAAGCTGGCCGCAAACAAGAAGATCGCCTACGATTTTTACCGTATCGTTCTGCGCGGACTTCGTCTCGATCAGGCGGAAAAATACATGCGGAACGACTACATCCAGCACAACCCGAACGCCGACACCGGCATCGAGGGCTTCAAGGCCTATTTCACGAAACTGGGCGGACCGAAGCCAATCCCCGATACCCTCACGGATCTGGTGGCCATTCAGGCCGAAGGCGACTACGTAACCCTGTCGCTCGTGCGCGAATACGATGACCCTACGCAGCCGGGCAAGAAATATACGTCGACCTGGTTCGACATGTTCCGCATCCAGGACGGCAAGATTGCCGAGCATTGGGATAACGCCACGAAACCAGTGCCGGCGACGAAGAAGTAAATTTCAGTTCTCGGTCGGCATCTGGTCCGCGTAATCCACGACCAGAAAACTTACCGGTACGTTCTTCGACTTCACCAGTTTCAACCCGAGTTGCTTTTCGAGAGCCACAGGTAAAGCGGGGCCGGATTCCGGCGCGTCATCGGCGCCCGCGACTGAAGCGGGCAGGCCGGCAACCACAATCCCCTCGAATTTCAGGTGGAACTCATAGATATCGGGCAATTCAGTTTTGTCGATGACGCGAGGCCTGACTGCGTCGGCTGGCGCGGCATCGGCCAAATTGATGAACCGCGCGACGTACTTCACAAAATCCGCCGTCGATTGTCTGCAGGAAACCCGCATGGCCTGCTCAACTCCAGGCGAGAAGCCTCAACTGCACCCAATCCGGCCGGGCGGAAGAACAAGAAAACCCTGGGAATCAGTACTGAGTCTTGGGCGTGGTCCTTCCGGCTCGGGCTCCGGTGTCCACTTCGAAAGTTTTGGTCCGCCCGGCGCCACGCTTAATTCGAAACCGCGAAAAGAACGCACCTCGCGGTGAAACTTCAGGTGAAATCGCTCCACCAGGAGATTCTGCAGCATCAGGTGAAACTGTTCCTTCGTGGTTCCGGATGGCATTGTTGCGAGTATTGTGTAGCGGTGGTCTCCCAGGTTGCCAAGCCAGGCAAGGGCCGTCGATGTCATCAACATCCATACCGTAAGCCCGCGCGATGAGGGATTTCAGATGCATCCGTGTTATCGTTAGCGTCCGGGGTCCGCTGTGCCGGGATCTCCGGCCATTAAGTCGATGCTTGTGCGGGTGTCGTTATCCGGGCATATCGAAGCCACCTCAAAGGATGACGTGACCGATTGAGCCCACATCGTCAGAGCCGCGCCGGTGAGGCACCCGCTACGGATCGACAGCCACATCATCGGCGAGCGTAACACATTTTCCCGAAGCCGTAATCGCCGGTCACAAATCGCAAAAATAAATCTGAACGCGCCGCAAGCCGCTGATACGTTTCGACTTCAGACTTTGCTCCGCATCGAAAAGAAACCCGCAACTACCCTCTTTCGCCAACCTCGGCAGTAAGCTCCGGTTGGCTTATGAACACGTCGCCAGATCGAGTCCGGCAGAACCTTATACAGACGGTGATCGGTCGCCCTCTCCTCGACCACATCGAGAATGCCCACGATCCTGACGACCTTTACGACGTCATCATCGATCCCAACCTCGACTTCGGTGGTGGCCGCGAGAAAGCTATCGAACGCATCAGGGAACTCGTGCGACAGCCGACGCACTTCGGCAGCGCGATCTATCAAATCCGGGAAGACACGGAAGTCGAAGCTCTTCTCACCAACTCCGTCGCAACGGTCAAAGCCGACGCGGCCCATGCGGCGTTCGCAGGGGATGGCAAAGACATCGTGTGGGCGGTGATTGATTCGGGCATCGACCAGCAGCACGAACACTTCCGCGAGTACTTGAATTTGCTCCTCCCGCCGCCACTCGGACACCGCGATTTCACGCCCGCCGGCAACTCTCCGCTGACCGATGAGTTTCGTCACGGCACGCACGTCGCCGGCATCATCGCCGGCATGATGGACCGATCGACGGCGCCCCAGGCGATCCTGCACACTCAGGATAAAACCGTCATCCAACCGCTCGACCGCACCATCCGCGGCATCGCACCCGAGTGCCGTCTGGTGAGCCTGAAGGTGCTCGACGCCAACGGCCGCGGCAAGTCGAGCGCCGTGATCGAAGGCCTTGCCGCCGTCCAGAAGCTCAACGATTTCGGGCGCCGCATCGTAATTCACGGCGTGAATCTCAGCCTCGGTTACCCCTTCATGGCGGAATAGTTCGCATGCGGGCAGAGCCCTCTCTGTACGGAGGTGAATCGTCTGGTGAAATCGGGTGTAGTAGCTGTCGTCGCAGCAGGCAACAGCGGCTATGCTCCATCGGCGCACTCTCCGGCAGCATCACGGCGGCGGGCCTTCCGCTCACCATCAACGATCCCGGCGATGCCGAAAATGCGATCACCGTGGGCGCAACGCATCGCGACTTACCCTATTCCGAGATCGAACTCGACCGGTTCGGCAACCTGATCGATCCGCTTTCGCCTGACAACATGCACCGGCCGAAAATCTTTTCGTCATGGCAATTCAGCTGCACACAGAGAAACCTGCGCGACGGAGCGGCCGTGCGCGGTGCCGGGAGTCTCGCGGCCTTCCGAAAAATACGCGCCGCCTGCGCTGATTTCCGGGGCCCAGCGTGCCTCCATCCCGGCATGCAGCGCGAATGGCTCGCCATGGATGGCGCCGAACTCCTTGGCTATCGAAGGCGAAGCCGCGGGCGGGGGGACCGGCTCGCCCACATCCATCACGCCATCGACAGGCTGCAAACTCGGCACGTAACGTCTGATGAAAGACCGTGCCGACGCCGTGTTCCGCACCGGCCTCGCACGCGCTCTCGGCTTCGGACGCGTGCGATCACTGCTGCTGCGCGTTCGCCGTCCGGAAGCCAGTCGCATCGATGACACTATTCCAGACAGCGTTCTCGCACAACTCCTTCAGCCCGCCTGGCGGAGTCCGCAGCGTCGTCGCCGACGGGAAGTGCGCGGGTCCGATCCTGATCACCCACAGCGTCAAAGACGAAGCCGTCGGCCGCAACGGCGCACGCCATACTCCGGAGGCGTCCCACGGCGATCTTCTTCCGGAAGGCGCTCCCTACACATTCGCGCCGGGGCGTATTTACACCCTGCAGGCGGACGACATCATTCAGGCTCGTTCCGACATCGTGAAGCCCGAAACCGCATGGGCATTGATCTCGGCGGCTGGACTTGATCGAGCACGCCTTGCGCGGTTGTAACGATACAATCGTGCGAGTGCCTAACGCCGCGAAGCCCGCTCCGTCCGATCAGAACGCGGCTGTTTTCGCCGGTTTTCTCGGCTGGACACTCGACGCCTTCGATTACTTCCTGGTCGTCTACTGCCTCACGGCCATCGGCAAGGAGTTCCACAAATCGGACTCCGAGATGGCTCTTGCCATCACTCTCACGCTGGTATTTCGCCCGGTCGGCGCATTTCTTTTCGGCCTGCTCGCCGACCGCTATGGCCGGCGCCTGCCGCTCATGATCGACCTCGTCTTCTACTCTCTGATCGAAGTCGCAACCGCATTCGCGCCCGGCTACCGGTCTTTCCTGGCCCTGCGCGCTCTCTTTGGAATCGGCATGGGAGGCGAATGGGGCGTAGGCGCGTCGCTGTCCATGGAAAAAGTTTCGCCCAAATTCCGCGGCCTGGCATCCGGCATTCTGCAGCAAGGTTATGCGCTCGGCAATCTGCTCGCCGCTCTGTGTTTCTTCTTCCTCTTCGATCGCTGGGGCTGGCGGCCCATGTTTTTCATCGGAGGCTTGCCCGCACTGCTCGCCATTTTCGTCCGCATGCGCGTGAAGGAATCCGAAGTATGGGAATCAGACGCGACATGCCGATTGGGGCCAGCTGCGCCGGGCGATCCTTTCCAACTGGAAGCTATTTCTTTACCTCACGCTGCTCATGACGTTCATGAACTTCAGCTCGCACGGCACGCAGGACCTCTACCCGACCTTCCTGCAGCGCTACTGGAATTTCGATGCCGGAAAGCGTTCGCTCATCTCCGCGATCGCCGGCGTGGGCGCAATCTGCGGCGGCACGCTGTTCGGGTATTACTCCGATCTGAAGGGCCGCCGACGCGCCGTCATCACGGCGCTTCTTCTCGGAATCGTGGTCATTCCGCTCTGGGCCTTGTCGCCGACTACCGCGCTGCTCGTGGCCGGAGCGTTCCTGATGCAGTTCATGGTGCAGGGTGCGTGGGGCGTCATCCCCGCCCACCTTTCCGAGCTTTCGCCCGACTCCGTGCGCGGCTTTCTTCCCGGCTTCTCTTACCAGTGCGGCGTTTTGATCGCCGCGCCCATCGCGCAGATCCAGGCACGTCTCGCCGGACATGTATTTTCCTACGCCACCACGATGGCCTTGACCACGGCTGTCGTCTTCCTCGGCGGCAGCATCGTCACGGCGCTCGGCCGCGAACGCCGCGGCCAGGTCTTCGGGGCCGCGCATTGACCATGCGTTACGAATATGCCGGCGAGCGGCGCATGCGCGAGCGGAACAAGAAGATGTACCGCGTCGCTCACTGGCCCATCTGGATCTGGGTTTTCTTTCTCGCACCCGGGCCGCTGACTTTCGATCTCTTTGAGCACGGCCCGAGCGCCCGCAACATCGCGTGGCTCGTCGCGGTCATGATCGGGACAGGCGTCGCCGGAATCTTCGGCCAACTCCCCGGAGTGGAACCGAGTCCCTACATACTCCGCTTCACGGAAGACAAACCCAATCCGCTTTACCGCCGCATCTGCTACACGTTTGCCTGGAGCGATGTCATCACCTTCGCGCTCCTGAACCTCACCGGCCTCATAATCGCGGCCGTCACCGGCTCGTGGATTCTCAAACAGATCTACGTATACGCTTACTTCCCGGTCTATCTGGTGATTCTCCTCCTGGGTGCGCTCGGAATCCTGCCACGCGTGCGTCCATCGACAAAAGGAGAAGGCACTGAGCGCCGTTATTTCTACGGATCGGTCTGGGCCGTCACGCTCGCGCAGGCACTGTTGATGGTGCTTTGGAAACTGCTCCCCCGCAGTCACACCGCGGACATCGTGAAACTGGTCGTGTACGTCATCTCGCTCGCACTGCTGGGTCTCGCTGCCAGATCCGGCCTGTTGCCGCGAACCCGGCCGATTCTCCCCGGTGAACTAATGATCGCCGATTAAAGGGTTTTTCCAGCGCAAGGATCGTAACGAGCGGCCCCGGTGCTTGCCCGGCGACCATCATCTGGCGCAGAAAAAACCAATGTCGTTCACCTTGCAATCAGGCGGACAGTGGGCTGGTCCAGCCATCGATCGACAATGTGGGCAGCAATCCTTATATAGTGGATCGCGCGTCTGGCAATTTGCGGTTCGTGACGATCCGCAGGTACGCACCAACCGCGTGTGAAGACGGACTGACGGCATCACCACTCGATCAAACGCCATCCAAGCCATGCGCGGGCCTTCCGGTACTACCTATGGACCGAACCCTCCAGCGCTTCAATCAGACCTTCGACTTGTCATAACTCAACCCGGGCGGTAATCCAAGTTCGAGTGGCGTCACGACGAAAGCCCGTCTCGTCTTGCTACTCGACGCTATCAGGCCGCGCCGGAGAAGGTCATTCACTGTTTCCTTGAGCGATGAACCGGAACGATGCATTTCCTTCTTCAGCAGGTTCGCCACGCCGTCATCGAGTGAAAGTGTGATGCGCACATATTGATGTTAACCTCCGAACCGGGTCCGAATCCGCACCGTGCGCTCCAGTTCATCCCGCACTTCCAGAATTTTCAACCGCAGATCCGGATCAGCGTGATTCTCGCGCAGAAATTGATCGACCACGCTGAGCGCCGCCGCCGAATGCTGATTCCCGATAAAACCATCGAGCCAGTTCACCACAAAGAAGATCTTCCGCTCCCGCTTCAGTTGCGGCAACGCCTCCAGCGCAGGCTTGACGTAAGACGAAGTCAGTTCCGCCTGGCTCCAATAATTGAACTGCGCCAGGCTCGCCGTGATCCAGTCCTCTTTGACACCAGAGCCCGTCAGATACTCCGCGAAGTATTTCTTCTTGGTCTCCGGCCCCGCGAATCCCGCGCCGGAGACATAGGCATACTTGCGCCCATCGTCCGACGTATCCCGCTTGCTCTCCGCCTCCAGCAATTCCGCGCCGGACGCATCGCCGCCCGCGATCAACGCCGCGATGATGTTCCAGCGATCGCGCTGTTTGAGCGGAACGCCGGGAATCGTTATCCGGCCCGCGAGCAGTTCGTGCAGCACGCTTCGTGCGCGCGCGGTCGTCGCGATTCCGATCAACCCGCGGTAGTAAGTGATCCGCAGATCGGCGGTCGACGCCCCCGCAATCTCACGAATCAGGAGGCGTTCGAAGCGCTTCTCGATTCCGTCCCGCTGAGGGTCGGACAGATAGTCGATAAACGCTGTGCGCATCCGGCCCACAATCGAGACCGTCAGTTCCGTATCGTTCTCAAACGGAAGAAGCCGTATTCCGAGCTCCAGATACTCTAACGGCGCCATTCTCAGATCGCGCACGCTGTCCCACAATGCACCCCATAGCAGTGCGCGCAAAAACGGATCGGTGACACTCAGCAGCTCGGCAATCACCGCAGCCTGGCTCTTCGCATCCAGCAGGAACAATCCGTACGCATGATCTTCGTCGTTGCCGAACACCCAGGCCGGACAAGGCTTGCCAATCACAGCCCGAACCGCGGCCTGAGCACCGTCGAGAGTCGCTGCAACGCGCTCAAGTCGCCCGCCCGGATAACCCAGCAGCACCTGCGTCCGCAGCGGCCAGAGATGGCCTTCGCCCAGCACGTCCTTCTGTCGAATCTGCAATGAGGAAATGCGCTGCCGTGCATCGCAGCCCCAATCGATTTCCAGCTGAGGCATGCCACGCTGCTCGACCCACGCTGTTGCCCACGGACGCAGATCCGTCCCCGATGCGTGCGAAAACGCCGCGATCAAATCGCCCCACTCCGCATTTCCATAAGCATGCTCCCGCAGGAATGCACGCACGCCATCACGGAAATGCTCTTCGCCGATATCGAAAGCGAGCACGCGTAGCAGGCTCGGCGCCTTCTGATAAACGATCGCTCCGTACGCCGACTTCGCGTCTTTCAGATTTCCGATCTGCTGATAGATCGGCGTCGTCCCATGCGTCGCGTCGATCCCGTATGCCAGCGGCTTGATCGATTGATAGAAGCGCTTCCACACCTTCGCCGACGGCTCGAGCTCAGCCAGCGTATGGTACGCCATGTATTGCGCAAAGCCCTCCTTGAGCCAGAGGTCGTCAAACCAGCGCATCGTCACCAGGTCGCCGAACCACTGATGGGCCAGCTCATGCAGCACGGTTTCCGCGCGCCGGCTGGTATCACTTACTGTCGGCACCGTCCGAAACAGGACGACGTCTTCATTGAAAAACGTGGCTCCGGCATGCTCCATCCCGCCGTAGGGGAACCCGGGAATCAGTACCTGATCGTATTTCGGAAATGGGAAGGGCTGGGCGAAGAAGCTGGTCATCCGTTCCATTCCTTTGTGCGTCAGGTCAGCTACGGTAGGCCATTCTTCCTTCGCGCGCATCAGCATGGATTTCCGCACGTATAGTTTGAGACCGGCATGTTCCAGAACTTGAAACGGCCCTGCGGCGAATGCAAACAGATAGGTGCTGATTGGCTTCGTCTCTTCGAAAACGTTGTGTCGCAGCATCGGCGAATTCGACACCACCACCCAATCATCCGGAGCGGTGACGTTCAAACTGAACCGCGCCTTTAAATCGGGCTGGTCGAAACAGGGAAACGCCAGGCTCGCATCCATCGGCACAAAGAGCGTGTACAGATACTCGCTTCCGTCCGTCGTATCGACATATCGCGTAACGGCCCGATTCGCTTCCGCGATACCGGAATCGAAACCCAGCTCGATCCGGTTATGCCCCTGCCGCAGGTCCTTCCCCGAAATCAGAATGTGCCCGTTACTCTTCGTGATCTCTTCCGCCGAGCCGTTGACCTTCAGCCCATGCGTGCCACCATCGCCGCGGAAATCGAGTACCAGCGGATCCATAACCTTCGCCAGGTCGAACTCGATCGAGACCTGCCCCGGCATGTGCGCCGCGTGCGCGGCCAACTGCACTGCGATCTGATACCGCACATTCGAAACCACCTGCGCCCGCTCCCGAGCCAGTTCCCTCGACACGCCCTCGTCAACACACAACGCCGGCGTCACGCTCCCCAATAGCAAAATCGCAGATCGCACCCACACGCGCAGAGGTTAGCACCTTATCCTGTTCCCATGCACCTCTTCTCCCCTCTTGAGATCCGCGGCATCACATTTCGCAACCGGATCGCCGTCTCACCCATGTGCGAGTATTCCTGCGAAGACGGTTTTGCCAACGACTGGCACATGGTTCACCTCGGCAGCCGGGCTGTAGGCGGCGCCGCCCTGGTCTTCACGGAAGCGACAGCCGTAGAAGCGCGAGGGCAGATCTCACCGGCCGACCTCGGCATCTGGAAAGACGACCACATCGAACCGCTCGCCCGGATCGCTGCTTTCGTGCGCGCTCATGGAGCGGTGCCCGGCATCCAACTCGCTCACGCCGGCCGCAAGGCGAGCACTTCCCCGCCCTGGCAGAACTCAGGTGCATTGATTCTTCCCGAAAACGGCGGATGGACTCCTGTCGCGCCCTCGCCCATTCCCTTTCGCGAAGGCGAACCCGCGCCCGTGGAGCTGACTCACGCCGAAATCGCGAAGATCGTGGACGCGTTCGCGCGAGCCGCAACGCGCGCCCTTGCGGCCGGATTCCATGTAATCGAAATCCACGCCGCGCACGGCTACCTGCTCGACGAGTTCCTTTCCCCGCTCGCCAATCACCGCTCCGATGAATACGGAGGCAGCTTCGACAACCGCATCCGGATCGTCCTCGAAGTCGTCACGGCCATTCGCACAGTCTGGCCTGACACCCTACCGTTGTTCCTCAGGATCTCGGCCACGGATTGGGTCGAAGGCGGCTGGGAGATTGCCGATTCCGTGGAACTTGCACGCCGCGTGAAACCGCTCGGCGTCGACCTCATCGATTGCTCGTCAGGTGGGATGGTGACTCATGCCAAAATCTCCCCGGCGCCGGGATATCAAGTACCGTTCGCCGAACAGATCCGCCGTGCAACGGGCATTTTGACCGGTGCCGTCGGAATGATCACGGAGCCGCAGCAGGCCGGTAAAATCATCGCAGGCGAGCAGGCTGATATAGTCCTGCTCGCCCGTGAACTGCTCAGAGATCCGTATTGGCCACTACGCGCCGCCAAGGCATTGGGAGCGGCAGTTCAGCCGCCGGTCCAATACCAGCGGGCGTGGTGATCAATTGGCCTGATTACCTGCGATGGCCGCTACCACCGTGAGCCACGGCGCTGCTTCCGCCACCGCGAACTACCGCACGGCCTCCGCCGCGATACCCATAGTGCCCGCCGCGGTAGCCGCCGCGATAGTAGGCGCCACCGTAATATCCGCCCGCCCCATAATACGGATACGCATAGGGGTAGGTGTAATACGGATAACCGTAGCTATAGTATCCATACGGATACGGATACGCGGGGTAGGCCGGATAAGCATAGGGCACACCTACGCCGATTCCTATACCCACATGTACCCGTGCCTGCGCCTGCGGCGCCGGGATCAAAATTAACAGAGCGAGAAGCGCAATAAAAGGAATTCCAACTCGTCTCAGCATGATGTGCACCTCCATTTATTTCGATGCACGGCAGGTGCCAGGGTTTCGGATCAGCCGTTCCGGCAACCTTCGGCGCGCCCAGGGCAAGGTGCTGAAAAACGCTTCTTGTCGCTCCTTCAAAGTGGCGACTGAGAAAGATGGGCGCTGATTCCGAACGGGTTACTCAGCCGCGCGCGTTAGCAAGCGGTAACGAAAGGCCGTTTTCAACAGCCTTCGTTCTAGCACACAGGCGGCATGAGCGTCCCTTTTTCGCGTAAGCCATTGAGCGCCAGGCCGTACCGTCCGCGCACGCCGGTCTTCTCGAAAATATGCTTCAGATGGATCTTGACGGTGCCCGTCTGGATACCCAGGTTCCTCGCGATATCGCGGTTGCGCAAACCTTTTTCCACCTGTTCGGCAACTTCGTGCTCGCGCGGCGTCAATTGCGATCGCCGCGGATTGTTCAGCTTCTCTGTGTCGCCGAAAATCCCATCCTCCAGCCAGGTATTCCCGCTCGCCACCGACAGCAGGCAGGTTACCAGCAGCTCCGGCTCGGAGGTCCGGCGCAGCACGCCGCGCGCGCCCGCCTGTAGCAGGCGCAAAGCCTCCGATTCATTGATCCCCACGCCCCAGATCACCGGCGCGCAGCTCACTCCGGACGCGGCAAGCCGGCGCAACCACTCCGCAATGGCAGACGTCCCCAGGGACTTGTCGACCACCACGGCGACCGGGTTCAGCACTCTCATCAACTCAAAAGCGGCCTCCAGGGAAGAAACAGACCCGGCGAACCGAAGATCCTCACATCGTGAGAGCAGACCCCGAATCCCCTCAATGGCCACGGGTTGCGTGTCACATACCAGAACCGGCTTTGCGGATGAATTCATATTTCGTTTGACCTCATGCCCCTTACATCGGCTGATCGGCACTGAAGGTTTAGTGCCCGGACAAACGGAATATCTCAATTTTTCGTGCGGCGTTACCCGGCGCCCTGACAATGCGCCCGGATTCCCGATCTCTGCGATTCGGATACCGCTCTGTTGAAGGCGCTTCGATAACCTCATCGCGGGGCGCAGGCCCCATGGGCACTCATCCCCACTAGTCGGTTAGGTTAATCGTTCCCCGGCACCGCGCCGACCCGCACCGGCACGGCACTTCCTCAATATCCTTCGCGAAATGATAATCCACCGTGAGTTCCTCACCCTTGCGGATCGCACGCTTGCTCATATAAAGGATATGGCCGCGCTGGATCACCGTCTTGATATTGGGATCGCAGCAGTGGTTGATGTACTGGGCTCCGCTCCCGCCCACCGCGCCGTCGAGCGTCCAGTAGTTATCCAGCGTGAACAGGTAGATCATGCGGCCCTGCTCTTCGCTGCGCCGTCGGGTCTCCCTGCGGCTGATGCGTTCGCCGGTATACTCCATCACCTTCCGGCGCGCGGGAATGTCCTCTGCCGCATAAACGCCCCAACGGTGAATCTTCGAGGGCTTGATCTTCAGCGCAAAGCTGGCGTACTCGGGGTTGATTTCAGGGGTTTGGGTGGGCTTCCGGCTCGGCATCCTACGCAATTGTAGCGACCTGTGCACGCGTTTGAAAAGATCCTCGAGCGAATCAGTCTCCGATCTCCACCACCACCTTCCCGGGCGCGCCAGCTGAAACCCGCGCAAAGGCTGCGTCGATGCCGGAAACCGAAAACCGCTCCGCACTGAGCAGCGGCCGCAGCTTGCCTGCCTCGGCGAGCGCCGCAGCCTGCGCCAGTATCCCGCCGTGATGAGCCCGATTTTCGCCCGTAAGCAGAGGCAGCAGCGTAAACACGCCCGAATACGTCGCACCCCGGAATGAGAGCGGGGCCAGCGAATGCGATCCCCATCCGAGGCTGCTGACCACATGGCCCGTGTACCGTTTCACGGCCGCGAACGAAGCATCCAGCGTTTCTCCGCCAACCGTGTCGTAGACGATGTCGGAGCCCCGGCCCTCTGTGCAGGCGTCCACATATTGCTCGACTGAAGTCGCACGGTAGTCAATCGGTGAAGCGCCGAAACCCTCGACGATATGCGTCTTCTCTGGCGAGACCGTCGCAAACACCCGCGCCCCGAACGCCTGCGCGATCTGGATCGCAATGTGGCCGACTCCGCCCGCTCCCTCCATGGACCAGAACCGTCTGATCCGCACGCAGCATGTGCCCGATCCACCAGACCCTCCCACGCCGTGATGACGCTCAACGGAAGAGCCGCCGCCTGCCGTATCGACAGGTTCTTCGGTTTGTGGGCTGAGCAAATCTGCATCGACTGTGATGAACTCAGCGAGAGTGCCTTGCAATCCACCGACGCCACCCACCGCACCGTAAACCTCATCGCCGCGTTTGAACGCTGTGACCGCTGGACCAACCTCTTCTACCGCCCCTGCCATGTCGAGACCCAGGACGGCAGGCAGCGGTTGCCGGGCGTGTTCCGCCTGGCCTGCACGAATCTTCGTATCCAGAGGATTCAGGCCGCTGGCGGCAATCCTGACCAGCACTTCTCCTGCACCAGGCTCGCGCCGATCGACGAAGCCCTCCCTGATCCACCCATCCGGGCTTTCCACCAACCACGCTCTCACCGCACAGATCCCGCCAGAAACGCACGCATCGCAAGCGCAATCTCGTCGACGTGCGTTTCGAGCGCGAAATGCCCGGTATCGAGAAACTGCACATCGGCCTTGGGAATGTCGCGCCGGAATGCCTCGGCCCCCGCCGGAATAAAGTAGGGATCGTTCTTCCCCCAGATCGCGAGCAGCGGCGGCGTCCACTTCCTGAAGTATTCCTGAAAGGCCGGATAGAGCTTGACGTTGTTCGCATAGTCGAGAAACAGATCCAACTGAATCTCCACGTTGCCCGGGCGGCCCAGCAGAGCGGCATCCAGCGTGTAGCTTTCGGGCGCGATGAGATCCGGATTGGCGATGCCCGACGAGTACTCCCTGCGCATACCGGCTGGGGTGAGCGCCTGCCGTATGGCGTCGCGGTTCTCCGCGGTCGGCTGACTCCAGTAGCGCCGGATAGGCGCCCACGCATCCCCCAGCCCCTCCTCGTACGCGTTGCCATTCTGCGAAACGATGGCCGTGACCCGTTCCGGACGCGCCATCGCCAGGCGAAAGCCCGTAGGCGCTCCGTAGTCGAAGACGTAGAGCGCATAGCGCGTCAGTCCCAGCGCGTCGGTGAACGCCTCGATCGTCCGGGCCAGCGCATCGAACGTGTACTCGTAGCGGCGCTCCTCCGGCACTTCCGTAAACCCGAAGCCCGGCAGATCGGGTGCGATGACGCGATAGCGATCGGCCAGTCGTGGCATCAACTCCCGGTATTGGAAAGACGATGCCGGAAAGCCATGCAGCAACAGCACCACCGGGCCATCCGCCGGACCCGCTTCGCGATAGAAAACCTTCACCCCATCGGCCGCAACCCGCATGGCGTGATCGTCTTTGGCCAGCCGGGTCGCCCACTACTGCTTTCGTCTGTTTCACGTTCGAAAAAAGAGAGTTCAGTCCTTCCGCCATCGTCGGATGCGCCAGGATGGAATCGCGCAGCGCCGTATAAGGAAGTCCGCCCTGCATGGCCATCTGCACTACGGTCATGACTTCTCCCGCCTCGGGCCCCACCATCGTGAAGCCGAGAATCCGGCCATCGCCGGGCGAGATGAGCGCCTTCATGAATCCCTGCGTCTCACCGATCGTCCGGGCGCGCAGCACGCCCGCCATCGGCAGCCTGGCCACTTCGACGGCGACGCCCTGGCGTTGCGCCTCCCTTTCGCGAAGCCCGATATGCGCCACCTGCGGATCGGTGAACAAACAGGACGGCATCAGCCGCCCGCTGGTTGTCCGGTGCCCGCCCGGCGAGGTTGTCGCGGATGACTCGGAAATCATCCAGCGAGGCGTGCGTGAACGCCGGACTCCCCGCGCATTCGCCGATCGCCCAGACATCCGGCGCAGTGGTTTCGAGCCGGTCGTTCACCCGCACAAAGCCGCCCGCAGCGAGTTCCACGCCGGCCAGTTCCAGTCCGATACCCGCCGTATTGGGCGTCCGGCCCGCGGCGACAAGGACGTCGCTGGCAACGATCGTTCTCTCTCCCCCGGAAGTTCGCACCGCCAGCCGGACCTCGGCCCCGGATCGCCCTTCCGCACTGACAATCTCCGCGGATGTAACCACGTCGATTCCATCCGCCACCAGAATTCTTTGTATCTCGCTCAGACACGTCCGCGTCTTCGTTGACCAGAAGAGCTGGCAGCGCTTTGCAGGATGGTGACCCGGCTTCCGAACCGCCGCCAGGCCTGAGCCATTTCGAGCCCGACGTAGCCCCCGCCGATCACGACCAGATGCTCGGGCAAATGATCCAGCTCAAGCGCCTCAATATGCGTGAGCGGATTCGACTCCCGCAGGCCCGGGACATCCGGGATGGACGCGTGCGTACCGAGGTTCAGGAACACCCGCTCGCCGGCGATCGTGCGCACACCACCGTCATTGAGTTGCACCTCGACCGTCTTCGGGCCGATGAATTTCGCCGAGCCCATCACGAGTTCAGCGCCTGCTAGATTTATACTTTTCGAGATGAATTGCGACCAGCGCTTTGACCATCTCGCGCTTCCGCTTTCGCATCGCCGGCACATCGATTGAGACCGGACCGGTCTTGATGCCGAAGTCTCCCGCGTGGTGAACGAGGTCGGCGACCTTCGCGCTCCAGATCTCGTTCTTGGATGGCAGGCAATTGATATTGGGACAGGAGCCGCCGATCCAGCGCCGCTCCACCACTACGGTAGGCTGACCCGATTGAGCCAGATGCCAGGCGAGATATTTTCCGCCTTCTCCGCTGCCGATGATTACATTTTTGTAACGCTCAGAGCCCGTCGCAACCTTGTCCATGCAAGACAGGATAGCGATTCAGAGGATAACTGACACTCAGAACCGCATTCCACCTGTGCACATCAGCACCTCGCCCGTAACGAAATCGCTTAACGGCGAGCAAAAGAACAACACCGCCCCGGCCGCTTCCTCCACCGTACCCGCCCGGCCCAGCGCACTCCCCGCGACCACCTTTTCCAGCATCGCCGGCTGCACGCCCACCCGAATCTCGTGCCCCTTCACGTCAATCTTCGATTCCGCCGTCAAAGGCTGAATCAGCCGCGTTTCGATCAGCCCGAACCCCACCGCGTTGACGTTGACGTTGTAGCGCCCCCACTCTTTCGCCATCGTCCGCGTCAGCCCGATCACCGCCGCTTTCCCCGACGAATACCCAGTCTGCCCGGCCCCACCATCAGTCGCCGAAATCGACGTGATGTTGACCACCTTGCGACTCACCCGCCGCCCCTCCGACGCCTCGCGCTTCGCCGTCTCGCGGATATAAGGCGCGGCCGCGCGCAGCACCCGGAACGGAGCCACGATATGGATATCCAGCATCGCCTGAAACTGCTCGTCGGTCGTCTTCTGGATAATGTTGTCCCACGTGTAGCCCGCGTTATTCACGATGATGTCGAGCCCGCCCAGCTCTTCGATCGTGCGATCCACAAGCTGCTGCGGAAACCCGGGTGCCGTGAGATCGCCGGCCAGCATCCGCGAACCCGCCACCGTCCGATGCGCCTCCTCGAGCGGCCCCGCATCCAGATCGTTCATCATCACGAAGGCGCCCGCCGCGCCCAACTGCTGCGCGATGGCGCGTCCGATTCCCCGCCCCGCGCCCGTCACCAGCGCTGCCTTCGATTTCAGAGTGAACATGAATTGCCACCAGTCTAATACCGGACCGGCTGGACCACTGCAACACCGCGCAAATTCCGCCGCGAATCGAGATTATCATCATATGGAGGCAGAGTCTGCATGCGTTTTCTCTGGGCGATCTGGTTACCGGCAGTAGCACTGGTTCTTCTGGCCGGTCTGCTGTATAACAACACACCCACGCCCGGCACCCTCAGGACTATAGGTCTGGTTTGGCTCTACGTCGATATACCGATCACTGTGGCGTACATTGGCTATCGCGTCTTCTTCCGCGCGAGCCGGAATGCACAAACATTCAACCTGATACCGCGCTAACTCCGACTGCCCTTTATTTGGCGGGGGTCGGCGCGCTTACCAAAGGCCAGCTGCCATCGTAAGGCGGCCAGTTCGGCACCGGCACATCCGGCGCCGGATAGAACATCGCCGAATAAATACTGCGAATTTTCCCACCGTCGATCATGAACCATTCGCTGAAGGCGTTGCGCCGCGTGGTGGTTCCCGGCTTCCTCACGAACACCGCCAGCGCCAGCACGATCCCCGCTTCTTCATCCACAACCGGATACCGCCGCGCCGCCACATTCGCGACGTTGATGGTCGCGAGACCGGACGCACAGTCGCTCGGAGGCCCGCCGCCCCGCCCCGCGCGCCCCGTCACGAGATTTCCGTTTTCCGTGCGCGCGCATCCGGGATGCGCGATGATGATCGACCCGTCGTGCGTCATGATCCCGTCGAAGTAACTGTTCGTGATCGCAATCAACGCCTCGCGCGGCAGCCGGTCCGCCTTCGCCACAACCCTCTCCGTCGGGGGATTCGCCGTGAGGTTATCCGGATCGAAAAAGTTCCCCGCCGGCTGCCCTGGCGCCGCCACGCCGTTCAATCCCGGATCGCCCTTGCGATCGATGAACCACTCCGCCTCCGTGATCTTCCGGTTCTCCACTCTGCACCCGCGCCGTCACAATCGCGAGTTCGCTGCCTTCTTCGACGATGCCGAAATACGCCGCCTGCCCGGTCACCGGATCCATATAGCGCCGCTGCATCTTGCCCAACCCCGTGACCGTCTTCCAGACACCCGTGCCGGGACGCGTCACCACGGCATTGTCAGTCTCCCGGAACCCGATGAACAGGGGCGCCGCCGCGGGATCGTGCTTGATCACCGCGTTCAGGTATTGATCGAGCATGCCCTTGAGGCAGGTGCGATCGCAATCCCCCGCCGCCGCAAACGCGCTTCCCGCCATCGCCAGAAAAACTGCAATCTTTCGAACCATGAGGGTCAGCATATCGCATCGCAAAAATCGATATACTCGGCTACATACAAGGGAAGGAGATCCCCGCATGATCTCTCGACTCTCTGCCTCCCTGATCGTCATCGCATTTTCGATGACTGCGGCCAAAGTCTGGACGCCACCCCGCGCCGCCGACGGCCATCCCAGCCTCGAAGGCTACTGGACCAACGCCTCATTCACGCCGCTCGAGCGCCCCGCCGAGCTGGCATCCAAAGAATTCTTCACCGAAGCCGAAGCCGCCGCCTGGCAGAAGCAGCGCATCGAGCGCGAAAACAGCCAGGCCAAAGACGACATCCATTACGACAACGTGATCTGGCAGGGCGAGAACTATCCCAAAGGCGCCGCGGCCCGCCGAACCTCCGTCGTTTTCGATCCGCCCGATGGCAAATTGCCGCCCTTGTCCGCCGCCGGTCAGAAGCGCGCGCTGCTCGAAAAGGAAGCCGCCCGCCGCCGCGATGCCGCCGAGTCCGCCGCAGGACCGCAATCTCGCCGAACGCTGCATCGCCTGGGGAAATGAAGGTCCGCCCATGCTGGGGTCAACCTACAACGCCAATCTCCAGATCGTCCAGACCCCGGCCGCTGTCGCGATCCACCACGAGATCATCCACGGCGTGCGCATCATTCCCATGGATGGCCGCCCGCACGTGCCTTCCAACATCCGCCAGTTGGGCGGAGATTCGCGCGGCCATTGGGAAGGCGACACGCTGGTCGTCGACACCACCAACTTCACCGACGCCACCAACTTCCGCGGACCACCCGCCACAGCCCGCCAGGACATCTTCGCCAGCCACGACCTGCATGTCGTCGAACGCTTCACCCGCACCGACGACAGCACCATCGTCTACCGCTTCACCGTCGAAGACCCGTCCACGTGGACCAAACCGTGGTCCGGCGAAATGGTCATGCGGAAGATCGAAGGCCCCATCTTTGAGTACGCCTGCCACGAAGGCAACTACGGCTTGCCCAACATCCTCGCCGCGGCGCGCGCCAAAGAGAAATAAGACAAATAGAGCCGAAAACCGCTTGCTTGCGCGAGCGGCTCGGGATCCGTACGCCCTTTCCGAGCCGTGACCCGGTCATCTCCTTCTTAAATACGAATCGTCCCCGCGAATCCAATCCTCCCGCGCCGGAGTAAACAAATCCGTAGCCATCGATTCCTCGAGCGCCTCCACCCGATGCGGCAGATTCGGCGGAATGACCAGCACCTCGCCCGCCTTCAAAATAATCGTTTCGCCGCCCATATCGAACTGCAGCACGCCCGATTTCAGCATCGTCACCTGCTGATTCACATGGTGATGCAGCGGCACCACACTGCCCTTTCCCAACCATATCCGGGCAATCGTCATCTGCCCGGTATGAATCACCCAGCGGCTCAACAGCGGGTTCATTTTCTCTTCCGCGATCGCGGTCCAGTTATATCGCTCCATGCAGGCAGTATCCTATTTGTTTACACATGAAAGGTATCGTCCTCGCGGGCGGGACCGGCAGCCGTCTCTTTCCCCTCACCAAAATCACCAACAAGCATCTGCTGCCCATCTACGACAAGCCGATGATCTACTACCCGATCCAGACCCTGGTCGATGCCGGCATCACCGACATCATGGTAGTCACCGGCGGGAAGAATTCGGGCGATTTCCTCCGCCTGCTGGCCAACGGCAAGCATTTCGGCCTCAAGCACATCGCCTACACCTATCAGGAAGGCGAAGGCGGCATCGCCGACGCTCTCAATCTCTGCGAACATTTCGCCGATGGCCAGGACATCTGCGTCGTCCTCGGCGACAACATCATCGAGAAGAACATCCGCGCCGCCGTCGACGCCTTCCGCACGCAGGGTAAAGGCGCCCGCATCCTGCTGAAGGAAGTCACCGACGCCGAGCGCTTCGGCGTCGCCGAGTTCGATGGCGACCGCATCAAAGGCATCGAAGAAAAGCCCGCGCACCCGAAATCGAACTACGCCGTCACCGGCATCTACATGTACGACGCCTCGGTCTTCGACAAGATCCACACCTGCAAGCCCTCCGGCCGCAATGAACTCGAAATCACCGACGTCAACAACGCCTACATCCGCGAAGGCACGATGAGCTTCTCGTTCCTCGATGGCTGGTGGACCGACGCCGGCACCTTCGAATCGCTCCTGCGCGCCGCCAATCTCGTCGCCACCAGCCGTGCCGCCGCCGGCACCCAAACGGTGCACGCATGACCGCTCGCAGATCGAGATCGGCCTTCCGAAGTGTGAAAAAGGCATCGGCGATGTCATCCTCGCGCCCGATTCTCCCAAGCTCATCGACGGCGTGAAGTGCGCCCCCATCTCTCTCTGGCCTGACGATCGCGGCTACTTCCTCGAAGTGCAGCGCATCGGCCACGGTCTCGCGGCGGCGTTCCCCAAAGAGACCACGCAGATCTCGG
This sequence comes from Terriglobia bacterium, assembly GCA_963809655.1. GTDB lineage: Bacteria > Acidobacteriota > Terriglobia > Bryobacterales > Bryobacteraceae > BOG-234. The sequence continues at coordinate 758 of CAWEKQ010000011.1, read as the reverse complement.
CCGCCCTCAACTATCCCGGCATCATCAAGGCGTTTCACTTTCATCGCCACCAGACCGATTGCTGGACGCCCGCCATGAACATGCTGCAGATCGCGCTCATCGATCTCCGGCCGGAATCGCCCACCTTCGGCGCCCGCAATACCATCTACGCCGGCAACATCCGCCCGTGGCAGATTCTGATTCCGCCCGGCGTCGCGCATGGCTACAAAGTTCTCGCCACCGGGCCCTCGCTTCTGATCTACGCCACCGATCGTTTTTACAACCCGGCCGACGAAGGCCGCATACCTTACAACGATCCCAGCCTGAACTACGACTGGGAATTGCAGCATAAATAACGTGCGCGTCGCTCTCGATGCCACGCCCGCTGACGCTCTCCTCCGGCGGATTGCCGCGCTACGTCAGCGAACTCTCGATCGCGCTCGCCAGCGAATTTCCCGAAGACATCTACTCTCTGCTCTCCGACCAGCCGTTCCCGATGCCGGAGCGCGCACCCATGAATCTGGTCCGCGGACGCCAGCCGCACAGCGCGGCCGAGCGCCGCTGGTGGCTCTGGGGCATTCAACACGCCATCCGCCAGACCGGAGCGCAGGTTTTTCACGGCACCAACTTCGAGGTCCCCTATCTCGGCTCCACGCCGGCCATCCTGACCATTCACGATCTTTCGCCGTGGCGCGAAAAAGCCTGGCAGACGTTCCCCCACAACGCGGACGCCGACCGTGTCCGGTGGCGCACCCCGTGGCTCGTCCGGCTGCGCCGCG
>CAWEKQ010000010.1:0-42168 GCA_963809655.1 Terriglobia bacterium | reverse complement strand
CGCGATGGCGCTGGCGAAGACGCTGCGGAAGGTCGGCGTGCTGGTGGGAAATTCGATGGGATTTGTGGGCGATCACATAATGTTCCCATATATGCGCGAGGCACAGTTCCTCATCGAAGAAGGCGCTACGCCCGCGCAGGTGGATCGCGCGCTGAATAATTTCGGCATGGCGATCGAGGATCCGCAGTAGACGATATGGGCGGCGTCGATCTCAACTGGCGGGTGCAGCAGGAGTATGCGCATCTGGTGAAGCCGGGTATCCCGGCGGCCTAGATATTGCGGAAACTGTTTGAGCTGGGCGCTACGGGCAAAAGACCGGGCGCGGCTGGTATGTTTCGTAGAATAGCAAGGCGACGCCGGATCCGGAGGTAGAAGCGCTGATCGAACAGACCGCGAAAGACGCAGGGATCGAACGCCGAGCGATTACCGATGATGATCGTTGAGCGCTCGATTTCGTGATGATCGATCGAGGCGCACATTGTTGAAGAGGCCATACTTCACAGGGCGTCCGAATATGGATGCAATCTTCGGGCTATGGATTTCCGGCGTATCGTGGCGGCCCGATGTGGTATGCCGATACGGTTGGTGTGAAGAAGGTGTACGACAAAATTGAAGAATTCCATCGAAAGCACGGAGAACTGTGGGAGCCTGCGCCGCTGCTGAAACGCCTCGCGGCGGAAGGCAAGAGCTTCGCCAATCTGGAAGGCCAGGAATGAGCGCGGCACCGGTTCGCAACGTTCATCTGGGGCACGGCGGCGTCACGATGGAGAAGACTTCCAGAGGGCGTGCGCTATGTTCGCGCGACGAATCAGCTCGGTGAATATACGGTCAGGCTGACGGACCGCCTCGATTACTGGGCCGTGCATGCACCGGAGCGCACGCTATTCGCTAAGCGCGACACTGCTGACAGGGGCGGCGAATGGCGAAGAGTCAGTTACGCCGAAGCGCGCGAAGTGGGCCGCAACATCAGCGAGGCGCTGGTAAATAGCGGATTGTCATCCGAGACAGCGCCATCGCAATCCTCTCCGGCAATGACCTTGAGCACGCGTTGCTTTGCCTCGGCGCCATGTACTGCGGGCGTTCCCTTTGCACCCATCTCTACCGGCTATTCACCGTCTCCGCCGATTTCGCGAAGCTACGTATGTCGTCGACCTCGTCACGCCTGGGTTCCGTATTCGCGGCGAACGGCAAGCAGTTCCTGCGGCTATTGAAACGTGTGTGCCGGCGGGTGTCGGCTTGCTCAATGTGGAAGACCCGTTGCCAGGCGCGACGATGTTTAGCGAACTGACAGCGCCCGCGTCCTACACGCCGGTTGACGTGAATGGCGATACGCTCGTGAAGTTTATCTTCACGTCGGGTTCAACCGGGCTGCCCAAAGGCGTCATCACAACGCAGAGAATGTGGTGCAGCAATAGAGAGGAGCAGATCGCGACCTGCATGGCGTTCCTCAAAGACGAGCCGCCCCGTGCTGCTCGATTGGACTCCGTGGAACCACGCCTTCGGCGGCAGTCACGACGTTGGCCTGATGATCATTTACAACGGCGGCACTTGTACATCGATGATGGCCGGCCCGTTCCGGCGCGGCGTTCGAGGAATCCGTGCGCAATCTGCGGGAAATCGCGACGACTTTCTACCTCAATGTGCCTCGTGGATACGAATGTCTGGTGCCCTACCTCCGCGCCGAGAAGAAGCTGCGCGAAATGTTCTTCAGCCGTCTGCAATTGATGTTTTATGCCGGGGCGAGCCTGTCCCAGCCCGTGTGGACGAACTCAATGCGCTCTCGATCGCAACCACCGGCGAGCGCGTGCTGATGCTGACCGGCCTTGGCGCCACCGAGACCGGGCCCTTGCGCTCTCGCTCCGCGGAAACAGGTGGAGCGAGCGGGACCGTGGATCGGAATACCTGCGCCAGCCTGTGAATTGAAACTCGTGCCCTGCGAAGGCAAACTGGAAGCGCGGGTGCGCAGCCCCCGAATATCACGCCTGGCTACTGGTGCGCGGAAGCGTCACGCAAGCAGCGTTCGACGAAGAAGGTTTCTACAAATTCGGCGATGCGCTGCAGTTTGTCGGATGAAGCGAACCCCGAGCGCGGCTTCATCTTCGACGGACGTCTGGCCGAGGACTTCAAGCTCTCGTCAGGGACGTGGGTGAGCGTAGGGCCATTGCGCGGGAAGTTCCTGCAACGCGCCGCCCCCTATGCGAAAGATGTGGTGGTCGCGGGCCATGACCGCGAGTACGTTCGATCATCATCATTCCCGACCGCGAGGCTCCTGACGACTTCTACGCACAAGTACTGCAGGAGATGGCGAAAGAACGAGGGGCAGCTCGAACCGGATTGTGCGCGCATCCTCATAGGGCAGCTGTTCGCGCTCGATGCGGGCGAGATCACCGATAAAGGTTCGATCAACCAGCGCTCGGTGCTGACCAACCGGGCCAGTCTGGTTGAGGACCTCTACGCGAAGCCCGCGCCGCCGCACGTTATTGTTTGTTCCGCAGGTTCCCGAATCTCTTCGAGCCGTTCGCTGATAACTCGATGCCGCGGTCCGTCGGGTAATACCAGCGCTTGCCGGCAAGCGATTCCGGCAGGCGTTCCATCTGGATTGATGGCGTCGTCGAACTTGTCGCGTGCTGGTGGCCGGAGCCGTAACCCAGGCCTTCATCGCTTTCGTGGAGCGTCGCGGTCCATCGGGGTACGGCGCGCCCTTAGCCCGACGTCCGGGTCACTTCGCCCCAGAGCTTTGTATGATGCGTCGGACTTCGGCGCGACCAGATAGGTAGATCACCGGCCGCTGGGCGATCACCAGATCCCCTTCGGGCATGCCGAGGAAATGGACGCACTGCTGCATTGCCATGCATTGCTCGAGAGCGCGCGGGTCGGCAAGCCCGATGTCTTCGATGGCCATGCGGACCACGCGGCGGGCGATATACATGCGGTCTTCGCCTGATTCCAGCATGCGTGCGAGCCGGTCGAGGGCCGCATCCAGATAGCTGGAACGCACCGATTTGTGCAACGCCGAGGATCGGGTTGAAATGCTCTTCGCCCGCCGCTTTGTGAGTAGCAGAACCTTGCGGCCGAGGGCATCGGTGATGGCTGTGCGTGACTCACCGGACTGGTCGCAATCTCGAGCGTGTTGTAGGCAGACCGGGCGATCGCCGTCGCGGCCCAACAGCCGCGATCTGTTCGAGGAGATGTCGGGGCGGGAAACGCCTTGTCGCACAGTGAACGATCTCCTCGTCGTGAGCGCCGGAGCAGCGTGTACACCTTGAGCGGGACAACAGCGCGGCGTTTTGCACCTCAACGAGGGGTATTTCCGTAGTCGTGGCGCCAATCAGAATGATGTCGCCGCGTTCGACGTAAGGCAGGAAGGCGTCCTGCTGCGCTTTGTCGAAGCGATGAACTTCGTCGACGAAGAGAATGGTGCGGCGGCCGAGCGCACGAAGGCGTCGGCGTCGGCCGATCACGGCCTTGATCTCCTTGATTCCCGCCAGCACCGGCGCTGAAGGGCAGGACCTGCTCTTGCCTCATGTTCGGCGATGACGCGGGCAAGGGTGCGTCTTCCTACCCGCGGCGGTCCCCAGAGTATCGAAGCGAGGCGGTTGGTCGCGCTCGATCTGGTTTCGCGAGAGGCTTGCCCGGGCCGAGGATGTGCTCCTGACCGGCGAAATCGTCGAGGGTTTCCGGGCGCATCCGCTCGCGCAGCGGGCGTTTGCCGGATAGGTCTTCAGGGGTGGCGTGGTGTCGAAGAGGCTCATTGCCGTTGTCTTCGCGCTTCGTAGAGCAGAACGGCCGCGGCTGCAGCCGCATTCAGCGACTCAACGGCAATCGTCGATCGCAATCTCGTCGCAGCGCGCAGAACTTCGGGGCGTACTGCGCGCCCCTCGCCGCCGATCACGATGGCCGGCGGAATCGCGCTTGAAATCGACATCCCCCGGCCAGACGCTGAGCGCCTGTGAACGGCATGGCGGCGTACAGCGATAATCCGAGCCATCGAGGTCCGTCGCAGTAACGCCTGTCGCCCACGAGAACCCGAAAGAGCGAGCCCGCCGATGCGCGGAGCGTTTTCGGGTGGTGTGGCTGACAGTGCCCTTAAGGAACATCACACCGGTGGCCCCGAAGGCCTCCCGCGGTCGCCACGATGGCTCCGGCGTTCCCCGGGTCCTGTAGTCCGTCGAGCACAACAAGGCGTTGGGAGCCGAAGAAAGCTGATGATCGACCAGCTCGGGCGGCTCGACGAGCGCGATGACGCCCTGAGTCGTTTCGTCAGCGGCAATCGACTGGAACGCATTGGGCCGGATTATCAGGCGCAGCCCGTTGCGAGGCCACGCGCGCCGACTCTGATACCAACACCACCGGCGCCTTGCGGCCACTACGATAGCTTCCAACAGGTGGAAACTCTCGGCGACGCGCCAGGCCGTCGTCGGTCAATCCGCCGTTTCAGATCGCCCGACGTGACGTCCTTGTGCAACAACAGATATCCGGCACGGGTAATGGACTCAATCTTGAGGCATGGTGAACAGCGCTCCCTCGCGGTCGGACTCGGTAAAACTAAATCTACAGAGACCGCGCGCAGCAAGACAGTGCCCCCGCACCGTACAATGTAAATCAATAACGCACCCAAACCCGCGGCCCTCTACGATCCTGGCTGTGTTTGGTGTTTATTTGGTATGTACCCTCACCGTCCAATCGACCACAGATACCAAGAGGCTGGCCCGGCCGCGTGGTATCGTCTGGAGCGACAGCAATACAAGGCCATCCTTCGCCCTCCTGAGCTCCAGCTCGACATGCGGCAGGATCTCTTCCAGCACCGCCTCACCCCCCTGCATCATGACCACCGGCGGCCCCGGCGGTAATCCCTCGTCCCCGGAGGCGGCGTGGGCAGGTCTTTCCCAATGCCGCAGAATGCACCCAAGGGATCCCATCGTGGAAGAAGAGGGGAAGGCCGTCCTCCACTCAGCGCTGCTCGAGATCCCGCCGGATGGCTTACATACCTGCATCATCGTCAGCAATAGCTACACGTCTGCCGCAGTCAAACAATATCAACCAGGGATTCACCATTTACTCGCCGGGCTGCGGAGACATGAGGTCCCACCAAGTAGTGGCAATATTTCCGACAGCGATCGCTACAGGGCTGTGGAAATCGATTTGATCTAGAACTCCAATCCAAAATTTGAATTCAGGGGATTGATATTATCTATCGAGCCCTTATGCTTTTCACCGCGCGCATCGGGAATACATGGCATCTCCGCTTCATTTCTCCAGCTCAGGCCAGATGACAACCCTGAACGCGCTGCTCCTGATAGCACCCGACATAAATACGCGAATTGATGCGCTCGAAGCCGCCGTAAAAACCCACAATCAGCAGGCGATAATGCCTGGATGCTCACGAGCGCGGCGCTCGTGTTGCTGATGACCGGCCCCGGACTCGCACTGTTCTACGGCGGCCTGGTTCGCCGCAAGAACGTGCTGTCGACCATGATGCACAGCTTCGTGATGATGGGTATCATCACCGTAATCTGGGCCCTGGTCGGCTACAGCCTGGTATTCAGTGAAGGATCGCCTTTCATCGGCGGACTCAGGTATCCTGTTCCTGAACGGCGTCGGGACGGAACCGAATGCCGACTACGCAGCCACGATTCCGCAGGGGACGTACATGATCTATCAGCTCATGTTCGCAGTAATCACACCCGCGTTGATTTCGGGGGCCTATGCGGAACGCATGAAATTCAGCGCAATGGCTTTGTTCACGACGCTCTGGGCGTTCGTCGTTTACTTTCCGATGGCGCACATGGTCTGGGGCAAAGGCGGATTCCTGAACGCCTACCTGGGCGGCCGGGTTCCGACGTTCGATTTTGCCGGCGGAACGGTGGTGCACATCACGTCCGGTGTGTCGGCGCTGGTTTGCGCGTTGTATCTCGGCAAGCGCGTAGGATATCCGCAGGAATCGATGAAGCCCCACAGCATGACTCTGAGCGTGATCGGGGCGTGCCTCTTGTGGGTCGGCTGGTTCGGATTCAATGCGGGTAGCGCTGTCGCGGCCAACGGGCTCGCGACGAGCGCGTTCATCAACACACACTTTGCAGCCGCGTCGGCGGCTTTGGGATGGATGGCCGCCGAGTGGATGAAGTCGGGAAAGCCGAGCATGCTGGGTGGAATCTCGGGCGCGGTGGCCGGTCTGGTTGCGATTACTCCGGCTTCCGGTTTCGTGCAACCGATGCCCGCGCTGCTGATCGGGCTCCTCGCGGGCGTGATGTGTTTCTGGATGGTGACCGCGGTGAAACACATGTTCGGGTATGACGATACGCTCGATGCCTTTGGCGTCCATGGGGCGGGCGGGACGTTGGGAGCATTGCTCACCGGAGTATTCGCCACCAACGCAATTAACAACGCGCAGATCAACGGCAAGGTGCTCCCGCTGGGTCTGGTGGATGGCAATCCGGGGCAGATTCTCAACCAGGCGATCGGGGTACTTGTTGCCGTCACGCTCGCGGTTGTGGGGACGCTGGTTATTCTCAAGATTTGCGACCTGGTGATCGGCATACGCGTAGATCACGATGCCGAGGAGCAGGGTCTCGACCTCAGCCAGCACGGTGAAGAAGGTTATTTCCTTGAAGCTTAGGAACCCGTTGAAATATCGCCATGGCGGCGAGACGCCGATTCTGAGCCGCGCGCGCGAGCAAGCGGTTTGTCGCGCCTCGCCAAATGCATCGGAATCAACACCCATTTTTCTGATCTGTGACTGCCGGTCAAAACCTTTATTGTCAGCATCGCTACAGCCGCCGAAATTCGGGCAGAAGCCGCACTCTGAAATGCTTCGAGGGTCATATTCTGTTCCATCCGGCACATTGCCGGAGGCTTTGCTGAGCCGCGACTGTGAAGGAGCGGCAAGAAACCTTTCTGGACGATTACCCGGCCGCGCACGTCAGCAACATGAATTTTTAAAGTCAACAATTAAGAGGCCTAATGAAAAAGATTGAAGCAGTGGTCCAACCGTTCAAGATGGAAGAGGTAAAAGAGGCGTTGAAGAATATTGGCGTCGACGGGATGACCATCAGCGAAGTGCGTGGCCATGGGAGACAGAAGGGCCACAAAGAGGTCTATCGCGGCCAGGAGTACAACGTGGATCTGCTTCCGAAGGTGAAGTTCGAACTCGTTATCCCGGATGCGCGGCTGGATGAAGTGGTGGAGTGCGTCACCAATGCGGCGCGATCGGGGAAGATCGGCGACGGCAAGATTTTCGTTTACGATGTCGCGGAGGCGATCAGGATTCGAAACGGGGACCGCGGCGAATCGGCGGTTTAGCTCTGTGGCAATGGATCCGACTTTCGCGACGCTGCTCGGTGCGGCGATAATCGTCGGGTTGGGAGTGCTGAGTGAGCGCCATCAACAGCCGATTGTCGGGTACGAATGGCCGCATCGATGCAATGCAGCAGAATCTCGGATTGGTTCTGCAGAACATGACGTTGCTGATCCAAGCCGAGAGCGCGAAACTACTATCCGGCATGGAGCGCTTTGAAGGCGTTCTGAATGCCCGTCTGCGCCACGTCGAAGAAAAATTAACCTCGCGGTGATTCCCGCAGATCGCGGTCCATCTTCCGGTTTTCAAACCCCACAGTGGATACTTGAATAATATTGTGACGGAGCAGGAGATCCGGGAGCAGTTTTTCAGAACACGCGATGCCACCACCGCCATCGCCAGGCGCACCGCGCGCGTGGACGAAATGGTCCGGCAGCGCTGGCAGTGGATGCCAGCCGATATCGCGCTGCTGGCCGTCGGGGGCTTCGGTCGCAAGGAACTCTTTCCCTACTCCGATATCGACCTGCTCATCCTGACGCCCGACGATAAAACAGCGCTCGCGATTAAAGAGCCGCTCTCGATGTTTCTGCGCGATCTCTGGGATGGCGGGCTGCGCATCAGTCAGTCCGTCCACACCCCGCAGGAGTGCAATCAGATTGACGCCGGGAACGCCGAGTTGGCGGTCAGCCTGCTCGATCGCCGGCTTCTCGCCGGCAACGAAGCGCTGTCGAAGCAGGTGCGTGATCCGCGCCCCGACCTCGGACGCAACATCGTGCAATTGACGCGCGAACGCCACGCCCGCTTCCAGAGCACGATCTATCATCTGGAACCCAATGTCAAAGACGCGCCGGGCGGATTGCGCGATTTGCAGGTGCTGCGCTGGTTGTCGCAGTTAGGCGCGGGCGATCACGACCTGCCGCACGGAGTTCCGGTGCTGTTCGAGATCCGTTGTTACCTCCACTATCTCAGCGCCCGCGACGATAACAAACTCAGCTTCGAGCGCCAGGACGAAATTGCGGCGTTGAGCGCCGCGGCCTCGCCGGAGGCGCTCATGCGCCAGTACTATCGGGCGGTCCGGGATATCGCACGTCTCGCCAACCGCCGGCTTGAGCGTTTCGAATCCAAACGCAGTACGCTGTTCTCGGCGTTCCGCGACCGCACCTCGAAGTTTTCCAACTCCGAGTTCTCCGTGCTGCACGGCTCGGTTTTTCTGAAGTCGCCGCAGGGTCTTGAAGCGGACCCCGCGCTCATGATGAGACTGTTCGAGTTTGTGGCGCGTCATGGCTTGCCACTCGCGACAGATACTGAAGAGCGCATGGAGCGGGCCATGCCGTCGTTCGCGCGCCGGGTGACGGCAGAGACCACAATCTGGAAGCCCTTTCGCGAAATCCTGCGGCTTCCTCATTCCTCGAATGCGTTGCGCGCCATGCACGAGACGCACGCTCTCGAAGCCATCTTCCCGGAACTGCTCGACATCGAAGCACTGGTGATCCGCGACTTCTACCACCGCTATACCGTGGACGAGCATACGCTCGTTGCCATCGAAACGGTTCTCGCGCTGCGTGGCAAGAAAGACGACTCGTTCGGAGAACTGGCGGCGGAAACCGAAGATCTCGACCTTCTGATCGCGGCACTCCTGTTTCACGATGTGGGCAAAGGCACGCCGGATGAGAGCCACGTGGTGGTTTCAGATCGCATCGCTGACCGGGCGCTGCACAGAGCAGGCATCTCCGATCGCGCGTGGGGCGTCGTGTCGTTCCTGATCAGCGCGCATCTCGAACTTTCGTCCACTATGAACGGTCGCGATCTCTCGGACCCTGCAACCGTGCGCGATGTAGCCGCCAAAGCTGGTACGGTCGAGAAACTGAAACTGCTGACGCTGCTGACGTATGGCGATATCAGCGCGGTGAATCCCGCCGCCATGACTCCGTGGCGTCGCCAACTGCTCTGGAATCTCTACACGGCGACCTATCAGGAACTGACCCGCGAGCTCACCGTGCGCACGTCGCTGCCGGACACCCAACCGAATCCCGATCTCCGGGTGTTTCTCGAAGGCCTGCCGCCGCGTTATCTGCGCACGCACGCGCAGGAAGAGATTGAAGGCCATTTGCGTCTCGAACACGATGGCCGGGATCGCGGCGTGGCCGTGTCCCTGAAGAAAGCATTCGCGTGGACGCTTTGCGTGGTGGCGGACGACCGGCCCTTCCTGTTTGCCTCCGTCGCGGCTACGCTTTCGAGCTTTGGGTTCAATATCCTGAAGGCCGAGGCGTTCTCGAACGCGCATGGGAAGGTGATCGACACGTTTATCTTTGCCGACCCCTCCCGGACTCTGGATTTGAATCCGGATGAAGTGGGGCTGGTGACGCGCACAGCGATCAAGGCGATCAAGGGCGAGATCAGTATCGAGCAGTTGCTTTCGCGACGCCCCACCGTCAAGCCCGATGCCCATGCTCTCGCGGCTGCGCGCACGAGCTTCGATAACGGGGCATCGCCATCGGCCACGCTGATCCAGTTGACGACGCAGGACCGCCCCGGTCTTCTCTACGATGTGGCCTCGCTCATTTCGAAGCGCGGCGGCAACATCGAGGTAGTGCTGGTAGATACGGAGGCGAAGAAAGCAATCGACGTCTTTTACGTTACGAAGGCCGGCAAAAAGTTGAGCGACGCAGACGCGCACGAGCTGACGGCTTCAGTGGCGGAGATCGCCCGCGGAGCTTAATGTCGCGAAACCGTATTCATGGTAGGTAATTGTCAAGCGAAGACGCAAAATTCCCGGGGCTTCCGTGAGGAAGACCATAATCAGCAACTGGGCGCAGGCACGGAACAGTTTTTTTGATCTTTGCCGAAGGGGATCCGGAACAGGCCGGTCACCAGACATTCATTTGCCGGATCGTGTCCCGGGGAACACGTCACGGAAGATTGAGTCGTAGCTAAACCCTCCAGCCCCAAAACAGTGAAAACGGCGGCATAACAGCGGACTGTTTGCCGAGTCGCGGCTCCGCGGGGTCTGGAGGGAACCTGTCCACAACGGCTGCGCCATTGTGCGAGTCAAACGCCGAATCGCCTCACTCGGATGAGTCTGGCCGGTTATTCCTCAGCGAGTTGGTGGACCAGAAGCAAAGAGGAAATGGGCTACTTATCCAGGATAAAGTGACCATGCTTCCTCGCCCAGGGTCAAGAGCTCGCCTCTGCTTCACCGGCGAGAGAATCTTTTTATCTCACCTGGATAGATCTGCATGCCTCAAAAAACGCACGCTCAGGCCGCTTGCGTATGTTCGCGAACGCCTTTAACCTCGCGCTGGCCGGCGAAGAAGGCGCGGTCGGCCGCCAGCAGATAAGCCACCAGTTTACGCGCCACCGCCAGCGTCGCCCGGTTGCGATGTCCGCCTTTTTCGATCGCTTTGCGATGTACTTCTTTCAGCTTCTCGTTGTACATCGGCGCCAGTTTCGCGGCTTCGATCAATGCGCTCTGCAGATGCGCGTTGCGCTGCTTTGACAGTGGTCCGCGCTTCTGCTGCCCGGCCGATTCACGCAAGGCGCTCGTCAGGCCGCAATAACTCATAGCGTGTCTGATGGAAGGAAAACGTTCCGGCGTGGCCGCTTCCAGTGCCCAGCTCAACGCCGTCACCAGGCCCACTCCGTCGATCTGGCACAGAGCCTTCACCCGCGATTCCAGCGCCGGATGTCGCGCCAGCATGCCTTTCAGCCGCCGGTCCATCGCCTGCAGCGTCGTCATCTGGGCGCGATTGAATTCCAGCAGAGGCCGCAGTTCCTTGCCGATCCACTCGTTATCCTTCAGCAGACTCTCGAAATAGCGTTTGCCGTGCAGACGGCGTCGTTCGTATTCCACCCCGGCGCTCATCAACAACCCCGCCGTCTTGTTCTTGAACATCACGGTTTCTTCTACGACCAGCCGCCGGAACCGCAGTTGCTGCCGCAACGCTCCCAGTTCCGGCAAAATCACGAAACAGTCCGGAAACAGATTACACCGCAGCAGGTCCGCAATGGTGCGCGCATCGAGCTTGTCGCTTTTCTTCTTGCCCGCGCAGATCGCTTTCATGCGCGCCGCGTGCCCCATCTCCAGCTTTGCGGCGTGCGGCTTCAGGTGCTCGTAAATCCAATGGCTGAACGGCGTCGCCTCCATCGCGCCATGCCATGGCCCCGGTAGCCTCTCTACCCATTCGTCCAGCGCCGTTCGCGTGGCCGGAATCACGCCTTCTGTCACGATTCCGCCCTCTACGGTCTTTACGCAGAAAGCGATCACTTGCTTATGTACGTCCAGTCCAACAAAATACAGGTGCATAGGTTTTCTCCATAATCGAGTTCGGGGCCTTCAGGCCCCTCCCTCGATTGTGGAGAATCCCGAACCCCCCTCTACCTACGCATTCAAACAGTGAAGGAGCGGTAAGAAGCCTTTTCAGCAGCCTCAATGAATCTGCTTTATTGAATTGTCTTTGGTAAACCCATCCAGGCACGTGGAAGGTTAATCACCCGGCCGTCCGGAAAAGTTACCGAAAGTGGGTAACCCAACCGGGAACCATCCTTTGCGCGCCAGAGAGTAACGCTGATCTGATCGCCTTGCTTGACGAAGCCTCTCGATACTCCCTCTTTCATGAGCGCGTTGACAGATGCCATTTCCAAATCCCAGTGAAAGATCGCAGCTTCCGCATTATTTGCATCCAGCCTGAGATGAGCATGCGGGTTTAACCACTCGAGGCTGGTGACAGTACCCTCGATCGTGATCGTCTTGCTGATGTCGTACATAGCTGCAGTTGAGTGATGCGCCAGAAGCGGCGCGGCACAGGGTACCAGGCTGAACCCGGCGAAAGCGATTGCCAGATTGATCCTCATGCAACGTATTAGACCACTATTTGCCGCGGGCTTCGCGCTGCTGATCCCCGAACATCCAGAAGAGATCGAGCACATAAGCCGCGATTACCGCGTCACCCAGGAACAGCGCGATTCTGCCGGCAGGGAGAAGTTCGTCCACTCCCCACCCGATGAAAGCCCCGGCTAACAACAGGCGCTTCAGCAGCGTCACGCGCGGAGGTCTCAACCGAAGCTGAAGCAACGCGAATGCAGCGCCCCCCAGCAGCAGAGGGAGTGCGCTCAGCCATCCGTGTACTCCGGCCGAAACGAATTGATTCCCAATCAGCAGCACCGCCGCTGCAACCAGGGAAACACGGGCAAGGAAGTTCGTCAATTACTTAGCTTATGGTGCAGAGAATAAGAAAGTTGTAAGACACGGCAGGTGACTGCTCTCAGTGCGCGATCGACGGCCAAAGCGAACCCGCCTTCGCCTGTGGAAGCTTCACATCGATCACGCCGGCAAGAGTCGGTGCAATCTGCAGAAGGTCGATCTCACCGGCCTTTCGGGCAAGGATGCCCTGCCCCGAGATCAGGAAAATCGAACGGTAGCCGGGCCGCGTGGGCCACAATCCGCTCACCCCCTTATGCGTGCCGGGCCCGAGCGCCGGCCCGCGATCTTCCGCAGTGGCCAGATAGTTCTGAGGAGTATCAAAAGCAGCCACCCAAGTCCCCAGCGCAGGCGCTTTCGATTTCACTTCAGCCATCGGCACTTCGCGCGCTATACCATGCCTGTGGCCATCCTTCAGGTACTGGCGAAGGCGCTCGGCGACCGCGCGATCCGTGGTACCAATCAAACCGTCTTCCACATCCACTCGAGGTCCCTTAAGCAAAACATTCGGGCGCACCACATAGTTCTCGTTTTCGAACCCGTGTCCCGAGACCAGCGCTACGACCATACCGGGCGGAACAGCCGCAAGTATCCTGCCGATCAGTTCGTCATCGTTATCAAGATCCTGCCGCGAATAGAGACCGAGAGCGCCGGTCTCGCGCTGCTCGGAATCGATGTCGCTCAAGTGCACGAAGACGACATCGGCTTTGCGGTTCTGGAGAAGCCAGATCGCCGCCGAAGCCGACGAAGAGTCGTCCCAAAGGTCTTTCTGAAACCCCGGGGATGCTTTCTCGATGGCGTCGATCACACCCGCGGGCGATGATTTTTGCGCCACCGCGTCAAACGCCACGTCTCTTCCCTGCTGCGGGACCTGCGGAAAATTGAATGCCAGTTGGGCGCCACCGGTATTTGGCCAGTAGACCGCGGCCACTCTGAGGCCGTCCTTCACAGCCGCATCGGGCAGGCTAAGCGCGTGTTGCGACGGAAGCACACCGGTTAAGAGTGAGAGTTCCGAAGGCACCGTGTCCGACGGGGCCACACCGACCACTCCTCCCGCCACAAAGCTGCTTCGTGCCAGCTTGCGGAGGTTGGGAATCTTGACGCGAGAAGGCGGCTCGGCGAGGAAGCGCGCGTCCAGACCGGCGATGCAGATGACGAGGAGCTTCCGTGATTCCGGTTTATGAGCCGGCTGAGCAGGAAGCAGAGCCGGCAGTATGAGTGCGGCGAGAATGAGGCGGGACAACTTTGATGTTATCGTGTTCAGGCTTCGCCGGGAATAGTACAAACGGTGTCCGTGAGGTATGATTTCCCACGCGGAGGTGCACCCACCGGAGGGCCCGGGTTCACGCCGGTGGGCAACAGCATTGGGGCTTATCTGCCCTGCCGCGAAATTTTTTGGAACAACGGTTCATAATCGTTTATTGACATTCGGGATTCAAGCGCGCCGCGTGGCACTGGCGGCGGCAATCGCTTTGGCGGGGGCTCTCTATCTCGCTGATCTTACGGGCATGGGCCTCGTCGGCCCGGATGAGCCGCGCTATGCCGCCATTGGGCGGGCAATGGCCGGGTCCGGCGATTGGATTACGCCGCGGCTCTGGGGCCAGCCGTGGTTTGAAAAACCCGTTCTGCTCTACTGGATGACGGCGTCCGCGTTCCGGCTCGGGATGGGGCCCGACCTGGCTCCCCGTCTGCCCGTCGCGCTTCTGAGCCTCGCTTTCCTGGCCTTCTTCTGGTGGCGTCTGCGAAGCGAGTGGGATACCCGCGTGGCGTTCTGCTCCACCGCGATGCTCGCGACCAGCGCCGGATGGCTGACGTACAGCCATATTGCGGTGACGGACCTGCCTCTCTCTGTCTTCTTCTGCGCCGCCGTTCTGCTCTCCATTCCCTGGCTCGCGCGCCAGGAGCGTGCGGGATTGACTGCCGCGGCCGCCTGTCTTGGGCTGGCTGCACTGGCGAAGGGTCTGGTCCCCCTGGTTCTCTTTCTGCCCCTGTTTGCGTTCGGCTGGCGGCGCCTGGGCGACTGGCTGCGGCCCGGGCCGCTTCTGGCATTCTCCATCTGTGCGCTGCCCTGGTACATCCTGTGCCTGATGCGGAACGGCAGCGATTTCCCCCGCGTTCTCTTCGTGCAGCAGACCTTCGGCCGGTTCGCATCGGCAGCGTTGCAGCATGTGCAACCGCCCTGGTTCTATATTCCGATTTCCCTGCTGCTGCTCTACCCGTGGTTCCCGATACTGAGTTTTGACGCGGCCGGCATGGACCGATTCGCGTGTCCGCGCCCTGACCGGCGTGGTTGTCTTTGGATTTGTCTTCTTCTCCGCCATGCTGAACAAATTGCCGGGGTACCTGCTGCCTCTGCTTCCTCTCGCATTCACGCTGGCTGGAATCGGACTGGCGCGGGCGAAACGTCCTGTCGTTGCGAGTCATATGGGCGCGATCGCTCTATCGGTGAGCCTTCTCGGCTTGCTGCCTGTCGCGCAGGTGATCGTCCCGGGCGCTCTCGCGCATGGCCTCCGCTCCACTACAATCGCGCTGGCCGATGGCGATGGTCTGGCTCGCGGCCGCTGCAGTCGTCGGAACGGCGATCGCTCTTGCCGCCCGGCAATACGCCTTCGGCGCAGCCGCGGCGCTGGCGGGAATCGGCCTGCTGTGCCTTCAACTCGCCACTTTTCCCCGGCTCGACGCCGCGGCGTCGGCGCGACCTTTGTGGCTGGCCAGCCATCCCGGATGCGCTCAACCGAACCCGCGCAATACGCTATACGGGTTGTCCTACTACGCGGAACGGCAACTTCCGCCCTGTTCTGTTTCGACGCCAGTCCATTGATTTTTCAGACCTGTTGGCCGCCTGGACCAGGGCCGTTTGCGCTTGACCGGAACATCAGACGCGTTGTACGGTAACAAAGACCCCGCATGATACTGCCTGCCAGTTACACCGCAATGATGCTCGTGCTGTTCCTCGGGATGTTTGCCTGGGGCACGTGGGCCAATACACTCAAAGCTGCTGGCGACAAGTGGCGCTTCGAACTCTACTGCTTCGATTTCGCAATCGGCGCAGTCCTCGCCGCGACGTTGATCGCGCTGACCTGGGGAAACCTGGGCTTTGACGGTTTTTCGTTCCTCGACGACCTGCGCCTCGCCGGCAAACGCCAGGAGCTTTTCGCATTCGGAGGGGGAGCGATATTCAACCTGGGAAATATGCTGCTGCTGGCAGGCGTGTCCCTGGTCGGGATGGGCGTCGCGTTTCCGGTCTCTGCGGGTCTCGGGCTGGTGGTGGGGGTGTGCTGGAATTATGCCCTGAACTCCGGCGGAAACGCTGCATTGCTCTTTACCGGCGCCGCAGTAGTATTGGGCGCGGTCGTCGTGGCGGTTCTCGGTTATCGTACTTACACCGCGGAATTGATGCGCGTGCTGGTGGAGGCGGGAAGGATTAAATCGAAGAATGCCACCATCAGTTCCAAGGGGATCGTACTGGGGGTGGCCGGCGGGCTCTTGCTCGGCTCCTTCGCCCCTCTCCTGCAACTGGCCCGCGACGGCGACAATGGCCTGGGACCCTATTCGAGCGGATTCATGATGACCCTCGGTATTCTCTTTTCGACCTTCGTATTCAACCTTTTCTTCATGAATCTTCCCGTGAAGGGTGAGCCGGTCGAAGTGGGCGAGTATTTTCGCGCCCCGGTCAAAAACCACGGAATGGGCCTGCTGGGCGGCATTATCTGGTATATCGGAGCGATTGCCACGTTGCTCGGGAACCGTGTTGAAGGAGCGGCCAAAGTTCAGCCTCCTTTCGTGTTTGCCTTCAGCCAGGCTGGCATTATTATTGCGTCGATCTGCGGAATTGTGGTCTGGAACGAGTTCGCGGGCGCCGACGCCAAGGTGAAAACATACCTGGGGTTGATGCTGATTTTACTTGCCATCGGAATCGGCATTGTATCCACGGCCTCGCTGGTTCCGGCTTACTGAACGGAACACGGGAATTCGCTTTGGCATTAGAATGAGACCATGGCGTTGCCTTGCGCCCTGCTTGCGTTCTTCCTTTTCGCGCCTCCCGAAGATTTTCTGGCCCAGGGGCTCAAAGCCCTGGACGCGAACGACGCAGTAACCGCCGAGCCGCTTCTTCGCCAGGCCGCGACTGCCCAGCCGAACGATTTTTCCATCCATTTCAATCTCGCCCTTGCGCTCAGCATGCAGCAGAAGGACGCGGACGCCATCGCCGAATTTCGCCGGACGCTCGAACTGAAACCTGCGCTGCCTCAGGCCGACCTGAACCTGGGCATGCTTCTGCTTCGCAACAAACGACCAGCCGAAGCGCTTCCCGTGCTGAAGGAGGCCGCGGAATCCGGAAAATCCGCGCGCGCCGATCTCTACTACGCGCAGGCCCTGTTCGATACCGGCGACGTGGCACAGGCGGAACCGCTCTATCGCGCGGCAATCGAACTGGATCCGAAATCAGCCGCCGCGCACGCTGGCCTCGCGCATTGCCTGCTCAAGGAATCGAAGCTGCCGGAAGCGGCGGAACATTTCCGCGATGCCGCTTCGCTCGATCCGCAGTACCGGAGCGAACTGCTTGGGCTGGCAGCCGAATATCGAGAAGGCCGGCATGACGGCAGACGCGGTCGCGCTCTATCGGCAATTTCCGGATAACCAGGCAGCGCAGGAACGTCTGGGCCGTCTGCTCGTGGACAATGGAAAACCATCCGACGCGATTCCGAATCTCGAACTGGCGGTCAAAACCACACCGTCCGTCGCGAACCGGCTGGCACTGGCGGATGCCTATAAACTCAACAAACAGACCGATCGCGAGATCGAACAGCTTCAGCTGGCGGTGGCCTCCGATCCTTCGAACTTTGACGTCCGGATGGACCTCGCACGCGAACTTCGCGACGCCCACAAGGCCCCTGAAGCGGCGCAGCAGTTCGCGGCGGCAGCGAAGCTTCGGCCGGATTCCGTGAAGGCCTGGAACGAACTGGCGACCGTTTACGTGGTCAACCACGACTACGCGGACGGTCTCGCCGCGCTCGATCGGGTGCGAGCCCTGGGAAAAGAAATTCCAGGCGATTTCTACTTCCGCGGCATCTGTTTAGACGGTATGCACCAGTTGAAACCGGCCATCGAAGCGTACCAGCAATTTCTCGCGACCGATGGCGGTAAGATGGCCGATCAGGAGTTTCTGGCGAGGCAGCGTATCCGAATCATGGAAAATGAGCTGAACAGGGCACGATGACCAGTCTGTTTCTACTTGCGCTGCTTGCCGCCCAGCCGGCGCCCTCGACGCTGGACCAGGTAAAAGCCGAAGTGAACCCCGAACACCGCGCTCGCCTGGCGATCGATTATGCGACGGTGGCGGAAAAGAACGCGGAGACGGCGTACGCGAAAGGCGATCTTGACGTCACGGTCGGGGAGTTGAAAAACGTCGGTGAGAGCATGCAGCTGGCGCAGGATTCGTTTATCGCCAGCCACAAGACCCCGGGACGTAATCCCGGACCTTTCAAATACGCGGAGCTGCGATCCCGCGAACTTCTGATCCGGCTGAGCGATCTGGAACGCAGAATGGATCTGGATGAACAAGGCCTGATTGCAGGCGTCAAAACCAGAGTGCAGGAAATCCACGACGCCTGGTTTGAGGGCATCATGGGACGTGCGAAATGAAAATCTGGCTGAAAGTGATTGTGCCAGTGATCCTGGCAACCGGAATTCCGGCTCTCGCAGAGAAGGATTTCCTGACGAGCGACGAAGTGGAGAAGGTTCGTGAAGCTCAGGAACCGAACGACCGGCTTAAGCTCTACGTACTTTTCGCGAGACAAAGATTGGACCAGTTGCAGCGCCTCCTCGAGAAAGACAAGAAGGGGCGTTCGCTGCTTGTCCGGGAGTTGCTGGAAGACTACACCAGCATCATCGATGCGCTCGACACGGTGTCGGACGACGCTTTGAAGCGCGGTGCGGACAACACATTGGGCGTGAACGCCGCTCGCGAGGCCGAACACAAGTTCCTCACGCAACTCCAGAAGATCAAAGACCGCCCGCCGGCGGATCTCGACATGTACAACAGTGCTCTGACAGAAGCCCTCGCGGCCACTTCCGATAGTCTCGATCTTTCGCAGGAAGACCCCACAAGCCGCGCCGCGAAGCTGAACGAGGGCGACAAGAAACAAAAGGAAGAGGCCGAGAAGGTGATTGCGGCCGAGGATTCGAAGGGCAAACCGCCCGTGGACGGCGCGAAACCGGCTGTTGACGCCAAACCCGCACGCAAACCGCCCACGCTCTACCGCAAAGGCGAAACGCCCGACAAAGACGGCAACGTCACAACGACCAAGTAGAAGGGGCAGGATGGTGGCAAAGCCTTCAGCCTGTGGCTGGAGCTTCTACATTTCTGGAGAGATTCTCGCCTTGTTTTGCACTATGCCCCGTGGGGCAGGCCATCGTTTTTTGTGGCTTGACGACACAACCCGATCGTCTGTCCCACCTGACTCCTGAAATGTAGAAACGCAAGGCATTGGGGTCTGCGCTCAGCGTTCGTGCGGATCTTCCAGATACGTGTACCCGTGCAGGCCTTCTTCATAGAAGCGCAGCAGCCGCCCGGATTCCTCGTACGACAGCCGCCCTTCGCGCACCGCCGTCTCCACGCTCTTGCGCAGCCGCGTAACCAGGTGGTCGGTCTTGTACTGCACGTAATCGAGCACCTCGCGCACCGTGTCGCCCTTGATGACTTCATCGAGGATCACTTCGCCGGACGGGCTCAGCCGCACGTGCACCGCGTTGGTGTCGCCAAACAGATTGTGCAGATCGCCCAGGATCTCCTGATACGCGCCCACCAGAAATGACCCGATGTAATAATCCCCGCCGTTGAAATCGTGCAGCGCCAGGGTACGCTTCACGTCGCGGCGGTCGATGAACTGATCCACTTTTCCATCGGAATCGCAGGTGATGTCGCCCAGCACCGCATTATGCGTCGGCTTTTCGTTGAGCCGGTGAATCGGCATCACCGGGAACAACTGCTTGATCGCCCAGCTGTCCGGCATGCTCTGGAACAGCGAAAAATTGCAGAAGTACGTGTCCGAGAGCATGGCGTCGAGGCCTTCCAGCTCTTCCGGAAAAAACTCCATGTCCCGCGACATTTTCTGGATCCGCCGGCAAATCGCCCAGAAGAGATTCTCCGCAATGCATCGCTGATCGAGCGGCAGATAGCCGAGGCTGAACAGATTCAGCGCCGAATCGAGCGCCTGCTGCGAATCGTGATACGCCTCGAGAAGATTGCGTGAATTGACCGAGCGCAACGTCTCCGCCAGATCGATCAGCGGCTGTTCGGGGTCTGCCGGCAACTCCTGCGGCCCTTCTTCGTCGCCCGGCCCGGAAACGCCCAGCACGTTGAACACAAGCACGCTGTGATAGGCCGCGATGGCGCGCCCGCTCTCCGTAACGATCGTCGGATGCGGCACGCTCGATTCGTCGCACACATTCTGGATGTGATAAACAACGTCGTTCGCGTACTCCTGCAGCGTGTAGTTGACGCTCGATTCGAAATCCGTCTGCGAACCGTCGTAGTCGATGCCGAGGCCGCCGCCCACGTCCATGAACGTCAGACCGGTCGCGCCCGCACGCCAGAGCTCGGCGTAGATTCGCCCGGCTTCGGTCACCGCGGCCTTCACCTGGCGGATATTGGTGATCTGGCTGCCCAGATGGAAATGGAGCAGCTTGAGGCAGTCTTCCATGCCCCACGTGCGCAGCTCACTCAGTGCACGCATTACTTCCGTCGTGCTCAAACCGAACTTCGAGCGATAGCCCCCGGATGACTTCCAGCGCCCCGAACCACGGCTGGCCAGCTTGGCCCGGATCCCGATCGTAGGCCGCACGCCGACCTTCTCCGCATACTTCTGGATCAGCGCCAGCTCGGTATATTTCTCGACCACGGGAATGATCTGGCGCCCGATCTTCTGCGCCATCATCGCCATCTCGATGTATTCGTCGTCCTTGAAGCCGTTGCAGATGATCGGCGTATCGTTATCGCAGAGCGCCATCACCGCGAGCAGCTCCGGCTTCGAGCCGGCTTCCATACCGAACTTGAACGGCTTGCCGAACTCCAGAATCTCTTCGACCACCTGCCGCTGCTGGTTCACCTTGATCGGGTACACGCAGCAATACGAGCCGTTGTATTTGTGCTCGCGGATCGCGACGTCAAACGCGTCGTGAAGTTCCTGCAGCCGGTGCTTCAGAATTTCGGCGAAGCGGATCAGAATCGGCAGCGAGATGCCGCGCAGCACCAGCGTATCGATCAGCTGCTTGAGATCGATCGAGCGTGCGGGATCCTTCTCGGGATGAACGACAACGTGGCCTTCGTCGTTTACCGAAAAATATCCCTTGCCCCAGCTCGGCACGTCGTACAGTTCACTCGCGTCGATCCGGGACCAACGATCTGTCGGCTCCAGCACGAGGGAGCCCTTGAGTACATTTTTTTCCAACTTTCAGTTTCCTTCGATTTTGCTGCCGGAGCAAGGAAAACTTTATATGGTAGGTATTGTGACGGATTCGTTTACCCGAGCGTTTGTTACAAGTGCGCGAGCGTATTTCTGCAGCATGTGCGCGCGCTCACCGCGACGCCGAAAGCGTCCGACTCCTTGCCGTCACCAAGGTGTTCGGACCGGAAGCGATCCTCGAAGGCGTACGCCGCGGGTCTGCGTGATTTCGGCGAAAACTATGTTCAGGAGATGGAACGTAAAGCCTCTGCCGTTGCCGGGCCTCGCGGACGCCTCGATTCCACCTGATCGGGCACCTGCAATCGAACAAGACGAAAAAGGCCGCGGAGCTTTTCTCCTCCATCGATTCGGTCGATTCCGTGAAGCTCGTCACGCGCCTCGACGCGAAGCGAAGCCGCTCGACGTCATGATCGAAGTCAAGCTGTCGCCGGAGGAGAACAAATCGGGCGCCGATCCCGCTGATCTCAGCGCGATCGTCGATGCCATCCGGGCCACCGCGAACCTGCGTCTGACCGGGCTCATGACCGTGCCGCCCTGGTCGGAGGACGCCGAACTTGCCCGGCCCTGTTTCGCAAAACTCCGCGAACTCGCGGCGCGTCATGCGATACCCGAACTCTCCATGGGCATGTCGAACGACCTCGAAGTCGCGATCGAAGAAGGCGCGACGTGGGTTCGCGTAGGCACCGCGCTCTTCGGAAAAAGGAAGCGCGTTTGACCGTCGGCTATCATGCGCCGCCGCCGGGCTCGCACAGCGGAGTCGCCGATTACGCCGAGACCCTGCACGCGGGCACTGCGGCGTTTTGCGGCCGCCGCCCATCAACCTTTACCACCTGGGCAACAACAAGCTCCATGCGCAAATCTACGCCGATGCGCTCGCGACGCCCGGCGTCATCGTGCTGCATGATGCCGTGTTACACCATTTCATGCTGGGCGCGCTCTCGCACGAACGAGTACATCGCGGAATGGATTTACAACTACGGCGAATGGCAGCGCAGCCTGGGCGAAGAATTGTGGCGCGACCGCGCGAAGTGCGGCACCGATCCGCGCTATTTCGAATTTCCTCTGCTGCGGCGAATCCTCGAACGCTCGCGCGCGGTGATCGTGCATAATCCCGGCGCGGCCGCGGTCGCTTCGCAATTCGCTGCTACCGGCAACGTCACGATCATCCCGCACTTTTGCGAAATCAAACCGGCCGCCGAAGCCTGCGAAACGGTTCGCTTTCGCGAACGCATCGGCGTCGGCCAGGGAGCCACGTTGTTCGGTATTTTCGGCTACCTGCGCGAACCGAAGCGAATCGTGACCTGCATCCAGGCGTTCAAGCGGCTTCATGAACAGCGGCCCGACACCGCGCTGCTGATCGCGGGAGAATGCGTTTCCTCCGATCTCGCCCGTCTTCTCGAAATCGAAGTCAATCATCCCGCCATCCGCCGGCTCGCCCACCTGAGTGAACGCGATTTCCCGCTCGCCACGGCAACCGTCGACTGCTGTCTGAACCTGCGCTATCCCGGAGCCGGCGAAACATCCGGCATCGCGATCCGTCTTATGGGACAGGGGAAACCGGTCATCGTTACGGACAACGCTGAAAACTCGGCTTTTCCGCGCAGCCGCCGTGCTGCGCGTAAGCGCCGGCGTTGCCGAATCCGCCGAATTGTTCGACCATATATGTTTGGTGACCGAATTTCCCCGCGATTGCGAGGGAGATCGGAAACGAAGCGCAGCGTCACATCCGCCAGCATCACGCGCTCGAATCCGTCGCCGGCAGGTATTGGGATACGCTTTGCGCCGCTGCTTCATAGTTGCGTTGTTCGCTCAGACCCTCCTCGCATCCACTGCCAACTTCAACGTTGCCGTCCCGATGCGCGACGGCGTGCGTCTCAGCGCCAACCTGTTTCGCCCCGCCACGACCGGCCGCTTTCCCGCCATCCTGCTGCGCACGCCATACAACAAAGGCGACGCGATCACGCCGTCCTATCAGTCGTTCGTGAACCATGGCTACGCGGTAGTCGTCGAGGATGTGCGCGGCCGCTACAAATCCGGCGGCCAGTTCGAGCCGATCAATCAGGACGTGAGCGACGGCGACGACACGCTGAACTGGATCGCGCGCCAGCCCTGGTCGGACGGCGACGTCGGAATGTACGGCGGCTCGTATCTGGGCATTGCGCAGTGGAAAGCCGCCCTGGCGCAGAACCCGCACCTCAAGGCGATTTTTCCGTATGTCTCGGGCGACGACGACTACCGCGACCGTTTCTATTCCCCCGGCGGCGCCATGAAACTCGGCCATCGCCTGCTGTGGCTCGCCGAAAACATGCGCGCCAGCGGCTTCATTCCGCCCGATTTCAAGACCTATGTCGCCACGCTGCCGGTGCGCCGCGCGGGCGCTGTCGCAACCGGGCATTCGCTCAGCGCATGGAATCTCGCGATCGACCACCCCGCTTATGACAAGTTCTGGAAAGAGGTCAGCGTCCGGGAACATCTCAAAGACATTCGCATTCCGGTCTACTCGGTGGCCGGATGGTACGACAATTACGTCGAGAGCGACCTCGACGCGTTCTCGACGCTCAGCAAGCACAACCACGCCGACCGCATCATGGTGGGACCCTGGCCGCACGTCTTCAGCGCGACTTTTCCCGGCGTGTATTTCGGCAGGGATTCACAGGTATCGCTGCGCCCGGAAATGATCAAATGGTTCGACCGTTGGCTCAAGAGGACTGACGTCCCCGAACCGGAACATCCGGTGCGCATCTTCGTCATGGGCATTAACCGGTGGCGCGACGAAGACGAATGGCCGCTGGCGCGCGCGCGCAACGAAAAGTTCTATCTCGATCGGAACTTCACGCTCGGCGCGAAACCGGATAGAGACAGCCAGTCGACCCCGGACATCTTCGTTTACGACCCGCGCAATCCCGTGCCTACGATGGGTGGCGCTATCTGCTGCAACCCGAAGATTTTCGCCTGGGGACCGATGGACCAGCGGAGCATCGAAAAGCGCCGCGACGTTCTGACCTACTCAACCCCACCGCTGGCCGTCGACACCGAGGTCACCGGCCCCATCAAGCTGGTGCTCTACGCGTCCTCCAACGCGCTCGATACCGATTTCACCGCCAAGCTGGTCGACGTCTTCCCCGACGGACTCGCGCGCAATCTGACAGACGGAATTCTGCGCGTGCGGTACCGCGACTCGCTCGAAGCGCCGAAGCTGATGACGCCCGGCGAAGTCTACCGGATGACGATCGATGCTGGGGTGACCAGCAACGTGTTTCGCGCGGGGCACCGCATCCGGCTTGAGATTTCGAGCAGCAATTTCCCCCGTTTCGATCGCAATCCGAACACGGGTATGCTGCCCGCCGACGCGAAGGAAATGCGCAAGGCAACCCAGACGGTGTTCCACGATCATGACCGCCATTCGTACTTGCTTTTGCCCGTCATCCCTGGCGTGCGCGGAGAGTTGACGACATCGAGCCGGAAGTCGAAACTCGACGTTGTACCATGAACATTACAGAGGGTGCGGTAGCCAAGTGGTAAGGCCAGGGTCTGCAAAACCCTTATTCGTCGGTTCGATCCCGACCCGCACCTCCAAATCCTCAAACGCCTAAGGCAATTAATTTATTGGCCTTTGGCCTGTATTGAAGCCCTCCCGAGGGCACCCCA
This sequence comes from Terriglobia bacterium, assembly GCA_963809655.1. GTDB lineage: Bacteria > Acidobacteriota > Terriglobia > Bryobacterales > Bryobacteraceae > BOG-234. Next base: position 17,564 of record CAWEKQ010000010.1, on the reverse strand, counting down.
ACTCAAAGCGCTGCGAACCCGCAGAAACCCGCATAAAACGGCGAACGACAGGAGAAGACCGGACCGGAACCGGACCGCAAGTCGGACCGCGGCGGTCGGCGAACTGCAATGCGACCCCGCCACTCGTGCGATCGCCGCAGGCATGCTCGAGCCTCACCCGGCCCGCCTGGCGGCGAAATTCCGGAAGATCTGAAGTAAGCAGCTACCTCACATCGCGCCCGCGAGCGGATTGCGGCCGGCGAAGAGCCGCGTACCTCTGATGTAGGTCCGCATCACTGTTACGCTGCTGTGTCCCGAGAGCCCCATGATTTCCTGATCAGAGCGCCCCAGTTCGGCTGATGCAGTGATCGCGCCGGCCCGCAGCGAATGCGCCCCGTAGCCCGTAGGATCGAGACCTGCCCTCACCATGGCGCGTTGCACGATTTTGTTGATGGAGTCGCCGGATATGCCGGAATGCGAGACATGGTCTCCTCTGCTCGTGACTCTTGTAAACAGGGGACCACTCCATTTTCCCCGGGCGTCGATCCACGCCTGCACCACCGTGACCGGATCGGTCGACGCACGCTCGCCTGCCCAGGCTGCGAACGTTTTCCCCACGGCATTCTGGTCGTTCTTCGAAGATCGGACATGGACGGCCAGACCCGGTTCGTGAAAGCTGAGATCGGATAACTGGAGCCGTCCAAGATTGCTTCGACGGAGAGACGTCGCGAAGCCGAGCACGATAAGGGCCCGGTCTCTGAGGCCCCTGTTCGTGAGCGTGTCGCAGGCTTCCGAGATCCTGACCAGATCGCCTACGCTGAGAGCTTTTTTCCCCTGCGGCCTCTCTTTGCGCTGGCGCCGGATGGCGAGCAATGTATCGCGGACGCTGGAAGAAATCGGATTCTGCAGTCCGCGCTGGCGGTGACGGTGCGCGACGGACTGGAGGTGCCTCTCGGCTGTTGTCGTCTTTCTTCCCTTCTCTTCGAGCAGCCACGCAAGGTAAAGGCGCACGGTATCTTCGCTTGCCGGAAGAGACTGCTTACCGGCCTGCCGGCACCACCTGTCGAAGAGCGTCCAGTCCGACTCGTATCCGCGGACGGTCAAAGGAGCGCGGGTACCCGAAAGATCGAGCCGGGCCAGTGTTTCACGCAGGGCCGGCAAATCGACACCTCCCCTGACTCCACACCCGGATTCTTCCGCCACGCCCGGCGGTTTCCTCTCCACCGCGAGCTCTGGCGCCGCGGGTGGATCGCCCACAGCCAGTTCGGCCACGCCGCACGAATCGGAGGCGTATTGCGCGTAACGCGCCCGCAGTTCATCGACGAGAACACTTGCTGCGATCGCGCGGCCGTCGGCCGCCAACTGCGCGAGATCCCCGTCGATCAACGCGCATAAGCGGCTTGTAGCCGCGCGGGCGCGCCGGAATCGGAAATCGGACGGATTCTGCGGGAATTCTGCGGGGAGGCTATGGTGACTCGGCTGCGATAGAACTTTTCCATATCATGCGCCTGGAATGAACGAAAAAAACCGCCGGGGTTTGAATCCGGCGGCACAGAAAAAGGGAATAAGTTCAGGACCTGTTGGTTCAGGCCTCTTTGTCCAGTATAACTTCCCGTCGAGCTCGCCCGCGGGCGGGGTCGTTCGCGGACGCTGGTGCCTCTTTCGTCACAGCGGGTCGTGCCCCTCCTGGAGCGCGTCGTGGATCCAGCGGTGGATGTCCGCGACGGTTTGAATGCGGCGGGCGAGGAGGCGCAGGGCACTGAGCGCGGCGCTGCCCTTCGCGTCGAGCGAAGGGGTTATCTCCCAGACCGGCGAATCGATCCACTGCGTGAAATATGCCCTCACGAGAGCCACATCCCTTACCGTCATCCGCCGCGCGTTCAGGTAGTTCTCGACCGCCTCGCGAAATTGACCTCCGTTTTCGTGCCGCCAACGCTTGGGGGCCTCGGGGTCGTCGGGCGGCGGCAGGTCGCGCGGAGTCATGGCGTGGGACAGCCTGTCCTGAGTTATTTTCCCATGGCCGCCCGCCCTTCCCCTTTTCCAGCCTGAGAATGAATTCCCCCGCCTTGCGCTGCGCCTTGAGCTTGATCTCTTCCGCGTGATCCCCGGACATAATTCGGGTTTACCATTGCGGTTTGTATGCCGTTTGTGAAGGGACATTCCCGCGTTGGTGGCCGCGAGAAGGGCAAAAAGCCCAAAATCGCCAGCGTGCGCGAGTACCTCGAATCAGCCGGATTTAACCCGTTCGAGGTCCTCATGGAAATTGCCCTTGGCAATCTTCCCTGCAACGTCTGCCGCGGCAAGGGAAAGACCCGCTACCAGGCCGGCACAGGCCGGGAGAAGACTTTCGAGCGTACCTGTCAATCCTGCTACGGTTCAGGCTTCGAGCGCATCTCGCCGGCGGACCGTGCGAGAGCAAGCTCTGAACTAGCGAAATACGTGCAACCGCAAATGAAGCAAATTGACGTACAGGGCGCAGGCGGAGGCCCTGTGCACTCCCGCCTTGAGCTCGTGCTGGTGCGTCCGGGCGAAGTGCCGGAATACCTGAAGTAAAACCGCCCTCGACATTTCAGCCGGGTTTCGGGCGCAATACGCTCGCGGGAGATATCCGGTCCCGGCGCCGGCTGGTTTATGGCTTTTCAGCCACGGTTGTGTGGCTAAACTGCGAAACCTCCGGGCAGGCTCGCAGGGGTCCCCCGATCGCACCACGGCCTCTGTAGCGTGTATGGGCGTCATTCTACAGAACGCGTCCATCCGGGGTTTGCCTTTTGCTTGATCAGATCCCTGGTCGCTTTCTTCATTCGGCGGCCTCTTCTTCCGTCAAGGAACTTGACGGGCCCAAAAAGCCGTCCGCGCGTGCTGCGGCCTCCAGTGCACCGAGCCAGTCGAGCAAGCCTCCGAGCTTCGGATCGTCAATGTCTCGCATCATCATGATCTCGATCAGATATATCTTCTGGTCGCGGAGCAAGACCCAGTCGGTGCGCGTCAGGAATTCCGCCACGGTCGTTGGTTTGTTGTCAAGCATGGCGTTCAATTCTCTCTTCCGTAGTCAACATGGAGCGACCAACACCGAATCGCAGTAGCGCGGATTACGCTGCGAGTAGGTGAAACCTGCGGCGCAGAGCCGCATACGAAAGGAGTTGGTCGCACATGTCTAAATTACGCTTTGTGGGATTGGATGTCCACGCCGACACCATTGCTGTGGCGGTGGCAGAGGAGTCAGGAGAGGTTCGCAGTCTGGGCATCATTCCGAACCGCCCGGAATCGGTACGGAAGATGATCAGCAAGCTCGGGCCGGTGGGTAAGCTGAGATGCTGCTACGAGGGAGGGCCGACAGGATACGTTCTGTACTGGCAACTGACGCAGTCGGGAGTGGCCTGCGAGGTAATTGCTCCGTCTTTGGTGCCGACAAAGAGCGGAGACAGGGTCAAGACCGACCGCCGGGACGCCGAGAAACTCGCGCGTTGTCACCGAGCCGGAGAACTGACCGCGGTGTGGGTTCCCGACGCAGCCCACGAAGCGTTGCGCGATTTGGTTCGCGCCCGCGAAGCGGCGAAGAAAGACCAGTTGCGGCATCGCCATCGGCTGGGAAAGTTTCTGCTGCGCCATGGCCAGCGGCCGACGGGTGCGGGAGAGCCATGGACGAAGAAGTATCTCAACTGGATCCGGATTCATGCCCGTTTCGAGGAGCCGGCACTGGAAGCCACGCTGGCGCATTACCTCGGTGAGGTGGAGCATGCGTCGGAACGGATCGTGAAGCTGGAACAGGCTATCGACGAGGCGGTCGCAAAGGCGCCTGCGGAAGTTCGCGCAGTCATCGAGGCGCTGCAGGCTTTACGCGGAGTGGCGCAGACTACCGCGGCGACGGTGGTCTGCGAACTGGGCAGTCTGTCGCGTTTCGAGAGTCCGCGCCAACTGATGGGCTACAGCGGACTGGTGCCGCGAGAGTATTCCAGCGGCAACCGAACCCAGCGCGGCGCCATCACCAAAAGCGGTAATGCGCATTTGCGCCGGGTTCTGGTGGAGTCGGTCTGGGCGTACCGGCATCGGCCCAATGTGCAGGGCCGGGTGTTGAGAAGACAGAAAGCGCTGGCGCTCACGGACGAGGTGAGAGAGATGGCCTGGAAGGCACAGCAACGCCTCTACAAGAGATATGTGGCGCTGACCGCTCGCGGAAAGACCAGTGGTCAGGCCATGACGGCGCTTGCCCGTGAACTGCTGGGCTTTCTCTGGGCGATCGCGGTTCCTACCGAAAAGCAGTTCCGTTTGCCGAAAGCGGCTTAAGAAGTGAGTTCTTTCCGGACAGCAGTGTCGATGACAGCCGAGGGCCCACGAAAAGGAGAACCCTCGACGAAAACTATGCGGTACGGTCTTCGGATCCAACCCGCGCCCTTAGTCCGAGGCAGCTCCCGACGGATCATGTCACTGCGGTTTCGACCCGCGCATATCAGTGTGATCAATCGTCGCGCTTGCTACTCGGTTGTTATCGGCACTCCTGTCCGGAAGTTTTTCCTTTCGCTTCCGACGCTCAGCATACGTGGAGAACGCAGTCCGTCAAGGATTCACGTTGTCGCGCTTCGCGCGTCCTTGACGGACTGCGTTCTCCACCAAAACTGCTCCGCTCATGAAAGCGAAAGGAAAAACATACTCGCCCCCCAACAATCTCGGGGGCTTGACACAGTCACTCCATATCAGTTTTCTGTGGTGGTGATTGCTGGTAGCCATCGCTCCAACTCAAGCCAACTTGGTTTAAGTTATTCCCCGTTCCGTAAAGCGGTCGAAGAGGCTGTGCTCGACAGGCAAACTCAGGGCTGGTGGATTTCAGCGCCGGCGGCCAGACGCGCCTGCACTTCTTTCTTCTCCTGCTTCAACTCGTTCCACCCCTGGCGAAGCAGCTTCTTGATCTTCCTGTTTCTTTTGTCGAGCATCGAGGATTGCTTTTCCCAGCAGATCAGCCTCGCTTCCCGCGCTGTTAAGGAGACCAGGTATTCGCTGCTTAGGGCTCCGGGCGCGCTCCGATCATCCTGATGACCGGCGCTTTCGCTTTGCCAGCTGCCATATTGCTCACTGGACTGCTCCTGCGCTTCCAGCTTCGGAGCAGCGCTGCCCCGAAGGTTCTCCCGTAAGTAGAAACCCCCGGACGCCCGGGAGTAAATCTACTATGATGCTGCCGGGTTCGCCCGGATTTATTATTTTTTTTCAGAACCGCGGGTGCGTCGGGGTAAATTCGGCGCCTCTATCTGAAGTGAAGCGCGCTTGGCGGATTCCGCGGACCCTCTGTCATGCAACGGGACGGTTGGATGACAAATCTAGCAGGCTGCTGAAAAGCGGGGCAGCGCGACGTTCGGCTGAGGCATCAGAGGCTTTGGGGGCACCACGCGACGCAGGGAATGGGTTCTGCGTGGAGGGGTACGCGGGCTAAGTGACCGGTTTTTCGTCACTCTGACACACTTCGCCCTATGCGGCTGCTGCCTGAAGGTTGCGCATCCGAACCAGGTTGTATGCCGACGCCGCCAGCGTGAACATCCAGCCAACCCGTTCCAACCCCGGAAGCGTGTTTTGCGTTGCAGTGCGATGGTCTTGATCCAGCCGAACACTTCTTCTACGCGCTTGCGTTTCCGCTGGCTGACGGCATAACCGTCATGCCGGGTGGTGCGCTCATCGATCGCGCTGCGCCGATTGGTATCGTTCTGCGCGACATGCTGCGTAACGGCGAGTTCGCGCATCGCCTCGACAAAGCCGCGAGTGTCGTAGCCGCGATCCGCTCCGAGCGTTACCCGTCGCCATGGCGCTTTGCCGCTGATCATCGCCGCTGCCGCATCTCGTTCCGCCGTGCCGCTGGCCTGTGTTAGCCGGACATCGACGACCAGCCCATTGCGGTTCTCCGTAAGCACGTGGCCCAGATACCCCAACCTCGCTTCCGATCCGCTGGTCTTCTTATAGAGGCGCGCCATCGGGTCGGTCAACGACCGATGGGTTTCATTGGTGCGCTTCTCCCGATGCCAGTTGATCGTTGGATTACTGCTTCGATCCGGCGGTGACGGATTCAACGGGTCGTCATCACGATCTTTGCGCTGAAAGCTCTTCTGCCCCGCCCACGCTTCGATCAGCGTGCCATCGACAGTGAAGTGTTCGTCAGAGGGAAGCTTCTTTCCGCGCGCCTGCCCGACAAGCAGCGAGAAGAACTCCTCAGCCACTGCGCCTTCCAGGAGACGGTCCCGGTTCTTTGTAAATACTGTGGGGTGCCAGATCGGCTCGTTGGCAGACAAGCCGACGAACCAGCGGAACAGGAGGTTGTATTCCAGTTGCTCCATCAGCATCCGCTCGCTCCGGATCGAATAGAGTATCTGCAGCAGAAGAGCGAAGTAAACGTTCCGGCGGAATCGAGCGACGGCCATCTTCCGGATAGATCTCGTCGAAGCGCGCGCTCATCATATGGTCCGTAGACCAGCCGTGGATTTCGCCGGCGGGAGGAATTCTGACCACTCCGTCCGCCCTGTCTCTTGCGTTTGACACAACGCTGCCGGATGGCGATTATCACGCGACCATGACTGTTGCAGCGGCCTCGGGGATCATCAAGGTCCCTGTCTCATGGAGTCTGAGGACTACCCCCGAACCCACCCCTTCGCCGCAATCTCTTTCCTTCACCTGGCAAGTCGGCAGCCCCCCGCCGGCCCCACAGACAATTCGGATCATCAGCGCGTCCACGACCCCGATTTCTTTGATGCGTATTCCCAGCCGACGACTGTGGGCAGCTTGTCCTCGTTCCTGTCCGTCACGCCCTCAACCGCTACGACGCCAGCCACCCTGACGGTAACTCCAAACACCGATGGCCTTGCGCCGGGCCGCTACGGCGGTTTGATCAGTCTGCGAAGCGACTCTGCTACGGGGAACGCTTTATCCACTCCCATTTGATCCCAACGTCTATACGGTTGCCGCTACCTTGCAAGTGACGCCGGGGCCCGGCTCGTCTCCCACTGCGCTGGCCGCTGTGTTCGATGCCGCCAGGTATCTGACCGGGGGTGTGTCACCGGGCGAGATTTTAACGATCTATGGAAACCAGCTCGGGCCCATGAACCCGGTGCGTGCGCAGCCCGATTTATCTGGGAACTTCCCTTCCACGCTCGGAGGGACAACCGTCTATTTCGATTCTGTTCCCGCGCCTTTGATCTAGGTGTCGGGCAGCCAGCTCGTACTGGCGGCACCTTTTGGCATTGCGGGGAAGACCACGACCCGGATCACGGTGCAATATGGTAGCCAGACAACCGACCCATATACTGCCTCAGTCGCAGCCGCCAGCCCGGCGATATTCGTGGCAGATTCGACCGGTTCGGGAATCGCAGCCGCGCTCAACTACCCGCCAGACGGCAGTGTGAGTCTGAACAGTCCCGCCAACCGTCCCCACCCGCTCACCATTTGCGCGTTTGTGTCGCATCGCGTCCCGCGTCCGCTCTCCGATCGCTTCCCGCTCCCACTGGCTCACCGAAGTCATGATGTTCAGAACCAACCGGCCCGCCGCCGTCCGCGTGTCGAGCGAATCCGCCACGCTCACCAGACACACGCCGCGCCGCTCGAAGCGCTTCAGCAGTTCGGCAAGATCGGCAACGCTTCGGGTGAGCCGGTCCAGTTTGGCGATGATGACCGTATCCACCGCACCGGAATCCACCAGCGCCAGAAGACGCATCATGCCCGGACGGTTAAGGGACTTGGCCGATTCGCCCGCGTCGATAATCACTTCCGTCAGTTCCGCCCCTTGCACCACGGCCATAGCGCGGACCTTCTCCGATTGCGCTTCGAGCGAAACGCCGAAGTCCGCCTGTTTCTCCGTGCTCACTCTGACGTAGCCGATTGCCTTCATGTATTTGATTGTACCTAATACCCCATATAAGGTAAAGTGCTAGGATTGGTTTATGGCGAGGAAGAAACTTCCACCCGAAGTTCTGGAGTATTTCCGCAAGCAGGGCGCGATCGGCGGGAAGATCGGCGGCCCGATCGGCGGGAAGCGTTCCCTTGAAACCATGACGCCGGAGGAACGCACTGCCCGCGCGAAGAAAGCTTCCGACGCCGCCACTGCCGCACGCAAAGCGAAGAAGCGGGACTAACGCAATCTACGAGGTCGAATTGGTCATTCGGTTGGTTGGTTTTGGAATACTGGGTGCATTGGGGATGCTTCTAGCCCAGAGCATCGAGTGGAATTCTCCGCTCACTGCCTTGGCCGTTTTGAAGCTCCTTGGGCTTTGGCTCATCTTTGTCGGGGCCGCGTGGGCCGTGAGGCGAGATTGGAGAATCTGGAAAGGCCTCGATCAATGGCCAACGCCACAAGGTCGTTACTATACCCGTTGGCTCGCCCTGCCCCCAGAAGAGGCCGGAGATTACTACTCATGGCTGGCCCGGAAGAAGGGGGGGATAGAACCGTGGGCTTCGTGGGCGCGCACGGAGAGCGACATGAATCGCTGGCAGAGGGATCCAGATACGTAGTCGCATGCCGTCAGGATAACGGATCGCGGTGACCCCTGCCGTATCGGCGTTGGGAGGTAAAACAAGCACCATCTCATTTGATGGCGATTGTCACTCCCCGCCAGCTCGATGCACTTCCGGATGCGGAACCCGTTACCAACACCAGAGGAACCACACCGGTCGGCGCATCATCCGGAATCCGGAAGTTAATCTGCATCATCCCCGCAATCAAGGTTGGCGCCGGCCCGGCGTAGAGCGGCACGATGCCTGAACCGGAATAACCGACTCTGGATGTGCCGCTGTAACCCAGAAAAACGAACACGTTCGAGGATAAAGGCGGGAGGGGAGCGGCCGAAATTGCTCCGTCGGACTGGGCTGGAATCGTGCCTCCCAGGCCCGTTGCAAAATAGTGACGATGCCGCCGCGAGGAATCGGGTTCCCTTCGGATACCGCGAGGCGGCGGACGGGCTTCACTTGGAAGCGGACCCGGCGGAACAAGGCATCCTGTCCCGCATCCGGGAACTCAAGGCTGCGGGCTTGACCACGCGGCGGATTGCGGACGAACTGACCCGGCAGGGCTTCACGACGCGGCGCGGGACGGCATGGCGGTTTCAGTACGTGGCGGCAGCACTGCGGGCGGCATAGGTTTGGCGGCAGAGAGGGCGCATGAAGAAGCGGACAAGCAAGCCGAAGCAGGATCAGGAATGGTTCAGGCAGAAGATCGCCGAGCTCAAGGCCGAACTCGAGAAGCTACCCGCGGACAGGCAAGAGCAATTCCGGCGGGAACTCGAACAGGGCGACAACACCGCACCCCGGAAAAAGCCGAAGGACACTTCGTAGGTGCCGCCCGGCCGCCTGCGTTTCAGTCTCGCTATCTGATTCGGGTGACTTCGACAGAACCGCTCGTCCCCTCGACTCTCATTTTGAAGACACTGCCCGATGAATAAATGACTACTTCTGGAGAAAACGCATAGCTGTAGGTGTAGGCATATGCGGATTGTTTCCAGACTTGTCCATTTGCAAGCTTAAACACCGTATCGCCGTCCCATCCTTCAAAGCTTCCATCAATTCTCGTCTCGATTGCTGCGGGGACCGGATTTGGATTCAGCATGTTTTTTTCCAGTTCCGTTCTCACGCCTGCGCTGTAAAGACTGATCCACTTGTCCAGCAGGGCTTGCTTTTCGGGCGGAAGGGCATCAAGTCCGAGTAAGCGGTAACCGTTATCACCTACCAGCATCCGCATCGTCAGCTCCAGCTTCGCTTCTTTTGCGCGCGCCGCCGCCTGGTCGTTCAGGGCCTTCATTCTGTTTAAGTGCTCGACGCGAGAATCGATGGCGGCTTTTTGCGCCGCCTCGGCTTCGGCAGCTTTGTTGTCGTTTTCGATTTTCAGTTGGCGCAGTCGCTGAAGCTGAATTAGGGCGTGTTCACACTATTAAAACAATACGCTGGTAAAATGTTTGTAGGATGGAAATCACAGAAGAGCAGTATGCCCGCATCAAAGATAGCCTGCCGGTGCAGCGCGGAAACGTAAGTCTTACCAACCTACAGGTGTTGAACGCGATTCTGTATGTGGCGGAGCAGGGTTGCAAGTGGCGGGGTCTTCCTAAGCGGTTCGGCCGCTGGCACACGATCTATATGCGCATGAACCGCTGGGCCAAAAACGGGGTATTGGACCGCGTGTTTGAACGACTGCAACTGGAGCAGATAGTGCGCATCAGGATCGAAGCTTTCTCGCTCGACTCGACGTCGGTGAAAGTTCATCCGGATGGGACAGGCGCTTTAAAAAAAACGGACCACAGGCGATCGGAAAATCCCGCGGCGGATGGAACACAAAGATTCATATGGTTGCCGCGGATGCTCGAACGGCCATAGTTTTCGCGCTGTCTCCCGGAAACGATCACGATGCGCCGCACGGGCGGGCCTTGCTGGAGGAACTGGGACCTATGCCAGAGGGCCTTCCGATGCTGATGGATCGGGCTTACGAAGGCAATGAAACCCGACAACTGGTGCTCGACCTGGGCATGATTCCGGTGGTTCCGCCGAAGTCCACGCGGCTGGATCCGTGGGACTATGATCGTGCGATTTACAAGAAACGCAATGAAATTGAACGGCTCTTCCGCAGACTCAAGGGCTTCCGCCGGATCTTCTCACGCTTTGAAAAGCTCGACGTCCTCTTCCTCGGGTTCCTCTCATTCGCGCTTATCGTCGAAGCACTGCGTATAGTGTGAACACGCCCTAGTGAATCGATTGGATTCAGTGGTGCTTGCGGCGGATTTATTTGAAGCGCAGGATAGGTTTGCGCTGCGAGCGCCCCTGTCATCACTACAATCATCATCATTGCCCCAAGGCTCTTCGTAATAGTCCGCCTGTTCATTTCATAGCCTTTCAAATAAGTGTCTTGCTATCGGGTCGCCCGGTTTCACGAGCACGATTTCGTGGACAGAGCGCACGGGAGCACCGGCAGCCCCACTGTGCTCGATAGCTTTTCGTTTCGGGTAGACGTACTACGCAAGTTCGGCAAACCTTCGCCCGCGCAGTTCCAGCGTCGTTTTCGGATTCATTGCAATCCGCGCCACGCCCTGTATCGGATCGCAGCCCAGCGACTCCAGAAGCTCTTCGACGTCTCTCGTCTTCCGATTCGGAGTCCCGGCCGCGCGCCCGCCAGTTTTCAGCGCGCGCCATCTACTTCTGCCTACTTTTCATCTTACCGCATTGACGATTACAACTGTAATATTCAACACGCATTCTCTCCATGGCGGACGGACCCACGCAAACCCCAAGGAGCGCCTGAAGCCGAATCGCGGGATGGTTACGAGTCAGAAGTCATGCGGAAACTGTGTACTTTAAAGCTCGATCGTAATAAACTTAGCGAATACTTTCGCCCCCCAATGACAATACCGCCTGTGAGTCCTGTCGATACCAGCTGCGAGCGTTCTTCAAAGACTACGTCTGGCGAGCTTTTTGACGGATTCTTCACCTCGGGAAGGATTTGGGACTACGACAAGAACGCCATTCTGGATGCCCGGGGACGGCGACTATTCGGCATGTTGAGCCTCGCTTGCCAGGCCGATTGTTACCCCTATCAAGTGCCGCTGGAAAGCCGCACTGGCCCATGGGTTCAGGCTGAAGGGCGCCAGATGTTGATGCTGTCGTCGTATGACTACCTCAGCCTGGTCGGAGACCAGAGGATCGAGGCAGCCGCGATTGCGGCCATACGGCAGTTTGGAAGCGCCAGCGGTGGCGCACGCCTGCTGACCGGAACAAACATGCTGCACCTCCAGATCGAAAGGGATCTGGCGGCGTTTAAGGGAACCCAGGCGGCATTGACCTTTAGTTCAGGCTACAACGCGAATCTGGCAGTGATTTCCGGGCTATTCACCCCGCAGGATCGCGTGATTCTTGATTCGCTTTCCCACCGGAGCCTTGTGGATGCCTGCCGTCTCGCCGGGGTTCAGCTGCAGCGCTATCGGCACAACGACCTCGATTCTCTGCGCGCCGAACTCCGATCCGGCTCGGGCAACCGCACGGTGATAGTAGCCGACGGAGTGTTCTCGATGGAAGGTGACATTTGCCCACTTCCCGAGTTGATCCAGATCAAACGCGACTTCGGGTGCATGCTGATGATCGACGATGCCCATGCAATCGGCGTCCTGGGCAAGACCGGGCGCGGTACCGACGAATATTACGGCTGCCGTACCAGCGATGTGGATCTTTGGACCGGGTCTCTCGCCAAGAGCATTCCTTCAACGGGTGGTTTCGTTGCGACGTCCGAAGATGTCGCGGTATTCCTTCAGCATTCCGCCTCGCCGTACATCTTCTCGGCCGCCCTTTGCCCGGCATCCTCCGGAGCGATCCGGGAGGGGCTGGCAATTCTTAATGCGGAACCGCATCTGGTAGCGCGTCTTCGCGATCGCGCCAATTATCTGCGCGCCGGCCTGCAAGACCTCGGCTATGATACCGGGCTCTCGATGACTCCAATCATTCCCGTAATATTGAAGGACGAGGAAAAAGCGTTGCGCCTGTCGCGGGCACTGCGCGATAACAGCGTCCTCGTGTCGCCCGTCGTATTCCCCGCGGTTCCGCTGGGGAGCGGCCGGCTGCGCATCTGTGTAAACGCGGGCCACACGATCGCGGATCTCGATCACACGCTGGACGCTTTCCGCAAGCTGCGGAAGTAGCATGATATCCGGGTCCGCGCGGCGGCTGGCGTGGGCGCAGAGAATTGCGGCGGCACTGGTGGCGCTTTTCTGGATTTCCTTCGCCAGCGAGTACAACCAACTCCCGGCGGCAATCGTCGATTTCGAATGGTCCTTCGTGGTGCCGGATCTCCTGGGGATCGTCGCCCCGTTTCTCGTTGCGAGCCATTGGCTTCTGACGGGCAATCGAAAGGGGAGGGCAGCCACGGCTGTGGCAGGCGGGGCGATCTTCTACCTCGGCCTGCTCGACGTGGCATACAACGTCCGGCATGGCCAATATTTGACCACCCGGGGCTTTCTCGACGCCGCAGTCAATCTTGCCTGTCTTGTGTTTGGAGCCGTGAATATCCGGTTCGGATTGCGGGACGAGTCGTAACTACTTCAAGTTCATGCTGCCCAGCAGATTCTGAAACCTCGGGTCCGAGCGCAGATTGTCGAGCTCAGGGTCGACTTTCAGAAAATCCAGTAAAAAGGAGCGCTGCTCCCAGGCCGTGCGGGCCTCGAGCATGGGCGATCCGGGCCGGCTGGCTCGTGATTCGCCGAGTTATCACGACCCAGGACGTGCTGTGCGATCGGAGAAAATCCCACGCACTGGAAAGCATAAAACGATAAAATTGCACCGGGCCGCCTAAAGTCACCGTCTCCCTTTCCTCAGCACAAAGGGCATCCTCTGGACTTTGCCTCGCTGCGGGTTAGCAAGTCATACGTCAGCCTGCATCTTATGCCGCTCTACATATGCCCGGAACTCAACCAGGACATTTCACCAGAGCTCTGGAAGCGCATGCAGGGAAAGACATGCTTCAACTTCAAGAGCGATCCTGATCCCGAGCTGGTTGCAGAGCTGAAACGACTGGTCGAAAAAGGATTTAAGCAGTGGACCAAAAGGAACTGGATCTGAACTCCGCCGCTTTCTCCGATAATGTTCGGGCATTACACAGGTAACGCGAGGGCGTGTTATCTCTGCCTCCTCGACGGCTGTTTTACGCCATGTCGCGCGAAGCAAATTTCAGAACGCGATCTAAGCAGGCCGATGCGCCTTGAGGAAGGAATGGATTTGGCGCACCGCCAGGGGAATCCGCTCTTTGGGTTCTTTCCAGGGGAACATGCTCACTTCGGCTTTCGGCGCGAGCATCGCGCACTCCATGGCGACGGCGTAAGGGTGCGCCGGGACATCGTCCGGCAGGACCAGAATCGGGTTCTGGCAACCACGCACGAAATCCCGTGTCACGGTGAAGACGAAGTCGGGGTCGGTCTCGAACATCCTGGTCACGAATTTGTCGACCGTCGGCATCGTGATCTCGGGCCGCTGGGCCGTCAGCGCCGGACCCCAGGTCTTCCAGAATACGCCGGGGTACTTCGGGTCGCGCATCTCCGGCCGCCACCCCACGGGCTGCGCCAGCACCGCCGCGACAACACGATTGGGCGCGCGCTTCAGGAGACTCCAGATGAAGGGGCCGCCGATGCAGAAACCCATCACCATGAACTTGTCGATGCCCAGATGATCCATCAGGCCGAGCTGGTCGTCGGCGTAGGAATCCCACGGCCGGTCGACCTCGACAGGGCCGGTGGACTGGCCGGCTGGTGGCGTTGCGCAGGTCCGCCGTGATGCAGCGATACTCTCCCTTGAACTCCTCGATCGCGTTGAAGGGCGAGTTGCCGGTGAAGAACGAGATGGTCGCGTTCAATCCCCCGCCGGGAAGCAGCATCAGCGGGAAACCGGACCCGGCCTCCTCATAGCGGATGCGAACGGAGCCTTTTTCGTAGAACTTGCCAGTTCCTCCTTTGCCCGCCTGCTGAGCAAATACGCGCGGCATCGCGGCCATCGCCGCTGCCGCGGCCCCGGCTGCCAGTATGTTGCGTCTTGTCGGATCATCCATATTCGCGTCCTCCCGAAATGACTCCACTCAGTTTATCCGAGCTGGAAGAGAATAGCGTCCGTACGGCGCGCATTCCGGAGTTAGCGGCTTTGCCGTTGCCGCTACGCACGTGACCCGGGTCTTTTAGCCGGCAATATTCATGGATTTCACCCTCGTGCGGTCCGGCGTTTCGTAAACGCAGCGCCATTACTCGCGGGCGATGAGGCCCTCGCGGCCGGTTCAATCCGGAAAAGCCACGTCATTTGCACTTGCCGCTGCAGGTGGTCGGCGAAGTTCAGAAGCAAAATCACATGGCTCTGCATCAGGTACAGTCAAACGGCCGTGCACAGCACTGCTGGATGAGCGGTGACTTCACCTTCGCCTCCCGATTCATTGCAACCTGGCCCCGGCTCAATCAGGAGGCTCGGGCTAACCTCGTTCGGCTAGTCAGTTTGGAAAACACTCATCATTTGGAACGAGGCCTTCAAAAAAAGACAAATTTAGTGAATAAAAACAGAATTCCGGCTGTATACTACGAGGAACCTCCGGGATCAAATCGGGTCCTGAGCAGTCAAGTGGGGGTGATCTGGAGATATGAACATGAGACGGTCGAAGTTTGTTATCGCCGCTGTGCTGTTCGTCAGCTGCGTCATCTCTGCTCTGGCGCAAAGTACACGCGCAGCCCGGGCAATCACACCGCAATCGAGTATTGAGGGACCCGCGGATGCCGGCCAGGTGGCTCACACCAATATCGAAATGTTGTCGGGAGCGCTTAACGGGACACCTCAAACGGTGGGCCCTCCCTTCCCTGGGCTTTTCTTCGAAACTCCGGCTTCATTAGCCTGCATTTACAATCTGGTGGGCCCATCTGTGTTTAGCCCGCAGTGCAATCCGAACGCGCCCCTTGCTAACGCGAGCGGCGGCTCGAACGCCGTTGCCGTTGTGGACGCCTTCGACGATCCCAACGCCGCTACGGACCTGCAGGCCTTTTCTACCCAGTTCGGGCTTCCTGCAATCACCCCCGGCAGCTTCCAGGTCGTGTACGCGCCGAAGGGCGCTTTTCCACCCGGATCCTGCACCGGGCCAGCCACAAAACCTGGAACCGACCCTACCGGTGGCTGGGAGATCGAGGAATCGCTGGACATTGAATACGTTCACGGCATGGCCCCTGGGGCCAAACTCTATCTGGTGGAAGCGCAGTCCAATTCCCTAATTGACCTGGCTTGCGCCACGTCAGTCGCCAGCAGTCTTGTGGCATCAGCGGGCGGCGGTGACGTCTCTATGAGCTTCGGCAGTGGCGAGTTCCCGGTTGAATCGTTGTTCGACCCGGTCTATACAACCCCAAGCGTGGTTTATTTTGCTTCTACGGGCGATTCGCCGGGTGTTCAATATCCCTCGGCTTCCCCCAATGTTGTTGCCGTCGGCGGCACAACTCTTAGCAGGGATCCGGTCTCCGGCAGCCTCCTCAACGAGAATGTCTGGCAAAGTGCCGGCGGCGGCCCGAGCGCATTTGAAGCATTGCCAGGATACCAAACCGGCGTGCCCATATTAAAGATGCGCGGCACTCCAGACGTTGCCGCCGACGCCAATCCCAACAGCGGGGTCTATGTTTTGGACAACTTCGGCGGAACTGAGACGGTGTGTCCATCGGGACCATGTTGGTATATCGTCGGGGGCACCAGCCTTGCCTCGCCACTTTGGGCCGGCATCGTGAACGCGTCGAAAACCTTCGCTCATTCCACCAGCGCCGAACAAACCCAATTGTACGGGAGCAATCCTTCGTATCTCACGGATATAACCCTTGGTTCGTGCGGCGTGTATGTGGGATATTTCGCAACAGCGGGCTGGGATTTTTGCAGCGGCAATGGCAGTCCGAACGGTTATATGCGAACAGGGCGATGATCTTTCAGAGCCGCGCGTGTCAACAAGCGGTTCGGCCTGTTTAGCCTTAAAACGCGTCATTCCGCATCCGATCGGCTGTCCGACGCGGGGTGACGCATTTCGTATGCAATTCCCAGGTAAGTCTGGATTCGTGCCCGGGACATCTTCGGGGAACAATCCGAACGCGCACAGGATGGTGACTGGAGCATCTCCGGGCACGTCTCGCCATGCACTGTGGCCTCTTGGCTGGACCGTGGACCGGCGCTCCACACAGATCGCGAATCGTCGCGACCTGCACGCCAGCCGAATCACGGTGGGAGTTGCAATGACCAGCAGCATCTCGGTCTGCGCGAGGTTGACGAGGCAGAGAAAGAACGCTGTACGCAACAAAATAACGGAATCCTCGCATCAAACCGCGTCTCCGCACTGAATACATGTGAGGATCGGATGAAAGCAATTCGATGTTGGTCGCGGCCCTTGCGCTCGACCGCCTTGGAGAGCCGCTGAGGAACTAACTCGCTCCCAGAGACAAAACGACGATCACAAACGATTGTCGCGTTTACCTGTTCCCGCGAAACGGCATTCCCATCTCTGAACTCATTCGCGAACGATCGCTCTGGCCGTTACTTCCTCGGCATTCGCGCCCTCCATCTCGTCGAGGAACGACTCTATCGGCTCGCGCGCGATCAGCAGTTCCGTCAGCGCAAGACCCACGCCGCCAAAAGACGCTGCCACCGCACACTTGATTCTTGCCCGGCCAGAGCGGCGAAAGGCCGCCACCGGGACATCAGTTTGTTCAGATCGTAGCGATAATCGCTTCTCGTGTTACACCCTTATGCGATGCCCAGTATGATGTGGCTGCCGGATCGATGCACCCGTTGGTACCGCCATCGGCGGTAGAGCGACACGGCCAGGCGCTCGCCCAGACATCGCGCCGCAGCTTCATGCAAGGTACAAAACTTCATCTCTGATCAGGCGGAGGCGAATTTGTTCAGGCCGGGGCTGATCGAGAAATAACGCCGCCGTCGCGTCGATGACATTGCTGCGCAGATCCTCGCGGGTATCTCCCTGAGTAAAAATATTTCTGTCAGGCATTCAGCGCTATAACCGCCTTCGAATTCCTGGACGGCTTCGAACACCAGATCGGCATGTATGGCAACGTCATAAGCGATCGTTACCTCGCCACGCCATTCCC
>CAWEKQ010000009.1:0-8922 GCA_963809655.1 Terriglobia bacterium | reverse complement strand
TTGGCGAAGTTCGTAAAGCCTGTGGCAAGGTTGCAATTCGGACCCGAGGTGCAGGGCGTCACATTCTGGAAGAGATCCGTCTTGGTCGAAGGGTTGCCGACCACGTAGAGCTGGGGCACGCCAGTCAAAGCCTGGGTAACGTTGATACCCGACATGTCTTCGATGATGCGGCGGAGGTCCCGATAAACGAACCGGCCGGTGAACGTGATGCCGTTCCTGAATTCATGCTCGGCACCTGCCGTGACCTCGTCCTGGAACTGCGCACCGGTTCCCGGGGCGACATTTTCGAGGAGCGACGGATCGCCCTGAAACGCGATCGAGCCGCCAGGGACGTAGCTGCTGGGCGAGAGGTTCGGCTGGTTACCCGCGCCGGGATCCGCAAACCAGGCTCCTGTAAGGCCGGTTTCAAAGCTGAGAGCGCGGATGGCCATATCGAGCGGAATCTTCTCGAAGAAGCGGCCCCAGCTCATGTCGATCTTCGTTTTGCGGTCGTTGAAGGGATCCATGATCACTCCGATGCGGGGCGCCCAGTTGTGCGCGAACGAATAGCGGGACTGGATTCCGTTCATCCCCTGCTGCTCGAATCGCAGGCCGGGCTTGAGCGTGATTCGCCCGAAAGTCCAGGAATCCTGGATAAATCCGGCGTGATAGCGGGTATCGGTGGAAACGTTGGGGCTGGAATAGTTCCCGCGGGTCATTTTCAGAACGATCGGCGAAGACGAGAGTCTGGCTGCTGCGTTTCATGCTGGCGCGTAAAGATGCCGCCATACACGGTCTGGCCGGCCGCCGGGCCCAGCGCCGGGAGATTGGGCAGGACGAAGTTTGCGCCGGTGTACCGGATAACGTCGTCGTATACATTGTCTTCGAACTGGTAGCCGTACTGAAGGACGTGCTGTCCGACGAGGCGGAACACATGAGAGGTGGCGAGGGTTACCTGATTCACTTTCGCGACGCTGGCCTCGTTGCTGCCGATTCCGCCATAGGTGTTCGCGCTGCCTGTTTTCTCCTGAACGGGAACGTTGTTGACGATCTCATAACCGTTCAGCAGCGGCGTGTCGCTGAAGCTGTTGTAGTAATTGCTGTAGTTGATCGTGATCCCCAGATTCGGCGTGAAGGTGCCGTTGTATCGGGCCGTCCAGGTACGTGTGCCATACGTCTGCTTGGTCTCGGTGCTGGTATTGATCGGGCCCGGGGCGAACGTGTTGGACAGGCCTTGGTTGAACGTAAAGGGCGTCGAGGAAGGATCGCCGAATACCGAACCTTCGAACTGATGTTTGGTGCCCAGATTGTAATCGATCTTGCCGGTGTAATCGTAGACGGTGGTCTTGACCGGCGACCGACGCCAAGGGCAGCATTCGCAAAAATCGGATCCGCTTGCTTGTAGTTGGTGTTATAGAGCGGATTGATGCCGCCGTACCAGAACACTTTGTCCTTCAGGATCCTGCCGCCGCCATCCGCACCGTAGTCGAGCGATGCCTGGTGAGCCAGAAATGTGGTCTTTGCTGGTCAGCAGCGGGTTCGCATTGGTGCGCGTCGCTTCAAACTGCTGCGGCTGGAAATATTCAAAGGCGTCAAAGTGAAAATCGTTGGTGCCCGCCTTGGTGACAACGTTCACGACGCCGCCGAGCGCTTCGCCGTACTGCGCTTCAAAGCCGCCCGTCTGCACCTGGACTTCCTGCACGAAGTCGAAGTCGATGCCATTGCCGAGAGGACCATAAACGCGGCTGAAAGTGCCGAAGCCGCCGAAGGCGGGGTCGGTGGTGTTCGCGCCGTTAATGATGTATTCGTTCTCAAGACCGGAAGCGCCATTGATGGACGGATTCGCGGCGCCTGCGCCTGCGCTGTCCGCCACGCCGGGGGCCATCGCCATGACGGCTGAAATGTTCCGGCCTACGGGCACGTTCTTGTATAAGGTTTCATCGATGTTGGCGCCGATTGTCGTGGTGCTCAGATCGATGGCGTTCGATGTGGTGGAAACCTCAACCGTTGTGGCCGTGGTGCCGATCTGCAGCGTGAAGTCGTACGCGGTGTGCTGGTTGACGCCGACCGTCAGGTCCTTCGCCACAGCGGGAGCGAAACCGGGCTGGTCCACTTGAACCGTGTAGCCGGGACCGATGACGAGGTTGTGAAAGTTGTACACACCGCCGCCATCTGTAGTCGTGCTCTTGTCGCCATAGGGCGACGACAGTTTGACCGTGGCGCCCGGGATCACCGTCCCGCTTGGATCCTTAACTATTCCCGTTATGTTGCCTTTGGTGACGTCCTGCGCTTGCAGGTGGTGAAGGCAAGTAACGCCAGCAGCAAAGTCCTGTGAAGGTATTTCAATGTATTTCTCCTTAAATTTACAGCGCCCTGGTTCGGGTGTTACGACTTGGGCCCCCGGGGGTAACCGTGGCTGTCATGGGAGGACTGTACTGCAACTCACCCGCCAAGTTTGGGATTTATTAAATTCTTTTGAAACAACGGGTTCCGCTAACTCGACTTTTGTGGGATTCCAATTTTGGAAGATTCTCGTGTTCTTCCGGGCAGAAAAATATTGATGTCAAGAACTTTGTGGTGAAACTGCATCCTTGTGAACGCTCCCAGAACGAGTATGAAAAACGAACCCATTCCTGCGCTCAAGCGTCGAAAGCGGTGCCATTCGGATCATTAGTGCTTGATATTCAATGGGTTTAGAGAGATTAATGTCGACGCTAAAAACGCGCATCAGGCGCGGTGCCGCGGGGTGAAAATCAGGTGGCGATTGCCAGCGTGTGTGGGGTGAAAGCGTCGCAGGGCCGTGCGTGACTAACATAGTGAACGAAGCATGCTTGACCTTCTCTTTGTGTATGGCACGTTGCGGAGTGAGTTCGATAACCGCTATGCCCGTAAACTGCGTGGGGAGGCGACGTTCCTACGCCGGGCTGAAGTGCCGGGATCGATCTACCGCATAGCGCACTACCCTGCGTTTCGTCCTCAGCCGGATGGTGAGGCCGAGAAACGAGAGGTTCAGGGCGAGTTGTATCGGCTGCATACTCCGGAGGCCACGCTGGCGGCGCTCGATGAGTATGAGGGGGAGGAGTTCAGCCGGGTGGTGGTCAACGGCGCGTGGCTCTATCAATACAAGGGCGATCCCCCAGAGGAAGCGAGGATCGCGTCCGGCGATTTCCGCGCGCCATGAAGTTCTCAGGCCGGCTGCCGCATGATTTGCACCCGAACGCGCTGAGTGAATTGCTGCGCGAGAAGCGGGAGGCGGGCGCGCGCGTTCTGGATCTGACGGAATCGAATCCCACGCACGCGGGGATCGAATATCCGGCGGGATTTCTGGCGAGCCTTGGGGCGGAGGCCGCGCTGCGCTATGAGCCGGAGCCGTTTGGATTGCCGTCGGCACGCGAGACGATTGCGCGGGAATACGGCGCTGATGTGGATCGCGTCGTGATGACCGCCAGTACGAGTGAGGCGTATTCGTGGCTGTTCAAAGCTGCTCTGCGATCCCGGTGACGAAGTGCTCGTGCCGCGACCGTCGTATCCGTTGTTCGACTATCTTGCCGCGCTCGAATCGGTGAACGTGCGGCATTACGGGTTGTTCTACGACCACGGGTGGTTCATCGACTTCCATACGCTCGAGCGGGCGATCAATGAGCGGACACGCGCGATTGTGCTGGTGAATCCGAATAATCCGACCGGGCATTTTCTGCGGCGGCATGAACTGGAGCAACTGACTGCGTTTGGGCTGCCGATCATTTCGGATGAGGTTTTTCGCGACTATGCGTTGAACCCCGCGGCGGATAGTGTGTTGAGCTTGCAGGGCTGCGAGGACGTCCTGACCTTCACGTTGAATGGGCTTTCGAAGACGGTGGGGCTGCCGCAGATGAAGCTCGCGTGGATCATCGCCAATGGTCCGGCGAACGTTGTTCGGGAGGCTCTGGGGCGGCTGGAGATCATCGCGGATACGTACTTATCGGTGGGCACTCCGGTGCAATGCGCGCTGCCGGCCCTGCTCGATTTGCGCGGGCCGGTGCAGGGCCGGATTCTGGAACGCCTGCGCGAGAATCTGGCGGTCTTGCAGGGCGCCGCACTCGATGTGGAGGCGGGGTGGTATGCAACCGTGTCGATGGAGGAGGGCGCCGAACTGCGGCTGCTGCGCGACTATGACGTGCTGGTGCAACCGGGATACTTCTACGATTTCGAAAACCCGAAATACATGGTGCTGAGCCTGCTCACTGCGCCGGAGGTGTTCCAGGAAGGGGTCGCACGACTTCGACTCGCGTGAAGCCTTCTTCGAGCGACGGGGGCACCAACTTCGCGGCCATCAGATCCAGGGCGTGCTCGGGGACTACGCGACCGCGCGCGAGATTGCGGGCCTTGCAGATGTCGAGCGGGACGTCGAAATAGACGGCATCGATTTCGCAGTTGTGCTCGAGCGCGATTTTGATGAACGGACGGCGGTCACGCCGCCTCAGATTCGTAGCGTCGATGTAAGTGACCGGGCGCTGCAGCTTGATGCGCTGGCGCAGCAGGAACCGCATGGTCGCGAACACGGTGCCGTGAATGGTCTGGTCAGTTTCATCGTCGGCCAGTTGCAGGCGGACGGCGTCGCTGGATATCGGATGCGCGCCAAGACTGGCGAAGTATGTGGACTTGCCGCAGCCGGGCAAGCCTACCGCAAGAACTATCCTCGGGATCACACAACATACCGGCCCGCTGTTAGCAGCCGTTCGGCGATGCGCCGCCTGATCGCGATGGAATCGACCGGTTCGTATTTGGCGAAGCGGCGAAGGACGGCGAGATTGGCGCGCAGAGCGTCGCCTTCGGAGCAGGCGGCGAGCACCGGGCGCGAGAACATTTCGATGCGGGCCATGGAATCGGAGAGCAAGACTTCGCAGATGTCCGCACCGGTGCCGGTCTTCTGCGACCGCAGTTGCGCCGACTCCATGGCGAAGGTTTCCATGATCACGTCGGCGATTCCGGCGACGACTTCCTGCTGTTTATCCAGAGCGGCACCAAACTTCTCGAAGGCGAGCGCGAGCAGCAGCAGCGTGATCTTCTTCGCGTTCGGTACCAGTCCGGCGTTGGCGGAAGGGCCGGAGAGCACTTCATCCATCAGCGCCTTCGCGGCTTTAACCAGACCGAGACGGCCCTGCTGGGCGCGCTTCAGAAGCATGCCCGTGACCAGCATACGGTTGATCTCGTTGGTGCCTTCGAAGATGCGATTGATGCGCGAATCGCGGTAGGAACGCTCGACCGCGTAATCCTGGTGATAGCCGTAGCCGCCGTGAATCTGCACGCCTTCATCGACCACGTAATCGAGCACTTCCGAAGCGTAGACCTTGATGATGGAGCACTCGGCGGCGAACTCTTCGACGGCCTTCATCATGCGCCGTGCGGCGTCGGGCTCGTCCCAGGTGAAGCCTTCGAGATGGCTCTCGATCATGCCTTCGACGCGATAGGTCATCGACTCGGCGGCGTAGATGCGGATCGCCATTTCGGCCAGCTTGTGCTGGATCATGCCGAAGTGCGAGATGGTGGTGCCGAAGGCCTTGCGGTCCTTCGCGTAGGCGAGGGAGATGGCGAGCACGTTCTTCGACCCGCCGACAGCGAAGGCTCCGAGCTTCAGGCGGCCGAGGTTGAGGATGTTGAAGGCGATGATGTGGCCGCGGCCGATTTCGCCGAGCACGTTTTCAACGGGTACGGGTACGTTGTCGAAGAAGACCGGCGGTGGTGGAACTGCCCTTGATGCCCATCTTCTTTTCTTCCGCGCCGTTCGATAACGCCAGGGGAGCCGCGCTCGACGAGAAAGGCGGTGAACTGTTCGCCATTGACCTTCGCGAAGACCGTGTAGAGATCGGCTTTGCCGCCGTTGGTGATCCACATCTTCTGGCCGTTGAGGATGTAGTGGGTGCCATCCGGCGAAAGGTCGGCGCGGGTTTTGGCGGCGAGGGCATCGGACCCGGCCTGCGGCTCGCTGAGGCAATAGGCGCCGACGATTTCGGCGCTCGAGAGCTTCGGCAGGTACTTTTCTTTTTGCGCGTCGGTGCCGAAGAGCAGGAGCGGCAGCGTGGCGATGCCGGCGTGCGCGCCGTGCCATCCGCCGAAGGAGCCGTCGCGGGCGAACTGCTCGGCGACCACCATGTCGGCGGTGAGATCCATCTCCATGCCGCCGTATTTTTCGGGCGTGAGGATGGATTCGAGTCCGAGAGCCGCGGCTTTGCGCAGAAGAGAAACGGCAACGTCGAAATCGCCATGCTGCATTTCTTCGACGTGCGGCGCGACCTCTTTATCGAAGAATTCGCGCGCCGTGCGGGCGATGGCGTGGTGCTCTTCGGTGAGATCTTCGGGCGTGAAGACGGTGCTGGGCGCCTGATCTTCTATGAGGAAGGAACCGCCGACGATTTGCATAACAGTGGCTGGCATAATCAGATCCGTTCGAAAATTCCGGCCGCGCCCTGGCCGCCGCCGACGCACATGGTGACCATGCCGTAGCGGATGTTGCGGCGCTCCATTTCACGCAGGATGGTGGCGGTGAGTTTGGCTCCGGTGCAGCCGAGGGGATGGCCGAGCGCGATGGCTCCGCCGTTGACGTTGACGAGATCGGGGTCGAGTCCGGCGAGGCGGATGACGGCGAGGGCCTGGGCGGCGAAGGCTTCGTTGAGTTCGATGACGCCGATGTCGTGGAGTTTGAGTCCGGCGAGCGCGAGCGCTTTGGGGATGGCGACGACGGGGCCGATGCCCATGATTTCGGGCGGCACGCCGGCGGTGGCGAAGCTGACGAGACGCGCTTTGGGAGTGAGGCCGAGTTCGCGCGCTTTTTTGTCCGACATGAGGAGCGCCGCGGCTGCGCCATCGCTGGTCTGGGAGGAGTTGCCCGCGGTCACGGTGCCTGTGGCGTGGAATACCGGCTTCAATTTCGCGAGGGCTTCGAGTGAAGTATCGGCGCGCGGGCCTTCATCCTTATCGAAGATGGTTTCGGTGTGGACGGGCTTGCTGCCGGACCCGTTCAAGGCAGATGTCTCGACTTTGACCGGAACGATTTCGTCGGTGAAATGGCCCTGCGCCTGGGCTTTGAGGGCGTTCTGATGGCTGCGGTAGGAGAAGGCGTCGGAGTCCTCGCGCGAGATGCCGTAACGGCGCTGCACCTGTTCGGCGGTGAGGCCCATGTTGATGTAGACCTGCGGGTAGTGATCGACGAACCAGGGGTTGGGGGCGGGTTTGTTGCCGGCCATGGGGATCATGCTCATGGACTCGCTGCCGCCGGCGATGAGGATGTGGGCGCCACCGCCGCGAATGCGGTCGGAAGCCATGGCGATCGACTGGAGGCCGGAACTGCAGAAGCGGTTGATGGTGACGCCGGTGGTGGTGACGGGCAGGCCGGCGAGCAGGGCGGACATGCGGGCCATGTTGCTGCCGGATTCGGCTTCGGGCATGGCGCAGCCGAGGATCACGTCTTCGATGTCATCGGCAGGGACCTGGGGGTGGCGTGCGAGCAGGGCGCGGATGGCGGTGGCCGCGAGGTCGTCGGGGCGCGTGTTGCGGAGCGTGCCGCGGTTGGCCTTTCCGACGGGCGTACGAAGGCAATCGACCAGGACTGCGTCAGTCACGTTTGAAACCTCCAGATTTAATGTCGCACAAGGTGGACCGCTATTGTCCTATTCGAAGGGATCTCTATTCAAAGGGATCAATCAGCGGCACGGAAATGCTTTTGGCGTCGCCTGCGGCCAACGTGATCTTCGTCGCGCGATCCCAGAGTTGTTGGGCTACCGTGTCCAGGTCGCGGCCATCAGGAAGAGCCACCTGGCGGACGGCGAGCACACGGTAATCGCCCGGCGCGAGTTGCGTGCTTTGGGTCGCGCCGGATTTGGCAGATTTCCGCTCAGGAATGCGATCAAGCTGGGATCCCGGCCACGGCTCCATGAAGACCATTGGATCGTTCGCGGCTTTGTCTTCATTTCGTACCGAAACAGTCAGCGTCGCCATCTTGTCGTCGAGGACAAGCTCCAGCCGAGAGCCAGCGCAGAGCGTGAGATCGCCGTGCGAAGCCGCTACTCCGTTTATGCGGAGTTCCTTGATGTAGTAGCGCTCATCCAACGCCAGGAGGCGCAAGGAACCCGGGATGCATTTGACGCCCGTGATCGTAAAGTTGCCTTTGGCATCCGGCAGAATGCGGATGCCTGTCTGGAAGCTTTGCAGTGTCGGTTGCCGGGGTGGTGGAGGATCGCCGGAAGCCATCACGACGCGGCCCACGACGTCGCCGTTCGGACTCAGGCTCAGAGGGACGGTCGCGTTCCGGCCGGTTATGGTGAAGGGCGTCACGACCGCGCCGTGCTGCGTGGTGGCGATGAAACGGTACAAACCGGGGCGGAATCCGCCAGCCAGCAAGTCCGCGCAGGGCACATTCGCGCTCAGCCCTGGCAACATGCCGGCGAAGTCAAGGAGATTGAGTTGTTCCTCGGAGGCGTCGCCCGCCTTTGCCGATGTGTATCCGACAAACAGCAGGCGCTCTCCATCGGCCGATCAGATCGGATAGCGGGCGGACGTGAAATTAGACCCTACCTTTTGCGGTTGGCCGCCAGCGGCCGGGATAACCCAGACGGTGCCGCTCCCCGACACCAGCGCGGACATATTGGGGTCGCCAATCCAACTAGTGCCCCGTCGGGCGAGAATTTGGGATTCGAACTCAAGTTCAATATTGTACGGCCCGGCAAGGCCAGTCCGATCCTGCACGATTCGGCCGAGCAGGGCGCGCTGAGTCGAGAGCATCTCAGCCACCGGGACCATCGTCACGCCCTCCAAAACAAGCCCTGGAGGCCGGAACGCTCCCATGCATCGAGGCATGGCCGGATCGCCCTCGGGGCGCGGCTCTTCCCGCTGGCGCACGTTCCGGCCCAAGCCTTAACCTTCGGCCCGGTCTTTCTGTCTGCGCGATCCGGCACGAGGCCAAACACG